>NZ_WSEM01000004.1:0-601358 GCF_009757995.1 Paenibacillus anseongensis
ATTTCTAAGAGCAACGTTACTTTCGCTAACAACTCTCCGGAATTAGGGGGTCTGACCGATTTCAGCCCAAATGTAAGCTTCTGCGGGCAAATAGAGCCCTGTAGTTCCACTCCGCCTCTAACAGCAGCAAGTTTCGCTGAAATAGCGGCCCGTATTTCCCCTACCGAAGCAAGCAACACAGCTCCAGCTGCCACAACACACAAAAAAGCGGTACAAGAATAATTTCTTGTACCGCTTTTTCTTTTAGGCCAATACGCTGACGTCCGCGCCCGTCTCCAACTTCTCTGCCGGAGAAGACAACACATTCGCCACCATAAGCAAATCGTCAACAGGGCGAAGGAAAGAGCGGAGCAAGCGGCTGTCCTTCATGTCGGGATCCAACCATTTATCGGCCTGCTCTTGATCAAGAATGGCAGGCATGCTGCCATGGTAAGGGGAGACCAGCGGGTTCGCTTCTGTCATCAGCATCATGCAGGTACGAAGCTCTTCCTCACCGCTTGGCGCCCGCCATACATCGTATAAGCCCGCGATGCCGAAAGTGCCGCTGCGCATTTTGAACTTCACCCACTGGGTCTCTTTGCCCTCCGTTACACGGATATAGAACCCGCTGCAGGGAAGAATGCAGCGCTGCTTTTTGATGATGCGCTCGAAGGCTGTGTTCGTAAAGATCGAATCGCGCTCCCCGCAAACAGCATCTTTGGCCCAAAATGGCATGAGCCCCCAACGGAATTCATCCAGAAGACGCTCTCCCTTGCGATTGATCATAACAGCGGAAACCGACTCCGTCGGCACGACCTCATAACGATTAGCGGTATAGGACAGCAGGCGGTCGATACGGAATTGTTTCATGACGTCATTGACGTCAGCAAGAATGGATACGGAATGACACATCATTATTCACCTCATTTGATTTTGGTTATTATTTTCCTATTTCACCAAAATCATGTATGCGAATATAAAAAAACTGAGAGCTTTACGCCCTCAGCTACCCTGTGTATGGATCGGATAAATAGGTGTGAATGCAATTTTTTCCATTTCTCTTGGCGATGTATAAACACTCGTCCACCTGCTGAAACCAGGCTTTCTTCATCGTGTTGCGGTTATAAGGAGCGAGTCCAATACTCATCGTTAACGGTCGCCCCGGCATCTCCGGGATATCCGTTTCACGGATAATCTGCATGAAGGTTTCACACACCGCCAGTACTTCCTCGTGGGTCTTGCCTACAAACAGCACGGCAAATTCCTCGCCGCCATACCGGAAAGACATATCATCTGGCCCCAGCACATCTTTGAGCAGTCCGCCAATCGTTTTGAGTACAACGTCCCCGACCCAGTGTCCGTAAGTGTCATTGATTTTTTTGAAATTATCGATATCCATCAGGGCAAGCTCCAACGGCGTATCATAGGGCATATGCGAAATGAGATGGTCCGTATGCTCTTGAAACGAGCGGTGGTTAAACAACTCTGTTAGCGCATCTACCTTGGAAAGTCGGTCAATCATGACGTTGCGAATGAGCAGATCCTGCTCGCGCAAGGTGGAGGCTCCAAGCTGCGCATGCATCATGCGGCCCTTTCTCATAATGGCGAAGCAGACAAGGGCTGTAGCGGATAGAACGGTGAGCGAAACGATAATTTCAGAAGGCGTAATGAGATAACCTTTGTACACCTGGCTAAGCACTAAGGCTGTTAAACTTGCAAGACCTAAACTATAAGCGAAAATAATATATTTCTTTTGAAAATAAACAGAGGATAAAATAATCGGAATGCTAACTAATTCGTAAGAGCTCATCAGCTCAGGGATACACATAATATAGATACAAACCATGGTCATGGTCCATATAATCATGATAAAATCACTGTATCTTTTGAGGAAATGAATGGCCAGATAACCGGCGCCCATGAGGGCAAGCTGCAAGCTAGTCGGAATGACTTGGAATTGCAGGAAGCTATGAAGCCACTGGGTTGGCTGTCCATAGATATCAAAGAGAAAACCGATCATAGCTGCTACTTCATAGGTAAGCAAGATCCACCATAGAAGATGGATGAGTTTTCGGTTCCAAGTATGATCGTTTTCCGGAAGTTGTTCCATCAGAAAAAGGCCACTTTCCTTTCATGCTAGCAAATAGTGGAAATATTTTTTGTGCCTTGTGAGACCATTGTAAAGAATAACCACCCGATTAGGCAAGCGATGAAAATTATTAATAGAAACACCAGGAGGGCTATGGCAGCTCAAGGTTATATACACGCATGGGAACATTATAAAGACGAGCTCGTTTTGCTGGATAAAAAGCTGGAGCTTCTCTATAAGCGCCGGCAAAAGCTTACCCCCGATCCGCAGACGGATTCGTTTCGCGGGATGTTTGTGTCCGAAGATGAATTCATTCGTCTGATCGGCGAACAGGAGACAGACGATGATCTCCAGGAGGAGGAGCAGTTTCTCTTGGAGGACATTCAAGAGATGGAAGCCTACATAGCCGGAAGGCTCGAAGAAAGCCGCCATACAGGCGTATTTCTGCCGTTGTCGTATGCAGCCTCCGTATTTGGGCTTTCGCCAATGGAGGAGCGCTTCGTCATGTTAGGGCTTGCAGTAGAATTAGACCGCAAATATGAACGCATCTTCGGCTTCTTGCAAGACGATTTAACCAGCAAGACGCCTAATATTTCTTTGGCGCTGCAAGTTGCGTGCAGCACCCCGGAGGACATGCGGGCTGCGCGCACAACCTTCATGGCTCCCGAGGGCCGATTGGCGCGATACATGCTGCAGCGTGAAGAGCACGAGATCAGAGGCCAATCGCTGCTTTCTAAGCCGCTGCTGCTGGACAAACGAATCATAGCGTTCCTGCTAGATTCGGGGGAAGTCGACCCGAAGCTGAAGCCGGCGGTCGAGATGGTGTACCCCGACGACGAGCTCGCCCCCTTGCTCGTTCAAGAGGATTTTCAGCAGCGGCTGCAGGGCTTCATTCGCGAGGAGCAGCAACTGCCGGCAGCTGAGCGCAAAAGGCTCGCTTTCCACCTCTGGGGGAATGCGGGCGCAGGCAAGAAGCTGCAGGTCAAGCACTTCAGCAGCCACTTCAACAAGCCGCTGCTGATCGCTAATCTTACGGATGTGCTGCTGCACGCCGCAAGCTTTGAGGACCAGGTGAGCGCCATCGTGCGCGAGGCGATTTTGCACCAAGCCGTGCTGTGCTTCACACGGCTGGAAGAGCTTTACCCCGAAGAGCCGGATCTTGCGGCGCAGCAGCGGCTTGGGCGGTTTCACGAGCTGCTCGACGGCTACGGCGGCATGATCTTTTTGTTAGCCGGCAAATACAGCCGGCTGAACTGGAAGCCCAAGGAGCGGCTGCTCCTTGAGCATGAACTGCAAGTGCCGGACGAAGGCGGGCGCGAGCGCCTTTGGACGGTGTTCGCGAGCGAGCTCGGCGTGAGCGTGGGCCTGGATGCCCGGGTGATGAGCGGGAAATTCCGCTTCACCCCGGGGCAAATCTACCGCGCGCTGACGCTTGCGCGCGGGTACTCCGCCTGGCAGCGTGAGCCCCAGGCGGAAGCCAACCCGGCGGCGCTGCGCACCGACGCGCTCTATAAAGCGTGCTACCAGCAGGTGCAGCACAAGCTGGAGCGCAAAGCGACGCGGATCGAGCCTCGCTATCAGTGGGCGGATATCATTCTCGCCCCTGAGCAGAAGGATCAGCTCCGCAATGCGTGCAATCAAGTCAAATACCGAGGCGTCGTGTACAACGACTGGGGGTTTGAGAAGAAGCTGGCCTACGGAAAGGGGCTCAGCATGCTGTTCGCCGGCCCGCCGGGCACGGGGAAAACAATGTCTGCGCAGGTGGTGGCCGGCGACTTGCAGCTTGAGCTGTACAAAGTCGATCTGTCGCAAGTAATTAGTAAATATATCGGCGAGACGGAGAAAAATTTGCACGAGATTTTTGAAGAAGCGCAGCTTAGCAATGCCGTGCTGTTCTTCGATGAAACCGATGCCCTCTTCGGCAAACGGTCGGAAGTGAAAGATTCCCATGATAAGTATGCCAACATTGAAACGGCCTATCTTTTGCAGAAGATGGAAGAATATCAAGGCATCACGGTGCTCGCTACGAATCTATTAAATAATATTGATGAAGCGTTCCTGCGCCGGATCAACTACGTGATCAAATTTCCATTTCCCGATAGCGAGTATCGCGAGAAAATCTGGCAATCCATGTTCCCTCCAGCGGCGCCTCTCAGCGATGATGTAGATTTCCGATATTTGGCGCAGCGGTACGAAATTGCCGGAGGAAACATTAAGAATGTCGTCCTCTCCTCCGCCTTTCTTGCCGCAGAAGCGGGCGAACCGATCCGGATGCAGCATATTATTAAATCCATTCGCCATGAGCTTCAGAAGTCGGGTAAAATCTTGGCCAAACAGGAATGGGAAGATTATTAGAAATTAATATAACTTTCTATAGTCAGTCTAGCGATTTGCAATTATAATAGAAAAAGGTACACAATGTGACATATTCCCTACCATTTCTACACAAAACATAGGTATTTTGAGGCAGGAAGTGATTCCTATTGGCGATTATTCAGTCATTGCCGATGTAAGCGCATCTTTAGTGAAGCTGCTTAGAGAAAACATGACACCGGATCCCATTCCGCAACCGGAAATGATCGGGCTTGCTTCGCCTGTCGATAAAGGGGATTTCTACTTATCTCTTTATTTGTACAACGTTCGCGAGAGCGGGGATAACCGGCAGACCCACATGATTGCCCGTGGGACGACACAGATTCAATACCCTCCCATGGTGGTGGATCTCAGCTACTTGCTGACCGTACATTCACCGGCCGAACTTCAATCCAGAGCGCTCGATGAGCATCGGATTTTGGGACGAGCCATGCAAGTGCTCTATGATCATTCTATTCTTAGAGGTTCAATGACCGTAGGAACGCTTGCTGAGAAAGACGAAGAAGTTCGCATCGTGATGGAGCCTCACAAAGGCGAGAGCATCCTGAATATGTGGAACTTCGCAGACACCCCGTACAGACTTTCTGTCAGTTATACTGTGGGGCCAGTCAATATTGATTCAACCCGCATCAAGACCACCAAAAGAGTTTCGGAAACCGATTTTCGCATTCAAGGCTAGGGGGCAATGGTTGTGGAACATATTCGCGTATCACGATTGAAAACCCGTGTATCCTTAGTTGTCTGCGTAATCGATGCCATGACCTCACAAACTCCTCTTGGCAACAACACGACCACCGTATTTCTTGAAGGCACCCGTTCGAAAGCAATTAGTAAATCGAATGGTTCCTATATATTTAATGATTTACCGCCCGGTGAATACCATCTTGTGGTAAGCAGCGAGCACTATTTTCAAGAACAAACTCTAATCACTATAGGAACCGACAATATAATAGAGGTTGTTCAGTTAAAACCGCTGCCTTCCTATCCGTTTTCCCAAGGGGCTGGACTTATCCGTGCCATGCTTCAGGATGCGGCTGGAGCTCCAGTGCGTAATGCCATTTTGCAGGCCACGGTTCTGACCGAAGAGTGCGCCAGGGCTCGCGTTATGGCCGAACAACTGGATAAGGGCGCGGAAGAGATAACACTAGGGGCGTTTACAGGTGTTATTTCTGCAGGTGATACATACATACTTCGAGGACGAGGTGCCAAAGCCGCAGAGGAGATCATCCAGATTGCGGAAGTTGTCGAGCATCAGAAGCGCTTTCGGTTGAAGAAAAAGCTGACCAAAGCGTTTGCCAGAGGCTCCCTTTTGCTGCCTGTCCAAGAAACACGAGTTACAGAACGCGGAGAGGCCGTGATTGCTTTTCGTGGCAATCGGATTTCGGCTTTTCAGACAGATTTGCTCATTACATATGGTTCCAACAAGCTGTTGACGAAGGAAGTTCTAGTAACTGAAGGAACGACCGCCAATCTAGGCGTTATTCGTCTGACCTAACCCTAATTAGTAGAATGGACACGTCCATCTTCTATACAAAAATGACAAGCAGAAAGGAGAGAACTGGTTTCACGTCTATGGCTGCGTAATTGATTTGAATGCCATATTGACGGAACTGGGGAACAATGGCTGACTATTTATCACCTGGAGTCTATGTGGAAGAGTTTGACAGCGGTGCACAACCGCTTGAAGGTGCAAGCACAAGTACGGCCGGGTTTATAGGGCTTGCGCAAAGAGGGGAAATTGAAGGTGTCCCTCAATTGGTAACGAGCGTAGCTGATTTTCATCGTTTATTCGGCAGCTACTTGTCCGAGAACGAATTCGGCGAGTATCGCTTCCTTTCTTACGCTGTTGAGCATTTCTACTTAAACGGAGGTTCCCGCTGTTACGTTATGCGTGTAGCGCCAACCGATGCAAAAGTAGCAACGAACAAAGCGGAAAGCAACAAAGAATCCGCTGTTCTCCAAATTTCTTCCAAAAACCCTGGAACATGGGGCAACCAAGTTCGTATCGTCGTTGTGCCATCCAGCAAAGCCAAAACACAAATCTACGAAGTGCTTAGCGAAACGCAATACCGTGTGAAAAATAACGCTGGCTTTAACGTAGGCGACGTTGTTGCTTTCGAAGCAGCTGGCCAAAAGCAATACAGTAAAGTTATCGCATCCCAAGATAACATCATTGAGCTTGCAGTAGAACTTGAAGGCGATGTTGTAGACGCTGGTCTGCTTCCTGCCAAAGTTTTGACAACTTGCGAATTCACTTTGCATGTATTCTACGGCGATGAAGCTGAGACTTACGAGAAAGTATCCTTGAACATCTCAGCAGCTAACCATATCGAGAAAATCGTTTCCCGTTCCAACATCATTACGGTGAAGGATTTGACAGAAGGTAAAGATCTTGGCGCTGTCGCTCCTTTCGAGGTGCTTTCCGGTGAGGATGAATCCGTTGGGAAATTCCAAATCGCCCTGTCAGGCGGAAGCAACGGTTCCATCGCACAAGTAACGCCTGATATCTTCATGGGTGTTGACCGTGGACCTGGCAAACGTACAGGAATCCAGTCTTTCATCGACAACGATGTTGTCAGCATCATGGCTATCCCTGGTGTAACGGAGCCTACCGTTCAGCTTTCTCTGGTTGCTCACTGTGAAAACCTAGGCAGCCGTTTCGCTGTTCTTGACATTCCGCGCGAGAAAACTAAAGTTGCTGACGTTATGACGCACCGCAACATTTTTGACAGTTCTTACGCAGCGATGTACAATCCTTGGCTTCAAGTGTTCGATCCATTAGATAAAAGAAATATTTCCATCCCGCCATCAGGGTCTGTCATCGGTATCTACTCCCGTTCCGACCAAACGCGTGGCGTACAAAAAGCGCCTGCTAACGAAGTCGTTCGCGGTGCCGTTGGTCTGGACTGCCAATATAACAAAGGCGAGCAAGATATTTTGAACCCACAAGGCGTTAACTTGATTCGTGCTTTTGCCGGACAAGGAATTCGTGTATGGGGTGCTCGTACAACGTCCTCTAACGGATTGTGGAAATATGTTAACGTTAGACGTTTGTTCATCTTTATTGAAGAGTCCATCAAGAATGGCACGAACTGGGTCGTTTTCGAACCGAATGATGAACAGCTTTGGGCTCGTGTACAACGTACCATCGATGCGTTCTTAACGCGTGTTTGGAGAGACGGCGCTTTAATGGGCGGAAGTCCTTCCGAGGCGTTCTACATTAACATTGGCCGCAGCACAATGACACAGGATGACATTGATAATGGCCGACTCATTTGTGTGATCGGGGTAGCGCCGGTGAAACCTGCCGAGTTCGTGATCTTCCGCATTACTCAGAAAACAAGAGAAGAATAGTTGAAACGTTAGATATTTCTTACATTAGGAAAGGGGTATAACATGGCTGGCGAACGTAGGGATCCATACCGCAATTTTAGATTTAGAATTGAAGTAGAAGGAATTCAGCAAGCTGGATTCAGTGAAATCTCCGGATTTGACGCTTCCCTTTCGGTAATTGAATACCGTGAAGGCAATGAAACAATTACACCTCGGAAGCTTCCGGGGCTTGCGAAATACGGTAACATCTCACTGAAGTGGGGCGTTACAGACTCCATGGATATGTACAACTGGATGTCCGAGTCCATTCAAGGGAAAGTTTCCCGCAAAACGGTTACGATCATCGCGATCAATGAAGAAGGCGGCGACGTAGCAACTTGGCAGGTTATTGAAGCGTGGCCGTCTAAGTACTCAGCACCAAGCTTCAAGGGTACAGGCAATGAAGTTGCCATTGAGAGCTTAGAGCTTGCTCATGAAGGTATGACACGTACGAAGTAACGTTTGTTAGAGTAGGCGCCGGAGCAGCAGTCTCCGGTTCCTATCTCTTCTTTTTTTCAGCTTAAAGCATAAGGAGGAAACCATCATGGCTTTCAAAACAGAATACGAATTCGAACTGCCTAGAGGATATGTCGATGAGAATGGTAACCTGCACAAAAGAGGCGTTATGCGGTTAGCGACAGCTGCAGACGAAATCCTGCCTATGCGTGATCAACGCGTTCAGCAAAACCCTGGTTATCTGACCATTATCTTGTTAACGCGCGTCATTACGAACCTTGGCGATCTTCGTGCTATCGATACAAGAGTTGTTGAAAAATTTTTTACGGCGGATCTCGCGTTCCTGCAAAACTTTTATCGTCAAATTAATGAAATGGAAGTGCCGAGAGTGCACACAAGCTGTCCGAAATGTGAGCATGAGTTCGATGTGGACGTGTCTTTTTTGGACGAGATGGCGGGGGCATAACCGGATATCCCATTGACAAGATCTATGAGGAAGCGGGCTTTATTGCTTACTATTTTCATTGGACGCATGATGAAATCATGTCAATGGAACACAAGGAGCGCCGAACGTGGTGCGAGGAAATTTCCCGCATCAACCGCAATTTGAATGACGATGGTAAAAAGCAGCCTGACAATCCGTTTGATGTGTTCGGTAAGAGGTGAGTAACAAGTGAAAATATCCAAACCGCATAATGTTGGCAGCGCATTTCGATTCGTGGTAGAGCTTGACGGGCTGATCGTTGGAGGTTTCTCTGAAGTAACCGGCATGAAGTCGGAGACGGAGGTAAAGCCGTTATGGGAAGGCGGCGTCAATTCGCACCCCCACTACATGATCGAACATACGAAGTATCCGAACATTGTGCTCAAAAGAGGCATCACCAATTCCAGTGAACTGTGGGATTGGTACGATAGCGTTACTCAAGGCAAAATCAAACGAAAAAACGGCTCCATTATCCTGCATAATCAAGCGGGGACGGAGATGTGCCGTTGGAACTTCTTTGGGGCATTTCCCGTGAAATGGAACGGGCCGGATTTGAACGCTACCAGCGGAAGTGTGGCTATTGAGTCTATCGAGCTGGTACATGAAGGTTTGAAGACGATTTTTAAAAAGTAAAGAAGACGCAAGTTATCGACACAACGCTTAGGGGGATTGTTTATGAAATCTCGACAATCAAATAAACCCCAGGTGAAGAGGAAAAAGGCCAAGAAAGCTGTTTGGCGGACTTCGGCGGCGAACACCAGCTCCGCAGGTCGTACAGCAAGAGAATCCAATCAATTTGCGACAGGGATTGTAGGCAAATATGGTTTTTGGCGAAACAACTATTTAGGATTGCTAGCCCTTATCTTTAAGCAAAATGGGAAACACACCCGCAAACAATTAGCGGCATTAACAGATCCGAATGATCGAGCATGGGTTATCCAGTTGGAATTGCTTTTACAAAATTTACAGCACCCAGAATCGGCTCCGCTCATCACGAAACAACAAACCATTCGTCAGATTGAGCATCTTATGACGAATGCCGGATATAAGGTTCCGACAGCTCAAGCATTAACGCACAGATCTTCAAGTCCATTGGATGCAACTTCGGCTCATTTGCAAGAGGAGCAGCCGACTGAAAAGCCGGTTAAGAAAAGAGGGCGCAAAAGCAAAAAGCAGCGCGAAACGAAGTCATCCGTTAACCATATAATTGATCAACAAATGATCCCTGAATCTTCTCATGAGAAAAGGGTCAAACCTGATTTAATTAATCACGTTAATAAAGGAAGCTTACCGTTAATCAACCGCTCGATTGGGCAGATTGCTGCCTCGATAGGGATGGTTGGCAGCACCCGGCATTCGATGCCGGAACAGCAGTCGCAAGCGGTGAGCAGACATCAACATACAACTCAAAATATCAACATACAGCTTAAAAACATCCACCTTTCTCATCGAAATGTCTTCCATGAAAAAGGAGATCCGTCTGCAACTCGCACTGGCTTGAATCATGCAGCTAAGACTAGTCATATTAACGTGGCTAATCATGTAGAGGCTATTCAACAAACCTCGCGTTTACTCGAACAGTTTCAAGAAGGCAAGTCATCTGTGAGAGTATTGGAAAAACAAGGCGCTTCTTCTACTGTGCCGGGTGCGAGGGGAAGTTCGAGTGCACATGGAAGTGTAAATGCAAGAGCAAGTACAAGTGCAATTACAAATGCAAATGCAAATGCAAGTACCAGTTCAGGTCAGCCTTCTGTTTTAGAAGTAGCCAAACAATCTTTAAATGGTGTAGTTCAGCCTCAGTTGGTCAGTAAGGTGCAGCATCAACAGGCATTTGTGGAAGACAGGGCAAGTTCAAGCTTGTCGGCGTCGTTTCCCAAATTACTGCCAAAACTTGGTGAGGGTCCATTTTCGACAGGTACAGCACCGGCTGCGGTACAATTTATCAATAGTTTGCTAGTAAGAAACGCTTCGAAGGAGTCGTCGGCTGCAATAGATTCAATGCTGACATCTCATGGAAGCGATGCGAGAGTGGAGCGTAAACTTGAGGCATCAACATCCAAAGGTTTTCTGGCAGCGAGTAAGGTTCCGGTTGCCATCAATGCGTCTCGCTTAACATCAACCGTTCCCTTTGCTATGCATGCAACAGCAAATTTGAATACAAGCGCCGAAGCCTGGGGAGGCGCGCCGAGTTCACCACGTGTGTGGCGAAAGACACAAGGGCAAGAGCAAGCACGTTTGGATGCACAAGTTCAAGCGCAAGAGCAAACACGCATGCAGGAACAATTGGACATGCAGGTGCTTGAACGTGAGAGAGTGCGGGTACAGGAGCAAGAGCGGCAGGAACAGGAAAAACAACAACAGCTGCAACAATTAGAGCAAGATCGAGCTAAAGAACAAGAGATACTGCTTACCCAGCAGAGTGTAGTCAATCAGCATACCGCACAGCTTCAGGAGCAATTGCAAATTTTGCAAGAGCAAATGAGTCACGGGGATGAAGCTCAGAAGCAGCAGAATCAGGCTGAAACCAGTTGGCAAGTTAGCGCAAATGATCAAGAGCAGGGTGTTGTTCGGGCTCAGCGACTAGCGCAAGAGCAAGAGCGCGCGATAGAGCAAACGAGGTTGCAGGAGCAAGAGAGAGCGCAAGAGCAGCAGAGAGTGCAGGAGCAAGAAAGAACGCAAGAGCAGCAGAGAGCGCAAGAGCAAGAGAGAGCGCAAGAGCAGCAGAGAGTGCAGGAGCAAGAAAGAACGCAAGAGCAGCAGAGAGCGCAAGAGCAAGAAAGAGCGCAAGAGCAGCATAGAGTGCAGGAGCAAGAAAGAGCGCAAGAGCAGCATAGAGTGCAAGAACATGAAAGAACGCAAGAGCATCAGAGAGTGCAAGAGCAAGAAAGAACGCAAGAGCAGCATAGAGTGCAGGAGCAAGAAAGAGCGCAAGAGCAGCAGAAAGTGCAAGAGCAAGAAAGAGCGCAAGAGCAGCAGAGAGTGCAGGAGCAAGAAAGAACGCAAGAGCAACAGAAAGTGCAGGAGCAAGGGAAAGCTCAAAATCTAGTGCAGATCGATGCACAGACGGAAGCTCTTCAGCAAGGAAACAGGCAGCGGTCCAAACAAGTAGTGGATCACGTAGATGATGATCTGGCGGTTAAACGGAGGAATGTCGGGTTAGGGCAAGTCGGGGCAACTTCCAGTAATGGGAAGTTCACTAACGATGTAAGCGCAGTTCACCGAATTATACGCACAGCCGGCAGGATGGGACAGAGTTCCGTAATGGAGCACCCCGAGCAACCCGTCGTTAATCAATTGAGCGGACACAAGCTAATTCATAGAAAGCCCAGCGCCATGGAAAATGGTGCAGAAGCAGCTGTGAAAATTCAAAGCAATGATAAAATGCTGCAGCAGCTTCTCCAAAAACAAAGACAGCAATCTTCTAATGATTCAATTGTTGGAAGTACACATACAAACCCTAATCTTTTGATTAGAGATAGATCTGTTAGAAACAATTTTACCGCCATGACAACTTACAAACCGCGAATGTTGCGGGGGGAGAGCAATCAGCGGAGGCATGAGATGACTCATGTTGATAACAGACAGCCGATTAGTCAACCAAGCCAAACGGGTAGGCCAATGGATTCGGTAAAACAAGTCGGAGGAAGTCGACCTGAAGCGGGGAATATTGTTTCCCCAGGACAGGGTCTATACCAACCTTCAAACGTAACTTCTGAGATATCTGCAAATATAGCTAAAAAGGCCGAAAACAGTGTAACGAAATTGGTTTCAGCAAGTCCGCTTGACGGTTACCGTGCTAGTCTGCAAGCAAGTACGCGACTTCAGGAGGCAGAGCGTATTTTCCGCTCTCCAGTAAGTAATGGGCCAAGCGGCGCCAATCACGAACAGCAGGTCGACAACCAAGTGGCTGAGCGTGATGCTGATGTCGTGCAAAGCACCTTATCGCCTATCAACTTAGCTTCTGAGATATCTGCAAAAATTGCAGAATCCAGTATCGCGAAAATAGGTTCCATGTTTACCGAGATGTCGGCAACGAATGATGGAAATAGGCAGCATGGGCGTACAGTCGTTGAAAATCAGGGACAATCCGCTGAAGGTACTAGAGTAGATCTGGCAAGAAGATCAAACAGCTTTGGAAGGATTGTTGAAAGGATTTTCCGTAAACCGGCTGAGCAGCTAACCGATTCATCGGTATCCCTTGAACAAACCGGACGCAGCCAGTCCATAGTGGACCCAAATGAAAAAGGATCGAATGATTGGATTCAAAACGGCCGGTCTTCGGGGGATTTTGCAGCTGAGATTGCTTCCAAAATAACGGAAAACAGCTTGAAAAGCATGGGGCCAAGCCTTGTACCGGCAGCAGCGGCAATAGGGATGGTGCGGAACAGGCAATTAGATGCAGTATTACGACAGCAGTCACCAGTATCGGCTGTCCAAGCCATTTGGAAACAAAGAGAGGGACAGTCTTCTCCGGATAGAAAAGTGGAACCGGAAAGCAGTAATCGTACAGTTTACGTTAAAGAATTCATAGAAACAGCAGCCACAGCGGCAAGTGAATCATCTCCTGGAGTCGCCAGGAGAAGACCCTCCAGTGCCACTAGTGGACTGGAAACTTCAGTTTCAATGGTAGGTAGAGCGACCAAAGGCTCGTCAGATGAGAGAGCTTCAACTAGCTTAGGCCGAGTAGGGACGTTTGGCTCGAATTTGGTGGATGCAGGTAGATTAACTGAAGTGCATCGCTTAATGGAAGCTGAGGCACACGCGAAGCTTCAACTGCAGGCAGGGAGCGCAATGCAATCGCGGAAGCAGCCTGCCATGGGAGTAAGGCGCGGTGCGCAAGTGGAGCATATTCAGCGGCAAACCTTAGCCGCTGAAAACGACCGCGCGCAGCGCGCGAGATCTGGTTCGCTTAATCAGTCGGAAGCTGGCAGCTTCCTGTCTGATTCCGCAGAGCGAACCATCAGGGCCCTGAGCGCGCTGGAAGAAGCGCGCACTCAGGCGGAGCAGCCCGCTGCCGCTTCGCGGGCAGCGGCAAGAGCAGACGCGCGAATGACCCGCGCGTCAATGGCTCGCCAGCCCGCCAGCATGACACCGCGTGTCATGCCGCTGCTGGCGAGCAGCGCAGGAGCGCGCATAGCTGCTCCTGCGGGAACCGCTGCGGCTTCGCCTGCCGCAGCGGTACACCTGCTGCCCGCCCACGGGACGGGCAGCTTCACGCAGGCGGCTGCCATAGGCAGAGCCGCCGCAAGCACCGGCGCCCCGCAAGCGGGCGCGCCAAGCACCCTGCTGCCTAGCATAGGCAGCAGCATCACATCCGCGAGGCAGGAGCACTTGGCCTCGCAGCAACCAACGCTGGAGCACAAGCAAGCTCCAGCGGCTCCTGTACCGAACAGCGCGTTGGCGGATGCCCCGCTGGAGATGGACTGGCTGCGCACCAAAGCGAGCGCAGACGAGGCCCAACCCCCAGCGGCGCCGGTTCCACAAGCGCCGCCGGAGCTGACTAGCGAGCAGCTGCAGGAGCTGGTGAAGCAGATCCCGCAGCTGGATGTCACGAAGATTGCGGATAAGGTTTTCCGCGAAATCGAGAAAAGAATGAAGTTCGAGCAGCAGCGGCGTGGATTTTAACTTTTAACATAAATGTTTATATAGAAGAAGAGGAAAGGACTGACACATGTGGCACTCAAGAAAGCCATGATTATCGTAGACAAGGGAAACAGCAAAGAGAATGTGCAAGTTTTGTTTAATCCAGGTGAGTATACCCTTGATACGAGCAACAGCTATTCTTGGAATACGGTGCCAGGTCTGTCCATGCCTATTGGCCAATTCGTAAGTGGTGGGACGACCACGCTCTCCATGGATTTTTATTTTGACACCTACGAAAAAGGGACCGATGTCCGTGAATATACGAAGAAAATATCCGGTTTGTTGGATGTAGAGAAGGAACTGCATGCGCCTCCGATTTGCCGGTTTGTCTGGGGATCTCTGGACTTCAAAGGCGTTGTCGAAAAGGTGAATCAACAATTCACCATGTTCCTCGATACGGGAGTGCCGGTTCGTGCCAAGCTGAAGGTTACCTTTCGCTCTTGGCACACGAAGAAAGAGCAGCTGCAGACCATTCCCCGCCACTCGGCGGACCGAACGAAGCAGAAGATGTTGAAGCAAGGGGAGCAGCTATGGATGATTGCCGCCCACGAATATGAAGATCCGAGCTTATGGCGGGAAATTGCCAAAGCCAATCAGATTGATAATCCACTAAAAGTTGTAACGGGACGACGCATTGCAGTCCCTAGATTGGACTGATCCGATGGCGACACTAAGCTTGGAATCCAGTACATTCACCTATGATGACTTAGCAAAGAAGTATAAAGAGTTTTTCGCGCCAGCTTATTTAATTACGGTTGATGGGACGAAACTTTCTGATAATGTAGCCATATCCACGATACGTGTGGAAACTTCGATTGATGGAACGGCGGATTCTTTTTCATTCCGAATTACGAACGCTTACGATGTGACCAACAATGATTTTCAGTGGATAACGGATTTTACATTAGGGAAAGCCATCGATATCAGTCTTGGTTATGTGGATAAATTCACGCCGGTTTTTACTGGATTTATCACATCCGTCGTCGTCGATTTCCCCGAGGACGGCTCGCCCGGTCTCATTGTACGAGGGATGGATTTCTCGTATTTGATGATGAAGGGGACGAAGTCCCGCTCGTGGAACAAAAAGAAATATAGCGATATCGTTGAGGAAATCGCCAAAACGTATGGAGCCAAAGTTCATGTTGATGCGACAACGACGGAATATCCCGTGATTGCGCAAAGCCAGATCAATGACTTTCATTTTATTCAAAACTTAGCTAATTTGGTTAACTATGATTTCTTTGTTGTAGGCAAGAACTTGTATTTCCGTAAGCCTTTAACCGAGATGTCGCCTGTAATGACGCTGGAAATGGGCAAAACGCTGAACAATCTAACCATCGACATGAATCTTGCCGAGCAGATTACTAGCGTAAAGGTACGGGCATGGGATAACAAAGAACTGAAAGTGATCGAAGGAGAATCAGCCACCATTGCGAAGCTTGGCAGTAATTCCAAGACTGGCAAAGATATCCTCGCAGCCAAAGGGGATTTCGTGGAGCATGTTTATACGAATGTTACCTCCGTGGAGGAGGCCAAAACGTATGCCAGCGCCTTGTTGAACAGACGGGCAATGAAGCTGATCAGCGGATCAGGAGAATGTATCGGCATTCCGGAAATCAGGGCCGGACGGTACATCAAGCTTGATGGTATAGGCAAAAAGTTTGACCAACCCTATTATGTGACCGGCGCTACGCACCTGATTAATGATTCCGGTTATACGACGCGCTTTCAGTTAGGAGGGAATGCGGTCTAATGTTCAAACTTCCCGATATTACTCTAGGCGGTGTTGCCAACTTCGCCTCCCAGAAAATCGGCGGTGTGATGGTCGCGGTTGTGACCAACAATAACGATCCCGATAAGCTTGGGCGGGTGAAGCTAAAGCTGCCCCTGCAAGAAACGGAAACCGAAACGGACTGGGTTCGCATTGCCACGATGATGGGCGGCAAGGAGATGGGCAGTCTTTTTATCCCGGAAGTGAATGACGAGGTGTTAGTCGCTTTCCATCTCGGGGAGCTGCGTCAGCCTTTCGTGATCGGCATGCTGTGGAATCCGAAGAATAAGCCGCCGGCGCCAGCTGAGAAAAACGATCTGCGGATGATCAAATCGCGTTCAGGTCATGAACTATCTTTCAATGATAAAAGCGGTGACGAGAGCATCACGATCAAGACTAAAAAAGGTCAAATCATTGAGTTGAAGGATAAGGACGACAGCATTTCAATTGCTGATCAGAGCGGGAATAATAAGATTTTGATCAAAGGCGGATCGGCGAATGAGATTTCGGTTGTCAGCCAAACGTCCAAAATCACCCTTAATGCCAAAGGCGATGTAGCCATTGAAAGCTCGAAAGAAATTAAAATTAAATCAACGCAAATTAACATAGAAGCCTCTGCAACGATGGCGCTTAAAGCAGGGGCCACACTGGATTTGAAGTCAGACGGCATTATTAATATCAAAGGCAGTATGGTCAAAATCAACTAACGAAGGAGCGTGGACGGATGTCGGAAGCATTTTTGGGGCGAGGTTGGAAATTTCCGATTCAGGTCGATCCTGCGACAGGGCGAATTCGGATGTCCGAATATGAGGAAGACATCGCTGAAGCGATCCGCGTTATTTTGGGCACCACCCAGGGAGAACGCGTGATGCGTCCGAGCTTTGGCTGCGGCGTCCAGGAGTTTATTTTTGGCTTAACGGACGATACATCCCTACATCTCCTGGAAAGCAATATCCAGGAGGCGATTCGCAATTGGGAGCCGAGAGTCCATGAGGTGGACGTGAAGGCTGTGCCGGAAGCGGATGATCCAGGGAAAGTCATGATTCGCATCTCGTATCTGGTGCGTACGACGAATAACTTGTTTAACCAAGTGTATCCTTTTTACTTATACGAAGGTTCAAAATAGAAAGAGGCAGCGGAAACGATGATCATACGTGCAAGAGAGGAGGTGGAGCTGAGCGATGCAACCTCCCAAAATTGACCCTAGAGATATCCCAGATCTCATAGCGCAGATGAAGGAAATGGCGCCTTATTATACGCCGGAATGGCGCTTTACGCCTGAGAACCCGGACCCGGGTTCAGCGTTATTCCTCATGTTCGCGGACATGTTTCATGACAATATCAAGCGTTTGAACCGGGTGCCTACGAAAAACCTCATTGCGTTCCTCAACATGTTCGATGTCACACTGCTTCCGGCAAGACCAGCCAGCAGTTATCTGACCTTTGCACTCAACGAGGGGACGAAGGAGTCTGTGTTTATATCAGCCGGAACGCAGGTTGCTGCTGCAGTAGAAGGCAGTAACATTTTGTATGAGACCGCCCGCAGTACACTGTTGACGCCTGCCCTGCTGACGGATGCTTACGTGACAAGCCGTAAACAGGATAAAATTATTCGCATAGCGGAGGAGTTTTTGACCGCTTCCCGGCAAGGTTTGGCAGCCCCGAGCAAGCTTTTCCGGCTGCAGGGCGACAACTTGCAGGAGCATGCGATCTTTTTGGAGCATAGCGCTCTCTTCACCTTGTCCAGCACGGCGCGGATTGAAATTGAATTCCGCAACTCCAAAAGGCGATTTGAGGAGCTTGCGCTTTCCAGCCAACTGGCTGACCCGCAATTCACCGAGTGGCTGTATGCGACAGCGGACGGATGGATGCCTTTTGACCAAGTAACGGCCAAAGGCAATCGGGTCATCCTTTCGAAAGCGCACGAGGGAGAACTTGCAGAGAAGGAAGTAAACGGAAGAGAAGGCCGATGGATTCAATGCCGTTTGAAGCCTCTTCTGCCTGGCGGGAAAACATTGGCGGACAGCCAACTGTCCATGGACCATATTTCGTTCAAAACGGATTATGTGGATTCGCTTGAACAAGGCGGCATTCAGCCGGATCTCATGTTTTACAATGATATTGCTGCGGATCCGAGCGGTTTCTATCCATTTGGCGACCAGTTTGCGCTGTATGGCAGTTTTTATATCGGGAGCCAGGAAGTGTTCACGAAAAAAGACGGCGATATTAAGCTAAGCTTTGGACTGCAAGCCATCGAGAACCGATTTGGAGCGGAACCTACGGAAAATATCGATTGGAAATTGGTGATGAAAAAGTCCAAATTCGATAAGCCTCCTGTCGTTCATATTACGGTGCTGCAGGTCGCTTGGGAGTATTGGAATGGCACCACTTGGGTGCGTCTTGAGGTTGGAAAAGAAGCGGAGAAGCTGTTTTATTACCCGAAGGAGCAGAAAGTGCGTAAAGACATTCGCTTCCGCTGTCCGCTTGACCTTGAAGCTACTTATGTGAACGGCAACGAAAACCATTGGATTAGAGCCAGAATTTTACATATCGAAAATGCGTACGTGGCGCAGGCGCTTTACTTATCCCCGTGGATCGATGAGGTCTCTATGACCTATGAATACGAGGATCGTCTTTATCCTGCTGAGCATTGTTTGGCGCTGAATCATACAGTATTTGAAGATCGAACGCGGCACAGCAAGCAGCTCGAAGGGGGCTTTGAGCCGTTTCAGCCGCTAGAGGGCAGCCATCCGGCTCTGCATCTATGTTTCGATTCGCCGCCTGTCAAAGGGCCGATTTCGCTTTATGTTTCGGTGAAGCAGCAGCGGTTTGCCGAGCAGGATTTGCCACTGCTGGAATGGGAGTATTTGCGTGCCGGCTTAATGCCCGGACATGCTTCCGAATGGGTCCCGCTAAAGGTGATCGACGATACGAACGGTTTGACGCAGAGTGGGACCGTGCAGTTCGTAGGTCCATCTGATTTTGCTGGTGAATCTTTATTTGGCCGAGAGGGATTCTGGATTCGTGCCGTGAATCGAGACGGTAAATATGATGATACGACAGGACGGATTCAGATTCCGACGTTACATGGACTCTACATGAACACCGTTCAAGTGATTCAGCAGGAGACGATTATCGGAGAAGTTCCTGAAGCTAAAGGGTTGGAAGAACTCGAATATCAGCTAAGCCGTAACGGCATCGTATCGGAAGAAGTTTGGGTCGATGAGACGGAATTCGTCACGGAAGAAGAGATTGCTGAGTACGAACGAGCCGGCCTGCCTCAGATGGAAATTAGCCGGGATTCAGAAGGTAATTTGCTGCAGCTGTGGGTTCGCTGGATGGCTGTAAGTCAAATGGCCGATTCAGGAAATAAGGATCGCCATTACATGATCGATCGTACCTTTGGCCGCATTCGTGTGGGCGACGGCGTTCATGGCATGCACCCGCCTAAAGGCGGATTGGCGCAGATCAAAGTGACGTATCAAGTGACTTCGGGGCAAATTGGCAACGTAGGTGCACGTGAAATTAATCAGATGCAGGATTCTATCGCATTTGTCGGCGAGGTGTATAATCCAGAGCCAGCCTCTGGCGGCTGCCAAGCCGAGAAGCTGGAATCGGCCCTGCAACGCGGTCCTGAGATGCTGAAGCACAGAAACCGTGCGGTTTCGGCCAAAGATTATGAATGGCTCGCGCGCGAAGCGTACCCGAACATTGCCAAAGTGAGCTGCATCGCAAATCGAAATGCTTATATGCAAAAAGAGATCGGCGCGATGACACTTGTCATTTTGCCAAAAGAAGGCCAGCAGGGAAGCCTTGCGTTTCCTGTGCTTAAGAAGCAAGTTGAGCGATACATTATCGAGCGCGCATCGAGTCTCGTAGCTTTCCCGGAGCGGCTTCAAGTCATTGAGCCGGTGTATATGGAAATTTCCGTTTCAGCTATCGTGGCTGTAGAAGGCATGGATGCCGTCGTTTCGACGGAAATACAGGCAATGGACAAGTTGAACCGCTTCTTGGACCCGTTGACGGGGAACTTCGACGGCAAAGGTTGGGCGATCGGTCAACAAATTCACCCATCTGTTTTTTATGCGCTGCTGAAGACGATTCGAACGATCAGTCATGTAGAGAAGCTCTACATGACGGTTTATAAGCTGGAGGACGGTGAGCGCGTCGAGCTGGATGTGAACCGCCTCCCGGCGCTCCCGCACGGCATTATAGTGAGCGGGAAGCATAAGGTGGTCGTGAACGCTTTGTAATAAGATGATTGAAGGAGGTGAGCACAAGTGCTGCCAATCCCTAATTTGGATGACCGAATGTTTGAACAGATGGTGATGGAGGCGCGGAAGTCGATTCCCAAGCTGTTTCCCGAGTGGACGGATGAGAATGAACATGACCCCGGGATTACGCTGCTGGAGTTGATGTCATGGATGACCGAGATGCAGCAGTATTACTTGAACCGTGTGACGGAGAAAAATGAGCGGAAGTTCTTGAAGCTGCTCGGCATTCGTCCGCGTGAAGCGGTGTCGGCTGTTTGCAATGTGGCATTTTCAAACGTGGATCAGCCGCTTGTGCTTCCGAAGGGAACGCCGCTGATAGCGATGGATCAGCGATTCGAGACGACTCGCACGGTGCAGCTTGTGCCTTCGACGCTAGAGAAGGTGCTGGTGCGCACAGAGACGGCGGCCGGCGATTTTACATCCAATAATCAGGCGAAGATTGCTTATTATGCTTTTGGGTCGGATGCGATCAAAGGAGCACATCTGTATCTTGGGTTCGATCGGGCGCTGCCGGTGGAAACCGAGGTTTCCTTGGCTTTCCAATTATACGACCGATACCCGGTCAGGGTGAGTCATCGGGAAGATGAGGCGGCAGCACCCATCATTTCATCCGCGAAGGTGGGATGGACGTTCGCTGGAGCAGGACAAAATGCGGGACAAGGCCAACGTGGGCAAAGCGAAAGCTGGCTGCCGGTGGAAGCGGTAAGCGACACGACGGTTCACCTGTCACAGAGCGGTGAAGTACGTTTCCGCATTACTTCCGAGATGACGCCTATGGCGCTTTATCCAGCCGACGACCGCAGCCGCTACTGGATTTGCTGTACACTGGAGGAGGACGGTTACGAGCTCCCGCCCAAAATTGAGAAGGTAAGCCTGAACAGCGTGCAGGCGGCTGAGCAGGAAACTTTCAGTGAAGTGACGGCATTTAGCAGTACGGGAGAACCTGATCAGCGGTTTGAGGTCAGCTCTTATCTTGCCTTTGGCGGGCTGCACACGGTGCAGGTACAGAATGAACAGGGCCGCTGGCGCGACTGGCATATCGTCGCTGAGCTTGCCGACTACGGTCCGGATGATCTCGTCTGCCAGCTGCTGCAGGATTCGGCTGGCCGTACGACCCGTCTTCGCTTCGGCGACGGGGTGAACGGCAGCATCCCGCCGCAAGGCGCGCAGCAGGTGCGGCTTATTGCTTACACGGCCGAGTTCGACTACGGCCGTTATATTGGAGGCAGCAAAGGTCTGCCGGGGCAGACCTTTGAGGTCGCTCGCGGCCGCACGTTCAAGCCCAGCAGCATGCTGCTGCAGGTAGGCTATTGGCCGCGTGGGGGCGGCAGCGTCGTGTGGGACGACTGGCAGTCCGTGGATGACTTCGATAATTCGAAGTCCACGGATCGCCATTACGTCTACGACGCTGAAGCCGGAACGATCCGCTTCGGCAATAACGAAGCGGGGCTTGTCCCGCCCAAGTCGGCGGAACCGAATATTCGGTTCCTGGCGCTGCAAGCGGGCGGGGGCGAGCGGGGCAACGTGAAGGACGGTCTCGTGACCGGCTTCACGGAAGTGCACGGCGTGAGCGTGACGAATCCGTTCCCGGCGCGGGGCGGCCTGGAAGCGGAGACGCTCACGCAGGCCAAGCTGCGCGTCCGTCGCGAGCTGGACACGCCGACAAGAGCGGTGACCGGCGAGGACTACGAGCGCATCGCCAAAGCGACGCCGGGTCTGCGCGTCGCGCGGGTGAAGGCGATCCCGCTGTACAAGCCGGGCATGCGGGATTATCCCAAGGTCAAAGCGCCGGCGCAGATGACCGTCGCGGTCGTGCCTTATAGCGAAAGCGATAAGCCGAAGGCGGGCAAGGGCTTTTTGCAAACGATCAAGGGGCATCTGGATCGGCATCGGCTTCTGACGACGGAGCTTCACGTGATTCCGGCGGAGTATATCAAAATCACCGTTCACGCTGTAGTTGTGATGGAGCCGAAGTACAAAAACGAGCAGCGGCGCATTACCCAAGAGTTGAGACAGCTGCTCCAGCCGATGGATCACGGTCAGGGCTCGGAGGGCTGGCGTTTCGGCCGAACGGTGTACAAAGGCGATATATACGGCGTTATTTCCCGGATCAAAGGTGTCGTGTATGTGCAGGATCTTTGGCTGGATGCGGAAGGCACTGGTTTTCAAAAGGATGGCGCCGGCGATATTCACATTCCTCCTTATGCGTTGGTCTACTCCGGTAATCACGAGGTGGAGACGATTAGCCAGACGGATTTATAGCTGCGAGTGTGCTTGATGGGTGCAGGAGCAGGTCGCTTAAGTTACATTAGCAAGCGTCTGTGCCATGTGTATGAGCGGTACGAGGCGCTGAGTGGGAACTAGGATCCCTTATTTATGCGATTTACTGCGAAATGGACCGGTTAGTGGAAAAGGGATACGACAGAAAAGAGGTGACGGACGATGCAGGATGGTCAAACGTTTTTTTCATTAAACAAACCGCTCGATTGGGAGATGGGCTATGAAGCCAACATCGACATGCAGGAGAAGGGCTTTTCGATACGGCAAACAGAGAAGTATAGCATTCATCGCATCGTTCGCACAGACGAGTTGGAAGGCATACACCCGATTCATGAAATGACGGTTGGCGCTGGAAGGAAGCTTATTCTGCTGGATGAGGCCGCGAATGTGTGGATCTACGATGATCAAAGCCGCCATCTTGAGTCATTATTCCGGCACGGGCATGGGCTGTTCAGTCATCAGGCGAAGCTGGCTTCCATGGCGGATCTTCTGGTCATTGCAGACAGTGAGCAAGCAACAGAGAGAAGGATTGCTGTATATTCCCTCTCCAATGGTCAGACCATGTGGGCGGTGGATGCGTGGCAGGGGCTGGAGCTGTTTCCACTCTCAGTCAATTCCAAATTAGCGACGAAACATACGTTTTATACGACAGTTCCATTGGATATTGCGGTTGGTATGAATGGAAGTCCGGAAGTTCCTAAAGGCGGCAGGATTGGCATCCTTCAGTGGAGCTCGGCCGGCGAGGTTGTGCGCGTATATGAGCATGACATGCACCGAATGGAAGAGGCGGTTGAACTTACTGCCTTGAAGGGACGGTATTTCACTGCTGCGGCAGACGGCACTTTGGCTTTATTGGATGCGCACCTCAGAACCGTTACGGTATTCCATGAGGATGGCCGGGAGCCGCTGCATTTTAAACTGGAGCAGGAAGGGCGCTTTGCTGGCATTTCCATTGATACGAATCATAATCTCTATATAGGGGACAGCGGATACGCACAACTAGAGGGAGTTACGGAGCGGTTTATTCTCAAATATCGCGGAAACGGCGAGTTTTTCGATAAAGTTACGAACTTCCGTGGCCGAGTTGATACGTTGATGCATGACAGCCGTAATCGGCTGTATGTGTTTGACCGGATCAGCGGTCAGATTAGCTTGCTTGATCTTCGGGCCCGGACGATGCTGCTTGAGGGGACTCAATTGCCGGAGGCGGTTTATTTCTCGGGGGACCTGGACACGACAGAAACCGAAACGCAGTGGCACAAAATACGACTGGAAGCCGACATTCCGGAGGAGACGCAGGTTCGCTTTTCCTATTTTGCCTCAGATGAAAGTGAAGGGCTGGTAGATGGCGACTACGTAAATTATACAAGCTACCTGACGGATCCGGATATTGGGGTGCGCGAAAAGCTCGCAGCTACCCGAGATTTGTGGTCAGAACCGATTCTCAATCCGAAAGATGCGCTGCTGAATGCGAGAGGCCGTTATCTCTGGTTCAAAATGGAATTGATCGGCAGCGAGCAAAAGTCGCCGTACATTCGTAAGCTGCGCGTTTACTACCCAAGAACGTCGTTGATTGACTATCTGCCGCCGATTTATCAGCAGGATGAGGAGCACAGCCCTTTTCTGGAACGTTTTCTAGCGATGTTCAGCACGTTTTTTGATGATATGGAGGATAAAATCGACCATATTTCCGCTCATTTTGATCCGGATGCGGTAACGGGCACTTATCTCGAATGGCTGGGCCGATGGTTGGCAATCACCGATCATGAAGCATGGGGCGAGAAGAAGCTGAGGGAATTGATGAAGCAGGCGCCTGAATTGTATAAATTACGCGGCACTCGCGAGGGTTTAATTAACATGCTGAAGATTTATACGGGCACGGAACCCTTTTTGCTGGAATATTTTCAATTCAAGCAGATGCAGGAGACGTCGGAGTTGCGGCAGCTTTTTGCCCAATTATACGGGGATAATCCTTACTGCTTCTGCATTATGCTGAAGCCCGAAGTGGTGCGCACCGACGCGCAGCGGCTCACGATCGAGCAAATCATTGAAGATCAAAAGCCTGCCTATACCGAAGGCAAATTGATCGTGCTGCAACCGTGGATGTACGCGGATATGCATACGTATCTGGGAATTAACACTTACTTATCTGAGCCTACGTTATTAACGCTCGACCAGCGTTCCTCGATGCCTTACAACACGGTGCTGATCGATGTGGATCGCGATAAACGCATGGATATACATACCAGGTTGGAACTGGATTCCGAAATCGAATAAACGAAATGAGCCTTGGAAGGTGAGGGGATACTTATGAAAAAAACACGCTATTACCCGTTTGAGCGCAATCGGTATTTCTATGGAAAGCTGCTGACGGTCAGGGATTTTGAGTCCGAGCAAAAGTATTTCAATGACAAGCGCAGAATGATGAATCGTCTCCTGCATGGGTCTGGTGTGCTAACGGGCCTGCAAGTCGTCGCTGTAGATGAGAAGTCGGTTTCGGTTGAAATGGGAGCCGCGATTGATGCGCTTGGCCGGGAAATTGTCGTCCCTTCCCCCATGACATTGAAGCTTTCGATGATGGATGGGTTCAGCAATAACGAATACGCGAAGAACGTATACCTCTGCATTGCTTATGATGAAAAGGAAAAAGAGCCCGTTCACGCTGTAGCCAATTCCTCCGTTCGTTCGGATGAAATTAATGATTATAACCGCGTGCTGGAGAGCTACCGGCTATTTATTCGTGAGGATGCGCCGGAGCCTTCGAAGCTGCCTTTGGCGAATTTGACAGACCAAACGATCGTGCTCTACCAGGACGCGCATGTGCGTGTGCTTCAAACGACACCTCGCTATGTGAATCCGGGCCAGTTGTTTGAGATGAAGCTGCGTTTTGAGAAGACGCTGCGCGTTGGGCGGATTTCTTTCCAATATGAGCTGGCAGCTGATCGTGTTGAAGCGATTGACGGCAATTCGATTTTGTTCGAAGAGCCGCAGGATGTGCAAGAGAGCGAGTACGAAATGAGCGTGCTTCTGCGGGCGGACAGCACGGTAGGCGTGAAGGCGACGGTCGGTGTGCAGACGAGCACGGCTGCATTGAAGCTGGACGATAAGCAGCTTGAGCTGCAGGCGCAATCCGTCGGTGAAATTCAAATTATCGGCGATGCCGTTCGTGAACGCTTGATGACGGATTTTGTGAAACAATCGTTGGAAGCTTCTTTGGAGGCACCGTCGGAGCCTTGCATTTATTTGGCCAAAATCTGCCTCATTCAAGTGGGGCCAACTTATGTCATTGAGAGTGTGGAGCAAGTGCCGTTTGGCGAGTATGTGTACAATTCATCGGTGATGTACCGACTTGCCAGAACGAGCGAATACCGCGATGAAGCATCCGGCCAGTTTGTGACCAAGTCCAAAGTGAAAACATTGGCGCCGGGGCAGCCGCCGGAGTTTAAAGTCAATTTCAATAAAGCGATTAGCGAGCTTTCGTTTGATTTGGGGATTCCGGCTGGTGGCGGAAGCGGCATTGCCGGCATCGTAAGTGGTGTCGTGGACATTCCGGTGGAGCCGTTCACGAAGATTGCGGTGTCGCCGTTCGGGAAAGCGACGAAAAGCTTTTTCTCCGGTGAGATTGCGCACGGACTTGGTGAGGGCAACGTTTTGATCATCACGAGCTTGGAAGAGAGCAGTGAGGATGCCTTCTCCGACATCCTGTCCAGCGGGGAGCGCGTGTATGGCGGAGCATCCGATGTGTTCAAAGGCACGGAGTTTGAGCCGGACGCGCCGGAAGTGAAGATCGGCACGATCGCCTATCCGCAGAAGGGCACCTTCCGGATCGGTGTGAAGGTGCAGCAGACATCCGAGCCGTCGAATGTGCGCGTGCGCTGGTGGGCGTACAGCGCTGAGATGGCGACCGCGGTTTCCGCTTCGGCGGGGAGTGACTCGCTGGACGAGGCGTTGTCCGCGATGCGGGAAGCGGCTTCGGCTGGGAGCGAGACGGAGTAATGAGAAAAGACAGGGACCTCTTATGGGAGGTCCTTGTTTTTTTTTTTGGAGCAACTGCAACTAGAACTAAAAATGGACAAGATGTTAAAAAGGCCTATAATGGTCTTAACAAGAAAGAGAGGTGCACGGAAATGGGAGATAAACGACTGAAGATTGACAAAGAGATCTTGGCAAACCCAGATATGGTCCGTCAACTGGAGCAAGAAATGGAGCAAGAACTCAAAAAAATAGAACGGGAAAATGCAGATCTTCGGGAGGAGATAGCTATTTTAAAAAAGGCTCAGCACATCTTCAGCAACCAAAGGAACTGAGGTTCCAATTCATTGAAGCAATAAATGGAAAATTTACCGCTAATCCGTGCTGCAAAGTGGCTGTTAGCAAAATAACTGCAGAACCTCCGTCTAAATCGCCGGTTGCTACGCGAAACCTGCTAGATCTGTCAATATCAGCGGTAGAAATTCCAGTTAATTGCGAAAAAGTGGATGAATTGTGGAAATTAGCTGGAGTAATCGGCGTTAAGCGTAAGTAATCCATATACTCCTATGCCCGAGCAGCGCTCCTCTACGGAACCTCAGCTGAAATTGATAACCTTGATCGATCTAAGTAGAAACAGACCTCGCAGTACCCGGAGCACCGGCCGCACGCTTGGTTTTATCCCCCTCACGCACCCTACCAAACACAATGTAAAATACAACCCAAATTACAAACGCTAAGCCGGCAAGCACTAGACTAATATTGCTAAAAATAAAGCCGGAGGAATAACGGTACAGCGGATTCCAGCTCGAAAAACTGCCAAGATCAACGGCTTTGCTGTACAAGCCAATTGCAATGCCTTGCGCAATGAAGTTGATCATGGCGAGCATGCCCATGCCGACGCCAACCTGCTCTGCCTGCAATGTTCTGGACACGGAGTTGGAAACGGCGATGACCAGGAAGGACTGCCCCACATTCCCGAGAATCAGGAAACCGGCAATGAGCAGCGGAGAGCTGCCGGTGAAAGTGGAGAGCAGCAGGAAGCAGCTCACCAATAAGCCCGCGGCCAGATAAGCGACGAAGGAATTGCCTTTGGCATCCGCAAGTTTCCCGCCTTTGCGCCCGAATATAGCCGCTGCAGCGGCGGCCGGGATCATCATGAAGCCGATCCATATGGAAGGCAGCTTGTGAACGTTGGCGAACAGCAGTGGGCTAAGCACGTAAAGGGAGCAGCAGGTACCGTTCACAAGGAAGGAAATCGTAAGCCCGAGTGTGTACTTGGCATTCCTAAATAGCCTTGGAGCGATAAAGGGCTCCGCTGCCTTGTTGATACGAACAAGGAATAGGGCCAAAGCGAGCAACGCGCCAAGAGCAAGCCATAATCCTTTGGATACGCTCATCAAAAGCAAAGCAATGGCCGCGGCGAGCAGGATCCCGCCAAGCCAATCAAAAGAGCCGCCGCTCCCCGGCTGCTCCTCGCGCAAATAGCGGCGGTACAAAGGGAGTACCGCCAGAACCAGCAGCGGCACCGCGAACAGCCACCGCCAATGGACGGTGCTGATGATCAAAGCGGCTACGACAGGGCCTAGCGCGTTGCCGAAGGCGAGCCCAACGGCCGTCATGCCGAGCGCGGCACCCCGGCGCTCGGGAGCGAAATACCGCAGCGGGATGATCATCGCAATGGCGGGAATGACGGCGGCTCCTGCAGCCTGCAGGCAGCGGCCGATGAGCGCCATCGCGAAGGTTTGCGAGGCGAGCCCGATCAGTGAGCCGGCCGCAAACAGCAGAAGCCCGAAGGTGACGATGCTTTTCAGCGTGTAGCGGTCAGCCAGCTTGCCGTAAGTGACAGCGCCGATCGCGTAGATGAGAATATAAGCGGAGGACAGCCAGCTTACTTGGGAGAGGCTGAGCGAGAATTGCTCGCTGATTTTCGGCAGGGCAATATTGAACATGATGCCGGTCATCATGGAAATCGTTAAAGTGAACATGAGGACACGCATTAATTTGTTGCTGTTTGGCTGCGTGCCGGCTGCAGGAACAATTGTTGCTGTTTTTGTTGTTGCTGTTGTTGGAGCTGAGCTAATCATCAGGAAGATCACGTCCTTTTTTGTTTAAAATGACTGTCAGTACTGACTGACATATAGCGGTTAAAAAAACTAGGGCTGCAATGCCCTAGTAAACACTTTTACACTCTCAAGTACGAATGGTTCTAACTTGATGCTGGAGTAATTCGTGTGGCTGTCAAGATCATTCATGAACGCGCCGAATTGCATCATCATGAAGGAGAACGCATGAAGCTCCGGGTTATCGGGGATGATTTTGCCTTGATCCGCCATGGTGGTGAAATATTCGGTTAGAAATTCCAATAGTTGCTGTGGATGCTTCTGGGTACGCTCGCGGAATCCCGGCAGCTGTCCGTCTTCTTTGAGCGAGATCTGAATCATTTTCCGATTGCGGTTCATGATCTCGTGATAGGTTTTTGTAATGAGCAGCAAGTCGGTTTCGAGCTCCCATACCAGCTTTTCGGCGAACAGCTTCTTCATTTCCTCCGCATAATGATAGCGGTCATAAGCCGCTTCAAGCAACTTCTGCTTACTGCCGAAATGGCGGAATAACGTCTTCTCGCTGAGGCCTGCCGCGGTGGCAATCTCTAGTGTGGTTACCCCGTTGTAGCCCTTTTCGGCAATCAAATTGAGTGCGGATAAAAGCAGTCGATCGCTGCTGCCAATCTTGCTGCTGGTGCTGTTCATGGCCATCCCTCTTCCGAAACAATGTCAGTACTCACTGACATTTATCTTAAGGGACGTCGAGGAGAAAGTCAACCAAAGAATCCAATTAGCAGAATACCCAGCATGATGAGAATGGAGCAGGTGATTCGCTTCTTGCCTTGCTTTTCTTTGAGGACGACAATGCCTAAGATCGTGGCAAAAACCGTGCCGATCTCCCGAATCGGTGAGATATGGGCGACAGGCGCATATTTCATGGCGAATAAAAACAACAAATAAGACCCTGGATTCAGGATGGCTCCGAGCAAAATAATGCGGGTGTTCAGCTTCCATTCAAGCCGCAGCTGCTTGGAAGCGATGACGATTGGCGTCAGCGCAGCAACGAACCCGATATTCGTCACCTCGAGCAAGGAAATGGCCGAAATATGCTGCAAATTCAGCTTATCGACGAAGACGTAGCAGGTCGTGCATAAGCCTACGCAAAGGGCCATCAGAAATGGTTTGATGCACCCGGCTGAGGCGATGTCCTTTCGTTTGCCGGTGAAGATGCCGCTGAGTGCAAGGAAGCCAGTGAGCATTAAGACCAGCCCAAGCCAGCCGTAGATGGATAAGGATTCTCTAAGGAACAAAACGCCGACAATAGGAATGAATAAGGTGCTGGTGCCCCGCATAATTGGATACACTTGAGACAAATCGCCCATATTGTAGGTGCGTGCCAAGAGCAGCGCATAGACGCTCTGAAAAGCCGCTGACAAGAGCAGAAGCCCGTAAGAAGATAAGGATAAAGGATGAAGCCATAATTCTCTGATCAAAAAAGGAAGCAAAACCACGGTGGTCACCATAATGATTGACCAGAGGAAGACACTTTTATTATTGCTGCTTTTGGTGAATAAGCTCCAAATGGCATGGGTTAAGCCGGAAGCTATGACAAGTAAGATTGATACAATAACCAAGCCATCATCTCCAAACAAAATCGGTAAAATTATTCGCCTGGCGCATGCTCAGCTTGCTCGCTTACAACTGTGCCATCGGCTAAACGCAGCCAGGTTTCGAAATTACGTTCTCCTTGGCGGAGCCGGATCATCCGCGCACCGCGGGGGAAGCCTTCTTTGCCATAGGTGTTATAGCCCGTGGCACGGCCGTAACAAAGCTCAACGCCATGCAGATTGCCGCGATAGTCGTTGACATGGTCGTGGCCGCAGAAGGTGCCGATGACATCGCCTCTTTCCACCATGGCTGCAAAGAGGCCGGAGTTAACCGGTGCGCAGCACACAGGTTCATGCTTGCTGCCATAACAGATCTCTGTGTCCCAGACTTGCTTATATTCCGGGAGCGGGATGTGGAAGAAAGCCAGCGCAGGCAAGGTTTGTTCAGCATTTTCTGCTTGCAGCTTTCTCGAAGCTTCTACATACCAACCAATTTGGCTGCTTCGAATCCAATCGTATCCTTGGATATCCGGTACGGGGGATTGGTTGCCCGAGTCAAAAAAATACAAGGACGCAGCGGCTGCTCCATCAGCACCTTGAATGGATAACGCGTAGTTGCCTGTGCCATGAATATCACGCGGACCGCGTTGTGCCACGGTATGCGGGTGTTCCAACACGGCTTGCATGAGGTCTTCACGCGTAATGATCGTTTCCGTATCGTGGTTGCCGAATACAACCGCCCAGGGGATGCCCCGCGTTTCTGCGGCGTAAACGGCTTCCCGAAACGCTTCTAGCGGCTGTTCGCATCTAGGGTTGCCGGGAGTCACGTATCCGGTGTAGATAACGTCACCTGTAAATACAACCAGATCAGGCTTCTCTGCATCCAGCACATCTTCCATCAGCTTCCGCGTCTTCTGATCGAGGGTGCCGCCGTCTATCCAATGTAAATCTGTAAATTGAGTAATCGTAAAGGTTTGATCTTCACGAAAGAGAAGTTGACGCTGCATAAGTGTAGCCCTCCATGTTTTTTGTGAGAGTGTTGTTTTCGTGTGGTTTTTTATTAAAATGTTGTTGTTTGTTGACAATTGTATATCCGACGATCTGGAACTGTCAATGAGAAATTTACAAATCATTTACTTTTCATTTCATCTTATAACTAATGGATCCGGGATGGATCATCAAAAAGCGCGAGATGATCAAACGACTTCTGGCATCGCGTTGACAGGCTAACCTCCTACTTATACACTAGATGAAAACAACATGAAACATCACGATGTTGCTAGCATCGGTCATAGGCAGGAGGTTATTTATGTCATTAACATTCGAGGATCGCAGGATGAAGATCCTGAATCATTTGGAGTTGGAAGGAAAAGTACAGGTTCTTCACTTGTCTGAGCTCCTCAGCGTTTCGACCGAAACGGTCCGGAGGGACTTGGATCGCTTGGAGAAGGAAGGCAAACTTCGTAAAGTGTACGGCGGCGCAGTCAAAATGCGCATGGAGCTTGTCGAGCCGCCTTTTCTGAGACGGACGCAAATGATGAAGAAAGAGAAAGTGGCGATTGGCAAGGCAGCTGCTTCCATCGTGCAGGACGGGGAAACGATCATGCTGGATAACAGTACGACAACGCTCGAGATCTTGCCTTACTTGAAGGATCATACGAATGTTACCTTGATCACGCACTCTGTCCCTGTCCTTAATCTGGCGATGGAGACTTTTGGCGGCCGAATTATTTTCTTGGGCGGAGAAGTCAGTCTGGAACTCAAAGCGGCCACAGGCTCTCTTACGGATCAAATGCTGGATCAGTTTAAAGTGAACAAGGCGTTCATCTCGGTTGGCGGTATTTCACTTGCCGATGGGATTACCGACTTTCACTTGGCCGAAGCCGTTATTTCCCGAAAAATGATGCAGCGGGCGGAAGAGGCGATTCTGGTGGCCGACCATTCCAAATTCGGCATGTCGACATTCGCCCGAGTGGCCAAGCTGGATGAAATCTCGATGCTGATCACGGACTCCGGCTGTCCGAAAGAATGGATCGATACCATCGAAGCGCTGGGCATTGAAGTGTTGATCGGCGAATAACCCCGAGCCATCCCATAATCGCTACTGAACCGCTTGCATATAGCGGGGAGGTGGCGATTTTTCCTTTGTTTTTCAGGGAATTCTCATAAAATGAAGATGCTACAAAAAGAGGCGACGACCTTTCTTAAGAAAACAATATGACTGAAAAATAAGCGATATACGGCTTCTACCTTCACCATGTATGCTTCATTCACAGGCTAATCCGCATATGGCATTAGCGCCAAATCATCAATAATCACCAGGGGAGTGTTTCTATGAAAAGAAATAAAGCATTCAAAGTACTTCCTGTACTTGCCTCCGCGCTCGTACTATCCTTAGTAGCAGCTTGCGGCAATTCAGGAATGGGCGAAAAAGACGAATGTGTTGTTTGACTTCCAGCATTCCTCCGGAAACACGCCGCAGGATGATGTTCAACAGTACGGCGTGATGGTTGCTTCTAATAACTTGCCGGATTCGATGCTTTGGAACTGGAATAGCGTGCAGGGTGGAACCGCCAAAATGTTCAAAGACGGCACGATCATTAAACTCAATGATTTAATTGAGAAAAATGCTCCGAATTTGAAAAAAATCCTGGATGCCAATCCGCAGATTGCCAAGCAAATTAAAGCGGACAACGGCGATATTTACGCGCTGCCCCACTTGAAGGTCGGCGAATACGGCCAATACAAAACGTTTAGCGGTATGGTAATTCGTCAAGATTGGCTCGAAGAGCTTGGTTTGCAAGCGCCGGAAACCGTTGATGAGTGGGAAACGGTGCTAAGAGCGTTCAAAGAGAAGAAAGGCGTAATTCCTTTCACGCTGAACAAAAGCTATCCGCTGTCCTTCGCTGACTTCGCAGGCGCCTATGGGGTTGCGGGCATGTCGACAATCGCCAACGCAAGTTCTTTCTATATCGATGGCGGCAAGGTGAAATTCGGCCCTACCCAGCCGGAGTTTAAGCAATATTTGACGACGATGCAAAAATGGTACAAAGAAGGTCTGATCGATCCGGACTTCGCTTCAAATGATACGAAAACGATGGATGCCAAAATTACTTCCGGCAAGGCAGGCGCATTCTATGGCTTCATCGGCGGCAGCATTGGGACATACACGCCGGCGCTTCAGAAAACAGATCCGAAAGCGAAGCTGGCGGCTGTGCAGTATCCGGTTCTGAAAAAAGGCGACGAGCCGAAGTTCGTGCAAGCGTCATGGGAATATGACAATATCGGAACGGTTATTACAAGCTCCAATAAACATGCGGCAGAAACGGTCAAAGCCATCGATTATCTGTACAGCGACGAAGGAGCTACGCTCAAAAACTTCGGTGTAGAAGGCCAAACGTATACCAAAGCCGACGGTCAGCCGAAGTACACGGACTTGATCCTGAAAAACCCGGACAACCTGCCGATTTCCCAAGCGATGGCCAAATATTTTATCGCCAACTACGGCTTCTCCGGTTTGGATGATGACCGTTACAACGATCAGTACTACCAGTTGCAAGCACAAAAAGACGCCGTGAAGCTATATGCCAAATATGCGAACAACGCGTATAAAGTCATGCTTCCGCCAGTTGTTCTCTCGACCGATGAAGCCAAAGAGTCTGCAAAGATTCTGAATGATGTCAGCACACTGCTGACGGAACAAATCACGAAAGTCGTGATGGGCACTGTGAAAGTAGAAGACTACGATAAAACGATGGAGCAAGTGAAAAAGATGAACATTGACCGTGCAGTTGAGATTTACCAAGCAGCGACGGATCGTTATAACAAACGTTAATAGAAGGCTGGAGTACGGGGAGCTCAGCCTCCCCTTTTTAATACATCCGTAAGGAAGTGAGAACATGGCGAATTCCATTCGGGGTCTACTCGACGACATTAGAAAAAATCGCGCAATCTACCTGATGGTATTGCCGGTTGCGCTGTACTTCTTCATTTTTAAATATTTCCCAATGTACGGAGCGGTGATCGCTTTCAAAGATTTTAGCCCGGCGAAAGGGATCTGGGGCAGTGATTGGGTTGGTTTTGCCCATTTCAAAGATTTCTTTCAAAGCTATTATTTTGTACGCGTGCTGCGCAATACGTTCTTAATCAGCTTCTATAATCTGATTTTTGGCTTCCCGGCACCGATTATTCTCGCGATTTTGCTCAATGAAATTCGCCAGAAGATGTTCAAATCTATCGTGCAGACGATTTCCTATTTGCCACATTTTATCTCCATTGTCGTTATCTCTGGATTAATTATTGATTTTACAAACCGCGGCGGCATTGTGAATTCGATCATTATGTTCTTTGGCGGTCAGGATTCAGCACTCATGAATAATGCGGAAAACTTCCGTACCATCTTCGTTTCCACATCGATTTGGCAAGAGCTGGGCTGGTCATCCATTATTTATTTGGCTGCGCTTAGCGGGATTAACCCCGAGCTGTACGAAGCTGTTCGTGTTGACGGGGCGGGAAGATTCCGGCAAATCTGGAGCGTAACGCTGCCAGGGCTTATTCCGACGATCATGATCCTGCTCATTCTTCGGATCGGCGGCTTGATGGAAGTCGGTTTCGAGAAGATTGTCCTGCTTTATAATCCGAATACGTATGAAACGGCGGATGTGATCTCATCTTTTGTGTACAGGGAAGGGCTTGCCCAAGGGAATGATTACAGCTATACGACGGCTGTAGGTCTGTTCCAATCGATGATTAACTTTGCCTTGCTTATTAGCGCTAACAGCATATCCCGCCGATTCTCGGGCAGCCGGTTGTGGTAGCCTAATCTTATGACGCCGGCTGTTCTTACGAAAAGCTCTCAGGAGGAAACGAACGATGAAATTAAGCGCATCTGAGCGTCTATTCGATATCGGTAATGCGATTCTTATGATCTTGTTAATTATTTGTACCGTGTACCCGTTCTACTACGTGTTCATGGCCTCGATCAGCGACTCGAACTTGCTCATTCAGCATACGGGGCTGCTTCTTAAGCCGTTGGGATTTAACTTAAGCGCCTTCGAGAAGGTGATTGCGAATCCGAACATTTTGACCGGGTATGGGAATACACTTTTAATTTTGATTCTAGGTACGGCGGTCAATCTGTTTTTTACAACACTTGGCGCTTATGCACTGTCCAGAAAGTTTGCTTTGCGGAAATTCCTCATGATCAGCATTGTGTTCACGATGTATTTCAGCGGCGGCTTGATCCCGACTTACCTGCTGATCAACAATTACTTGCACATGGGCAACAGCTATCTGGCGCTGATCGTGCCAGTAGCCATATCCACGTGGAATTTAATTATTATGCGAACGTCATTCGAAGCCATTCCGGAAGGGTTGATGGAATCGGCCAAGATTGATGGCGCAGGCGAGTGGCGCATTTTGTTCCAGATCGTGGTGCCTTTGTCGATGCCGGTTATTGCCGTCATGGTGCTCTATTACGGTGTTGCGCACTGGAATTCCTGGTTTAACGCTATGCTGTTCCTTCATGATCGGGAGAAATTCCCGCTGCAGCTGATTCTGCGCGAGATTCTCGTCCAGAACAGCACGGATTCGATGACCACTGGAACGGGAAATGCGAACGACACGCAAGCGATTGGGGAAAGCATTAAATATGCAACGATCATGGTTGCGACGTTACCGATCCTTATTGCTTATCCATTTTTACAGAAATATTTCGTAAAAGGTGTTATGGTCGGAGCGATCAAAGAATAATAAAACCAGAACCTGTTCTCTTTTTGGATGTTCGAAAAGAGGGCGGGCTATTTGGGTTTTCGGCTTAATGGGCGGGAAAACAATAAAAAATGATGATGCTGCAAGAATCGTAGATGTACATTGGGGGAAGAAGATGGGATAATGCGCATACAGCATGAGTAGGGGAGGGGCTTCTTTCATGAAGCGGAGCGTATTTCTTTTTTGGCTTTATTCGAACTTAACCATACTTTGTATCCCCATTGTCATCACGATGTTGGTACTTTTTCAATCGCAGCATTTGTTGAACTCAGAAGTCATTCGTTCCAATAAAGCGCTGCTCAATCAGGTCAAGCAATCTCTGGATAATCAATTTAAGGATATTAAACGGATGGGTCTGCAGCTCTCTCTGGACCCGAAAGTGATTAAATATGTGAATCAAACGGAATTCAACAGCTCGCAAGTAAAAATCGACACGCTCGACCTTATCACATCTCTTCGTTCCTATGCGGCATCGAACGGGGATATCAACGATTTGTATGTGTATATGAAAAAGCAGCATTTCGGTGTGACCACCTCGACGATGAATCAGGACGATTTGCTGTTCCAATTGCTTCATGAGCCTAATAAAGGAATAACCTTTAAAAAGTGGAGCGACAGCATGGAGAAGATCTACTTCGGTAATTTTCTGCAATTAGCCGAAGATGACATGGTGTATATGCAGTCTCTGCCTATTCAGAATGCCGATGAAGCGCCAGCGACGCTAGTGGTTATGCTCAATGCGGAGCGTCTGAAAGCAGCCATCTCCAACATTCAGCTAGCTCAGGCCGGTATTGTGCTGATTCTGGACTCGGGCAACAAGCCGATGATGATCGCAGGCGAGCCGGGGCATGTTTCCGATCTTGATTTGGCGCAGATTTCGTCCTCAGCAGAAGGTTCGTTTAGCCAGAAATGGGACAAGGAAGAGGTGACGGTTTCCTACGTTTCCTCCGTCGAAAATGAATGGAAATATGTCTCGATCGTGCCTACGAAAATATACGCGGCGAAAGTCAGCCAATTGCGCAGCTGGATTTATGCAGGCTTATTCCTGTGTATTTTCGTCGGCGGGCCGATGTCCATTTGGTTGACGAGCAGGCATTATATGCCGATTCGCCGCATGGTGGATTTGGTGTCCCCCAAGGTTAAATCGAATATGCAGGACAGCAAAGACGAATTCCTGCTGCTGCAAAATTTCATGTCGGAGAATGCCGCCTTTCAGGATACGGCGAATACGACCATTCGGAAACAGCAAGACGTGCTGCGCAGCCACTTTCTGGCACGCCTCCTCAAAGGCCGAGTTGAGAGCGGCTCAGCACTGGCGCAATCGATGGCATCGTTTGACCTGCGGTTTGAGACGAACCGCTTTGCGGTTTTGCTTTTTCATATCGGCGATTACTCCGCTTTGTTCAATGACAACGGCTCGCGGGATAGCGAATCCAAACTGCAATATGTGTATTACATTGTGACGAACATCACAGAGGAACTGCTTGGCCGCAAGCATTCGGTGTTTACGACCGAAGTGGACGGCATGATCGCCTTCCTCGTTAATATCCAACATGAGGATGAGGCGCAGGCGAAGCATGATTTAATTGATGCTGCACAAGTGGCGCAGGAAGTGATTCAGGGGAAATTTTACATTCAGCTGACGATTGGCATCAGTGACATTCATCCAACGCTGACTGGAATTCCGCACGGGTTCGATGAGGCGCTGGAGGCGCTGGAGTACAAATTCGTCATTGGTCCGAGCCAAATCATTCCGTTTGATCGGATTAAACGACCGAAAAATGAGCTGTATTATCCGCTCGATATGGAGCGTCAGCTCATCAATCATATCCGTACGGGGCAGTACGAGGAGGCTATGGAGGCGGTCAGCGAGCTGATTGTCACGAATGTGTCCGACGGTACGCTGTCATTGCAGCTGGGCAAGCTTCTTATGTTTGAGCTGATCGGGACGATTCTGAAAGCGATTGAGCATCTGGATCAGGGACCGAATGAGCTGGCCGTGGAGAAGCATGCGTTAATTAAACAATTGACCCAGTGTGAATCGTTTGCGGAAATTGAAGATGAAATTTATAAATTTTTAAAAACCGTTTGCGATTACGTGGACTCCAAAAAGAAAAGCCATAATACGAATCTGAAGGATCATGTGCTGAGCTATATCGACGAGCATTTGGCGGATATGGATCTCAGTCTAACCTCGCTGTCGTTGAAATTCGAAGTGAATGCCCCCTATTTGTCACGCTTTATTAAGGAGCAGTCGGGTGAAACCTTCATTGATTACGTCAATAAGCAGCGCGTCCAATTAGCTAAAAAATTAATGATGGACACCGATGACACGATTACGGATATTACGCAAAAAGTCGGGTTCTCGAACAGCAACACCTTTATTCGTGTATTTAAACGTTACGAGGGAATCACACCAGGGCAGTTCAGAAAAGGCGATCAGCTATGATCGTCTTGTTTCTATTGGATAAGATGAAGAAATTGGCAAATACTAACCGCATGGTGAACAGGCGGGAGGGAGAAGCATGGAATTGCCACAAAATTCATTCCAAATCTCTACAGAGATTAAGACGAATATGCGTAAGCTTTTCGAATGCTTTCACTCCTCCGACGATATTCGCACCAGGGAGTTTCGCCTGCAGGGCGTTCAGGGTGCGATTCTTTATCTTAATGCCGCTACGAACCGGGATAAGCTGCAGTCGGATGTTTTGAGGCCTTTACTCGAATCCAAAGAGGGGCTTTTGGAGGATATTCTTCCCATCCTTGATATCGAAATCGCCACCGATTTGGAGATGGCGGCTGCGGGGATGCTGCAGGGGAAATGTGCGATTCTGCTCGATCAACGTACGGACATTATTCTTGCCGATGTCGCCGCCAACATGGAGCGCAGCATCACGGAATCCCAGAATGAGCAAGTCATTCGCGGTTCTCATGATGGTTTTATCGATGACGCAGACGTTAACATGCAGATGATTCACAAACGGCTCAAGAATCCCAATCTGGTTGAACGAGATTTCACTTTAGGCGCGCAAAGCCCGACAGGTGTCAAGCTGTTATACATGAGCGAGCTTGCGGATCTCCATGTGGTTAACGAAGTGATTGCCAGACTTTTGACGAATGAGGATGTATTTATTAAATCACCCGGACAAATATTGAATCGTTTGGAGAGCAGTTGGTGGTCGCCATTTCCGCAGATGCTGTATACCGAAAGACCCGACACCACCGTATCCCATCTGATGGAAGGCAGAGTCATCCTGCTGGTCGATGGCAGTTCGTTTGCGGTCGTTCTTCCGGTCACGTTTTTTATGTTTTTTCAAATTGCAGACGATTTCAATGTCCGGTGGTGGAACGGGACTTTTTTTCGCTTTCTCCGATTTATTAGCGTGATGATTGGTTTGGCGCTACCTTCCGTTTATATTTCCATCGTCTCGAACCATTTCGAAGTACTGCCAATTGATTTGCTTTTTTCCTTGAAGGCTTCTTTAGAAAATATACCTTTCAATCCTCTCATAGAAGCACTGTTTATGATTACCGTGCTCGAACTGCTGCGGGAAGCGGCAATCCGGCTCCCGAAGTCTATTGCTTCGACTTTGTCCATTGTCGGAGGTTTGGTTATTGGAAGTGAAGTGGTCAACGCCGGATTAGTGTCCACGACGATGATCGTCGTTATTTCATTGACCGCCGTTGCTTCTTTCAGTCTGCCATCTCATGAAATGCGCCTCGCGGTTCGGCTGGTCAGCTTCCCGATCATGATCGCTTCTTTGCTGCTTGGTTTTGCCGGGATCGCCTTCAGCTTTTCGCTGTTGTTCATGCATCTAAGCAAGCTTGAAACGTACGGGGTCCCTTACTTTTATCCATTTACACCATTCCAGCCACGCAGGATCTTGACTACGCTTGTTCAGCTTCCTAAGCGGATCTTTCGCAGGAAAGCTTCGGATAGGAGGGTGTCATGAGCAGAATGCAGTTATTTGCTTTCATCCTGCAAACTCAGGTAGGCATCGGCGTGTTGTCTTTCCCTTATGTCTTGCATCAAGCTGCCGGTGAAGACGGCTGGATTTCCGTCATACTGGCAGGGGTATGCGTCAATGTACTTCTACTTATTTATGCCGCTCTGTGCCAACGATTTCCCAAGAAAAACTTCTATGAGTTTATGCCGGTTATTCTAGGCAAATGGCTGGGGAATGTGGTCAACGCCTTTTACACCTTCCATTTTCTGTTTCTTTCCTGTTTGGTTTTGCTGATGGAAATGATGTTTGTCGAGCTCTGGATATTGCCGTTTACGAATCCATGGCTCGTCATTGCAGCCAACTTTATCATATTGATCTATTTTGCTAAAGAACGATTGGCCATCATTGCGCGTTATCACACAATGGTTACTTTTCTGCTCATCTTAATGGTAGCGATGATGCTGACCAGCTTTTACACAATGGATTATCGCTATCTGCTGCCTATCGGACAGAAGGGCTGGACAGCCATTATAGCGGGAGTGAAAAGTTCCGTGATCACTTTCCTCGGTTTCGAGCTGTTCCTGATCGTGTCCTCCGATGTGCAATCCAAAGACAAGAGCATATTGGTTCCTGTACTGTGGGCGAACACGATGGCGACCTTGTTCTTTTTGGTTGTCGTTCTACTGTGTTTCCTGAATTTCAGTCCTGAGTCGATTCCTTTCATCCCGCAGCCTGTTCCATACTTCTTGAACGGGATTTCTCTGCCTTTTCTGGAACGGATGGATTTGATTTTCCTTTCCGTCTGGTTGGTCAAAGTGACAGCATCGCTCATTAGCTACATGTATGCCGCAGGCAAAGGGTTCGGATATTGGTTTCATAACAATGAACATAGAAAAGCCATTTATTATTTAGTTCCCTTAGTCTGTTTGGTCGGTTTCGCGTGGCGTTCGGAAAAAAGGCTTGCCCTCTTACAGAAGGTGACGGAATTCGAGAGCTTCATCGCGATCGGACTTCCCGTTCTGCTTTTCTTGTTTGTTTGGTTAAAAGGCAAAAAAGGGGGACAGCAGCTGTGAATCGCTTGGCGCTATTTTGGCTGATTGTTGTTTTGTTGTTAGTTTCCGGGTGCAGCTATCATTCCGATTTGAAAAATTTGCAGCTTATTTATGCAACCTCTTTGGATACGAACGAGAACAATGAAATTGTCACCACCGTTACCATTCAATCTCCAGGAGGCAAGGAAAGAACCGTTCCAATTCATGAGGTGTTGACGGCAACTGGACCGACACTGCAGGAGTCCTTGTACAAAAAGATCGGCCTGCAAATTGCAGGACCCATCGGTACTTCCAAAAATCAAGTTATGCTCATCTGCGATAAGTTGGCGAAATCGGATATTCTAAACCTTCTGGACGCTACATTTCGCAACTCAAACGATCCTATGCTGGCCAAAGTGGCAATCGTCCATGGCGAAGCAGCGGATTTGATCCGATTGAACCGCATCGGGTCTGCGACATCCGGGGAGTACTTGCGCAAAATCATTAAAAGCGCTCAGTACGAAACGGTCATTCCGTTCGTAACCGTGCATTCCATTTACCCACTTCTTCATGATCGGGGAAAAGATGGTGTCATTCCAATTCTAAGGAGGGAAAATGGCAGAGATAGCGAGACGGACAAAGATAAGGCCGTCATCGAAGGCGTAGGGCTTCTTAGTAAGAGTAAGTATACGGGATACACTCTCACACCTGAACAATCTTCCTTGTTCCTTTTAATGAACGGCAAGAAGGGTGAAATCTGTATTATGACGCGCAGAATAGAAGAGGCGAAGGGCAAAAACGATCTGTCTCAGTACATATCGCTAAACATTATCAAGTCGAGCAGCAATAAAAAGGTTTCGGTTAGTTCATCTGGACACGTTCAAGTCCAATTGCAGCTGAAGCTGAAAGGGATTATCATCGAACACGCCAAATATAACCGCATTGACAAGAAGCTAATTGAGCAGCTGAACAAACGGTTCTCTGAGATGCTCACGCAGGAAGCGGAAGTCATCTGTAAGCAGCTTCAGAAAGCGCATTCTGATGCACTGGGCATCGGAAGGGATTTGATTGCTTTCCATCCGAAGGAGTGGAAAGAGCTCGATTGGGATCAAACATACCCCGAAGTGGATTTTAAGGTTTCGGTCAGTATGGACATTGTTTCTCATGGCATTATTAACTAGTTCGTCGAATGATGCTTCGGCTTGAATTCACTTGGCGACTGGCCGGTCCAGCGCCGGAATTGGCGGGAGAAGTGGCTGGCCGAGTGAAAACCCAGCTTCTCTGCGATGTCCGTCATCGGCAGATGGGTTGTGACGAGCAGTTCCTTGGCCAGTTTCAGCTTCTGCTGACTGACATACTGGCGAGGGGATAGTCCGTACACCTTAGAGAACAGCTTGCTGCATTGGCTGCGGCTTAGGTTCATCTCCTTGGCGACCCCCGCTACTGTCGCCTCTTCGCATAAACCGAGCGCGAGCTTCTCTTCAATCATGTGCGCGATATCCGCTGTGAAAAGCGAAGGATCTTTCTCGGCGGCGTTTCCTTGTCCGCGAGAGGAGCCGTGTTCACAAAACAGCTGGAGCACATCGTGTATGATGAGCAACGTATACGACTGCAGGAGCAGTTTATCCTCAAAACGCAAAGACGAGGGCTCGGCAGCCGTGTGGTTGCGCTGCATCACACCCTCCAGCTCACCAACGTAGAAGCGAAGCTTGCTTCGTTCTGCTTCTTTGTGCCGGATGAGCCGATAGGGTGCCTGGGAGAGCAGGCTGCGAATCTCGGGGTCATCAAGATCGAAATGTACATTAAAAAAGCCGTAATCCCCCAGGGTGGTGTTGGAGGATTGATGCCTGACACCGGACTTGATCAGCAGCCAGTCTCCCGCTTGCATCGTCACCGTATCACGGTTAATTTCATGAGCGACTTCACCTTCCACGCAGTACAACAGCTCGAACAAATGGTGATGATGTCTCGGGTAGTGCCACCCTGGAGGCTTTAAGCCAAAATGGCATCCGGTCACCTGAAGCGTATTAATAATATTAGGGAATCGATACAAATCCTCCAACTGTTGTTCCATCCGCCGTTCCTCCCGTTTGTCCTCATTATTTGTTCCATCATACCATGCCATTTGGCACATTTGGTATAGAAAATGATCCATTTGGCGATGGAGATTCACGATCCTTTCAGCGAAGATGAGAGTAGGTAAACTTATAAACTTATCCGACAGTACTCATCATCCGGAGGGATCATTGTGGCCATTTTACAAGCCAGAGATAAACAATTTTTATTAGATGGGGAACCCTTTCAAATTTTGTCCGGAGCCATCCATTATTTCCGTGTAGTTCCTGAATATTGGGAAGATCGGCTCCTGAAGCTTAAAGCGTGCGGCTTTAACACTGTAGAGACTTATGTACCCTGGAATTTGCATGAGCCGCAGGAAAATGTCTATAACTTTGATGGCATTGCGAACATTGAGAGGTTCATCACACTCGCAGGCGAGCTCGGACTTCATGTGATTGTTCGGCCAAGCCCTTACATCTGCGCGGAGTGGGAATTCGGTGGGTTGCCGGCGTGGCTACTGCAATACACATATATGAAGCTTCGCTGCATGGATGCTACATATTTGATGAAAGTAGATCGCTATTATGATGAGTTAATTCCTAGGTTAACTCGGTTACAGAGCACAAATGGCGGACCCATCATTGCGATGCAAATCGAAAATGAATACGGCAGCTACGGCAACGACACGGCATACCTTACGTATTTACGTGAGGGTTTAACGAAGCGCGGCGTAGATGTTTTATTGTTTACATCGGATGGTCCGGAAGACGGCATGCTCCAAGGAGGAACAATTCCCGGTACGCTTGCGACCGTTAACTTCGGTTCCAGACCAGAGGAAGCGTTCGAGAAGTTCCGTGAATACCGTGCGGATGAGCCGCTTATGTGCATGGAGTATTGGAACGGCTGGTTCGATCACTGGCTGAAGCCGCACCACACTCGGGATGCGGGTGATGTTGCGGATGTCTTCGATCGCATGCTTCGCGCAGGGGCCTCTGTGAATTTCTACATGTTCCATGGCGGAACGAACTTTGGTTTCTACAACGGTGCGAACTTTGCTGAGAAATACGAAGCTACGATTACGAGCTATGACTACGATTCACCTCTTTCTGAGTGTGGAGATGAAACGGAGAAATTTCGCGCCGTCCGCAGCGTGATTGCTCGCTATCTTGAGAAGGACGAGAAAGAGTTCTCTGCATTCCCAGCGCCTATTGCGAAGAAAAGCTACGGCCGCGTAGCCTTAACAGAAAAAGCAGATCTGCTTGGGCAGCTGTCCCAACTTTCTACGCCTATTCAACGTACGTGCCCGGAGCCGATGGAGATGTTTGGCCAAAGCTATGGCTTCATCGTTTATTCGACACAGGTATCCGGTCCGCGAACCGGCGAAAAGCTGCACCTGCAAGAGGTGCACGACCGCGCGCAGATTTTCTTGGACGGCGTCTACCGAGGTACAATTGAACGTTGGGATCCGCGTCCTCTCCCGCTGGACATTCCTGCTGAAGGCGCGAGGCTGGACATCGTGGTTGAGAACATGGGCCGAGTAAATTACGGACCGAAATTGAAGGACTACAAAGGGATTACAGAAGGCGTTCGTTTCAACAATCAATTCTTGTTTGATTGGACGATTTATCCACTGCCACTGGACAAAGTAGATGCCATTCCGTTCGTGCGTTCAATGAAAAATGTAGAGCAGGATGAAACGCAGGATCAGGAGCGCCCGACTTTTTATCGCGGGGAGTTTCACGTTGAAGAGGCCGGAGACACCTTCATCCGTTTGGACGGATGGTCTAAAGGCGTTGTATGGATTAATGGTTTTAATCTTGGCCGTTACTGGGAAAAAGGCCCGCAGCGTACGTTATATGTACCGGCGCCGTTACTGCGGAAGGGCAGCAATGAAATCATCGTCTTCGAACTTCATCGTACAGAAGAACCGGTAGTTGTACTGACGGATTCACCTGATTTAGGGTAAAACAGGGGGCGTGAGCGAACTTATGGTATCCAAGGCTATCAAAAGAGTCATTATTTTAGGTATTGATGGTGCAGGAACATTCATCCGTGAGGCGCAGACCCCTTATTTGAATATTTTGCTTGCGGGAGGCGTGCAAACACACTTGGCTCGCACCGTCTATCCTTCCAATAGCGGGGAATGCTGGGGATCGCTTTTGCATGGTGTCGTGCCGAATCGGCATGAGTCTCATGTCCATATTCAAAAGAATCGAAGCTTTCCGGCGGATTCTATGGCGCCCTCTATTTTTCGGATATTGCGAGAAGCAAGACCTGACAGTACAATGGCTGCATTCGTTTCATGGAAGCCCATTATTTCCGGCGTAATTGAAGAGATTGATGGCATGAATAAATACGCCGCTTCGGATGAAGAGCTGGTTCCCGCTATCGGGGCGTACCTTCGTTCAAATCCAGGAGTGGAGCTCCTATTCGTTCAACTGGATGATGTGGACGCTGCCGGCCATCGCCATGGGTATGGGGAGGATTCCACGGAATACCTGAAGGCCATTACGGTTGCTGACAAGCAGATCGGCGAGATCAGCAAAGCGCTGCTGGAAGCGGGGATGCTGGAAGACAGCCTGTTGATCATCACCACCGACCACGGCGGCGGAGGTTTGGATGCCTTCAATCATGGGAGTGACGCGCCGCGGGATATGACCATTTTCTGGGGTTGCCGAGGTCCTGGCATCAATCCGGAGGCCAACTTGTCCGGCCTGTCGATTATGGACACGGCGGCGGTCGCGCTTCATGCGCTCGGCCTGCCGATTCCGAGAGAATGGGATGCCAAGCTGCCTGCGGGATTACTGGATTAGGATCGGGATTGGGACAGTTCGATGATGACCATCGGACTGTCTTTTTTGCTTGTTGCTTGTTGTTGTGCCGCCTATTTTACAAGCATCATCTCCTTTTCTTGAATATTTTGCTCAAGAGAGGAGTGAGGGCGTTGATCCAAGTTACGATTGCCGCTGTCGGAGATTTATTGATGAAAAGTGAAATTATAGCTGCGGCCAAAAGGCCGGAAGGGCATGGGTTCGACCCAATTTTTGAAGAGGTTGCTCCCATTTTGAAAGCGCATGATTTGGTATTAGGCAATTTGGAGACGACCTTCTCCGGCAAAAGGCTGCTGGGCTCTCCCGGCATTCGCCCCAAATGCAACTGCCCCAGAGAACGGAGAAATCCAAGAACGGGCCTTCCTGTTTTCAATTGTCCGGATGAGCTGGCAGGTTCGCTGAAAAAAGCAGGATTCCATGTCCTGACGACAGCCAACAACCATTGCATGGACGGTGGACGCAGCGGGGTGAAACGAACCTTGCAGGTTCTGGATGCGCACAAGCTTCAGCACACGGGAACTGCGCGTTCTGCGAAAGAAGCGCAAGGGCCGCTGATCGTGGATGTGAAAGGCGTGCGTATCGGCATAGTGGCCTATACCGAGAAAACCAATGCCATACCGGTGCCGCAGAGGTGGCTGGTTAATCGGTTCAATGCGAATCAGATGAAGGCGGATATTCGGGGCATGAAGGATAAAACGGACTTTATCATAGCTTGTCTTCATTTCGGTAAAGAGTATAGAAATTACCCGGATAGCAGCCAGAAAAAATGGATGGAATTCCTGTTCAGGCAAGGTGTGAACGTCGTCTTAGGGGCGCATCCGCATGTGCTTCATCCGGTCACTCAGGCCGTGATGAAAGATAAATACGGCATAGAACAAACGCGCGTCGCCGCTTCTTCTTTAGGTAATTTCGTATCTTCGAAATTGACGAAGGGGACGAACACGGTCCGGGGCATGATTCTGTCGCTCACCCTGACGAAGCATGACAATGGTCGAACCGATATCAGCGGCGTTGAGCAAATTCATACCTTTGTAGAGCGGAGAAAGGGGGAGACGACAACGTACACCGTCGTTCTGGAGAGGCGTTGGGGGCGCTGATGGTCGTAATGCACTGAGCGCGTCTGATGCTGCGTTAATGTTGTAAAACATGCTAAACGTAGCGGGGGTGGGGTGAAAGGCCCCGCGCTTGGCGTTGCTTTTCATCGCTAACGTATGTTGAGTGCGTCCCGTGTCTGCGTTGACGTCGTAAAACAAGCTTAACGCAGCGGTGGTGGGGCAAAAAGCCCCGCGCTTGGTCTTTAACGTTGTTTTTATCGCTAACGTATGCCGAATGCGTCTCGTGTCTGCGCTAACGTCGTGAAACAAGCTAAACGCAGCGATGGTGGGGCAAAAAGCCCCGCGAATGGTCTTTAACGTTGTTTTTATCGCTAACGTATGTCGAGTGCGTCTCGTGTCTCGTTAACGTAGTGAAACAAGCTAAACGTAGAGGGGGTGGGGAAAACGCCCCGCGCTTGGTCTTTAACGTTGTTTATCATCGCTAACGTATGTCCAGTGTGCCACTTCCCCCCTCTTACATTGCACTTTATGCATCATAAGAGGGGCTCCGCACCTTAAAACTCAAAGTTCATTGTACTAAGTACAACGAACTTACCCAAACTGGCTGAAATAAACGGCATTTCAGCCCAAAACATTGTACTTTGTACAATATAGAGAGGCGCTGGAGTCAAATTCCGCCCATATTGTTGTACTTTGTACAACATAGATAGACCGTTAGGCTGAATGTCTAACGGTCTTTTTCCCTTTTGCTATAGCTACTCCTGCAAAAGGGAACTACAAGCCGCTATTTGTTCCAAATCGGCTGTTTTCTACAGTTGAGCGGAAATACAGGGTCTTATCCGCCTCCTCGTTGTTGCCATTCCACCTAAATCGGCAAAATAGAGGATCGTAGTTCCCTCCAAGTTGCCACATCGCAGTTTTCTAGACAAATAGAGGCTCATAGTTCCCATCAATCAGCCTCCGCGCTATAATCACAGCCGCCCGCCTAGGCGAAGCCTCGCCGGCAGCTGTCTCGTTCGCCGCTCCGCGCTCGCCGCCCGCCTAGGCGAAGCCCCGCCGGCAGCTGTCTCGTTCGCCGCCCCGCGCTCGTAGCCGCCGGGACACCGCCGTCCCGGCCCGCGCCCACCGCCGCCCTGCTCCGCGCGCCCACCCCGCGCCCGCCGCTGCCGCGTCACCGCCGTCCCGCCGGGCCCCGCGCTCCCGCCCTGCACCCGTAGCCTCCCACCGCTGTCCCACCCCAACCCACTGTTTCACCCACCGATGAGACGGTTAAGCATACTATAGGCCGGCACCCCGCCTTAACAAAAATTTCAAATCTTTTTTCTGTCCCATGTCGGATTGTATAAGATTCCATAGTTTTACATTAAGATTTAAAGACATCAAGTGTAAGTTAACATGACAAATAGTTTACATGATTAAGCTTTTTAGCGAAGGGGGGGTTCCATTGATCTCATTCCAGCAAGTAGAGAAGCATTACGGCGATTTTCATGTGCTCAAGGGAATTGATCTTCAGGTCCAGCAGGGGGAAGTTGTCGTCGTCGTCGGTCCGTCAGGTTCAGGCAAAAGTACACTGCTCAGATGCATCAATCGACTGGAGACGATCACCAGCGGTGAACTGACCGTAAACGAGCGCAAAGTCAGCGACAAAAAGACGGATATCAATAAGCTGCGCCGTGACATTGGGATGGTCTTCCAGCATTTTAATCTGTATCCGCATAAAAAGGTGATCGATAACATCACGCTTGCGCCCATGAAAGTGCTCGGCCTACCCAAGAAGGAAGCGGAAGAAACGGCGATGTACTACCTTGAGAAGGTAGGCATTCAGGACAAAGCCGGAAGTTATCCCTCGCAGCTTTCAGGCGGTCAGCAGCAGCGAGTAGCCATAGCCAGAGGGCTGGCGATGAAGCCAAAAATTATGCTCTTCGACGAACCGACATCGGCCCTGGATCCAGAGATGGTGGGCGAGGTGCTGGACGTCATGAAGGCGCTGGCGCATGAGGGAATGACGATGGTTGTGGTCACGCACGAGATGGGCTTTGCCCGGGAAGTGGCGGATCGCGTTGTTTTTATGGATAAAGGGCAAATCGTCGAAGAATCGCCTCCAGAGGAGTTTTTCGTCAATCCGAAAGAAGAGCGGGCACGACTATTTCTCAACCGCGTTCTCAATCACTAATACTCGTTCTGCGTCACTAATCGTTCTACGTCACTAATATCCGTTCCGCATCACTAATCCCGCGTTCGTTTAATAATAAGGAGATGAACTTATATGATAGCTAAAAAGTGGAATTTTATCGTGATGTTAACAGCCGTATTCGCATTGGCAGGGTGTACCTCAACATCCACATCGGGAGGCGCGTCCAGTACGCCAGCAAGCTCGCCGGCAGCAAGCGCGAGCGCGCCAAGCACGGCCAAGCCGGCAGGCGGGGCATCGGTTCTCGATGAAATCAAGAGCAGAGGCAAGCTGGTCGTTGGCGTCAAATACGACACGAAGCTGTTCGGCTTGAAAAATCCGACCGGCGGCGAAGTCGAAGGTTTCGACGTTGATATCGCCAAAGCGCTGGCCAAGGAAATTCTCGGCGATGAGAAGAAAATCGAGCTGAAGGAAGTAACGTCTAAGACGCGTATCCCGATGCTCGACAACAAAGAGATCGACATGATTGTCGCCACGATGACGATCACGGACGAGCGGAAGAAACAGGTTGAATTCTCCGACGTTTATTTTAAAGCGGGACAGTCCCTGCTAGTGAAGAAAGGCAGCCCAATCAAATCGGTTGCCGATATTAAAAAAGGCACCAAAGTACTGGCGGTAAAAGGCGCTACGTCCGTTGGAAACATTAAAGCCAAAGCACCGGAGGCAACGGTACTGGAGTTCGATAACTACCAAGATGCCTTCAGCGCCTTAAAAGCGGGGCAAGGTGACACGCTGACCACAGATAATGCGATCCTCTACGGCATGGTGGCACAGGATCCAAACTTTGCCGTCGTCGGCGAGCCGTTCACGGATGAGCCTTACGGCATCGCGATGAAAAAAGGCGAAACAGCGCTTCAAACCGTGGTCAACGACAGCCTCAAGAAGCTGCAATCAAACGGTGAATACGACAAGCTTTATAAGAAATGGATCGGCGAGGCGCCATCCAAATAACAAAGATCAGATGGGTGGCCGCAAGCTGCCCATCTTCTGTCTATGAGGGGGCACAAGCCGATGCTGGATTTCTCGATTTTCACCGACCATATTGATACCTTTATGAAGGGCTTTGTTAACACCATCTGGGCTAGTCTCATTGCCTTAATCGGCAGCTTTGTTCTGGGGACGTTAATCGCCATTTGCCGCATCTCATCCGTAAAGCCCTTGCAGTGGGTAGGTACGGCTTACGTGGAGTTCATTCGAAACATTCCGCTCTTGCTCGTCGTTTTTGTCTTCTTTTACGGTTTGCCTTCCCTTGGCGTTACCTTAAGCGGCTTCGTATGCGGAACCTTGGGGTTGACGGTGTACACGGCAGCTTTCATCGCCGAAGCGATTCGGGCCGGCATCATGTCAGTTCCGCTTGGTCAATCAGAAGCCGCAAGGTCCTCAGGGCTGACCTACGGGCAAGCGATGTGGCATGTCGTCCTTCCGCAAGCGATCAAAATCGTCATACCGCCACTGAGCAACCAGTTTATTAACCTGGTTAAGAATTCGTCGGTGCTAGGGGTGTTTGCGGGCCTTGATCTTATGTATTTCGGGGATATGATAGCCAGCGAGACGTACGCCACATTTGATACGTATATTTTCGTCGCTGTTCTTTACTTGCTTTTAACGCTGCCGTTAAGCTACGGCGCCTTGTATCTAGAACGTAAGCTGGCGAGGGGGTGAATGAATGGATATTTTGCATGCTTTCTCAGTGGATAATATGAGATTTATTCTCGAAGGATTTTACATGACGCTAAAAGTTGCCTTGATTTCCATCATTCTCAGCTTTCTTGTAGGCTGCGTCGTGGGAACGGTCCGTTATACGAAAATCCCCATCGTTTCACCTATTTTAGGCATTGCCGTAGAGCTGCTTCGCAACTTGCCGCTGCTGCTAATCATTTTCTTCGCCCGATTTGCCCTGCCGGATATCGGCATTAAGCTCGGTCCGATGAATGCGACGATTGTGGCGCTAACGCTTTTTGAAGGGGCGATGATCGCAGAAATTGTGCGAAGCGGGCTCATGTCCATCGACAAAGGGCAGATCGAAGCCGCTCGTTCTTCTGGACTAAGTTATGTCCAAACGCTTTGGCATATCGTGATTCCACAGGGGCTTCGCCGTATGGTTCCTCCGCTGGTCAGCCAGTTCATCTCTCTGCTCAAAGATACATCTCTTGCCATTGTTATTTCCTTGCCTGAACTGATGCATCATGCGAAAATAGTAATTGGACAAAGTTATAGCTATACCTTACCAATTCTGTTTGTCGTGGCTGTGCTTTATTTTGCAGTCAATTATGCATTATCGTTAGCGGCGCGAAGATTTGAAGCGAGAATTGTGTAGAGAATTTGAGCGGAAAGAGGAGTTATTGACATCATGTTACACTTGAGTTGGGAAATGTTATTGTTCGTCATCATTGGAGGGTTTGTGGCTGCCTATGTCGATTCGGTCGTAGGAGGCGGGGGATTGATCGCTTTGCCTGTTCTTCTGGCAACGGGATTGCCACCGGCTATTGCGCTGGGAACGAATAAACTGGCCGGCACCATGTCGTCGCTGACGAGCACCATTTCCTTTATGCGTTCAGGCAATATCGATTTCAAAGCAGTAAAAGGCTTATTCCTTCTATCTTTAACAGGAGCCGTTTGCGGAACGATGGTACTTAGGCAAATCCCTTCGGATTTTCTTAAGCCGTTGGTCGTCGTGATGTTGATTCTGATCACCATTTACACGCTTTTTCGGAAAAATTGGGGGAGCAGCTCGACGTTCCGCCAATACTCAACCAAGACAGCCCTTCTCATGGGAGGTGCCGCTTTCGGCTTAGGCTTTTATGACGGCTTTTTTGGACCGGGCACGGGTTCCTTTCTTATATTCGTTTTTCTTATGTTAGGATTTGATTTTGTGAAAGCGGCTGGGAATGCCAAAATGCTGAATTTTGGAAGCAATATAGCAAGCTTGGCTACGTTCATGGTGCTGGGTTCCATCAACTACGGGATCGGGATTCCGATGGGGATCGCGATGATTTGCGGCTCTTTGTTAGGCTCCCGAATGGCAATTCGCAAAGGTTCAGCGTATGTGCGCCCTTTATTTCTTACCGTATGTATACTTCTAATTAGCAAGCAGATATGGGATTTAATCTAGGGGGTGATCGGCTGGGACGCTTGAAAAATGAAGGGCTACAAATGATTCTCATCGCCATTGTGACAGCAATTGCTGGCGAGTTCAAAATAACGCCCTTCAGCGGCGAAGTGTTTCGGATCGGTCTTGGGAGCAGCACCTTTCTTCTGTGCCTGCTTTTGCTCAAACATTTGCCTTATATCTATACAGGCCTTATTACCGGCATTACCGTTTTACTGTTTCGCTCCATAGAGGCGGGGATTATGACGCACGGAGCTGTATCACTTGGCTGGAGCATGCAGACCCATTTGCCTGCGATGCTGTACTATATAGCTTTTGCGGTGGGCATGAGCTGGATAAAGCAGAAAATGGGGAAATTCCATCCCCTCGTGCTTGGCGTATTCTTATCGCTTATTGATCTCATGTCCAATGAGATTGAGCTGCTGGCGCGCAGCGTCATTTTCGATACCCCCTACAAGTTTTCACAGCAGTTAGTGTATATTTCCGTGATTGCCCTCGTGAGAAGCTATTTTGTGGTAGGCATCTACAGCAGCGTGACCATTCATCAGATGAGGGTCCTCCACAGTGAGCAGCAGAAGCGGATGGAGCAGATGTTGAATACGAACAGCGGACTATATGGCGAAGTGTTCTACCTGCGTAAGTCCATGGAAACGATTGAACAGCTGACAGCCAAAAGCCACAATTTATACGAAAGAGTGAACGGCACAGGGCTGAAAAGTTATGCCCGCACGATTTTGGAAATTACGCAACAGATCCATGAGGTGAAAAAAGACTCGCAGCGCATCCTTGCCGGCTTATTAAAGCTGTTTGACCGTGAATTCGCTTCGAATATGAGGCTGGCGGAAATCATCGAGTTCGCGATCAAATCCAACCTTGGGTACAGCGGAATGATCGGCAAAAGGATTCAATTCACCACTGATCTGCGCATCAATTATGATTCGGATCACTATCTTCCTCTGCTGACGGTTATGAATAATCTGTTGTCCAACAGTGTGGAGGCGATCGAAGATCAGGGGACGATTCACGTCAGTGCATACGGGCGTGGTGCTGAAACGATTTTGACGGTCTCGGATACGGGGACGGGGATTGCTGATCTGGAAAAGGATATGATTTTCGAGCCTGGCTTCACGACGAAATTCAATCAGGAAGGTTTTGCTGCAACCGGCATCGGGCTTTCTCACGTACGGGATATTGTTCATTCCTTGGGCGGGGATATTCATTTACGGTCTGATGAGCCGGGCGCTCAGACAACTTTTGTGATCACCTTATTGACCGATACGTTGAAAAAAGGAGCGTAGAGATCATGCTGTCTTTCGGAATTGTGGACGATGATGCGGTAAGCAGGCTGATGCTGCACAAGATTATTGAAAAAGGCGGGTTAGGTGAAGTCGTAGGAACGGCAGGTAGCGGGAGCGAAGGGGAAAAAGTGCTGCTCGAAACGTCTCCGGATGTCGTTGTCATCGATCTGCTAATGCCGGATCAGGATGGCATTGAGACCATTATTCGGCTCAAGGAGCAAGGTTTTCAAGGCAAGTACGTCATGATTTCGCAGATAGAAAATAAAGAGATGATCGGCAAGGCTTATCAGGCCGGCGTCGAATACTATATTCAAAAGCCGATTAACAAAATCGAAGTGGAAGCGGTGCTCTCCAAGGTCAACGAACAGTGGAAGATCAGCCGTTCTCTGAAGGAGATTCAGGACTCTTTGACGAAGCTGAGCCTATTGAACCTCAGTCCTGAGAGTGCTCGTAAAAAGCGCAGCGTACGCGAGATTGTACAGCCTATTCTCATGGACATGGGCATTGTTGGTGAGAGCGGCAGCCGGGATGTAACGGACATTATCGAACATCTGGCGAAGCAGCATCGAGGTGACGGGATACCGCCACTGAAGGAGCTGTATGAGACGGCGGCTCGCAGCCACAAACTGCAGGAGTCCGATGTGGAAAAGGAAGGGAAAGCCGTCGAACAGCGTATTCGCCGCGCCGTTATGGCTGCCTTAGCCCATATAGCTAGCATCGGTTTGACGGATTACAGCAATCCGAAATTTGAGCATTATGCGCCGCTTTATTTTGAGTTTCAGGATGTCCGGTTGAAAATGAAAGAGATCGATGAGAATTTGAAGTCGGAGAAAAGTAAAATTAACATCAAAAAATTTCTCCAGGTGCTTTATCTGGAAGTTACGGACAAGATGCGAAGCGAGCATTAGGCCCGGAAGATGGGCGTTACGCGGTTGCGAATTGACCGTCGGTTATGATATGATTTTGTACATAGTGAAGAAAAGGAGGTGAAGGTAGGATGAATCGAGAGTTTGTGAACAACCGTGTGAGCCAGTTACCTATCGCGATGGCTGGCATCGTTCATGCATTTGCGTGCAACGGGAGAAGTCTGTCCAAATATGCTCATACGGCATCACAACTCACGAAAAGACACCTACCTTAACCTCAATCGGATGATCCGCTGAAGGTCGTAGGAATTTTCCTGCGGCCTTTTTTGCTGCGTTCAGGATGTTCGGGATGGGGTCTTTCATAACCAAGGAGGATCCTTCACGATGTTAATGATAAATGGTCAAAATATAAAGAAATACCACGGCGCCCAGCTGGTGCTGGCGGACGTTACATTTGAGATTCACGAAGGCGAACGAATCGGATTGGTCGGACGAAATGGGAGCGGCAAATCGACCTTGCTGCGCCTCATTTCCAAAATGGAAAAGCCGGACGAAGGGCTGCTAACGGTGCGCAAAGATACACGAATCGGCTACTTGGCCCAGATTCCGACGGAATGGGAGAGCGGCACCGTGTACGATGTGCTCGCGGCCAGTTTTGCGGAGCTGCTGGAGTGCCGCGCCGCGATGACGGAGCTGGAACAGCGCATGTCGGAGCCTGCTGCTGACGGTCAGCTTGATCAGCTGCTGGGGCGGTATGCGCAGCTGCAGGAGCGTTTTGAGCGGGAAGGCGGCTACGAGCTGGACGCTAGAATCGACCAGGTGGCAACCGGACTCCGCATTGCCCGCGAAGTGTATGAACGAAGCTTTACCTCGCTGTCCGGAGGGGAGAAAACCAAGATTGCGCTCGCTTCTCAACTGATCGGCAAGCCGGATGTGCTGCTGCTCGATGAGCCGACGAATCATCTCGATTTATTTGGCGTTGAATGGCTGGAAGAGTACTTGACCCATTATGAGGGCGCGTGTTTCATTGTGTCTCATGATCGATACTTTTTGGATCGGGTAGTTACCAAAATTGTCGAGTTGGAGGACGGAGAGTCTTCGACTTATTTGACATCCTATACAGGCTACATGAAAGAGAAAGAAGTCCGACTGCTGCAGCAATTCGCGGATTATCAGGAGCAGCAGAAGGTCATCAAGAAAATGAAAGAGACGATCAAACAGCTCATGGAGTGGGGGCGTATCGGAGGGAACGATAAGTTTTTCCGCAGAGCGGCATCGATGCAGAAAGCGTTGGATCGCATGGAGAAGCTGAAACGCCCTGTCCTTGATCCGAAGGCTGCTGAATTCGGGCTGAAGTTGGATGATCGCTCCGGCAAGCGGGTCATTGTGTTTGATGACGTAAGCAAGCGGTACGGGGACAAAGTGCTGCTGCGGAAAGCAAGCGGCTTGCTCGAGTATGGCGAGAAAGTGATGCTTCTGGGGCATAACGGTTCAGGGAAAACGACGCTGCTGAAAATGCTTTTGGGCGAGGTGCAGCCGGATGGCGGCGAGCTGGAAATCGGCGCGCGCGTGGACATCGGTTACTTGGCGCAGCAGGAGTACCCCGAGGACCAGAAGAAGACGGTACTGGCTTACTTTTGCGAGGAAGCGAAGCTGGAAGAAGGGGAAGCTAGAAGCCGGCTCGCCGCTTATCTGTTCTATGGCGCAGATGTTTTCAAGCCGGTTAGCTCCCTCTCAGGCGGAGAGTGGACGCGGCTGCGGCTGGCGCTGCTCGTGCTGCGTAAGCCGAATTTGCTCATTTTGGATGAGCCGACGAATCATATGGACATCGTCTCAAGGGAGGCGCTGGAGGAAGCGCTTGAGGAGTTTCCAGGCACGGTGCTTGCGGTGACGCACGACCGTTACTTCATCAACCGGCTGTCCCAGAAAATCTGGGAGCTGGATCAAGGGCGCATCACCGTTTATTTGGGCAGCTTTGATGACTACAAAGCGAAAAGCACGCAGCTGCGCGCGGCGCAGGCGCGCAAGGCTGATGCTGCTCCGGTGACGAAGTCCGCCGGAGCAGGGTCAAAGGCAGCGGCGGCCAAGGCGGAGCCGCACGTGGCATCTGCTCCGCGCGGGAAGTCACGCAGCACGGCTGCGTTCGCGCGCGAGCGGCTGGAGCGGGACATCGCGGAAGCGGAGGCGCGGCTCGGCGGGCTTGACCAGGCGCTGGAGAATCCGGCGCCTGAGGAGCTGAGCCGCCTCTGGGCAGAGCGCGAAGCGGCCCAGGAGGATCTGGATAAGCTGTATGCGGAGTGGATACAGCTGGAGGAATAGGAGGAGGGGAGCCTGTGGGCTCCTCTTTTTTTTGTGGCGGCGGAAGAAAGGCGGAACTACGATCCGCTATTTTGAGGTAAGGCGCCCACTTGCCCTGTTAAAGGGAAGCAGGGGGTGCTATTTCGCTTGTTTGGGCCGATTAGCAGGTTGCTGCGCGCGGATAGGGCCCTGTAGTTCCGCTAGGTCAGCGATATCGGCTGATTTAGCCGAAATACGGGACCACAGTTCCCTTGCTCTAGCCCAATGCCGCACCCTCGGCCCTTGCTCTAGCCACGCTCCTAAACCTACACCCAGCGCACCGGGATTTCCACACGCTGCGGCGTGTATTGTCCGTTGCACTGCTCAAGCAGCAAGCTTACGGCGGAAAGCGCCATTTGCTCCTCATCCTGCAGCACGTGCGGGATGCCCGGGATTTCCGGATCATCAAAGGATACAAGTGCGGTATTAGGATCCAGTCCTTCCTCCTCATGGAGGGCATGATGTGTAAGCCTCGCCATCTCGGCTGTCAACGCAAAAACAGCCGTCAGGTTGGGATGCTGATGCAGAAATTTAGCGACATAAGCTGAGGTGTCGCCCGTTCTGAGGATGTCGATGGGCACGTGACACCATAAGCTTTTATCGATGGGAATGTTGCTGTCAATATAAGCCTTTTCGAAGCCATGGGTGCGGTCCTCAATGGTTGTATTCGTATTATCCGGAGAAATGAGCGCAATTCGGTGATGTCCTTCCTTAAGCAGACGGTCTACGGTTTCATAGGCGCCGCCCCAATTATCGGAAGTAATCCGGTATGTATCAATATTACGCAAGTAGCGGTCAATGAAGACGAAAGGGTACTTATCTAAAGACAAACGCAGCAGCGATTCGTTATAACTCTCATCTTCCGTAGGGAAAACAATGATACCGCGGACGCCCTGCGTGTTCGTAAGCTGTTGGACGGCACGGGACTCTTCATGGGAAGATTCCCGAGTGATATGCAGGACAAGCTGATACCCGGCTTCCTTGACATAAAACTCGACATAATCAACTAGTCGTTGGATGACCTTTGTTTTCATCGTAGGGATAATCAGACCTATGTAGTTGAAATTGTGCACAGGTGGGATGATTGGGACAGACCGCGTCGCCGCCGTTTCCACGGTCACGGATACCGGATCTCGCGATACGAAGGTTCCCTTCCCTTGAATGCGCGTGACGAGCCCCTCGTCCACGAGGGCGGCCAAAGCATTTTTCACTGTAATTTTGCTGACCCTAAATTCATCCATAAATTCCTGCTCGGAAGGCACGCGGTCTTTGGGACGAAGCTCTCCTGATATGATCTTGTCCTTGATGGATTGGTAAATTTGTCGATAGAGAGGAACTTTGTTCATTCGAGCATCACCTGATTCTTCATAATTTAGCTAGCTTCATTGTACTTAGTAAATCAATAAAAGGGAATATGTTTAATATGATAAATATGATTTTATACTAAATTGGTTATATAAATATGGAATTTTATGTACTATAATTCGATATGTAAAGCGCTTACAAGTTGTTAATTCCAATCTAGGGGGAATCATTGTTATGAAAAGGAAGCTTCAAGTAACTTCAGCTGTGGTCCTGGCATCGATGCTTTTACTATCTGCTTGCACATCAAGCCCGAGCTCTACGCAAAGTGATAGCGCAACCAAGCCAGGCGAGCCGGTCAAGCTGAGCTTCTGGACGTTTAATGAACTGCATCAGAAATTTTTTGAAAGCATGGCCGAGTCCTGGAACAAAGCACACCCTGATCAGTCAATTAAACTGGAAGCGACGACGTTCCCTTATGATGATAACCACAATAAACTGCTTGTTGCGCTGCAATCCGGTACAGGTGCTCCGGATATGGCTGACATTGAAATCAGCAAGATTGGAAATTTCCTGAAAGGCGATGTCCAGCTTACCCCTCTAAACGATATCGTTGAGCCGGAGAAAGCGAATCTGGTCATGTCTCGACTCGATAATTATGCCAAAGACGGCAAATATTACGGCATCGACTACCACGTTGGTGCTCAAGTCATCTACTATAACAAGGAAATTCTCGATAAAGCCGGCGTGAATGCGGATAACATTAAGACCTGGGACGATTATGAAAATGCAGGCAAACAGGTTCTCGCAAAAACCGGAAAGCCGATGACGACCGTCGAAACGCAGGATCAGTGGAGCTTTTGGCCACTCGTTGTTCAACATGGTTCAGATTTTCTGGATAAAAGCGGTAACGTAACACTGGGCGATCAAGCGAACACTGATGTGTTGTCTTACCTTCAAAAGCTGGTGAAAGAGAAAGTAGCCGTTGTGGCTCCGGGCGGCTTTCATCATGCGGAAGAATATTATGGCTTTATGAATAAAGGCGGAGCCGCTTCGGTTTGGATGCCGATGTGGTATATGGGGCGCTTCACGGACTACATGCCTGATCTCAAAGGTAAAATCATCATTAAACCTATGCCGGTATTTAAACAAGGCGAGATGCGCTCTTCCGGAATGGGGGGCACGGGTACGGTCATTACGAAGCAATCGAAGAATCAAGACATAGCGAAAAAATTCCTGTCCTATGCCAAATTGTCCAAAGAGGGGAACATCCAGATCTGGTCACAACTCGGATTTGACCCGATCCGCTCCGATGTGTGGAACGACCCGGCGCTGAAAGCGGACAATAAATTTACCGCCTACTTCGGCAAAAATCTATGGGACGTTCTCATTTCTGTAAAAAGTGAAATTGCGCCTACAAATATTAAAGAGAAAACGCCGGCTGTGTCTGATTACCTCAAGACGAAGGCGATTTTCCAAGCGTTGAATGATTTGAAGGATCCGAAACAAGTCCTGGATGATGCCGTGAAAAATATCAAATAGTTCGAACGCCTCGCGTTCCGCTGCTGGCTTTGCCTGAGCTGAGTTACACGGTTTAGGTGAAGCTGGCAGCGCTTCTAGAGAGGAGTAGCGATAGTCGATATGAGTAAATTTCTGTATTCCTCCCGGGTAGCTCCTTATGTGTTTGTTTTGCCGTTTGTACTGTCTTTTCTTATTTTCTTTGCCTATCCAGTTGTGACAACGGTTGTCATGAGCTTCCAAGAGGTGCTTCCGGGTCAAACGCATTTCATTGGGCTGGCCAATTATAAAAATTTATGGAGCGAGTCCTTTTTCACGGCTTTGAAAAATAGCAGCAGGTATACGTTCTGGACCATTCTGGTGTTAATTCCTCTGCCGCTTGTGCTGGCTGTATTCCTGAACGGGAAGCTCACTAAAGCTAGCGCTTTTTTCCGTTCCGCTTTGTTTATTCCGTCGCTCACTTCGGTCGTTGTGGCGGGGACGATTTTCCGGCTTGTTTTCGGTAGTTTGGACGAGGCCGTGATGAACGGGTTCCGTCATTTGCTGGGCTTGCCAAGCATTAACTGGCTTGCGGGCTCAACGACAGGAATGCTTGTCATGGTCATACTGGCGACTTGGCGTTTTACCGGCGTCAATATCATTTACTTCTTGTCAGCGCTGCAAAGCATTCCGCATGAATTATATGAGTCGGCGGAGATTGACGGTGCGAACAAATGGGATCGCTTCTGGCGCATTACACTGCCTCTATTGAAGCCGGTTGCGATTTATGTCATTACGATTTCTATTTATGGCGGTTATTCCATGTTTACCGAGAGCTTCATTCTATGGAATGGCAATCGCTCTCCGAATGACATCGGCTTGACGATGATTGGCCTGCTCTACCGGGAGGGCATTGAGCGGAATAATTTGGGCTTTGGTTCTGCCATTGGCATTACTTTGTTAGCGATTACGATGGTGCTGAATGTAATTCAGTTAAAATTTTTCGGCTTGTTTAAAAAGGAGGACTAGGACATGCAAATAGAGCGAAATAAATTCCTTCAATCCTCCTTATTGTTTTTATTGTTTACCCTGTTGGCGATTCTGGCGCTGTTCCCGTTCTACAGCTTAGCTTTGGCTTCGTTAAAACCATCCAAAGAGATGCTGCGCTATGGGCTTAATGTGAGATTGCAGCCGGAACTTCTCTCTTTTCACAACTATTCGTTCCTATTTTCTGCCTCCGCCAAGAAGTACTTGATATGGTACAAGAACAGTATCGTGATCTCGGTTGTTTATACCCTGTGCTGTTTACTTTTATCCTCCATGGTGGGTTACGGGCTGGCGATGTACCGTTTTGTCGGGAGAAATCTCATTTTCCTCTTTGTGCTCCTGGTCATGATGGTACCCGTTGAAATTATTATGCTCCCGCTTTATAAGCAGATGATCAGCTTCCGTCTAATTGATACGTATGCCGGGGTCATCTTGCCCTTTGTCGTAGCACCGCTGCCGATCTTCTTTTTCCGGCAGTATGCGGCTGGATTGCCGAAGGATTTCCTCGATGCGGGAAGAATTGATGGCTGCTCGGAGTACGGGATTTTTTTCAAAATTATGATGCCTTTGATGGCTCCTGCCTTTGGGGCAATGGCCATCCTGCAAGCTCTTGCCAGCTGGAACAGCTTTGTTTGGCCTTTAATTGTGCTCAAAACGGGCGAGAAGCTGACGCTGCCCATCGGTCTATCCAGCTTAGTCACGCCTTATGGCAACAACTACGATATTCTCATTGCGGGGTCCGTGCTGGCGATCGTACCGATTCTGATTGTTTTTATTTTCTTCCAGCGGTTTTTCGTGTCGGGACTTACGGTTGGCGGCGTGAAAGGCTGATGAACTGACAAATTGACAAATTGACAATCACAGATAGCGTTAAAGGAGACTAACTTATGAAAAACTTGGAAACCAACGTAATCAAACCTCTATTGGAGCAGCGTGCTGATCCATGGATATATAAGCATACAGATGGCTGCTATTACTTTACAGCTTCGGTACCGGAGTATGATCGCATTGAGCTGCGTCGTTCAGCGACAATTGCAGGCTTAAGTGAGGCGAAGCCGGTTGTAGTATGGCGGAAATATAGCGAAGGCCCGCTTAGTGCTAATATTTGGGCACCGGAGATCCATTTTGTAGCGGGTAAATGGTATATCTACTTTGCAGCGGCTAGAACGACGGAAACGAACGAGGGTCTTTTTGACCACCGAATGTTTGTGCTTGAAAATGATGCAGCCAATCCGCTGGAAGGGGAGTGGGTGGAGAAGGGGCAGCTCCGCACCGAGTGGGAGAGTTTTGCATTAGATGCTACTTCCTTCGAGCATCGCGGAGTTCGCTATTTGGTCTGGGCGCAGAAAGATCCAGATATTGTTGGTAATTCGAATCTTTATATCTCAGAAATGAGCAGCCCCTGGACGCTGCAAGGCAAGCAGGTCATGATAACGACACCGCAGTATGATTGGGAAATCATTGGTTTCAGGGTAAATGAAGGTGCTGCGGTATTGAAGGCCAATGGACGCATTTTCATCTCTTTTTCCGTAAGTGCAACAGATTTCAATTATTGCATGGGGCTGCTGACGGCAGATGAAGACGCTGATTTGTTGGACCCGCAGTCGTGGTCAAAATCAAAATCGCCGGTTCTCTCTACGGACGAGGACATCGCTCTTTATGGGCCTGGACATAACAGCTTCACTGTGTCCGAAGATGGTACACAACATATTCTGGTGTTCCACGCGAGGAACTATAAAGAGATTGAGGGCGATCCGCTTTACGATCCCAATCGCCATACATTTGTCCGCGTGTTAAAGTGGCACGAGGACGGCACGCCGGACTTTGCAGGTTCCGTGCTTAGTAACGATTAAGCTGACAAAGGCTGTTCCGAAAGGTCTGCAGAGGCCGGGGGGACGGCTTTTTTCTTGGTTACTGTGGCGCCTCGCCTCTATTTTGCAACCGTTCCGCCACGGTTCCGACATGGAAGTCGATTATCACAATATGATAAGCTTAGAGTACTACATAAAGGAGGCGATAGCTGTGATTCAAGTCTTTCCTGCACATACGCGCAACAGTTCGGATTTGGGTTGGCTCAAGGGGTATAAGAGCTTTTCGTTTGGTGATTATTTTGATGAAAATAATACAAGTTTCGGGGTTATGCGTGTTTGCAATTATGATGAAATTGCCGCGGGTCGCGGTTTTGGTCCTCATCCGCACAGCGATATGGAAATTGTCAGCGTCGTTCTCAGCGGAGCTATTAAGCACGAGGATAGTTTAGGAAATGTGGCGATTACGGCAGTTGGCGGCGTTCAGCGCATGTCAGCGGGCAGCGGTGTGATTCATGCCGAGTATAATGCCTCGGATTCGGAGCCGCTCAGCTTGTTCCAACTTTGGTTTATGCCGGCGAAGCGGGGCACAGAGCCGTCCTTCGAGAATGTGACTTATGTACCGGAGGCCATGACGAATGCCCTGCTGCCGGTCGTAACACCTGAAGGCGGCGAGCACCAAGCGAAAATCTATCAGGATATGAGCATCTATCTCAGCAAGCTGGAAGCTGGTAAAGAGCTGGTCTTCAATCAGGGTGAAAATCGGCGTATTTTCCTTATGGTCATTAGCGGAAAATTAGAGGCCAATAAGGCTCTGCTGGAAACTATGGACAGTGCGCGGATGGAGGCGGAGTCGACGCTTATGCTCCGTGCTGCGGAAGATGCGCATTTCATGCTAATCGATCTGCCATAACAAGGAGGCTGCGGAGATGAAGGAACAATTTTTGGTGAAACATGCGGTAGGCGGCCGGGCATTTATCGATACAGGCAAGCAGCCGGTTGAGTATATGTATAAGCAAGTAGAAGAACAATGGATTTTTACCGTGAAGATCGATAAGGAGCGTATTGCTGAGCTATTAAAATGGAAAGATGAACTTAATGTTTTTATTTTTCAAGAGTTTGAGAATCAACCGACACGGAAAGTATGGTTCTATGTTGGCGATGACGCCGTTCATTATTCAGAGGAGCAGGGCGAGTTGACGATTATTGCCGGCTCTCAAATAGCCTATGTACCGGAGCATTTTAGCGCACAATTGTAAAAGAAAAGAAGCCCTGAAGGCTTGAAGGCCAAGGGAGCTTCTATGAATCGGAATGGAGTTACACCTATGAAAGAAATGCAGGAAGTACAGGATCAACTGCTAGATAAGGCAGTTCCTTTTATTAGAGAATGTTACGCTGAATTAGGCAAAAGCGAGAGCGAAATGGAAGCTCGCATCGCCGAAATTACCCGTTCCATCGGGTATAAGGGTACCTATGAGCACACGCTGCAAGAGCTGGAGCATGGGGCCAAAATGGCTTGGCGCAATAGTAATCGGTGCATCGGGCGATTGTTCTGGGAGACGCTGACTGTGCAGGATGCCCGTCATGCGACAACGGAAGATGAGATGGCGCAAGCCCTCTTCCGGCATATTGAGACGGCAACGAATGACGGGAAAATTCGCCCGATGATTACGGTATTTTCACCTGTGCAGGGGGCAGGGGCAGCTCCGGGGGCCTTTATTCATAATGCACAGTTAATTCGATACGCAGGGTATGAGACGGAGGACGGCATTGTGGGCGATCCGGCTTCTTTGCAGATCACGGCCATGTGCCAATCTCTCGGGTGGCTGGGAGCGGGAACCCCTTTCGATGTGCTGCCGCTAGTCCTTCAGATGGGGAACAATGCTCCGAAATTCTATGAAATTCCGAGCGGACTGGTCAAGGAAGTCGCTATCACGCATCCGGATATCGCGGCCATGGCGGATTTGCGTCTCCAATGGTATGCGGTGCCGATCGTTTCTAACATGTACCTGGAGATTGGAGGGATCCATTACTCGGCGGCTCCTTTCAACGGTTGGTACATGGGCACAGAAATCGGGGCTCGTAACTTCGCGGACGAAGCGCGATATAACATGCTGCCGCGTGTAGCAGAAGTAATGGGGTTAGATACGCGGCGCGACGCATCCCTCTGGAAGGATCGGGCGCTTGTGGAGTTGAACGTGGCTGTGCTGCATTCTTTTCAGCAGCAAGGTGTCGCCATCGTGGATCATCATACCGCGGCCCGGCAGTTCAAACGGTTCGAGGAGAAAGAGGAAAAGGCGAGCCGTGAGGTCACGGGCGACTGGACGTGGCTGATCCCGCCGCTTTCCCCGGCGACGACGCATATCTTTCACCAGCATTACAGCAATGAAGTGAAGCTTCCCAACTTTTTTTATCGGGATGAAGAGTAGATAAGCGGAGCAGGCGCCTTTGGCGGCCTGCTTTTTTGTTGGAAGGCGCACCCTGCCGCCTCGCGCTAAGTAACCACTCCGCTCAGCCTGCCTGCCTCGCGCTAAGTGACTGATCTGCTCGGCCTGCCCGCCACGCACTAAGTAACCCATCCGCTCAGCCTGCCCGCCTCGCACCAAGTAACCACTCTGCGCAGCCTGTCCGCCTCGCGCCAGGTAACCACTCTGCGCAGCCTGCCCGCCTCGCACCAAGTAACTACTCTGCGCAGCCTGTCCGCCTCGCACCAGGTAACCACTCTGCGCAGCCTGCCCGCCTCGCACCAAGTGACCCATCCGCTCAGCCTGCTCGCCTCGCACCAAGTGACCCATCCGCTCAACCTGCTCGCCTCGCATCAAGTAACCCATCCGCTCAGCCTGCTCGCCTCGCACCAAGTAACCCATCCGCTCAGCCTGCCCGCCTCGCACCAGGTAACCACTCTGCGCAGCCTGCCCGCCTCGAACTAAGTAACCATTCTGCTCAGTCTGTCCACCTCGCACCAGGTAACCACTCTGCGCAGCCTGCCCGCCTCGCACTAAGTAACCATACTGCTCAGTCTATCCGCCTCGCACCAAGTAACCCATCCGCTCAGCCTGCGCGCCCCGCACTAAGTAACCACCCCCCCGCTGCATCACTGCCCCGCACGATAGCACTCACCCCCATGTCTCTGTTGTACTTTCTACAACATAGAACAGCATTAACCCTCACCCCACCACTCTTCATTGCACAAAGTACAATGAATTCAACCTAAATAGCGCAAAAACCGTGCTATTCTACCTAAAACGTTGTAAAAAATACAACGTAGAAGGCGACAACGGCCGAACTGAGGCCAAAATGCTGCACAAAGTGCAACATAGAGAATCCGCGGCCATTATTGGAAACCACCATTGGAAAAAATCCAATGACAAACCCATTTTGGCAAAGAAATGGCACACTTCGTTGGAGTAATTCCAACGAAGCAGCAAAATCCGCCTCATATAAGCAGATTTGACCAGAAGTGAGTGGATTCTGTCCAATGAAATCACACATTTGGCTTCTCATGAAGCCCCTTTATTGGATTTCATCCAATGCAGCACGCACACCCACAGTAGGTCGTGGCGCAAGGCAAGCAGTTATGGCAATTGAACTGGCACTCAGTCCAGGTCGCCAATTTTAATCTGAGAAAGCTGGTAGGCAATTTCACATGTCTGTAGTATGATTTGGCGAGAAACATGTGCACGAATCCAGACGGAAAAGGGGAACCCCACATGTGGCAGAAGGTGGCTAATTGGAATACACTGCGCAATCAAATGCTGGCCGGCTTCGTTTTTGTTATGATCATCGTGCTAATTTGCGCTGGAGCCATTACGTTCAACTCGGTGTCGACCCTCCTGAACACGAAAGCGGAAACACAGATGAAGCAAATCGCCTCGCAAGCGAACGGCAGACTCGAAGCGATCCTCACGCAAATTGACACGCTAACGCTGCAGGCCGTCAATGACGCCTATCTACAGCAGCTGTTTCTTTCCAATGTGCAAGGTAAAGAGGTGACTTTTAGCGAGCGGCAGGCGTTGTCGAAAATTGCCAATCATATACAAGCTTATAGTGGTGTAAGCAATGTGGAGTTGTACACTACGGGTTTTGTACGGTTGTTCCCACTGGATGATCAAAAGATGTCCGATCGGGTGGACAACCATTGGATTGAGCAGGCGGACAAGGAAAAAGGAAAGCTGGTCTGGATCGGGAATGATCCAAAGGAACCCGGCACCGTTCTAGCGATTCGAAGGATCAATTTAATTGACCGTTGGTTTTCGAATGGCGGTTATTTGCTTGTCCGAATTAACAGCAGCTATTTTGATTTTCAGAAACAGTTAACGGACACAGGCAGCCACCAGGAATTGCTGGTGCTTGCAGACAGCTCAGGAACACCGATCATACCGGATGGTGATGTCACGGACGGTGTGGGCGAATTGATGCAGACCTCCTCTCAGACGGTAACGATCAAACAGAAGCGCTACATTTTGGTGAAGCAGCCATCAGAACAAACCGGATGGACGCTTATGATTTTGTATCCGGTCAGCGATATTACCGATGGGATCTCTGTACTGCGTTGGGCCATTATCGTATCCGGGGCGATTGGGTCGGTGTTGTTCATTATTCTCTCGTTTTTGCTCTCGATGATGATTACTCGGCCCATTCTAAGGCTTATGAGAGCTATGAGAAATACGCGGCAAGGCGTGCTGACGCCGAATCTTACGAAAACGTATACAACAGAGCTGAACGATCTGAATATGACCTACAATCAAATGGTAGACAACATCAACGGTCTCATTAAATTGGTTTATGAAAAAGAGGTCATCCAAAGCCGCACGGAACTGCAAGCGCTTCAAGCGCAGATTGATCCGCATTTTTTATACAATACGCTGGAAGCTTTGTACTGGTCTTTGCAGGATAAAGATGAGGAGGAACTCGCTGATCTTGTTGTTGCGATGTCGGATTTGTTCCGCTATGTCATCGGCAGCCCCAATAAGGATGAATGGGTGTCGATGGGAGAGGAATTGGAGCACATTAAGCGGTATTTGAGCATTATGGGTGTGAGGTTCGGCTCTCGCCTGGTCTGGGAAATCAATATTGACGATGCGTACAATCATGTTCTCATCCCAAAACTGTTGATTCAACCTCTCGTGGAAAATGCGATCCTACACGGTTTAGAAGGAAAAACGGATCCTGGTCTCATCACGATCCGCGTAGAGCCTTCACCTTTGGAAGCTGCGGAGCTGCGAATCACGGTCAGCGATGACGGACCGGGCATGAGCGAGCAGAAGCTCCAAGCCGTCAAGGATGCGATGGAACGCGGCGGTGCACCGTCGGGCAAAGGAAAGGGCATGGCGATTTCCAATGTCCAGCGTCGCATTCAATTATATTACCCAGAACTCGCAGAGGGCAGCAGAGGCTTGTCCATCCACAGTATTCCGCGCCAAGGGACAAGCGTCAGCTTCGACATTCCGATTCATAAGGAGGATAACGATGATTCCACCAAGCAAAACCATACTGATCGTTGATGATGAGCCGCTAACGAGAGAAGGCATCCGCAAAACGCTCGAAGCCTGGTCGATCGGCCGCTATCACATCTTAAGCAGCAGCAACGGAACTGAAGCGCTGGAAGTGCTGAATACCCGCCCGGTGCATCTGCTTATCACCGATATTCGCATGCCGGAGATCAGCGGATTGCAAGTCGTAGAGGACTCGCGCAATACAGGACATAAGCCTGTCGTTATCGTCATCTCGGGGCATCCCGATTTCCAATATGCTCAAACCGCGATTCAGCTAGGGGTCGTAAACTATTTGCTAAAACCGATCAAAAAGAGCAAGCTCCTTGAAGCCGTCGAGCAGGCGCTGCAGATTGAAGAGGAACGCGGGCGCGTGGAAACGATGGAGAAAATGGTCGATTCTCGGCTCATGCAGGCCAAAACCGTCTCCATGAACTATAGCCCTCCAGTCAGGCAAGCCGTGCTCTATGTAGAGGAGCATCTTCAGGAACCTCTCGGTATGAGCGAGGTGGCAGGGCATATTCATTTGAACCCGAGCTATTTTAGCGCTCTTTTTAAGGAGCAGACAGGTTTCACTTTCAGTGAATATGTCACGAGGAGCCGGATTCAGAAAGCGAAGGAACTGCTTTTGCAAACCAGGCTGACGATTGCGGACATTTCCGAACAGGTCGGGTACCAGACATCGAAGTATTTTATTAAACTGTTCAAAGATTATGAAGGCATCAGCCCGAATCAATACCGCAAGCAGGCGAATGAGAACGAAGAGAACATGGAAACCTAACATTAGAAACCCAAAAATAGTGGTATATTTCCCGATAGCCGTTACTCCCTGCCGTCGCAATGAAAGCGCTACAATAATATTCGTAGCAAACATAGTTTAAGGGGGAAACAACGCATGGCAAGAAAAACGCTTACATGGACGATGACGACGATGCTTAGTCTCGGTTTGGTTCTATCCGGGTGCTCCAGTTCTACGACAGAGAACGCCAGCTCACCGCAGCCAGCCAAAGAAACAGCCAAGGCAGCCGCAGAAAGCGCGCAACCAGCTAAGAAAGTAACGATCAAAATGATGCACCTCTGGCCGACCGGTAACTCCGCAACGCAAAACAAAATTGTAAACGATATCATTAAAGAGTATCAAACGGCAAATCCGAATGTGACGATTGAACAAGAAGTGCTTGAGAATGAGCAATATAAAAATAAAATGAAGGTCCTGTCCACTTCCAACGCATTGCCGGATGTAGGCTTTACATGGGCTGCTGGCTACATGGATCCTTATGTAAAAGGCGATATGTTCGCTCCGCTAGACGACCTGCTGCAAGGCGATTTGAAAGATAAATTCGTTAACGGAACGACGAACGCTTATGCTTTTGGCGGCAAAACCTACGGGCTTCCCGTGGAATTGAACATCGTGCCGGTGTACTACAATAAAGCGATATTCGCGAAATATAACCTGCAAGTGCCGAAAACCTATGATGAGTTTAAAAATGTGGTTAAAACGCTCAGCTCTAACGGTGTTGCCCCAATCGCGCTTGGGAACAAGGACCGCTGGACCGGCTCCCTGTGGTACATGTACCTGGCCGACCGTATCGGCGGACCGGAAACATTGAAGAAAGCCATTGACCGCTCCGGCTCATTCAATGATCCTGGTTTGGTTCGCGCAGCTTCCGAAATTACCCAACTGGTTGATATGAACGGGTTCAACAAAGGCTTCAATGGACTTTCCAATGATGAGGGCAAAGCCGAATTCATGAACAGCAAAGCGGCTATGTACATGATGGGAACATGGGAACTGCCGAATTACACAACGAATAAAGATGTTCCACAAGCGTTTAAGGATCAAATCGGCTTCTTTAAATTCCCGACCGTCGATGGCGGCAAAGGAAACCTGGACAGCTGGGTTGGCGGACCGGGCGTAGGCTTGTTCGTTGCCAACAACTCGAAGGTCAAAGAGGAGTCCAAGAAATTCGTTTCCTTCTTCGTTCAGAAGTGGGGCGAGCACGCGATTTCCGAAGCGGGTGTGATTCCGGCGACGAAAGTAGATACTTCCAAGGTGAAGCTGCCGCAAATGTACATTGACTTGTTAAATGAACTTAATAAAGCAAGCAACATCACGTTGTTCGCTGACGTACAGATGAAACCGGCTTCCGCAGAAGTTCACTTGAACATGATTCAAGCGTTGTTCGGCAAAGCAGTCACGCCGGAAGAGTTTGCGAAAAAGCATGAAGAAGCCTTGGCCAAAGAAGGTAAGTAACCACATGAATCGAGTGGGAAGGGCATACCCCGACGCGCGGTATGTCCTTTTCCTTTATCGGTAAGGAAGGGAAGTGTCCGTTATGGATAAAGTCATGTCCAATAAATCCATGATCGCTTTGTACGTCATTCCCTCGTTACTTCTGGTTGTGGCCCTGATCTACATGCCGATCGTCATGACGGGCTATTACGGATTAATGAAGTGGGACGGCGTCGGTAAAATGAGCTTTATCGGCTTGCAAAATTACATGGAGCTGCTTCGAGATGAGCTGTTCTGGAGCAGTGCGAAGCATTCTTTTCTACTTGCTATTTTTTCAGCGTTGAGCTTGCTCGTCTACTTGTTGGTAGCGTTGGTGCTATCAGCCAATCTTCGTGGAGCCAATCTGTTTCGCAAAGTATATTTAATTCCGATGCTGCTGTCCTCAGTAGCAATTGCCCAACTATGGCTGAAAATTTTCCACCCGACGAACGGAATGCTTAATCATATCCTGACGTCGCTGGGGGTCCAGCATACACCTGAATGGCTCTCGAATCCATCGATTGTTCTTTATGCGATTTTTATTCCGATCCTGTGGCAGTACGCGGGATTCTACATTCTGATTTATTATGCCGCTTTGAAAAATGTGCCCAGTTCGCTGATTGAATCAGCGCGTATCGACGGCGCTAGCCCATGGCGAATTGCCTTATCCATTCGTATTCCTCTGATCGCCGAAGTCATGAAAGTGACTGTAGTCCTTGCAGTTGTAGGGTCGCTGAAATATTTTGACCTAATCTATGTGATGACAGGCGGGGGGCCGAATGGTGCCAGTGAAGTTATGGCCTCCTACATGTACCGTAAGGCGTTCAAAGGCTACGATTTCGGCTACGCCAGCGCGATTGGCTTTTTCCTGTTGATCATCTGTCTCGTTGTGACATGGCTGATTCGCAAAGCAACGGCATCCAAAGATAACATCCAGTATTCGTAACGAAAGGAGCTTGATTAAGATGAATATCGAAATGATTGAGCGTCAAGCGCAGCCTCAAATCATGCGGAGCAAGCTGCCGGGACGGATTGGATATGGCGTGCTGTATGCTATTTTGACGATCGTTGCTGTGATTCAGGTCGTTCCTTTGTTATGGCTTATGCTGTTTTCGTTAAAAAATAACGAAGAAATCTTTAATCTGGCGCCAATGGCCTTTCCGGAACGGCTGCGCTGGGAAAATTATGAGAAGGTGTGGACGCAGGGCCATATCAATAATTACTTTTTCAACAGTGTCTGGATGACTGTGGTTTCTGTAGCGGTTACGGTGTTGTTGGCCAGCCTGGTCACCTTCGCATTAACGCGGATGAAGTGGAAGCTGCAATCCTTCGTGCTTGGCCTGTTCATGGTTGGATTGATGATCCCGGTACACTCGACGTTGATCCCGCTGTTCAGTTTTTTCACAAAAACACATCTAACCAATCACCCGCTATCCATCATCCTGTCGTACATCTCGTTCAATCTGCCGATTACGATTATGATCATGCTCGGATTCTACTACACACTGCCTCGTGAGGTGGAAGAAGCGGCTGTCATGGATGGCTGCTCGGTGAACCGCATGTTCTTCAGCATCACGCTGCCGATGACCGTATCGGTGCTTTCCACGGCTGTTATTATTAATATGATCTACAATTGGAACGAGTTTATTTTCGTCAATACCTTCATTAGTTCCGAGAAATATAAAACGCTAACCGTCGGGGTGCAAAATTTCATCGGTCAATATACGACGGACTGGGGAGCTATCGGCGCTACGTTGATGATCAGTATTTTGCCGATTCTGCTGGCTTTCCTGCTGCTCAGCAATCGCATCGTAGAAGGTATTGCTGCGGGTTCTGTTAAAGGGTAATAAAATCATAGGGTGTCCACTTTTGAAACTCTCGTCTATCGGGGGTTTATTTTTTTGTGAAAAAGTGGACTTAACTAGGTACGGACAGATGTGACACTCTATGTTACAATAGGACAATGCAAAATTGACCCGCGGATGATACGACTAGATTCACAGGGGTCTGTAATTAGATATTGAAAGAAGGTTTGACTATGAAAAAAGGGCTCTGGTACGCCATTATAGCTTATATCGCATGGGGCTTGCTGCCTGTTTATTGGAGATCGTTTGAGTCGCTGCTGGCAGGGGAAATCTTGGCACACCGTGTCATTTGGTCATTTGTTTTTATGGGTCTGCTTCTATTCGTAGGCCGAGGCAAGATGACGCAGCTCCGAAACATGTTTACCAACCGCAAGACTTTGCTCGTGGTCGCGGCAAGCTCGATCCTGATTTCGTCCAACTGGCTGATCTTCATCTGGGCTGTTAACAATGGCCATGTCATTGAGACGAGTATCGGATATTACATTACCCCGTTGTTTAATGTCATGCTCGCCGTCCTGTTTCTGCGGGAAAAGCCGAACTTTAGCCAGTGGATTGCTGTCGTTTTGGCGGGAGCCGGCGTTTTGGTAGCTACGATCGACTACGGCAGATTCCCGTGGGTATCTTTGTCGCTGGCGGCATCATTTGGCGTTTATAGCCTGGTGAAAAAGAAGGTGTCCTACGAAGCATCGGTTGGACTGGCTGGGGAAACCGCGTTCGTTTTTCCTATCGCTGTCGCATATATCGTTTACTTGCATTTCACTCATCATGAAGCGGCTTGGTCGCTTCCTACTGTTTCGTTTGTGCTGCTTTTATTGTCAGGCGCGGTAACGGCTTTGCCTTTGCTGTGGTTTGCCAAAGCAGCCGCGCGGCTTCCGTTATCGATGCTGGGCTTCATCCAATACATCGGACCTTCGATTACGCTGCTGCTCAGCATTTTCGTATTTAAGGAGAAGTTTTCGCCGGTGCTGTTTATCAGCTTCTCCCTGATCTGGGCGGCGCTTATCGTCTACGCGTTGGCGTCGATGCGGGTGGCTAGGACGAACGCCGCTACTGCTAATGCTGCTGCTGCGGAGGCGGGGTAAGTTTGGTTTGGGTGCATAACCATCTAAGGGGATGTACCTCAGATAAGAGTGCTCTTCTTTTTAATTGTACAAACTACAAAGTTAATAGGGGCAACCCCAGAAGCATTTCAGTTGCATAAGTACAGTGGAATAAAGCATTTGTTCGTGTTAGAACGGACGATGCTTTTTTTTTATATCTATGAAATAATTTTGTTCAATCTAAATCTAATTAAAAGGGATGAATTGTAAAAAAAAGATTGACTAGTAATATATGGGAATATATATTGTTATTATATGGTTTTAATAGAAGAAAATCATATAAGAAACTTTTATTGTATTGTATGGTGGCCGCCTTCAATAAATAAATTATTTGAGGGAGAAATTTTATGACCAAGCGTATCACTAGCTTCCTTTTAGCGATCTTCACAATTCTTACATTATTTTCAGGTATCAGTTCTGCAAACTCAACCCAAGATGATATTAAAGCTCGTACAATAAGATCATATCCAGGAACTACTGTTACAATAATGAAAGGTGATATTCTAGTTACCAATAATACGTCAAGCTCAGGCCTCACAGGACATGCTGGAATCGTAATAAACGATAGTGGAGATGTCGCTTCAATTGCAGGATATGGTTATCATCCGGCAATTCAATCGATTGGTGTTTGGTATAGTAATAATCCTAACACCAAAGTGGTTCGCTATTATTCATCACTTTCAGCCGCGCTTGCGGGTGATTGGGCTGCGAACTATGTTTACACACATCCAACAACTCCTTATGGCTTAATTAATACACTGGGCAATCAAAATGAAGTATACTGCTCAAAAATTCCATGGATGTCATACTACTATGGAGCTAATGTTGCTATTGATGGTAAATCTCCAATGGCAAGCACCATTTATGGACCATACTTATTTTTGGCGGCATCTGGATTTAATGTTGTTTCAATCTCTGGAACCTGGTAATATTTTGTATTATATCAATAGGAACGGAAGTTATTACTAGCTTCCGTTCCTTGTTTTTAATTAACTAGGAGGAGTGAATTCGTGCGAATATTTTGGGTGATCACGTTACTAGTTGTGACAAGTATGTTTATTGTTTTTTATGGTCATTCTCAAAAAAATAGAGATCAAAAATTAATTAGTGGACTGAATAATATTACATCAGCGGAACAACTAAATTATAAATCCGATCAAAAGGCGATAAATGAAATTATTTCTAAAAAACATCCACTAAATATTGCTATCGTTTCGAGTGAAAAGACACTTGACTATAGCTATACTTATGTTGTAAGCATAGATGGAGAACTACTTAATATCAGAATAATTTGCTATACGTACCCTTTTAATTTCACGTTATTCGAAAACTGGAAAATAAATCAAATTACCCGGAGTTAAATGTGTAAAAGTTATTTTAACGTCAACATTTTATAATAAAACTAGTGAGTTAGCTTATATAACGGATCACAGTTTATCACATCTCCGCTCACGTTTGAGTCAGCAAAGTATTACGGGCTATCTATCATACAAGTCTTAATGGACTTGTATGATAGATAGCTTTTTTTATGGCTGCAATCAATTCCCAGGTTGCGGTTTTCTCGGAATAATGAAGCTTTAGTGCATCGAATCCTATATCTACAGGGCCGTACTTTGAGTTTGGAGCAATTATTTGCTCTGGAATTTAATTTTACAATGGTAAATATTCGCTGAAATAAAATTTCTTGATTGGCGACTGGGAATCCGTTAGGATAGGAGAAGATCATCTTGTATTTTCAAAAAAATATTCGTATGATATTAGTAATTTTAGCTCAGATAATATATGGCGAGTAGGGAAGAGCGATGGCAATTAACGATAACATTTTGATCAAAATTCGGGATATGAAAGAAAGTCTTACGCCTGTAGAGAAACTGGTGGCCGAGTATGTCTTAGAGAACTTGGAAGAGATTCCTCACTTATCGATTAAGAGTCTCGCACAGTTGACGAAAACGAGCGACGCATCGGTGCTGCGGTTCTGCAAAACGATGGGTTACAAAGGTTACCGTAATTTTATCGTCAGCATCTCTGCTTCAATTGGCTCTATGGATGACGAGCAGAAGGATCAGTATACCGATATTCAGCCTGGGGACGATCTTTCGATTATTATCTCTAACATTTCCCGCAACAATAGCAAATCAATTGAAGATACCTTAAGTGTGATTGATAAAAATGAAATCGCCCGCGCGGTGAAGGTGCTGCGTGAGAGCAGCCGGATTGTTTTCTTCGGGATTGGCGCATCCGGATTGGTGTGCATTGACGCGGAGCAGAAGTTTTCGCGGATTAACAAGATGTGCCATAGCTACACAGACGGACACAGCCAACTCACCAATGCCACACTTCTTGATAAATCAGATGTAGCCATCTTTATTTCCAACTCCGGCAGCACGATTGAAATTATTGAATCGCTGGACATTGTCAAAAAGAATGGCGCTACGGTCATCGCTATTACGAAATATAACAAAAGCGAGTTAGCGGAAAAGGCGGACATCGTGCTCAGCATTTCGACACCTGAGGTTACAATCCGCAGTGGGGCAATGGGTTCGCGTATTGCTATGCTAACGGTTATTGATATTCTTTTTGCTGGAGTCGCCAGCGCAGAGTACAAAAAAGTGAAGAAATATTTGTCCAAAACACATGATATCATCGCTAGCATCAAACACCGCAAATGAATAAGAAAGACAACGGCTAAGCATCATAAAGTCGTTGTCTTTTTTTTGTCGTATTCCAAAATAAAAATTCAAATTTTTTTTGTAAAATAAAATAAAATTTCAAAAAGTATTGACCATGGTGAAATTTTTCGCTAGTATGAAATTAGAAACTTAAAGAAACAGGATAGGAGGATGAGACAATGGATGAGTATCTGTCGGGGTTGACTACGGAAGAGATTAATGAGAAAACACTGATGATCGACGAATGTACAACAGAACAAATGCTGCATTTGATGAATGAGCAGGATGCGACAGTTCCCGCAGCCGTAGGAGCGGAGATTCCGCAGATTATGAAAGCGGTTGACATTTTGCATCATGCACTGAAAAATGGTGGCAGAATGTTCTACGTAGGGGCCGGATCTTCTGGCAGACTCGGTGTGCTCGACGCTTCTGAATGTCCTCCTACTTTTGGTGTAGATGCCATGCTGGTGCAAGGTCATATTGCTGGAGGCGACGTGGCCCTAAGATTTGCGGTTGAAGGATTTGAGGATAACGCAGAAGAAGGGGTCGCACTTATTGAGCGTTGCGGAGTGACTGACAAAGATGTGGTTATTGGGATTACAGCTAGTGGAAGCGCACAATTCGTCATTGCTGCTTTGAGAAAAGCGAAGGAAATTGGGGCTGCGACAATCGGCGTTGTAAATAACAAAAACTCGAAATTAGCGCCTGTCTGCGACGTATGCATCGCGCCTGTCGTTGGGCCGGAAGTCATTATGGGATCCACCCGTTTGAAAGCGGGGACAGCACAGAAGCTGGTTCTAAATATGCTTACGACTTGTACGATGGTCAAATTAGGGAAGACTTATAACAACCTAATGGTTGACATGAAAGCAAGTAATATCAAATTGCGTGATCGTTCCGTACGGATTATTCGGGCGGCATCAGGCGTTGACGATGCGACTGCGATCGCCCATTTGGAAGCTGCTTCCATGAATTGTAAACTAGCCATCATGATGATCAAAACAGGCATGAATGCCGCGGACGCTGAACAAGCCCTGCAGCAAAGTGAAGGAAGTTTGAAAAGAGCCATACGTACCTTTGTTCAAGTTGTGTAAATAACTGAAATTATTAGGAGGTCTGTTTTTCATGAAAAGAAAAATGCCCGTATTAGCATCCGTTGTAGCTTTAACAATGGCTTTAACCGCTTGTGGTGGCGCTTCAGGCACGAAAGAATCAAGTTCACCGGCTGCATCAGCTCCAGCTGCAAGTGCTGGTGCTTCAACAGCGAAAGATACCATTACGGCACTTTTGCCGCCGGTTTCACCGAACTACCAAAAAACTTTCGAACAAATGTCCAAAGATTTTAATGCGTTATATCCTAATCTGACGTTGAAAATCGAACCGGCTAGCTGGGAAGATATGAAGCAGAAATTGGATACACAAGTGAATGCGGGCAGCCCGCCGGATATTGCATTCGGAGGCTCTGACGGTATCCCGAAATACGTGCAGCAAGGTTTGCTCATGGACATCACGGATACAGCAACTCCTGAAATGATTAATGATTATGACAAAGCTCCACTTGATTACATGAAAAATGGCAAAGGTCTTTACGGCTTCCCGGCGTACATGGAAGTACACGCATTGGGTGGAAATAAAGAGTTCCTAGAAAAAGCAGGAATCGATTGGAAAAAAGTACAGACAAACGGCTGGACGTATGACGAATTCCGTCAAGCGATCAAAAAAGGCGTAGTTACTGAAAACGGCAAAACGCGTTACGGTTTTGTGTTTGCGGTGAAAGGCGTTGCTGCAGTTGACTACTTGGGTATTATGGCGAAAAATGCCGGTATGCCGAACGCATTTGATAAAGATTTGAAATATGCATACACTAGCAAAAATTACTTGGGCCTACTGAAAGACCTTCGTCAGCTGATTGATGACGGATCCATGCCGAAAGAGCTTAGCTCCGTAGACGCTGGTAAACGTTGGAATATGTTCTTGACAGGTCAAACGATGATCACAGGTAAAGGTCTTGCCGTGTTTGAGAACTCTGCAAAAGCAAACAACGCAAAACTGAAAGCAAATGATGCAAGTGCAGTAAAAGATTCCATCCCTGTTGATTATGTCGTATTGCCGGCTCCGACTTTCCAAGGTGCTAAACAATCCGCTGCTGCTGTCGTTGACGGTTACATGACGTTCCGCGGTAAAAAGGAACCAACTGCCGAGCACAAAGCAAACGTTGTAAAAGCGGCTTACTTCCTAGCTAGCGGCAAAAATGCGGCGACAACAAATAATGATTTGTTCTCCGCACACATCACGCAAAGCGCTAAAAAAGCGGCTGAAAGCATGAAAATTGAGAGAAGCCCTGAGAACGTGGCTGCTGTTGAATATATGCTTAAAAATGCAACGCCAGCTCGTTCCGATATCCCAAGTGAACTAGGCGCTAAAGCGATTAAATTGGAAACGGAAGTTATCGTTCCTAAGTTCCAAGGTCTAATCGCAGGCGAAGTTACACCTGAAGCGATGTACGAAGCTGTGAAAACTGCTGCAATTGCTGCATTTGGTGCAGACGGCGTTGTAAAAGACTAATTAAAAACCGTACATTTCGGATAGTCGTGAAAGCAACTCACACGACTATCCGAACTATTTTAATCCGGGTTTTCTGAAACGGGGTTTGGGGGTTAGAGGAAATGGCAACGAATATCGCTAAACCGATAAAAAGAAGAGGAATCAAAGGAGAAGGTGTCTGGGGATATGCATTTATTGCCGTCGCTTTGGTTGTTTTTGCGATGTTCACCGCATATCCGGTTGTAAGTGCTTTTATTATCAGTCTCCAGGAATACAAACCTCTTGGTTCCACTTATGTTGGATTCGCCAATTATGCTTCTTCATTAAAAGATCCTTTGTTCTGGCAAGCCATGCGCAATACGGTCGTCTATACGATTCTGACCGTGCCGGTTAACTTGATCTTATCCATGGTAATCGCGATCTTGATTCTTCCGCTGAGGAAGAAAACGCAAGGATTCTTCAAAGGTATTTATTACTTGCCAGTCGTAGCATCCGGTGTTGCTTTATCTGTCGTATGGCTTTGGATCTTCGATCCGCTTGAGGGCGGGATTCTCAATCAACTGATTCATTTCTTCGGATTCAGCAATCAGAACTGGTTGGGTTCAAGTAAAACAGCCATGTTTTCTTTGGTCCTGATGTCTTGGCTATCCAGTCACGGCACAAGCATTATCATCTACCTGGCTGGACTTCTTGGCATTGATGATACGTTCTATGAAGCAGCGGAAATGGATGGCGCGAACTTCTTCCAGAAGCTGTGGTACATCGTTGTTCCTGCTTTGAAACCAGCTACGTTATTCCTACTGGTAACGGGTGTTATCGGTTCTTTCCAAGTGTTCCAGAACGCTTACCTGATGACCGGCGGTGGCCCGAACAATGCGACGACGATGGTTGGCCTACTGATTTTCAACAATGCCTTTACTTATTTTGAATTCGGTAAAGCCGCGGCACAATCGCTGATTCTAGCTGTTATTATCGCAGGGATTTCCGTTATTCAGTTCAAATTTGCAGGAAAAGATGTCGACTATTAAGAGAGGGGATGGATAAATAATGGCTTTATACAGCAGTCATGCAGGCAAACCTAGAGTAAAAACCATTCGCAATTCAATCATTTTTATCGCCCTTCTCCTTTTTGCTTTGGCGACGATATTTCCAATCTATTTCATGGTTATTTCATCCTTTGCAGATCCGGTTGAGGCAGGAGCGGTGAACTACTCCATTTTACCAAGCAAGTTCACATTCGCTTCCTTCAAATATTTCTTTGATTATAGCGAGTATTCGTATCGGTGGATTCTGAATTCCCTGATCGTAGCTACGACAGTCATGGTATCCAACGTGATTTTCGCCAGTATGGCTGGGTATGCGTTCTCCAAACTTCGTTTTAAAGGGAGAGGCGTGCTGTTTGCGGTATTGCTTGTCTCCATGATGATTCCTTACCAAGTTACACAAGTTCCTTTGTATATTCTTGTTGTGAATGTATTCAATTTACAAAACACGTACAGCGCATTAATTATGCCGGGTATCGTTACAGTCTATAATATTTTTCTAGCTAAACAGTTTATGAGCAGCATCCCGAACGAGATTATGGAGAGTGCCAAAATCGAAGGGTGCAGCCAGTTCACCATTTATTGGAGAATCATTCTGCCTTTGTCCAAAACCGTCCTTGCCGTTATGGCGATTCTAACGTTTATGGATAGCTGGAACACGTTCTTCTGGCCGCTTCTGGTCACCAATACGATGGATATGCAGACGATTCAATTGGGACTCAAAAACTTCCGCTTCGCCAATACGACGTTTATCGCGCCGATGATGGCAGGGGCTACAATCTCAGCACTACCGATGTTTATTCTTTTCTTCAGCTTGCAAAAGTACTTCTTAGAAGGTGTAACGGTTGGAGCGGTAAAAGGCTAATACAAGCCGAGCGTGGGGGAGGGTTCACTTCAGCATGATTGTGACTTGGAATCAACAATATCGTCAAGCCGTTATTGATTTGTGGAATGAACAAGCCGTGAAGGATGGCTATAAGGAACTGACGGAAGAAACCTTTGAGCGCATTTTCACGGCCAATCCTTATTTTGATCGTGATAATACCTTTGTGTTACTGGATCAAAATGAGGTCAAAGGCTTCGCCTGTGGCTGCACAGGAGATGATCTGCCGCTTGGGGAAGTGGCTGGATACATCACCTGCATCATTTTGGCCGACCGGTTCCAAACAGATCAGAACTATCAAGGCATGTTAGACGTTTTGGAGTATCGTTTTCAGCAATTGGGAAAAAAGCAAGGCGAGGTCTTATTTTTTAATCCAATGTTACTGCCATGGTATATACCTGGGACTCCGAAGCATGAGCATAACAATGCGCCCGGCGTGCCGATCGAAAGTAAATTGTATGCGTTTTTGCTGGAAGCAGGGTATGTGGAACGTGCGAAAGAATGCGCGATGTATTTGAAGCTGGACGGTTTCATCATACCGGAGGATGTAAGAACCAAGGAGCTTAAGGCGTCAGCTGAAGGATACACGGTGGAATTGTTCGATACGGAAAAGCATAACGGCGTTAAGGAAATGCTTAATGGCTTTAACAATCTTTTGTGGCAAAGGGAAATCGGGCAATGCACGGCAGAAGGTGTGCCAGTGGTCATTGCTGCATATAAAGGCAAGGTCATCGGATTTGCAGGCCCGGTCATTCGTCAAGACAACGGACGCGGCTATTTTGCGGGCATCGGCGTGCTTCCTGAGCATGAGGGCCATGGGCTGGGCAGCCTGCTTTTCTTTAAACTGTGCGAAGCTTTCCGTTCAATTGGTACGGACTACATGTCGCTCTACACAGGCAGTACGAATCCGGCCATTCGCATTTATGAGAAGGCAGGTTTTACAACCGTCAAACAATTTTCTGTGATGAGAAGGGAGTTTGTGTAAATGAGCGAGCAAAAGTTAACGATATTAGCGATCGGCGGCCATGTGGGGGATGCCGAATTAACGGCTGGAGGCGTATTGGCAAGCCACTTCTTGAAAGGTGATCGCATTGCAACACTGGCGCTGACTGCAGGCGAACGCGGTGTTCCCGCAGGACAAGATATGGCGGAATATCGCGTGCAGAAAGTGAAAGAGGCGAAAACATTTGCCGAAATGCTGGGCGGGGAAGCTTTCGTCTTCGACGATATTCCTGACGGCGAGCTGCAGGATAACCAGGAGATGCGCTTCCGTGTAGCTGATGTCATTCGTCAAGTTCGGCCGAACGTGATCATCACGCATTGGAAAAACAGCATGCACAAGGATCACATGACCACGCACCGCATCGTGAACGATGCCCGTTTTTTTGCGGCCTTGCCGACATTTGAACGGGAACTTCCAGCCCATTTTGCACAGAGATTGTATTATGCCGAGAACTGGGAAGACGCGGTCGACTACCGTCCGTACGTTTATGTCGATTACGATCAGGACGCCTTCGATCTATGGGTCAAAGCCGTTTCCACGCACTGGTTCGTAACCGGCAGCAAGTCGTTCAAGTACTTGGAATACTACAAGCATTTGATGAGAGTCCGCGGGCTTGAGGCCAGAAAAGAATATGCACAAACGTTCATGATTCCAGAAGAAAATATGCGTGTGCTCAAAACTGAATTATAGAAAATCATCCGACCTCTACACGCAGCCGCTTATCACGAATATGGCTTGGGTAGAGGTTTTGTTCAATAAAAAGAAGCGAGCGAGGGGAAAGCTATGATTCTTAATGGGATTGATTGTATCGGGCAGTATGCTCATCTATTCAAAGGGAAACGGCTGGGGCTGATTACGGCGCCAACGGGATTGAACAAGGATTTTGTTTCTACGATTCAAATTTTGCATGAAAATTTCAACCTCGCGGCTTTATTCTCTCCGGAGCATGGGGTGCGGGGAGATCAAGCCGCTGGCGCGCTGGTGGAAACGTACTTAGACCCGATTACACAGGTGCCGGTACACAGCTTGTATCGCAAAGATTCCAAACGGTTGAGCCAAGAGATGCTGGATGAAGTCGATATGGTCGTCTATGATATTCAGGATGTAGGTACCCGCTATTATACATTTATTTATACAATGTTATATGCTTTGGAAGATTGTGCGAAAGCAGGGAAGCCTTTTGTCATTCTAGACCGGATTAATCCTTTGGACGGGGTGACGGTGGAAGGCAATATTTTAAAACAGGAATATCAATCTTTTGTAGGCAATTATCCGCTTGCAGTCCGTTACGGGTTGACGGTCGGAGAACTCGCCATGATGGCAAATGATCAGATGAACTGGCAGTGTGAGCTGCATGTGGTCCGCTGTGAAGGTTGGGAGCGAAACATGCTTTTCCCGGAGACGGGCCAAGAGTGGATCATGCCTTCCCTGGGACTTCCGCGATTTAGATCAGCTTTGCTGTATCCCGGAACATGTATCTTTGAAGGCACGAACTTGTCGGAAGGGCGGGGGACAACCGTTCCTTTTGAAGCCATAGGGGCTCCGTTCATCGATGGGCAGAAGCTGGCGGATGAAATGAATGCCAAGAAACTGCCTGGCGTTGTTTTCCGGCCGGTCTTTTTTAAACCGAGCTTCTCGAAGCATCAGGGAGAGTCCTGCAGCGGCGTTCAAATCCATGTGTTGGATACTCGCGCTGTTCAGCCACTTGAAACGGGGATTACCCTGCTCTACACAATCAAGAACAATTATGAAGAGTTTGCCTTCCTGCCTCCTTTCCGCGAAGGCTCCAGACCTTTCATGGATTTGTTATGCGGAGACAATGTGTATCGACAAGAGCATGTGAACGTTCCAGACCTGCTTCAGCAATTTCGTGAAGAGAGCCAGACCTTTGCGCAGATGAAACAGCAGTATCATTTGTACAAATAGAATAAACGGAAGAAGTGATAAGTAACCCAATGACAAGATATGTAGCGGGGCTAGATGGCGGAGGTACCAAAACAGCGGTAAAAATAGCTGACGAGAGCGGCCAAGTGGTGCATAGCTTTGCATCTGGAGCGATTAACTATAATGGGCAAGATGCGGAGAGCATCAAACGGAGCTTTCACGACATTTTTCAAGGCATTAACGTTGCCTGCGGGGGACTGGAGCACTGTGAGCAAATCGTGATTGGCGCAGCGGGGGTTAGCAATCCTACGGTTACGTCCCGCTTGGAGGCGAATGTTAGAGAATGCGGTTATCAAGGGAACCTATATATCACAGGGGACCAGGAAACGGCGCTTTGCGGCGCGCATGATCGGGAATACGGCATCATTTTAATTGCGGGAACAGGGTCTATTTGTTATGGCAAAAAAGAGGACGGAACGATTCACCGTGCCGGCGGCCTGGGACACCTCATCGATGATGAGGGCAGTGGTTACAGCATCGGCCGCGACCTGTTGTCAGCGCTCGTTCGGGCTAATGATGGAAGGATCGGAGAGACCGTCATTACTGGTATGGTCTACGAACAGCTTCAACTGACGAGTGTTCAGCAGATCGTTGGATTCGTTTATAACAAAGAGACGAACAAGAAGGACATCGCAGCCTTGGCGCCTATCCTGTCTATGGCTTGCGAACAAGGGGACGAAACGGCGCTGGCTATTGCAGCAAAAAACGCTGCATCGCTATTCGAGACGGTCGTTCCTGTCGTGGAAAAACTGTCCATGCAGCACGGAAGCCTTGCGATGGCTGGAAGTGTATTGCTGAACAATAGTCATGTGCGGAACGCGTTTGTTCAAAAACTGAGTGAGAAATATCCGGATTTGACTTGTATTACGGCTAAAAAGGATGCCGCGAGCGGTGCTGTTTTGATGGCGCTGAATCGTTTGAAGAGATAGGTGGAAGAGATAGGCTGCGATTGAGGGGAATTTATTGAGATGGAACGAGATAGAGTGAGATAGAACGAGAAAGAACGGGATAGATCGAGACAGAGGAAGACATAAAGAGTTCATTTTGCGGATAGAAGTTTTTTCAGCGAGGGAGAGGGATTGAGAATGAAAAAGATTCAGGACATGACGCTAAGAGAGAAAATTGGGCAGATGCTTCTTTGCGGGTTTGAAGGCACGGAAGCAACGGAGCAGCTCAAAGCGCTGATTGCTGAACACCATATTGGCGGTGTTATTTATTTTGCGCGTAACGTAGAGCAAACTGGACAGGTAGCAGATCTATCTGAGCAGCTGCAGCAAATCGCCGAGCAGTCGGACACGTTACCGCTTTGGGTTTCGATCGACCAAGAGGGCGGGATGGTTGCCCGTATTACGGAAGGCGTTGCTTTGATGCCTGGGCAGATGGCGCTTGCGGCGGGGGCGATTGGGCCGAAAGAGGGAACAAAAGTTGCAGGCGACGCCGCATACGAAGCTGCGTTCATTTCGGGGAAAGAGCTTAGAGCGCTTGGAATTAACTTGAATTTTGCTCCTGTGCTCGATGTGAATAATAATCCGGATAACCCGGTTATTGGCGTTCGATCATTCGGCGAGTCTGCCGAGCTTGTCGCTGAATTCGGACAGCGTTCGGTTCAAGGCTTCCAGGATGCTAACGTTGTCGCGACAGCGAAACATTTCCCGGGACATGGCGATACAAGCGTTGACTCCCATTTGGATTTGCCTACGATCAAGCATAAGCAAGAACGGATTCGTTCCTTGGAGCTTGTGCCATTCATCCAAGCGATCAAGGGCGGTGTCGATGCGATAATGTCATCGCACATTTATTTCCCGGCATTTGAGTCCGAGAAGCTGCCTGCGACGCTTTCCAAGTCCGTGTTAACCGGACTGCTGCGCGAGGAGCTGGGCTACGAGGGCGTCGTGATGACGGACTGCATGGAGATGAATGCCATTGCAGAACATTATGGTACAGTTGCCGCAAGTGTTATGGCGATCGAAGCCGGGGCTGATCTTGTGCTTATCAGCCATAGGCTTGACCGCCAGATCGGCGCTATTGACGCGATCGAGCAGGCTGTTAAAGAGGGGCGTCTGAGCGAAGCGCGCATCGACGCATCCGTGCAAAGGCTGCTCACGCTCAAGGAGCGCCGGGGGTTGTTTGCGCCGCAGACAGGCTCGGCGGCTGAAGTAGGGACCGCGGAGCATTGCGCGGTCGCCCAACGTCTCAGCGAAGCGAGCATCACGCTCGTCAAAGACGAGCAGGGGCTGCTGCCGCTGAAGCGTGTAAGAACGCTAGCGGTCACCGTGGCCGCAGCGGTTTCGTCCGGCGTCGACGAAGCGTACGCTGGACCGGCAAGTCTAGGCGCAGCGCTTGCTGAGCGCGGCCTTGACGTGCTCGACCGCGTGCTGCCGTTGGCAGAGGTCAGCGGGTTGACGGGCTCGGTGCTGGCAGCAGCTGAAGAAGCGGAGCAGATCGTCATCGGGACGTACAACGCCCGATTCCATCCGGCGCAGGTCGAGCTGGTGCGCGCCCTGCAAGCACTCGGCAAGCCAGTAATCGTCGTTGCGCTGCGCGTGCCGTACGATTTGCTTGAGCTGCCGGAGGTTTCAACCTTCATCGCGGCTTACGAAAGCCGCCCGCTAGCACTGCAAAGCACAGCCAAAGCTTTGCTGGGTGAGCTGGAGATGAAAGGGCGACTGCCAGTCACTCTAGGCGCTGGATATCCTGCGGGTTGGAAATGGGAGGGCGGACTGTGATGCTCCGTACCCTTCTCAACCAAACCTCGCTCACCGTAGCAGGCATCATGTCTGGCACCTCTTTGGACGGTATCGACGTTGCGATCGTTCGCATCGATGGCAGCGGGATTGATGCCAAAGTCAAACTGCTTCACTTCGAAAGCTTCTCCTACGAGGAGGAAGTACGCGAAAAGCTGAAGCAGCTCTGCTCCATCGATCACTCGAATGTTGCCCTTTTGTGCGGCATGAACTTTGCCATTGCCGAGCGGTTTGCTGACGCGGTGGTGCAGACGGCTAAGGCCGCGGGAATCAAAATGGAGGAAATCGATCTCATTTCCACCCATGGACAAACCGTATGGCACATCCCAGTAGCGGATGAAACCGATCCTTATCTACCGAAATCAACGCTGCAAATCGGTGATTTATCCGTCATCGCCAAGCGAACCGGCCGTGTAGTTGTCGGCGACTTCCGCACCGCCGATATGGCGGTAGGGGGGCAAGGTGCTCCCCTCGCACCATACGGGGATTTCATTATGTTCCGAGATGCGACCAAAGGGCGCATCCTGCAAAATATCGGCGGCATCGGCAACTGCACCGCAATCCCGGCCCAGGGACCGGATGCGATGATGTCCGATGCCAGCGAGCTTATTGCTTTCGATACGGGTCCGGGCAACATGATCATGGATCAAGTCGTCTACGAGTTGTCCGAAGGCCGGCTAACCTATGACGCGGATGGCGCATGGGCGGCTCGCGGCCAAGTCCACACCGAGCTGCTGGAGGAGATGCTGGCTCATCCTTACTTTGCGCAGCTTCCTCCGAAGACCACAGGGCGCGAGCTGTTCGGCAAAGCCTACACGGCAGCATGGCTCAAAGGCGCATTGGCTCGCGGACTCGCTCACGAAGATATCGTCGCTACAGCGACGGCGTTCACCGCGCATTCCATTGCTCGTGCTTATAAAGATTTTGTACTCCCACACTGTGCCATAGCGGAAGTCATCGTAAGCGGCGGCGGAGCACGCAATCGTACGCTGCTTAACATGATGCAGGAGCTGCTCCCTGAACAAGCGATCCTCACCTCCGACGAGCTAGGCATCTCCGGCGATGCCAAAGAAGCCATCCTGTTCGCCCTGCTAGGCAACGATTGCATCCATGGCGTGCCGAACAATTTGCCATCAGCGACAGGCGCGGAACGCCTGACTGTAATGGGCAAGCTGGCATTACCTTAAATAATAACCTGCAAAACATACATCAAATATCGCGATTCCACGCCATTTTGGGCTGTGGGGTGCTATTTGATGTATGAAATGCAGGTTTTTTGTGTTTATGGCTATTTCTTTGCGGAATTGCTGATCTTTATGCAGTAAGGACGTTGCTGACGTTGTATCCAGTCGCGAGAACTGGACTCTTCCGAAGGATAAGTCTGAGTCTAACGGTCTGAGATGCTTCTATTTAAGCGATTTAAGCTCAATATGAAATTTAACGGACATGAGAGACGTTAACGAGCGTGAGATGGCCTAAATCGGTTAATATTTACGCGAATAAAGGCTCTTAGGTCCGATAGCCTCTTGATATTGGCCGGAATAGCCAATATAAGGGCTGTGGTGTCCGTTATAGTTTATAGTCTGGGCGGTGAGTGAGAGTAAGAGTGATAGGTGTTTCTGAAGATGAGAGGAGTTGGAGTAGTTAGGGGAGTGAGGCTTAATTTCCTTTATTGTAGATAGCTCAGAATTTGTGTTATTCAGGGATATTGGTCGGAGTGGACGATGGCTGTGTGCGGTATGGAGTCAGTATGATGCTGATGCGGACGGAAGATTATGTATAAGAGTGATAAGTGTTGGTGAAGAGGAGATGAGTTGAAGTAGCTAGGGTAGTGAGGTTTAGATTACTTTATTGTAGATAGCTCAGAATTTGAGTTACTCAGGGATATTGGTCGGAGAGGTCGAAGGCTGCGTGCGGTATGGAGTCAGTATGATGCTGATGCGGACGGAAGATTATGTGTAAGAGTGATAAGTGTTGGTGAAGAGGAGATGAGTTGAAGTAGCTAGGGTAGTGAGGATTAGATTACTCTATTGTAGATAGCTCAGAATTTGCGTTACTCAGGGATATCAGTCACAGTGGAGCCTACAAAAAAACAACCGGGAGAGCCCAACAGAGCATCTCCCGGCTGTTTTTATTTTGTTGAGCTCACCTGCAGAAGGTGGGCTTCTTTGGTTTTATCAAAATGCGTCAAGGTGAAGAGGTAATCCCCCTTGTAATAGCTGTTCGTGTAGGTGCCATTCCCGGCACCTACTTCGGTTTCCATTACGACGTAGCCGGCATCGTTGGGCTCGCCGCGCTTTTTGACGGTCTCGATGGCTGGCTGCAGCAGCGCCAAAGGCTTCGAGCCCCAAATGCTAAGCGAAGTAACAACCGCCTCCTTCGGGTTGCCCTTCGCTGGCTCTACCAGCAACGACAGCTGGTAGGCCGGATAGCTCAGCAGCAGCTTCACGCCTGCCGTTGCTGCTGCTGCATCGCCCGCGCCAGCGCCTGCGGCAGCTGGCGGGGAAGCCCCAATGGCAGCCTCACCAGCGCTAGCGCCAGTGTCAGCGGCGGCTGCCGCAGTCCCCGCGGAGGCGTCAACCGCCGCCTCCTGGCCCGCAAGCATGACGCTGGCATCCTGCAGCGTCACTTCCGCCGGTTTGCCCAGCAAGTCTTCGACTTTCTTGCTGGACAAACCGAGGAAGCCCTGCAGGCTGGCCTGGCCGCCTGCAAAAAAGCTCCGCAGCAGCGGCGCGCCGTCTGCGTCAAACACCGTGCCAAGGCCGTCATAGACGCCGACCTTGAAATCGCCCTTGTAGACGAGTTTGCCCAACTCGTCGTATGCTTCTCCGGCGCCATTCAGGGCGCCGTTCACATACGTGCCCTTGAAACGGGGCACGCCTTTTTCATCGAAGGCGGTGCCCTCGCCGCCGTACGTGCCCGCTAGGAATTGGCCTTTAAACTTCATCAGGCCGCTAGGGTAGTACTCGGTTCCGTCGCCGGAGTAGCTGCCGTTCTTAAAGCCGCCTTCATAAACGAGAAGGCCTTTGGTATCGAACAGCTTGCCAGCTCCGCTATACTGGCCCGCTGCAAATTCCCCTTCATACTGGGCGATGCCGCCCGAAGAGAACAGTTTGCCCGCCCCATTGTAAAGGCCGCCGTTAAACGCACCCTCGTAAAGCAGATCGCCGCTTGGGGCAAACAATTTTCCGGCCCCGCCGTATTTGCCATTTTGAAATTCGCCGATATACAGGACTTTCTGGGTGGGCGTATATAAGGTACCTGCCCCGTTGTAGGCATCTCCGGCAAAAGCGCCTTTATACAGCAAAGTGCCTTGCTCGTCATAGAGCGAACCGGCGCCTGATTTCTGCCCCTTCTCAAAATCACCCTCATAAGCGAGAACGCCGTTCTTGTGATAAAGCTTGCCTTTCCCCGCGTACAGCCCGTCAACTAGACCGCCTTCATAACGCGCCGCTTTCTCGGCACCCACAACTTTGCCATTCCCCGAGAAGCTGGTCAGCTTCGTGGTGTTCTCCTGCAAAACAGGAACTCGGTTTAACCATTTATTCACGATCGCAGGAGGGCGTATGAAGATAAAAAAGATCAGGACGAGAATCAACAAGGTGATGAAAAGCAGCAGCCTTTTGGAGACGTAGTAGGAGCCGATCAAAAGATAGTTTTTTAACGAGGTCTCACGCGTTTGCAGCATGACTCTAAGAATCTGTTGAAACTTAATGATCGCTAGTTTGGGCAGCCTTCCAATGGTTTGAAAGGCTTTCATGACATGTCCGATGAAAGGTGCTACGACGGGCCTTAGCACTTTTTCAATGGTTTTGACCGGTTGAATCTCCAAATGATTTCACTCCTAAAAGGATGCTCGATTTTTTATAAAAATGAGTTAAGGCACCTGAATGGTCATTTGTCCAGGCTGCTGAATTTGAATGACGCCGCCCCAATTGCACATGCATTTGGAGGAGTTGTTCAGAGCCGGCATGTTAGCGACGAGTACCGTCGGCGATCCAGGAACCCAAGGAGCTGCTGTAACCGGTATGCAGGGCATGGGCGTCAGCACGCCGAACGCCGCCGCCGTTGCTGCGGCAACCGTGGGATTGGCCATGGAATTACACATGCCGAACGGCAAAATGTTCACCATCGGCTTATTATCCATAATGTTTGCGATGGGCATCGCGGTCATGACCATATTCGCTGGCAGCACCATTAACGAACTGGGCGCAGCGCCGAAAGAACATTGCAGCATTGCACCGCCGCAAACAAGGTTCCCCATGGGTATACCTCCTTTAATGTAACAAGTCATTTATGTAGCAGGATCCGATGCAGTTGTAGTTTCTGTTACTTTTATACTACTAGAAAAGCAGATAACCATCAATCTATTACTATATTCGATTCTTTTCGCTAAGTTTCTCCAAAAGATGGGTGCGAGAGTGTAAGAGATATTGTACTATAAAGGAAGAGTTGCAAGTGAGCGGAGGGATTCAGAGTGGCAGGGTTAAAAGCAGTAAAGCTGGGACTCGTAGTGCTGCTGTCGGCAGCGCCGGTTCTGGCGGCAGGGCCAAGTGTGGAAGCTGCGTCGGTAAAGGCTTTAACCATGAAAGAAGCGATGGATCAAGGGTTGAAAATAAGTTCTGTCCTGCGGGACGCCAAAACGGATATTTCAAAGAAAAAGCTGGAGCTGGAGCAAGCGCAGCATGCTGTGAAAAGTGAGGAGGCGAAGGCCTCCGGTCTTTTTGCCAAGCCCCGGAATTTAAGCCAGGACCTGACGACACGTTTGAAGGTGCCAGAGGCCAGCAAGCAGTTATATCTCGCACAGGAAACACTTCGACAATCGATGAATACGGTTCGGTTTGATGTGCAAAAAGCGTACTTAACGGCTTATCAGGATGAAGCAGCAGAAGAGAACGCACGCAAGAAATGGGAGGAAGCCAAAACGGCGCTGGATACGGTTAAAAAGAAGCGGAAATTCGGGCTTGCGGACAGTGCCGAGCAGGAAGAGGCGGAGAAGACGCTGGAGAAGGCAGCATCCGTTTATAAACAAACGCAATTGACGGCCAAATCAAGCCGTTTGGCGCTGGGCAAGCTGCTTCAATTGGATATGGAGAATAAAGTCCAGCTTTCTTTTGAACCGGATTACGCGGATCTGGATCAGAAGCAGCTGCCGGCCTACATAAATAGCGGGCTCAAATCGACGGTCAGTCTGCTGAAAGATACGGAGGATCGGCGTTTGGCCGATCATAAGCTAAGCACGACACGTGATCTGTATAGTTCCAAATTTGGCAGCAGCCGCATGAAGGTTATGGATGGTCTGTATAAGGCTAAGGATATCGACATGGATATGTTTCTGGCCAGTTATGAAACGACGTTGTCACAGGTGAAGAAAGATTGGGAAGGGTTTTTCCTTTTGCTTGGATTCATTCCGATTCCCAAATCTTTGCTCCAGGGAGAGTTTGATGGACTGCGTTACCTTGACGACCTGCGGGATGCATTACCTATTGCCACCATGGAACAAAATAAGGCGGTTTTGCAGGAGAAGGAAAGCAGAACAGCTGTTATAGCAGCAGTCAGAGCCTCTTATATGGAAGCAAAGGGTGCGGAGGAAGGTTACGCGCAAGCTTTACGTGATAAGGATAGTGCCGTAAGCGCACTGGACAAAGCCGCACAGAAGGTGAAACTCAGCTTGATGAAAACCGATGAGCTTGCGGCTTATAAAGAAGCGGTGGGCAAGGCGGACGAGCAGATTTTAATGGCGCAAATGAGTTACGACACTGCGCTTGGCAAGCTGGACATCGACACGGGCGGGGCTGTTGCAAAAACGTTGAAAAAGGGCATCCTGCCTTATCAAAATTTGGATGACGGACTTGCCGCCGTCAAACCGCAAAATCCCAAGGCACCTGCGGGTTCTTGGAAATTGAAGCCGGCTGTCGGTCCGCTGCTTAGTGATTTTAGCGTGACGGTGAATAAAAAAATTGGCGCCACGGACTATGCGTTATTTACCAAAGATGGTCATGCGATCGGTAAACGTACCAAGATTAATAAGGCTGTACGACAATTAACGCTTAAACTTAGTCAGCTTGAGAACTTGAAGGTTGTGCTCTACGCGAAGGGGAAACCGGTTGGGGAGCTGCTGCTGGAGGGCAAAGGAAATGCCGGACAGTTGGCGGCGGCAAAAGCTGAAGCCACGGATGGCGAAGCAAATGGATCAGCAGATGGTGCAGCAAATGGGGGAAGCTCGGTAGGAGACGGGACAACAGGTAGCGAGAGTGGTTCAGGTGCTGATGAGGAAAAAGGGCTAGGTACCGTTATCATCGGTTCCTACAAAGTAGAGCTGGATGCGCTGACTCCTGAAGCTTATAATGCGGCTTCGGCAACGATGTCTTCATCGGGACAGGGGATTTTTTATAAAGCGGATGAGCCTGGAGCGGTATGGTTCGGCATGGATAATGCCGTAGACCCGAGCGCGATCGCCGATCCGACGAGTTCCGCAGCGCTTTCGCAGAAGGAAGCGGATGCTTTGAAAGTCACCGTGGAGATTGCAAAGCCGGGTGCAATTGCTTCTCTGCAAACGCCAGAACAGCTGCAGCAACAGATTGACACGCTGAAGAAAGATATCGTGAAGCTGGAGGCGGCTAAGGAAGCGGCCGTTGCGGATATGAAGCTGAGCGAGATCGCCGATTTGGCGGTCGAGATCAAGGATGCGCAGGCTCAGCTCGGGATGCTGGAGGCGCTGCAGAAAGGCGACAGCCAGGCAGCACTTCAGCAGATGGAGCTGGTAAATAACCCGGATGCGCTGATCGCAGCGCTGTCCGAGGAGACCGAGACACCGCCGGGCGAGCCCGGCGGTGAGGAACCCCCAGGCGGCACAGCGCCTGGGAAGGACGTGGCCAGCGAGGATGCGCTGGCCGAGCAGGCTGAGCTCCAGCAGACGAAGCTGGAGCAAGCCCTCGCCGCCGGCGAGCCGAAAGCTGCTGCAGCCGATCTGCAGCAGCTCCTGGCGACGCAGGCGCAGCTCGCGGATGCGCAAACGGGCGCATCCGCAGGACAGGCTTCGCTCGCAGAAGCGAAGCTGAAGCTGGAGGCTGTGCTGAAGCTGGCGCAGGCGCAGGGGGACACGGAGCGGGTCGCGACGCTGACCCGCTCGCTCGAAGCCGTCGCCGAGGCGGTGGCGACGGCGAAGAAGGACGCGCTGTTCGCGCAGCTGGACGCCGTTCAGGTGCTTGCGGCAGCGCTGCCGCAAGAGGCAGGCGTGCAGACGCAGCTTGAGCAGCAGGTCACGAAGCTGCTGGAGGAGCTGCAGCAGCAAGAAAAGGCCAAGTATACGCCTGAGGAGCAGGCGGCCTTGGCCGATGTTTCAGCTTCATTGGCGGCTAGCTCAGCTAGTGCATCGATTCAACCGATTCCGGCAGAAAACGTGCTTTCTCCCAATATTTTCATCAAATTTGATGCTCCGCCTGTTATAATAAACGGGCAGGCATATTTACCTATAAGATCCGTATCGGAATCGTTCGGTGCCGCCGTAGATTGGGATCAAGATACTCTCACGGTTACGGTCAGCACGGAATATAGGACGATCACGAGCCGTATCAGTGAAGACAAAGCTTATGTTGATGGCGATCCTGTGCAAATCGACGGCCCGGCCCTTCTGCTTGAAGGAAGGACTTATGTCCCATTAAGATTCATAGCAGAATCCTTGGGACTGCAGGTTGATTGGAACGCACCGACGCAAATCATTCAGATTTCATATTAGAGGAGATTAAAGAGCGATGAAGAAATCGATTGCGGCATTGCTGCTCGTACTGCTGCTTCTGGGTGCTGCTGGAACCTACCTTGGATTAAACAGGGAAAGCTTCACACTATGGCCTTTTCACAAGAGCATGCCTTTCGACGGTTTATCGAAGGCGATCTCGGATGGGCATAACAATTTGTTTGTCATCGATAACGCGAAGAAGACGATTCATAAGCTGAACGGGGATGGTGTACTACAGTACTCCATTACGAGCGAGACCGGGAAAAACGGGGAAGTATACCGTTTTAACGATATGGCTGTCGATGATTTGGGGTATCTCTACACGATTCGCACCTTGCTTGATCCGTACGGGATTGCAGTGAAGTCCGAGCAAATCGTTCGCTATACGCCGAATGGGCAGTTCGACCGCAGCTTGTTCTCGCAGGAATACAATGATGCGCAAACCCAGCGATATAGATTGGGGTCTTTGCGAAATGTTCAGGTTCACGACGGGATGGTCTATTTTTTCAATGACGAAGTACAGCAGTTAACCCTCTATCAAGCTCCGGTTGGCAAACAGGAGACATCTGAGCCCAAGTTGGTCTACACGATAAAGCTCCCGCAAAATAAATTTGTCGCTGAGGCAGACGGCTTTAAGCCTGGCGAGATCTACTATTCAACGCGCAGCGGAGAGATCTATCGCGCTTTTGGCGACGGGCATTCCGAGCTTGTTTATCCGCTTCCCGGGCTTGATCGCACAAGACGCAATTTCCCTGAAAGCCTGCATCTCGATAATCAGGGCCGCCTGATCTTCATCGATTTTAACAATAAAATGATTTCCCGGCTTGATCCTGCACAGCCTTACACGATTGAAGGGCTTGTAACCGAAGAGAAGGCGCAAGCAAACGGCATAGACCTTGCTTTTGATGCCACTTCGAGTTCCATCGCCCAGGATGGCAGCCTTATTATCGTAGAATCGACGCAGATTAATCGCCGCCTGCCCGATGGGACCATTACGCCGTCGATGGTAGAGGCTCTATACAGTCAGCCGGTAAGAACCCAATTGTTTGTACATTGGTCGGTTGCCGTAGCGGCTCTAATCCTTGTGCTGTATGCGATCAAACTTGTCTTCTTCAATTTGCTGCAGCGCCGACTTCCTCTGATGATGAAGCAGATCCTCATTCTAGTGCCGGTCATTGCGGCTTCAATGATTTTGCTGTCGACCGTCATTTATGAGAGCTTCTCGAAGAAAATGGAAGAGGAAACGTTTAGCGAGCTTATTTTACTGGCTAAAAACGGTCAAAATCTCGTCGATGGCGATAAGCTGGAAAGTATGTCTTCACCGCTGGATTACAACGGTGCAACCTATCAATCTTTCCGCCGAAAGATTCAATCGGTTTTTGAAAATAACGCCAGCGATGATAATCAAGGCTTTTATAAAGCAGTGTATAAATATGAAAATGGGGTCATTTATCGGATTCTAGAAGACGATGATGGCATGCATATGTTCAATCCATTCCAACAAACCCCAGAGAATCAGCAGGTTGTACTCGAAGGCAAGCCAGCTACGGGACAATGGCAGGATTTCTCCGGCGAATGGCGTTATGCGATTGCTCCTATTTTTAACTCAGCGGGTAAAATTGTCGGTGTTTTCGAAACGAGTAAAAACCTGGATGGCATTCTTAAGCATCGCCAAGCGGTACTTCAATCGATTATTCGCAATATTGCGCTCATTTCCGTTGGTTTGCTGCTTGTACTCGTTGTTATGACCTATGTATTACTGTCTTCGATCCGGAAGCTGCGCAATAGCGTCGGCGAGATTGCCAAAGGCAATTGGGACACGGTCGTTACGATCAACACGCGCGACGAGGTGTCAGATCTGGGCGACAGCGTCAATACAATGGCAGCCCGTATTCGGGACTATATTACCAAGGTAGAGAACTTTAGCCAGTCTTACTACCGCTTCGTTCCGCAGCAGTTTTTGCGATTCTTGAACAAGGAAAGCATTCTGGAGGTTGAACTTGGCGATCAAGTAGAGAAAAACATGTCGATTTTGATTTTTAACATCCGAAGCTTCTATCTGCTTTCCAAGAAACTCACGCCGGAAGAGAACTTCAACTTCGTCAATTCGTTCCTTAGCCGGTTCGGTCCTTATGTCCGCAAGCATCAAGGTCTTATGAACAAGTATCTGGGTGCAGGCTTCATGGCGCTTTTCCCGAATCAAGCAGATGAAGCGCTGCAGGCGTGCGTTGAGATGCGCAAGGAGCTGGATCTTTACAATTCGCATCGGGCAAAAGTCGGTTATTCGCCGCTGGATTTCGGTATCGGCCTGCATAAAGGACCGCTCCGTCTCGGGATTATCGGCGAGCAGCAGCGCCTGGAGGGCAATGTGATCTCTGACGGTGTGAATGTGGCAAGTATGCTGGAGAAAATGACGGAACCTCTGGGCGCTTCCATTCTCATTACCGATCATGTGGTACAGTCGCTGCAACAGCCGGCAGCCTTTCAATACCGGAACCTGGGATTGATTCAGGTAGAAGGAGTGAAGGAGCCGCTTCGATTGTTCGACGTTTATCAGGGCGATCCCGATACGATTCGGGTACTGAAGGAGAAGACCAAGACGTTATTCGAGCAGGCGGTCACGTATTACCAGGTAGGACGTTTCTATGATGCAAGAGAAGCTTTCTTGATGGTCATTAAACAGAATCGTCAGGATAAGGCGGCACAGCTATACTTCTATATTTGTGATGAATATTTCCAACACGGTACGACAGCAGAGTGGAATGGCACATTATCTGTTTCCTGATGAAAGAGGCGAACTTGACATGCAAGTGCATGAGTTGACCACAGAGAGAGACGCACAACGGATTACGGAATTTTATTTATCTTCTTCCTCGTTCGATGATCAAAGGCATACGCCGGGGGAGTTGGAGCATTTTCGCAATGCCCCCCTGCTTAGCTTGACTCAGCGCAATCACTGGCATTGGTTCATTGAGAATGAAGCCGGAGAGATCATTGCGGTGACCAGCTGCAAGGAAAATGAGCATCAATCCGGTGGTTATTTATGGGATTACTTAGCCGTGCATCGCGATTATCGCCGGCATGGCTTTGCGAAAGTTTTGTTTCAAGCGTTAGAAACGTTCTCGAGAGAAGCGGGAGGGCGTTACATCCTTACGTATACATGCGATTTACCCGAATATCAGCCTATTCAAAAAATGTTCCGGGCGAACGGCTTTGAACTCATCGGCACTTATCCCAATTACTATTACGAAGGCGAAGCACGATTAGCTTTCTATAAACCGCTTATTGAAGACAAATGATAGATTGGACCTGATGATATGCAAGGAAGCTTAACCAGATGGATGGGACTGCGGACGGAAGATATCCGAAAGCTGTGGATGATGCTTCCGATCTTTTATTTTAGCGGGATTGCGGAGTCATTGAACTATACGGCATTCATGGCCCTTTTTAACCAAAGATTCGGCGTGCAGTATTTGCCCTACATCTATATTGCCGAAGCGGCCATTATGCCTCTGGAGGGTTGGTTGCTGGCAAAGCTGGCCAATCGATTGCCGAAGGCCAAATTGATGACGACGCTCTATCTGTTGATGATCGGTTTACTGGTGTTGAACGGTGCGGTGCTGCTGGGCTTCAAGCTGGGCGGCATTGACTTCCGCTATTATTATCCAATTATGTTCATCTCCTCCAACTTTGTTGTCAGGCAGCTGACGCTGCTCTTGTGGAGCACAGCTTTTGACTTATGCCCTACGCAGCAGGCCAAAAGATTGATGCCGGTGTTCATCGCGTCTACGACGACAGGTGGAATTACCGCCGGCTTGCTCGCTCATCAAATCGGCAAGCTGCTCGGGACGGAAGCCGTTTATGCGCTTGCTCCGGTGTTGATGGTGTTCGGCTTCATTTTTTTTCGGAAGGCGCTCGCGCGCTACTTGGTGCCTTTAACGTTAAAAGAAGATCTGCGGCTGAAAAGCCAGAGTGGAACGATTCAGGCAGAGGAAGAAGAACAGCAGCTGCCTGCCGGCTACTATGCCAAGCAGATGCTTCGCAGTCCGTTCCTATTGTGCGCAGTTGCGCTAATGACGCTGATGCCGGCCGTGTATTTCATGATCGAGTATCAGTACTTTACCGCGGCGGAAGCCAATTTTCCACTTGAGGGCGATTTAACCTCTTTTTACGGCTTAATTACGGCTATTCAATTCACGTTCTGTCTTTTGCTGCAGACGGTGTCTACACGCTTAATGAACTGGTTGGGCGCAAGCAATATGCTGCTCGCCATCACCGTTGTGTTCTTCGGCGGCTTCGGACTTACGGCCTTATTTATGAATCAGTCCCTTGGATTGGCGCTGGTTTCGGGTTCCTATGCCGTCTTCTATATTTTGCTGTATTACATTGCAGAACCTTGTTATCAGCTTTTTTTCAAAATGATGCCTATCTCCAAAAGGGACGGATATCGTTATTTTGCTCAGGGTGTCGCTGCCTCAGGCGGAATATTGATTGGCTCCTTGCTGTCGCTGCTGCATTCCTTCGGCTTGATTCAGCTGTCGCTGCTAGCTTGGCTAGGCGTAGGTTTGGCAGTTATTCTCGTCATTGTCGCTTGGTACGGCAGGCACTTATACATCCGCGAGCTGGTTAAAAGTGTGCAATCGCTGCACGCTGATTTGTCTGATATAGCGGAGTCCTTTATTGGGGGCATCCGCAGTTCCAAGGCGCTTTCCTCCATGCTGGGTTACTTGAAGCATCCGAACGATTATGTTCGGGAACTGGCGCTTGAAGTCATCGGGAAGGCGAAGGATTCCGCGTTTCTGCCCCATTTGATCGGGATGATCGGGGAAGAAAGCTCACGCATCCGCATAGCTGTGCTGCGCGCGATGAATCTCCAAAGCGCTACGATTCAAGATCTCGTACAGGTTGCGTCTTTCCTTGAGGACGAAGACCCGGAGGTGCGCGCGGAAAGCGTGAAACTGATTTCGAAAGCAACGCATCTTAAGAGCCAGTCGCATTTTTTCATTCGCGTCAAGCTATTGGATAACCATCCGAGGGTTGTACATGAAGGAGTTAAGGCGCTTTACTCGCTCGAAAGCGAAGAAAGCTATCAAGCCTGTGACGAGGCGATTATCAAAATGCTCGATAACGGCGGCGAATGGGCTGTCTATGGCTGCCATACCGTAGCGGATCTGAAGCTGGATAGCTATTCCGCTTGGGTGTTGTCGCTGCTCGATGATCATCGGCCCGCGGTTAAAGTTGCCGCTGCGGCCTGTCTCGGTAAGCTTAGCCACGTCGAGGCGATTCCGATTCTTCTGAACATGGTGCCTTTGGCGGATCAGGAGCTGCGTAAAGCGATTCTTCAAGCCTTGGTCGATATGGGCGATAAAGCATTGCCGACCCTGTCGGGCAGCCTGAACCATGCGAATCCTTTCATCTGGAACGCAGCCGTTACAGCTCTGGCAGAGCTGCTCGATGAAAATAAACTGAGAACGCAGCTCGTTGACCCTTGCGTAAATCGCATGCTAGCTTCGACGCAGGAACGGGCTTTGTCGGAAGCCCTGCTCCAGCTGGGCATGAAGGGATTAGCAGAGCTTGCGAATCAACGGTGCGCTGAGCTGCACAATGCGCTTGTCGGAGGGGCTTGGGCCGTTATGGCCAAGTTCGTAGACGAACGTGTTGTGGCGACGCTGCGCGAAGCAACGAAGGACGAGAACGAAGAGGTCCGCGAGAATGCGCTTGAGGTACTGGCCGAGGGGCTGGGGGACCGTAAATTGGCTTTGGCCCTGCTGGAATTATTGAAGCAAGGAACGGCCAGCAGCGATACAGCGACGACCGAGCCGCTCAAGTTACTGCAAGAAGCTGCGAGATGGTCGGACGATTGGCTGAAGGATATTGCGGTTTACGCATTAAGTTCACTGGAGCGTGATGGGATGAGAGAAGAGCGCAAGTTTTTGACCATGCTGGATAAAGTTATTTTCTTGAAGCAGGTATCCTTATTCGCCGATTTGTCAGTGGATGAACTGGGGTTAATTGCTGGTATTGCGACGGAAGAAGTCCACGAAGACCTGACCTATTTACTGCGCCGGGGGCAAAGCAATTCAGCGATGTATTTAATCATTGAGGGCAACGTTGAGCTGAGCAATGAGACTGGTGTAGGCGAGACAGTAACAATTGGTGTTCTGGGACCCAAACAACCATTTGGGGAAACAACGGCTCTGGACGGATCGCCTTCTGCAGTTACAGCTCAGGCTATTTTCGATGAAGTGCGAGTGCTTGCGCTGCAAGGTGAAAGTCTTTCCCGACTGGTGAGGTTGTATCCGGAGATCGGTATCGGCCTGCTGCATGCCTCAAGTGCCCGTGTTCGCTTGCTGGAAAATATGCTTTTGAAAATGGCTTAAATGGGCTAGGCGGATAAGCAGAGAGGGCGGGACGAACGTGTCAGTAGAGACCATCGTGTTAAGCAATGATCTGAAGGAGCTTGAGCGGTTAGGCGCATTCTTAAAAGGGCTGTCACCCGCGATGGGCATGGATGATCAGACGTTATTCCAATTGAATTTGGTTTGCGACGAGCTGATAACCAATGTCATTCTCTATGGGCACCCCCCGGAGGAGCGAGGTATGCACACGATCCGTCTCGACATCGGGGCTGCTGCAGATGGCTGGGAGCTTTGTCTGACGGATCGCGGAGTGCCTTTTAATCCGCTGCTCAAGGCAAGCCCCCGGGTTGACCTTAGTATGGACGAGCGTGGGATCGGCGGTCTGGGCATTCACTTTGTGAAACAAGTGATGGATGATATCCGCTATGAGCGTCTGAACGAAGAGAATATACTGATGATGACAAAACGCCGAATTCAGAAGGAGGGAATATCATGAATGTAACTGAGAGCATACAGGGGGACATTGTCCTGTTGAGCTTAAATGGCAGACTGGATGCCAATACGTCCGCGAGCTTGGAAGCCGCTTTCTCTAAGTTGGTCGAGCAGGGGAAGGGCAAGTTTATTTTTGATCTGCAGGGGCTTGACTACGTCAGCTCCGCAGGACTTAGAAGCTTGTTATCCGCAGCGAAAATGATCAAGGTCATCCAAGGTAAGTTGGCACTTGTGCGCATGAATGAGAATGTCAAAGAGGTTTTCGATATGTCCGGGTTTAGTTCCATTTTTTCGATTTATGACAAGGAAGATGATGCGATCCATGCCATTTCCTAGCCGAACGAGTAAGTGTGAAGGCCGAGCCCAAGAACTGGGGAGGCGTACGAAATGAATATCGTCGTAGGTGCTCTTCTTCTTGTTTGCTTGGTGATTGGCATCGTATGGCAGCTTAGCGAACGAAGGCGCAAGACGGCTGATCTGGAGCTTCAGCGGACGATGCAGCTGTTCGATGTCAGCTTGGAAGTGAACTCGACGATTCACAAACAGGATTTGCTGATCAAAATCATGGAGACCTCCTCCCGCATCATGAATGCAGAAGCTTCTTCCGTCATCTTGGTCGATGAGGAAAAAGATGAGCTGTTTTTCGACCTTGCGCTTGGTGAAAAAGGCGATGAAGTCCGCGAAATTCGCCTCAAAATCGGCGAAGGTATCGCCGGCTGGGTGGCCCAGACCGGCCAATCGGTCAAAATCGACGATGCGGCTCAGGACGAACGCTGGTCCTCGAAGGTCGCCAAACGTGTCGATTACCCGACGCGTAACATGCTTTGCGTGCCGCTGGTGAGCAAAGGTAAAATTATCGGCGTTCTGCAGGTGCTGAACAAGCGCGAGGATGTGCATTTTACCGACCGTGATTTGCAGCTACTAGAGTCCATTGCTTCTCCAATCGCGGCATCTTTGGAGAATGCCATGCTCTACGACGTTTTGGAGAAGACGACGGCCGCCAAAGAACGAATGGAAAGCGAATTGCGCATCGCAACCAACATTCAAATGGGCTTCTTGCCACGTCAAGGCTTGTACATGACGGCGGAGGCCAATGAAATTACGGCGGAAGCAAGGGCTTTTATTCGTCCGGCACGTGAGGTCGGCGGCGACTTTTACGATTATTTTCGACTTGGCGACGATAAGCTGTTTTTCGTTTTGGGGGATGTATCGGATAAAGGGATTCCTGCGGCGTTGTTCATGGCGGTTACGATGACCTTGCTCAAGGGGAAAATGAGCCCGGATATGTCACCTGGAGAGCTGCTTACAGCCGTGAATCAAGAGTTGTACAAGGACGATTCGACGATGTTTGCGACGATTTTCTGCGGGGTGCTTCATATAGGCACAGGGCGTCTGCAGTACAGTGACGGCGGTCATTGTCCGCCATACATTGTCCGTGGTAACGGCGATGTGGAGCAGCTGAAGGGGAAAAAGGGACTTCCGCTTGGCGTAATGGATGACATGCTTTATGTGGATAACGAAGTGACGCTTGTCCAGGGTGACCGCCTGATCATGTATACGGATGGCATTACAGAAGCAGAAAACCGGCAGCAGGAGCAATACGGCTTCTCGCGACTTCATGAGCTTTTACAAAAGGAGTTGTCGAGCCAGCCGGCACAGCTACTGGAACAGATGACCCAGGATGTCGACCGCTTCGCCAATGGCGCTATCCAATCGGATGATATTGCCGTGCTCATTATAGATCGAAAACCAAACAAAATGTAACCTCAAAAATCAGCAGGTATGATATAGTGAAAATTAGAAGACATCATGCGCTTAGATACGGATAATGATGGGGCGCAAGCCGTCAATTGATGGCATTTTACTTAGTACTACCATTCTAGGAGGGTTCATATGCCAATGCATCTATCGCGTATCAACAGGCAGCCAGATACTTCCCTGCACAATCATCGTAATAAGAGTCATTCACAAGGGCAGTCTGCAGGAGCAGATCTCATGAATATACAACGGGCTATTGGGAATAAAGCGGTAGGCAGCATGCTGTCCATACAGACGAAACTGACGGTCGGGCCGGCTGGAGACGCTTATGAACAAGAGGCGGATCAAGTTGGCAAAGAAGTGGCGGACAAAATCGCAGCCTCGGAAAATAGCGGGGCGTCCGCTGATGTGCAGCGGAGCGAAAGTGGAGAGTCGGAAGAGGAAGAGCTGCAGATGAAGCCGTCCTCGGAGACGATCCAGCGGAGCGAAGGCGGAGAGATGGAAGAGGAAGAGCTGCAGATGAAGCCATCCTCGGAGACGATTCAGCGGAGCGAAGGCGGAGAGATGGAAGAGGAAGAGCTGCAGATGAAGCCATCCTCGGAGACGATCCAGCGGAGCGAAGGCGGAGAGATGGAAGAGGAAGAGCTGCAGATGAAGCCGTCCTCGGAGACGATCCAGCGGAGCGAAGGTGGAGAGATGGAAGAGGAAGAGCTGCAGATGAAATCGTCTGACGGCGAAGCGTTTGAAGCCGATGCTTCCATTGAATCGGAGATTAAATCCATGCAAGGCAGCGGCAGTAAGATGGACGCGCAAATACAGGCTAAGATGGAATCTGCCTTTAATGCGGATTTCAGCAATGTGAACATCCATAATAATCCACAGTCATCGAAGATGAATGCTTCGTTAGGCGCGGAAGCTTTTGCGACAGGGAATGATATCTTTTTCCGTGAAGGACGCTATAACCCGGATTCGCGCGAAGGTCAGGAGCTGCTCGGACATGAGTTAACGCATGTCATCCAACAGCGAGGCGGCAAATAAAGTGAATCTCGTATAAGCAACAGGGATAATGATGTCGCCTGTTGCTTTTTCGCGTACGGGAGTGGGTGAGTGTATCCCGTTCGCATTTGCGCAGAAGCCTTGGGAAGAAGTATATTTGCTTTTGAGGAAGTTAAAAATGAGCAGATTAAAAGATAAGCAGATAAGTAGATTAAGCAGCCTGGTTAACGTATTGGGCATAAGAAAGTAGGAGGGCGGACGGATATGCTGCCAGATCATGTACACGCGCGTCATTTCGCGCAGTTAGGGCTTTTAAAAGAGATTTTGGATGAGACAGGCCTTGCCACCAATTTGTTGGAGAAATCAGACGCGATTCCGCTTCACGTGCTGATGGCCGGTTTTCAGGAGGATAAAAAGGAGCGAGAACGTTTCCTGCACTTTAGCTTTTTACCTTTGAACGACGAAGAGATCGCTGCGATTCAGCTGCTGCAAATATACAGTACGCTTCCTTTTCACCTTGAAGAGGGGAAGCGCGAAGAGGTTGCCGCCTTGCTGCTTGAGATCAACACGCGGTTGCCGATTGGCCATTTTGGCATTAATGAGCATAATGAGCTGCATTACCGCTATGTGTACAGCATCTCGGCTGCGCGTTCTTTTGATAGTGAGGAAGTGCTGGAGATTTTAAGCTTGTTCGTTTATATGTGTGATATGTTTGCCGATCACGTTGAGCTGGTGGCCAGCGGTGAAGCGAATGCCGAGCAGGTTGTTCAGGCACTCAGAGGTTAACCATCAACGCCGAAAAGGGCTGTCCCGGGTGTAGAGAAATCTACCGACGGGAGGCCCTTTTTTCGTTCGGGTTAGTCTTAGGGGAACTGGAGTCCGCTATTTGTGCGGAATAGCGCCATTCCCTGTCTAAGCGGAACTACAGGGCCTTATTTGCCCGTTGAGCCGCATATTTAGCCTAAAAGTGGCGAAATAGAGGACGCCAGTTCCCACTTACCATCCAAAAGATGGCCTTTTGGATGATTAACGGCCTGAAGTTCCTCTAAAGATGAGATCTCGGAGTTACTTCACTCTCTCCTGCAAAAGCTCCACAAGCTGTTTGCCCGGATCTTTCATCATTTGCCCGCCATTGCCACCGGCAGGACGATTGCCGCCGTTGCCGCCGTTCCCGCGAGGCTGTTTCCCAGCGTTCGCGCCGTCTGAACCGGCTGCTGCATTCGGTGAAGACGAAGGGGCAGGTGCGCCTGAGGCGTCCGGTTTCGTGCCTTTTTGCCCATTGAAGTTGCCACGCGTGCCATCGCCTGGATTGCCGCCGTTACCTCCTTGTCCTCTTCCACCGCCATTGCCCATATTCGCCATCTTGCTCGCAGCGTCGTCGATGAACTTCTTCTGCGCATCCGTCAGCTTCTCGAGCAGCTTCGTTTTGTTCTCGTCGCTGAGCTCAGCTTTGGTTTCGATGTCCTGCGCAACAGGCAGCATGACTTGGGCTTGGTCCTTAGTAATCGCAAGTCCTTCAGCTTTGTCCATCATGAGCAGCGTTTGGAAGGTGCTGAACAACTGTCTCTGCGCCTGACTCATCGCGGGACGGTTCTGCCCCTGCTGTTTCGCATCCGGTGAAGCTTGTGCGCTCGCTTGAGGTTGTGCTGTACTTGCCGCTGCTTGCTGAGGGGAAGCTTGGTTGCCGCAAGCGCTGAGCAAAGCGGGAAGAAGGATGCATAAGCCGGCTATTTGTTTCATTTTAATTTTCATATGTCTATGTACCACTCCTGTCGATAATCTTCCATTTCATTTTCATTGTACGGCTCAATTATGAAAAAAAAGAGAAGGGAAGCTGAATAGGAGATAAATGTTAGCTTAAAAATGGCTGAGTGTGTAAAAGAGCATGCAAAAAAGAAGCTGCACAGGCAGCTCCTCCATTAAACTTGTTTGGCTCGATTCACAGTTAGATTAGGTCTATCGCTTTTCAAAGCGTATTTTCTGTTTAATAAAAAACCGAATAACGACGCCAGCGACTGCTGGAACAGCATCCCGAGCACAACGGGAATCGCCACCGGAGGCGGAAAGTACGCTACAGCAAGCACGGCGCCGGCGCTAATATTCCGCATCCCGCTGTTAAATGTAAGCGCCACAACGACATCCTGCTCCCACTTCATCAGCTTGGCGACGATCCATCCCAGGATGTAGCCGAGAGAAGCGAGGGCTAGTACAAAACCGGCCAAACCAAGCAGTTTGGCATTAAAATCACGCAAGTATGGCGCGATAACAGAGCTGTTAATTGCGACAACGATGCCCATGCATATTTTCGAAAAAGGACCTAGACGGCCGCTCCACTGCTCTTTGATTTTGCCTTTCGTCCATTGATTAAGCAGCATGCCCAGTAAAGACGGGACGACGATCATGAAGAATAGACCTTGCATCATGGCAAAAGTGTCCATCTGGACTTTCGTACCGACCAGTGCAGAGAGTGTATAGGGCACAACAAACGGTGAAAGAACGGTATCCATGAGAATAATGGATAGGGTCAGCACGATGTTTCCCCGATAAATGGCGACCCACACGAAGCTTGTAATCCCTGTTGGAATGGCTGCAGCCAGAATGAGTCCTGTGATGGTTAACGGTTCCGAGCTGTAAACGGCGTGACCGAGTCCAAGCGCAAGCAGCGGCATACCGACATGTAAAATTAGCAGGGTAGCGATAAGAGGGAAGGGCTGGACGATCACTTTAACAAATTCCTTGAAGCTGGAGCTGATGCTGCCTGAGAATGTCATAAAGGCAAACAGCCAAGGCGATAAGAAGGTAAAGCCGGATAAATGACTGCCGAGCAGAACACCGATAAGCACGCTGACAGGTGTGATGAGCGGCAAGATTTTTTCCAGTTGGCGATTCAATTGAGCTAGCATCTGGGTGTTCATCCTTCCTGACAATGGATAATAAAGGCCGAGAGTTACGTTCTCCCTATTATAAGAGCTATAGCTTCGGGTGACTAGGATAAGATAGGTTGGAAATTTTTATTTCCATCGACTGGATACCGTGTTATGATAATGAACAAATGAATACGAATGTATCCCTAGGGGCGCCGCAAGGCTGAGACAGAGCAATCTGAACCCTTTGAACCTGAACTGGGTCATACCAGCGGAGGAAAGTGGAAACCGGACTTTGGCGCCTCATTTTTGCATGTTTATTATGCGGGCAACCTACAACCACTTTTCTTAGGAAAAGTGGTTTTTTTGCGTCTTGATTGCCGCACCAGGCTGCACTGCCTATCGATACATCGGTTTAAAAAGTGAGGAGGCGGGCTTCCATGTCCGAGCGCGAGCTGCATGTGATATCGAATGGCAAGTTGGCATGGAAGGAGATGGCTGCGATTGCAACCCGGATCCATCCTTATGTCACAGCCATTCATATCCGTGAGAAAAATAAGCCGATGGATGAAGTTTTTATGGGCGTACAGTATTTGTTGGAACAAGGTTTACCCGCGCAAACCCTTTGTATCAACGGTTATCCCTGGATGGCAACTGCAGCCGGACTTGGCGGTTTGCACCTTCCCGAAAGCTCTCCGCAGCTGCTGGAGATAAGAGATAGCTATCAAAGTGCGCATCGCACAGGAGTCTCTGTACATAGCACGGAGGAAGCTGTCAGACGCGAGCGCGAAGGGGCGGATTATGTCTTGTATGGGCATATTTTCGCAACGAATTCCAAGCTGGGGGTTGAGCCAAGAGGGCTTGAACAACTGGGGAATGTTGCCCGGCAGGTAACGATTCCAGTCATCGCTATCGGTGGTATAACACCTGCAAGAGTAAGGCCTGTGCTGGCTGCAGGAGCTTCCGGCATCGCAGTGATGAGCGGCATTTGGGAGGCGGATGACCCCGTGGAAACCGTAAAAGCTTACATCCAAGAGTTGCAGCAGCAAGAAGAAACTAGAGGTGAGAGACTTGAAGCATACGAGTGACGTTATCATCGTTGGCGGAGGCGTGATAGGCGCATCGATCGCCTATCACTTGGCGAAGCGAGGCCAGTCCGTCACGTTGCTGGAGCGCAGCAGGTTAGGGACGGAGGCCTCGGCTGCCGCAGCCGGCATGCTCGGAGCGCAGTCCGAGATGGAGGACACCGGGCCCCTGTTCCAGTGGGCCCGGCAAAGCAGAGCGATGTTCCCCGAACTGAGCGGGGAACTGAAGAGCCTCACGGGCATCGACATCGGTCTCGTCCGTGAAGGGCTCCTGAACGTCGCGCTCAGCGACGCTCAGGAGCAAGAGCTGCGCGCGAGGGAGAAACTCCAGCGCACAGCGGGTGAAAGAGCGGAGTGGCTGAGCGCAGCCGCAGCCGCAGCACTCGAACCCGCGCTGAGCCGAGCGACGCGCGGAGCATTGTACCTGCCCGAGGATGGGCAGGTGGAGGCGCCGCAGCTGGCGGCGGCATTCGCGCAGGCAGCGCGGGTGTTCGGGGCGAAGCTGCAGGAATTCGCCAACGTGCAAGGGCTGCTGACGGAGCGCGATCGCGTCATCGGCGTCATGACGAGCGAGGGGCCGCTGTATAGCGAGCACGTTGTTGTGGCGGCCGGGACATGGAGCGGCCAGCTCCTCGTCGGCAGCGGGATCGACCTACCGGTGTATCCCGTGAAGGGGGAGTGCTTCTCGGTTCTCGCCGAAAAGCGCGAGCTGCAGAAAACCCTGTTCACGCCAGGGTGCTATATTGTCCCCAAAGCGGGAGGACGACTCCTCGTCGGCGCGACAGTTGTGCCGAATAGCTACGACCGCAAGGTGTCACTAGCTGGGCTCGCCGAGCTGATGGAGCGAGCGAAGCAATTAATGCCCGCAATCGTTGAAGCCGAGTGGGAGAAGGCTTGGTCAGGCCTGCGTCCGCAGACGCCAGACGGCATGCCGTACATCGGCAAAGTCCCGATGTATGAGGGCTTATTTGCGGCCTGCGGGCATTATCGCAACGGGATTTTGCTCAGCCCGATCACGGGGAAGATCATCGCTCAGCTTGTATCAGGCGAGGACGCGAGTAACTTGCAGCCGAATTTGGATGCATTCTGCCCCGATCTGTCGGGAACGTCCAAGCGCTTGGAAAGCGGGCGACTACAAGGAGAGGAGCTGCACGGTATTGAAGCTGCACATTAACGGCCAGAGCGTCGAGGTTCCGGATGCGATTCGTACGATTGAAGAGCTGCTTGCCCATTTTGAGCTGCAGGAGAAAATGCTCGTTGTCGAGCATAATCAGAACATTTTACAAAAAGAAGATCATGTGAAAACGGAGTTAGCGGAAGGACATAAAATCGAAATCGTTCATTTTGTTGGAGGGGGATAATTAACCATGTTAAAAATCGGACCATATGAATTTCGTTCAAGACTGCTGTTAGGCACAGGCAAATTCCCGAATTTTGATATTCAGAAGCAGGCTGTTGATGTGAGCGAATCGCAGATTTTGACGTTTGCGGTGCGTAGGATGAATATTTTTGAGGCGAGTCAGCCGAATTTCTTATCCATGCTGGATGTGTCGAACTTCACACTGCTGCCGAACACGGCAGGGGCCAAAACAGCGGAAGAAGCGGTGCGCATCGCCAAATTGGCGAAGGCATCCGGGCTTTGCGACATGATTAAGGTAGAAGTGATTGGCGATGAGATGACGCTGCTGCCTGACCCTGTTGAAACATTAAAAGCATCGGAGATGCTGCTTGAAGAGGGCTTCATCGTACTGCCGTATACGTCGGATGACGTGTTGTTGGCTAAGCGCCTGCAAACGCTCGGAGTGCATGCCATCATGCCGGGAGCTTCACCAATTGGCACAGGGCAGGGCATTATCAATCCGCTCAACCTGAGCTTCATTATTGAGCAAGCAACGGTGCCTGTCATCGTCGATGCAGGAATTGGCGCTCCTTCGGACGCAGCACTGGCGATGGAGATGGGCGCAGATGGCGTGCTGCTGAACACAGCGGTTTCGGGTGCCAAGGATCCGGTCAAAATGGCGTATGCTATGAAGCTCGCTATTGAAGCGGGACGCGCCGGCTTCAAGGCAGGCCGAATTCCAAAGAAACGTTATGCTTCGGCGAGCAGTCCGATGGATGGTTTTAGCCGAGTGTAGGATGGGCGGAAAGGCCGTCAACTGGCGCTGCCGCCAGCTAGCGGTCGAAAAAGGCTTTCTCGGCGGCTGGGCGGTGATCAACGGGCGAGAAGGCTGGCTCGAGAGAGCTGAAAAGGCCGACTCGGGCAGGAGAATGGTTGCTACCGCCAGCGAGCTGTCGAAAAAGGCTTTCTCGTCGGCTAGGCGGTGATTAATGGGCGAGCAGGCTGGCTCAAGAGAGCCGAAAAGGCCGTCTCGGGCAGGAGAACGGCTGCTACCGCCAGCGAGCTGTCGAAAAAGGCCGTCTCATCCGAACGGCGCTAATTGACCTAAGTTTTTAACGACATGAAAGGGGAAGCTCAGATGTCCATATATAAAGCTCTGACCATCGCCGGCTCCGATAGCGGAGGGGGAGCAGGAATTCAGGCCGATTTAAAGACGTTCCAAGAGCTGGGCGTCTACGGCATGTCGGTGATTACGGCCGTGACCGCGCAGAACACGCTCGGCGTTCAAGGCGTGTTCCCGATGAGCGCCCAGGCGGTGGAACAGCAGTTAGCGTCCATCGGAGCTGATTTGCGACCGGATGCGCTCAAAACCGGGATGTTATTCTCATCTGAAATCATCCAAATCGTAGCAGCAGCGATAAAAAGCTACAAATGGGAGAGGGTTGTCGTTGATCCCGTCATGATCGCCAAAGGCGGCGCCTCTTTGCTTCAACAAGAGGCGATAGACGCCATGATTGAGTATCTGCTGCCGCTGGCTGACGTGGTCACGCCAAACATTCCGGAAGCGGAGGCGCTTAGCGGGATATCGATCACAGATAGCGAGTCGCGTCAGCAAGCAGCAAGGATAATCCATGCATACGGCTGTCAGCATGTGATGATCAAAGGCGGTCATGAAGCGGATTCGGTTTATGCTACGGATCTGCTCTATGACGGAAAGTCGTTCACAGAGTACTCTTCCCGACGTCTACATACACCGCATACGCACGGTACAGGCTGCACGTTTGCTGCGGCAATCACTTCCGGACTTGCACAGGGTCTGGCAGCTTCTGAATCTTTGCGTTTGGCCAAAAATTTCATCCAAGCCGCAATTGCCGAACCGCTGTATATCGGAAGCGGCCATGGGCCAACGAACCATTGGGCTTACGGGCGGGGGCAAAGGCAGGAGGGCGCTGCATCCTCCAACACGGTTATAGTGAGTCACGATGTTTACGCTGGAGGTACGCGATGACGAGTGAAGAACTGCGCAAAGCGCTGCGGTTGTATTTGGTGATGGGCAGCCCGAACTGTGGAGGGGCTGACCCTTATGCGGTGCTGGAGGCGGCAATTGCCGGCGGCATCACGATGTTTCAGCTCCGCGAGAAAGGCGCCGGAGCCCTGCAAGGGCCGGCGCTGCTCGAGCTGGGCGCCCGGCTGCGCCGCTTGTGCGCGCAGCACCGGATCCCTTTCATCGTCAACGACGATGAAAGGCTCGCTCTAGAGCTGGAGGCCGATGGAATTCACATCGGCCAAGAGGACGCCCCAGCCGCCGCCGTGCGGCAGCGGCTGAAGCATATGATCGTGGGCGTGTCGGCCCACGATCTGGGGGAGGCGCAGTCGGCGCTCGCCGAAGGCGCCGACTATCTGGGCGTAGGCCCCCAATACGCCACGCGCACGAAGCTCGATGCGCGTGAGGTCCAGGGGCCTGCCATGATTGCCCGGATGCGCGAAGGCGGCATCCGGCTGCCTTTGGTTGGCATCGGGGGCATCGATGCCACAAATGCGTTGCCCGTCATCCGCGCAGGGGCGGATGGCGTGGCGGTTGTGAGCGCGATCGCTGGCGCGCGCTCCCCGCAGGAAGCGGCGTCGGAGCTGGATCGCATTTTAAAGACGCCGTAGTCGTTTATCCAATTAACTATTAAAAGGAGGTCATGATGTGACAACAAGCAATAACAGCAGCCCCGTGAAAGACGTTCAAGTTTCTACATTTCCTGGCAGTAAAAAGGTGTATCTACAAGGGTCGAGACCGGATATCCAAGTACCTGTGAGGGAAATTTCGCTCGGGACATCCACGAATATTCACGGCGACGAAGTAGCGAATGAGCCTGTACATGTGTATGATACAAGCGGTATTTATACGGATACGGAACAAAATACCAATATTCGCCAAGGGCTGCCGGCTAATCGCTTGCCATGGATTGAAGAGCGCGGGGACGTAGAAGCTTATGAAGGACGTGAAGTAAAGCCGGAAGATAACGGACTTTCGTCGCCGGATGCAAGAGGAGCTGCGGAAGTATTCCCGGGATTAAATCGAAAGCCGCTTCGAGCTAAGCCGGGTTGTAACGTAACCCAGATGCATTATGCCCGCAAAGGCATCATTACGCCTGAGATGGAGTACATTGCGATTCGCGAGAATCTGGATAGTGAGTTTGTGCGGAATGAAGTCGCGCTTGGCCGGGCCATTATTCCTTCTAATATTAATCACCCGGAAAGCGAGCCTATGATCATCGGACGCAACTTCCTAGTGAAAATCAATGCAAACATCGGAAATTCTGCGGTCGCTTCTTCCATTGAGGAAGAGGTGGAGAAAATGACGTGGGCCACCCGCTGGGGCGCAGATACGATCATGGATTTGTCGACAGGTAAAAACATACATACAACGCGTGAATGGATCATCCGTAATTCACCTGTTCCAGTAGGTACGGTGCCTTTGTATCAAGCACTTGAAAAAGTAAACGGCAAGGCTGAGGACCTCTCATGGGAAGTGTATCGGGATACGCTGATTGAACAGGCGGAGCAAGGGGTCAGCTATTTCACGATTCATGCAGGCGTGCTGCTGCGTTACATTCCGATGACCGCTCAGCGCGTAACGGGGATCGTGTCTCGTGGGGGATCCATTATGGCCGCCTGGTGTTTGGCACATCACCAAGAGAACTTTCTGTATACACATTTTGAAGAGATATGCGAAATTATGAAAGCCTACGACGTCGCCTTCTCTCTTGGCGACGGGCTGCGTCCCGGTTCGATCGCCGATGCGAACGACGAAGCGCAATTCGCCGAGTTGGATACGCTCGGCGAACTGACCAAAATCGCTTGGCGCCACGACGTCCAAGTGATGATTGAAGGGCCGGGTCATGTGCCGATGCACATGATCAAGGAAAACATGGACCGTCAGCTGGAAGTCTGCGATGAAGCACCATTCTACACGCTAGGACCGCTGACGACGGACATTGCGCCGGGTTACGACCACATCACCTCCGCGATTGGTGCGGCGATGATTGGTTGGTTCGGCACGGCGATGTTGTGTTATGTGACGCCGAAGGAGCATCTCGGCCTCCCGAACAAAGAGGACGTCCGCGTTGGGGTCGTCACCTACAAGATCGCTGCGCATGCCGCCGATCTGGCCAAAGGGCACCCGGGCGCGCAAATTCGCGACAACGCGCTGTCGAAGGCGCGCTTTGAGTTCCGCTGGCGCGACCAGTTCAATCTCTCGCTCGATCCGGAGCGAGCGGTCGAGTATCACGATGAAACGCTGCCGGCCGAGGGCGCCAAAACAGCACACTTTTGTTCCATGTGCGGACCGAAGTTTTGCTCCATGAGAATCACGCAAGATATCAGGCAGTACGCGCATGCACGGGGGCTGGATGAAGAGTCGGCGGTGAGCAGCGGGATGCTGGAAAAGTCGAATGAGTTCCGTAAAGCGGGAAACCAAATTTATAGTTAAAAATTATGGGACGTTTTGCGCCTTTCTTGGTGACAGAAACGTCCCTTTTTGCTACCATAGAGAATAAAGCTTAACTTCGTTAATTCGTTAACGCGTTGAAACATTTAAGTGAGGGGGATGTCGATGAGCATTGCAGAAACGGCAATTGACATGATTTCCTTTTCGCATTATGATACGGTTAAAAAGATTTGACCGTCGTTTAATTAATCTCGTAAGAGATTAAAAGTTGACCAACAGACGCTTATTTACACGGCAAAATTGGTACATGAGAGGGAGGTCGAATCCAGGATGAAGCTGCAACCGGTCTATATTATTGAAGAGTTAGAACAATTAAAAACGATAAGTGATCCACTGCGCGCCAAGGTGCTGCTTTATCTCATCGAGAAAGCGTATACCGGCCAACAATTGGCTAAACTATTAGGAATGGCGCGTGCCAAAGTACATTATCATTTGAATGAGCTGGAAAAGCATGGATTGATTTCAGTGATACGTACGGAACTCAAGAATGGTATCGTTCAAAAGTTTTACCGTGCCGTCGCGCGTGGCTTCGTGCCTAGTGAAGCGCTGCTCCCCTATGTTTCCGAGGTAGAGAACTACTACCGTGAGAGAACTTTGAGCGTGCTTGCGCGTGCCAGACGCAGAGCGATTAATGCCCCGGAAGAGGCGTTTCAAATCCCATCTGCAGACCGTGCGCATTGGCCAATTATTATGACGCAGGTTGAAGTCAAAATGAGCAAAGAAAAATATGCGGAATGGCTTAGAAAGTTTCGCGCGCTTATTTTTGAACTCGATTCTCAGCAGGAAGAGAATGGGGAATGGTTTTACTTGACGACAGTCGGCTTCCAGACGAATGAGCCGTCTTTTGACCCAGTGGATGAAGTAGAGAAGAAATAGAGGAGAGATAGAAATGTTAGATCCAAGATTAACGAAACTGGCTGATGTGCTTGTGAATTACTCAGTTAAAGCGCAGCCTGGTGAAAATATTTTGATCGAAGCTTACGGCATCGATAACGCGCTTGTCAAAGAACTCGTGAAAAAGATTCACGCAGCCGGCGCTCATCCTTATGTTAACGTGCGGGACCATGCGATCATTCGCCAACTTGTTATGGAAGGAACTGAAGCTCAAATGCAAACTTGGGCGGATGTGGATGCTTTCCAAATGAAGAAAATGCAAGGCTACATAGGCGTGCGCGGCGGAGCTAACATTTACGAGCTATCGGATATCCCGGCGGACCGGATGAAGCTTTACAATTCTATTTACTATCAACAAGTTCACTTTGATGTTCGTATAAAGGATACAAGATGGGTCGTTCTTCGTTACCCGACTTCTTCCATGGCGCAGCTGGCTAGCATGAGCACTGATGCATTCGAAGAGTTCTATTTCAACGTATGTACGATGGATTACGGCAAAATGTCCAAAGCGATGGACGCGCTGAAAGAACTGATGGATCGCACGGATAAAGTGCGTCTGGTGGGTCCTGGAACGGATTTGACGTTCTCGATCAAAGGAATCGGCGGCGTGAAATGCGACGGCGAATTGAACATTCCGGATGGCGAAGTTTACTCCGCACCGGTTCGTGATTCCGTGAACGGCGTTATTTCCTTTAATACACCTACACCGCATGACGGCTTTATTTTCGAAAACATCGTGCTTGAATTTGAAAATGGGAAAATCATTAAAGCGACTGCGAACGATACGGATCGCATTAATGAGATTTTCGATATGGATGAAGGCGCACGTTATGTTGGGGAATTCGCGATCGGCGTGAACCCGTTCATCCAGCATCCAATGAAAGATACGTTGTTCGACGAGAAAATCGACGGCAGCTTCCACTTCACACCAGGCAACTGCTATGACGATGCTTACAACGGCAACAAGTCCTCGCTGCACTGGGATATCGTGAACATCCAACGTCCGGAGTATGGCGGCGGCGAGATTTGGTTCGACGATGTGCTGATTCGCAAGGACGGCATTTTCGTTCTGCCTGAGCTTTTGCAGCTGAACCCGGAAAATTTGAAATAAGTTGAGTGATAAGGTCCTCTAGATCCCGCTGCACCTGTGCGGGGATGGGGGGCTTTTTGTTTTGTGGTTTAGCTACTGTATAGATGTTTTCAGCGTTAAAGCTGCAGATACGCGTACATAAAAACAGCCCCCGTCTATGACGAGGGCTGCGTGCGCAATCAGCCCCGCCGCTGCTGCGCCTGATATTGGCGCGGGGGAAGGCCGACCGCTTTTTTGAAGGTGCGGATGAAGTTGGAGTAGTCGTTGAAACCGGCCAACTGGCAAGTATCCGTGACCGTAGAGCCTTCACGGAGCAGCTGCTTCGCTTTGTTAATGCGCTTAAATAGAATATGCTCATGAATGGTGCTGCCTGTATGTTTTTTGAATAATCGGCAAAGATAGGAGCGATTCATAAACACAACATGCTCCAGCACCTCGAGCGACAGATCCTGATCCAGATTTTCGTCAATATACGTAAAAAGGGAGGACAGCTTATCAGGTATCATGACCTGATCCTCTTGTTTGCCTTGATTGAGGAAAATCCGGTTAATAAACACGAGCAGCTCGGTAAAAGCGGCCACAAATAAAATGTCCGATCCAGGCAACGCTTGAGGGCGCGTGTACAGCTCCATACGCTCGAATATTTTCAGGAAGTCATCAATTTGCTGTGGATTCAGACGCATCCGGTTTTGTTCGCCGAATTTGCGATTATTGAAGCAGTGCAGCAAATCAAACTGCGAAGAATTCAGGTTAGCGAGCAGCGCAGGATTAAAGTGGATGACGCAGTTCTCATACCGCTGTTTTTTGGATTGGAAATTAGGCCTGTGAAGCTCGTTGCTGTGCATGATTAACAGATCGCCATACTGCAAATGATAGACCTGCTTTTCGATAAAATAGTGAACATCCCCGGTTAGGAAAAAATAGATTTCATATTGATCCTGATGCTGATGGAAATCCATCGGCCGCGGCTCATTCGTCAAGGTATGGCGGAAATTGATCAACTGATGAAGATTTTGGTATAGATCCTGCATGAGAGGTTCTCCTCTATTAAACTGGAGTCAATATTAGCAAACTTTTGCCCAATTAATGCAATGAATACGTTTTTATTATACTGCAAAATAAAGAAGAGTTAAACAAACAAGCTATTCTACTTACAACGATGATCGATACTCTAAGGAGGATTCAATATGAAATTGTCTATTTTTACAGTAGCAACACCTGACTTAACACCTGAGGAACTGGCCAAGGCAGCAACAGCAGCAGGTATTGAAGGGATTGAATGGCGTTTTAAAGATACTCCGGCGGAAGTGGCTAACGAGAAGCCGTCTTTCTGGCGTAACAATCTTTGCTCCATTGATCCAAGTGCTTCCGATGAAGAATTGGAGCGTTTCAGACTCATTGCTGTTAACAATAACCTGGTGAATTTAAGCGTTACTCCTTACTTGAATGACTGCAATGTGGATGAAACTGAGCGTGTATTTAAAGCGGCGAAAAAAGTAGGAGCTTCTTTCATCCGTTGCGGAGTTCCTAATTATGATAAAAGCGTAAACTATAACGATTTGTTTGCAAAAGCTACGGACTATCTGCACCATGTGCAAGAGTTTTCGCAGCAATATGGGATCAAGGCGTTGGCTGAAATCCACCATAACACAATTACTCCAAGCGCGGGGCTGTCTCACCGCCTGGTTTCACAGTTCAATCCAGACCACATCGGCGTGCTGCATGATGCAGGCAACATGGTCCACGAAGGTTTCGAGAACTACCGCATGGGCCTTGAGCTGCTAGGGCCATACCTGGCACATGTGCATGTGAAAAATGCGCAATGGGTACCGACAGGTGAAACGCAAGACGGCATTAAGCTTTGGAAAAGCGAGTGGGCACCGATTGACGCGGGTATCGTGAACTGGAAACAGCTGCTGGTTGATTTGAAAGCAGTTGGATACGACGGCTACCTTGGCATCGAAGATTTCAGCGGTCAATACGGCTCGCAAGAAATGCTAAACAATTTCTCATCCAAAGTGAAAGAATGGTTAGCTTAAGTTTTTAGATAAAAGTCTCATTCGCTCAAGCAAAGGCGGGTGGGGCTTTTTTTGTGTGTGGATCTCAGTCTTTGGGCAATAAGCCATATTGACAGTCTGCGAACCCCCGTGTGACAATAAAGGAAGGTATAACAAAAGGCATAACAACAAAATAATTCAAAAGTGAGTGAGCGCGATGAGGGATCGGCTGAAGCAGGATACCGGACAATCGCATAAAACCCTCTTTTTTAAAATGGGACCGTATGGAAGAGAACATCTTCCGTACGGTCCCTTTCTTTTATTAAAGCGAGAAAGGGGTCTGAATAGACATGGCGATGATATATGAAGAGAAGCTGCAACAAGATGACGGAGGAGGTAAACCTCCGGTGAAATTAGATGGTGAGCAGTTGACGCCGGCATTAGTGGCAGCGGTTGCTTACGAAGGGGTGCCTGTGGCGCTGGAGGAAGAAGCGATGAAACGCGTGGTGAAGTGCCGCGCTATGGTGGAGGAGCTTGTCGCGACAGGCCAAGTGGTGTATGGCGTCACGACGGGCTTCGGGAAATTCAGCGACGTACACATTTCCCCGCAGGACGCGGTACAGCTGCAGCTCAATCTGATCCGCAGCCATGCTTGCGCGGTAGGCAGGCCGCTGCCGGAACCAACCGTGCGGGCGTTGATGCTGCTGCGCGCAAATGCGCTGGCCAAAGGGCACTCCGGCATCCGTCCGGAAACGCTGCAGCTGCTGGTCGATTGCATCAATGGTGGCGTGCATCCTATTGTGCCGGAGCAGGGCTCGCTAGGCGCAAGCGGGGACTTGGCGCCGCTGTCTCATCTGGCGCTCGTGCTGATGGGCGAAGGCGAGGCCATCTACCAAGGGCAGCGCCTACCGGGTGCTCTGGCGCTTGCCAAAGCAGGCCTGAAGCCGATTACGCTTCAGGCAAAAGAAGGGCTTGCTTTGATCAACGGCACGCAGATTATGGCTTCGATCGGCACGTTAGCGTTCGTCAAAGCGGAGCGCCTCGCACGGATCGCGGATGTCATCGCGGCGATGACGGTGGAGTGCTTGCGCGGCATCCCGGACGCTTATGCCGATGAAGTGCAGCGCGTTCGTCCTTACCCGGAGCAGATCGGGGTAGCGGGTAACCTGCGCACGCTGCTGCAAGGCAGCAAGCTGACGACGCGTCAGGGCGAGATCCGCGTGCAGGACGCCTATTCCTTGCGCTGCTTGCCGCAGGTTCACGGTGCGACGCGCCAAGTTCTTGGTTATGCGGGAGACAAGATCGCCATAGAGATTAATTCAGCGACAGATAATCCGTTACTATTCGTGGATAAAGGACTTGTCATTTCCGGAGGCAATTTCCACGGGCAGCCGATTGCTTTTGCGATGGATTTTCTGAAAATCGGCATGAGCGAGCTTGCGAACATTTCCGAACGCCGCACGGAGCGGCTGGTGAATCCGGCATTGTCCGGCGGACTGCCTGCTTTTCTCAGCCATAACCCTGGTGTCGGCTCCGGCATGATGATTACACAGTATGTCAGCGCATCGCTTGTGTCGGAGAATAAAGTGCTGGCTCACCCCTCCAGCGTAGATTCCATCCCGTCTTCGGCGAATCAGGAGGACCATGTGTCGATGGGGACAACGGCAGCGCGCCATGCGGCCCAAGTGATCGACAATGTGTCGAAGGTGCTGGCGATCGAACTGATTTGTGCTGCTGAAGCCGCTGAGTTCATCGGGGCGGAAGGTCTTGCCCCAGCCACTCGCGTGCTGTACGACAAACTGCGAGCACTCGTCCCGCCCGTGATTGAGGATCGCTCCACCTCTCGTGAGATTGAGGAAGTAGCTGCTGCGCTGCTGGAAGGCGAATGGCTGCGAGCCGTTGAGGCAGTTACAGGTTCGTTATTTTAAAATCAAAGGAGATGCTGATATGACGAATGCTAACCACGGAAAAAGAGTAATCCGCGCCCCTCGAGGCACAGACTTATCCTGCAAAGGCTGGGTGCAGGAAGCGGCGATGCGCATGTTGATGAACAATCTGGACCCTGAGGTCGCAGAGCGCCCGGAGGATCTTGTGGTTTATGGTGGTATCGGCAAAGCAGCACGAAATTGGCCGGCGTTTGACGCTATCGTTCGTGAGCTCCAACGTTTGGACAACGATGAAACTTTGCTCATTCAATCGGGCAAACCGGTAGGTGTTTTCAAAACGCACGAGCGGGCACCACGTGTCCTACTGTCCAACTCGGTGCTCGTTCCCAAATGGGCCAATTGGGAGCATTTCCGCGAGCTGGAAGCGAAGGGGCTGATGATGTATGGCCAAATGACAGCGGGCAGCTGGATCTACATCGGTACTCAGGGCATTCTGCAAGGCACCTACGAAACGTTCGCGGAAGCGGCCAGACAGCATGCAGGAGGTACGCTGCAAGGTACGCTGACCCTGACAGCCGGTCTTGGCGGCATGGGCGGCGCGCAGCCTCTGGCGGTTACGATGAATGAAGGCGTCGTCATCGCCGTGGAAGTCGATCGCAACCGGATCGAGCGCCGTATTCAAACCCGCTATTGCGATGTGCTCGCGGAAACATTGGATGAAGCGCTTCTCCTCGCCGAGAAAGCGATGACAGCCGGGAAGCCGCTCTCCATCGGACTTCTGGGCAATGCGTCAGAGGTGTACCCGGAATTTGTGCGGCGCGGGATTAAGCCGCATTTTGTAACGGATCAGACTTCGGCACATGACCCGCTTATCGGATATATCCCTGCCGGGATGACGCTGGAGGAAGCGGTGGAACTCCGGCAGCGGAATCCGGAAACGTATGTGCAGCTTTCCAAAAGCAGCATGGCCCAGCATGTGCAAGCAATGCTTGATCTGCAAAAGATGGGTTCCATTGTATTCGACTATGGCAACAACATTCGTCAGGTTGCGTTCGATCAAGGTGTCGCGAATGCTTTTGATTTCCCTGGCTTTGTTCCTGCGTATATCCGACCGCTGTTCTGTGAAGGGAAAGGTCCGTTCCGCTGGGTCGCGCTTTCCGGCGATCCGGAGGACATTCGCAAAACCGATGAGCTCGTGCTGCGCCTCTTCCCGGACAATGCCCATTTGCATCGTTGGATTAAAATGGCGGGCGAACGCGTCGCCTTCCAAGGGCTGCCGGCGCGGATCTGCTGGCTGGGCTATGGCGAGCGCGAGAAATTCGGGCACGCGCTTAACGAGATGGTCCGCAGCGGAGAGCTGAAGGCGCCGATTGTTATCGGGCGCGATCATCTGGATTGCGGCTCCGTTGCTTCGCCGAATCGGGAAACGGAAGCGATGAAGGATGGCTCTGATGCCGTTGGCGACTGGGCGATATTGAATGCTTTAATCAATACGTCAGCAGGTGCCTCTTGGGTTTCTATTCACCACGGCGGCGGCGTTGGCATGGGGTATTCGCTTCACGCAGGCATGGTCGTGGTGGCGGATGGAACGGAAGCAGCGGCAGAGAGGCTGCGTAGTGTGCTGACCTCAGACCCTGGCATGGGTGTTATCCGCCATGTGGATGCCGGGTATGACGAAGCGATCGAAACGGCGGAGAAACACGGCATCCGCATCCCGATGCGCGAGCAGGAATAGGAGGAGCGAAGATGGAACGAATTGATTTGCTCCTCACCGGTATAGGCAGTTTGGTGACCCCGCAGGGAAATAAACCGTGCTACGGGGAGTCCATGAAAGAGGTTTGTGAGATCAAGGATGCGGTAATCGCCATTAGGCAGGGGAGAATTGCTTGGTTCGGACCGGCGAGTGTGTTTCAAGACCAGTTTGCAGGGAGCCAAGTAGCGGTGAAGCTGGACATCGGCGGACGGCTGGTCACGCCCGGTCTCGTTGATCCGCATACCCATCTCGTGCATGCGGGTTCTCGTGAGCATGAGCTGGCGCTAAAGCGGTCGGGTGTTCCGTATTTGGACATTTTGGCGCAGGGAGGGGGCATTCTTCATACGGTCAGATCTACACGCGCGGCAAGCGAGCAGGAGCTGTATGAGAAGGCGCGCCGCAGCCTCAACGAAATGCTGCTGAATGGCGTTACAACTGTTGAAGCGAAGAGTGGCTATGGTCTCTCATTAGAAGCGGAATTAAAGCAGCTGCGCGTTGCCAAACGTTTGGACGCGACACACGCTGTTGATGTTGTATCCACATTTATGGGGGCGCATGCGGTGCCTGAGGAGTATAAGGGGCGACGCGAGGCGTTCGTCGATGCTATTGTGGGCGACATGCTGCCTAAAGTAGCGGAAGAGGGCCTTGCCGAGTTTTGCGACGTGTTTTGCGAAAATGGCGTTTTCTCTGTTGAGGAGTCGCGTCGTATTTTAACGGAAGCGCAGCGTCTGGGGCTGCGTGCGAAAATTCACGCGGACGAAATTGTTCCGCTCGGTGGTGCCGAGTTGGCGGGAGAGGTAGGCGCAGTATCCGCCGAGCATTTGCTGGCGGCAACGGATAAGGGGCTTGCGGCTCTGGCTGAGAGCGGCGTTATCCCGGTGCTGCTGCCGGGCACATCGTTCAATCTCGGTCTAGCCACGCATGCGCGTGCCCGTGACATGATCGACAGGTACGGCCTGCCGGTAGCCCTGTCCACGGACTATAACCCCGGCTCCTGTCCGACGGAGTCGATACAGCTTATCATGATGCTGGCGTCGCTGTATTTGAAAATGACGCCAGAGGAAATTCTGACCGCCTGCACGATTAACGCGGCGAATGCGCTGGGGCGCGGGGATGTTATTGGATCGATCGAGGTGGGCAAATGCGCGGATCTAGCGATTTTTGATGCGCCTAACATTGCCTATCTCCCGTATCATTTTGGGATCAACCACACATATGGTGTGATAAAAAACGGGAAACCCACCGTTTGGAACCGCCAGCTTGTGGCGGCGACAGAGGAGGAGGAAGCGTTATGAGTGATGAGATTCCTTATTTGAAATCGCCCGATCAAGCTGCGTTTCGTGATCATATGGAAACCAAAGTCGCCCAGTGGATCCGCCCTTGGGACGGCCATGAGGAGCTGCTTGCAGGGATTGTCGGCGTACCTTTATCCAAGTCGTCGATCTCGCATTCGGGCGCTTCAACGACCCCTGCCACAGTTCGTGCGGCGTTCAAGTCTTTTACGACCTATTCGATGGAATATGGCGTCGATTTGCAGGATTTGGCCGTCCGTGACCTCGGCGATATCCAGATGCATGTGACCGACATCGCGGAATGTCATCGACGTATCGAGGATAGTCTCCGGGTGCTGTACAAGGAGCAGCCTAACTTGATCCCGATTATTGTTGGCGGCGATCATTCGACGAGCTGTCCGTCGCTCAAAGCCTTTGCTGACCGTCATCCGGGCCAGAAGGTGGGCATCATTCATTTTGACGCGCATCATGATGTACGTAATTTCGAGGATGGCGGGGTGACGAATGGTACGCCGTTTCGCGGCATCCTGGAGTCCGGTGTGGTTCACGGACCTGACATCGTGCAAATCGGAATCCGCGGATTCATGAACTCTAAGCCATATCATGACTATGTGAAGAGCAAAGGCGTACACGTGTATACCTCAAGGGATGTAAGACGTATGGGGATTGATGCCGTGCTGGATGAAGCGATAGGACTTGCCGGGAAAAATACGGATGTGCTGTATGTGAGTTTTGATGTTGACGTGATCGATCAAGCCTATGCACCGGGCTGCCCGGCTATCGGCACCGGCGGGATGAACCCATGGGACGCTATGGATGCCCTTTATCGTTTAGGAGCGCTTCCGAAGGTGCAGGGGCTGGATTTTGTCTGCATTGATCCGACTGTGGACCTCCGCAATGTGACATCGCGTTTGGCGGTTCAATTCATGCTCAGCTTCCTGGCGGGAGTGGCTGCTCGTCCAATTTAACTGGGTTAGTAATGTTTTGCAAGGCACTTGCCGATAAGTTGGTAAGTGCCTTTTTCATGGCTAATTCGTTAACTTTTATGGAAACTAGTGGGAAACTCTATCGCAAACGGCTGATAAATTGTACAATGGTAGGATGTCATTAAAAGTTGAAGTTGTTTTTCTTTTCGGAAAGGATGAAGAAAATGGACAAGCGCAAGAGCGCCAAAAAACAGAATGAGGCTTATGTAGGGGAGGAGTTTGGACCCGAGCTTACAATTCCGCTTTCACTCGCTGACTGTCTTGTTCGATTAACGAAAGGCGATCTTACGGAAATTCGGACTAATTTGGAGATTAAAGGGGTAAGCACTTTAAAGAAACAGGATCTAGCTATGGCATTGGTAGAGCATATTCCAAACGCGCTGCCAAGTTTATTTTTTAAATTCGATGATAAACGTTATCAAATTATGAAACAAATTGCTGGGCGCGGCGGCGTTGCCCCTAGTACGCTGATTGATGTAGATCAGATTTCTTATTATGTGGAGCGAGGGCTGCTTTTCCTTGGCAGGCACAATGGGAAACCTGTCATAGCCATGCCGAAGGAAGTGCGTGAAAGCTTTCAAAAGCTGGACTACAAATACTTCCGCGAGAAGTTCCAAAGAAATGCGGAATGGATTAAGCTCACGAACGGCCTTTTGTATTATTATGGTCATCTCAGTATCGAAGAGCTGCATAACCTCGTTGAGAGCTATACGGGGACGGAAGTGTACTGGCAAGAGTACTCAGCTGTTATAGAGGATTCGCTTGTGTTTTATATGCAAATTAGCCCAGACTCCAGAGGCTATCATAATATTCTATTGAACAACCCGAAACAAGTGCAGCAGGAGCAGGAGTCCCGATTGAGTGTCTCCCTGTATCCTTTCACCAAAGAGCAGCTTCTGGCTGCTGGGGAGAAAGATTTTGTGGATCGGACTCCAGCGCACAAAGCTTTCGTGGACTTCATTCGCAAAAACTATACGATTTCGTTTGAAGAGGCGGACTTTATCGTAGAGGATTGTGGGGATCATATTCGCAACGGAGCAACGCCGGGTTTTCTGCTTCAATCGATCCAACAAGATCTTGAAATCAACGACTTAGAGCTGACAAGAAGCTTTATGAATCACATTGCAGCTTTGAATAATACGACAAGGCAATGGATTCTCAAGGGTTATTCGCCGAATGAGTTATCTCCTGCCAAACCGCTAGCTGTACTCCAGCAACCTCCTGCTGTGGCAGATGTCATTGACATGAAAACACGCACGAAAGTAGGCAGGAACGATCCTTGCCCGTGCGGAAGCGGTAAGAAGTTTAAGAAGTGCTGTGCGGGTTAAGCATTAGCGGAAGCAACTTGGCTTAAAAATTGAGAAAACCGTTGAGACGATTTGTCTTGGCGGTTTTTTTGGCATTGGGTTGGGCCACTCAAGAAAATTGTTGCAATCGCTTGAGTGGTTCCTCCCTGGCCAGCGACGGGAACTACAGGGCTCTATTTCATCCGGAATAGGCCCTACTTCGCACGGAGAGGAACTGTGGGACTCTATTTGTCCGTTTCCTTAAAGAAAACGGGCTTAGTGGTCAAATAAGGCCCTGTAGTTCCGCATGAACGTGGAAACGGGCTGAATTTGATAGAATAGGGGCCTCTAGTTCCTTTATCCTCGCACAACAATTCCAACCAGCCTCTTAGCCCCACACTGCGAAGCCTTGTAGCTGCCAATAAGCAAAAGCGCCAAATTGTTGATATTGCCCCTTCGGTTTTGTAAGATGGAAGTCAAATAAGACTGTGCCGAAAGGAGGCAGCCAATGCCGCGCTCAAAGTCGCTTTGGTTATTAGTGGGATGGTTTCTGGCTGCTGGAGCGGGTTTGCTCGTTCTGCAGTGGACCGGAGTATGGGCTCGCTTGGATTTAAGTCGAGTGACGGAATGGCTGCGGCATTCAGGCCTGCTAGGCGGGCTTTTGTACATTATTGTTTACACGCTGCGTCCTTTGGTATTGTTTCCGGCAACGCCGTTGACGCTGTATGGGGGCTATGTGTTTGGCGCTTTTTGGGGGACGGTCTACGATATCATTGGAGCCGGTGCCGGTGCGATGCTTTCTTTTTATATAACGCGAAAATGGGGCAGAAATGGCTTTCAACGGATTTTACGCAATAAGAAGCTGCAATCTTTTGATCAGAAAGCTGAAGAGAAAGGGTTCATGGTCGTCTTGTACATGCGCTTGATGCCTTTTTTTCCGTTTGACGGTGTCAGCTACGGGGCCGGGCTTTCCAAAATTCGTTTTTGGGACTACACATGGGGGACGCTCATTGGTATAATTCCAGGAGCAGTGGTCTACAACGTGTTTGGCGCATCACTGCAAGATATTGGATCTGGCAAATTTTATGCAGCCGTCGGGATGTACATCCTATTTGCATTAATTCCGCTGCTGCTCAAAAAAAGACAGTCGATACGGGCTCGCAAACGGGCCTGACGAATAAGGAAATCTAGCGATCATCAGAGGGGAAATCAGCATGCAGGGGAAACCATTATACAAAGATTTTTTCTGGGGGTTAGGGGCGGCATGCGTGCTGCTAATTGGCTTTGTTATCTTATGGCAGAGCCTGTCGTCCAGTTGGTTACAAACATTTGATGCAGGAATTAGCAGGGCTATTCAGTCACTTCGAAGTGAAGGGCTAACGCCAATTGTTATTTTTATTACTACACTCGGAAAAGCAAAAGCAGAAAGCATCGTTTTCGTAGTGGTTGCTGCAATCTTGTTGTTTAAATGGAAACAGAGATGGGAGACACTAGTGCTGTTCATAGGTGTTCTGGCTACGTGGGGGCTTAACATCTTGATTAAAGGATTAATTGAACGCAAACGCCCTGCAGGACCGTGGCTCATTGAGGAGACAGGTTTCAGCTTCCCTAGCGGCCATGCGATGGTGTCTATTTTATTTTACGGATTGATAGGCTACTTAATATGGATCAATGTACGTAGCGGATGGAAGGCAGCATGGCTGGTACCGGTTGTGACTGTTGTATTTGTTCTGTGCATTGGAGCAAGCCGGATTTATTTGGGCGTTCATTATCCCAGCGATGTGCTGGCTGGATTCACAGTGGGCGGCGCAGCGCTGAGTGGATGCATTCTGGCCATTCATCGTATTACAGATCGTAAAGCTCGCGTGCAGCAAGGAATGAACCGGTCAAATCGGCCAGGCTACAACTATCCTGCATAGACGAGATGAGGTTTATTTACAAAAAAGTAAGGCATAAAATGATGCCAAAGTCATAAACTTTTAGTAAGTAAGAGGATCACTAAAGACATAGTTCACATCGGGGACAACGCCTTCCAGGGGTTCGTCCTTTTTCTTTTGCTTCCAGGACGTTGTATAATTAATCCATCGGCAGATGACTCAGAAAGAAGGGATGACTATGCTGAAACTAAGTATTCTTGATCAATCACCGGTTTCTTCCGGTTTTACGCATAGCGATGCGCTGCAGCAGACGATTCAGCTGGCGCAGTTGGCTGATCGCCTAGGCTACACGAGATTCTGGGTGTCGGAGCATCATAACTCGCAAGGGCTCGCCGGCTCTTCTCCGGAGGTGCTGCTCTCGACTTTAGCGGCGCGCACAAGCCGCATCAGGCTCGGCTCAGGCGGCGTGCTGCTGCCGCATTACAGCTCCTACAAGGTCGCGGAGAACTTCCGGATGCTCGAAGCGTTGTATCCGGGGCGTATCGACCTTGGTATCGGGCGTGCACCGGGCGGCACGCCGCACACGGCCAAAGCGCTGAGAGGGGTCAGCGCTGATCTGTTCGAAGGACTTGAGCGGTTCCCGGCGCAAGTCACGGATCTTCTCGGGTTCCTCACCGATTCGGTGGAACCCGGGCATGTGTTCGAGGGCATCCGCGCCACCCCGATGGTGGCTGGAGTGCCCCAGGTGTGGCTGCTCGGCTCCACCGGGCAGAGCGGGGTGTACGCCTCGCAGGCAGGCGCAGCGTTCTGCTTCGCGCACTTCATTAACGGCGCGGGCGGACAGCATGCGGTGCGCAGCTACCGCAGCTCGTTCAAACCGTCCGCGCTTAATGTCGTGCCGCAGGCGACGGTATGCATCTATGTGCTCTGCGCCGAAACGCAGGCAGAGGCGGAGGAACTCGCCGGTTCCATCGATTTGCGCATTCTGCAAATGGAAAAAGGCGAGTTCACCGGAGTGAAATCGCCTGAAGAAGCGGCTAACTATGTTTACTCGGATTGGGATCAAACGCGAGTAAGAGATAATCGGTCCCGGATGATTATCGGAGATCCAGGGCAAGTTCGGGAACAAATGCTGAACTTGGCTGACAGCTACCAGGTGGATGAAGTCATGGTCGTTGCCGGCGGTTACCTGCCTGAGACGAGACAGCGGACGATTGAGCTGCTGGCCGAAGCTTTTGATCTCGCAGCAATTAAGGTCTGATTTCCTTTAGGGTGTTAACGGTTTAGGGGGTTAACGACTTCGTTTGTTCCTTTTATCGATCTCCTGTGTCACGATGAACGCAAGTTCCTCGTTGCCGAAGAGAGACAGCACGCCTAATACGGTGTGATCCGCCACTTCGCCGGCCTCCTCTTTGGGAACCGTTAGATCAAGAGCTTGCTGAAGTGAGGCATTGTCCTCTTGATCCGGATAAGCAGCACGATAAAGTGCTGCCGGGTCTAAATCATGATTGATACACCATTGGGCAAAAACGAGAATCATCATATGCTCCTCGCGTTTATAGTTCTCGATCATCTGTTCTTCTAATTGTTTTTTATTCATGCTAGGTAAACATCTCCTTCAACTACTTTTCGACTTAATGGAATGGATGGGTTCATTATAGCGAAAGATCAGGTGCAATCACAATGATTAAGAATGACTTCGCTGCACGTTAGCATTGCATGGCATTTATAGTGGTATCACGAGCGCATTCGTCCCTTCGAGTGCGCTCTTTTTGCATTTATTTCAGATTCGGTATAAGGGGTCTGTTGAGTCATTCCAGTTTTTGTCAGATTATGTCGAATCCTTTACCAAAGCTTATCATGACGCTTATGCAGCCAAAACAAAAATTAATAGAATGAAGTAGTAATAGATTTTGCTCGTTACATTCAGAAAGGATAATTAAAATTGAAAAATAGACTAATGAAGAAAAGTAACATATGGGTGCCAATTATCATTTTAATTATGGTAGCGATAATCATAGGTGTTTTAGCTGTAAACAAGAAGAACAATGAAAAGACATTATTATATCCGATACAAGTTGATGGAAAATGGGGCTATATAAATAAAAGTGGGAAGATTGTTGTAGAACCAACTTACGCATGGGCCGATGATTTTCATGATGGTGTCGCCGTTGTTCTATTAAATAATAATTCAGATGGCAGCAAACAGACGATGGAACAAGATAGTGTAAAATATGGCGCCATTGATACTACAGGAAAAATGGTAGTAAAGCCGGATTATTCCTATATCACCAAGTATAACGAAGGTGTAGCCGGGGCGATTCAAGTAGATGCGATGACGTATGATCTTACCTATTTCATCTTGGATAGTAAGGGTAAGGTTTTATACACGTTACCTCCTGAAATGCAGATCGTTTCCATGCTGTTCAATGGAACGGGTTTGCAGACGCAAAGTGAAGGTCTGATATTAGTGCAAGACGATAAAACCGAAATGTACGGGTACATTGATCGCTATGGGAAAATGATTATTCCAGTTCAATATCATGAAGCTAGCAGCTTTTCAGATGGCTTAGCTATCGTAAAGGATGACAAGCACTACCAGTATATCGACAAAACAGGAAAAGTGATGATTGACGCTAGTAAATATGTCTCCGGCAAAAGCTTCTCGGGTGGATTAGCAGCCGTAGCTGTGCAGAATAAGGATCGGTCCACTGTTGAGTACGGATATATTGATACAAAGGGCAACATGAAGATAGAGCCTAAATATGCAAGGGCATATGATTTTTCAGAAGGGCTTGCAAAGGTATGTGTTGGCGAAAGTATCAACCAATATTCAATAGGATATATAGATGAAACAGGAGCCTATAAAATTGGCCCTACTTTAAATGATAGCTATGATGAAACGCTGATATCAGAGGGCTTAGCTCCCATTGCTGATGGGGCTGGCGGGTATATGAATAAGGAAGGGAAAGTAAGTATTGCTCCGGTAATTACGAAAGATGAGAGCAACTATTTAAAGCGCAATGTGGCCGGAGAATTTAGAAGTGGCATTGCCAAGGTAAGCTTGTCCGATGGAAGGATTGGATATATCGATAGAATTGGAAAATATATCTGGAACCCTCGTAAATAACTGGACATTGGAAAGTTTTCAACTATTGAACTTAATAATTTAATTACAAGCATTTGACTTGGATATAACAATTGAATGATAGATTTGGTAAGCATCGAATATTACTACCGATTTCTGCAGAACTAGAAGCAGAAACAGAAAAGGAGGGCATATATGGCGGTTTGTCGATGGCGTTTCTTTCTATCAATTTTCATGGCGCTAATTGTGCTTCTGTCCATTGATCATCGAGCGGATGCTCATGCCTACAGCGCGACCTATTCGACATTGGAATTTTATAAATCCAAGACGGAGCTTACTTATGCACTCGATGACTTATCGGTCATAGAGCTTGTAGGTGGCGATACCAATCATGATGGAACACTCGATTCTGAGGAATTCGCTGCAGTGGATCAGAAGTTGCTGACGGTTCTGCAGAGCAACCTCGTTGTCAAAATTAACGGAGAAGCCGCAGCGTGGCCCCAACTTGAGAGTTTCGGTATGTACCGAAAAAGGGCAATTATGAAGATCTCCTTCCCACCGGTAGGGGCATCCCAGTCGATCCAGCTGACCGATCAGTTGTATTTAAATGACACAGCGAGTAATTACGTAAATCTGATGACGATTTATTACGGAGCTCAGAAAAGCACAGCCGCACTTTCGGGTAACAACCGGACCTGGACGCAGCAAATGACGGAAAATGATTTCGCCGGATTGCAGTCGGGCGATACAACGCCTCAGCCGCAAAAGCCTGAGGAGGAAGCTTCGTCAAGCAAGATGGACGGTTGGTTTTCTTTTTTCGTGCTGGGCATGAATCATATTTTATCGGGATACGATCATCTTTTGTTCTTATTCTCCTTGCTCATCGCAAGGCAAACGTTCAAGCAGTATGCGGGGACGATTACAGCGTTCACGATCGCGCATAGTATTACCTTGGCTTTGACAGTCACAGGTGTTATCCATATCTCCTCCCGTATTGTGGAGCCGGCCATTGCGCTGAGCATTTGTTATGTCGCTTTGGACAACTTGATTCGCAAGAAAATCAGCTACCGATGGGTATTGACCTTCTTTTTCGGGATGATCCATGGGATGGGTTTTGCGGACATTTTGACAGAAATGAACATTCCGAAGAGCGAATTGGCTGTTGATCTGATTAGTTTTAATGTCGGCATTGAAACCGTTCAGGTAATCATTGTTGCTGTGCTACTGCCCGCGTTAGCTCTTCTTTATCGCTGGAAGCACTCGAGGCACGTGGCTGTTGCCTGCTCTGCTCTAGCCCTGGTGCTAGGCGGACTGTGGCTTGTCGAACGGGTAATTTCTAATGTTTAACCATTATTTGGATTATTTATTAACCTTTGTTTAATTAGATTTTCAAGGAAACGAGATGACAAGTTGATCTAATAGGGACATTTCATAATGTCCCCATTAGGTATTGGTAAAACATCAACAATGTTTGTGAAAATATTTGCCCGAATGAAACAATCGGGGAGGCAGTAAGACAAGCGGGGGTCATTTCGCCATCCTGCTGACTCTTTAGATCCTTTCATTTAAGCGAAGATTTTACAATAAATAAAATGAAACAAGGAGAGAGGACATGAAAGCATTAAAAAAAGCGCTGTGGCGTATAGGTATGTCAAGTTTACTATTAGTGAACTTGATATCGCCTGCTTTACCAGCTACAACGGCATTCGCTGCAATTAGCGGCAGCAATTCGGTTGAAAATCCACCGCAAAGTATTGTGGAAAAAACGGATATTGCAACCTGGAACTATACCAGTGCTGCGCAAGTTACTGCTGCGGCCCCAAGCTTTGCAGCAACAAGTGGTTATTATTCCAATCCAAGTTCAACTTTGCAATTATTTAAAAGTAATACCCAAGTAACTTCAGGATTAAGCTATGCTTCTGGAGGGATCTCAAACACTAATTTCAGTGGACAGATGGATAAAGGATATTGGATCATTAAGACTTCCACTGTTGGATTTAAGGATCTGATTTTTAATTATGGCACACGTTCTTCAGGAACTGGTCCTCGTGATCTTAATACAGAGTGGAGTACTGATGGAACAAGCTGGACTGTATTCGGAAATAAAGTTGCCGATACAGGTTATACCGTTAAAATCGAGAGTACGTCTCTCGAGCAATTTGGTATGACTTTGCCGGCAGAGGCAGCGAATCAAAATACGTTATATATCAGAATTATTCAGAAATCTGATGCTTCTGAAGGAAATGGTACAATCGGTACAGGTGGTACTTACACAGTTAACGGTCTTCAACTCTACGGAGCCAAAGATCCAGCGTATACGACACCTGCCGTAACAGCGTCGCCGGATACAACCGGTGCGATACTAGACGTTACACCCATTACTTTAACGAATACAGATACTAACGCACAAATTTTTTACACAACAGACGGTACAACTCCGGCGACAACAGCTGGCGGTTCCACTAAATTATACACAACGCCTTTCACAGCTCTTTCCGAAGGCGGTTTTACAGGAACAAATCCGTTTGTCGTGAAAGCTGTAGCGAAGTCGCCGACGAAGCTTCTGCCGTCCGATGTCGCTACATTATCCTTCAATCAGCAAACTATCACATCGAATGCTGACGCGAAAAAGCTCGATGCTGGGAAATATGCCTGGGTAAAAGGCATCGGTACGTACTCAACTGCCACTAATACTCTGTACGTGCAAGACGGTATGAATGCCGGCAGCGGTCTCGTTATTTTTAAATCCGGCGCAAATATCTCCTCCTATGTTGGCAAAGAAATCTATGTCTATGGTAAAGCAACGTTGTATAACGGCTTGATGGAGATTGTTCCAGATGATGTAACAACAAATATTGTTGTACGCAACGCTAGCCCGACTCTTCCAACTCCGACCAAAATTATGTTCAGCCAGCTTGCTGACCGGACATACGAGGGCATGCTGGTCTCCTTCGATACGGTAAAGCTCAACACGGTTGGCGGAACAGCTCCAGGAACTCTTTATAATCACACAGTAAGCCAGGCAGGCATACAAACGACATTGCGCAGTAATGGTATTACTAGTGCAGTTGGCGTTTCAGGAAGCTATGTTAACATTACAAGGTCCATAGCCAGTTATTTCAACGGCGTACAGCTGCTTTCTACCAATGTTGCCGATCTCGTCGCGGTTCCAGCGCCGACCGTTGAATTTATGACATCTAGCGTGCCTACCGGAACGACAATCCCTCTTAATTCCAGAGTGACGCTTACCACACCAACAACAGTCGCGCAAATCACTTATAGCTTAAACGGAGGAGCTCCTGTAACTAGTGTGACAAATTCCGTTTATATTACAGTTGATGCATTCCAAAACGGAACAGCAACGATTACAGCATCAGCGTCAGACGGCTCCTATACAACGTCGACTCAAACATTTACCTATACACAAAGCCAGGTCGCAAAAGTATTAGCAAGCCCAGGTAGTTCTGCAATTGATCCCGCAACACCCATCACATTATCATCAGATACGGCGGGTTCAACGATCACTTATTCTGTATACAGAAACTCCTTTACTTCCACAGACGGTACTCTGGTGGGTACAGCCAATCAAACCTACACAGCTCCTATTACATTGGATGCTTCGTACTTCCCGGTAAGAATAGCTGCAAAGGCGACACTTCAAAACTATGTGGACAGTGCTTCTGAAAGTTTCTCCTATACGGCCAAGAAAGCAACCGGTGGCGAGAAGAACTATTACGGATCACTTCACGCGCATACGATGAACTCAGACGGTCAAGGGACCTTGCCGGAGGCGTACGCTTATGCAAGAGACCAGGGTAAATTTGATTTCTTTATCGTAACAGACCACTCAAACTCTTACGATTCAGCAACTTATGATGTTACCAAGGATCAAAATATCAATAATTACAACACAACCAACGCTCCTTGGCTTGCCGGTAAAAAGGCGGCGATAGATGCAGCCACTCCTACTTACATAACCGACTACGGTTATGAGATGACATGGTCCGGTGGTCCAGGACACATGAATACGTTTAATACAACAGGTTTTGTCAGCCGCAACAACGCGACTTTGAATAACAAAACAAATGATGGTGGTCTGCAAACCTATTATCAAATGCTTCAGAGTACGCCGGGCTCCATTTCACAGTTGAACCATCCCGGAGCTACATTCGGTAACTTTGCCGATTTTGGTTATCATAACAATGCCATTGACGATAAAGTCACTCTCGTTGAAGCAGGAAACGGCGAAGGCGCGATCGGCTCAGGCGGATACTTCCGATCTGTCGACCAGTTTATTTTGGCATTAGATAAAGGATGGCACGTAGCACCAACAAATAACGGAGATAATCATAAAAAAGGTTGGGGAACATCGAATACCGCTGCGACAGTCGTTTACACAAACGATTATACATTGAGCGGAATTTATACAGCATTGCACGACCGTTCGGTATGGTCGACAGAAAACAGGGATTTGGATGTCACCTATCATCTGTCCGACGGGACGAACACTTACAGCATGGGCGCAATTTTGAATTCTCCCCCTGCGACTGCCAACATTACGGTAACAGCAGCCAATAAAAACCCAGGTGTAGCGACTAGTAATATCGCATCTATCAAGCTGATAAGCTACGGAGGAAAAATTGTAGATCAGCAGACCTACTCTGGTGGAAGTAGTAACGTTAATTACACCTATTCGATGACGGCGCCTGCTGCCGGTTATTACTTCGCGATTATCACGGATAACCAAGGTTTTGTAGCTGTCACAGCACCGATATGGCTTGGCTCAGCGCCGAAAGTCGGAATCACTTCGGTAACTAACAGTTCCGTCATGCCTGTTACAACAGAGGCGTTGAATGTAACAACAAATTTCTTTAATAATGAAAGCACACCCGTCACACTTAAGTCTATTTCTTATACCGTAGACGGAGATTCCGCAGCCAACAAATCGTATACGCCTGGCACAAGCATTGCGCCTTCCGGTGTCGCAAAGCATGAATTCAGCTATACACCGACGACCCCTGGGCCAAAAACAGTAACAATTAACGCTGTGCTTACGGTGAACGGAGTCGATAAGACTTATACAGGGACCAATACGATGAAGGTCGTAGATATCAACTCCGTGTCGTATGTCGGGCTGGACGCCTCACACGGCAATGAGTACGTCAGCGGAGGCAGCTATCCGGATACAATGGCCAATATGATGACTCTCGCAGGCGCAAACAGTGTGAGAGTTGTACAGTTGAAAACGTCGTCGGATTTCATTGCCGCTACAAGCAATCCTAAATACAAAATGATCATTTTAAATGCTCCGTCTAGAAAAAGCGTTACTGCATGGCCGACTCCGGCGAATTACACACCAGAAGAAATTGCTGCGTTGAAAGCATTCTCGGAAAACGGAAACACGCTTGTCTTCGGAAATATCGCGGACTTTGGTGAATCCACAAACACGGATCCGTCTTCGCCGAAGAAACATATGTCCGAGCTTCAGAACGACGTCCTGACAGCCATCGGCTCCACGCTGCGCGAAAGTGACGATGAGGTGATGGACGATGATAAAAACGGTGGACAACCATACAGATTGTATCCGACAGAGTTCAATATGGCTAATCCGTTGCTGCAAGGCGTAGTCGACGGGCAGACCTACAGCCAGTACTCAGGTTCAACCATTTACGCTGTAGACCCGGCGACAGGAGAGAGAACCTCAACGCTGCCGACATCGGTAAGCCCGCTTGTTTTTGGCTTCCCAACCACGTATTCGGCTGAAACCGATAATGACAACTTTGGATACGGGACGACTAAAGCTACTTTTCCTTACATTACAGTCGGAACGAATAAAACCGATAAGGGAATGAGTAATTCTCAAGGGCTTTATATACCGAAATATGCAAATCCAAACAGCAAGATGGCAACAAACCCGGAAGAAAAAATGCTGGCGGCATCTGAAACTGTCACGCATCCGAACGGTAAAACTTCGCTTGTCGTCGTTGCCGGCGGATCATTCATGAGTAACTTTGAAATCCAAGTGACTTTGGACAACGCAGGGACATTGCCTTATGCCAACTATAATTTAATGGACAATCTCTATAAAATTGTTAATCCGATAACGATTACAAGCGTAGCCAACGCCAAGAATCTGCCGGATGGAACAGAAGTCATCATTGAAGCAACAGCGACGAGTGAGGTAAATACGCAAAGCACAAATCCTGATACAAACAAAGGCTTCTTCGACTCTATTTATGCGCAGGACGCAACGGGCGGGATCAATCTATTCCCGGTTGCCTCAGGCATCCAAGAAGGACAGAAGGCAAGGTTTGAAGGTACGATCACGCATTATCAAGGTGAAGTAGAGTTGATGGTTAGCAAAATGACTGTTTTGGATCCAAGTATCCAAAAACTGGCGCCTACTACTCTTACGACAGCTGGTTCCATGTCATCCACGAATACTGGAAACTTGGTGAAAACACAAGGCGTCGTGTCAAATATTTACAAAGACACGGACGGAACCATTAACCAATTTACAATTAATGATGGGTCCGGCCCGGCAATTGTCTTCATTAACGGATACATTACAAAAGGAACGGCGCTTCCGTTCGTTACAGACGGAGCAAATGTTTCCGTAGTCGGTTTGGCTTCTATTGGCGAGGTTTCCAGCGATTCGGATATGCACCCGAGAATTAGAGTCAGAGACCGTTCCGAGATCTTAAAGGTTACGTTAACTAATCCATCTAATCCATCCTCTTCATCAGGCGGCGGCTCCGCTCCTAGCGGCACTCTGATCTCCTCTTCTAACGGAGGAACGGTGAAGGATAACGGTGTGACGATTGTTATTCCAGCTGGAGCGGCAAACACGGATTTCCGGGTAACGGTTGAGAAAGTAACGAATACCGATGAAATGCTGAAAGGCACTTCTGGTAAGCTAATCAGCGATGTGTTTGAGATCAAGAAAGATTTAACAGGCAACTTCACTGCTAATCTAACGATTAGCCTACCGTTTGACCTGACTAAGGTAGATCTGACCAAGTCTGACGTGGCAGTCTACTGGTACGATGAGACAGCGAAGAAGTGGATTGCACTCAGCAACCCAAGCGTCGATAAAGACAAGTCGACAGTTAGCGGCATAGTCAACCACTTCACGAAATTCGCCGTAATTGCAACAGATAAGAAGCCGACAGATCCAACGAATACTGGTTCTACAGGTCAAGGCACCCTGTCCGATATCGCCGGCCACTGGGCGGAAGCGAATATTCGCGAGCTCATTCAAGCTGGAGCGATCGAAGGCTATCCTAACGGCACCTTCGGACCGGATCGTACGATTACGCGTGCGGAATTTGCATCGCTTCTTGTCAAAGCATTCAAGCTTCAAGAGAAGAGCGGCAAAGGTTTTGCCGACACGAACAATCACTGGGCGCGCAAAGCAATTGAAACAGCGGCAGCCTATGACATTATCTCCGGTTACAGCGACAGCTCCTTTGGACCGGATGATCAAATCACCCGCGAACAAATGGCGGTGATGATCGTTCGTGCAGCCAAGCTGCCTACAGCAGCGGCAGGCAATACATTCACGGATCGCACAGCGATCTCCGAATGGGCGCAAAGCGCCGTTGCATCTGCATCGGCTAGCCATGTAATCGACGGTTATAGCGACGGTTCCTTCAAGGCGCAGGCAAACGCTACGCGTGCTGAGGCTGTTACTGTTATCTTGAAAGCCCTCAAAAAGTAATAGCAAGCTGAATAAAGTCTCGGATTGCGGGTCTGAAGTTCCTTTATGGAGCGACAGGACGCGGTCCGGGACTTTTTTTCATTACTTAATATGGTATAGTTTATGAGAAAAGGGTTGTACGTATAGGAGGTAATACGGGTGATGATTATGAATGAGAAAATCAAAGCCTCCGAGGTTCATGTCACGGGTATTCAGGGTGAAGACCTGGGTGTGATGTCCACGAAGGAAGCGTTGCTCCTGGCGAAGCAGTTGAAAGTCGACTTGGTGTGTACTTCGCTCATGAGCAGCCCGCCGCCGTGCAAATTAATTGGAGCGGGCCAGGCCAAGCAGGAAGCGATGCAGGAGAAACAGCAAGCCCGCAAGCGGGAGCAAGCGCCAAAGACGAAAGAACTGCGCTTAACGCCGCACATCGAGGATCACGATCTGGATACGAAGCGCCAGCAGGCGGTACGGATCCAGCAAGGCGGAGATGCTGTGCAGCTGGTCGTGAAGATTTCGGGCAAAGAAGGCGCTCAGGCCAAAGCTTTGCTTGAAGAGCTGGTGAAGGACTTAAGCGCTTATGGACGCAAGCAAACAGGCATTCAGCTAAGCGGGAAGCAAGCTTCCGTGCAGTTGGATCCTTTATAAGAAAAGCATGAACGCTCCTTCGTTCTGGAAGGAAAGAGACGTTCATGCTTTTTTTCGTTATAGGGAAAGCTGCTTAGTTCAAGGTAATGGCCTGCGAGCCCATAAGCTCCCATACTTGCTTGAAGTCGCTTAATGCATAAGCTTCCTGCTGTCCGGTCATTGGGTCGTTCATATAGGCGTAATCATCGTCCCAGCCGGTTAGCAGTAAGGCATGTTCAGGTTGATACCATTCCACGAGCCGATCCTCGTCATCTTGCCATTCCAGATCCAGATAAGGGGTATCCATATGTTCCGTAGCCCAAATCATGGCGGGCTTGCCTGCTTCTATAACGTCCAGCAGCGTTTCAAAAGAAGCACCTGTGATATCTTTGAAACGCCTAGGCAATAGCTGGTTCATTGTGGCATACATCGGTTTATGGTAAATGCCATAGCCCGCCTTATAGGGGTTGCCGACAAAAACGTTTTCTGGATTTCCGCCCACAAAAGCCCCATCGGCGTTCTCAGCAGGCATCTCGCCTCTAGGGAGCGCGTCAGCCACTTCCTCCTTGGTGACAGGAAGCCCAGCCCAATTCAGCAGCATGGTAGCCGCCACAGCTTCGCACCCATTGGGCAGCTCCGGCAGCTGTGATAAAGCAGGGATATTAGGCACCTGATAATGGTGCTCTACAGGCGTAATGGGTTCAGCAGACGGCAGCGGTACTGGTACTGGCGCAGATGCAGCCAGAAGCGACCCACTAATCTCAGGCGGACTTGGCGCGACGGGCTGGAGAGCTTGTACAAATGCAGGCGCAGTAGGCTTGGGCAACGCCAAGCACATCACTGACCATACAACGATAAGGCAGCATGTCAACTTTTTGATGTGAAATCACTTCCGTTCTAGTACGATCTTTTCATTACATCATGAAGAATCTGGAAATGCAAGACGAGGTCCGAAAGACATATAAGGATGGTCAAGCGGCATAGTCTAGGAAAGCGGACAACATCTTGAGAATATTTTATGGCATGAAAGAAGGACTAGGGATGACCATATGAGGCAATAGCTCATACAATAGGGTAAAATGATTTAAAATACCCGTTCCATAGATAAGAGGGAAGTATATGAATAAGCATGAAGAGGAGAAAAAGGCGCTAGAGCAAGCTGCTATCGATATTTTTCTTGAACTATATAATATAAATAACCCGGTAGATCTGCGAATGGTTCGCCAGCAGGAGAAGCCGGATGCGCTTCTGGAGGATGCCAATAACGAGCAAGTAGGACTAGAAGTGACTCATTTGTTCTACGACATGGAGGAAGCCAGACGTATGATGTCAAGATCCGAGCTTACGAAGCCTGGGGCGGAAGTGCTGGATAATTTCATTAAGGTCATTAATGATCGGATAGTGAATAAGGAACAGAAGTTGCAGGATTATTCCCATGACTATCCTTGCATGCTGCTAATACGCAACGTATCTCTGCTGTTCGGGATGTCCGATGTGCTCAGTTTCAAGCATAAGCTCGTTCCGCCAAGTGGAAGGTTTACACAAGTCTGGCTGTTGTCCAGAGATTTTACACCGGATTGGCTGTTAATTAACTTATATGAAGTTGGCGGTGGAGGGATGAAATGAAGCGTCTGTACATAGGGCTTGGCGCAGCTTTTGGCGTGTATGCGATCGTCATGATTGTGTATTTATTAAAAGGAAATTTATTTGGGATACCTCGAGATCTGGTTGGCACCAGCGCGGACCCGCACACGTTCATGACGGCACAGGAAATAGACAAAGCTGAATCCTTGTCACGCATTCGGTCATTAGCTTATTTTCTCAGTTCTCCACTGCAAATTGGATTGATCCTGCTGCTCCTTGGTGTGGCTGTCCGTATTCGAAGCTTATCTGAAAAGCTGTTCAAGGCTTCCTTCCTGCAAATGGTCGTTTTTGTGCTTCTATTTACTCTGTTGATGGACGTGCTGTTCTTGCCGGTGGACTATTTCTTGTTCAAAATCGATCTAGCCTACGGAATCTCGACAGAGACGCTCGCGATCTTTCTAGGGGATCATGTGAAGGATTTTCTGTTAAATGCCGTAGGAACCATTGTGATGGTCTGGATATTCAGACTGGTGTTAAAATGGAGTCCCAACCGATGGTGGTTCTGGTTCTGGCTTTTGTCTGTTCCATTGATTGTGTTCGTCACGTTCATTCAACCCGTTGTGCTTGATCCCTTGTACAATGATTTCAGGCCGCTTCAGGATCAAGAGCTTAAGGCGCAAATTCTTCAATTGGCGGCGGATTCTCACATTCCGGCTAAGCAGGTCTACGAGGTCAATATGTCCGAGAGGACTAATGCGATTAATGCTTATGTCAATGGAATAGGCGGCAACGCCAGAATTGTGCTGTGGGATACGACGCTGAAAAAACTGCAGCCCGATGAGATTTTAACTGTGATGGCGCATGAAATGGGACACTATGTAGAAAAGCATATCTATATCGGCCTTGCTTATGGCATTGCGCTTAGTTTGGTGGGCTTATGGCTGGCTTTTCACGCTTATCGTTTCTTCCTTCGACGCTGGGCACATAAATGGGGTATTCGAGGAGAAAATGATCTAGCGGCGCTGCCCATTCTGCTGCTGCTTGTTACGGTCATGAGCTTTATCTCCGCGCCAGCTCAAAACGCCTTCTCCCGGGTGATTGAGCACCGAGCAGATGTATACGCGATGCAACTGACAGGAGACGGCAACGCGGCCATTCGCGCTTTTCAGCAAATTGCCAAAGAGAACTTGAGCCCTGTCACACAGCCGAAGCTGGTTCATTGGTTTCGTGGCTCGCATCCGGAGATTATGGATCGAATTATGTATTTTAAGCAGTATGACAAATAAAAGGCTAGTGAGGGAGCGGACAACCGCTGCTTCACTAGCCTTTAAATTTATTGCTCGTTCCTGCGCGTCATTTGCTGCCAGACCGAGCCCTCGGCTGCATGCCCGCCCTCGATACGCTCCAGTGCGATCTTGACCTGCATGCGCACTTCGAACTCGGGGTCGTCCGCCGCTTCCTGCAGATCCTTCAGCACGGAGTTGTCGCCTACCTCGTACAAAAAGCGCGCCGCGCGCCAACGGACCAGCTTGTTGCGGTCCTTGAGCGCCTTCGCCATAGCCGGCATGGCGGCGGGGTCGCCAAGGTCGGACAGCGTATCGCCAGCCGTCCGACGAACAGATGGGGTATCGTCCTCAAGGGCACGATACAGGAAAGGCAGTACCTCGGGTTCCTTGATATCCCCGAGGTAAACCGTTGCCAGTCGCCGAATCGACGTGTTCTCGTCCTGCAGGGCATGGACGAGAAGCGGCAGCGTCTCCAGCGACGGCTGGATCTTTTGAAGCGCGGCGTAGCGCAGCTTCCAGTCACTGTGGCGCAGCTGTTCCAGCGTTGCGCCGGTCTGATCTTCTTCGGAGGCTTCCGAAGAAGGAGGGACGTCGGTCTCCAGCATCGCGCTGGAGACCAAAGCTTCGACGCGGGCGTCGTCGTAAGAAGCGTCCAGCTCCTGGACGACTTCGCCCGCGATGTCCTTCAGCTCGCCGTAGCGCACGCCGAGCTCCTCCAGTTTGCGCTCCTTGATCAGGTTCGGCGATGCCGTACCTGCGCGGACCGCGGCTTGCGTGAAGCGCTCGGGCATCGCCACGCGCGCTTCTTCGTTGCCGGCGCGCACCCGCACCTGGAGCGGGATGCCGCGGAACATCTGCACGAGGACTTGTGCCTCTCCGAAGGCGGCTTCAGCTTGCGTTTGTTCCACAGGTAAGTCATTACTGCTGGCAGAGCCTTCGGCAACACCCAAAATCTCGCGGGCTTTGGCTAAAATGAACTGCCAGTCCCCCTTGGAGGTACGGTCCAGCGCAATGAAATCCGCTGCATGGAATAAGCTGATCACACCCTGAACAGCGAGCAATTGCTGAACGTTGTCCGGGGCTTCCGCACAGTTTTTCTTTGTGTAGGTTTTACGCACGCCGGCAGGCAGCGATTCGTCCATGTTAAGTTTCATGGAATTTGGGCTTGGTGTAGGTTCTATGGATATAATTTTCATTAATGACACTCCTTCCAGTCGGATGTTACATGAAAAGACCCGGACGTAGGTACGTCCAGGCCTGTTTATAGGCGTTTCATATTAATCCAAATCAACGAGGTTGCGGTTTAGGTATTTATCGAGCGTTTTGGTGAGATCAAACACCGTATGGGCCAAATCCACGTTCTCGAAAACGTGATCGCATTGATCGCGGAAAGCCAGCTCATCTTCGTAATAAGAAAGATACTTCTGAATGATCTCCTCGGAATCTCCGCTTTCTCTCATCCGCTCTTCGAGAATATTGCGCTGCGCGTAGATGAAAACCAGAACAACGTGATCACCGTAATGCTTTTTGAGCGTTTCCGCGCCGAAGCGGTTCAAGATTAAATAAATGCTTCCGCTGTGTTCGAACATCTGCTCAATATCGGCACTTTTAATCCCATATAAATGATCATTGACGGTACTAACCTCAATGAATTCACCGTTTGCCTGCGCCTGTACGAATTGAGCAGGGGAGATAAAGTGATAGTCTTGACCATCTTCCTCTGTTGCCCTCGGAGGTCTGGTGGTGTAAGAGATAACTTGCTTCATGCCCAGTGTAGAACCTGACATTTCAGCAACCGTCTTACGACCGGCTCCGTGTGGACCGGTGAATACAAAAATCATTTCCTTGTCCTTTAATGCGTACATGGAACATACCTCCTTATTTGTGAAAAGTGGGGGGTAAATCCTACGTGCGTGCAACGGTATGAAACGATTTTTGTCTAAGTAGGATCATTTTCAGCCGTACTTATATTTTACATGGTTCGGGTTATTCGGTAAAGGTCTAGCTATGGAAACGCTTTTCTGACTAGCGTTTTCCGCCGCGTCCGCCACCACGAGGCGCACTGCCGCGTGGTGAACCGCTTCTGTCGCCGCCGCGAGGCGCTCCAGTGCGAGAGCCAGCGCCGTCACCGCGTCCGCGCGATTGGCCGCCGCGTTCGCCGCCACCCTGGTAGCCGCGTGCTGCGCCAGGACGGTCACTGCGTGAAGCTGCGCCGCCGCGTGCTCCGAAGCTGTCCCCGCGTCCGGCACCGCGCTCGGCGCTGTCGCCACGGCCTTTGCCACCGCTGCGAATCGCACGTGATGCGCTTGCTGCATCGTCGCGGCCTGTGCCGGCGTACTTGTTGTACGGCGAGTAGGATTTATCGCCGTGAGGAGCAGAGCGTTTGCGGTCTGTGCCATCACCGCGTCCTGCAGGGCGTTGGTCGGATTCGCCGCGACCCCAAGAACGGGTGACTCGCGCTTTGGCAGCGCTCATGTTGTCTCCGCGACCCGGTCCTGCATCTACCGGCTCTTTTCTCTCTGCGCGACCCCAAGTGTTCGGGTTGCGCTCCGAGTTAACCTTCGCAGGGCGTTGTCCTCTTGGCGCATCGCTGCGCGCACCAAATTTATCGCCGCCTCTGGACGCGGAACGTCCCGTGCCGTATTGCACGCCGGCACGCTCTTCACGCGCGCCGGATCTTCCGCGGCTTATCTGAGCGCGCGGCTCGGATGTTCTGCCGCTGCGGCCGCTGCGAGCAGCTCCGCCGCCACGGCGGCCTGATCCGCGGCCTTCATGCTCGAGGTAATCCTCGGAGCTTGAACGAACGCGGCGCACTTGAGGCTCGGATGCCCCCCTTAAGGACATTTTGATGCCTTTTTCGATCAATTCGATTGTTGGCATATCCCGCTGGGTAGCGAAGGTCACGGCAACACCCGTATCTCCGGCACGACCTGTACGGCCGATGCGGTGGATGTAGCTTTCGGCGTCTTGCGGTACGTCATAATTGAAGACATGGGTGACACCTTCGACATCTAACCCGCGCGCAGCAATATCCGTAGCGACCAATAACTCGATACGACCATCCCGGAATCGTTTCATAACTTGCTCACGTTTGGCTTGTGACAAATCTCCGTGTAGTTCGTCGGACATAAGCCCGAGTTCCTGCAAAGCTTCATTTAAAGCAATGGCTCTTGCCTTGGTCCGACAGAAAATCATCGCGAGGTAAGGTTTATATTGTTTAATAGCGGCTATCAAAGCATCCTGCTTCTGACGGTCAGTCGTCGGAACGAGAACCTGCTCAATTTCGGTCAACGTAACTTGTTTGCTTTGAATTTTAATTTCTTTGGCGTCCTTCATATAAGCTTTGGACAGGTTCATCACTTGTTCAGGCATGGTGGCCGAGAAGAGAAGGGTCTGGCGATAAGGAGACGTTTGTGCAATGATGTCCTTCACTTCATGAAGGAAACCCATATGCAACATTTGATCAGCCTCATCCAATACGAGTATTTTCAATTTATAGAAATTGATAGAACCGCGGCGAAGGTGATCAAGCAGTCTTCCCGGTGTTCCTACTACTATATGTATGTTCCCTTGAAGCTTTCTAAGCTGCTTTTCTACATCTTGCCCGCCATAGGCTGCAAGTACCTTTGCTCCAGTCACTTGGACAAGGCCTTTCAGCTCATTCGTAATTTGAATGGCCAGTTCGCGTGTAGGTGTCAGAATCAGCGCTTGAACATCTGCACTTTCCACATCGATTGTTTCTAATATTGGAAGAACAAAGGCAAGGGTTTTACCTGTGCCTGTTTGTGCTTGTGCGATAACATCCGTGCCTTTTAATAAAACAGGTATAGCTTCCCTTTGAATGGGGGTCGGTTCGATAACGCCAGATGCTTGTAAAACTCCAACGAGTTTTTCTCTTATTCCTAATGAGGCAAATCCACTTGACATGGTAATTGGCCAGCTCCCTTTTTCCTACTATTGATAGGGATCTTTGGTGGTAGTCCAAAGTCTCTCCTTGTTAAGACGATTCCCCCATTGTACAGGAATGCCAGACAAATGGAAACAGGGGCCGGCCTACAAGCATTAAATATCTACTATATATAGTAGAAAATGTTTTTATTTACTGGGCAATACTTGTGCAGTTCCAAAAACGCGCTCCACAGTCTTGTTGAAATCGGTCAGAAGCGGCATAAGCGAATTCCCTTTCCAACTTTCCTGAGCATAGCTGTTCATTTTGTTGAGGAAATCCCGATTTGCTGAAATATAGACATCCATCACATTGGGTTGGAGCAAACGGATTTTCTCGGCCATAGCTTGTTTAAAACGATGAGATAACAGGTCATGATGAACGGCCGTTTCATAACTGTTATACCCGTTGTTCAAATCATTGGAAGGCAAATAATCATCGTGAGGAGCATTATCATTGTAAAAGCCTTTGCTCGTTCCTTGATTGTTTGTCTCCTTCGTTGTTCCTTTGGTGCCTGTAGCGCTGCTGTCAATCATAAGGGCTACATAGGCATTTTTGTCTGTTGTCATGACAATGGCCGTATTCACACCATTCATAGCGTTGAGTTGATTTGATAGAAACTGATTGTAGGCCAGACTAGTATTATTGTGCGAAACTGGACCAGAGAGCTGTTGAGTTTGGTAGGCTCTCTCGGATTCTGTCGATTTATCGACGGGAGCACCGAAGTTGGTATGATCGGGACTCTTGCCATATTCCCGTCCGTCCTCCCCGCAGCCTGATAAAGTCAGCATGAGGAATAGCAATCCAGAAATCGGAAAACCTAACTTACTGAGCATCAATAAAGACCTCCCAATCTAGAGTGTAATGTCTATAGGATGGGATGTTTCTCTCCTTTTATTCGTGTTCACAAATATACGCTTTTGTGCATAAAGAGGTGGGTGTATGGAAATAACCATGAAGGGAAAATATATCGCTACAGAGCGGTTTAAGAACAATTTGTGAACTCTCCTCCAGCGATTGACAAAAACTTTTCACGAATTTATAGTTAATAAAGTGAATTGACATGGGCATGGCCATCGTGGTAAAAATAATGTTTTAAAAGTGGGGTTGATACAATGAGTCGATTGAAAAAGTTATGGCGTCTGCTACCCCTTTTAGCGGTAATGACGTTCTTGCTAACCGGGTGTGGAGACCCAACTCTGTCTGCTTTACAGCCAAAAGGTCCTGTTGCATCAGAGCAATTGTTTTTGATGAAATTAAGTCTCTTTATCATGGTTTTTGTCGTAATTGTCGTATTTGCGATTTATGTGTACGTTTTAATTCGCTTTAGAAAACGCAAAGGCGACAACAGCATTCCGAAACAAGTGGAAGGAAGCCACGTGCTTGAGATTATCTGGACCGTTGTTCCGATTCTCTTACTGTTAGTACTTGCGGTGCCAACAGTATCTTACACTTTCAAGCATTCAACGAACTACAATAAGGACAAAGCCGCCGTTCACGTCAAAGTCACTGCGCATCAGTTCTGGTGGCAGTTTGAATATCCAGATCTAGGCATCGCGACTGCTCAACAGCTAGTAGTGCCTAAGGATAAAATTATTGCTTTTGAACTTGTTTCCGCGGACGTTTCTCACGCATTCTGGGTACCATCCCTAGGCGGTAAAGTAGATACGAACCCTGGAATCACAAATACGCTTTACCTTCAAGCGGATGAAATCGCTACATTCCAAGGTAGATGTACAGAGCTTTGCGGAGCCTCTCACGCCTTGATGAACTTCACCGTTGAGTCGAAAAGCCAATCGGATTTCGATGCATGGGTAGCGAAAATGAAAGCGCCTGTCACTGTGCCGGCAACAGCACAGAAGGGTGAAGAGCTTTTCAAAGAAAATTGCATGTCTTGTCACGCAGTTACAGCCAATGGTCCTGGTGTTGCTCCGAACCTCAAAGGTTTCGCTGATCGCGATACACTTGCTGGTATTCTGGAACATACTCCTGAGAAAATGGCGCTGTGGATACATAATCCGCAAGATCAGAAACCAGGCAACAAAATGCCGGCGTTCGGTAAACAAGCAGGCGGCAAGCTTGATGACGCCCAAATTAACGATATCGTTCAGTACTTACAGACTTTGAAATAAACTTCTCAGGTAAAGGAGGTTAATACGTTGGCTCACTCTCATCCAGTAAAAAAACATACCGGTCTAATGGATTGGCTTACAACAGTCGATCATAAGAAGATCGGTATCCTGTACTTACTTGCGGGCGGGCTTTTCTTCCTCGTAGGAGGACTTGAAGCCATTCTGATTCGGATTCAGCTCGCTTATCCCGATCAACATATTTTCATCGGTGATTCATTTAACCAATTAACAACGATGCACGGAACAACGATGATTTTCTTTGCGGCGATGCCGATCATCTTCGCATTCATGAATGCCATCGTTCCTCTTCAAATTGGTGCAAGGGACGTTGCGTTCCCATTCGTGAACTCACTTGGTTTCTGGCTGTTCTTCGCCGGCGGCGTATTGATGAACACGAGTTGGTTCTTGGGTGGCGCACCGGATGCCGGTTGGACGGGGTATGCTCCATTGTCCTCGATTACCGACAACAGTTGGGGGCAGACGCTCGAGGGTAACATTCAAGGTACAGATTTCTATGTTCTAGGTTTGCAAATTGCCGGTATTGGTACACTTATCGGGGGGATTAACTTCCTCGTTACCATTATCAACATGCGTGCACCTGGTCTTACGTATATGCGTATGCCAATGTTTACATGGGCAGCTTTCATCACTTCTGGTTTGATCGTTCTTGCGTTCCCAGCCATTACGGTAGCGCTAGTTGAACTAATGTTTGACCGTGTCTTTGGCGGAGCATTCTTCGATGCTGCCAGAGGCGGTAACAACGTATTGTGGGAGCATCTGTTCTGGATTTTCGGGCACCCCGAAGTTTACATTTTGATTCTTCCTGCGTTTGGTATTATTTCTGAGATCGTATCGACGTTCTCCAAAAAACGTCTTTTCGGATACAGCTCCATGGTCTTCGCAACTGTATTAATCGGTTTCTTGGGCTTCATGGTTTGGGTTCACCATATGTTTACATCAGGCTTGGGTCCAGTTGCTAACTCGATCTTCTCGATCGCAACAATGGCCATCGCAGTTCCTACAGGTGTTAAAATCTTTAACTGGTTGTTCACCCTTTGGGGCGGGCAAATTCGCTTCACTACAGCTAATATTTTTGCAACAGCTTTCATCCCGACGTTCGTTATGGGTGGAACAACAGGGGTTATGCTTGCGATTCCTGCAGCAGACTTCCAATACCACGATACGTATTTCGTAGTTGCTCACTTTCACTATGTTATCGTTGGTGGTCTAATCCTTGGCTTGTTCGCGGGTCTGTACTACTGGTGGCCGAAAATGTTTGGCCGTATGTTGAACGAAGGACTGGGTAAATTACATTTCTGGTTGTTCTTCATCGGTTTCCATTTAACATTCTTCCCGCAGCATTTCTTGGGTCTGATGGGAATGCCGCGTCGTGTATTTACGTACCAACCAGGGTATGATCTTGAAGTAGGTAACTTGGTTTCAACGATTGGTGCCTTCTTCATGGGTATCGGTACAATTGTGTTCATTATCAACATCATTGCAACATCCAGAAAACCAGTTACGGCTCTATCTGATCCATGGGATGGTCGTACATTGGAATGGTCGATTCCTTCACCAGCACCTGAGTATAACTTTAAACAAACTCCGCTTGTTCGCGGCTATGATGCACTTTGGAAAGAAAAAATGGCAGGTAATAAACAAATGACTCCGGCAGAACCGGTTGGTTCGATCCACATGCCGTCAGCATCCATATTGCCGCTAGTTATGTCTGTTGGTTTGTTCATTGCTGGTTTCGGTTTTATGTACAGAAACTACTATGTAGCAGGCGCGGGTATGGTTGTTACACTAATTGCAATGTTCTGCCGCTCGGTATACGACGATCATGGTTGGCATATTGAACCGGAAGAACTTGAAGATGACAAGGGGGTAAAGGCATGAGTACTCATCACACGGGCGCACTGCCTGCTAATCCGGAAACGGCTACCCTCGAAGGGAAAAATAAGGTTCTTGGATTCTGGTTATTCCTTGGTGCCGAGGTCGTATTGTTTGGTTGTTTATTCGCAACTTACATTGCACTTCGGAACTCTGTTCCAGACGGTCCAACTGCCGATGAGATTTTCAAGCTCAAAACAGTGGGCTGGTCCACGTTCATTCTCTTGACAAGTAGTTTAACAAGCGTGTTCGCGATCATCGCGATGCACAAACAGAAGTTAGGCCAATTGTTATTCTGGCTTCTGATTACGGTATTGTTTGGTCTTTCGTTCTTGGGTCTTGAGATTTATGAGTTCGTTGAATATGTTCACGAGGGTCATAAATTTACAACAAGTGCCTTCTCAACTTCGTTCTATACGCTGGTTGGTTTCCACGGAGCGCACGTTGCATTCGGTATTTGCTGGATTACACTGTTGATTTTACAAGGGCTTAAGAAAGGTCTTACCGTTGTTACAGCTCCTAAGTTCTACGTAGCAGCGTTGTACTGGCACTTTATTGACTTGGTCTGGGTATTTATCTTCACAGTCGTTTATCTGATGGGGAAGGTGGGTCACTAAGATGAGCAGCAATTCTCATGATACACACGCACCTAGCAAACGGGTCAAACATGAATCTCCTTTGAACCACTACTTGTCTTACATTATTTCGATCTTGCTGACAATGCTTGCATTTGCAGTCGTACTCTACGGAGACTTGGATCGTTCGTTTATTCTGATCTTCATCGTTACTTTGGCGCTTGTGCAAGCGATTATCCAGTTGTTCTTCTGGATGCATGCCAAAGAGAGAGGACACTTATTCCCGTTAATTTTTCTTGCGGGTGGAGCATTCGTAGCTCTTACAGGTGTTATTACAGCCGTATACTGGATGTGGTGGTAAACCACTGGAAGAGGCAACTTTGTCTAGGCAAAGTGCCTCCTCTTTTTTTAGAATGAAGGTCTAGCATGAAGTTGAAAGGAGAAAGAGATCAGCTATGAGCCAAATTGGTGGATTTTTCGAGTTGTGGAATCCGGTATTACTGTTGGTGATCGTCGTTGTCGGATACATGTATCGTCGCTTTGTCGCTAAGGGGAAAGGGAATTCCGCAGAGAATGAAACAGTTTCGGTTTCGCAGCAGATTTCTTTCTATATTGGATTGGCTCTCTTCTATATTGGCCAAGGAAGTCCGATTAATTATATTGGACATCACTACTTGTTCAGTATGCATATGCTGCAGCAAACGATCTTGTATTTAATAGTTCCGATCTGTATATGGCTGGGCACACCAGCGTGGATGATGCGTTCGCTGATGAAAATAACGGTTATTCGCGGTATATTCTCATTTTTCACACGTCCGTTGATTGCACTATTCTTATTTAACATGCTCTTCTCCATATATCATATGCCTTTGGTTATGGACTACTTAATGATTAATGATCTATCGCTTTTCGGTTACCACACGGTGCTGTTATTCACTGCTTTCATGATGTGGTTCCCTGTTTTTTGTCCACTGCCTGAGATGAATCGCTTAAATGATTTGAAGAAGATGGCTTACATCTTTGGTAACGGAATTCTGCTGACACCAGCCTGTGCGCTCATTATTTTCGCGGATACGATCATTTATGACATGTACGCGAATGTAACCGTACCCTTCGCCCATTTATCACCTCTGGATGATCAGCAATTGGGTGGCGTTCTAATGAAGATTGTTCAGGAAGTTGTCTATGGAGCAACACTTGCCTATATTTTCTTCCGGTGGTACCGCAGAGAGCGGAAGGAAGAGGACGATATGGATCTAATAGAGACTCAAGAGGGTCTGAATAATCAGGGCGGTAATTGGAATCGCGCTTAGGGGAAAGGATTTAGGAAGATGCACATTTTACCAACGATTTCTACGATGTTTATCGTAATTAGTGCCATTTTTGTCGGTTTCGGCTGGTATCATATTGTGAAAGGGAACCGAGAAACCCATCAAAAACTGATGGTTCTTGGTGCCATTTTCGCACTAGCGTTCTTTATTATATATATGTCGCGCACGCTGTTTGAGGGGAACACCTCATTCGGTGGTCCTGAGAGCTTGAAGCTGCCGTATCACTTATTTTTGTTTTTCCATATTGCCTTAGCTACGGTAGGCGGTGTTCTTGGGTTAATAACACTTTGGTTTGCGTACAAAAACAAATTTCTCAAGCATAAGAAAATTGGCCGCGTTGCGGCAATTGTATGGCTTTTAACTGCACCAACGGGTGTATTGGTTTATGTTTTGCTTTACTTGATGTATCCCGGTGGAACGACGAAGCCGGTTATTGATGCGATTTTTGGATTATAAATAAAAAGCTGGACCTGTGAATCATTCACGGTGTTCAGCTTTTTTTATTTTTGGGGAAAGCTCGCTAAATTTCTTTTATCTTCCAATCTCATGTAAACTAGTAGAAAGAACAATGAACATGTTTTATACCAATTAGAAAGGCAGGTTCAATCCATGACATACCCGCTTACGGTAGAAAACGTTTCGAAGCAGTACGGTGAGAAAACCGCTGTGAACGCTATCCATCTTCGTGTGCAGGAGGGAGAAATTTATGGACTGCTAGGCGCTAATGGTGCAGGGAAAACGACAACGATGCGAATGGTTCTCGGCCTTATCTATCCCGATCAGGGACATATTTTGTGGAAAGGGAAGGGCTATCGTGAAGAGTTGAAAAGGCTTATGGGCTACTTGCCGGAAGAGCGAGGCTTATACCCAAAAATTAAAGTAAGCGAACAAATCCTATATTTAGCGGAGCTGCGCGGCCTGTCCCGTAAACAAGCCGAGGCAGAGCTGAAAGCTTGGCTTGACCGGTTCGACGTCCCAGAGTACTACAATAAGAGGGTTGAGGAGCTGTCCAAGGGGAATCAGCAGAAGATCCAATTTATTGCTGCCGTCATTCATAATCCGGATATTTTGATCCTGGATGAGGCTTTTAGCGGACTGGATCCCGTGAATGTGGAGTTGTTGAAAAAAACAGTGAAAAGCTTGCGCGACGAGGGAAAAACGATCCTGTTCTCGAGCCATCGCATGGAACATGTGGAGGAGCTCTGTGAACATATTTGCATATTGCATCGTTCGAATACGATTCTGCAGGGGAGCTTGAAGGAGATTAAGTCAGCATTTCCAAAAGAAAAGATCATTTTGCAAACCGAGCGACCGGTTGAGGGCTTGGAACAGCTTCAAGGCGTTACGGCTGTTGAAAAGCAGATGAACGGCTATCAAATTCGGATAGATTCCACGGCAGATCCCCAACAGATTTTACAGCATGCGATAGAGCAATCTGCTATACATCGGTTTCAAATCATGGAGCCAACACTGAATGAAATCTTTATTCAAAAGGTGGGGAATGCACATGAATAGGACCTGGACAGTTATAAAATTTACCTACTTAACTCGTTTCCGCTCCAAATCCTTTCGAGTGATGAGTTTGATTCTAGTTGTACTCTTATCCGTTCTCATACATCTACCAACGATCATGGAAAAGCTATCTTCGCATGAAGCGACGAAAATCGGCGTGTTCCCGGGGAAACAAGAGCAGGTTGCAGAGAAACTAGCCGCTTTTTACAATACGCAGCAGAAACCGGATATCGTAATCGTACCTCTACAAGATGCAGGAAGTGCCGCAGCGAACGAGGCGCTCGCTAAGAAGCAAATTACGGATAAATCGATAAAAGGTTATCTCGAATTCACAGATACAACGGTAGCCGGATTCCCCAAAACGGTTTATAAGTCCGAAGGAACGATGGAGTTTTCGCTCAAAAACAAGCTTCAGACCGCTCTACAGCTGGTCAAAACGGATGTGGTCCTGCAGGGAGCAGGGATTGCCCCCGAGCAAAAAGCCAACATGCAAGCTCCTGTTTCTTTGGAGACAGTGCAGATTCTTATGAACAATGAAGGGGCTGCGGGCAAAACGGAATCGCAAATGGTCATGTCTTATGCGCTTGTATACGTTATGCTGTTCATGCTTTATATGGGCGTTATTGGCTTCGGCAACATGGTAGCGATGGAAATAACCGCCGAGAAGAGCTCGCGGGTGATGGAACTGCTCATTACGAGTGTTTCACCGCTTAAGCAGATGTTCGGGAAAATCGTTGGTATTTGTTTGCTGGCATTAACCCAGATAGCCCTCTCCATTGCTGTAGGCGTTGCAAATTTAAGCTTATCCAGCAGCAGCCAGCTCGTCTCACAGTTTAATCTGAAGTGGGAAAACCTGCCGGCTTCACTTATTGCCTATTTCTTGATCTTCTATCTCTTAGGCTTCTTTATTTACGCAACTGTCTTCGCGGCGGTTGGCTCACTGGTAAGCCGCACGGAAGATGTGGGGCAGGCGATTATGCCGGTGACGATGTTGGTCGTAGCAGCGTTTATGATCGCGATATTCGGATTAAATAATCCGAATACCGGATTCGTTGTCACGATGTCATTCGTGCCGTTTTTCTCACCATTGATTATGTTCCTGCGAATAGGGATGAGCTCACCAGCTTTGTGGGAAATAGGCCTGTCCATCGTCATCCAATTGGTCTCGATCGGAGCAATGGCTTGGGTGGCAGCTAAAATCTACCGCACAGGCGTGCTCATGTATGGCAAAAGGCCTACATGGCGAGAACTGCGCAAAGCGATGCGGGCTTATAAGGTTTAAATATGTGAAAACGTAGGCATTTATTGCCTGCGTTTTTTTATGTTTTGGGGCTCGCGAGAAGCGATGCTTGCCGGTCAACCGGCTGTCCCACCCAGTTCCAAGGTGAACCACCTTGGGCATGAACGTGCCAATTCATCCACCTTTATTTCTGTCAGCCAACAAAATTTATCAATCGAAAGCACAAAAATTATCATGTGAAAGCGCGTCCATTCTCTCTAAAATTAGGCTTACAAAAAGATGATCTAAGGGGTATGCACCTGCACCGCTGTCATTACAAACATCATTGATGAAGGAATGAGGGAAGTACATGAACAACATAATGCAAAAAAGAGTGCTTATTTTTTCTTTTCTTGCGTTGCCGATTGGATTAATGCTGTTATTTCTCATCTACCCTACGGTGAAGCTGTTTCAATACAGTTTGACCGACTGGAATGGAATTAGCAGGGATTTGCACTTTGTAGGTTTTGACAATTATTTGAAAGCGCTCAAAATGTCGCAAGTATGGCAATCGCTTTCGAATAACTGGCTTTATTTTATTATCCATGCGCTGTTGATTCCCATTGAGATTTTATTGGCGGTTATGTTAAATGCCAAAATGCGAGCTAGCGAATTCTTCCGTTCTATCGTTTTACTTCCTTACATCATTAATGGTGTAGCAGTCGCTTATATTTTCGGATATTTGTACAACCCAGTAAATGGTCCAATCAATGAGATGTTGATGGCTGTCGGTTTGGAGAGCTGGATTCATAACTGGCTCAGTGACGTGAAAATCGTTAACTATTCTCTTGTCGCGATCTCCCTATGGCGATTTGCAGGTTTTCATATCATTTTATTTCTAGCAGGTGTGCAATCCATACCAAATGATCTGTATGAAGCTGCAACGATTGATGGCGCTAACAAAATGCAGCAGATTCGCTACATCGTTTTACCAGGCATTCGCCGCGTTATTGAAATTATTTTGTTCTTAAATATTCGGGGAGCACTTCAAGTCTTCGATATTCCTTTCCTTGTCACACAAGGCGGTCCAGGTACTTCGAGTAGCACATTTACGATTTTCACGATCAATACGGCCTTTAAATTCAATAGTTATGGCTTAGCTTCGGCTTTGGCGATTATTTTAATGGTTATGATCATTGCATTCAGCATTATTCAGAACCTACTGATTCGTGAGAAAGGGGAAAAATCATCATGAGCATGCCTCAAGCCGAGCTTGCAGCCAAACCTCGCAGAGTGGAAAAGGCAAATTTGTTTTCCTTTCTTGGCAAGTCACTCTATTACGTCATTTTATCGATCATCACGATCATTATCTTTGTTCCGCTGCTTGTGGTTGTTTTCGCCGCATTCAAGACATCCCCGGAGCTCGCGGCTACATCGCCGTTTGCGCTGCCTAAGAGCTGGTCGTTCCACAACTTTGCCGTCGCCTTCGAGAAAGCGAATATGTTAGTAGGGTTAATTAACTCACTAAGTGTTACGGTTTCTAGCGTTGTCATTAATGCTATTCTCGGAGCTATGACAGCCTTCGTACTTAATCGGTTTAATTTCCGCTTCAAAAAAACGATCTTTCTGCTATTTATCATCGCGTCCGTCGTACCAGCCTACACGACTGAAGTGGCACGTTTTCAAACGATTAAGTCATTAGGTCTCTATAATACGATTTTTGCACCGTTGATCATTTATGCCGGAACAGATTTGATGCAAATTTTCATTTATCTGCAGTTCATTGAGAAAATATCGAAGCAGCTGGACGAAAGCGCGCTTTTGGATGGGGCATCGTATTTCCGGATTTTCCGCTCGATCTTATTCCCGCTCTTACTGCCCGCAACGGCTACACTGGCGATCATCAAGGCCGTTGATATTATGAACGATATGTACATTCCTTATTTGTATATGCCTTCGAAGAAACTAAGTACGCTATCTACCGCGTTGATGACGTTTGTAGGCGAGCGCGCAACCTATTGGAATGAGTTGTCAGCCGCAATTATTTTGGTGATGTTACCAACCATCTTGATTTATTTGGTTCTGCGTAAATTTATTTTTGCCGGATTAATGGACGGAGCAATTAAAGAGTAATACTTTTCAACGATTGTACTTTGGGGGGACAACCAATGATTAATGACAAACTGCCATCCATCTATTATGGCGGTGATTACAATCCGGACCAATGGCCAGAGGAAGTTTGGCAAGAAGATATGCGGATGTTTAAATTGGCGGGCATCAATATCGTTACACTGCCTGTGTTCAGCTGGGCGAAGCTGCAGCCTTCAGAAGATACATACGATTTTGAATGGCTGGATAAAATTATTGCTACAGTCGCACAGGAAGGCATTTTCCTTTGCTTGGCTACTTCAACGGCGGCGCAGCCTGCTTGGATGTCGCGCTTGTATCCAGAAGTGCTTCCCGTCGATATTGACGGCAGGAAGCGCACGCACGGCTCCCGCGTTAATTTCTGCCCTAATAGCCGGGTGTACCGAATGTTCTCGCAGCGTCTCGCAACCAAGATGGCGGAGCGTTATGGACAGCATCCATCCTTGCTAGTTTGGCACATTGGGAATGAGTATGCGCCGCATTGCTACTGCGATACGTGTGCGTCTTCTTTCCGTACTTGGCTGCAGAAGAAATACGGCACGTTAGAGGTTGTAAATCGCGTATGGAATATGAGCTTCTGGTCTCACACGGTATATGAGTGGGAAGATATTGTACCCCCTACGAATTTGAATGGGAATAACAGATGTTTCCAAGGAATCGCGTTGGATTATAAAAGATTTATGTCGGATGCGATCCTAGAGTGTTATCAAGGCGAGTATGACATCATTAAACGGATTACTCCGGACATTAAAATCACGTCGAATATATGGGGACTCTTTAACGGGCTGGATTTAAAGAAATGGGCCGACCATATGGATGTTGTATCATGGGACAGCTATCCCCAAATGAATGAGCCCATGAGCAACGTGGCGATGAGGCATGATTACATGAGAGGGCTGAAGGACGGACAACCTTTCATGTTGATGGAGCAGACGCCAAGCCAGCAAAACTGGCAGCCTTATAACAGTCTCAAACGGCCCGGTGTTATGCGGCTTTGGAGCTATCAAGCGATAGCGCACGGGGCAGATACGGTTATGTTTTTTCAACTGCGTCGTTCCGTTGGTGCGTGCGAGAAGTATCATGGTGCTTTGATTGCTCACGCAGGCCATGAGCATACAAGAGTATTTCAAGAGTGCACACAATTAGGAAAGGAGCTGCAGATGTTGGGGGATACGCTTCTAGATTCCGTAACGGAGTCCAAAGTAGCGCTGTTGTTTGATATTGATACTTGGAATGCCGTGGAAATGACCAGCGGACCGAGCGTGGATCTGGATTATCTTAAGCAGGCTCAGAAGTACTACAGAGCCTTTTATGATTTAAATGTTAGTTTGGATGTCATTAGCCCGCTTAGTGACTTCTCCAAATATGAATTAATTATCGCACCAGTGATGTACATGTTGAAACCTGGCGTAAGCGATCGGCTGAAGTCGTTTGTGAAGCAGGGTGGGACGTTTGTTACGTCGTTTTTCAGTGGGATTGTGAATGAAAATGATCTTGTAACCTTAGGTGGTTACCCAGGCGAATTACGTGACTTGCTCGGCATATGGGTAGAGGAAATCGATGCGCTCCAACCGGAAATGACGAATAGAATTATGATGAATTCGACGTTTGGGGAACTTCATGGCGAATACGAATGCGGACTCTTGTGCGATTTGCTGCACCTTGAGGGAGCGGAGGCGCTTGGCGTTTATGGACGTGATTTTTACGCAGGCATGCCGGCAATCACCCGAAATACATTCGGGCAAGGGGAAGCTTATTATGTAGCAACTGACCCTGAACAGAGATTTTTGGAACAGCTCAGCAAAACGATTTGTGAACGATTGAATTTGACGACGGCTCATCAAGCTCCAGAAGGTGTCGAGATCAGAAGCAGACAGAAAGATGATAAAACGTATACCTTTGTTTTGAATCATAACGCTTATGAAACAGCAATTCTATTAAATGTTGGATCCTATAAGGATCTATTGTCACACCGAGTCTATGAACGGACGCTGGTACTTGAGCCGCATGGAGTAGCTATTTTAGAAGTTTGTTCCTAATAACTTTCATAGGGAAGACAGTTATGTCTTCTCTATCTTTGGTTGTAATTAATTGGATTTAATAGGGGGTTGACGTATTTCGTAATAAATTTTATGATGACGGTAGATGTCGAATCATGGTGAATACGCGATCAATTCATAAATGAAAGCGTAACAACTTTTACACAAATTACCTGGTACCCAGTTTCCCGTCATGCCGGAATGTGTAATCTCACAGCATAGTTGTAACTTGAGAAAACGGGGGGACTGCCAGTGCGTATTTTGAAAAAGAGATGGCCAATCACATCGATTCTGTACGTGATGTTCTTTTTTGTGATCGTTATGCCTATTGTTTTAGTTGCGTTTCTATCATTAAGAGCTTACACAGATATTTTGTTGTCTAACATCACTTCACGCACTATGCAAACATTGGAACAAGTCTCTTACTCCATCGACCAGGAGAAAAGTAGATATATCAGGACGGTTGCCGCAATTGCCTCGGATAATAATCTAATTTCGCTTGCTACTTCTTACCATCGCAGCACACAATCCAAAGACCTATTCAACTCTTCCATTCAATTAGAAAATCAATTAAAAAATTATTTGCACGATATGCCCGATGTTGTTTCCGCGATGTTCGTTTATCGCGACGGAGGCGCCTATTACTTTGAAGGCACCCATTTTCACAATATTAATACGCGGATTAACGAAAATCTTTTAAAGAGTACGGATCTTTATCAGAAAACGCTTCAGAACCAAGGGCGAGTTTTGTTATTCGGATCTGAAGAGAATGTATTGATTGAATCGAATGATAAATATATTTTATCCGCAGCAATAGCTCCCCAGTACGAAAGATCATTTAGTGATGTAGAGATGATCTATTTTGTGATCCAAGCCAAAACATTTGAGAATCTGGCAGAATCTACGTCTAACCAGGACGGTAGTTTTATTATCCTGGACGGCAGTGGGAATATCATGCTGGATACAAGTAAAGATAAAAGTAAAAACATTGAAAAACAAACCATTGAACAAGCGCGGAACAAGAAAAGCGGCAACTTTGAAACGATGGTTTATGACGAAAAGATGTTTGTCACTTTTCTAACCATGGAGCGGACGGAATGGAAAATCATCTACATTACCCCATATGAGCAGATGACGGCCCAAGTTAGAGAGATCTATAAACTAGTGATGAATGTTTCCGCGGCAGGACTCATCATATTTTTAATCGTGTCGTTTTTCCTTGTCCGGAGTATCGTCGGCCCAATCAAATCGCTCATTTTCCAAATGAATAAAATGAAAAGCGGTTCTTTTCATGTGGATTTGGAGCTTGCGGGTCCATTGGAAATTTATTCACTAGGTAAAACATTTCAAAATATGACCGTCCGTATACAGGAGCTTATCATTGAAAGGCAAGAACAAGAAAAGCTGAAAACACGGGCGGAAATCGATGCGCTGCAATCTCAAATTAATCCTCATTTTCTGGTAAATACACTTAATGCCATTAAAATTATGGCGATGTTGTCCAAGGCTACCAATCTGGTGGAAATGACGGATTCTCTTATTAAACTGTTATCTGCGACCTTTCATCGGGGCGGCTCTTACATCCAGGTTTTTGATGAAATGCAAAGCTTGGAGAAGTACATCCATATTATGAAGGTGCGTTATGGTGATCGGTTTAAGGTCGAATACGACATCGATGATGGTGTGACAAACACCTATGTCCTGAAGCTGCTGTTGCAACCTATTTTGGAAAATGCCATTATTCATGGATTTTACGGCAAAGAAGCAATGGGAATCGTCAAAATAACGAGTAGAAAAAAGAATGATCAACTCATCATCACCATCACGGATAACGGAAAAGGGATGGAACAACGGACAATGGAAGCCTTGCTGCATGAGAAGAAGGTAGAGTCTTTATGTGGAATAGGTATTGCCAATGTGAATGATCGAATTCGATTAAATTACGGCGAGCCATACGGTTTGAAAATTAACAGTGAGTTAGGAGTTGGAACAGAAGTCATAGTCATACTGCCGCTCTTATCAAATGATCCGGATCATTCGCAGGCCTCATAGACCGATGTTTATAAACTGCAAGTAACTGCTGCTGTCCGTGATGCATAGAGAAAACGGATAAAGGGGGGCGTGTCTTTCCTATGAAATTTTGCTTATATGATACCAAATATGATCGAGTCATCCTCATTGAAAAAAGCTTTCTTTCAGCCTTGTTGTTGAAGGAGAAATTCGGGCTATCCGTTGATATTGCTGTACTGCCTATTCTATCCAAGCAAGAGTACATGTCCTTTCCCAGCTCGTTTCGCGGAGAAGTGGGCGGTCGATCTTATTTACTATACGAAGTTCCAGGAATCATAGAACAAAAGTACGATCAAGTCATTGTTCAGGATTAAGGCAGCGATATCGGCTTTATTTTCAGAATGGGGGAAAAGAATGTTTAGAGTCATGATCGTCGATGACGAGCCGCTAGTAAGACTAGCCATGGGGGCGATTATTCCGTGGGGCGATTTGGACTGCGAGGTGGTGGCAGAAGCTGCGGATGGTTATGAAGCATGGCAGCGCATATCGGTACATCAGGACGTTGATTTGATGATTGTTGATATGAGCATGCCAGTTATGGATGCCCTTACTTTGCTCTCTAAATTGCAGGAAGCAAATTTGACGAATCCACCGCTTAGTATTGTGCTTAGTGCGTATTCAGATTTTGATTTTGTGAGGAAAGCATTCCTGCTTGGAGCAGTCGATTACATTATGAAGGCGGATCTTGATCCCGAACATATCATTCCTGTGATCAAAAAGGCGATCAGCCAGATCCAAGAGAAGTCGATCACTGCGGCGAATTTGATAAAAAGCAACAGTGAATCCGACTTGAAGCAGCGAGAAACCTGGCTTAGGGGCTTGTTATGCGATAAAGACTATATGTACAGCCATAACTTAACGCAGGACGACTCCTTTCAAAAGTGGATGACGCAATTTGTGAATTTTCAGCATGTTATGGTATCTGTTATGCCGGATATACCATCGACCGCTGCGAATTTGCCGGGGCACGCCGGTATGGATCATCAGGATCATTTAGTTAAGATCATTAAACAAGGGATGGAAATTGTTAAACACCCTTATGAATTATTGCAGGTTCAAGAAGATGAGTATGCGCTTCTGTTGTGTTTTGAGTCATCGACGAGCTTTTTAAATTTACGTGGACACGTAATGGAACTCCTGGATTCCTTGCGCAATACGGTCAAAAACTTTTTAAATGTCTCGTTATCCGTGGGAGTAGCAGAATCATGCACAGACTGGAAAAACTGGCATCTCCGATACAGTCAGGCGAAGGGATTGGCCAGCCTGCGATTTTCAGAAGGTCCTGGGCGTGTGTACTATCCCGAAACGGTAAGCGTAAACGAGAAAGTGCTGCCCACGCCTTTTGATTACACGGTGATGATGTATCTTATGGAGAAGGGGGATGGCAAGTGGCAGCAGCAATTGTACACCGGGTTAAGTCAATTAAGCGAGATGCCGAATGTAACATTGGAAAGCTCTCTCCCGATCTATGAAGAATTGATTTGGAATATAGGGGCACTCCTGCATGCCAAAGGGATGAACTGGACGCATGTCATTGAAACGCGACGAAGGCCGTATGAGATTGTTGAGCAATTCACGTTCCGTGATGATTTACACGAGTGGATTGAGAAGTTGGTGTTTCGCCTGGCAGATTTACTGCATCCTGATAAAATTCGTGAAGAGAATCCACAGCGGTTGGTGGAGAGGGTCAAGCGTTATGTAGAGAAACACTACTGTACGGCAATTACGCTGGGGCAAGTCAGTGAATGGGCGCAGGTGACCGAGAGCCATTTGAGCAAACAGTTTGTGAAAGAAACAGGTGAGCATTTTATTGAATATGTGACAAAACTACGGATTAATGAGGCGACCAGGCTCATAGAAACGGAAATGAAAATGTATGAAATTGCCGTTAAGGTGGGATATGAGAACCCTGAGCATTTCAGCCGTGTGTTTAAGAAATATCGGGGAATGAGCCCTCAAAAGTATCGGGACAATTATTCAAGGAAAAAAGAATGAGCACAAAATATATCAAGCTAATCACCAAATATATCAATGAAAGCGTATTCTGTATTTTTGTAATATATAGATGTAAATAGGTCACGTTATCTTAAGGGGGTCAAGAAAGACTATGAAAAAAAGATTAGTAACATCTGTACTTTCAATTGCCTTGACGTTTGGATTAGCAGGTTGCGGCGCGAATACGGCGACTACGGACAACAGTTCTTCAGCTGCTCCTACAGCAGCAGACAGCACCAAAGAGAATGCGGTTACATTGAAACTTGCGATGTGGGATAGCGACAGCGAGTTCCTGGATAGCTGGACCAAAAAGGTAAAAGAGTTCTCAACCGTTATGCCGAACGTGAAGATGGAAGTTGAAACTTTCAAAAGTGACGGCGACTACCTGCAAGCGATGAAAGTTAGATTAGCCGCTAACGAATTGCCGGATATTATCGAGTTGAAGCCTAACTTTATCAACGATTTCAAAGCAGAGCTTCTGCCGCTTGATGGTTTGAGCGTTACGGCTAAAAATACAAAAGCGAAACAATTTGCTGTAGATGGTAAAGTGCTGGCACTACCGGTTATATCTTTCCCAGAACTTGTTTACTATCATCCAAGTGTCTTTAAAGAGTTAGGCTTAAGTGTTCCGACAACGTGGGATCAGTTTGTAAGCGTATTAACGGACATTAAGAAGAGCGGTAAATATCAGCCTTATGCAATGGGCGGTAAGGACTCCTGGCCGAACTATCCATTCAATGAATTTATGCCGCTGTTAGCATCCGGTGACGAGAATTATTATGACAAAATCGCCGGCATGGATAAGCCTTTTGAAAAGGGTACGGCTTTCTACAAATCTTACAGCGATATTCAGGCTTTGTACGATGCCAAAGTGATGGGGGCAGATCCACTGGGCTTAAGCAATGACCAAGCAACAGGATTGTTTGAAGCGAAGAAAGCGGCTGTCATTGCCGCAGGACTATGGTACTTGCCGCAATACAAATCGAAAGTAGGAAATATCGATGATCTTGCAGCATTCCCACTTCCTACTCGTCATTCCGAAAGCGAACCGCTGAAAGTAATGACGTTCACGGATAACTTCTTCGGGATTAACAACAAATCCAAAAACGTAGAAGCAGCGAAGAAATTCCAAGAGTGGATGTTTGGCTCGGATGCCTATTCCTTCTATGTGAACAAGAAGCAAGCCAACTCCGTCATGGAGGGTGTCAAGGCAGATGTTCCGTTCTTGAATGATTTCTACAAAGCCAACAAAGTAGAAGAGTTCAACTATCGTCCAGGTGGCGAAAACTTCAATAAATATGTGAACTCCATCCAATTGGATTGGAAGAAGCTAGGCCAAGAGATGATGGGCGGAACGTCACTTGATAAGATTGCTAACGATCTGAACGACAAATGGACGAAAGCAAGAGCCAGCAAGTAAGGTTTGGCATGCAAGTAGGAGAGGGATGGCTTGTCATCTTCTCTCCCACTTTATGGGAAATTGATGCAAATCGGTTTCCATTTTTTTAAACGATTATGGTAAGCGTTTCCAAATTATGGTTTTGGTGGTTATACCATCTCAGAAGGAGGTTGTCTTGATGACTACAAAAGTTGGACGAAAAATATTTGCTTCCTGTCTTGCTGCTTCATTAGTTACACCTGCGTTTTATGGTCTAACAGCTCAGCAGGCAAGTGCCGCTACAACAACATCAATCAATTTAAATCCGAGTAATATGCAGCAATCATGGGACGGTTGGGGAACGGCGCTAGCTTGGTTCGGAAATGTTACAGGCGGTTGGAATGAAGCGACTAAAAACGCTTTGGCCGATGCGCTGTATTCACCACAAGGCTTGAATTTCAATATTGCCAGATACAACATAGGCGGTGGTGAAAATCCTGCGTACGATACGATGCGCCAAGGCGGTGAAGTGCCTGGATTCTCTCCTTCTCCTGGTGTGTACGATTGGACACAGGATGCGAATCAACGTTGGTGGCTGGGAGCTGCCATAGCAAGAGGGGCTAATAAATTGGAGGCATTCTCCAATTCCGCTCCGTACTATATGACGGTAAGTGGAAGTACAACGGGGAATTCGGATGCTTGGAAAGATAACTTGAAATCAACGGAGTATGACAATTTCGCAGACTACTTGGCGACGGTTGTCCAACATTTCGACGCTGAAGGAATTAAGTTCAACACACTGTCGCCGATCAATGAACCGAATACGAATTATTGGGGATTCGGCGGAGGGCAAGAAGGTTCTCACTGGGATACGGGCTCGCAAGCGAAAATGATTAATGCGGCTCGTGCAAAACTCGATTCCAAAGGACTTCAATCTGTCGCAATCTCGGCGATGGATGAGACTAGTGTGGACACGTTCATGACCGATTGGAACTCTTATGATTCAACAACCAAAGCGAACATAGGACAAATGAATACCCATACGTACAGCGGGTCAAACCGAACTGCGGTCAGAGATGCAGCTAAAAATGCCGGCAAACCGCTGTGGATGTCTGAAGTGGATCTTGGTCCATCGGGCGTTGCTCACAATCACGATGATTTTGAACCGGCATTGGCATTAGCAGAACGAATTATGACGGATATTACTTGGCTGGAACCTAAAGCTTGGGTACTCTGGCAAGCCATTGAGAGCGAGAAAAACATGCAGAGGGAAGACATGAACTGGGGTCTCCTTCACGCGGATTTTGATACACAAGATTGGTGGTATGGTAAAAAGTATTACGCAATGGCGCAATTCAGCAAATTTATCCCGCAGGGATCCAGATTTATTGCAGATAACAATGATAACACGTTAGCGGCGTATGATCCTTCCAAGAATAAAATTTATGTTGTATACAGAAATGCAAACACGACTAGCCAAAATATTTCTTTAGACATGTCACAGTTTGATGCTGTCACAGGGATTGCAACACCATATGTTTCATCTGCTGCGGAAAATGTAGAGCAGCATGCCAATGTTCCGATCGTGAATAAAACATTAACTACGACAGTTAGCCCGAAATCAATTACAACGTTTGTGATTGACGGAGCATCCTATACGGGTAATACGGTAATTCCGCAAAGTCAGATGAGTGTAGCTGCGAGCAGCGCTCAATCCGGGGAAGGACCTGAGAAAACACTGGATGGGAATGCTTCAAGCAAATGGCATTCGTCTTGGGATCCTTACGACGGAGGTCCGCATACCCTCACTTATAACCTTGGGCAAACTTATAACGATGTCTATAAGCTGAGCTATTTACCAAGGCAAGATGCTGACTGGAATGGCGTTATTACCAAGTATACCGTTGAAACGAGCACGGACGGCACCGTTTTTAATCCTGTTGCGCAAGGTACATGGAATAACGATAAAACCGAGAAAACGGCAACATTCTCGTCGACCACTGCTCAGTATGTAAGGCTGAAAGTGGACGAAACGAATGGTTCGGGAGCACAGTATGCGTCGGCTGCCGAGATCAACATTTTGAGAAAACCAAGCTTTACCGTAGATAAGGATACGCTGAATCAGACAATTGCCAGCGCAGAGGCATTGATAGCTACTGACGCCAGCTTGACGACATTGCAAACGTTAGTCAACGAAGGCAAGACAGTTCGGGATACCGCCTACGTGACACAAGAAGCTATCACAAACATCACAGGTAAAATTACCGCTGAATATAATCAGCAAGCTAATTCGTTCGGAATGATCCCGCAAAACCAAATGACGGTAACAACAGACAGTTCCGCATCCGGTGAAGGACCAGCGAAAACGTTGGACGGTGACATTGGCACGAAATGGCATACAGCTTGGGATGGCTCGTATACACCGCTTCCGCATTCCGTCACTTACAATCTTGGCAAGGCGTATGATGGTGTGTATAAGCTGAGCTATTTGCCAAGGCAGGATGTAGATTGGAACGGCGTTGTAACGAAGTTTGAAATATCCGTGAGCCCTGATGGCAACGCTTTCACTAAAGTTGCTGAAGGAAACTGGGAGGCAGACAGACTGGAGAAGTCAGCAACCTTTAACGCACACGGCGCTTCCTATGTGAAGTTTACCGCACTGGCTTCGAAAAGTGATGCAGGCAAGCAGTATGCATCGGCTGCTGAAATCAATATTTTCAACAAAGCTGGATTTACCCTGGATACGTCCAAACTCGACAATGCGATGGCTGCAGCGACTACGTTCATTAGTAATTTTTCGGGTGATCCTGCCTATTTGGCTGACCTGGAAACATTGCGCACGCAAGGTACGGCGCTTTTGAACAGCAGCACGACGACCCAGGAAGAGATGGCGACTCTGGCAAACAAAATGACAGCCGAGATCGCAAAAATCCAAAGCAATGAGCAGCAGACTAACGGAATTAGTCTCTTCTACACTCCGGAAGCTTATGCTTCTAATCCTTCCAGCCTCATGTTGGATAATAACAACTCAACGTTCTATGAATCCAACTGGGCATCAAACGGAAGAAAATACAGAGCTGGCGATTACATCATTGTGGATCTTGGTCAGAACAGGCCGGACATTGGAAAGGTCATGGTTACGCCAAGGCAGGATAAGGCAAACGGAAGAATTGGACAATTTAAGATTTACTACAGCGATGCGGATTTAACCAATAAACCGGTAGACGGTACGCAAGCTTATTTGGACCAGAATTTCACTTTTGCAGCGAATGGCGTTTGGGACACATCCAGCTCCAGCGCACAATCGGCAACATTCAAATCGCATAAAGCCAGATATGTAGCGATTCAGGCTCTTTCTACAGGCGGGGATGGTGATACCCTAACTGCCGCAGAGATTGCTGTCAGCCAGAAAAAATCCACTGGCTTCGATACGTCAAGCTTGGAGAATGCCATTACGCAATTGCGCACGGCGTCCAGCATTAGCCCGAAAGTAGCGGAGACGATTGAAAGTAAAGTTTCATCGATCGGAACGCTCAGCGATTTAACTGAGGAAAGCATTCCTTACTACACTAACACTCTGCAGGACTTATACAATTTATATCAGACCGTAGGTAAAACGAATTCCATTAAAAATGGTGAAGTGTGGCTGGATGGAGATGGCGTTCCAATTCAGGCTCATGGCGGCGGCATTCTGTATAACGAGAAAAACAAAACGTACTACTGGTATGGCGAAGACAAAACGGAGAATAATGTTGGCTCAGGTTATGTACCGGTAACAGGCGTTCACGCGTACTCTTCTAAAGATTTGTATAACTGGAAAAATGAAGGGGTTGTATTGCCGGTATTCAACAACCCGCAACTTGGCGAAGATGTATTGTCTGGCGGAAACCTGCCACTGTACTTGGATGAGAATTCCGAGACTTACAAGAACAGCGGAGTTCCATTCGATCCGAATCGAGTTGTGAATATCACGGATCGCTATGGCGATTACACAGGTCCGATGAAATCGCCGGTCAATTCGTTAAGCAAACATAATTCACCTGAACGCATAGCTGAGCTTAATGCATTGTACGCGGACAAAACGAATGCAGAGAAGCAAGCGATGTATAAAGCTTTCAACTGGGATAAAGTTGTTGAACGTCCGAAGGTTGTCTACAACAAGAAAACGGATAAATATGTGATGTGGTGGCATCAAGACGGGCCGATCGCCGGTAAGTATTGGACGGCGGCAGGCGGCGTTGCGATCAGCGATTCGCCAGCGGGTCCATTCAAGTTTCTCGGCATATCCCGATTGCCGAACAATGGATGGGGTGGCGGCGAAGGCGAAGGCATGCTGCGCGATATGACGCTGTATGTAGACGATGACGGCAATGATGCGACGGATGACAAAGCTTATTTAATTTATGCATCCGAAGGGAACGAGAGGACTGTCATCACGATGCTGAATGATGACTACACGGGTCCGGCTACGAATGCGAACGGCCAGTCTGTGGAAGGTACTCATTATGTGAGAGCCTTCCCGTGGTACAGAGAAGCGCCGACGATGTTCAAACAGGATGGTGTCTATTACATGATTACATCCGGACAGTCGGGTTGGAACCCGAACCAAGCGGAATATCATGTATCGACAAATGGCATATTCGGCCCATGGGAACATAAAGGTGATCCGTTTGTGGACGACTGGAAACACACGACACATGATAGCCAAAGCACGTATGTTCTGCCTTACCGGGATGGCAATGGCGATATCGTACCGAATAAATTCATTTTTATGGCCGATCGTTGGTACCCTAATGATCTGAAGGATTCCAGATATGTATGGCTTCCATTCGAGATAAATACCCAGAACCGAACGATTGGCGCAAGCTGGTCCTACGAGTGGAAACTCTCCGTCTTCAAAACAGGTACGACCGTGAGCTTCAACAGCAACGGTGGCAGTGAGGTTCGTCCTGTGTACGGAGCTGTACAAGGTTCGAAGATTGCAGCACCTGAAACTCCAGCGAAGAACGGGTTTACTTTTGCAGGCTGGTATCAAGATGAAGCCTTGACAGTCGGCTGGGATTTCGGCGTGAATACGATTCCGGCAACGGATATCACGCTCTATGCGAAGTGGGAGCAAGTTGGTGCACCAGTCATTACAGGCGTTCAGCCAGTGACTGTAGCTACAGCTACCTATGTGGCACCAATTTTGCCTGCCAATGTCACTGTCGTTTATAACAATGCTACAACGGGGACAAAATCGGTTCAATGGGACTCAGTGGCTCCGTCTAAGTATGGAGTGGCTGGCAGCTTTAACGTGAATGGCGTTGTAGACGGTACCGCGATACCGGCCGTTGCGAAAGTGACCGTAACCGATAATGTGTACCCTGTTCAATCGATTTCCGTGAGCGGCGTCGGCGGCATGAATGAGATTACGGTACAGGGCGGCACGCTGCAAATGCAAGCCATAGTACTGCCTTCGAATGCCAATGGTCAAGTCACATGGAGTGTCTGGGAAAACGATGGTCTCACGACGACCAATAAAGCAACGATTAACGCCAATGGACTGCTAACGGCAAATACGAACGGAATTGTGAAAGTGGTGGCGGCAGCTGCAGACGGCAGTGGTGTTCAAGGTTTCAATTATGTCCAGATCAGCGGTCAGATAGCGACGCCGACCGATGTGCCTCATGCTACGTTAACAGGGGCAGCAGCCGTTCAAGCAGGAGCTGCATTCTCGACCAACTTTGGTTTAACGAACGTCACGAATAGCTCATCTTCCAGCGTATATGCAGCAGACATCGTAGTAAGCTTCGATGCAAATGCGATTGAATTCGTATCGGTGGATTCATTGAAATCCGGCTTTAAAGTGGTAGATACGAAAACGGATGTACCGGGTCAAGTTCGGATTATCGCGATCAGCGAAGGAGAAGCGGGAGCTATTACCGCAAGCGGAGATGTATTCAGCTTTAATTGGAAGGCAAAGTCTCAACAATCATCCCCGACAACCAATCTGAATCTAACCAAGGTAGCCCTTTCTAATGCACTTAGTCAAAAGATGGATGCATCCTTAGCAAATCTTACGATTTCTATTACAGCGGCTGAAGCTGCAGACAAGACAACGTTGCAAACGGTACTCAATTTGGCGCAGTCCATCTACGATCGTGCGGTAGAAGGAACGCAAGTCGGACAACATGCAGTTGGTTCCAAGGCAGTATTACTTGCTGCGATCCAAACGGCCACTGCCGTCAACACGGCTCCGGCGGTTAGCCAGCAGCAATTGGATGACGCAGCGATCGTGTTAAACCAAGCGATCCAAACGTTTAACAATCAGTTCATCACGACCTACGCTGCAGGAGATGTCAATGAAGATAGACTCGTTGATATCGCAGACTTGGGTGAAGTAGCGGTGAATTATGGCAAGACTTCCGCAGCAAGCGATTGGGACAAAATCAAAGTTGCCGACTTCAATCATGACGGCAAGATTAACATTCTCGACGTAGTAGGAGTCGCTAAACGGATCCTGCAATAACAATGAATCTGAAATGGAAGAGAAAGGCCAGCCCTTTCTCTTTCCATATTCGGATGATATTCAGAAGGAGTGAACCCCATGTTACGTAAAACAGGGTTATTTTTAACAACTATGATGCTCTTATTTACGATTATCCCATTCGGCATGACGGTAAGTGCTGCTGGAATCCCTACATTTAATGTGAATCTAAATGCTTCTCAAGTAACCGTCGGCGACAATGTGGTCGTTACGATTCAAGGTACTAATGTAACAGATTTATATGGATATGAAGCTATTCTGACCTATGATGCAGACCGTCTGGAATTCAATTCAGTTCAATCGCAATCTAATGGCTTAATCAATGCGTACAAGATCGCGCAAGCTTCAGGTAATCAGGTCACATTTGCTAATACGAAAATTAAAAATATACCGGGCGAAAATGGAAATCTAGTTATTTGCACGCTGGTTTTCAAGGCGAAGCAGAGCGGACAAGCTAACGTAACTTTGACTAAGATGACAACCGTGACATCGCAAGAGCTTCCGTCTATTTGGAATGTTAACGCACAAGCTGCCGTAAAAATTAACGGTGTAACTCCTGGTCCTAGCGGCGGAGGAGGAGGAGGAGGAGGCACAACGACTCCAACAACGAAGGAAGATCCGGGCCTCTATGTACCCAAAGAATCGGAGCTGCGGATTGAAACCAAACAAGATGGCCAAACCTCTGTGACAGCAGTGATCGATAGCAAACGCCTTGCGCAGAAGTTAGCGGATCTGCAAGCAACGAGCGGCACCGTTTTGAACTTTGAGATTCCTGGCGAGCGTGAGTTGAATGCCTTGCAATTACCGTTGGCAACGTTGCTCGATAGCTTGAAGAATCATAAAGATACCATTTTGAGCGTACGCAGCCATTTGGGTACTTACGATCTTCCGATGTCCGTACTGAACCAGTCGGATTTTGCGGGGGCTGATGTAGAGGGAGCGACGCTAATCATTCGGATCGATAAGGCTAAATCGCTGCATGAAACGAAATTTGACCAATCCATTTCCGATAAGGGCATGGTGCGTGTGAGCGATATGATCGATTATAAAGTCATTCTGAAAACCAAGGACAAAGAAGAGGAAATTCATAGCTTCGGCAATAGCTTTGTGACTCGTGTTATTCATGTAGATGAATTGATTCAAGATTCTTCTGCAGCGACAGCGGTCGTTTATGATCCAGCTACAGGAGAAATGAAATTCGTGCCTTCCGTGTTTAATGCCAAAGACGGTAAAACCGAAGTGAAGGTGATTCGAAACACAAACAGTTTGTATGCGATCGTTCAAAATAAGAAAACATTTGACGACATGATCGGTCACTGGGCACAGCAAGATGTGGAACAGTTGGCTTCGAAAATGATTATTAACGGGACTTCGGACCGTACGTATACGCCTGAGATGCAAGTCACTCGCGCTGAGTTTGCCGCCTTGCTCGTACGAGGACTGGGATTGCCTGCAGAGGCTGGGCTGAATGTCTTCACAGATATCGCAGCTACGCAGTGGTACGCCCCAGAAGTTAATACAGCGGCGAAGTACGGCTTGGTTCAAGGCGTCGCGGAGGGGCAATTCAGCCCGGATGCGCAGATTACAAGAGAGCAAATGGTCGTGATGATGATGAAAGCGATTGGGCTTGTGAAAGGAACACCAGCATCTAGCGCAAGTGCGACGAATGTTTCATTCGCCGATCAAGACCTGTTGTCGGATTATGCCCGCAGCGCGGTGGCAGACGCCGCCAGCAAAGGGTTGATTCACGGCAAAACAGAAACAACGTTTGCACCACAAGATGTGGCTACTCGCGCTGAAGCGGCTGTCATCATCAAACGAGTGCTGAAATATGCGAATTTGATCAATTAAGAAGAAAGTTTATTACAACATGTATGGTAAGCCTGCTTTCAGCAGGCTTACTTTTCAAAAGGAGGGGATTTAGTTGTGCAGGAAGATTTCAACATGCGTAGGACTCATATTTATGCTGCTTTTTGCCTCGGTTACACCCGTTTTTGCTACTACCAATAATCAAAACACAGCAACCCCCGTTGTGAATGATAGCTACACAAATCAGAAAAACTATGTGGATCTCAGGTTTGGCATGTTTATCCACTACAACATGGGAACCTATCATGATCAGGAATGGGTGACACCAGGACAAGATCCGCTTTCTTTTAATCCTAAGCAAGTGAATACAGATCAATGGGCGGCAGCCGCCAAATCCGCAGGCATCAAATACACCGTTCTAACGACCAAACACCATGACGGATTTGCCCTATGGCCAACCAAATATGGCAATTACAACGTGATGAACAGCTCCTACAAGAAAGATATCGTGAGGCAATATGTTGACTCCATGCGTGCGCAAGGAGTTTTGCCAGGGCTGTACTTCTCCATCTGGGATCGTCAGCAAGGCGTTCAGAAAGGTTCCGTCAGCAGAGTAGATATCGAATTTATTAAAGGGCAGCTAACTGAGCTACTGACGAATTACGGCGAAATTCCGGTGTTGGTTATCGATGGCTGGGCCTGGGAAATGGGACATAATGAAGTCCCTTACCAAGAAATTCGCGAATTAATAAAGCGGTTACAACCCAATATTCTAATTGTGGATCATAATGGACAAACGCAGCCATGGGATGAGGATATCATTTATTTTGAAGAACCTAAAGGCGTTTGGGCACCTTCCAACAATGCATATGCCGCTAACCAGGGCATGCCTCTCGTGTCCAGTCAATGGTTCTGGCACGATTGGATGACGAATGCAGAGCCGGCAAGCGTGCAGAATATTGTGCAGGATCATCTTGGTTATTTAGAACCTCGTTATACAAACTTCCTACTCAACGTTTCGCCGAACCCGGATGGGGAGCTGGATCCTAACGTAGTTAATCGGTTGGGGGAGATTGGACAAGCATGGTCGCCGAATGCATCTCGTCCTCCACTGCCTGAGCAGCCAATTGTGATGGAGCATCCGATTACAGCAAATTCGGCAACGGCTACTAGCGGGAATGCAAGCAATGCGATTGATGGCTTTATGGATTATGTAGGCACTTACTCGGAGACGGTTTGGCAAACGAACACATCGCTGCCTCAATCCATCACACTAGATTTGGGCTATACGTACAACAACATTAATATGTTGAATTACTTGCCTTCGCAAAATTTATCACAAGGGATGATCACATCCTATCAGTTATACGCGAGCGAGGACGGAACGAACTTCACTCCGGTTACAAACGGCACATGGGATGGGGACAAGACCATGAAACGTGTGACGTTCCCATCGCAAACAGCACGTTATTTCAAAATGGAAGTGAGTGGAGCTGTAGGGGGCTTTGCTGCTGCGGGCGAGCTGGAAGTGGGCTCCTACACGAATGACATTCCAACTCGGACGGGGATCGACTCCTTTGATGTCAACACGCTGTATCGCATCGTGAATAAAGCGACCGGCAAAGCGCTGGGCGTTGGGAATTCTACGGCGGATGGAGCAGCTGTTGCCGAGCGGACGCAATCAGGTTCGCTGGATCAGCAATGGGTTATCGACGATTTAGGACTGGGCAAATATAAGATTGCCAATAAACTTAGTAGACAAGTTATGGATGTTCCAGCTGCCAGTAAATCGCCTGGGAAAGCAGTTATTCAATGGACAGATTCTGAAACTGCTGCAGATCCTGCTGCCATCAACCAGCAGTGGGCCATCTCCAATGTTGGCAACGGTTATTTCAAAATTACCAACGTAAACAGCCAGTTGGCATTGGAAAACAGCAACGGTTCTACCGCTGACGGAAATCCGGTTGTTCAAAATACGTATACCGGAAGCGACAGCCAATTATGGAAAGTGGAAAGCATGCCTTCTTTGATCAAAAATGTGAAAGTGAACGGAGTGCCTGTCAAAGGCCTTAATGCGGAGAATCCTACGGTAACTCTGCCTGTTTTGAGAGAAGGGAATCTAGCGGTCCCAACCGTTACAGTGGACAAAGCCTCAGAAGACGTGCAGGTGGTCATCGATCCAGCCGACAGCTTGCCAGGTGCAACGACCATCACGGCTACAGCTGACAGCGGAGCGAAGCAGGAAGTCTACACGTTGAACTTTGAGTTGGTGGATCGTTATGCGAGCGACTTGGAATGGTTGAGTGCATCCTCAGGCTGGTTAACCGTTAAGAAGGACAAGAGCCTGGATGGCAATGCGATTCGTTTAATGGGCAGTAACGGCGCTGTCACATACGAGAAGGGCTTTGGCGTACATGCGGATTCAAGAATTATTTTTGACATATCGGGTAAAAATTATGAGTCCTTCACTGCTCTTGTGGGTGTCGACCAAGAAATAGCCAAATCGCCGTCTTACGCTGATGTGGAGTTTAAGGTGCTTGTAGACGGCGTAGAGAAATTTGCGAGCGGTGTCATGAAGGTTACCGACGTGGCCAAACCGGTAGATGTCAATGTAACTGGCGCTAGTACAGTGGAACTTGTTGTCACGAAGAGTGATAACGACAATAGCGAAGATCATGCAAGCTGGGCCAATGCGTCGTTTAGAGTTGCGGCAGGCAAATCCGAACAGAAGGAACAATTGCCTGAAGTTGACTATTTAAGCGATTTGAACTGGGCAAGCGCGAATTCCGGCTGGTTAACGGTTCAGAAAGACAAGAGCATTGGCGGCAATACGATCGTATTGAATAATGGGGATCAGGATCTCGTCTTTGCCAAAGGGCTTGGGACTCACGCTAATTCAACGATCAAGTATGATCTTACTGGAGCAGATTATGACACGTTTTCCTCCTTTATCGGTGTAGATAAGGAAGTGAATGGCGGAAGTTATAACGGCTCGGTACAGTTCAAAGTGTCAGGAGTGAAGAACGATGACACGATCGAATCGCTTTACTCCGGAAGTGTGTTGAGAGAGTCGGGTAATGCCCAATATGTGAAGGTAAATGTGAAAGGCTATAAACAGCTAATCTTGGAAGTTACGGATTCGGGCAATGGCAACAGCGAGGATCACGGTGATTGGGCGGATGCGAAGCTGACTAAGGCTGCTGTTGAAGCGACACCGGTAATTACTGGAGTTACGCCAGTAAATGTGGTTACAGCTAAGAATGTTCCGCCGGTTCTGCCTGCGAGTGTCACAGCTGTGTATAACAATGGGACAACGGCTGAGAAGTCGGTTCAGTGGGATCAGGTAGATTCGTCCAAGTATGCAATAGCTGGCAGTTTTGTCGTAAACGGTGTTGTAGATGGCACAGTCATACCGGCTGTAGCGAACGTAACGGTTACGGAAGCACAGCAGGTGAATGTTCAATCGATTGCTGTCACAAGTTCGGCGACGACAATTACCGAGAAGGAAGGAAGTTTACAATTCCAAGCTTCGGTTCTCCCAGCCAATGCGACGAACAAGTCTGTGGCATGGGCGGTTTTTGAATCAGATGGGGTAACAGTAACAGATAAGGCAGTGATTACGTCCAGCGGCTTGTTAACTGCGCAAAAAAACGGGATCGTGAAAGTCATTGCGACAGCAACGGACGGCAGCGGCATTCGAGGCACCAGCTATGTCGTGATCAGTGGTCAGCTACCTGTGCCGACCGATGTACCGCAAGCTACGCTCACGGGACCGGGAGTTGTTCAGACAGGGGCTGCGTTCTCGACGCAGTTTGGTTTAAACAATGTAACTGCCAGCGTATATTCGGCGGTGTATGCAGCGGATATTACCGTATCGTTTGACGCTGACACCATTGATTTTGTATCTGTAGATCCATTAATTTCTGGATTTACTAACGTTGAAACCAAAACCGATGTACCCGGCCAAGTTCGGATTCTAGCTGTGAGCCAAGGGAATACGGGAGTCGTAACGACAAACGGCGATTTATTCAAATTTAATTGGATCGTTAAGCCGAATCATCCGTCCACGACAACGAATTTGGTACTGACCCAAGTAGCTGTTTCTAACGGGCTTGCGCAAAAGGTGGATGCTACTCCAGCTAGTCTGACGGTATCGGTTATGGCAGCGTCAGATAAGACAACGCTGCAGACGGTGATCGGCTTGGCGCAATCCATTTATGATCGCGCCGTAGAAGGGACGCAAGTCGGACAATATGCCGCCGGTTCCAAAGCGGTGCTGTTAACAGCTATCCAGACTGCCACTGCTATTCAATCGGATGCTACGGCTACGCAGCAGCAGTTGGAACAAGCAGCTATTACGTTAAACCAAGCGTTGCAAGCTTTTTACGGGAAGATCGTTACGGATTATGAACGTGGAGATGTCAATGGAGATTACGTCATTGATATTGGTGACTTGGGTAAAGCAGCTGTGCATTACGGGAAGACCACGGCTAGCAGCGACTGGAATTTGGCGAAAAGCGCGGATATCAATCAGGACGGCAAGATTAACATTGTGGATATCGTAGGGATTGCTAAGCTGATTCTGCAGTAACGAGCAATAAGAGATGGAGGAGAAAGGTAAACCCTTTCTCCTTCTATATTTAAATGTGGTGCAAAGGAATGGAGACTTTATTAAGCAAGTCCCCTTTTTTTTGTCGCCTAGATCTGATTAATCAATTAGAAAAATTGCTCCAAGAGAAAACGGAGGAATGGAAGATGTCTCTTTTTAAAAGAAAGTCTATCGCAAAAAAAATAACGGTAAGCCTGCTGTCAGCAGGCTTGCTTCTTCCAACTTCTTTGCCTGTCCCGCTCGCTGAAGCAGCTGCTCCCACACTTACAGGGTCTTCCACTGCGCCTGACCATAAGCTGTCTCTGTGGTACCGGCAGCCAGCAGCGGATTGGGAATCCGAAGCGCTTCCCATCGGTAACGGATTTATGGGGGGCATGGTGTTCGGCGGCGTAGAGCAGGAGCGCATTCAGCTGAATGAGAAAACATTATGGTCCGGTGGTCCGGGTTCCACCTACGTGTATAATTGGCCTTCATCCGAAGCCGGCGGAAGCGCTTCTACTCCTTATACTTACGGGAACCGCGAAGATGCATCTGTTTCACACTTGGAAAGCGTCCGCGCTAAACTGCGAGCAGGGGACGTGAATGGCGCTCATAGCGAAGCAAATGCCTATCTGACAGGCTTGAATGCAGGGCTTGGAAGTTACCAGACATTCGGTGACTTGTATCTGGACTTTGCTGCCGTCTCGTCGACGGAAGCGGCTAATTACCGCCGTGAGCTGGATATTGAAGACGCGGTATCTCGAGTGAAGTATACGCTGGACGGAGTAGAGTATACCCGAGAATACTTTATCAGCTATCCAGACAAAGTGATGGTTACACGATTGACAGCTAACCAGCCCGGAAAACTGTCCCTGGATGTACGTCCAACGAGCAGCCAGGGAGGAACCGTTACCGCGAATGGTAACAACATTCAGATTCGGGGAAATGTAGCTGACAATAACTTGTTGTATGAAGGAAACTTCCGTGTTCTGAATCAAGGCGGTACACTAACGCCGGGCAATGGCAAGATTGCTGTCGCGAATGCCGACTCGCTCACCATCCTCTCAACCTTGGGCACGAATTATGCGAACAGCTATCCGGCTTATCGTGGCGAAGATCCGCATGATACGGAGATAGCGGTTCTGGATGCTGCGGAAAGCAAATCTTACGATGCGCTGCTGACGAATCATAAGCAGGACTACAAATCGTTGTTTGATCGCGTCAAATTGGATTTGGGCGAAGCGAAACCAACGGTTCCGACGGATGAACTGCTGGCTGCGTATGCGGGAACGAAGAGCAAGGCGCTCGAGGTTCTCTTTTATCAATATGGACGTTATCTGTTGATCTCTTCCTCCCGAGCAGGCTCACTTCCGGCTAACTTGCAGGGCGTATGGAACAATAGCAATAAAGCACCGTGGAGCAGCGATTATCATTTTAATATTAATCTTCAAATGAATTATTGGCCGGCGATGGTATCGAATCTTTCGGAGACGATGACGCCGCTGATCGATTATATCGAATCGCTGCGTGTTCCGGGCCGTGTTTCATCTGAGAAATACTTTGGCATTAACGGAGCGTGGTCGGTGGGAGTAGCACAAAATCCGTTTGGCTATACGTCGCCGGGGTGGGATTTCGATTGGGGCTGGTCCCCGTCCTCTAATGCATTTATCGCGAATAATATGTGGGAAAGCTATAAGTTTTCCGGTGATGTTAATCTCTTAAGGGATCGTGTTTATCCGATTTTAAAAGAAACAGCGGAATTTTGGACACAGTTTCTTGTTGAAGACGGCGACGGAACATTAGTATCCACGCCTTGCTATTCACCGGAACATGGAACGATTAGCACAGGATGTGCGTATGACCAACAGCTTGCATATGATCTGTTCACTAACTACTTGGAAGCGAGCGCAACACTGGGCGTAGATACAACTTACCGTACTGAAGTTCAAAATAAACTAAATAAATTGTCTCCAATCCAAATCGGCAGGTATGGTCAAATCCAGGAATGGAAGCAAGACATCGACGATCCGAACGACCAGCACCGCCATCTATCGCAATTAGTCGCACTATTCCCTGGCAAGCAAATTAATAAAAGCACACCTGCTCTCCTGAATGCGGCCAAAGTGACACTGGAGCATCGCGGAGATGGCAGTACGGGTTGGAGTAAAGCCAACAAGATCAACATGTGGGCCCGTGCTCAAGACGGTACGCATGCCCATACAATTCTTGAAGGACAGTTAATGGAAAGCACGCTGAAAAATTTGTTCGACACCCATGCTCCGTTTCAAATTGACGGCAACTTCGGCGCAACCTCCGGAATCTCCGAGATGTTGTTGCAAAGCCATATGGATAATATCGATATTTTGCCGGCGCTTCCTGCTTCATGGCCCAAAGGCAGTTATGCAGATCTGGTAGCCCGGGGTGGCTTCGAGGTTGGTGCGGACTGGAAAGATGCCAGGGCTATTAGTATCACAATCAAGTCAAACAAAGGCAATCGTGCGGTTGTGTCTTATCCGAGCATTGCCGGAGCCATTGTCACTAACCAAGCGGGCGAGAACGTCACATATACAACGGACAATAGCAACCAGATTTCGTTTGATACCCAAGCGGGCAACACCTATAAGCTGAGCGCGATTCCTTTCATAGAGCGGAATCCGTTGGATCAACAAACATTCAACCTAACCGTTCAGCATAGCCAGCTTCGCATGGATGTAAATGGCGGATCCAGTGCGGACGGCGCCAAGATCATTCAATGGTCCGCCGGTACAGGGTTGAATCAACAATGGCAGTTTGTCAAAACGTCGCCTGGATATTACAAAATCATCTCAAAAAGCAGCTTAAAAGCACTTGCTGTACAAGATGCCTCGACAGCAGATGGAGCAGGAATCATTCAGGCATCTTACACAGATGATGCGACATATAATGACGAATGGTCCGTTGTGGATGCCGGAGATGGCTACTATCAGTTGAAGAACCGGCTCAGCGGCAAAGTTATTGAAATTCCAGGAAGCAGTGCAACTGGCGGCGTACAGTTTGTACAGCAGACAGCCGGTGCGGGAAGTAATCAGAAATTCCAATTCTCCTTCGATAGAACGGTGAATGATAATGCGACTGGGGCGGGGAGTGACCAGTTTGTTTACAGCTCAGGATGGGGCTATGCCTCTTCCGAGTCAGGCGCGTACAGCCGTGACAACCACTATTCGAACACAACGGACGCTTATGCGCTATTACGTTTTACTGGCTCCAAGGTCCAGTTATTCGGCGCCAAAAACAATAATCAGGGCATCGCTGCGATCTCGATCGATGACGGTCCTGAAACGCTAGTGGATACGTACGCTTCATCCAGATCGGATCAACAGCTGCTCTTCGATAGCGACAGCTTGGCGAATCAAGAGCATGTGCTGCGCATCCGAGTGACTGGCCAGAAGAATGCCGGCGCGAATAATACCTTTTTGTCGATTGACCGTGCGGACATTCAGTCCAGGATAGTCAAAGAAGAGGGAGCAGGTGATGACTTCACACAAAGTACAGAGATGATTAATGGGGTTAATCATACCGTGATCACCCTTAATTACACAGGCGATGACGCTGGGGATGCGGTAAGGGCGGCTATAGATGCTGCAAAAGCGGCACCGAAGCCTGTTATTCTGGACTTCCCGGCAGGGACGTATCATTTTAAAGCCGGAACTGCTACGAACGCGCAATATTATATTTCGAATACATCCACTTCCGAGCAAACTCCGGGAGCAATGAGAAAAGTAGGTCTTTTGTTTAAGGACATTAATGATCTAACAATTCGCGGAAACGGCTCGACCCTGCTGTTTCACGGCGTGATGACGCCTATGGTATTCGACCATGCAACGAATGTTAAGATCAACGGGATCAACGTAGACTTTAATCGTCCCGTCGTTTCGGAAATGACTGTTACCGAGGTTGGCAACAATTATATGAAAGCCAGCATTCATCCAGACTCTTGGTACGCTATTCAAAATAACCAATTGTCATGGCTCGGCGAAGAGAACTGGTCGCAGAATGGCACTCAGAATGTTAGAGCCACACAAGAATATGATCCAGCTACGAAACAAACCTGGCGGGTTGCAAACCCGTTGGACAACGTAACCAACGCGCAGGATTTGGGCAATCGCGTGGTGCAGTTCAACTATGCAAGCAAACCGAATGCAACAGTTGGCCACACCTTCCAGCTCCGGGACACCGCTCGTAGAGAACAAGGGACGCTCATTTATCGAAGTAAAGATATGACTTGGACGGACGTCAACTTCTATGCAGCGCCAGGACTTGGGATTATCAGCCAATATAGCGAGAATTTGACGCTCGATCGGTTGAATTTTGCGCCTAAAGCAGGAAGCGGGCGGACGAACGCGTCCATGGCGGACTTTCTGCAAGTTTCAGGCAGCAAGGGCAATATTCAGGTGACGAATTCCCATTTTGCCGGCGCGCATGATGACGCCATTAATGTTCACGGCACCCATCTGCAAATTGTGCAGATTCCGGCATCCAATCAAGTGAAAGTGCAGTTTATGCATAATGAGAGCTGGGGTTTTGATGCTTTTGCCATTGGGGACACGATTGAATACATCAACAAGTCGACATTGCTTTCTAAGCAGAGTTCAGTGGTTACGGGGGTGACGCGCGTTGACGATACGCAAATCATCCTGACATTGGATAAACCGGTGCCGGCTGCGGTAACTGCGAATGAATTTGTCGTGGAAAACGCCTCTTGGACGCCGAATGTCACCATTGCGAATTCGACGTTTGAAACGATTCCGACGAGAGGCATTCTTATGACGACGCGTGGTGCCATTCGTATCGAGAACAATACGTTCGGCGGCATGCCCATGAGCGCGATATTGATTGCAGACGATGCGAATAGCTGGTACGAATCCGGGATGGTGAAGGACGTCGTCATCCGAAACAATACGTTTACGAACGTTGGAAACGCAGTGATTAGTGTAGAACCAAGTACGTCGCTCTCGAATCCTGATCGAACCGTGCATAGCAACATTGTGGTGGATGGTAATCAGTTTATTCAGACGAGCGGAGACTCCAAAATTGCAGCCAAGAGTGTAAACGGGTTTACATTTACGAATAATACAGCCGTTCAAGGCGGCTTAGAGATTAATCTGGATGCCTCAAAAGCGATAACAATAGCAGACAACAGCTTTAATTCAGGTGCTGCTGCCAAGAAAATCAATATGGATCACATGTACGCGAATGAGGGTTCAATCAACGCGAATCAAGGGTTTGTTATCACACGAACCAATTCCTTAACGCCTTTGGATCCGAATGAGATTCCACAAAGCGAGATGACAGCGGTATCCACCAGCCAACACAGCGGGAACGAGGCGGGTAACGCGATTGACGGAGACCCTTCGACGATCTGGCATTCGGAATGGGATCCCATGGCGAACTTACCGCAGTCGATTACGCTTGATTTGGGTAATACTTATGCCATTTCGAAGCTGAAGTATTTACCACGACAAGAAGCTCAAATGAACGGCAATATCACAGCTTACGAAGTATCGACAAGTGTGGACGGGACCTCCTTTACCCCGGCAGCAAGCGGAACGTGGAACGATGATAGCACGGAGAAAAGCATTGCTTTTGCACCGGTAACAGGCCGGTATGTGAAGCTAACTGCTACAGCAGGCCACGGCGGTTTCGCTTCTGCTGCAGAGATTCATGTGAGCAAGGAAGCGAACGTTGTCGTCTCCAAGCAAGAGCTGATCGCGCTAATTGCCAACATGCAAAGCAAGCACGATAACGCGGTTGAAGGCAGCGACAACGGGCAATATCCGGTTGGCTCCAAACAAACGCTGCAAGCAGCAATTGATTTGGCACAGCAAGTTGTGGACAACAGTTCGGCGGATCAGCAGCAAGTAGATGGAGCAGTAACCAGTTTGACCAATGCGCTTCAAACGTTTGAAGCTTCGGTCATCCACTCGGGGCAAGGGCAATACGTGCCAGAGGCGACGAATAGACAGGAATTGAATTTCAATACCGGTTGGTTGTTCCATCGCGGGGATGTTAGCGGTGCGGAGGCGGCAAGCTTTGATGATACCAGCTGGGAAGGCGTCAACGTGCCTCATAGCGTGCGTTTGGAGCCTAAAGTGAATGGAGGCGACAATCAGAGCTATCAAGGCATCGGATGGTATCGGAGACATTTTCCGTTGGACAGCTCCTATGCAGGCAAGAAACTTTTTGTTGAATTTGAAGCTGCGATGACGAATGCCGAAGTATGGGTCAATGGTACTTATCTTGGCATCCATCATGGCGGGTACACACCTTTTACCATTGATATTACGAATGCTGTGCATTTGGACGGTACACCGAATGTCATTGCGGTAAAGCTGGATAACAGGGACGATCCGCAAACGCCGCCGGGTAAGCCGCAAAAAGATTTGGATTTTGCCTACTTCGGCGGACTTTACAGAGACGTCAAGCTTCATGTGACGGATAACCTGCACGTAACGGATGCGGTATTCGCGAACAAAGTGGCAGACGGTGGCATTTTTGTCACGTATCCGTCAGTCAGCGCTGCACAAGCGACGGTACAAGTGAACACGAACATCATTAACGAGAACGCCGTAGCGAAGAACGCCACGGTCAAAACAACGATTGTCGACAGTAACAATCAAGTAGTCGCAACGATGGAGAGCGGCGCCCAGCAGATAGGGGCGGGAAGCGACTATACATTCATTCAATCGACGACGATTGCCAATCCCAAGCTGTGGCATCCTGATCACCCGAATCTGTATACGGTTTATACTGCCGTTAGCGATGGGAATGGCTTTGTCGACAGCTATAAAACTCGAATCGGGATTAGAACCATTCAATTTACGCCCGATCAAGGCTTCCTTATTAATGGCGAAAAATTAATGCTGAATGGCGCGAACCGGCACCAGGAATATCTGTATGTCGGGAATGCTCTGCCGAATTCCGGACAATATCGTGACGCCAAGCAGATCAGGGAAGTCGGCTTTAATAACGTTCGTACGGGCCACTATCCGCAGGATCCGTCTTTCCTCGATGCAGCCGACGAGCTTGGACTTACGATTATTGAGCCTACGCCAGGTTGGCAATATTTTGGAGATTCCGTATTCCAGGAAAGATCTTATCAAATGATCAGGGATATGGTTCGCCGTGACCGGAATCATCCAAGCATTATTATGTGGGAATCAAGCCTGAATGAGACGTATTATTCGAGAGAGTATGCAGAAAATGCGCATCGCGTTACCCATGAGGAGTATCCGGGCGATCAGACGTATACGTCCGCAGAATATGGATTCTGGGGCAAAGAAGTCTACGATGTGAATTACAAAGAATTGACTTCGGCGCTCAAGCCACTGTTTACAAGAGAATGGGGAGACGATTGGTCGGAAAGTGCTACGAGCCCTACGGGGTATCGTTCAGTTAGAAAAGTTGGCGAAACCGATATGCTTAACTCCTTGATCCTGCGTCAAAAGGCGCTCAATGGAGACGGCGGCTACGATTGGGCAGGTCTCAATGCCAATCCGCGCATCGCGGGGAATGCATTATGGAGCTTTTACGATGTTAATCGGGGCATGGATACCGATCCATCTTACTCGGGTATCGCAGATATTGATCGCTATCCGAAATTCAATTATTACTTTTTCCAAAGCCAGCGCGATCCCAACTTGATGCTTCATGGTGTCGATTCTGGTCCTATGGTATTTATCGCTAACTACTGGACGGCAACCTCGCCGAGAGACGTTACTGTGGCCAGCAATGCGGAGCAAGTTAAGCTGTATTTGAACGACAGGCTCATTGCTACACAAAATCCCGACAGCGGTTTAACGTATGTGAAGCATCCGACGTTTACGTTTAACAACGTGCCTTGGGAGCCTGGCACGCTTCGGGCGGATGGACTGATGAACGGTGTCGTCGTTGCGTCTCACTCGGTAAGTACGCCGGGGCAACCGCATCACCTGTCCGTCGAGTTCGATACGAAAGGCAAAGGTTTGGTTGCCGATGGTTCCGATCTGGTTATGGCCTATGTCACCGTTCGCGATGCGAACAACAGTATCGTTCCGACGAATAATATTTCCGTTTCGTTAAGCTTGAGTGGTCCAGGCGGACTGATCGGCAATGGCGATACACGTACCTTTGCGAATCCGGTCGCCGTGGAAGCAGGCGTTGCTGCAGCGCTTGTGAAATCTACGCTGACGCCAGGAGCTATTAAGCTTACGGCAACGGCAAGCGGCTTGCTCGCAGGAAGCGCTGAAATAACAAGCACCGCGAACCAAGGCATATTCGTGCCTGGTGGAAGCGATGGCGGCGAACATTGGTTTGAGGGCGGGAATATCGCTCTGAATAAAAGTGTGACGACAAGCAGCGAACAGAGCGGGAATCCCGGATCAAACGGCAATGACGGGGATGAAGCCACTCGTTGGTTGGCAGCAAACGGAAACACGAACCAATGGTGGACGGTCGATTTGGGAGGCACCTATAACATTACGGGATCAGAGATCGTATGGGCTAGCGAGTCCTCCTACTATCAATACAAAATCGACGTATCTGAAGACAATACAAACTGGACTACCGTGCTGGACAAAACACAAAACATGACCCCGACAGATAAGCAGCGGGATGCGCTTGCTGCCAATGCACGATATGTGCGCATGACGGTGACAGGGGTTCAAACCGGAGGACAAGCCGGCTTTAGCGAGTTCAAAGTGTTTGGCGTGCCGCCGTTCCAAAGCGAGGTTCAGCAATATCCGGCTCTTGTCAATGTCGCGCTGAATAAGCTAGCAACGGCAAGCAGCTCGATCAGCGGCCACGATGCATCACAGGCGAATGACGGCAACGGCGTCACGTGGTGGGAAGCAAGCGATAGCGCGCCTGCATGGTGGCAAGTGGACTTAGGAGCCAATTATAATCTGACCGGCAGCAAACTCCTGTGGGGAAAAGACAACATCCAATATACGTACAAAGTTGAGGTTTCTACTAACGGGGTAACTTGGTCACAAGTTGCTGGCAGAAGGGCTTCGGGTCAGGATATGAACCCTGACAATTTTACAGCAACTGGCATCCGTTACGTTCGGGTGAGCGTTGATTCGCTTTTAGGTGGTACCGGTACGGAAAAGCCTGCAATCAAAGAAATGCAAGTTTACAGCGAGCCGATAAACGTGGCATTGAACAAGCTTGCTAGCGCGGATAGCTACCAAAACGACAATGCTGCCGCTTCCGGCAACGATGGCAACGAAACAAGCCGTTGGTCAGCGGCTGACGGAAACGTTGGACATTGGTGGAAGGTTGATCTTGGTGCCAGCTACGATATATCGGGTACTCGGGTCAAGTGGGAAATGAAAAATAAAAGCTACGAATACCAAATCGAGGTATCGAACGATAATGAGCACTGGTCTTTAGTTTCGCAAAAAACAAGCACACAGCAAACGCAATTTGATTATTTTAGCGCGAATGCCAGGTATGTGCGCATCCAAGTCACGAATTTGTCATCCGGCGTGTGGGCGGGCTTCTGGGAATTTGATGTGTACGGTGCGATTTCGATTGACACATCGCTAATTCCGCAATCCCAAATGACAGCTGCAGCAACGAGTGAAGAGACGGTAAATAAGGATAATCCCGCATCGAAGGCGATTGACGGCAATCCGTCGACGATCTGGCATACGGCATGGGATTCGGCGGGGAATATGCCGCAGGCGATTACCCTCGATCTTGGAGGCACTTATGTCATTTCGAAGCTAAAGTATTTACCACGGCAAGAAGTTCAAATGAACGGTAACATCACAGGTTATGAGATTTCGACAAGTATGGATGGGGTATCCTTTACCCCAGCAGTAAGCGGAACATGGAGCGATGACAGCAGTGAGAAGATCGCAGAATTCGCTCCGGTTTCCAGCCGGTATGTGAAGCTTACCGCTATTGCAGGCCATGGCGGCTACGCTTCTGCAGCGGAGATCAATGTGGTCAAGGACTCGAGCGATGTTCCGACGACGGTAACATCCATTTCCGTGAGTGGAGCTGGCGGCGTGAACGCGATTGCAACCAAAGCCGGCACGCTGCAAATGCAGGCCACCGTATTACCGGCGGGAGCGAACGGTCAAGTCACATGGAGCGTTCGGGAAGCCAACGGGGTTACGGAGACAACGAAAGCGGTGATTACAGAAAGCGGGCTGCTGACTGCGCAACAAGACGGCAGCGTGAAAGTCGTGGCGACAGCGACGGACGGCAGCGGTGTTCAAGGTTTCGGCTACGTCGTGATCAGCGGCCAGTCATCGGTGCCGACAGACGTGCCGCAGGCCACGCTCACGGGTCCAGCGGTTGTTCAAGCAGGTGCAGCGTTCACGGCACAGTTCAGTTTAAACAATGTAACAGCCAGTGTATATTCGGTGGTTTATTCTGCGGATATTACGGTAGCTTATGACGCAAACGCCATCGAGTTTATATCAGTAGATCCGTTAGTATCCGGTTTTACGGAAGTTCAGATGCATACCGACGTACCGGGTCAAGTTCGAATAATTGCTGTAAGCCCAAGCGATACAGGAGTCGTAACGACAAATGGAGATTTATTCAAATTCAATTGGATAGCGAAGCCGAGCAGCTCGTCCACGACAACGAATATGGTACTGACGAAAGTAGCTGTTGAAGGCGCGCTGGGGCAAAAGGTGGATGCTTCTCTGGCGAATCTAACGGTTTCAGTGTCGGCGGTGACAACGGACAAGACAATGCTGCAGACGGTCATTGAGATGGCTCAGTCCGCCCATGATCATGCAGTAGAAGGAACCCAAGCCGGACAATATGCGGTCGGTTCCAAAGCGGTGCTACTAACAGCCATCCAGACTGCCACTGCCATCGATTCAGATCCTGCAGCTACACAGCAGCAGTTGGATCAAGCAGCGCTTACGTTAAACCAAGCGTTGCAAGCTTTTAGCGGACAACTCATTACCGTTTATGCACGGGGAGATGTCAATGGAGATAACGTCATTGATATCGGCGATTTAGGCAAGGCAGCCGTGCATTACGGGAAGACTTCGGCTAGCAGCGACTGGAATGAGGCGAAAAGCGCGGATATCAATCAGGACGGCAAGATTAACATTGTGGATATCGTAGGGATTGCCAAGCTTATCTTGCAATAACAATCATTCGGAAATGGAGGAGAAAGGCTAGTCCTTTCTCTTTCCATATCCAAGATGTCATGAGACATGAAGGCCTCTGTCTGCATAAGTCATCCGATTTGAGACTTTCAAAGTTGTCATCCTTCTTGGAAGACAAAACACCTATAGAATTAGGGGGTTAATAGATGAATAGAAGAATGCTAAAGTCAGTTGGCGTCTTAGTCATAACTGCACTCTTCGTTTCGAATTATAGTTTTCCATTTAATGGAAACAAAGCCTATGCAGCAAATGAGGGAGACTGGCCGGAGATTTCTGGATTTCTGCAAAATTTGGTCGGGGTATACACGGCTCCTTCTTATGATACGGATAGTTTTACGCCCAATGGTCCAATTATGGGGAACGGGGATATGCAAGTTGTTCTTGTCGGAGATGTGAACAAGCAGGTTTTCAGTATCAGCGAGAGCGACATGTGGACCGATGGTGGCGGTAACAACGAGATGTGGAGCGACGGGGGCGGGGGAGTACGGGTAATTACGACCGGAGGCGTTACCATTAGGCCAACGACTGTACCTGCATCGCCCACGGCAGCATTCCGTCAAGAGCAGCATTTGCTAGATGCGAAAGTGAATGCCACTTCGCAAGCCAATTTCAAGACAAGTACCTATGTTTCCGCCAACGAAAATGCGATGATAACGGAACTTTGGACGGATGGAACCTCGCCCATTCCCATGTCGGTTGATGTCTGGACAAAGGCTGATACGCCTTCATTTCCGAGTCTATCGGGTATCGATGCCGCTAATGGAACATTGTGGGCTACCAGGGAATCGAATAGTGATGCCACTGCCCAATTTACGTTTAGCGGAACCTCGGTGAAATGGATCGGCGCGAAAAACGGCAATGGCGGCATAGCCGACGTATATATCGACGGTGTGTTGGATCAAGCAGGGATAGACACGTATGCGGCCAGCAAGCAATATCAGCAGGTGCTTTACAGTAAATCGGGCCTGACACCGGGAACGCACACGATCAAGGTTGTCGTAACGGGAACGAAAAATCCAAGTTCCGGTGATACGGTTCTCGTTGTCGATGCATTTGAGTACACGTCCTTAACTGGTTCCTCTATTACAGTGGATGATAAGGATACAGCTATCGTATATTCCCCACATTGGAGCGATTATTCGGACGGAGGAGATTATAGCGGAACGGAAAAATATGCGAATTCCAAAGCAGTCAAATGGACTTCAAGAAATGCGCTCGCGACCCGGGTTATCGGTGCGACAGCATCTTTAACAACGGACGACAAAGGCAAGAGCACGGCAAGTTTCACGCTTAATCCAGCTACGACAGTAAAGATCTATACGGTGCTTAAGGGAGGTAAAAATGCAACAAATCACCTCTCGGATGCGAAAAGCAGAGTAAGTCAAATGGATGATGTGACGGTGACAAACCTCAAGACAGCGCACGTCGAGTGGTGGAAACAATTCTGGCTCAAGTCTTATGTTAGAACCTATGACGATACCTTGGATAAGTTCTATTATGGAGCCCTATATCAATTCGGGGCCACGAACAGAGCCGAGTTTACGCCTGTTGGTCAATATCCGTTTTGTCTGACGGATGATCCCGGTTGGTTAGGCGATTATCATATGAATCAGGAGTATATGGGGCAGAACGCAGGGTTCTTTTCCGGCAACAGATCCGAGCTTTCGGATGGCGTCTTTCAGCCGCTTCTCGACTTCATGGAGACTGGGAGAACCTATGCTCAAACTAAAATGCAGCAGGTACACCCTTCATTTTCCCCGGCACAAGGCATTTTATATCCAGTCGGAATCGCACCATGGGGAATTGACTCATCAGAGGAATGGTTCGGACATCAGGTAATGGATGCGTCCTATACGGGAGCACTGGTTGTTTGGAATTATTATTATAATCAGGATCTGGAGTGGTTGCGAACGCAAGGCTATCCTTTTATCAAAGCTTTGGGGGATTTCTGGATCAGCCACATCGGCGCGAAAGTAAACGGCAAATATGTCACTTACGGTGCTGCTTATGAAGAAGCTTTCGGTAGAAATCCAGGTTTGGATATTGGCCTGATTAAATTCGTCATGAAAGCTTTATTGACGACAAGCCAAGATTTAGGCGTCGATGCGAATATGCGGCCGACTTGGCAAGACATCTACGATAACATTAGCGATTACCCAACGGCCGTTCAAAACGGAAAGACGGTATTCGTTAGTGTTGAGGGAGCAACTAGTTATAAATTTTATCCTGATTTGGAGTTGATTTGGCCTGCGGAGAATCTCAGTATATCTTCGTCGAAAAATCTGAAAGATATTGCTTTCAATACGTTAGATATCGCCCAGTTTGACGTCCCCAAATATAGCATTTTTGCAAACCGGGTTGGATATCCGATCGATACTGCTATAACGAAGTTGAAAAATAACTTTATCAACAAGCCTGTTGCGACTTTTGAGGGATTACGGCAGAACTTCACGATCGGAGGCTTGCATTACAATGGCGAGTACCTGGAGTTTATCAATTCCGCCATGCTTCAGAGCCAAGAAGGCTTTATTCGGATATTCCCGAACTGGTACAACAATAAAGCTGCGAAATTCAAAAGGCTGAAAGCGATGGGAGCCTTCTTGGTCGACGGAGAAATGACTTCGGCAGGCATCATTCAAAACGTTAAAATGGTTAGCGAAAAAGGGAAAACCGCTTCCGTTTTGAATCCCTGGCCTGGACAAAACCTTCGGGTCACTCAGAATGGAAATCCTGTTCCAACTTCAGTGAACGGTGATGTCTATACGTTCAGCACTTCGGCAGGAAGTTCCTACGAGCTAAGTCCGGAGCTCGCAAACAACGGTAATCCTGTTTCATCAATCTCGATCGCAACTGTAGATAATGTGTCGACGATTACGACGAAGAGTGGAATCTTACAATTAAGTGCAACGGTGCTTCCAGCCAATGCTACGAATAAAAATGTAGCCTGGGTGGCATTCGAAACGGACGGCACAACAGTGACGGATCGGGCGACGGTCGATGCGAACGGCGTGTTGACGGCAGTGAAGGACGGAATCGCGAAAGTGGTTGCATCAGCCACGGACGGCAGTGGCATTCAAGCTTTCCGTTATATCATCATTAGCGGCCAAACATCGCTGCCGACCGATGTGCCGCAAGCTACGCTCACGGGTCCGGCAGTTGTTCAAGCAGGCGCTGCGTTCTCGACGCAGTTCGGCTTAAACAATGTCACAGCCAGTGTAACTTCCGCGGTTTATGCGGCGGATATTACGATATCCTTTGATGCGGACACCATCGATTTTGTATCTGTGGATCCGTTGATTTCCGGCTTTCCTGTGGTTCAAACCAAAACTGAAGTACCCGGACAAGTTCGGATTATCGCTGTAAAAGAAGGGGATACGGGAGTGATCACGGCAAGTGGAGACGTATTCAAATTCAATTGGATCGCGAAGCCGAATCACCCTTCCACGACAACGACGAATTTGATGCTGACCAAAGTTGCTGTTTCCAATGGGTTGGGGCAGAAAATAGATGCCGTTCCAGCTAATCTAGCGGTTTCGGTTACTGCGACGGCAGACAAGACAACGCTGCAGACGATCATCAGCTTGGCGCAATCCATCTATGATCGCTCAGTAGAAGGGACCCAAGCCGGACAATACACGGTCGGTTCCAGAGCAACACTATTATCCGCCATCCAAGCAGCATCTGCCATCGATTCGGATCCTGCGGCTACACAGCAGCAGCTGGATCAAGCAGCTATGACGTTAAACCAAGCGTTACAAGCTTTTAGCGGACAAATCATTACGGTTTATAAGCGGGGAGATGTCAACGGGGATAACGCCATCGATATTGGAGATCTGGGCAAGGCGGCTGTGCATTACGGAAAGACTTCGGCCAGCAGCGACTGGAATGTGGCGAAAAGCGCGGATATCAATCAGGACGGTAAGATTAACATTGTGGATATCGTAGGTATCGCTAAACTGATTTTGCAATAATGATTAACCGGAATATGGGGGAGAAAGGTGAATCCTTTCTCCTCCATATTCAAATGGTGATGCAGTAAGGGGGAACAATATGAAATCAAAATTTAAAAAAATCATAAGAAATACAATGTTATTCTCACTTTCATTAAGCGTACTTGGTGCTTCTTCCATCTTTGGCTTGTTTATAAAGCCTGCATCTGCATCCGTTGCCCCTATCCATAATACGGAGCAGGAATGGAATGAGCTTTCCGGAATTCTTTCCAACATATATGGCGAGTGGAGCACGCCGTCATACGCGGGAGCCATCTCCACACAAATGCCCAATACAGCTATTCTAGGCAACGGAGATGTGGGGGTCACTTCCTATGGAGACAGCAAGTCGAAAGAGTTTTTAGTATCCAAGGGCGACTCCTGGAGTGCTGGAACGATGAATGGTGATAACAGCACGAAAATTATTACACTGGGTGGTATCAAAATCAGGGAACAAACACCTGTGAATTTGGCGCTCGGCAAGAATGTATCTGAAAGCAGTCATCACGATGATTTCGTCTCTACTCGAGTCACGGATGGTATTGTCGGGACAAGCGACGCTAATTCGTGGGTTTCGTCTCCTGCAAGTCCACAATGGGTTAGCGTCGATTTTGGAGAGGTCATCTCCTTTTCGAGATATGTGATTAAACACGGTGGGACAGCAAGGACTGACAGACAAGATTGGAATACGAAAAGCTTCAAGGTTCAAGTAACCAATGATGCTGTGATTACAGGGGCAACGGTTTGGACGGATATCGATTCCGTTGCCAACAATACAGCAGCAATGACAGATAAATTATTGGCAGCACCTGTACAAGCCCGGCAGATGCGGGTTTATATCACAGAGGGGACTCAAACTGGCGGTGATGGAAGGAGCCGATTAGCTGAAGTCGAGGTATACAACCAACCAGTGGGCAGTGTTTCGGATGATCCCCAGAAGAGTTCATTGGCTTTAAATGCTGCGGCAACTGCTAGTTCGACACACGATTCTTTTTCCCCGAGCCTTTCTGTAAATGGGGCTTCTCAGACGAATCAAGAAGCCGGCAACGAAAATATGTGGACATCCGCTGTCGGTAACAGCCAATGGATTTCCTACGATTTAGGCAGTGTGCAAACATTCGATCGATGGGTTGTGAGGCACGGGGGATTTGCCCGTATGGATAAGCCTGAATGGAACACGCAAGATTTTAAACTTCAGATTAGTTCTGATGGAGTGACATGGACCGATGTTGAATCCATCGAGGGCAATATAGAATCCGTTACGGATAGAATCTTGGTCAATCCAGTCTCCTCTCGTTACGTTCGTCTTCTTATTACAAAATCAACTCAGGCTACAACAACGGATTCAGCCAATAATCCCAGGGCGCGCATCGCGCAGTTTGAGCTCTATCACAATAGCAATTTTAGCAGTATCCTTTCGCCGGTTTCTTTCAATGAAATTCAAGATATTCAACATGCTGAAATTAGAACGCAAATGCCATTTGCAGGGCAATCCATGAAGATGCAAACATGGGTATCTGCAACGGATAACACGTTCATCACTGAAATTGTTTCAACGGGCAATAAAGCGGTTGACCTGGAGGTAACAACGTGGGCCAAAAATGATAACGCGTTATATCCAGCTAATGCTGGGAATGATGCCGGAAGCGTATGGGCGTCACGGAAAACCGATAATCAAGCGAAGAGCAACCCTAAATCATGGACATCTGAAGCTGTGCTCATGACCAAGCTCATAGGAGCAGGCAGCTACGTATCTTCATCTAATCAACAGCAAGCCGAAGGCGTATTGAAGTTTACCTTGCAACCGAATCAACCGATTCAAATCGTTACGTCCGTTGGAGGAGGGGGCCAAACCTATGACAATATGGACGTGTTGAAGCAAGCCAAGTCTCCGCTCATTCAGGCGAAGGATCTGCTCGGTGCATACAACAGTGCAGGAGATATTGCTGGATTGCATGAGCGACACTTAGATTGGTGGAAGAACTACTGGTTAAAATCGTACATCAACCTTGATTCTAACGATGCGGACTTATCCAAGATCGAGAGATACTATTATGGATCCCAGTACATTTTAGGGTCAACTGTGCGGGAAGGGAAGTTAGCTCCCGGCTTGCACGGGATTTGGAGAACGACAGACGATCCGCTTTGGTCAGGTGACTACCATTTGAATTATAATTTCTTCGGACCTGTTTACGGTTCCTATTCGAGTAACAGGCCAGATCAAGGTCTGCCGATTGTGGATGCTCTTTGGGATTTTATGCCTGAAGGCGAAAGAAGAGCGCGGGAAGACATGACATTAATTGCGAACCATGCTCCACCAGAAGCTTGGCAATATATCCAGAACAGGGGGTTAGCCACCGGGATAGACGGAGCCCTGTTGTATCCGGTAAGCATCGGACCTTGGGGAAGCGCTCCTGAAGGCCCAAGCTATATCGGTCAAACCATTGATGCCGCGTATGGCGCTACACAGTTCATTTCTTACTACAGATACACGCAGGATGAGCAATTTCTGAAAGATAAGCTGGTTCCGTACCTTGAAAAAGTAGCTAAATTTTATGAATCGTGGTTAGAAAAAGAAGACGATGGGCAAGGGGGATACCGCTACATCGCATACGATGGCTATCATGAGTATACGTTTGCTAAAAATTCAGGTGTAACATCAGGTCTTGCTTGGAATGTATTTAATATGCTTACAGAAGCGGTTGCTGTTCTGGGCGAGAATCAATTGGGGGTATCACAGCAAAGAGCCGATCTATGGAAAGATATTCGCGATCATATGGCCGATACACCAACCATGGAAAGGAATGGACAGACCGTATATGCCTTGGCGGATAACGGGGATTTCTGGCCGAACAGCGGAAATGTTGAACTTGAGTTCATACATCCCGGGGAAAGACTTGGCTTCAATTCGGATCCGCAGAAGCTGGAAATCGCAAGGAATACGTTAACACAGAAGGCTCATACTTTTGGCCAAATCAACAACACGCCAAAAGCGTATACACAGGCCGCCAGAGTGGGATATCCGGCGCAAAATATTATCGACTATTTTCTCCAACAAACCTATTCAGGCTTAGCTCAGAATTTCAGAATACCTGATAATAATCATGGCATCGAGAAGGCGGGGGCGACGGAAGCTTTTAATAACCTGTTGCTGCAAAGTGATAACTATGTGATCAAAATATTTCCTGACTGGGTGCAAGACAAGGATGCTAAATTTGTAAGGCTTAGGGAGAAAGGCGCATTTCTTGTTTCATCGGCATATAAAGGAGCAACGCAAGAGGTTCAATATGTTGATGTCACGAGTGAAAAAGGAAAAGATCTCTCCCTTATGAACCCATGGCCGGGACAAGAGGTAGAGATCTATGAAGATGGGGTAAGGATTGAGGCAACAAAGAGGACGATTCAATCAGGTGAGATCTATACGGTGCCTACAAAAGCAAATTCCACTTATGTATGGAAGCCGGCAGGTGGAGTGCGCCAAGTGACGCTTGTGAGTATTACACCATCTACAGCAGTCACTGACATACAGATGGGCACGGCAAAGACGGCAGCAGCGTTAGGATTGCCTTCCACGGTGGAAATCGTGACGAACCAGAACAAAGCGCAAGCAGCTGTCGTATGGGATCTAACGAATGCAAGCTATGATCCAACGCTGAAAAAAGGTCAGACCTTTACAGTCAATGGTCATGTCACTTTACCTGAGGATATTCAGAATCCAAATGATGTATCTTTGTGGACTGGCATTCAAGTTACCGTCAATCAAGTTCCTCAGTCGCAAATGACAGCAACAGCGACAAGCGAGGAGCTAGGGAAAGAAATCGCTGCTAATGCGATTGACGGTGACCCGCAGACGATCTGGCATACGAAATGGAATCAATCCGACGTGCTGCCGCAATCGATTAGCTTAAACCTTGGAGGAACCTACAATAATATTCATAAAGTTACGGTATTGCCAAGGCCAGAAGGCGGTAATGGAAATATTACGGCCTACAATATTTATACAAGTACGGATGGAACGGCCTTTACCAAGGTTGCGACCGGAAGTTGGGCAAACGACGCTGCGGAGAAAAGCGTAACCTTTACTCCAGCTAATGCCGCGTATGTTAAGGTCGAAGTGACATCAGGCGTCGGCGGATGGGCGTCGGCTGCGGAAATTCATGTGTTTGCTAGTCCAATTGTGGATGATGTTCCGCTGAAGGTGCAATCCATCTCGGTTTCAAGCACATCGGCGAGTATCAGTGACAAGGGAGGCACGCTTCAGTTAAGTGCTATGGTACTTCCTGCCAATGCTACGAATAAGTCAGTAACATGGGCTGTATGCGAAGAAGATGGCACAACGGCAACGGACAAAGCGACAATTGACCAGAACGGCGTACTGACGGCTGCGAGAGACGGGGTTGTCAAAGTAATGGCAACCGCCACAGACGGCAGCGGCGTCCAAGGCTCTAGTTATGTCTTGATCAGTGGTCAGATATCGGTGCCGACGGACGTGCCGCAAGCTACGCTTACAGGTCCGGCGTTCGTACAAGCAGGTGCTGCGTTCTCGACGCAGTTCGGTTTAAACAATGTGACAGCCAGCGTATATTCCGCGGTTTATGCGGCGGATATTACGGTTGCGTTTGACGCCGACTCGATCGGCTTTGTGTCTGTAGATTCGTTAATTTCCGGATTTACGGAAGTTCAGACGCATACCGACGTACCGGGTCAAGTTCGAATAATCGCTGTTAGCCCAAGCGATACGGGAGTGGTAGCGACAAACGGAGATTTATTCAAATTTAATTGGATCGCGAAGCCGAATCAAGCGCCCACGACAACGAATATGGTACTGACGAAAGTAGCTGTTGAAGGCGCGCAGGGGCAAAAGGTGGATGCTACTCCAGCTAGTCTTACGGTATCGGTAACGACAGCTGTGGATAAGACAACGCTGCAGACGGTCATCGGCCTTGCGCAGTCCGCCCTTGATCATGCGGTAGAAGGAACGAAAGTCGGACAATACGCAGACGGTTCCAAAGCGGTGCTGCTATCCGCCATTCAGGCTGCCACAACCATCGAATCGGATCCTGCAGCTACACAGCAGCAGTTGGATCAAGCAGCGATTACGTTAAACCAAGCGTTGCAAGCTTTTAACGGGAAGCTCGTTACGGTTTATGCGCGGGGAGATGTCAATGGAGATAATGCCGTCGATATTGGCGACTTGGGCAGAGCAGCTGTGCATTACGGGAAAACTTCAGCTAGCAGCGACTGGAATGAGGCGAAAAGCGCGGATTACAATCAGGACGGCAAGATTAACATTGTAGATATCGTGGGGATTGCTAAATTGATCCTGCAATAGCTAGCAGTGCCCGGTTCAACGTTAAGTTGGCCCGGGACAGGCACTGTGTCATTCTTGGCTTGCATCAGATAACAAAAAGGTAGGGGATTATATATCCTCTACCTTTTTGTTGTAATTTAAAGGAACGACAAGCCTCTATTTCCTTGAGAAATCGAAGTTTCCACAGGCATGGGGAACTACGTTCCACTATTTTGCCAATTTCACCTGAAAACATCGCCGCAGAGGACAAATAAGAACCTGTAGTTCCGCTCAGATAGAAAATACGCTTGTTTTCCTAAAATAGTGGCCTCCAGTTCCCCTAAGCTAAGTTAAGCTGAGGAAAACCCTCTCAGCATCCTCGCCTAGAGAACGAGATCCCGGTAACAGGCTACTCGCTAACCATGCGATTCGTCAAACTTCCCAGCTTCTCGATGGAAATAGTAACAACGTCGCCGTCTTTTAAATAAACGCGCTGATCAACCGGATCGCCAAGCACAACACCCTCCGGTGTTCCTGTGAGAATGATGTCTCCCGGGTACAGGGTCATATGCTGGGAAATATAGCTGACGATCTCGTCACAGTGGAAAATCATATCCGCCGTATTCGAGTTTTGGCGCACTTTGCCATTGACCGTGGTGCTGATCTTCAGGTCATTCGGATTGCCGACTTCGTCTGCCGTGACCAGATAAGGGCCAAGTGGGCTGAAATCGTCACACGATTTCCCAAGCAGCCATTGCGCAGTACGCATTTGCAGGTCGCGTGCAGAGAGATCATTGACACAGCAGTACCCGTAAACATGCCCCAATGCTTCTTCTTTGGAGACGTATTTCGCCTGCTTGCCAATGACGATAACGAGCTCCGCCTCATAATCGACTTCTTTGGTGACACGAGGGAGGGCGATATCATGGCCATGTCCTGTCAGCGTATTATTAAATTTGTTAAAAAGAATCGGATACTGAGGAATAGGGGCATTCGTTTCTTCTGCGTGCTTACGGTAGTTAAGTCCGACACAAATAATTTTGGCGGGTTCTGTAACGCAAGGACCGTAGTTCAAATGCTCTTCATTATGCAGCAGCGTTTGGCGCTCATCGCTTTCAAGAGCGAGGTGAACAAGCTGATGCAGCGCTTCGGTAGCAGCGGCCCCGCCTTGGATAGCTTCCATAACTGTGGTTGGAACTGCGAATGCCGGAGATAGCTGTTGGACAGCTTGAACGACATCGAGTACACCGGAATCGGTTTGAATACCTAGACGGGAAGCATTGTTTTGATTAAACGTGAGTAGTTTCATGTGAAAACCTCCTAAGTCATGATTTATATGAAGAGTTTATAATAACAGAAGAACAGGCTAAGCATTTTTACCAAAAGTGACCCCGCCGTCAATGTATAACGGTGAGCCCATCATGAACTTGGAATCGTCAGAAGCAAGGAACAAGGCAGCTGATGCTACATCTTCTGGACGGCCCAATTCATTACTGAGCTGTCTGGTTTTCAGAGAGGCGATAGCTGCTTCTGGATCGTCGTAAGAGGTCCGAATGTAATTTTCGACGAAAGGAGTCATGATCGTTCCCGGCAGCAAAGCATTCACCCGAATGCCGTATGAGGCATAGTCCACTTGCATGGATTTGGTCAGCGCTAGGACGGCGCCTTTCGTTGCGGCATAGGAGGCACGGCGAGCCAGCCCGATTTCGGCAATGCAGGAAGACATGTTAATGATCGAGCCTGACTTGCGTTCCATCATATAAGGGAGTACATGCTTCGAAGGGAGGAAAACGCCCTTCACATTAATGCTCATGATGCGGTCCCAAGCATCGGGTTCCAGCTCATGAAGCGCGCCGACGCCGCTGATGCCCGCGTTGTTAAAAAGCACATCAATTCGGCCGTAAGCCTGAATGATTTGTTCAACCATCGCCTTGACGGAGTCGGAATGCGTAACGTCGGCCTGAATGAAGTGGGCTGCCCCGCCAGCCTCGATGATTTCATTCACCGTCTCGATGCCTTTGGCCTCATCGAGATCATTGACGATAACCTGGGCGCCTTCCCGCCCAAATAAGAGCGCTGTGCTTTTGCCAATCCCTGAAGCTGCGCCTGTGATGAGAATGACTTTGTTATGTAACCGCATGTTCAATTCTCCTTTGCTATTCGGATAGTTGATGAGCAAGCTTACAAACTTCTTCTATACAGATCTGCTTCTTCTGCTGCCACTGAGGCAACATCATCGAGCAGCTGACAGCGGCGATGACCTTCCCATGCGAGTTGCGGATTGGAGCAGCAGCGCAGTTGAATCCGATAACAGCCTCCTCCAGATCGAGGGCGAAACCTTGTTTGCGGATTTGCTCCAGGTCCTGTTTCAATTCTTTTAAGGAGACGATGGAATGCTCAGTTAACTGTGAAAATGGCTCTTGATCTACGCGGTAAAATCGATCAAGTTCTTCATCGCCAAGATCCGCCAGCATGACCTTGCCGAGTGCAGTGGCGTGCGCTGGAAGGCGCATGCCGGGTCCAGAAGCGAGCCGAACTGGCGTAAGCGCTTCCTCTTTCGCAAGATACAGAACTTCATTGCCATCTAGTCGGGCTAATTGCAGCGATTCACCCAGTTTCAACTTGATTAGTGAGGCTTCCTTATGGAAGGACTCGTTCAAGTCTCGGTGCTGCACAGCCGCATGGCCCAGACGAGAGAGCTCGCGTCCAAGGCGGTATGTTTCGCCGGTATCCTTCTCAACCCAGCCCAAGTTCTCCAACGTTAAAAGCAGCGAATACATCGAGCTTTTGTTGATGCCAAGCGAACGCGATAGATCAATGAGTTTCAACTGACTGGGCTGCAGCGAGATTTCCTTGAGAATAAGGTGAGCACGTTCAATGGCTGGAACGCGGTATTTATCGTCCAATGGTAGGCCTCCCAGCTCATTTGGTTTACTATACAAAACTAAGTTTACTAATTAAAACTATCATAGCATAGGCTTGTGCAAAAAAGTAGTGGGTAAAAAGAAAAGAGACTGTCCTATAAGTCATAAAAATGACCAAGGGATAGTCTCTTGTGAGGTTTAACGCTACGCTATCTAGCGCCCGGTATGAATTGCTTCAGCCATCCGCCGAAGCTCTGCGGATTCCGCGTTTGAATAAGCACAACGCCTTCGCCGCGGAACCGGCATACGACGCCTTCACCGCTTGTGATGCTGGAGAGCCAGCCTTTGGCAGCTTTCTCAATTGTATACTGCGTATAATCCGGCCATGCGACCAGATGCCCGTTATCAATGACAACCTCTTGCCCGGGAGCAAGGTTGATGGCATGAATAGCTCCGTAGGAGGAGAGGAAAACCGTGCCTCTACCGCTGATTTCAACGATGAAGAACCCTTCGCCGGACATGAAGCCGCTCATCAGATTTTGCATTTTCGTATTCACTTGAATCCCGGATGTTCCGGCAAGAAAGCCGTCCTTTTGTACATACAGCTTGTACGATCCGTCTAGCTCGACAGCTTCAATGTCGCCAATTACAGAGGGTGCCAATAGCACTTCGCCACTACCGCGAGTGGGAGTTAACTCCTGGAAGAAGAATTTCTCGCCACTCAGCATACGGCCAAGACCTTTCATAATACCGCCATCTACGGTTCCTTTAAGTTCAATGTTAGGCGACATCGAAACCATTGCGCCTGATTCAGCTTTAATATTTTCTCCAGCTTCAAGTTCAACGCGCAGCATTGGAAATGCGCCCTTATATAAAATCTCGTGTTTCATAAACCATCCTCCATCAATAAGTAAAATTTGAAAAAACTACGCCGAATTCGTCTGGCGCAAGGTCTCCAGGCTGCGGTTCAAGTAAACGAACATCGCACAGAGCAGCAGGATACCCATGGTGATATAGAACACCGACTTAAACCCATACGCTGCCGCAAAATGACTGCCAAGCAAAGGGCCGATCAGATTGCCGAGAAACAGCGAAGACGTATTAAAGCCGTAGGCCGTTCCCTGAATTTGAGTAGGGGCGAGCTTCAAAACTAGCACGTTCAAGGAAGGAATCATGCCTCCGATGAACAGCCCCAGCAGGAACCTGCCAATTAGCAGCATTGTCATGCTGGTGGCGAAAGCCTGCGGAATGAAGGCGAGTGCCGCCATCGACAAGGCGATGACGAGTAGCTTGCGTTGGCCGATACGGTCGCCAAGCCTCCCTAAGGATGGCGCGCCAAACAAGTTGGCGATACCCGTAATCGCCACGATTAAACCTGCGAACAGCTCCAAATGATTGCCGAAATAAATCGTCTTGGCATAGACCGTCACGATCGGCTCGATGCTCATCATCCCGATTTGCGTAATCAGCGAAGCGGCAAAGACCGGCAGCAGCGGCCGAAACAGGCGCCATTCTGTACGCTGGCGCACTTTTTTCTGAGCGGGGGCTTTGCGCTCCTCATGAACGAAAATCATCACGATGAGGCTGGCGCAGAGCATGAGACCGCCGGTAACAAAAAAGATGTGGCTATAACCGATCATACCAGCAAGCAACCCGCCGATCAAAGGGCCGACAAGCGATCCGGCGATGGAGCCCGTCTGCAGCGTGCCGAGTGACTTGCCGGAATGCTCCGGGGGTGTCACCGATGCTTGCAGGGAGACCGCCATGGAGATGAAGCCGGAGAAGAAACCGTTCAGCAGCCGAAGCGCAAGCAGCTGCCAGGGCTCCGTGACGATTCCCATCAAGGCTGTCACAACAGCCATGCCGAACCCGGCCCGGAGCAGCATGATTTTGCGGCCGCGGCGATCTGCGATGGCTCCCCAGAGAGGCTGAGTAAGAAATGAGGTGATGAATTGAGCGGCAACGATCCAGCCTGTCCAGCGCACGACATCGCTAACCTCGTGAACCCCAAGTTGTCCAACGTATAAGGGTAGAAACGGAAGAATAAGGTTCATTCCGCACATGATGGAAAAGTTAGCCCCCCATAATATCCATAGTGACTTTTTCCAATGTAAGGGTGCAGGCATCAGAGAGGCTCCTTTTCTTTTTTTTCCAGTATAGCATACTTCACTTCGATGCCATTTATTGCGCGGTTGAAAATAAAAAAGGCTATCCCTAAGCGGATGGGACCGCCTGATGAGGGATAGCTGCAAGATAGGTAGTCTATGTATTTAAACTGGACATCACGGTCCCGAATAGGATAACTCTCCCTCGCAGTCATTTACCTTACTGTATTGCCAGAGAGCCCCATATATGCCTTGAGGCTGACAGAATTAGCTGCCCGCGGCTTTTCGCGTACACATGCACTTACCGCCGGTAGGTGCGGAAAATAATATCCCGGTTGTAGTTGCCGAAGCCTTCACCGTATAGCGTAAGCCCGCCGACATGCACCGCATGCTCCGGCACTTCAATCCGCAGCGTCCATTCGTTGCGCGACATGCGGATGTTCTTGATCGTGACGTTGGAAAGCCGCTGCCCGTCAAGGAAAGTGCCCTCTTCGGTGATCCGAATCACCTTCAACCAACCGTATTGGTTGATAGAGTCCGGCCACCAACTAGGGGTGTAATGCCCGCGGCCTTGCCCTGAATCTCCGGGGCTCGTCCAATAGCCGAGCAGTGTGTCGTTGACATAGAAATGAATGTCCGACGGCCAATTCTCGGCTATGCCCGGCGCTTCCGAGCCAAGTTCCAGCGAAATCTCAATCTCCTCCAGCGTCTGGCTGGGGAGCAAATAATTCGGGATGCGGTACTCGACGAAGCCGCTCCCGAACCAGAGAATCTTCGCATGCATGCGCTCAGGTTCAAGAAAATAGCGCGGATCGTCGTACTGCCCGATCGTATGATCGGCCGTAGCGAGACCGCACGTAGGCTGCACTTCAAAGCGCGTGTAATGTCCGATGGGAATGGACACCTCATCGAACACGCGCTTCGGCTCGTCCTGCTGCGGCAGCTGGATCTCGACACGCGAAACCGCAAGCGTGCACATTTTGTGCGTGCCGCCTTGTTTGCGTACTAACGCCGTGTGAATCAGGCCGCCGGCCTCAAGCTTCTTCACGTGCATGGTCACGATGGCGCTGCTTAAGCCGAGCGTCTGAGCTAACTCCTTCACGTTCATCTCTTGTTCGGCCAGCAAATCCAATATCTGAAGCCGCACATCGCTGGCCAAAGCTTCATAGAGCGGCAGCCATTTGCGGTCTGTTGATGCATGTATCATAATACAAATCTCCTCTATTCCTATCGATTCATAGTTTTGTCTGATTCATATAAATATAAATCCAAAACATTCGCAAAGAAAGTCTTGAAATCAAGTACTGATTATTGTTTAATAGAGACAACGTAATAATATTTGTATTAATTGATTTATACTTTTATTAATTATACGACGAGGTGAAGGCAATGTCTATGAAAGCAAGCATGATTGTTGACAAAGATTTTAAAATCGGAGAAGTGGATTCCCGTATTTACGGTTCGTTTATTGAGCATTTGGGACGCGCTGTCTATGGGGGCATTTATGAACCGGGACATCCGCAGGCTGACGAGCAAGGGTTTCGTGCCGACGTTTTGGAATTGGTCAAAGGACTGGATGTCCCTATCGTTCGTTACCCGGGAGGCAACTTTGTATCCGGTTACAATTGGGAGGACGGTATTGGGCCGATTGAGCAGCGTAAGAGAAGATTAGATCTGGCTTGGCGTACCATTGAGCCTAACTTGGTAGGACTTAACGAATTTATGGATTGGTGCCGCAAAGCGAACACCGAAGCCATGATGGCGGTGAACCTAGGAACCCGCGGACCGGATGAGGCTAGAGATATTATCGAATATTCCAATATCCAAGGCGGTACATACTGGAGCGATTTGCGGATCTCTCATGGCTACCAGACGCCTCATAACATCAAAACCTGGTGCTTGGGCAATGAAATGGACGGCCCTTGGCAAACTGGAGCCAAAACAGCTGCGGAATACGGCCGTACAGCCTGCGAAACAGCGAAAGTCATGAAGTGGGTAGATCCTTCGATTGAGCTGGTCGCCTGCGGCAGTTCGAGTTTAACCATGGCGACATTCCCGGAATGGGAAGCGACTGTGCTTGAGCACACCTATAATCATGTTGATTATATTTCACTTCATCAGTATTATGGCAACCGCGATAAAGATTCTTCGAATTTCCTGGCACAATCCATGGGCATGGATCGTTTCATTAATACGGTCATCTCTACAGCAGACTATGTTCAGGCGAAAAAACGCGGCAAAAAGAAGATCAACCTTTCCTTTGACGAGTGGAATGTATGGTACCATTCTAATGAAGCAGACCGCAAAATCGAGCCATGGTCCATTGCGCCGCCGCAGCTCGAAGACATTTATAATCATGAGGATGCGCTCCTCGTGGGTTGTATGCTGATTTCCATGCTGAAGCGTGCGGATCGCGTCAAAATGGCTTGCTTGGCACAACTCGTCAACGTTATTGCGCCGATTATGACGGCGAACGGCGGAGCCGCATGGAAGCAAACGATTTATTATCCTTATATGCATGCAAGCTTATTCGGGCGTGGAACAGTTCTCGTGCCTCTCATTAAATCGCCTAAATATGATGCCAAGGATTATACCGATGTGCCTTATTTGGAGGCCGTTGCTGTTCATAATGAAGAGAAGTCGGAAGTAACGATCTTCGCGGTTAACCGTCATTTGGCAGAGGCGCTTCCGCTTGAGTTGGATCTTCGCAGCTTCGGCGCTTGCCAAGTTATTCAGCATATCGTGCTAGAGAGTGACGATTTGAAAGCCGCGAATACGATAACTGCCCAGGATCGTGTGAAACCGCACAATGGCGGCAATGCAGCGGTGGACTCGAACGGCCAAATTCACGCAACGCTTGGGAAAGCGTCATGGAACGTGATCCGTTTGAAGTTGGCTTAGGTTCATCAGCTAGTTAAAAGTAAAATGAGACATGGTAAGAAGGAGCAAGTGCTTCTGCCATGTCTTTATGTTGTTCCATTTAAGCTTTATCTTTGCATCATCTTAACAAAATAAATCGTCCTCGGGCATCACATACTATGACCAATCAGCCCCGCGGGAAGTCTTTCAGTCGCTCAGATTGGTGAATTCTTTATTTTGCAGGCCATGCTCTGGTATGATGGAGGGAAATCTTCCCTTAAGGAGTTTCTGTATGAAAATAAAGCTGCTGCTGATGAGTACGATCATTTTATCTATGGGACTAACGGCCTGCGGAAATGGAAATCAACAACAAAAAGACGCGCAGACAACGCCTGCACAAGCCGATCCGCATAAGGTTTATCAGAACTTTTGTATCTCTTGTCATGGTAATCAATTACAGGGCGGAGAAGGCCCCAACATTCAAAAAGTCGGAGAACGCTTAACGGAAGATGAGATCATAAAGCGCATCCAAAAGGGTGGTGGCGGGATGCCGCCGTTCCAAGTCGCGCTCAAAGAAGAGGAATTGAAGGTGTTGGCTGCATGGTTGGCAGGTCTCAAGTAAAGGGAATAAATGGGTATCCTAAGGTTCCTTTAAGGTTATCTACATATTTTCTTCACAATTGGGGTTTACAATAGGGGCAAGAGGAGAGTGATGCAAGATGCACTTGAATTTGAAGCCCCGGAGCCGTCTTCGCAAGAAGCCGAATAAGAAGATGAGACCACAACGACTGGGTGCGACGATTTCGTTAGTACTTTTTTTAATTTTATTACCCGTATTATCAGTAGCCGGCATGGAGCTGCTCGAGCGCGGCTCGCTGCATAATACGATGGATTGGATAACCAACAATCAATCACTTTTTTTATTAAACGCAGGAATCACCTTTTGTTTGCTTATTTTTATCTATGCTTTGGTTGGATCTTTGGCAATCTCAGGAGCAATTTCAACCTTACTTCTCGGCCTAATGGCATTAATTTCTTACATGAAGGTGACTATGATCGGGGAGCCGTTCTTCCCGTGGGATATTTTGCTTAACAAAGAAAGTATGGATATCGCTTCGCTTGTGACGGGTAAAGCCGCGCTGATCAGAATCGGAGCCATCGTTGCTTCAATTATTGTAGTACTTTCATTAAGATGGATTATTCCGCGTGCCACGATTTCTATTATCTCAAGAATTGGTTTAGGGTTGTTCTCGCTCTATGCCTTATATGCTTTTGGGATCAAAACACCTTTAGCAGGCAAAATCCTGGACCATATCGGTGTGAATGAAATTGTATGGAACCAGCAAGAAAATTACGCGAATAATGGTACGGCACTCGCTTTTACACTCAATGTCAAAAACTCCATCGTTCAAAAGCCGGAAACCTACAGCAATGAAGCTATTGGGGCTGTAGCGGCGAATATTGAGCAAGTCACACAGACACAGCCAACTATGAAAAAGGCGTCCGTTAATCTGCAGGGGAAGAAGCCGAACGTCATTTTCATTATGAGCGAGGCATTCTGGGACCCGACGTTGCTGACGAATGTCAAATTTAGTGAAGACCCGCTGCCTACGATCCATCGTTTGCAGAAAGAGTCTACTTCCGGTTACTTGTTGTCTCCTCAATTCGGTGGGGGAACAAGCAATGTAGAGTTCGAAGTGCTCACTGGTAATTCCATGAGCTTCTTGCCGGGGGGATCTATCCCGTATCAACAATATGTAAGTAAACCTGTGCCAAGTTTAGCAAGTTATTTTGCCGGTCAGGGTTATAAAAGCATGGGGATTCACTCCTACGAAGGCTGGTTCTGGGATCGTAATTCCGTTTACAAACAGCTTGGTTTTGAATCTTTCAAAAGCAGCGAGCATTTCGTGAATCCGGAGACGAAGGGTTACTTCATCTCGGATGCCGAGGTGTCTCGAAACATTATCGATGAAGTGGATAAAACGGAAGATCCGATGTTTATCTACACGGTTACGATGCAAAACCACGGACCCTACGATGATCCGCGGTACGGTGAGAATCAATTCAAGGCGGAAGGCAATTTGACGCCGCAAGCCAAAACGATTTTGGAAACATACACACAAGGTGCGCATGATGCGGATCAAAGTCTGAAAATGCTCATCGATCATTATCAAAATTCGGATGAACCTACGATGATCGTCTTCTACGGGGACCATCTGCCGATGCTTGGCCTCGACTACCAAGTGTACAAAGAAGCCGGGTTCATCTCAACAAGCAACGCCAATAATTGGTCACTGGATGAAATCAAGAAAATGCACAGCATTCCGCTGGTGACTTGGTCGAATTTCGATATGCCCAAACAGGATATCCCATTGCTTAGCGATTCCTTCTTAGGTTCTCACGTGCTCGATATGCTGCACATGGAGAAACCGGCTAACTTCGCATTGAACGCGGAAATAGCCGCCCAAGTACCTGGATTGTTAAGTAATCTGGTTGTGGAACCAGACCAAACGCTTCATGCGCAGGCGCCTGATTCTGCTAAAGCACTTATTGACGATTACAGGAACGTTCAATACGATCTCCTCTTCGGTAAGCAGTATTTGGCCGGATACCTTGATCATGATTATTTAACGAAGGCCTCGCAGCCTAGTTACAATGCCGAGTTTGATAACCCTGATACGAAACTTCGGGCTGAAGGGGATAGCGGCAGTCCTCCGGAAGCTAAGCCTGTGAGCGCGCAGTAAAAGATATAGAAGCAATCCCGTAGTCAGGTGATGACTCTGGGGTTGCTTCTTTTTGTATGAAAAAAAAAGATTGCCATACCGTGGGGAATTTTGGTAATATGAAACTCCGTCTCTACGCTGCGGCTGCAGTGGAAAATCGTTTTTTTGCACGAAAAAACATAGGAGGTGTACGATGCTTTTCGCGGTTTTAGCCCGTAAGGCATACGCAAGGAATTTGCAATATCGCGGTTCGCATTTGCTCCACAATGCCGTCAGTGCAGTGTTTGGCTTCATTTATGCAAGTATCTGGTCCGGACTCGGGAGCGACTCCTCGCTCGGCGACTACGGAGCCAAAGGAATGGTCGGCTACATTGCTTTTAACCAGGCGGTCCTGTGGATTACACAGTTTACAACGAACGGACTGGGACTCGAACAGTCAGTGCGCACAGGCCAGATTGCGGTTGATCTCATGAGACCTGTTCACTTGTTCTATCAGGCCATGAGCAGGGAGTGGGGCCAAGTATGGTATCAGTTTCTGTATAAATTTATCCCGATTTACGTCCTCTATATGTTTATCTTCTCCTTACAGCTTCCACAGAAGGCTTCCGTTTACGGCTGGACGGCGATTGCGCTGATTGCAGCAGCTTATATCTCCATTTGCATGAATTATTTGATTGGCATCGCCGCTTTATGGACCACGGAATCCCGTTGGTTGTATTGGTTGAACTACTCTTTCAGCATGCTGCTCTCCGGATTTTTCATACCGCTCGAATGGCTGCCGGGTTGGCTTCGCACCATAAGTAGTTTTACACCTTATCCGTACCTTCTCTATTATCCAACTCGAATTTATATGCAATTTGAACAAGGCACGATTGTGCTCGGAGCTCTTCTATGGGGCATCGGGTTTACTTGTGTCTGTCTGGCCGTTACGCACGCGGTGCGAAGAAAGCTGGAGGTGCAAGGAGGATGATGTCAGTCAAGCTCTATCTCCTGTTGATCAAGGCGAGTTTGCGCAGCCGGATGCAATATAAGTTTAACTTTCTTTTCTCGGTGGCCATGGCCTCATGCATACAAGTTTCAGAATTTCTCATGGTGGCGCTGGTCATGATGCGCTTCGGCAATATCAAAGGTTGGACGCTGTATGAAGTCTGTTATCTCTATGGTGTCATGATGATTTCCAAAGCGATTTACCGTACGCTGGCTTCGGATGTTCATCATCTGGAAAAGTATCTCGTATCCGGTGACCTGGATGCGTTATTGACGCGCCCTGTTCCAGTGCTGCTGGCGCTGATGACCCAAAACTCCCGGGTACTCTTCGCTGAAATCGGGCAGGGGATCGTCCTGCTAGTCATTTCCATGCGAGTGCTGATGGCCAAAGGGCAAATCGAGTGGTCGGCCGTACCGTTAACGGCATTAATGATTTGTACGGGGGCGGTTATTTTATTCGCGATCGGGCTGGCTACGGCGGCTGCGGGCTTTTGGCTGACACGCATCGAGTCCTTACAAAATATGACGGAAGACGCCTCTCAAACAGCAGCTCGTTACCCGCTTACGTTATATCCGAAATGGCTGCAAGGCGCCCTACTGGTGCTTGTGCCGGTAGGCTTCGTAAATTACATACCCACCTTATATTTGTTAAGACACGAAGGCGGCATCGGCATGCTGCTGGGAACCGTGGGCGTCGCTTGGGTTGCGCTTTGGCTGGCTATGCGATTTTGGAAGCTGGGCTTATCCCGCTATCAAAGTACAGGTAGTTAATATCGTTAATAACAAGGAGGGAAGGCATCAACATGATTACGGTCACGAATTTGCGCAAAACTTTTCAAACCCCGGTTATCCAAGAAGGCAGGTTCTCAGGTATTCGCACTTTGTTCTCGCGGGCTTATAAAGAAAAGGAAGCGGTACGAGATCTCAGCTTTGAGATTGAATCCGGTGAGTTCGTCGGGTATATTGGACCTAATGGTGCTGGAAAATCAACGACCATCAAGATGCTGACCGGCATCCTGCATCCCACATCGGGTGAAGTGCTGATCCATGGCTTAAGTCCGCAAAAACACCGAAGGCGCGTCGTAGGCAAGCTTGGCGTCGTGTTCGGGCAGCGAAGCCAGCTATGGTGGGATTTGCCGGTTAAGGATTCGTATGAAATTCTAACGGCGATGTATCGCGTGGAGGAGAGCACCTCACGCCGCAGGTTAGACGAGTTGAGTGAACTCCTTGAGCTTAAAGAACTGATGGATATGCCCGTTCGCAAGCTTTCGCTCGGTCAGCGGATGCGTGCTGATCTGGCGGCATCCATGCTGCATGATCCGGATATTTTGTTCCTTGATGAGCCTACCATTGGGCTGGATGTTGTAGCCAAAAAGAATATACGCAGCTTCCTGCAGACGTTAAACCAGGAGTTTGGGAAAACGATTTTGCTGACGACGCATGACATGGATGATATCGAGCAGTTATGCAAAAGGGTGATCGTGATTAATCACGGTCAAATCGGATATGACGGCTCGCTGGATACACTAAGAGACAGAATCGGTTTGCCGACGATGATGAAGATCACATATCGAGGGGATGTCCAAGTGCCGGAGAGCTGGGAGCTGCCGTTCCGCGTAGTGGAACAGGAGGCGAACGTGCTGACGATCGCCTGCAACCGCCAGGAGCTGAAAGCGATGGATGTCCTGCGATTGGTCAGTCTATGGGGTGATATGGACGATGTACATATGGAAGAGCCTGAGTTTGAAGAAGTCATCCATGGGGTATACAAATAGGCAGGAGGGAGAATAAATGCCAATTGATAAAGAAGAACGGGAGCGGGAAGATCAGCGGGTTGCCTCGGTACGCTCCCAAATTAAAGAGCGAATTATTGACTTGGGGGAGACGGTGGATCAACGCCGTTCGGAAGTCACGGAGATTGGACGCAGCTTCTGGGACGATATCTCTGTTAATGCAGATAACGCCGACGACGTGATCGAGACAGCCGCGAGTATGGCCCAGCAGGAGCATGTGCTGATGGGTCAGAAGCGCAGCTTTCAGGTGGCGCAGGATGCGCTGTACAAACTACAGCGTGTCGTTGATGCGCCGTATTTTGCGCGCATCGATTTTCAGGAACGCGGCGAGCAGGAGCGCGAGAAGATTTATATCGGTCTAACCTCCTTCATTGATCCGAAGACCGATGAGATACTTATCTATGACTGGCGCGCGCCGATCGCCAGCTTATTCTATGATTACCCGCCGGGACCGGCCACGTACCACACGCCGGAGATGGATGTCAGCGGGGAGCTGTTGCTCAAACGCCAGTACATCATCAAAGCCGGTGAGCTGCAGGATGTGTTCGACACTGGGATCTCAATCGGCGACGAGATGCTGCAGAAGATGCTCAGCCGCAGTGCCGACGAGAAAATGCACAGCATCGTGACGACGATTCAGCGTGAGCAGAATCAGATCATCCGCGATGATCGGCACAAGGTGCTTGTCGTGCAAGGCGCGGCCGGCAGCGGCAAAACCTCAGTCGCGCTGCAGCGCATCGCGTATTTGCTCTATAAATACCGGACGACGCTCAGCGCCGATAATATGATTTTGTTCTCGCCGAACTCGCTGTTCAGCGATTACGTTTCGCACGTTCTTCCGGAGCTGGGCGAAGCGACCATGCAGCAGACGACCTTTCAAGATTATTTAACCCATAAATTAAGCGATACGGGCTTGAAGCTGGAAGATCCCTACGATCAGCTGGAATTCATTTTGACCGGGACAGAGCAAGATCCGGCCTATAAAGCAAGGCAGCAAAGCATCATGTACAAAACGTCGGCAGCCTTCCTCAGTGTCATTGAGGCTTATGGCGAGAAACTGAAGCACGGCGGAATACGCTTCCTCGATTTGTCGGTCGGCAAGAAAGTACTGATTACGGCTGAAGAGTTAAGCGAACGGTTCTACAGCAAAACCTCGATTCTCGCGCTCGGAGAACGGATGGAGCAATTGTCCGAGTGGATGCTGGAGAAGCTGGATGAGATTCAAGCGGATGCGCAGAAACGTTTCTATCGCAAAATGGTGCGCGAGCCCAAATATGTGGGTACAGAGCATGAGATGAAGAAGATGAGCAAAATGAAGGCGCATAAAGCGATCGCTCCGCTGAAGGAGAAGGCACGCAACCTTGCTTATGTCGACGTGCTCGGTATGTATCGGGATCTATATACGAGTAGAGAGTTGCATCAGGAGCTGATGGCGCAGGCTGGCCAACAGCTTCCCGAGGCTTGGGCAAGCATCAGCTCGTTCACGTCGGATGCCTTGGAACAAGGGATTTTGCACTACGAGGATGCAACACCGCTTGTTTATCTGAAGGGGCTTGTTGAAGGGCAGCTGCGGGTAGGAACGATCCGCTACTGCTTGGTGGATGAGGCGCAGGACTACTCGCCATTTCACTACGCGTATCTCAAAAAGCTGTTCCCGCGCGCTCGATTTACCTTGCTTGGCGACTGGAACCAAGGGATCTTCACGCATGCGAACGCCGAGGGCGGCGCAGGCGGCCTTAAAAACGAGATCAGCTCGATCAGCGAGCTGATGAAAGAAGAGGAGACGGAGACGATCCGTCTCGTCAAAAGCTACCGCTCGACGCGCGAGATCGTCGAGTTCGCCAGCCGCGTGCTCCCGTTCGGCGAGCCAATCGAGCCGTTCAGCCGCAGCGGCGAAGAGCCGCGTCTGCTGCGCGCGGCGAACGCGGCCGAGCTCAGCCGCTTGGTCGCGGATACAGCGCTAACTCGTCAGCACGGCGGTGCGAGCTCCGTCGCGATCCTGTGCAAAACCGAGCGCGAGACGGAAGCCGCGCACGCAGCCCTTAAGCCATTGCTGCCGGGCCTCGCGCGGATCACGAAGGAGACGCTGCACTATGAGGCAGGCGTCATGATCATGCCGGCGTACCTCGCCAAAGGGCTCGAGTTCGACGCCGTGATCCTCTACGATGCCGGTGCGGCTGTCTACGCGGAGGCGAAGGAGCGCAAGCTGTTTTACACAGCTTGCACCCGTGCACTGCATCACCTGGATGTATGCTATCTAGGTGAACTGACACCCTTTCTCCCGCAAAATTAGAAAGTTTAAACGTTAAGATACCGCTCTTCGAGAAATCGAGGGGCGGTTTTTTATTTGTATAATTCCACATGGATTGGAAAACTTAACAAATAAAAAGTTTCCACCTAATACCAAAGTGGGAGATTACCTCATGGCTGCACGTTATCGGAAAATTACTGCGCTTCAATTGTATTACGTCATTATTATTTCAATTGCCATTACGAATCATGTGCTTCTAATCCCTGTATTGCTGCATTACGGCAAACGTGATTCCTGGGTGGGGGCAGGCTTATCCATTCTGCCTACAGTACTATGGGTATGTCTCGTGTATCTCATTATCAAACGCTCCAAACAGCAGAATTTACTGCTATGGATCGGACAGAGATATGGAAATTTCGTTGTATTTTTTCTAAAAGTGGTGGCCATCGGCATCGCGATGACACATGCCACCATTACTATGCAGGATATGGTGACATGGACGCACATCTCCTATCTACCTCGAACCCCGCCGATCATGATCTCGTTGGCGTTTATGATTTTTTGCTTTTTTGCTGCCCGTGAAGGGATACGCGCCATCGCGATAACCTCGGGCATTTTACTCCCCGTGGTTGTATTGCTGGGCTATTTTGTAATGGGCGCTAATTTTCAATACAAAGATTACAGCTTGCTTACGCCTTTATTTACCCATGGCTACGGACCTGCGCTGAAATCGATGTATTTAACCAGCGGTTCTTCGTTTGAATTGTTAAGTATTGTTTTTCTCCAGCATCATGCAGATACCCGTATCCGGCTGCCCTCCTTGATCATCGTTGCGGCTTGCTTAGTGGGCTTAACCGTTGGGCCTTTAATTGGGGCCATTGCGATTTTTGGACCGTTTGAAGCGGATGAACTCAGGTATCCGGCTTTTGAACAATGGCGGATGGTGACGCTTGGGAAATATATTTCCCATTTGGACTTTTTATCGATTTTCCAGTGGATATCGGGCGCATGTATCCGGATGTCCATGCTGATGTTTCTAACCATTGACGTGTTGATGATCCAAAAGAAACGTACCCGAACATGGCTGCTGATTGGAATGAGCTTGTTTTTTGTAACGATGTGTCTATTGCCGGTCACGGACAATCAAATGGTGGGTTTTATCCAGGAATGGTATTACCCTATGATGTTTGTTACCGGAGCAGGATTGCTCCTGGTGCTGCTTGTGCTGATCTTCCTGCCGATGAGGCGAAAGGAGAACGTGATGAAGTGAACGAGCGAGATTTGCGAGATTGGTTTGCCTCGTCAGCTGATGTCATTATTAAGGAGTACCCATTATCAGAGGGGGATGCCAGTAATAAGATCCTGCTCATGTATTGCGACGGTATGATCAATAAGGATCATATTGAGCAGCGTGTACTTCCGAACCTTCAAAATATCATCTCACATCACCGGGAAGGGAACATGTCCACGTTCGCACTTCCTACACTGCTTCAAATGCACGAGATGACCGGACCTGATGTGATGGAAACGATGAGCGTCAATCTGTATGCAGGGTTTCTGATTATATATTTTGAAGAGCAGCAGCGCTTTTTTGGGCTTGATTTGTCCAATCCGCCTAACCGATCGCCGGAAGAATCCAATACGGAGACTTCGATTAAAGGACCACGGGATGGGTTCACGGAGAGCATCATCACCAACATCGCTCTGATTCGCAAAAGGTTGTTAACCCGCAGTCTTTGTTGCGAGAAAATGGAAATTGGCAAGCGCAGCCATACTTCCATTGCTCTTATGTATATCGATGATGTCATCGATTCGGATTTGCTTCAGGACGCCAGGCGCCGACTGCAAGAAATTGATATTGATGCTGTAATTTCCAGTGCACAATTGGAAGAGCTGCTATCGGGGCAAAAATACAATTTCTTTCCCTTGCTGGATTATGCGGGAAGACCTGATTATGTAGCCGACAGCTTGCTGCGTGGACGATTCGTTATCCTCTGTGACGGCTCACCAATGGCCCTCATTGCCCCGGCGAATCTCATGTATATTTTAAAATCACCGGAAGACGTGCACACTCCCTTTTATTATGTAGCGTTTGAACGTGTGCTTCGTTTGGGAGGACTGATCGTTGCCACGCTTCTTCCAGGTTTCTGGATTTCGTTGTCTGCCTTTAATATCGATCAAATTCCTTTTTCTTTAGTCGCTACCATTTCCTCTTCAAGACTGGGATTACCGTTATCGGGTCCTATGGATTTTATCATTATGCTGCTGCTGTTTGAATTGTTTCGAGAAGCCGGCGCGAGGCTGCCTAAAGTCGTCGGACAAACGGTTACCGTTGTTGGAGGGTTGATTGTTGGCGACGCAGCGATTCGTTCTGGAATCACCAGCCCGACGACTCTAGTTATAACCTCGATATCGACGATAGCTATGTATACCCTCGTGAACCAGACACTTGCCGGGATCGTGACGATTTTACGGGTAATTATCTTATTGGAATCGACGGTTTTTGGCATCTACGGGTTCATGGTGTCGCTGATCGGGCTTGTTTTATACATGTCGACCTTAGAGTCATTCGGTGTTCCGTACTTGTCGCCTTTATCGCCACCTCGCTTTAGGGAAATGATTACGGCAATTTTCGCCAAGCCTTTCAGCAGTATGAAGAGCAGGCCGAAGATGCTAAGCCCAAAGGATGATACACGTCAGAGTGAGGATCCTCAATGATCATGATGAAACGAATAGGGCGGATGATGATTGGCATACTGATTCTCGTCAGTCAAACAGGCTGTTGGGATATCAAAACAATCCAGGACACGAACTACTTTACAGCGATAGGCTTCGACTTCCAAAAAGGGCGTTACATCGTCTATGCACAGATGTTGGATTTCGGTTCCGTCGCGAAACAGGAGGGGGGCAAAGCCGGGCAGCCGCCTCAGATTTGGGTAGGCCGCGAAGAAGGGGCTACGGTGAATGAAGCCTTCAATCGATTGTACAAAACGACGCAACAGCGCGTTCTTTGGGGGCATGTCAGCGCTTATCTGTTCTCCAGCGCTGCTCTGAAGCAGGGGATAAGTAAATTTATGGATGGGTCTGTCCGATACAGTGAAACAAGATTTACCCAATGGATCTATAGCACGGATGAATCAATTGAAGCTATATTCTCCGTTGTTCCTTTTTTCAATGTCTCCCCGATGGCCTCCATTTTGATGCATCCAATTGAAAATTATCGCCAACTTTCCTTTATACGTCCATTTCGATTGTACAGGGCTGCCGCTTTGCTTCGTGAACCCGGCTATACGTTAATGATACCGACTTTGAGCATCCGGGACGATGTTTGGAAGAGAAATCAGAAGCCTGATCCTAAACTGGAAGTTAGCGGTGTATATGCACTAGGAAAAAACAGTACGGTCGAATGGTTTTCAGATAACCAGTTTAAGGGAGACCGCTGGATGGAGAGAAGCACGGCCCGTTCGCCATTAGTCGTCTATATCAACGGGAAGCCTGCTCAAACCGTTTCGATTCAAAGGCCGAAACCGCGGATCACACTGCGCAAGGGAGATAATCTGATCTTTGATGTTCATATGAGATGCAAATCGATCACGATTGAATCTCAGGAGACCGTAGATGAAGAGTCCGTACGCAAACAAATTGAAAAGCAGATCGCAGAAGAAATTGAGGAGACGTTCAAGCAGGGAAAAGACCGTGGCGTCGATATCTATCAGCTGGAGCACATCTTGTATAAGCAGAATTTTCAGTTATGGGCCAAGCTGACCTCGAACGGCGAGCAGCCGCTTGAAGGGTACCAGTTAGGGGACGTTCTAGTGGACGTACAACTCACGCATACCGGCATGTTGAGAGAGAGGGTGGAAGATAAGCAGTACTGAAAGCAGTAAATAGTGCTTTGCACGTGGGAGACGTAAGAGGTGAGCGAAAGCTTACCTCTTTTTGCTATGGCTGCTGCCAGGGGCCGGTTGATGGGGAACCCAGTTTAGAAATATTTAAGAATTGTTTTAGGCGAGGTTAATAGGTGTTTTAGAGGCAATTAAGATCGGGGGGATAAGATGAATACATGGAAGCGAGGAACGCATCCAAATTAGATAAAGCGTTAGAAGACGCGGAGGCAGGCAGGTATGAATAAGAAATTAGCAATGATGGGATTAGGCGTGGCGGTAGGCAGCATGATGCTGGTGACGTCGGTTTACGCCGGTGTGGGCGATGCGCCCGGGTATGAGACGTTTAAATCAGCCGTGAAACAGACGGCAACCGTGCACAATGTAACACGCCAAGTGAACGTGACGCTGCAGGATAACGGAGCTCCATTGCTTAACGTAAAATCCACGATTAAAAGCAGCGGTGCGAATCACGCAGGAAGCGCAGAAGTGACCGTGAATAACGGCACGAACGAACAAACCATTCATTTCTACAACCAAGACGGCAAACAAATTATAAAAACAAATGATTCCGATGTGTACAAAGTGCTGGAAGGAGAGGGCATGGGCGGCAAATTCAAAGATCATGAAGGCGCAGAGCATACACCGGACCCTCAAGTTGTTAGCGAAGTGGAAAATGTGGTTGACGCCCTTGTCGGCAATCTCAAAAACTATGTCACCATGGATGAAGCGGCAGGCAACGTGAAGGAGATTCATTTCAAATTGTCAGGCAGCCAAATTTCTCCGGTTGTCAACACGATCGGTTCCCTGGCTATCAAGCATGCTACGATGGAAAACAGTCAACGGCCAATGCCATCCAAGGCAGATACGCTTGGTGTTGATGTGACGACACTCAAAAACAGCCTACCGCAATTAACTTCCGACATTAAAATGGATGAAGTTGAAGTGAACGCCAGCGTGGACAGCGATAATCATATAACCAATCAAACCGCACAAATTCATATTTCCGGTAAAGATGCACAAGGTGCAGCACACAACGTCGTATTGAGTGTGGATATGACACTGTCCAGCCTGAACTCGACAACGCCGGATACGGTAGATTTGACAGGGAAGCAGTTGGAAACCGTCAAGATCGACCCTGAGAAGTCCCACCACAGAAACTAAGGGGAAAAAGGAAGGAGGCAGGGGCAACCCCCCACCTCCTTATTATCTTGAAAGGCGGCTAATGCATGAAGCCTGTTGTAGAAATCAATCGTCTCACGAAAATTTACAATAACCTGCGTGGTATCCACGAGGTGAATATGACCGTGCAGCAAGGCGACATTTATGGGTTTTTCGGACCCAACGGCGCCGGGAAGACGACCGTCATGAAGATCATGACCGGCCTTGCCAGAGCGCAGCAAGGAGAAGTGAAGCTCTTTGGCCATCCTGTGTCAACGCACTATGAGCAGGCGATGGCCAAGGTAGGCGTCCTGATCGAAACCGCCGAAGCGTATTCCTATATGAGCGGCAGACGGAATTTGGAGCTGGCCGCGAGATTTTACCCGGGCATCGATAAGCAGCGCATAGACGAAGTCTTGGAGATCGTCGGACTTACCCTTTTTCAGAAGGAAAAGGTAGCGGGTTACTCGCTAGGCATGAAGCAGCGGCTAGGGCTCGCGGCAGCGATGCTGTCGAAGCCGGAACTGCTCATACTCGATGAGCCGACGAACGGTCTGGATATCGAGGGGATGGTTCATATCCGCGAAATTATTATGCACCTGGCGCGGGAAGAGCGCATCACCTTCCTAATCTCCAGCCATTTGATTCATGAAATGGAGCTGATGTGCAATCGCATGGGCATCATCCATCAAGGACGGCTTGTCCGTGAGGGTCTCGTGTCGGAGATCGCGCAAGGAAGCGCGACGCTGGAAGAAGCGTATCTGCGTGAAATTAAAGAAGTAAGGAGGCTCGCTGCGCATGCATAGCCTAACCGCCAACGTATGGAACGAAACGGTCAAAATAACGTCCAAGAAGAAAACGATCTTTTTCCTTGCGGTTACACTGCTGCTTCCGCTCCTGGCAGGGCTGCTGTTATCGCAGTTCCAAAGCGGTATCGGAATCGGAGCGATTGCCTCACAGGATTTCCCAATCATTATGCTGGGGCTGCTAACGAGTATTTTTCTGCCGTTATTCGTTTTCATGGGAGCTGCCGATGTATTCTCGGGTGAGATGGGCGATCGCACGATGAAGATCACATTGACGCGGCCCATTTCGCGGTTCAAAGTGTTCGCTTCCAAGCAGATTGCGCTTGGTGTTTTTATTGCGCTGTACTTAATTGCCGGATTGCTGGCATCCGTTATCTCAGCGCTATTTTTCCAGCACTTTGGCGGCTTTGGCGCAGTGATGAATTGGTTCCTCGCGTATGGCGCGGCCTTTCTGCCACTGCTTGTGCTCAGTATCGCCGCTGTGTTTCTGGCACAGTTCTTTTCCAGCTCTTCTTCCGCGTTGACCGTGAGCATATTTCTTTATTTAGCGTTTAAAGTGGCCGCCTTTTTCATCCCGCAAATCGCCACGTATTCGCCTACGGCGTACACAGACTGGCATATGCTTTTGATTGGAAGCGGCATGGCGCTTGGCAAGGTGAGCAGCATCTTTATGTTTTTGATAGCGTGTAGTATATTGTTTTTTACAGCAGGTTTTTATTTGTTCGATAAAAAGGAGATCTGACCACGATGTCGATTCGCTTACGGCTGGTACTCTCATACATTGCCATGCTGCTTGTACCTCTCGTCCTATCGGGGCTAGCCGTGATTCTTATCTCCATCGCAACGTTCGGCACACTGAAGTCCGGCTTTCAGGTCGATTTCTCCCAAGGCAACCCGATCAAACGCGTCGTTGAACAAGAACTCGAGAATGTCGCTTACATGAAAGCGAAAACGGAAACCGAACCCGACGCGTTCCTCGATCCGGTGTTTATTCAGGATTTGGAGGACCGTTTTCATAAAATCAATATGGGCATTATCATCCGCAAAGATAAAGAAATCACGTATAGCTCTCCCTATTTGAAAGAGGGCGAAGCGCAGAACAGCTCCAAACTTCCCGCTTATGGTACCTCATCAGGCCAATTTCAGCGCAATCAGGGTTCTCTGTGGATAACTCGGCAGCAGGATTTCCTGTTTTCCGATCAAAGTAAAGGATCCGTTTTTGTATTCTTGGATGGAGGCCCCTTTCAGAAATATTTGCACCAGTTTTCCAAATCGGTTGTTTTGACGTTCATCCTCATCCTTGTGGGTACGAACGGTGTGCTGACCTATTTCGTTTCTCGCAGCATCATCAAACCTCTGAAGGCGCTCAAACGAGCGGCGGAGGAGATCAAGGAAGGCAATCTGGATTTTGAAGTGGTGCAGCAGTCCGATGATGAAATCGGGGAGCTCAGCAGAGCTTTTGAAGAAATGAGGCGCAAGCTCAAGAAATCCGTTGACCTTCAGCTGCAATATGAAGAGAACCGCAAAGAGCTAATTTCTAACATTTCGCATGATCTGAAAACGCCGGTTACCGCCATTAAAGGATACGCTCACGGCATTATGGATGGCGTTACGAACTCTCCGGATAAGCTCGAGAAGTATATTCGAACGATTTACACGAAAGCGGCCGATATGGATCGACTGATTGACGAGCTCTTTTTATTTTCCAAGCTGGATCTGGGGAAAGTCCCGTTTCAGTTTGAAACCGTGGATCTAGGCCAGTATGTGCAGGATTGCGCGCAAGAATTACAATTCGATATGGAGAAAAAAGGCGTACAGTTCAAGCTGACGGATTTGCCAGATGAGCCTTTGCTTGTAACGGCAGACCGTGATAAGCTGCGGCGTGTGCTGCTCAACATCATCGAAAATGCAATCAAATACAGTGATGAAGGCAATTGCCGCATCACCTTAACACTACGAGAAATCGACAGCAACGCTGTCATTCAAATAAAAGATGCCGGTCAAGGGATATCCGAAGAGGCGCTGCCTCATATCTTTGACCGCTTTTATCGGGCGGATCCTTCGCGCAATACCGCGACCGGGGGAAGCGGGCTGGGTCTTGCGATCGCCAAACAAATCATGGAAGAGCACGGCGGACGTATTGGCGCAACCAGCATGATCGGACAGGGGACGACCGTTTATATGGCATTACCGCTTAACAAGCAGGAGGAGAGTCAGGAATGAGCCGGATTTTAATCATTGAGGATGAACAAAGCATCGCCGAGCTGGAGCGGGATTACCTGGAAATTAGCGGCTACGAGGTCGACATCGAGAACAGTGGGGACAAAGGGCTGCAGGTCGCGCTCTCGACGGAGTATGATCTCATTATTCTCGATTTGATGCTGCCGAAAATCGACGGTTTCGAAATATGCCGGCGCATTCGCAGCGAAAAGGACATTCCGATTTTGATGGTTTCCGCAAAAAAGGAAGACATCGATAAAATCCGCGGCTTAGGCCTCGGCGCGGATGATTACATGATCAAACCGTTTAGCCCCAGCGAATTGGTGGCAAGAGTCAAAGCGCATCTTGCTCGGTACGAAAGGTTGATGGGGCGGCGTGAAGCGAGGAACGATGAGGTCCGCATTCGTGGTTTAATGATTGATAAAACAGCGCGCCGCGTATTTGTGAATGAGCGAGAGGTCGTATTTACTACTAAAGAATTTGACCTTTTGACGCATTTGGCGATGAATCCCAATCGCGTGTACAGCAAAGAGCAGCTGTTCGATCTCCTCTGGGGGATGGATGCCATGGGCGAAATCGCGACCGTTACGGTGCATATCCGCAAGCTGCGCGAGAAGATTGAGCAGGATCCTTCGAATCCGCAGTATATTGAGACGATCTGGGGTGCGGGGTACCGGTTCCGGATTTAGCTTCATATAGAAGAAAAAGACTGCCATTGCTCCCGGAATGTGGGGGCATGTGCAGTCTTTTTGTTTGGAATTTACAGAGAAGTTGTTCCGCCATGAGACGGAAGGTTTGGCTCTACTGACGCCTTTCGCTTCAGCTTGCGTTTATCCCTCCACAGGGCTAGCCGTAGATAGAAGGAAGGGACGATAATGAGCGTAAGGATCGTGGAGACAATAAGCCCTGAGATAATGACGACGGCCATCGGTCGCCATAGACTGCCTCCCATAATTGCCATGGGCAGGAGGCCGCTGATTGCGGTAGCAGACGTCATCAGGATGGGGCGAAGCCGCGCACGGCCTGACTCGGCAATGGCATCGTGCAAGGCCATGCCGTGATGTCTGGCGTCTTCGATAAACTCAACCAGCACGATACCGTTGCGCACGACAATCCCGGCCAAACTGACGAAGCCCATGAGTGCCATGAATCCGATTGGCGCACCGGTTATGAATAAACCAATTAGCGCTCCCCCCATGGCCAAATAAACAGTCATCATGACCAGGAACGGTATGGATAATGAATAGAATTGAATTGCAATAATGATGAAAATGAGGCATACAACAACAATTGAAAGCTTGCCGATGGAGGAGAAGGCGTCGTTCCGATCAGCGTTCTCGCCTGCAAATTCAATCGTGTAGGCGTTAGGTTTTTCCAGTTTGTTTACTTGTTGCTGCAGCTCGGTGACAATATCTGCTGGCAATCTTCCGTCCGTATAAGCTCTTACCGTAATCGTTCGTACCAGATTGCGATGCTGCACGGAGGTGATCATGCGGTCATTTTGCACATTGATGAACTGCTTGATTGGGTACAGTTGCCCGGATTGCGAAGGAACGAGCAGTTCGCCAATCGTTTCGTCGGACGTCGTTTGGTTAGCCTTGCTGAATAAGGTAACGGGAATATCCTCGTTGCCTAGTTGCAGTTTGGACACCTCAATTCCGTCGGTTGCGAGTCGGGCGGTTCCCGACAAATCCTTTTCCGTGACGCCGTAATAACGCGCTTTCTCCTGATCGAGCTGGAGATCCATGGTATAGGTTTCATCACCGACGCTGTCAGAGACGTTAGTCGTTCCAGGGATGTTTTTCAGTATCGTTTGCAGCTGATTGGATAGCGATGTTAGCTCGGTTAAATCCGGGCCACTGATTCGAACGGCAATCGGCGCTCCGACTGGAGGGCCTTGTTCCAGTTCTCTGGGCAGCAGCTCGATGTCCGGATAGATACGCTTGAGTTGATCTCGCCAGTCGGAAACAAGCTTGCCTGTTTGGGTTCGGGACTCGTCGACCTTGACATATAGCTGGCCTATTCTTGTTCCGACATTAGCGGTTTCCGCATAGTAAAACTTAGGTGTTGTCCTACCGGCATAGGTAGAAACAGACTGAACCCCATCCTGCTTAGCCGCCCAAACTGATAAACTTGTCATCATATCGGCGGTTTGCTTATAGTCGGCGTTCACGGGCATTTTCACATCAAGCAAAAATTCGCTTCGTTCCGCGCTCGGAAAGTACTGAACGCCTAGAAAGGGCAGTAGCCCATAGCTGGCCGTACCAATAACAAGGCCTATCATTCCGGTTAACAGCGGTTTTCGCAGCAGCCGGCGAATGAGCTTTTCATAGAACTCGCTTAGGAGCCATATCGGTTTACCCAAAAGTCCAGGCAGCTTATTCTGGGTGGAGGCTCCTTTGCGGAGACTGCGTTCGCTGCTCCATTTGCGGAAAATCGGAATGATGGTTAACGACATAGCCATCGACGCAGCTAAAGTTAAGCTAACGACGACGGGAATCGGTTTGATAAAGTCCCCGATGTTGCCTTTTAAGAAAAACAGTGGGAAAAAAGCAGCTGCTGTAGCGATCGTTGCCGTAAGAATTGAAATCGCAACTTCCTGGCTGCCTTTCAGTGAGGCGTCCAGGGAAGAATCGCCCAGAGACAATCTACGTTCGATATTATCGTTAACGACAATGGCATCATCGACAAGAATACCAAGTACAATGACCAGCGCGACAATGGATATCTGATTAAGATCGATGGATGTCATGCTGATCGGGAGGAAGCCAAGTGCGATGGAAACGGGAATCGCGAGTGCGACAATAATGGACGTTCCGAAAGCGAGCCCCAAGATACAAACAACGAGTACCGCAGCCATCCCGATCAACATTTCCCGTGACAAATCGGCAAACAGATGGTCGACGTTCTCCTTTTGCGTGAACAACGATACCATCGTCACATGCGAAGGAAGCTGAGCCTGCAATTCGGAAACCCTTGCGTCGATCCCATCTTGCAAAGTAGGAATATTCTGTCCTTTAGCCGGATAAATGACGACATCGACGGCGGGTTTGCCTTGATAGAAGACCTCCTCCTCCGTTTTCTTAGGGCCTATTTTAACTTCAGCGACATCTTTAATGCTCAGCGAATTGCCTTGCCCTGCAGGTCGGTAAACAACCGTATCGGCAATATCGTTGGCGGACTTCCATTCGCCGGTTAATTGAACATAAGTGTTGTTATTATTGGCAACCACATTCCCAATGGGTGTGCGGTCGTGCGAGGTGGTGAGCGCCTGCATAACCAGGGTCCAAGGAAGCTGCAGGCTTTCGAGCTTCTCCTTGTCCAGAATCACCTTCACTTCCTGATCGGGAAGCCCAACAATTTCAACATCACTGACACCGGAAACTGTGCGCAATTGGTCCTTCCATGTTGTAGAAATGGACCGTAAGGACTCCAGTTCAGATGGGTTTTCCACAATTAAGTGAATGATTTGAGCAGAAGTCTTGGCTAGATCATCATCGATCTCGGGCTGATCCGCCTCTGCGGGCAGTTTGACTTGCGCGGTCTGCACCTTTTGTCTGAGCGTATCCCATGCACGGCTGTTATCGACTCCGGGCTGCATCTCTACAGTAATGAATGACACATTGGTAGAGGAAGTCGAATCGATCGACTTGATGGACTCCATCTTTCTAATTTCCTCTTCCAACGGCTTGGTGACGAGCTGCTCAACCTTTTCCGGCGATGCGCCGGGATAGATGGTCTTTACCGTAGCCATGGATACGGTGATTTCGGGATTCTCACGCTGGCTTAACGATAAAAAGCTGAAGGCGCCCAGCAGCACGAGCACGACAAAGAATAGCAGGGTAATCTTTTGATATTTGATCAGTTTGGCAATCAAGCGGATTCACTCCTTCTGTCCAGCTGTTCCAGTTAGACAATTGAAAACTACTGGCCGGGCGCTACTTTCTCCATATGTTTAAGTTGGTACTGACCGGAGACGATGAACACCTCGCCTGCCTTCAGTCCTTGTGTAATTTCCGTCATGTCATCCTTGCTGCGGCCGAGCTTGACGCTCCTTTTTTCAACATGGTCTCCTATCAAAATGAATACATAGGGCTCGCCATCCTCGCGCAAAATGCTGCTCGTCGGCACAACGATGACCTGCTGTTCGCCGCCACCAGCCAGTAGAAGCTGGACGCGCATTCCGGGTTTGAGGCGGCCGTTTTCGTTTGCGGCTTCAAGTTCCAGCGAATAGGTTTTCGTCTGAGTATTGGCCGTGTTCGCCAAATAAGTCACTTTACCTTCATATGTATCTGGTGAGTCCGACGTTTGAAAGATCAGGCTCGGTTTGCCCTGCAAGAGCGGTAGGTCCGCTTCCGTTACTTCAGCGCGGATTTTGATCGGTGATTGCCGCTGTACGACGCCGATTTTTTGTCCTCTGGCCAGCGTCATTCCTTCCTCAATGGGCATTTCGGTCAAAAGTCCAGACGCAGGCGCCTTGACTTCAAAATAAGCGAGGTTGACATCAGCATCCTGCAAATCAATATCGTTAGCCTGCAATTGGTATTGGATGGCGGCTAGCGGTTGGGTATTTTGGAGCGTTTGAAGCTTCTGCTGCAAAGTTTGAAGATTGAGCTTCAACGGTTTGACCTGAGATTCCATTTGCTCTTTCTGGTCTTTCGTTGCCTGCCCGGTGTCATAGTCATTCAAAATCCGGTTATATTGCTTGTTCGCATCGTCCAAGGACTGCTGGGTTATGGCAATATTGTTGGTTAACTCCAGAATGCCGTCATCCCAATCCTTTTTGGCCTTGGATAATTGTTCTTCGAGACTGGCTCTGGCATAAAGCAGTTTTTGTTTTTGGCGAAGCAAATCTTTATTATCCAGCTCGATGATCACATCGTCTTTTTGGACTTGTTCCCCGCGTTTTTTCAGGACGGACTTCACGTCGCCATCCACTTTGAGCACGACATTCAACTCTAATGAAGGAACCACATCGGCTGTGAGTGTCTTAGCACCTGCCCATGCTTGTGTGGCAACCTTAGCCGTTTTTACAGGCTTAATCGCTGCCTCGGCCGCATGCTCAGCTGTTGTGGCAGAAGATGATGGGGCTCCATTGGAGCAGCCTGCGAGCACAACGGCGGTCAGGATGACTAGAAAACCCGTCTTATGTAGAAATTTTCCATTTGTTCTTACGATATCGTCTTTCGGTTGATTTGAACGAGCAGCCATGATTGAGCCCCCTAATTATTAATGGTGTATAAGAACAGATATTTCTTTAAGTATGACTTTTGGTCAACTTTTTGGTTTAATCGGTTCAAATGAGTAAGAATATTTGATTCGCGATCCATGAAAGGACAATAAAATCCTAATGATTAACATTATATAAGTACATTTATAACAATAAAGTGACTTGTGGTCAATATTATTTTTGGGTTAGGGATGAATCAGGGATGAGGGGAAGGTATTGATAGGAATTTGAATGGATTTGATAGGGGGCGTGGGGGGAATAGTAAATCTTTGGATTATATTTGTAAATGGTTGCTAATTTATAATGGTATGTTGTAGGATTTTGAGATAGAGGTAATTATTCCAAAAAAAAGGGGTTAGAATTCGTTTGATGAGAGGAGATCAAAATAAATATGATTAATGCAATGATTCTACTAATTACCCTTCCTCCGCTGGCCTATCAGCTTTATTAAAGGCACTGGTACCTCGCCGTTTTCGTTCTCGTATGCATGATTGTTATGCTCGTTACTACAAAATTAAGCAATAAATAGAACTTCATACCGCATAGGAGAATTAGATGAAAAATAACCGATTAGTAATTTTTGCTATGGCATGTAACATAGTCTTTATGCTGTTTGCTCTGTACGGTAAAAACTACGTTGAGTACGCTCCAACGATTGGATGGATAGGTGCAATTATTACATCTACTACTATTTCCATCCTATACTTTATCAAAAAAACGAAGTTTAGGTTTGGATGAGAAAACAGGAATAAGGTTCTTAATATTGATAGTATTTTTCACTATAGTTGGGGTTATAACCATGCTTCTAAGGAGTATGTTTGTATCGGTAAATAAGCATATAAAAGAAGCCTGCCAGAGTGAACAACTCTAGAAGGTTTTTTTGTATTTTTTGACTAAAAAAGCAATTCATTCATCCCTATTTATATTTACCTCGTTAATGTTAATATATTGTAAATGACTTCTAAAATAGGGGAGACAACAACGATGCTAGTAACAGTAGACGTACATGATTTAATAAAATTAGGAATTGCAGCTATCTTCGGTTTAATTATTGGTTTAGAACGAGAAATCAGAAATAAACCTCTTGGACTCAAAACCTCTCTGGTCATTTGTTTAAGCAGTTGCTTGCTAACAATAGTATCTATTGAATCTGCGAATAAATATGCGGTTCCCGGGTTACATGTCATGGATCCTATGCGGCTTGCGGCGCAGGTGGTTAGCGGGATCGGATTTCTTGGCGCAGGAGCTATACTTCGGAAGCATAATGATGTCATTATTGGGCTAACGACGGCGGCGATGATTTGGGGAGCGGCTGGGCTAGGAATTGCCATTGGTGCCGGTTTTTTTGTTGAGGCGTTTGTGGGACTGCTGCTTATTATGGTGAGTGTCGTGTTACTGCCGTATTATATTAAGAAAAAGGGACCAAGACCGCTGCTGATGAAGGATTTGCGGGTCAAACTCATCGTTTCCCATGAGGGTAGTTTAACGAATATCATCAAGGACATTATTGCTAGAGGGTATAGAATGAAAAGTGTACACATCAAAGAGTTGAGTCATGAGCTGCAGGAACTCAATTTCATTGTTTTCATTGACCGTAAGTATGCATCAGAAGTATATGAAGAGTTAAAGAGTATGCCGTATATTGAAATGGCCGAAGTAGAGACTTTGTAAAAATAGGGATTGGAGCAGCAGTGAAGCAGCTGTGTTCCGATCCTTTTTGTTTGGAGCACAGTTGAGCTATTGGGGAGCTTCGTTGCATTTTTTGCAGCGAAAGTGGTGCTTTTTGCAGCCTGAAGGGCAGCTCGTTGTACTAAGTACAACGTTACTTAGCCAAATGGCGATGAATGGGGCGATTTCAGCTAAAATAATTGCACATTGTACAACGAAAAGCTGAAGAGATGCTTAATTCGATCAATTTGATTGTAAGAAGTGCAACATAGGCGGAAGTGTCAATGAGAAGCGAGCCCAGCGAAATGCCAAAGCCCGCCAACATGTATTAGGCCGAAACAGCGACAGCAGCAGCGAATTTCGCGCCTAGTTCACGACATAATTTCTTTTGCTCGCTAGTCGGATTAAATTCGATTTTCAAACCGTCAAATACTTTCTCCGTTCCGATCTCGGCAAGTCTCTCTTCGATTGTGTCTACAGCTGCACCAAAGTGTGTGTAGGAAGAGTCAGCAGAGCCGAATGCGCCGGATTTGCGTCCACTTAGATCCAGATCTTCTAACTCATCGTAGAAGTCTTCGAATTCGTCTGGTAAATCACCATCGCCCCATGTATAAGCGCCAAGCAGAATACCATCGTAGTTCACGAGATCTACACCGCTCACATCCATGACGGATTTCACAACAGGCTCAATGCCTGCCTCACGTATGCCTGCTGCGATTTCTTCAGCGATTTCCTCCGTATTTCCTGACATGCTGGCGTAAACGATAATGATTTTTGGCATGGGAATCCCTCCACGAAATGTTTTTATAGGTATGTAGTCATCTTGTAAATGTCCTGCTGTTACCAACCATCTTCATATTATTTGATAATGATTATCATTGTCAACATATAATTGAGAATATATTGAGAATGAACATTTTTGGCTGAGAGGGCCGGCAAGGAAGGACTATACGACTTCGAGGAAGAAATCATGTTACAATATCGAAAACATGAACTTATCGCAGCTTATGAAAAGGGGAACTGGCATGGAGGATATCCACCTGCATTTGAAAAATCTCGGCTTCACCGACTTGGAAGCCAAGTGCCTGCATGTGCTTGCTGAAAGCGGCACACAGACGGGTTATGAAATCGCCAAGCAGCTTGGCGTATCGCGTTCGAATGTGTACTCCGCGCTCCAGAAGCTTGCGGAGAAAGGCGCCGTGCTCACCAGTCACGGTGAGCCAACGCACTACCAAAGCGTGCCGATCGAAGAGATCGGCGATCGTGTTGAGGCGGAGCTGCAAGCGTCAATCCGCTACGTGAAAGAGCACATGCCGAAGCAAGGTGCGCACCGGTCGGAGTATTTCAGCTTGGAAGGCGACACAAAGGTGCTGGATCGTATTCGAACAGAGCTGAGGAAAGCGAAGGAGGAAGTCCTTTGCGACCTTTGGGCGCAGGAGGCGCAGCTGCTGAAGGAAGAGCTGCGGAAAGTACCCGCACAGGGTGTGCGTCTGCTTGTTTCGGCGATCGGAGATGCGGCTCTGCCAAGCAGCGTACAGCAGTTCTCGCATAAACGTGATGCTACGTGGAACGAACGCAACGGGAGGAAATTTACGCTGCTGATCGACCGCAAGCTGGCTATTGTCGGCACAAGAGGCGGCGATGAGCCGACACTTGCGATGTTGACCGAGCATCCAGCGATGGTTGAGCTGCTGCTCAATAGTTTTTGGCGTGATGTGGTAATTCACGAGCTGCAGCAGGATATGGGCGCGAAGCTTGAAGATAAATATGGGAAAAATTTTAAGAAAATTATCCAGAAATACACGGTTCCCGAAGGCAGGGAGAAGGATACGCCATCCGTTGAGGGAGAAGCGGCATCCACAACGGATGAAAGTAAAACAGGTGAAGGAAAGAGGAAAAAGAAGAAATGATGCAGCAAGATGGAAAACATTTGACGAGAGAACAACAAGAGAGCATTTTACTCGCAGCGGAGGCGCTAGTGAAGGAAAAGCTAGAGCGCGATAGCAGCGGCCACGACTGGTGGCACATCTATCGCGTCGTGCAGACGACGAAGCGCATCGCCGCCCAAGAGGGCGCCGACGCTTTCGTCTGCGAGCTTGCGGCGCTGCTTCACGACGTCGTCGACGAGAAGCTGAACGCCGATCCAGCCGCTGCGCAGCGCGAGCTGGAAGCATGGCTGGCCGCCAGCGGTACGCCGGCGGCCGCCGTGGATCACGTGCTGGAGATCATCAGCACGATGTCGTTCAAGGGCGGCGCGCGGCCTCCGATGCGTACGCTTGAGGGCCAGGTCGTGCAGGATGCCGACCGGTTGGATGCCATAGGCGCGGTAGGCATCTCGCGCGTATTTGCCTATTCGGGCTGGAAGGGCCGCCCGATTCATGATCCCTCCGTCACGGCGCGTGAGCACATGACGGAAGCGGAATATCGCGCGGGAAATGACACCGCGATCAATCACTTTTACGAGAAGCTCCTTAAGTTGAAGGAGCTGATGAGTACCGCCTACGCGCGCAAGCTTGCGGAGGAGCGGCACCGCTTCATGGAGCAGTACCTCGAGCAGTTTTATGCCGAGTGGGAGGGCGAGCGGTAATTGCTTTGAGGTAGAAAGCGGCGGCGTGTGAGGCTGACTATAGTGCTGGGCTATTAGCGGGATATGCTCCCGTTGATTTTACCCGAATGAAGGCAACTGAGAGGTTTAACTGGAAACGCTCCAGCTATATTCCAATGGAAACCTCAAAAAAAGGTCAATGTGGTTGAATTAACGGTATTTTTTCCAGTTCAATCGTTCGACTGATCGACGCATAATGAAATTTGCTCCATATTTTCCTGCTAATATAAAAAACCGTCGAGGCAATGTAAGCCTGACGGTTTATTTTTTTACTCAAATGACGGCTTCGTCAGCGGACAATTCGGCAAACTAAGAATCTCCACGTTGTAAGCAGCCAGCTTATGCAAGAAATAGCATGTTTCCGGTAGGTGATGCTCAAGGAAACGCAAGGTCAGGCGGCTAAGCAGCTCCGTATGCTGATATTCGCGGATGACCTCTTCGACGAGTCGATAGAAGCCGATAACTGTCTCAGCAACTTGTCTGGCGAATTTCTGCTGGACCGGGAAACCCGGTGCTGTGAAGCGGAGGAAACCGCGGATGGCGGTGTTTTTGACGATATGTGCGCTGAATTGCTGCGCGTATTGCTGGGTGCTTTTCAGCAGCTCCATTTCCGTTGGATCCAAATGATTGCTCAGCAGCACGGTATGTCCAAGTTGATCCTCCAGCCACATCTCCATCAGCGCAACAAGCGGCAGGGGTTCGTAAGGCACACCGTTCATCCAAGCGTGCAAAATCCGCAGATACTCGCCGTTTTCCAGTAAAGTTCCGTTGAAATACACAGGCGTCAGCGAGATGACGACCTTATTTTCTATGCGTAAATGCTGCATAAAACCCTCAAACTGGTAGTACCCATGGGCAACGGGGTATATGTCTTTAGAGAGCTGAATCATGGTTTCCGAGGAGACCGGGAGGGAAGGATCTGTTTTCAAAATACGGTTGCGCAGTTCGGTGAATGCGGCTATGTACCGTTTGGCAATGCTGATCCATTGCACTTCTTCATTGGCAAGCGCCTCGTCCACAAAAATGGCATGATCCTGCAGGATTTCAACCCAAAACAAATGTTCCTGCCAAGGCGTAATGGTTTCATTTAGGCTCATGGAAAGGTTCCTCCTAGGTCTCTTAACTTCGGGCCAAGCCTTGCCGATATTTCACATACCGAAGTGTATTCAACAGATTCAGGTTCGAGAACAGCTTTCGTCGGAATTTGTGGTAAAATAGAACGAATAGCGATTGAAAATCGAGAAAGAAAGAGATGTTATGACGATGAAAAAAGAAGCAAAGTATATAGCAACGGTCTCCTTAGGTGTGATGGGAGCAGGTTTTTTGGCTACAATTCCTGTAGCTTCTACGGTGTGGGGAGGCTTCCTGCAAGGCGGCTTCGAAGCCGGGGTTGTGGGCGGTTTGGCAGACTGGTTCGCGGTTAGCGCCTTATTCCGTCACCCGATGGGCATCCCGATTCCGCATACGGCGCTGCTGCCGAAGAATCGCGAGAAAATTACGAACGCCCTTGTCTCCACGGTTCAAAATGAGCTGCTTTCCAAAGAAACCATCCGCGCCCGTTTGCAGCAAATTCGTTTTCTGGAAAGAGGGCTCGAGCTGGCGGAAAGCCATCTGGATAGTGAGGCGCTTCACAAAGGCCTGAGTACGCTTGCCAAACAAGCATTATCCGCAATTGATCTTGAAAAATTAACACCGCTGCTGGCGGATGAGATTAGCAAAGCACTCCAGGACGTGGATACGAGCCGATTGGTTCGTGCGCTTGTCGATACGGTCAAGGATGGCGATTATGACGGCAAGACGTTTGATTTTGTCCTTGATAAAGTGGAAGCTTGGGCATTCAAAACGGAGACGCGTGATCAGCTTGGAGCCATGGCGATCAAGGCATTTGAGGGGCTGCAATCCAATGGCTTCATGGCGTTTGCCGTGAATGCGTTCATCGGGATGGTCAATGAGGAGAAAATCGGGGGCATTATCCAGAATTTCTTGCTTTCCTACATTGAGCAAATGCGCATGAAACAGCATCCGCGTAGAGAGGCCGTGCTTTCCTTTATCCGCAATGAACTGAATAAGCTGGAGAGAAATCCGAAGCTTTTGGCCGAGCTGGAATCACTCAAAACGAAGCTGCCGGACATGTTCGAGATGGATGCGAAGCTGTCTGCACTTCTTATACGTTTGAAAGCTAAAGCTGAAGAATTCGTGGACCAGCCTGATTTTGTCCCTGTCCATGTCGTTCCGATCCTTCGGAATGTGCTTGCATCCGTGAAGGAGAACGAAGCTTTGCTGCAGCGCGGCGAGATCTGGGTGCAGGAGCAGATTGCTTCTTATTTGGAGAAAAATCATAGCAAAATCGGTCAGCTCGTCAAAGAGAACCTGGATAAATTCGATAACGAGAAGCTGACTCAGCTGATGGAAGATAAGATTGGCAAGGACTTACAGTGGATTCGTGTCAACGGTGCGATCTGCGGATTTATCATCGGGCTTGGTCTGGCAGGATTAAAGATGCTGTTTTAAGGGAAACGACTACGGGATATACCCGAGTAGGGGGAAGCATTTTGATCGAGATAAAAGGTGTCAGCAAGACGTTCGTACAGCGAATCGGTGGCAATTATAAGGCGCTGGACAATATCACTTTAACGATAAAAAAGGGAGAATTCGTCTCCATTCTGGGGCCATCCGGCTGCGGGAAATCGACGGTGCTGAACCTCGTTGCAGGCTTCGATACGCAAAGTGAAGGCACGATTGAAGTGAATGGTAAAAAGGTTACCGGCGCTGGGGCCGACCGCGTGGTCGTGTTCCAAGAGCACGGTCTGTTTCCGTGGCTTACTGTGCTGGACAATGTGGCTTTTGGCCTCAAGCAGAAGGGCATCCCCAAAAAAGAGCGCCACGAGCTCGCCATGGAGCAGATCAAAGCGGTGCATCTCAGCCGCTTCGCCGATCGTTACCCGCATGAGCTATCTGGCGGGATGAAGCAGCGGGCGGCGATTGCCAGAGCGCTGGCGATGGATCCCGAGATTTTGCTGATGGATGAGCCTTTTGCGGCTTTAGATGAACAGACTCGCCTTATTTTGCATAAGGAATTGGAAGAAATCTGGATGCGGACGCGTAAAACGATTCTCTTCATCACCCATAACATTCGGGAAGCGGTTATCCTCTCAGATCGCGTTGTGGTCATGTCTACACGCCCTGGCACGATTAAGAAGGAGTTCACCGTACAGGCGGCAAGACCCCGGGATGCCGCAGATCCGCTGCTGCACCATGTGGAGAATGCGGCCATGGACGCGCTGGCGGATGAGCTTGAGAAGGTGGTAAGGGAGGAGACGGGCGATGAGTACCGCATTAAGAAGAACGATTTTTCTGGTACTGCTTCTGATAGCTTGGGAGGCGGGATTTAGGCTGTTCGGTTGGGGCTGGAAATTTCCTTCTCCGACCCAGACGCTGCAGGCTTTTTATGACGGATTGGTGCATGGCGAGCTGCTTGCAGCGACTTTGGCCAGTATGATCCGGCTGTTAGTTTCCTTCGCCCTGTCGCTTGCCATTGGGACGACATTAGGTTTCTTATTCGCACGATACCGTCTACTGGATGATACGCTTGGTTTCCTGGTCGTTTCGCTGCAGACGATTCCTAGTATTGCTTGGCTGCCTTTTGCTATTATATGGTTCGGTCTTAACGAATCCTCGGTTATTTTCATTACGACGCTTGGCGCAACCTGGACGATGGCGCTGGCAAGCCGCACAGGGATCAAGAACATTCCGCCGATTTACCTGCGTGCCGCACAGACGATGGGAACAGGCAACGGGTATAAAATGTTCGTGCAGATCATGATTCCGGCGGCTTTCCCGCATTTGATCAACGGGGTGCGAACGGCTTGGGCTTTTGCTTGGCGCGCCCTTGTTGCCGGGGAACTTATCGCCAAAGGGGCGGGGCTCGGCCAATTGCTGCAGGATGGGCGTAATTTGGGCGACACATCGCTAATGCTGTGTATCGTCATTATTATCGCTGTATTGGGTACGGTCTCTGACCATTTCTGCTTTAAGAAACTGGAAGATAAAGTGCTGGAGCGCTACGGCCTCGCCGGCTCGAAGTCTTAGCAGGGAGCGGATCGCATGAGAAAAAAAGCATGGATGCTGCTGCTGCTTTTGCTCGTCATTACGATGCTGAGCGCCTGCGAGGAGAAGCTTACAGCTTCCGGCAAGCCGCAGGTGGTCAGGGTTGGTGTTTTTAAAAATGTCACGCATGCCGCAGCCTATATTGCACTCGAAAAAGGCTATTTCGCCCGCGAGTGGGGCGATGACGTGAAGATCGAGGTCACGGCCTTCGATAACGGCTCTGACTTATCGATTGCGATGGCGACAGGTGATATTGATATAGGTTTCGTAGGTCCCGGACCTGCGACAACATTTTTTCTGAAAAGCGGGAACTATCGGGTCGTTTCCGGCTCCAATAATGGCGGTGCGGTGCTTGTTGCCCGCAATGGCTCAGGAATTAATGGCGTTAAAGATTTGGTGGATAAAACGATTGCGATCCCGTCCAAAGGGAATACGAATGAGATCTCACTACGGATGCTGATGCAGCAAGAAGGCATCTCCTTAGGTAGAGATGCGGGAAGCGCACATCTTATCGTGCGCTCCCCGTCGGATGCGCTGATTTCCTTCCGCCAGAAGGAAATTGACGCGACGCTCGTTCCCGAGCCATGGGGAACGCAGATTGAGAAGGCCGGACTTGGAAAGGTCGTCGTCGATTGGCAGGCAATCCCGCCGAATCACGGCGATTATCCGACGGTCATTATGGTGGCTAGCGATCCGATGATCCAGCGCCACCGGGATATTGTTAAGGGCGCGATCAAAGCCAATATGGACGGCATCGCGTTCATTCAGAACAGCCCGGAGCAAGCCTATGAGCTCATCAACAACCAGCTGAAGCAGTATAGCGGTAAAGGGATGGACAAAGGCTTGATCCAGGCCTCGCTTAGCCGACTGAAGCTCACCACGGACGTTGATGTCAAAGTGATGGAAGAGATGGCGAGGGTCTCGATTGCGGCGCGATATATTAAGGGCATTAAGGAAAATGAACTGGACCTCAGCAAATTTGTTGATTTATCCATGCTCGAAGAAGTGAAGAATGGGAAGTAAGTTAGAAGCCTGTATCGATCCGAATGTTGGATGGATGCGGGCTTTTTTAACGTGCGACGTATAAAAGAACAAGCCTTTCCAATACTTGATAATAAAAGAGGAGGTTGATAGAAATGGATCTAATGAAAGAGCTTATTGATGCCTACTTGGATTATAACTTTGAGCATCCATACTATTTGGATCTGCATACTGGAGAAGTAATCCTGGATATGGATGAAAACTATACCGGGGAACCGGGAATTGACTGGGATGATGAGGAAAATGAAGATAAGTATATCCTCATTCCACAGATCGATTCAAACGAAGCATTTCGAGTAATGGCGAGCTTTTCTCATAGTAAGCAATCTGATCCTAAAGGTAGGTTGTTTGATGCCCTTAGAGGTAATAAACCATTTCGTAGATTTAAGGACATGCTTTACGAACTGAATATGTGGGACGAGTGGAACAAATATCAAAACCAGTATGCAGAAAAAGAAATCCAATCATGGATGGAGGAAGTTGAACTAAATTTCAATGAATTGGACGAAAAGTACAAAGCTAGTCAATCTTTTTACGCGGAAGACGCCATATAATATTGAGGAAGTGGTTGTCGTTGATAGATTTGATGATTCAACGTTAGCAATGAGACGCTACAACGAGTTGCATAAACAGGACCCTCATCGTGAATACTGCTTTTTCCATACATCCCGTCGTGCTTTAGTGGCCCGCGAACGGTATGTTGGATTGCGGGAGCCTAGATGAATCTTAACGTGAGTTTTGGTTTGCCACTCCTCAAAAAAAGTCATTGCCAAATATAACCAACTCATCTATACTGAGATTAATTCCATATGGAAGCGATTCCAGAAACCGCTTTCCTACACCTGATCCTCGTCATGAGGATTCTATTTGACAACAATATGGAATCGATACCAGAAAAATGAGAATGTCTTAGGAAGGTGGTCATGACATGGAAACGAATCTGCCGCAAGCTAGTATCGGCGCTGCGGTGAAAAAGAGAAATGCTGATCTGGGAAAACGAATACGACAGCACAAGATTATGTACCTCATGCTCCTTCCCTGTCTTGTATTTTTCGTTATTTTCTCGTATATCCCCATGGGTGGATTGATGCTGGCTTTTAAGAATTATCAGTTTAACAAGGGGATACTGGGCAGTCCATGGGTGGGACTCACGTATTTCAAGGCATTTTTTAACGACTATCAAAGCGGGAAACTTATTAAAAACACATTGATTATTAGCAGCATTAAAGTTTTCATAGGATTACCTTTTCCGATTCTGCTTGCCCTAATGTTTAATGAAATCAGACATCGAAGATTCCGAGGAATCGCCCAAAGCATTTCGTATCTGCCGCATTTTCTTTCATGGGTTATCGTGATCGGCCTCATGCAGCGGATTCTTGCTCCGGATACTGGACTGCTCAATGAAGTGATCCGCTTTTTTGGCGGAGACGGAAGTACGTTTTTCATGATGGAAAGGAAGTACTTTTATTCTCTCATGTTCGGCAGCCATATTTGGCAAAGTATTGGCTGGGATTCTATCATTTATTTGGCCGCTATAGCAGGCATTAACCCTGAGCTACATGAAGCCGCCAAGATTGATGGCGCTAATAAGTGGCACGAAATTTGGCATGTTACTTTGCCAGGTATTCGATTAACGATTTCCATTCTGTTTATTTTATCGCTAGGCAATATTTTGCAGGCAGGGTTTGATCAAATCTATCTCATGCGAACTCCCGGTAACATGGAGCTGGCAGATATTTTAGATACCTACATCATTCGGGTAGGACTTCAAAATGGACAATACGGCTATGCGACAGCTGTTGGTTTAATGCAAGGCATAATCGGCTTAATCCTTGTTGTGGCTGCGAACCGAGCTTCAAAAAAGTTATTTGACGAGTCAATATGGTAGCGATACCAGAAATCTTTCACTTTTCGATAGTTGATGTGTTGAAGATCACCGCCAGGTGTTATTCATAATATTTAATGGAAAAGGGGAGTATGGGATGAGCAAAAGATGGGTTAAATGGGTGACCATGCCCTTGGCAGCAAGCTTGCTGCTAGCAGGATGTGAAAGCTCCACTCAGCCTGCGGCAGGAGGGGACACGGCTTCTACGACACCTCCATCTACAGTCAGCAGCGGTAAGCCCGCAACTTGGATTGCAGACCGAACCATTAAAGGACTACTGTTTATTGACAGCGATGACATAACGAAAGATATCAACCCGGAGATTGCTAAGAAAGTGAAGGAAATGACAGGGATTACGCTGCAAATGGAGGGTGTAAATTCGCAGCATGCGATTGATGGACTCATTGCAGGGCTGGCTTCCAATGATTTGCCGGACTTCATCGTCTATTATCTGAACAACAGCGGCCGCCCGGAAATGCCCGTCATTTTGAAAGCTGCCAAAGAAGACATGTTAACCGATCTAACTCCTCTTATAAAAGGAACAAAGGTGTTCAGCAAGTACCTGGATGATAAGTATTTACCGCTGGATACGAAAAACGGTGTAATGTTCCGGCCGGAATTTAACGGCTCCAGCTATTTTGTCCATATGAACGTCCCAAGAGAAGGCGGCTACGAAGAGCGCAAGTATGTTTCCGGCCCTTACATCCGTAAAGACATTGCCGAGAAGCTGAACGTTGATCCACGGAAGATTAACACTACCGATCAAGTGTATGAGCTCGCCCAAAAGATCAAGGAAGGCAACTTCAAGGATAAAAACGGTAAAGATATCACGCCGATTGGTCCTCGCTACTGGGGGAACAGCAACCATGAGAACGGCACGCTATTCAGCAGTTTAACTTGGGGGGCTATTGATCAAGGCTTCGACAAGGATAAGGACGGCAAAATTGTTCATGAGAGCAAAACGGAATATCCGCTCAAGCGCATTGAGTTTGTTCAGAAGCTTTTGAAGGAGAAATTGATGGTGCCGGATTACTACGCCATGCAGGAAAACAAAGCAACGGAAGGAGCTATTAACGGGTCATTTGGTATTATCGGCGATATGCATAACTATCTGGAGTTTAATAAAGATATGAGCTACATCCCGTTAGGGCCTATTAATTCTGTGGATGGAACTTACCGGATGAACGTTGATTATAAAAGCGGGTATATGGCTTGGTCGATTCCAAAAACGACGAAAAATCCACAAGACGTCGTCAAATTTGCGGATTTCCTGGCCAGCCGTGAAGGGAAGCTGATCTGGCAGTACGGTCTGGAAGGGCGGGACTATACGTTGGATGCCAAAGGCAATCCTTTGGTCAAAAAAGAAGTGCTGGAGCTTCGCAACAAAGATCCGAAGGCGGCCAAAGATTTGGGCTTTGACGGCGTAGGCAATGGCTGGGGTGGTTATCTCGGCAGTACGGATATCAACAGGCTGGGTGATTTCGGCGAAATGCAGTATGCAGATGCGGTCTCTCCGGAAGCTAATGAGACACCGCTGAAAATTGCCGACTACTGGGGCTACGATGAGAAAAAGAAAAACGCCAATATCAACGATGGTTATCGCCCGCTCTCCTTCATTAACGAGCTTCCAACGGGCAATGAGTTGAAGACGGCTTTAACCAACTATAATGAAAGCATCATTCGTGCATTTTACGCCAAAAGCATGGATGAAGCGCAGAAAATTCTGGATGCTTCGAAAAAGCAGCTGCAGGCAGCGGGTTTGGATCAATTCGAAGCTCTGCTTCAGAAAAAAGACAGCGATCCTAAAACGAAAGTTATTCTCAAATAGTCCAAAGCTGAGTTGGGAGGCTGGCGCTCCTGCAGGAATAGCGGGAGCGCACTTCTAGTATGGGGAGAGATTAACGTGGGAAATGAATTCTATAAGCTCTCAGCAGAGGAGAAAATATTTAAGTTCGTTAATTATGCCCTGATTATTCTCCTGTGCTTGTCCATCGTGCTTCCATTTCTGAATATATTGGCGCTTTCCTTTAACGCTGGTAAGGATGCGGAAAGAGGGGGCATCTATTTCTGGCCCCGCGTATGGACGCTGGAAAATTACCGTGAAGTGTTTACATCGGCTAATATCGGCAGAGCATTTGCCATTTCTATATTTCGAACGGCTTTGGGTACGATTGCCGGCGTATTTCTATCCGCCATGGCTGCGTATACGCTGAAAAGCAAGACGATGCCGGGCGTCCGATTTTTTACGCTGATGGTTTTCTTTACCATGCTTTTCTCAGGCGGCATTATTCCTTATTACATGCTGCTCAAAAGCTTGCATTTGACGAACACCATCTGGGTCTATGTTCTTCCGGGCCTGTATAGCGCGTGGAATTTGATCATCATGCGCACGTTTTTCCAGCAGATCAGCATCAGTCTGGAAGAGTCGGCGAAACTGGATGGCTGCAGCGATTTCGGCATTTTCATGCGGATCATCATGCCGTTAAGCAAGCCTGTGCTGGCCACAATCTCCTTATTTACGGCGGTGAGTCATTGGAATGATTGGTTCACGGGTGCTTTTTATGTCAGAACCGCATCACTGAGACCGTTATCCACCTTGCTGCAGGAGATGCTAACCAAACAGGATGCCATTCGGGAGTCCCTGATGCAGGCGGCAGGTTCGTCCCAGTTTCAAATGCTCGAACGGATACAGCTAACAGGTGACTCTCTGAAGATGGCGACAATTATTGTCGTTGTGGCGCCCATTATTGCGGCATATCCATTTATACAGAAATATTTTGCAAAGGGAGCCATGATCGGATCGGTCAAAGAATAAACGGCTTCAGCCGAATAATTGATGATCTTCGCCATGCCCAATGTGTGATAAAATGTATAAATATGGTTCTGTCTACTAACAGAGAAAACTGTTCATGTTGCGAAGTAAGGAAGGATGATAATCATGGCGCCCAAAATCAAAGATGTAGCCCAAAAAGCGGGAGTATCCGTCACCACGGTCTCCAGAGTATTAAACGGAGAGAAGTACGTGAAGGACGATCTGAAGGCCAAAGTAAAACGAGCGATTGACGAGCTTGGTTATGCGCCCAGCCATATCGCGAGAAGCTTGGTACGGAAGAAAACGAACCTGATTGGCGTGATTGTTCCCGATCTAACCTCAAGCTTCTATTCGACGATCTTGAGCAGCATCGAGGAAACGGCGAGTTTGAATGATTACAACCTGCTGGTCTGCAACATTATCGAGGATACGGATAAAGAACTGAAATATTTGAATGTCTTTCACGAGATGCGTGTAGACGGCATCATTATTATGCATGAAAAGTTAAGCGATGAAATTCGTAATTTTATTCATAAATTGGATATTCCCATCATTTTTTCAAGTGTAAGACCTGTCGATCATAAGTTTATTTCTGTGATTATCGATGATTACGAAGCAGCCTATGATGCGACCAAGTATTTAACCGAGCTCGGCCACGAGCGGATCGCTTTTATAGGCGGGGATATGCGAGACGTTACCTCAGGTCAGAATCGTTACGTAGGTTATCGGAATGCCTTGAAGGATCAACGGGTGAGAATCATCAACGATTATATCCGGTTTGGCGACTATAAGACGCAAAGCGGATATGACATGATGAAGGAGCTGCTGGCCTGTGAACCTCGTCCTACTGCTCTATTTGCAGTGAGTGACGATATGGCGGTAGGCGCTATGAACTGTATACATGACCATCAGCTTAAAGTCCCTGACGATATATCGATTATCGGATTTGATGGAAGCCAACTGACAGAACTTGTACGACCGCGGTTGTCCTCGATGGAGCAGCCCATTCAGGAGATGGGGAAAATTACGGTAAATACGATGATTGACGTCATCTCGAATCCCGCCTCCAGTCCGCGGGAAGATGTGATACTGAAGCACAAGCTCGTCGTTCGCGATAGCTGTAAGGTATATCCAAAAGAGAGATAGGCAGAGAACAGAGCGGAAGAGGGAGAGCGGCGTGAAGAAGTTTGATGCGGTAGTCATCGGCGATGTCAATATTGATCTCGTGGTAGTGGGCTGTAATCAAATCCCTCAACCTGGACAAGAAATTTTCGTAGATAACATGATGATGCATGTAGGCGGAGGCGCAGCTTTATTTACGATTGCATTAGCCAAGCTGGGGCTGCATGTCGCATTTGACGGTGTTCTTGGAAATGATGGCTACGGTCATTATATCCGGGAACGTTTTGCTGGATATGGTATCGATACCAGTATGGTCCGAACAAGCGGAACAAGTCGGACAGGGATCACGATAGCGATTAATCCCGAGCTGGATCGTTCATTTATTACCTATGTGGGATCCAATGCTGAACTGCATGTAGAGGAACTGGATTTAGGGCAAATCGCGTTAGGCAGACATGTGCATGTTACCGGCTACAGAGGGCGGCGCAACCACACGGAATTCGTGGCCATGGCTAAGCGATTAAAGGAAGCGGGGGCTACGATTTCCTGCGATGTAGGTTGGGATGATACCGGAGAATGGTATTCGGGTGTTTTTGAGTTGATGCAGCATGTGGATGTTTTCTTGATGAACGAAACGGAGGCCCTTCATTATACCGGATTTGAGCGCATAGAGGATAGCTTAAGCTACATGTCGGGCTTCAGTCCTCATGTCGTCATCAAGCTTGGACCGCAAGGAGCGGCAGCGATGAAAGACGGCTTGCAAACGATGAGCCCCGGATTCCCGGTTGAAGCTGTTGATACGACAGGAGCAGGGGATTCGTTTAACGCCGGCTATATCTATGGCTTTTTGACGGGGCTGGATGTGGAGACATGCCTGCTGTATGGCAATGTATGCGGAGCTTTGTCAGTTGGAGCTTACGGCGGCAGCACAGGAACGCCAGATCATGAAGGATTGGAAGCTTTTATCAGACTAAGGCAAAACAGCTGAGGAGGATTCTGCATGCAGACTATGCGCATACAAGGTGTAGACAAAGCCATTTCCCGATTGATTATGGGGACTGGGGATTTGAGGAAGCTGGAGGAACCGCAGCGGATGATGCTGGATGCTTATATCCGTGCAGGCGGTAATACCTTCGATACGGCTCATCAATATCGGAATAAAGAGGTTATTCTCGGCCAGTGGCTTGAAGAAAAGCAGCTGCGGGAGAAGGTTGTCATTCTCACGAAGGGTGCTCATCATGACGATGGCAGCCCCGGTGCGCGGGTGAATCCGCAGGCCATCCGCAAGGATCTGCTGGAGAGTCTGGACAGATTAGGGACCGATTATGTCGACTTGTATGCCCTCCATCGCGATGATCCTGATATAGCGGTAGGTCCGATCATGGAAGAATTGAATGAGCACATTCAAGCATCACGCATCCGGGCTATCGGAGCTTCGAACTGGTCCTTTGGGCGTATTCAGCAAGCGAATGAATATGCTGCTTCCCATGGGTTGATCGGTTTTACCTTCAGCAGCCCGAATCTAAGCCTTGCTAAACCGAAAGAGCCCAGATGGGAAGGCTGTGTATCGGCAGATGCAGACACCTGCGCATGGCATGGGGGCAATCAACTGCCGCTCCTTGCGTGGTCTTCGCAGGCAGGGGGATTTTTCTCCGGCCATTTTACGCCCGATAATCAAGAAAATCTTGAAATGGTCAGGGTTTACTATAGCAACGACAATTGGGAGCGATACCGTCGTGCGGCCAAGATTGCCACGGATAAGAACGTCAGCCCGATTCAAATTGCGTTAGCCTATGTGCTGAATCAGCCTTTTCCGACTTGTGCCATCATCGGTCCGAAAAATCCTGAAGAACTGCAAACTTCAATAGAAGCTATGCATATTCCGTTTACGCCGGAGGAGCTTGCGTGGTTAAATCTAGAACGGGAGGAAGCTGCGAAATGATTAGACAGAAGCTGGCAGCCCAGTTGTATACGTTAAGAAACGAACTTAAACAGGATTTTCCGGGCGTGTTAAGAGAGTTGAAAAAGATGGGATGGGCAGCCGTCCAAATCGACGGATTGCACGGGTACCCTGCCGCGGAGATTGCGGCTGTGATGAAGGAAACCGGCTTGCGCACGGCAGGCATGCATGTAGGCTTAGAGCGGATGAAACACGATCTTGAGGCTGTATTGAAGGAAGCCAAATTATTCGATACGCGGGATTTCATCTGCCATTCCTTGCCGAATGGCCTGCAAAATCCGGAAGGCTACCTCAGCGTGCGCAACGATTTGCATCAAGTTGCCTCACAGGTAAGCGGCTCAGGCTATCGGGTCGGTTACCACAATCACGACTTTGAATTTCATACGACGATGGATGGAAAGTTTGCGCTCGAATATCTGCTCGAATACCCAGCTGTTTATCCGGAAATCGATACGTATTGGGTCCAAAAAGCAGGTCAGGACCCGCTGTCTTTCATCAGTCAATACGCGTTTCGTATGCCGATTGTTCATTTGAAGGATATGACCTCTGACGGAAAGCAATATTTTGCCGAGATCGGTACAGGTATCATCGATTTCGCACCTATTCTGACATGGGGATTGCAAAATGGCGTTGAATGGTTCGCCGTTGAGCAGGATTATTGCCCAGGTAATCCAATGGATAGTCTGGCCATCAGCTTAGCCAACTTGTTGGAGCTGGAGAAGAAATTGGTTTAGCGCCCTGTAGCTCCCTTGGACACAAAAAAATAAGGACTGTCCCCCAAAGAAAGCCTACTTCTTTGGAGGACAGTCCTTATTAATTTCCGCCAGAAGCAGCTTGCTGCTCGTTTTTCTGCTGCTTATGCGCCTGCGCGTCGATGACCTTGCCGCCGCCGCTTTTGTCGCTCACGGCCGCGATCTGCATCGCGCTGCTGCCTTGGAAAATCCCGCCCTCCTGAACAATGAAGGAGCGGACATCGATGTTGCCCACCAGCACGCCGGAGCTGGTGACGAGCAGCTTGCCTTTGGTGTGGATGTTGCCTTTCACTTTGCCGGCAATGATGACGTCGCGCGCTTGGATGTTGGATTGGACGACAGCATTTTCGCCAATGGTGATATCGCCTGCGCATTCAATGTCGCCATGCAGCTGGCCTTCAATACGAAGGCTGGCTTCGGACATAATTTTTCCTTCGCAGATCGTACTTGCCCCGATTAACGTGTCCGTTGTTTTCGTATCTATGCGCTTCGATTTTGAGCTTCCAAGCATTAGCGTTCATCCTTTCTATTGCTTATTAGATAAGGGGTGGGGTCAATGGGGACACGGTTTTTCTGTACCTCGTAATGCAGATGAGAACCCGTGCTTCGTCCTGTGGAACCAAGCAGGCCGATCAGTTGACCTTTTGTTACTGATTCTCCGCGTTTCACGAGCATTTTATTCAGATGCATGTAACCGGTTTGAATGCCACGCGAATGATCGACAATAATACGGTTGCCGTACTCATTGTCGAAGCTGGCTTCGATGACTTTGCCTGAAGCCGTTGCATAAACGGGATCGCCTAACTCGCCGTCGAGATCAAGGCCCGTATGCATGGATGGCTTGCCTGTGAAGGGGTCTTTGCGGATGCCGAAGCCGGAAGTTAGACTATGCGTGGTGATGGGCCAGAGGGTTGGCGTGATGCTGCGTAAATAGTCGGCTTCCTTCAATCGCGCTTCCGACTCACTGAGATTAACAAGCAGTGCGTTGATATCTCCGACCAAAGAGGAGAGCCCTTGTTTGGTATTGCTCACAAGCTGAGTCACTTCCTGTGAAGTGACCGGGACCTCATTGCCTCCGACATCCGAGTTGGCAGTGGAGTCACTTAATGCGGACAACTTTTTGCTTGTCCTGTTTGGTTCTTCTGATTCGCTCATTAACTGAATGACGTGATCCAGTTTCTTAATTTCTTCGAGCTTGCTCTTAAACTCATCTGCTTGCTGGGATAAGTCAATCAAATTAGCTTGAAGCTGCTCTAGTTCATTATCTTTAAGTGTAATTTGATTAACTAGTTGGCGTTCTTGTCCATCGAACGTTCGCTGCAAGTTTTCTTTCGTTTGATGGGAGTAGGTATTCATAAAGTAAATCGTGACAAAAAAACCAATCAGCACGAGCAGGATCACGCTAGGCACAATATACAAGCTACTGTGCGGCAGCTTAAATCTTACGGTACGGCGGTTGGCGCCCGGAATGATCATGAAGGTTAATTCTTTTTTACCCCATATGAATCTCAACCGATCCTCTTCCTTTCCGTAATAGATGTCCCCCCTCCTTGATTGGATTGTATTCGAAAAGTAGAAGAGTCATGCCTAATTTATTCATTTGCAAGAATTAGCCAATGAATTGTGTGATGCAGGACATACTAAATTTGGGTATACATTTGGGTGTAGGCAGGATGCCCCAGGACTCAACTTTTTCAGAAAAGAATACGTCTATAGGGAAGAATAGCGCAGTACAAGAAGTGAAAGGAGTGATTAGGATGCTGAAAAAATATATACCTGTATTGGCGTTAGCTGCTATGACGCTTGCCGGATGCGAGTCGTCCGGAACGACGAACGGGGCTGTGAGCGTTTCTGATTCACCTCAGCCGACAGCGACTGCAAGTTCGCAACCGACGGTAGAACCAACCGGTCAACCAACGGATCAAACGACAACTCCCTCTGGCACGCCCGTCTCCGGAACCAGTGATAAACCATCGAAAGTTGCGATGACGGGGGTAACGGCTGTTCGCTTGGCGGATGCCAAATCCGGCTGGATTGGCGGTAACGGGTGGATTGCTCATACGGATGACAGCGGTGCCAAGTGGCAGGTCCAATATGAGGGCAAAGGCGAAGTCAAACAAGTGTTTGCTCTGAATGGGAAAGAAGCTTGGGCGAGTGTCGGGACGGAAGGCAGCTTGCTGAGCACCAAGGACGGAGGCCAACATTGGGCATCTGTCGGTCAAATGCCGAACGCCGCATTCTTTCATTTTGTATCGAAGGGGGAAGCGTTCAGCGGCAATGCTCACATCGTGGATGGCGGCGTAAAATGGACGAATATGCCTGTACCTGAAGGCATTACAGGAGATGCTTATTTCCATGATGCCAGTAATGGTTGGGCCGTCAAGCAAGGAAAAGACACGGTGGAAGTGATGAGAACCCAGGATGGAGGAAAAACTTGGAACAACGTGATGTCCCGTAAAAGTGCCGCGGGCCTCACTGGCACTGTGATTCGTTCCGCCGGAGCGAACGACGCTTGGATTGAGCTGATCGGGGAGTCAGGGATGACCCAAACCTCGTATTCCTTGTTCCACACGAAGGACGGCGGGAAGACCTGGCAGACGGTGCTCGCGAACAGCACCGCTGGAGGCGGGCCGGCGCCCGGCATCCCTGCAGGTGATACCGCAGGGCCGAAGAACACGGGCTCGAAGCCCGGGCCGCTCTACGTCGTAAGTCCCGACGTAGCCTTCATGGGCGGCCAATGCCCGAGCTGCGACAAGCCGAACTCCGTCGGATGGACGAAGGACGGCGGCAAAACCTGGGTGAACGGCAAAGAGACGTTCACCGGCTACGGCCAGCTGCTGCTGGGCATGGCAGATGCGAATCAAGGCTGGCTGATCACGAATGACCATGAGCAGCCAAGCGTAATGTACACCACCGGCACAGGTGGTGTGAACTGGACGAAGGCGCATACCTTCGATGCGCCGAAATAACAAAAAGCCTTACCGGAAGCTGATAGCTGACGGTAAGGCTTTTTCTCATCCATGAAATTCCAATCGTTACGACCCCCTAACCACGGAGATGGTGTTAGAATGGTATGTAGAGACTTGCTATATCTGCACATACACAGGAGGTCAGACATGCTAGCCCCTAAATATACGATTTCTACGCTAGTCATCGCACTTGCCGTACTTATTGGTTTTACGGTGAAAAATCCGGAAAACATGGCGCTGAACGCGGCCTTGACGAATACAAACGATCATCAAACCATACCTACGGAACCGGCGCAACCAGCACAATCAGCCGAATCGGCGACGCTGGAACCAACCCCCTCAGCAACACCTATAATAAAAAGTGTGATAGAGGCAGCGCCTTCCACGTCATCCCCGGCTCGGACAGCGAAGCCAATAGCGAAACCTTCAGTGACGCCAAAAGCAGCAGCCCCAAGCTTATCGCCATCTGTGACCCTGCCTGGTGAAGGGGAGAGTCTAACAGCAGCGACTCCAGTTGCAACTCCAATTGCAACGATAGAAGCACAAGAAAACTTGGCACCGCAGGCAAGCCCGACACCGACTGTGGTCATTGCTGCGACGCCTTCTATAAAGCCTGCGATCGAACAAATTCGAGAGGGGGATGACCCCGTTCCAGGTGTGAAGAAAGTGAATCTCGCCTCCACCGAAATTGTGAAAATCAAAGAACAATACGAACAAAAGGCAGCTTCCGATAGCAAGGATGAAATGTGGAAACGCAAAGCCGACCCTCTCATCATCAAAGGAATGAGCTTCCTTGGTACCCCTTACGTACTCGGAGCGAAGGGAGGTCAGACCGAAGCGTTCGACTGTTCTTCCTTTCTCCAATATCTGTTTGCGACCCAAGAGGTAAGCTTGCCTCGTGATACAGGTCAGCAAAGTGAACGAGGGACTGAGGTGTCCATGGGCGAGTTGCGCGAGGGCGATCTCGTGTTTTTCACGACGCCCAAGCGCAAAAACAAAGAAGGTACCGAACAGATCGGCCATGTGGCGGTCTATATGGGTAATGGACTTATCCTGCATACCTTCCGTTCTGGCATCGGCGTAACGATCTCGGAGCTGGATGCCGTTTGGAAAGATCGCTTTGTTAAGGCCAAGCGTGTGCTGTCTTAATGAATTTTCGCGGGGATGGCCTTGTTATAGCCCAGAAGCTCCGATACGGTAATTAACTTGTATCCCCTGTTTTTTAATTCAGGCAAAATAATCTTCAAGGCGGCGATGGTTTGCGTCGGGCCTTCAATATAGTCATGAAAAAGAACGATGTTCCCATTTTTCGCATTTTTCAGCACTGTGTTCACAATGCGATTGACCCCCGGTGTATCCCAATCCTTCGTATCCAGCTGCCAGCTCCACATGATCATTTTGTAGCCCTCATCTTTGACAACGGACACAAGTCGTTCGTTGTAGAAGCCCCCAGGAGGACGGAACAATTGTGACCGCTGCCCTGTTTTTCCAACAATCAGATCCTCCGTCGTATTCAGCTCTTTCTTGATATTGGTGTTCCGCCCGATGTAGGCATGGCTGTATGTATGATTAGCAATCTCATGACCTTCTCGAGCTGTTTGTTCCAGCACATCGGGATAGAGCTGAATTTTGTTGCCGACGACGAAAAAGGTTGCCTTCGCGTCATATTGCTTAAGCAGTTCCAGAACTTGCGCCGTATACTTGGGATGCGGACCGTCATCGAAAGTAAGGGCAATTACCTTCTCATCCGTATTCACTTCCCAGACAATTTCTCCACGGTTTTCATAGTAGCTGCGGTCTTTCTTAGGGGCGGCGCTGGCTGCTAATGGCTGCATCAAAAACAAGCAAATACACAAAGCTGCAATGATTCTCATGATGTCTCCTTCGTTGATTTGGTATAAGTAGCGTTTCCAAATCTCCTGAAAGGAATTCAAGATTTTGGCGGTTCACTTCCGCTTCCATTGCCATTGCCGTTTCCGTTCCCGCCTGTCGTTCCATTCCCATTGAAAAAGGTCGTCGTAAGCGCCTTGATTTTTTCCATAAATTTACCATACCCGTAACCGGTCAAAAAAGCGATAGAAATGCGTGCCGACATGGAATCGCCGACCTGCAGCAGCATAATGCCGCTCTCGAACAGGATGATGGTGATGATCGCTGAGCCGAAACAGAGGATAGGCCGCATGAAGTACCAGTACATCCACTGTGGAGTCAGGTCGTGATAATGTTCGTGGAACATCCTAAGGCCGTATAAAGCTCCGCCCAATGCGCCGGCAAAGCCGAAACAGGCATATTCATGATATAGGCTTACGTCAATGCCTAACAGCTTCCCCTGAACGGACCCGCTGCCGAGTACGGCCATCATCCAGAGACTGCCGATGAACCATGCGAGCAAATAAACAAAGATAGCCTGCTTGCCGAATCGTTTCAAGGGGTCCAAAAAAAATCACCGCCCTATACATGGTTAATACCATTGTATGAGCGGTGTTGTTGTTGATGCCTGCCGATAGGGGCGTTGATCGGATAACTTTAAATACTGAATGATCGCTCTGGAGCAATCTTGGGCGCCGAATTTCTGATGCTTGCGGATCGTGATGCGGCGTTTCGAAAGCTCGGGATACTGCTCCAGCAACAGCTTGAACCAGTGATCGACCATTTCGAGCGATGTAATCATTTGACCGTAACCTTGATCTTGAAAATATTGACAATTCATTTCTTCCTGTCCTGGAATAGGGCTGTAGAACAGCATCGGAATGCCTTTGGCCATAGCTTCGGTGCAGGTCATCCCACCAGGTTTGGTGATCAATAGATCCGAAATGTCCATTAGTTTATTAATTTCATTGGTGTACCCGATCAGATGGATATTGGGCTGGCGGAAAATCTCTTCCTCTAACAGCTGCTGACGCGCTTTCTCGTTCGTTCCGAGACAGATGAGAAGCTGTATCTCCTTGCTCCAACTGGCTAAATACGTTAACAACTCTTCTTTTTCTTCCTTCTTAAAAACACCCCAACCGCCGCCCATCACCATCACCGTAGGCATGGCGTTAAGCCCGAACTGCTTGCGGGTCTGCACTTTGCTATGCTCGAGATGGAAGTCAGGGTGGACGGGGATGCCTGTAACTTCGATGTTCGTCTCCGGTACGCCGCGGGCGATGAGACGTTCTTGCACCTTCGGCGTCGATACCAGATACTTGTCTACCGCAGAATCAATCCAAGCGCCGTGGACATCGTAATCGGTGATCACGGTGAACAGAGGTACCGTAAGTCCGGCACGTTTCAAACGTGAAACGATCGCGCTTGGAAAGGGGTGCGTACATACGATAATATCCGGCTTGAGCTGTTTAATAATCGCTTTGGTTTGGGAATAAAACATCCGGTGCAGGAAGAGTCCTGCAAAGCGGCCCAGTGACTTTTCATATTGATTGCGGTAAAGCATACCATAGAGTTTGGGTTGTGAAGTAACCGTGCGGCGGTATGCCGAGAAGATCCAAGGTGCAAGGGTAGGGTGCAAAAATGCGCCGAGCTCAAGAACGCGTGTAATAATTTCCGATGAGTTTTGTCTCAACTCAACGGAAAGTGCGTGTGCAGCTTGTGTATGACCTTTCCCGAAGCCCTCAGATAAGAGCAAAATCCGTTTTTTTCGCAAGGAACTCACCTTTCTTTGACAACCATATCAATCTTATTCGTAGATTAGACGTAATTTGCTGGGAAATCCCTGCAAATTAACCGTTAAGCGTTGCTTTCAGCTTGGATGCGTAGCATTTGCGGCAGACGGGAACATAACTCTCATTGCCGCCGATTTGAATCTGCTCACCATGGAAGATAGGCTCTCCGTCTTTGCAGCGCATGTTCATGATGGCTTTCTTGTCGCAGTACCAGCAGACCGTTTTAATTTCCTCAATCGTATCCGCCGCTGCAATCAGTGCCATGCTTCCTTCAAAGAGTTGACCCATGAAGTCCGCACGCAAGCCATAGGCGATAACAGGAATGTTCAAATCATCAACAATCGTGATTAATTGTGCGACCTGCCCTTTGGTTAAAAACTGTGCCTCGTCCACAAGAATACAGTTCGGAGACTCTACTTGCGCCAGTTCCACCATGTCCAAAGTATCGTCTACCACAATGGCATTTTTTTGCATGCCAATTCGGGATACGACCTTGCCAACACCAAAACGGTCATCAACGACGGATGTCAGGAGGAGCGCTTTTTTACCTTGTTCTTCATAATTATGCGCAACGCGCAGTACTTCAATGGATTTACCGCTGTTCATGGTACCATAACGGAAATATAATTTTGCCAAGCTGGGCCAGTCCCCTCTGAAGATCTAGGATCGAATGGATGTATGACTATATGTTAAAAAAATAAGTAGCTGAAAGAGATTGAAGCTCTTCTAATTTCACGGCAGCCTGGAAGCTTGTTTCCGAAGCGGGCTTGTCGCCGATGAGCGGCTGTTTCTTGTATATTTTACGAATATTGACTTCAATACTGCCTTTCACCGGCTCTTCCGTAATCTGAATGCGGTGGGGTTCGTACATTAAAACATGCATCGTGTCCTTAGCCACCGGGTTTGCACTTTGCAGCAGCTCCTGAATGAGCTCATGATCCAAAAGGGATGGAAGCCTATCTTTCATACCCGGGTTCGTTTCGCAGTGATGAGCCACCGCTTTGGCAAGCAGCGCATCCATGGCGAGGAAGGGAGGGCTAAGGAAAATACGGTGGTCCTCCACGACCGCATGAATTAGCGCAGCAGCTGTTTCTTCATCTGTTTCTATATAATTGCCGCGAAGGCGCAGCTTACGGACGAGATCGGAAGGCGGCATGAGCTGCTGCCCGGCATAATGGGTATCCCGTAAAAAGCTGTCCAGATGATCGAGGCCCATCAAGGAAGTTTTGTTCGTCAAAGGGCTGTCCTGATTCAAAATGGATACAATCGCTGCTGGAGAGATGCCATGTTCAGTCAGGATGTCGGCAACGGTTCCGTTCAGGATCAATCGCTCTGTATGTTGATGGTGGTCATAACCGAGTGTTCGTTCCACCGCATGCGAAAAGGGCAAATGGCCGATGTCATGCAAAAGTGCAGCTATGCGAAGCAAGGGCTCGTCCGGGCAAAAATGGGCCATCAAGGACCATACACCAACCGTGTGCTCGAACCGTGAATGGGTCATTGGCGAAAAAAGCGCGGAAGCTCCGAAGTGATGCAAAAACTTCAAACGGCGTACCGGCTGCGATCGGAAAAGCTGGACTTCAACCGGATGGGCTGGTATATGCCACTTATAAAGGGGCTCCCAAATCATCCCAGTCGAAAAAGTATGCTGTAGACTCAAAGCAGCGTTCCTCCTAGGCTGTGGAATCTGGATGTATATTTCATTTCAGCGCATTAGCTATCATAGCATGAAACATAGAAAGTTCGCTATCATGAGCGTATGAAAAGGCAGCGTAAAACATGCACGACAAACTGCGAATGCCTCGTTCATACGGGGTTAGGCAGTGGCAGTGTTGGATTTCGTCCAATGAAAAAAGAAGCGAACGGCATACTTGGTTGTCGTTTCCTTTTTTTAGGACTATCTTATAAAAATATTAAAATGAAAACCTTTACATTTAGATTGAACTATACTATTTCTGGTGTTAATATAATATAAAAAATATTGAGACTATTTCACCAATTTGTACTATTCAATATATTTGGGTGAAATAGACGTCACCATGTTTCGATAATTTAATACTTTAAAGCGTACATTGGACAAAGTGTGTCCAAAAACCAGAAAAGAAAGGTTGCACAACATGACCAAAAACGGGTTACCTCCCAAGCAAGGATTGTACGATCCTCAGTTCGAGCGTGATGCCTGCGGTATTGGCTTTGTAGCGAATATTAAGGGTGTCAAATCGCATGAAATCGTCAAGCAAGCGCTTCGTGTACTTTGCAATTTAGATCATCGCGGTGGTCAAGGCAGTGAGCAAAACACAGGCGACGGAGCGGGAATTTTGATGCAAATTCCGGACGCGTATCTCCAAATTGCTTGTGCAGAGGAAAACATCAAGCTTCCTGCAGCAGGTCACTATGGTGTAGGTATGGTCTATTTGCCTCAAGAACTAGAGGCGCGCCAAGCATGCGAGAAAATCATTGAGCGCATTGTTAGCGAGGAAGGTCAGCAATTCTTAGGTTGGCGAACTGTTCCTACAGATAACAGCTCACTTGGAGAATCCGCGCAGTCGGCAGAACCTTTCGTACGCCAGGTATTTATTGGAGAAAGTGCGGATGTGGCGAGCAATCTCGATTTTGAACGGAAGCTGTATGTCATACGTAAACTTTCTGAAAACGCTATCAAATTGTCGCTTCAGGATGCGCAATTTTACTATTCTAGCTTGTCTAGCCGAACAATCGTTTATAAAGGGATGTTGACGCCTAAGCAGGTCGACGCTTATTACATGGAGTTGCAGGATGAGAAGGTGGAGACCGCGCTTGCGCTCGTTCACTCCCGGTTCAGTACGAACACATTTCCCAGCTGGGAGCGTGCGCATCCCTACCGCTATCTGATTCATAACGGTGAGATCAACACGCTGCGTGGAAATGTGAACTGGATGTATGCGCGTCAGGCGATGTGCGATTCGGAACTGTTTGGCGAAGACTTCAAACGCATTCTTCCTATTATTGATACCGATGGCTCGGATTCGCAAATGTTCGATAATACGCTCGAGTTCCTTATGCTTTCAGGACGTTCGCTGCCGCATGCGGCGATGATGATGGTGCCTGAGCCGTGGTCCAAGCATGAGTCGATGGATGACGCTAAAAAAGCGTTCTACGAATACCACAGCACACTCATGGAGCCATGGGATGGACCGGCAGCCATAGCCTTCACGGATGGCAGTCAAATTGGCGCTATTCTTGACCGAAACGGTTTACGCCCATCGCGTTACTATGTCACAACGGATGATTTCATCGTTTTGGCCTCGGAAGTTGGCGTCTTGGACATTGAGCCTGAGCGGATTTTGTACAAAGATCGCCTCAGACCGGGTCGCATGCTGCTTGTTGATACCGTAGCAGGCCGTATTGTAGCCGACGAGGAAATTAAAAGCGGCATTGCCGGCGAGCAGCCTTATCGCGACTGGCTGAACGAGCATCTTGTTTCACTGGAGGATTTGGACGATGCGCCTATTGTGCTTGGATCCGATCATGACACGGTCTTGCAGCGTCAGCAAGCTTTTGGATATACCTTTGAGCAGCTGCGTAAAATCCTTGAGCCTATGGCCAAAACAGGCGTAGACCCTATTGGATCTATGGGTACGGATGCACCGCTTGCCGTGCTGTCCGACCGACCGCAACTGCTGTACAACTATTTTAAACAGTTGTTCGCGCAGGTCACGAATCCGCCAATCGATGCGAACTTCGAAGAGATCATCACAGCGCAGGGGACAACGATCGGGCCAGAGCGCAATCTCATAAGCCCTGAGCCGGCGAGCTGCCGCCAAATTCGGTTGAAAACGCCGTTCCTCTCCAATGAAGAACTGGCGAAGCTGCGTCATATCCAGCGTGACGGCTTTAAGACGGTCACACTGCCTACCTTGTTCGAGGCTGCTCAGGGCACGCCAGGCTTGGAAAGCGCGATGCAAGCTCTATATGCTGCCGCAGACGGGGCGATCCAAGATGGCGCTTCTTTGTTAATTCTTTCGGATCGCGGCGTGGACGGGCAAAAGGCGCCGATTCCGGCGCTGCTGGCAACGTCAGGACTGCATCACCATTTGATTCGCCAGGGCACTCGGACCAAAGTCAGCTTGCTTGTCGAATCGGGCGAACCGCGCGAAGTGCACCATTTTGCTTTGCTGCTTGGCTATGGCGCAGGTGCGATCAATCCGTATTTGGCTTTGGAAACGTTAGATGACATGATCAGACGCAATCAGCTTGTCGGTATTGATCATGATAAAGCAACTTATAACTACATCAAGGCCGTGACCAAAGGCGTCGTGAAGGTTTTGGCGAAAATGGGCATTTCCACGATTCAAAGTTATCGTGGAGCGCAAATTTTCGAAGCGATCGGTCTCAGCCAAGAGCTTGTTGATGCGTATTTTACTTGGACCTATACGCCGGTTGGCGGTGTAGGTATCGATGTTGTGGCTAAGGAAGCGGCGCTTCGCCACCAACGTGCTTTCTCTGAGCAGGAGGGGCGCGATAAGGTGCTCGATACCGGCGGTGATTTGCAGTGGCGTCGAGATGGGGAAGACCATCTGTACACACCGGAAACGGTGCATGCTCTTCAATCGGCGGTTCGTACGAACAATTACGCCCAGTATAAGAACTTTGCGAAGCTCATCAAACGCGAAGATGAGAAATATATGGCTTTGCGCGGGCTGCTGACCTTCAAGGCAGGCCGCGGGTCGATCCCGATCGAAGAGGTGGAGCCGATCGAGTCGATTTGGGGGCGCTTCAAGACGGGAGCCATGTCCTACGGCTCCATCTCGAAAGAAGCGCATGAGACGATTGCGATCGCGATGAACCGCATCGGCGGCAAGAGCAACACCGGCGAAGGCGGCGAGCATCCGGAGCGCTTCACGCCGGATGCGAACGGCGACCTGCGCCGCAGCGCGATCAAGCAGGTGGCGTCCGGCCGCTTCGGCGTCACAAGCCATTATCTCGTCAATGCCGACGAGATTCAGATCAAGATGGCGCAGGGCGCGAAGCCCGGCGAAGGCGGCCAGCTCCCGGGCACCAAGGTGTACCCTTGGGTGGCCGAGGTACGCGGTGTTACGCCAGGCGTAGGTTTGATTTCGCCGCCGCCGCATCACGATATTTATTCGATCGAGGATCTCGCAGAGCTGATCCACGATCTCAAAAATGCCAACCCGCGCGCACGCATCAGCGTTAAGCTGGTATCCGAGGTTGGGGTTGGCACCATCGCCGCCGGCGTAGCCAAAGGGAAAGCGGACGTCGTCCTTATTTCCGGCTACGACGGAGGAACGGGCGCGTCACCGCAGACGAGTATTCGTCACGCGGGACTGCCATGGGAGCTCGGTCTTGCGGAAACGCATCAGACGCTCGTGCTCAATGACCTGCGCAGCCGTATCACCGTCGAGACGGACGGCAAGCTGATGACAGGGCGCGACGTGGTCGTCGCTGCGCTGCTCGGTGCCGAGGAGTTCGGCTTCGCGACGACTCCGCTGATTACGATTGGCTGCGTGATGATGCGCGTGTGCCATCTGGATACTTGTCCGGTTGGAGTGGCTACGCAAAATCCGGAGCTGCGCAAGAAATTTGCCGGCGATCCGCAGCATGTCGTCAATTTCATGACCTTCATCGCGCAGGATGTACGTGAGCTGATGGCCGAGCTTGGCTTCCGAACCATTGAGGAAATGGTTGGCCGTACCGATGTGCTTGAGTCCAAGCAAGCTGTAGCGCATTGGAAAGCCAAAGGCGTTGATTTATCGCCGCTTCTGCATCAGCCGAATGTCGGCGAAAATGTGGGCCGCTTCTGCCAAATGCCGCAGGACCACGGCTTGGATCGCTCGTTGGATGTTACGAAGCTGCTTGAAATTTGCGAACCTGCGATTGAGCGCAAGGAACATGTGCATGCGATCATGGACATCGCCAATACGAATCGCGTTGTCGGCACGATTGTCGGCAGTGAAGTCACTCGCCGGCATGGCGTAGAGGGCTTGCCTCACGACACGATTCGCCTTCACTTTAACGGCTCGGCGGGCCAGAGTTTCGGTGCTTTCGTGCCGAAGGGGGTTACGCTCTCGTTGGAAGGCGATGCCAACGACTATGTGGGGAAAGGGTTATCCGGCGGCAAGCTGGTCATTTTCCCGCCTGCGCAATCTGCTTTTGTCCCGGAAGAGAACGTAATCATTGGAAATACTGCTTTCTATGGAGCTACGGATGGTGATGCGTACATTCGAGGGATTGCCGGCGAACGTTTCTGTGTAAGAAACAGCGGTGTGCGAGCAGTTGTCGAAGGCGTAGGGGATCATGGTTGTGAATATATGACAGGCGGACGTGTTGTTGTGTTAGGATCGACCGGCCGTAACTTTGCGGCAGGGATGTCAGGCGGAATTGCCTATGTACTGGATGAGAAAGGCGATTTTGCAGACAAGGTTAACAAAGAGATGATCCATCTTGAGCAGGTGGAAGAAGCTTTTGAAATGAACGAACTGAGAACGATGATTCAGCATCATGCGACATTTACGGATAGCAGCGTTGCCCACCGCGTCATACAGCACTGGGATGAATACGTTTGGAAGTTCGTGAAGGTGATACCGAAGGACTACAAGCGGATGTTTGATGCCATCGAGAAGGTGAAACGATCCGGGCTTGGCCAGCAAGAGGCCATCATGGTTGCTTTTGAGGCAAATATGCGGGATGTTTCCCGTGTCGGTGGAAACTAACGAATCGTTGCAGAAGCGTACGACGTAAGTTTTGCTGAAGCAAAACTCTTGGGAGGGACTAAACGTTCATGGGTAAACCAACCGGTTTTATAGAACATCGCCGTGAAGTGGCAACCGAAGCCGCTCCGCTGGTCCGTATCGGCCATTGGAAAGAGTTCGCGACACCGCTGACGGATGATAAATTGCAGACGCAAGGTTCAAGATGTATGGATTGCGGCATTCCGTTTTGCCACACGGGAGCTTTGATCAGTGGCATGGCTGCCGGCTGTCCGGTCAATAATCTCATTCCGGAGTGGAATGATCTGGTGTATCGCGGACAATGGCGGGAAGCGCTCGATCGTCTGCACAAAACGAATAACTTCCCGGAATTCACGGGACGTGTATGTCCGGCGCCATGTGAGGGTTCCTGCACAGTAGGTCTCAAAGACACGCCGGTTACGATCAAAAGCATCGAGAAAGCCATTATTGATAAAGGCTTCACAGAAGGCTGGATACGGCCGGAGCCGCCTGAAGTGCGTACAGGCAAAAAGGTTGCCGTCGTAGGCTCGGGCCCATCCGGTCTCGCTGCCGCAGCGCAGCTGAACAAAGCCGGACACTGGGTGACGGTGTTCGAGCGCGCGGACCGCGTGGGCGGATTGCTGATGTACGGCATCCCGAACATGAAGCTGGACAAAAAGTACGTCCAGCGCCGAGTAGATCTGCTTGAAGCAGAGGGAGTTACGTTCATAACCTCCGCGCACGTCGGCGTGAACTATCCGATCGAGAAGCTTCAAGAGGAGTTCGATGCCATCGTGCTGTGCGGCGGAGCCACCAAAGGCCGCGACCTTCCGATTGAAGGCCGCGAGCTTGGCGGCATCCATCTGGCGATGGAATTTCTCAGCAAGAACACGAAAAGCTTGCTGGATTCCGAACATGCCGACGGTGAATTTATTTCCGCGGAAGGCAAGGACGTTATCGTCATCGGCGGCGGTGATACGGGGACGGACTGTGTGGGCACTTCTTTGCGCCACAAGTGCAAAAGCGTAACACAGTTCGAGATTATGCCGAAGTCCCCGGAGACGCGTCCGGCGAATAATCCTTGGCCGGAGTGGCCGAAGGTTCTCAAGGTGGACTACGGTCAGCAAGAAGCAGCCGCGGTTCAAGGCGAGGACCCGCGCCAGTACTTAATCAACACGAAGAGATTCGTGGGGGATGAGCACGGCAACTTGAAAGAGCTGCACACGGTGCTGATCGAGTGGCAAAAGAACGAGAAGGGCGCGTTCGTCCCTGTGGAAGTGCCCGGCAGCGAGAAGGTGTATCCAGCGCAGCTGGTCCTGATCGCGATGGGCTTCACAGGACCGGAGAACACGGTGCTGGATCAGCTTGGCGTCGCCAAAGACGAGCGCTCCAATGCGAAAGCGGAGTACGGCAAGTTTGCGACGAGCGTGGAAGGCGTTTTTGCCGCTGGTGACATGCGTCGCGGACAAAGTCTTGTCGTCTGGGCGATCAATGAGGGGCGCGCGGTGGCTCGCGAGGTTGACCGTTATTTGATGGGATCATCAAATTTGCCATAGGTTGGAAAATAGGAAAGGAAGGCCCCTTGGTTTTGCTTTGGGGCCTTCCTTTTTGTATGTTGAGCGTGGGCTTCTATTTGTCCGTTTTCTTAAAGAAAACGGGATTAGGCGATCCAATAAAGCCATGTAGTTCCGCTTGAACGTGGAAACGGGCTGGAATTGCTAGAATTGTGCCCTCTAGTTCCTCAAGGTTGTCTCGTTGGCCAACTTAACTCTCGTATCGATATGAGGTTACCCGACCCCATACGCCAAGTGTCTCTGTGCCCCCTATGTCTAATGGACTGAGCCGACCTTATTTGCCGTATTTCGGCCGGATACAAGTTCTAACGGATCCAGGAGACGCTAACAGCTCTGAAATAGCTTAATACTGCTCTAAAACTCACAGTTAACGCCCGCTGAGTCCGAACCGCCTACTGAAACCGCCGAATCGCCGGCACACAAAGCACACTGGCGACAATGGCCAGGCCGATCGAAGCGAATATGGAGATGGTGATCACGCCCCCGATTTGATCTGCAATCCAGCCGACAAAGAAATAACTCAGCGGCAATAAGGCAAAAGAGCCTAACAAATCCAAACTGACCACCCGCCCGAAAGCTTCGGGGGGCACTAGCACCTGAAGGCTGGTTTCCCAGATGAGACCGAAGATCATCAGCCCGAAGCCTTCGACGGCCATGAGCAGCGAGAGCGCAATAGGTGACGTTGTGAAAGTCATCGTCAGCAGTGCAGCGCCACTCAGGATCACTGCGCCATAGGCGATTATGCCCCGGTGGTGCCACTGCCTTTTAGACCCAAAAAGAAGGGCTGCTGCAATAGCTCCAACACCGGAGCATGTGATGCCTATCCCATACGCGAGTGGATCGAGCCCAAGATGAACCTTGAACAGCCAAGGAATAAGAATGACAATAATGCCCGTGTAGCAAATATTAATGAAACAAAAGGCGAGGATCGTGATCCAAAGCCAGGGGTGGCCTTTGAGGATCGTGATACCTTCGAGGAATTCGCGCTTCCAAGTAAAGCTATGATGGCTTGTTGAAGATTCCGGTTTATTTTGATGCGAAACTAGCGATTTTTTTACTAACACCAGCAGACACAGATAGGAAATTAGGTAGGTTAGCGCGTCCAAGCCGAACCCATAACTGGCAGACATGGACGAAACGATAAGGCCGCCTAGGACAGGTCCAATGATTTTGACCCCTTGATTGCTCACTTGTGTTAACGCATTGGCGGCATTGCGGATGTCTGGCGTGAATACGGTCGCGCGTACGGCAGAATAGGCAGGGTGAAAAAGTCCTTCCATAAGGCCATAAAGGCTTACCAATCCAAAAAGCATGGGAATGGACAAGCTGTCTGAGAAAATAAGCACGGCGATAGCCAACATGACGATGAAGCGGACGATATCGGATAGCATCATAATTCTCACGCGATCATAACGGTCAACAATCCATCCCGAGAGGGGGAGCATGAGGACGTAAGGCAGCATGTAGGCGGTCATGACCAAGCCCATCATCGTCGTTGACCCCGTGAGCGAATAAACGACCATTGGTAAAATAACGGTGGTAACGGAACCGCCAAGCATAGAAATGAGTTGACTTAGCCATAAATAAGGGAAGGAGCGCGATTGGATAAAAGGAAGCAGGAAGGAGTCCAGGACGCGTGGTTTCTTTTTGAGTGGTGCATCAATGTGCATAGGAACATGCCCCTTCTGTTAATTTCTTAGGTTGAGTAAATTGCAGCTAATCAAAAAGGTGAACAATTCGTGAGCATCATGTACAATAGAGGGAACAGGTTAACGTCGGAAGAGCACGGACGCCTAGAATCGAACCGGAATTGGAGGAAGCACATGAAGAAAGAGGATCTCATAAAGGCGGCAGAACTTTATGCGCTTCTGGCCGAGAATGGCGAGGGCACTCTCGATTTTGATGCGGAAGAACCTATAGGAACGCAGCATGTGATTGCTCTTCAGAAAGCAGTCTTGCTACTCTCCAGGCAGGTCGCCGATCTTCAATCTCAGCTTCATGAGCACCTTGAGCTCCATAACAAGCAGCAGGAACAGCTGCTTCGGCAAATGAATCACCAGATGGAGCATAAGCTCTATGAGCAGATCATTCACCGGGTTGTCGGAAGACAGGAAGTCACGGTGGATGAGGAACGGACAGAGCTGCAGAACATTGAAGCAACGCCATCAACAGCATTGGCTCTAATTACGGAAGAGCCATCACCGGTGGAACAGCAGCCTACTTATTCCCGTGTGAAAAGTTACAGGAAGATCCGCAAGAGAAAAAAGGGATTTCTGGAGAGGCTTTTTGAATAGTGATAAGCGGTTTGTGGATCGCTTTTGGATCAGTCGGTTGCGGTGCTCGCGGTTAGCTCGAGCGACGAATCTCAGCAACCGGTCCCGCCGACCCGCTCCCAAGCAAAGACAACAGCGATACAAGATTCACTCTTGTATCGCTGTTGTTCGCTTTTAAGCGGTCTAAATCATACCTTCCTCATGCGCCTTCTTGGAAGCCTGCACGCGGTCACGCACGTCCATTTTGGAGTAGATGCTCGAAATGTAATTTTTCACTGTACCTTCGGACAGGAAAAGCTTCTCGGCAATCTCCCGGTTGTTCAGCCCGTCAGCGATGCAGTGCAGCACCTGCACCTCGCGCTCGCTCAGTCCGTAAGCGTCAGTGCGAGCCGGTTCCTCGCTGGGCGGTCTTGAAACCTCCGTATCGCGAACGGTCGGCTCAGCAGCGCCTTTGGCTTGCTGGACAAGCATTCTCGCGATATCCTGCGGAATGAGGGTGCCGCCTTGATGCACCCATTTAATGCCGGCGGCCAGATCCTTCGGATGAATGGCCTTGAGCAGATAACCTTCAGCTCCCGCTCCCAAGGCGTCGACGACGTAGGTGATCTCCTGGAAGGTAGTCAGGATAATGACGCGGATTTGCGGCCATTTCTCCTTAATTTTTCGCGTTGCTTCGACTCCGTCCATAACGGGCATATGAATGTCCATCAGGACGACATCAGGGTGATGCTCTTCGCATTGCTGGATGGCGATATGGCCGTTCTCGGCCAAGCCTACGACTTCAATGTCCGGGTCCATGCCCAGCACAATGTGGAGGCTTTCTCGTATTAAATCCTGGTCATCGACCAGGAGCAGTTTCAGCGGGACGTTGTTCATGCGGGACTCCTCCTAGCGTAACTTGCTTGTGTGTTGTTATGCATATTGTATCATTCACGGCTAGCAACTTGGAAGAAAGCTTTTAAAAAGAGGGCAAACGCTTAGCAGGAATGAAACATTCGACAACAGTTCCCTGACCGACGGTTGAACTTACCTGTAACGTTCCTTGCAGCGCAAAAATCCGCTCCTGCATGGCATTAATCCCGAAGCCGACTTTGAGCTGCTCGGCGCCGACGCCATCATCTTCAATACGGATACCAACCCCATCATCCACATAATTGAGCTTGATTTCGACCGTGGTGGCGCGGCCATGCCGTTTGGCATTCGTTAGGGACTCCTGTAAGCAGCGAATGAGCGAGAGCTTGGTTTGTTTCGGAATCTCAAATTCCTCCCCGACCGTCGTGAACCGGATCTGTGTGCCGGTATGGAGGGCGAACTCATTAGCCAGCCTCGTTAATTGCTGCGAGAGCAGCATATCGCCTTCTTTGGGCACCATTTGATGAATGCTGCGCCGTACTTCTTCCAACCCGTTGCGGGTTACACCCCGCAGGACGTCCAGCTTTTCTTTGGCTTTGTCAGGCGCAGCCTCTATTAAATAGGAAACAGCGTCCATTCCCATGATGACGGAAGTAAAGGTGTGCCCGACGGTATCGTGCAGCTCGCGAGCCATCCGATTGCGTTCTTCCAGCAGAGTCAACTGCTCGATTTGGTTGGCGTACTGCTCTAAGGCATTATTTTGCTCATGAATAAGATAGTATTGTCGTTGATTTTCGGCTAAAAGCTTTTCCGTCTTCTCATTAGAGGTGACAACTCTCTGCAAGCTAAGGCCGATCGCAAAAAACAACACCGCATTCAGGATGATGCTGAACAGCTCGCTAACACCCATATCCATATCCCGATGAAGGACCAGGAAATAGGCAACAGGCATTGCGACAAGCGAGATTGGAGCGGCCCACCAAGCATTTTTTCGATCCGTAAGGAATCCAATGACCATTAATGGGCAATTAATAGTAAGGTAGGCATCTTCTTGCATCCAAGATAGATAGATTTGTAGAGGAATACCTGTGAGCAATACGGAAATCGGGTACATAGTTGTGTTAATGTAAGTAGGTCTCCAAAATAAAAAAGGAATACCATACGATAGAAGCAGGGCTAATATGGTTAAAAAGATATTACCGTGCTCGTTTTCGTTCATATGGAGCAGCGCGTAAAGCAGGCCTAGCAGTACAGAGCCGGTCAAAACGATAAATAAGGACCACTCCACGCCATGCCACGGTCTTCTTTGGATCATAGAGGAACTCCTTCTAGATAAAATCGTATAAGATCATTGTACATAATTGTTGGGAAAATCCATAGTGAGCGCAGTCATATTGTCAGCAGCAATCAGGTATGACTCTTATGACTAATAGCGGTAGGGAGAGATATAGTATGGCGGCAGCAGCCCAAGATCAATCACCGATTGTACAAATTGAGCGAATAACCAAACGAATCGGTACGAAGACGATTATTGATCAATTAACGTTCGACGTCCCACGGGGAGAAGTTTTTGGATTTCTAGGCCCGAACGGGGCCGGGAAAACAACAACGATTCGAATGATGGTTGGACTCATGTCGATCACGGAAGGAGATATTCGGATTGGCGGTTATTCGATTCGGACCCATTTTGAACAAGCGATTCGCCATGTCGGCGCGATTGTTGAAAATCCGGAAATGTATAAGTTTCTGAGCGGCTACCACAATTTGGTCCATTACGCCAGAATGTTTCCCGGAATAGGAGAGGACCGCATTGAAGAGGTCATTGAGCTTGTAGGCATGGAAAACCGGATTCATGATAAGGTGAAAACCTACTCTTTGGGCATGCGCCAAAGACTAGGTATTGCGCAGGCCTTGCTGCATAAGCCGGATGTGCTGATCCTGGACGAGCCTACGAACGGCCTGGATCCAGCCGGCATTCGTGAGCTGCGCGATCATTTGCGGAAGTTGACGCGCGAGGACGGCATCTCGGTCATTGTATCCAGTCACCTGCTGGCTGAGATGGAGCTCATGTGCGACCGGGTTGCCATTATACAAAACGGGAAGTTAGTTGATGTTAGGTTGATCAAAGAGTACGCCCAGACGGACGGCAAGCTCCATGTGGCTTTTGAAGTGTCATCGCCGGAGAAGGCACTGGCATTGGCTTCAGCTCAGTCTGTTAAGGCTGAGGTGGATGGCGATGATCTGATCCTGATGCTGGATAAGGAAGAAACGGCAATATGGAACAAACGTTTTGTAGAAGCAGGAATTGCGGTTTACGGAATCCGTACGGCAACGAAGTCGCTGGAGGATCAATTCTTAGAGATGACGGGGAGTGATCCGATTGCTTAATTTAATCCAGAATGAACAGATGAAAATTTATCGCAGGCTGCGTACTTGGATATTGGGCCTGCTGCTGATCGTTATTGTCGTCTTGGCTGGTCTCGTTTATCATCCGGGTACTGACGCAGGCGATAAATGGAAGGTTAGTGCTGTAGAGACGATTGAGCATAATAAGAAAGAGCTGGAAAATAAAGATCTTCCGGACAAATTCAAACAAGAGATGAAGGAAGAAATCGCGCTTCAGCAATACATGTTGGACCATAATTATCCTCCTACGGATTACACACTCTGGGGCGGAGCCATTAGGGCCTCCGGCATAATCCTCGTAGTGACACTGTTTACCGTCATTATTGCCGGGGATATGGTTGCCGGTGAGTTCACTTGGGGAACAATCAAGCTGCTGCTTATTCGTCCGGCGAGCCGGGCCAAAATTCTTCTCTCCAAATATATAACAACGCTCCTGTTTGCTGTGACCCTGTTGATTGTCTTGTTTATCACGGCTCTCATTGTGAATGGGTTCCTGTACGGCTTCCAGAACCTTGGAATTCCCCACCTGAAAGTGGATGCAGGGGGGCAAGTGCATGAAGGGAGCATGCTGGTGTTTACGCTAGCTACTTATGGGCTGAAGCTGATTGAGCTCGTGATGATTGTGACGCTGGCGTTTATGATCTCGACCGTATTCCGAAGTGCCTCTTTGGCCATCGGTATCAGTATCTTCATCATGTTCGCCGGGCAGATCATTACCATGCTTCTCTTAAGATACAGCTGGGGCAAATACTTCCTTTTTGCCAATACGGATCTTACCCCCTACTTAAAGGGGCAGCCGCTTGCGGAAGGCATGACACTTGGATTTTCCATCATCGTTCTGATTGTCTACTTCCTACTGTTCATTCTGCTTTCCTGGGAAATATTCCGCAGACGCGATGTGGCGGCATAAGCAATTAAGGCTACCCTAAAGAAAAGGCTGCCCCTTGGTCAATTAATGACTTTGGGACAGCCTTTTTGCGTTAGCTTCTTATTTATTTCTTTATATACGATTGAATAGTGGTTGGAACTTCTTGCAAGGAACCGAGCTGGTAGAAAGCTCCTTGAGGCTTGATATCGATCGTTCCTGTGTTGTAAGCCCAGTCCTGTTCGACAGGAATGTGGATGGAGTGAATCCCCGCATGGAGGGCAGGAAGCACATCCGTTTTGACGGAGTTGCCGATCATCCACGTATGTTTGCGATCAAAGCCTTGCTCATGCATGATCGTTTCCATGAATTCCTTGGTCTTATGGACCGTGACGAAGATTCGATCATGAAAATAGGTGTCCAGACTTAGGTCCTTGACCTTTTTCATTTGAATCGATGCATCGCCGCCTGTGTACAGGAAGAGCCGATGGCCATCTTGCTGCAGTTGATCGAGCGTTTCGTTCATGAGCGGATAAGGTTCGACCGTGTATTCATATACGGTATGGCCTAATTGCATCAGCCATGATTCTTCTTTGGCGCTCATTTTCCGGTTGAAGTGCCTGCTAAACCATTGATACGTTTCAACAAATGACTTGGGAAAACGATCGGGCATGAAGCCATGGATATGAATGCCGGCGAGATCAATTTGGAGCTGTTTTTGTTTAATGTCTTGCGCGTTAAGCCCATGTCCGGAAAACCAGGTCAGCATGAGATCAACGAACTGGTCAATGACGACGTCAAAATATTTATTGCAATGGACTAATGTATCATCAAGATCAAAAAGTATCGTTTGTTCTTTCATAGGCGCTGTCTCCTGCAGTTAGAAATGAATTTCCAACCATTATACCATGCTCTTATCGCATCTCCTAGGGGCAGCGTTGATGATCCATTAGCTTACATCGCAATGGTATTTCCTTTGTAAGTGCCATTTGTAGTGGAAGCAGGAGGATTCATATGGCTATCCGGCTCGTTTTTTGGCTGAGGTTGAGGTGCTGGAGCAGCGGATGTTGTTTCCATTTTGCTGTTTCCTTGGAATTGCCCACCTTCTTCAATAATAAAGGAAGCAGCGCTAATGTTGCCATGCAGCGAGCCCGTTGACGTTATGGTCAGTTTCCCTTTGGTGGTAATGTTGCCATGGACATTCCCTGCAAGAATCACATCTCTGGCTGAAACGTTGGATTTCACTACGCCGCGTTCCCCGATGATCACATCCCCGGCACATTCGATATCCCCTGTGATCCCGCCTTCAATACGAATGCTGGCTTCGGATTTAATGCGCCCTTCAAAGGTGGTCCCTTCTCCAATCAACGTATCTGTCGTATTTGGATTCATAAGGTTTTTCTTGGATTTAAACATGGTGTCTAGTCATCCTTTCGATTCGCTTTGAGATATGGTTTAGGATCAATGCTTTCTCCATTTTTGAGCACTTCATAATGAAGGTGCGGGCCAGTGCTGCGTCCTGTGGACCCAACTAGGCCTATGGTACTACCTTTGGTGACGTTGTCTCCATTGTTGACAAGAATTTTATTTAAATGCATATACCAAGTGCGTAGGCCCTTGGAATGCTCGATGACGATGTTATTGCCGTGGTAAATATCCTTTCCGGTGCTGACGACTTTTCCATCAGCGGTGGCGTAGACGGCATCATTCTCCCTGGCCCCGAAGTCAATGCCGGAGTGGAAGCTCGGGCTATGTGTGAAGGGGTCGGTTCTATAGCCAAACGTCGACGTGACGATCTTTACATTCGTCGGATACAGCGTAGGCGTTATTGCGAGCTGGTGTTGTTTATCGGCAACCTTTTGTTTCGTTTCGGTTAAGCTGGTTTGCAGTTCTTTCACTTCGCTGTTCAGCGCTGTAAAAGAAGCAGATGTCTGCTCGCCAAGCTGCATAATAGCTTCCTGAGAAGCTGGATTAGGACTTCCGCCTATTCCGCTCGTGGCAGCAGCGGGAGTCTGTTCCTTCGTAGATTTGTTTTCGTCAGCTGCTGTCGCGCTGGCGACCGCTTTGCCGGTTTCGTTGGCATCGAGACCCGAGATGGATTTGAGATCATTCTCGAATTTTTTCATTTCTTCGACTTGCGATTTCATCTGCTCCGCTTGCTGGGACAGTTGAATGACTTCATTTTGCAGCTGTTCAATCGCTTTGTCTTTCGAGGTTAAGGTCGCGTTCCATTGCTGGCTGGCTCCGCTAAGTTTAGCCTGCAGCGCATTGGCTTTTTTCGAGGTTTGCGCGTGCAGGGCATAGGTAATGAGGGTTATAAGGAGCAGCAGGGAAAAGCAGGCCGCTGCGATATAAGCGAATAAATGGGGTACTCGAAACCTGACGACCGATTGATTGGCATCCGGTATGATCACCAGCGTCAGTTTTTTTGGCTTCCATTTGAGCTTCATAAAGGCTAATTTGTCTCCTTATCGTGGTTGAATTTGGTAAAGTCTATCTAACAACATCATTCGTCATGATCCGATAAAAACCTTCCTTATACCTACTGGTCCTAGTCAAAATGAGTCGAAAGTAGGAAGGAATAGTGTCGGATATAATCGAATGTTCTTAACAATTACAGGAAAGACAGCAGATTTGGAGTGGAGGCACGCATGATTAAGCTTGCAGGTATTGATATTGGTAACGACAGCATTAAGCTGGTGCTCGATGGATCCAGGGAACCATTAGTCATCCCGAACATTATTGCGCCGGGTTACGAAAGGCACATTTTACAGGAAGAGGATTCCCCTTGGAAAGCGCTCGACGTCATGATTTACAGTCCTTCTCTTTCTCAAAGAAATCAGCGTTATTTCGTCGGTCAGCTTGCGCTGGAACACGAAGACAACCTGGAGCTGGAAGACACCGATAATAAAGCGGTCTCGGATCAATCCCTTATTGTCGCGCTTACTGCGCTGGCCTACCAAGGTCTCGCCACGCAAGCCTTCAACAGCGGTTACGGCGCCGTGGAGGAAGTGGAGTACACGCTGGGAACCGGGTTGCCCGTTCGTGCATTTGCGAAATACAGTCAACAATTCGAACAAAGGTTACTTGGCGAGCATGAAGTCACGTTCCTGTCCACGCCGCAATTCCATAACCGCAAAATTAAAGTATCCATTCGCAAAGTCGCTGTTTCCATTGAAGGAGCTGCAGCTATTTTCCATCTGGCCACCCACGACAGTTTAATGGTGAAGGACGAAGAAATTTACAATGGTTGCATCGGCGTTTGCGAGATTGGTGCATTGACGACGGATTTCCCTGTTATTAAACGGATGGCAATTGATAACCATTTCAGCCATGGCGAGCAAATTGGCATCGCGACGTATCTGGATGCAATCATTCGCGATGTGGAAGATGCTTACAGCTACGTGTTTCCAAGCCGAGCCAAGCTCGTGCAGCGCATTAAACAACGCGATTTCACGATTCAATTGCTTGGCGAAGGCCAGGTTGACATCCGCCCGATCGTGGATCAGCACTTCCGGCGCGCAGCTTTGCGCATGATCGAGATGATCAAGAAACGCTGGCGCAAATATCCTGACATTCAATGCTTCTATGTCATTGGAGGCGGCGCATCAGCCCTGAGACCCTACATCCAAGAGGCGGCAGGATCACTTAAATTACGTTTCGCGAACGATAGCGAATTCCTCAATATGCACGGCTACCTGAAGGTGGCCAAAAGTCGGTTAAACCAGGCAGCTCCTGTCTAAACCGAGCAAGCACCTGTGAATCGGGTGCTTTTTTTATACCCGCTTTCATTTGCCGGCTTCCAATTGTTTCAGTTGACTCACCTCCATATAAGTCGTCAACGAGGTCAGCAGCATGCAGATGGCGAAAATAATGGCGCAGATACTTCCGATGCCCGAATGGTATTTACTGAACATAAGTCCTACCATCAAGCATAGAGCCGCAAGAATCATCAAGGCATTGCCTCCCCAAAGCCAGTGTTTGTAGGAGACCCGCTGGCTGAGCTTTCCGATTTTCTGGGATGCTTGCACGCCGGAATTCTGACTGCTTGGCGAGCTGTCTTTCATTTCGGCTGGCTGGCCCAATTTGCGCTTCTTCCGGGCGCTGGCGATAACCATAATGACGATTAACAGAGGCTGATAAGCTAGCGCGAAAACTGGAGCACTGTAGTTAGAGAACGCTAATAGATCCGTTGTGTTTTTAAAGGACAACAACGTGGTCATCACAATGCACAGTGCGACAGGTTTATTAATCGTCGGGTAGTTGCGCTTATCCAGGATGGCAGAGATACCTAGCAGAAGCGCCATATAGATCGTAATCATTTTACAAGCCACCGTTGGATACCAGATCATCAAGATGATGAGATCAACACGATCGAGAAAGTCCGTGACATGAATCGTTTGAACCAAATTGTAGATGGGGTACAAGAAATTACCGGGCATCTTGGGTCCAAGAACAACCAAGATCAGGAAAACCGCCATGGTGAGCAGGAAAATGCCAAGCAGGGAGCCATGTCGGATGGAAGACCTGACTTGGTTGGAATTGCTCATCATATGGAGAAAAGCCCCGAGAATGAAGATATCTCCTGCACTGCCGATCGTGAGTACAGAGCTTGCGGCAACATGCTGAATCGGCATGGTCATGGCAGGAGTAACAAGCTGCAAATATAACTCATTCGACAGCAAGAGCGGCATGCTTAGAACTGTAACGACAAAGAGAGGGTAGAATAAATCATTCACCCGGGCGATCACTTCCACGCTGCTTTTGCCGAAATAAATCAGCAGCAGGCAAGGCAGCAGCGTTAGTATTTCAAGCGGTGTATTGTGAAGCAGCAGCGTTGTACTAAACCTGGATACGGAAGAGATGTCGCGCATCACAATTTGCCAGAAATGAAACAGCATAATCAGATTAACGAGGGTACCGCCAACACGGCCCAGCAATTCTTGCGTAATTTCGAAGATATGTTTTTGCGGATAATGTTTTGTGATGTAGCCAAAGAAGCTGGCCACGCCAAAAACATAGAACACAGAAGGCAAATAGCTGTACCAAGCATCCATCTGTGAGATACGGATCAGCACATTCTGCAAGGTGAGAATCCCTCCGCTTGTGATGACAGAAGAAGCTAACCAGGAGAGTTGCCGCTGATTGATCACTTGTTTTCGATCCATGGTGAATACCACCCTTTTCCCTTAATGCTTATCCCTCAGATGCCCAGTAATCTTGCAAACCAAGGAGAAACGGTATGAATAAAGAAACGTGAAGGCATAGGGACTTTCCAATGCAAGTACTTGCTGAAGAAGAGGCCTAGGGTGAGAAAAGTAAAAAAACCATAGGTCACCTTGATGGAGCCTTTCTCTTGCCTTAGCATCCTGCGATCGATGAGAAGCGAACCTGCCATCGTAATCAGAAAACATATCATGAATATGCGATCCAATAGGTTACATCCCCTCTTTGATAACATTTTTGTTAATCAGGCCGGTTTCTTCAATGGAAGCATTGACGTGAATGCGGAACTCTGCATCCTTGAAATAAGCCCCCCATTTTGCCTCTATGCCATTGTTCCACTCATACGGATGGCTTCGCCAAACAGTCAAACCAAGATGGGCAGAGTCCGTTCCTTCTTTTTGCATTTGCTTAACCGTCGCTTGAATGGACTTGACAATTTGTTCCGCAAGCTGCTTCTCAACTTTCCGCATCACTTTGGCCTTGTTCAGATCCAGATTCGATAGATCTTCTTTCACTGAGGCGCTGGCGTCGATGAGGATATCAAAGATGACCTTGTCTTGTTGAAGACTAGGTTTGATTTGCGTTTGCCCTTTCGTCACGGTAATGGAAATCTTGTTGGCGTTTCCCTCCTCTGGCGGGAAGGAAACGAGATATTCCTTCACATGGTTCCTCAGCCACATGAGCCCTTCTGCTTCGTGGTCCTTGTAAATGCCAACCAAGCGGTCGCCTTTAAATTGTCCGTACCCAATCATTTGAATTTCATGGGATGGTTCCTTGGAAGCTTGCGATTGCTTTGGTTCCAAATAAGTCAGGATTGGATCGCTGTTGAAGCTCAACGTAATGCCAATATCCTTGGTGGAAGTGCCCAAGGACTGCCTGGATTTCGTCAGCTCCCGAATGACTTCAGCCGGGAATCGTTCGAATTTCGGCTCGGTGTTCAGCAGGTCATAGCCCTTGCCTTTGGATATGACCAGGAAGGATGTCATCCGGCTTTCCGGTGAGCGTGGAACGGTGTCGAAGATGACACCGATGCCTTTCCTGGCCAGCTTCTCTCCAATGATGATCGTCCTCCGATGGGAGAGAAACAAACGGCGCGACATGCGCATCTGGAGTTTTGTGTTGGCTTCGTGAAACGTAGCGCCTACATCGGAGTCGATGTAGTAGCTCTTGCCGCCGGCGGTGCCTCCGCCTCCGCCGCTTGCACCTCCCATGGAACCGGGGAGAGGCAGCATGTAGGATACACGAAATTTGCCGTCATCCTCCAAGTCGACGGCAGACGTGAGAACAAACGCGATGTCGTTGGTTTCCGTTCGATCCCAGCAGCCTGTCAGGCAGACAAGCAGGAGGGGGAGCGATAAGAGCTGGCATAGCCGTCTAGGATGAACCATTCTGATTGCCCTCCTCACTGGAGTGATGCTTATGCTGGATCGAGCTTCCGTCTAGGCCTCCGTCCTGCATGATCTGTTGGCTGAGTTTGTCATCCATGCGGTGGGCATCTTGAACGGGCATGAATTCCGGACGTTTATTGAGCTCCCACCAAGGGGCGCGAACGAATACATCCTTCATATCGCCGGAAGATAAAGGTCCGATAGGCGACAAGTAAGGCACGCCAAAAGAGCGGAGATTCGCCATATGTCCAATTAAAATCATCAACGAAAAGAAGATGCCATAGAAGCCAAAGACCGCTCCTGCCAAAAGGATGGGGAAACGCAGCATGCGAATGGCGATGGCGCCGTTAAAGCGCGGGATTGTGAAAGAGGCAATCCCGGTAATGGAAACAACGATAACCATTGGCGCAGAAACAATCCCGGCTTGCACGGCTGCTTGTCCGACGACCAGCGCCCCCAAGATGGAAACCGCAGAGCCAACTGCTTTGGGAAGTCGGATACCGGCTTCGCGCAGCGCCTCGAACGTGATCTCCATGATGAAAGCCTCTACGGCCGCGGGAAATGGAATCGCTTCTCTGGATGCCGCGACGCTTAGCATCAAGGTCGTTGGTAGTAGTTCTTGATGGAACGTCGTTATTGCGACATACAAAGCGGGTGTCGTCAGCGATAAAAAAACGAAAACATAACGAAGCAGCCTTAAGAGAGAGCCGATTTGGAATCGCTCATAGTAATCCTCAGCCGTTTGCATCGTTTGGATGAAAACAAAAGGCACGATGAGCGCAAACGGCGTGCCGTCCGTGAGAATGGCCACCCGTCCCTGCACCAAGGCCCCGGCCACAACATCAGGCCGCTCCGTATACTGCATCTGCGGGAAGGGGGAGTACGCATTGTCTTGGATCAGCTCTTCAATCATGCCGGATTCCAGAATCGCATCGATCTTGATGAGCTCCAGACGTTTGACCACCTCCTCGACAAGGGAGGGCATCGCCAAGTCATCCATGTAACAGATGACGAGATTGGTGTTGCTCTCTTTGCCGACGCACATGGATTTCATCTTCAGCCTGGGCGTCTTCAGCTTGCGGCGGATCATCGAGGTGTTCGTGCGAATGCTCTCCACGAACCCCTCTTTCGGTCCGCGCACGACGGTCTCCGTCTCCGGTTCTGCAACGGAGCGCTTTTCTGTTCCGCGGATGCCGAGCAGGATCGCCTTCGCGTTTCCTTCAACGAGCAGGGCGGCGTCACCGCCCAGCACGGAAACGAGCAGGTCTCCGTAATTATCGGAGATCTGTGTTTGGGAGACGGGGAGAATGGCGTCTGCGATGCGCTGGACGGACGTCTCGCCGCCGCCAATCAGCATGAGCGATTTCATCGTGTCATTCAGCAGTTCGGTATTCGTGAGCCCGTCTACGAATAACAGCAGTGCGGGAATGTTCGGCTCAATGTCAAATTGGCGAACGACGACATCGGAGCAGTCCTGGAAAATGGCTTTAATGAAGGCGTGATTATCATCCAATAGCAATGAGAGCGGTGTTTTCTTCAACTCTTCAATGAATTGATAGTCCAGCGAATCATGTAGACCTTTTTGCTCGCCACTGGAATCCTCCTGCTTGTTTGATGTGCGCTTGCGCAGGATGCTTTTCATCAATGGATTGGATGTTTTGACCATGCGAATGGCACCTCCCGCCAGAATGATCATAGGAATGCGTTTATTATTCTCTGCGAAATGAAGGATTTTATTACGAAAGTTGGAAAATTTTATTGTGTCCCTGACTTGAAGGTGAATAAGTATAGTGGGAAAGCCCTTGGCAAAAGCTAACGTGACAAGAATTAGAAGGAAGTTTTTCGCGCCAGGAAGAGGGGGTGAAGCTCGTGATTTGGGTGGTTGGTGTACTGCTTCTTTTCATTTTTCAGACAGCTACGATTTTGATTGGTGAGTACAAAAGACCCGCCAAGACGGTGGCTTGGCTGTTCGTATTATTTATTCTCCCGATCATCGGCTTTCTCATGTACTATTTCTTGGCGAAGGAATACACCCAGCGCAAAACGGTTCGCCGCAAAGGGCGCCGTAGAAGCTCTGAACCCAGGTACCAATGGCTGGGCATGGGAAGCCATAACCAGGAGAGAATTGAGGAGCAGCACTATCAGCTCTTCGAGGACTCGCGGCTATGCGGGTTGCTTCACAACATTCCGGGCTCGGCCATTTCCCCGAACAACCGAGTGAAAGTGCTGACCAATGCGGATATCACGTATGAGGCGATGCTCGAAGCCATCGAGAGGGCCGAGAAGCATATTCATTTTGAATTTTATACGATTCGGCATGATGCCATAGGTAACAGATTTCAAGAAGCGCTCATTCGCAAAGCGCTGCAGGGGGTGAAGGTCCGCGTCATTTATGACGGAATCGGCTCCTACTCACTTTCGTCAGCTTATATAAATAGATTTAAACAGGCGGGGATTGAGGTTTATCCCTTTTTGAGACCACTTATTGCATTTTTCGATAAACGAATGAATTACCGTAATCATCGCAAAATCATTGTCATTGACGGATTGGTTGGTTTTGTCGGGGGTATTAACATCGGAGACGAGTATCTGGGAGGGGATCCCAAGCTCGGCTTTTGGCGCGATACGCATCTGATGCTGCATGGGGACTCGGTGTATTACTTGCAGACGACCTTTATGACGGATTGGTTGTTCGTAAGCGGGGAACGTTTGGCTGATGATTCCATGTATCCAGAGCATCATGAATCGGAGACGTCCTTGGTTCAAGTGATTTCGAGCGGCCCGGACGCTTATTGGGATGCGATACAGGAGATGTTTTTTGCAGGAATTGTCGCGGCCAAGAAGCGGGTGTATATGACGACACCCTACTTTATTCCAGATGCAAGTATAACGATGGCGCTTAAAACGGCCGTACTCAGCGGTGTGGATGTCCGCATCATCCTTCCTTATAAAGCTGATTCCCGTATTGTTCAATATGCCTCCCGCTCCTATTTATTAGAGCTAATGCAGGCCGGGGTTCAGTTCTACCTCTATCGGAAAGGATTCATGCATGCCAAGGTCATGATCATCGATCATATGATGGCAACCGTAGGAACCGCCAATGTGGATATGCGCAGCTTTTTCAGCAATTTTGAATTGAATGCGGTGATGTTTAATCAGGACGTGATTGACCGTCTGGAAGATGACTTTTGGATGGATTTAAAAGATAGCGATGAGTTGAAATTGGCTGAATTTGAGCAAAGATCGCGATTGGAGAAGGGGAAAGAAGTGATTGCCCGACTGCTGTCACCTTTGTTTTAAGGAGTTCTACACAGAACTACTAGCTAGCCGAGTCGGGCTAAAATTGCGTCCAGATTTTGGAGAGGGACCCCTTCAATCAAGTCTCCGTACTTTTTTAACCGGTCGAGGACCGTATGCAAATTGAATTCACGAGGGCTGGGACGCAGTTCAACCTCTTTCCATAACAGGGGAGTGGAGACGGATGCGTCTTTTTTGGCGCGCGGCGTATAAGGGGCGGAGAGTGTTTTCCCGTACCAATGCTGAAGGTAGTCGATATAGATTTTATCCCCGCGGTTTTTCTTAAACCGTTCGATCGTAAACAGATTCGGATAAATTTTGACGACATACGAAGCGATAAAATAGCCGATTTTCCGCAGCTGTTCGAACGTGTAGCCAGGCTGAATCGGAATATAAATTTGGACGCCTGTGGCACCGGATGTTTTGGCAATGGACTGAATATGCAGCGAGTCCAACACCTCGCCGATGACATGAGCGGCTTCCATAATACGTGGCTCTTCCTCCAAAGTTGGGTCGATATCAATTACCCACTCTGCCGGCAGTGTACTCCCAATATGGTGAAAAGAGGGATGGAACTCCAAACAAGCCAGGTTGCCCAGCCAAAGAAGTGTGGATAAGGAGTCCAGGTTAACGTACTGAATGCCATCGAGCGGAGCCAGCTTCACGAAGCTAGGAACCGGATCGGGGGCATTTTTTTGGTAAAAGGACTTTTGATCATACCCGTTGGGAAAGCGGATGGTCGTTAAGTGCCGGTTGCGGCAGTAACGCAGCAGGTAGGGGGACAGCTCGGATAATTTGGAGAGATAATCTCCTTTCGTTATGCCTGCTTCAGGCCATAGAAGCTTATTAGGATTGGTGATGGTCAGTTCATGACCTTCTACAAGCAGTGTTCCTTTGGTTGTGACCGCCATGGGTATATCCCTCCTGCACATTGTTTAGTTCTGATTATTCCCTCCAGGACGGGTTCTCAAACTTTCGGGGCGATTCCGTATTCGAAGTGGTTGACAAAATCCGAAGAATGAATCATAATAATAAAAGTAAATAACAAATAGTAAGTAACATATAAATAAGAAGATTGTGCTATTTTGTTATTAAATTTATTTTATATATTATTCTAAATCACATGTGATGGAGGAGATTTTATATGAGTAACAATGCGGTAGAGAAAAGCAATGCTTTCCTGAAGGCTGTTAAAGAAAGACGTACGTACTATGGACTAAGCAAAGGCACAGTGATTTCTAATGAACGCATTCAAGAGATTGTAAACGAGGCCGTAAAACACACGCCTTCCGCTTTTAACTCACAAAGTGCAAGAGTTGTTGTTTTGTTCGGCGATCAATCCGATAAATTATGGAGCATCACCAAAGAAACTTTGAGAAAAATCGTGCCTGCAGGAAGCTTCGCTCCAACAGAAGAAAGAATTAATGGCTTCAGCAATGGTTCCGGTACGGTTCTTTTCTTTGAAGATCAAACTGTTGTAGAAGGTCTTCAAGCTCAATTCGCCGCTTATGCCGATAACTTCCCGATTTGGTCGAACCAATCTTCCGGCATGCTGCAGCTCGTTATTTGGACGGCGCTTGAGCAAGAAGGTCTTGGAGCATCCTTGCAGCACTACAACCCGCTGATTAACGATGAAGTTGCTCAAACATGGAATATTCCAAGTGAGTGGAAATTGATTGCTCAAATGCCTTTCGGTAAACCAACTTTTGTTCCTGGAGACAAAGAGTTTCAACCGCTTGAAGATCGCGTGAGATTTATCTAATCGCTAATCACAGCTGGAATACCCCTTTCATTGTCTAACGACAGTGAAGGGGGTTTTTAAATTATTTTTAAAAAAAAGCAAACCGCCCTTGCCTAAGCTTCGTTACCTTAAGTAGCAAAAATAAGGAGGAGTCATCGCGCATGGTTAATGTGAAAAAAGTAATCGTATCTTCCCTCGTTTTATTAGGTCTAGCAGCAGGCGCTACGGCTTTATCGGCCGCGGCGGCGGAACCGCTGAACGTGAAATCCGAAACGGATATTGCGGGAGACTTGGGCATTTTGCAAGGAGATGGCAGCGGCTTGACCGCGGAATATTTGAATAAATCGACGACAAGACTGCAAGCGGCGGTTATGTCTTTGAGGTTGAAAGGCCAAGAATCCGAGGCGCTCGCTTATAAGGGGACTGATAACTTTAAGGATGCAAGCGGCGTATCCACAGCGAATCAAGCGATTCTTGGCTACTTGAAAGCGAATCCCTCTCTGGGCTGGCAAGGAACGGGGTCCGATACTTTCGAACCTATGGCCGGTATCACTGCTCAGCAGTATTACAAAGTTTTGCTGGAATCCCTTGGCTACGGGCAAGGCACTGATTTTCAGTACGATGATGTCATTACGTTTGCAGCCAAAAATGGTTTGTCCAAGATTTCTGGTGTGAAATCATTCAAGAACCTACATATCGCGACCGCTACGATCGAGGCGTTAAAAGCGCCAATCAAAGGGTCATCCAAAACACTGGCGGTAGACCTAAGCGACAAAGGCAAAATTAATGCGAGTAAACTAAGCAGTCTCGAAACTCCGGCGCTTGACTTGAAGATGAGCGATACGTTAGGAAGTTATTTAACAGATGCCAAAGGGATGACTTTATACTATTTTACTAAAGATGTAGCGGATGTTAATTCTTGCGTAGACGCTTGTTTGGCGAACTGGCCGATTTTTAATGCCAATAATTTTACGGTTCCCGCTGAATTCAGCGCGGCCGACTTCGGAGTTTTCACGCGTGCTGACGGCAAGGATCAACTTACTTACAAAGGGTGGCCGCTGTATTACTTCGCGAAGGATCAGAAAGCGGGCGACACGGTTGGCGATAATGTAGGCAAGGTTTGGTTCGTGATTAAGCCTTCCAATGGCGGAATCGCGATTGGCACGAAACCCGATCTTGGCAATTATCTGACCGATGCTCGCGGTATGGCGCTGTATTACTATGATAAAGACACGAAGGGCGTTAGCAATTGCTCGGGCAAATGCTTGGAGAAATGGCCGGTCTTCTACTCAAGTACAATATCTGCGCCTACTGGGGTGAACTCAGCGGATTTCGGAACTTTGGTCCGTGCTGATGGCAGTCTGCAATCGACGTATCAAGGATTCCCGCTGTATTACTGGGTAGATGACAAGAAAATGGGAGACACAACGGGACAGGACGTTGGCCATGTTTGGTACGTGATTGATCCTGCGAAGTTCAGTGGAACAAAAGCTGTGAATACCTCTGTGAAAACAAGCAAATCCGATGCGTTAGGTACCTACTTAGTCGATCAAAACGGCATGGCTCTGTACTTGTTTACTAAAGATAAAGCTGATCCTAACTCCTGCGTAGGTCCTTGTTTGGTAAATTGGCCGATCTTCTACGACGAGAACCTAACGGTTTCCGCGGATCTTGCGGCAAGTGATTTCGGTGTGCTGACGCGAGCTGACGGTAAAAAGCAAAGTACTTATAAAGGCTGGCCACTTTACTACTGGGTGAAAGATCATCTCCCTGGTGAAACGACGGGACAAAATGTAGGCAAAGTCTGGTTCGTTCTCGATCCGGCGAAAACAGAAGCGAGATAAACAAGACAGCTTTCGAACGCTCCGGCATGCTGGCAAGCTCAGCGATGCCGGGGTTTTCTTTTTCTATAAATCTATTGCCAAGACAACATGCGGGGAGATAAGGTAGTAGTATTAACTTTATTTCCACTCGGAGTGTGCCGAATATGCGAAATCGAACGGATGCCGAACTCATGAAGTTGGTCTTGGGTAAGCACCATCCTGCATTGGAAGAGCTTTACGATCGTTATGCAAAGCTTGTGTACTCCTTTGCGCTGAAGTCCTTGAAGGAGGAACAGGCGGCTAGAGAAATTGTTCAGCTTGTTTTTACGCGGCTCTGGACGACGGAGAAGGGGTATGACGCAAGCAAAGGCGGATTTGTGAATTGGATTATTACCGTTACGAGGAATATAACGATTGATTATTTAAGGAAGAAACGAAGACTTGAGCAAGTGGTCCGTTTTGAACCCAGAGAATGGGAACATTCCCTTGTTTCTGACGCTCCGGATCCGGAATCCGTGATCTCGCGCAAATGGATCGGGGAGCAAATTCACGAGGCTTACGTGCATTTGTCCGAGAGCCAGATTCAATTGATCGATATGATGTATTGGCAAGGTTATTCGTTAAGCGAGATAGCCTCTCAAACCAACGAACCGGTGGGCACGATTAAAAGCCGCCTGCATCAATGTTTAAAAATACTTCGTAAGCATCTGACATCACTGAGGGAGGGATGACGTCATGAAAGAACATGAAACTGTCGATTGCAATGATTTGGTCAACTATTTGACCGGCGATTGCACAGAGCTAGAACGCGCGGCTTTCGAGCGGCATCTGCGAACTTGTGCCAGCTGCCGCGAAGAATTAAGAGACCTGCAGGAAGTTTGGCAGGCTTTGCCTTTTGAAATGGAAGAAGTGGAGCTGCCGCCGGACTTAAAGCAGGAGGTCATGCAGTCCATCCTGCCACCGGCTAAGCTTAAGACGATAACAAGTAAGAAAAAACGGTCATACAAATGGATATATGGGTTGTCCGCTGCGATTATCTTAGGATTGGCAGTAGGTATTTGGTGGAGCAGCCAACCGAAGAATTCAGCCCTATCAGCGAATCCGGGTTTAAGTGAGCCGGCAGAAATCATGCATACGTTCCAATTAAAGTCCGTTGAAAGCACAATGCCAACAGCTTCAGGGACGGCATGGGTGCTTCAGAACGGCGATGTTCATAACGTAGTCATTAATTTGCAAGGCCTCCAGGAGACGAAGGGAGATACGGCGTACCAAGTTTGGTTCAATCGGAACGGAAAACGGTACAACTGTGGAACGCTCCGCGTTGATGAGAAAGGCACAGGGGTGCTGACTTACAGCATTCCGGTGAAAGGCAAGGACTTTCAGATCGACTCCTTCGGCGTTACGCTTGAGCCTGATCCTAATGGGCTGCAGCCGCGGGGGAAAAAGATATTGGGCACCTCCTAGAACGCTGCCTATGAAAACGAATAAGCCGCCTTATGAACGATTAGGTTCATAGAGCGGCTTGTTCGTTTTTTTGAGGGGAATTCCTTGACAAGACATGGCAAATTTCAGATGATGGCTTCAAATGCCGAGGCGTGACTTGGCGGAATCTTTATCCGTGAGGAGAATGAGCTTGTGTTGTTATCCATATTGATTTTTGTTGTCGCAGGGTTAGCGGAAATTGGCGGGGGTTATCTGGTTTGGCTATGGCTGCGAGAGTCGAAGCCTTTGTGGTACGGCATCGTGGGAAGTATCATCCTCATCGCATACGGAATTATTCCAACCCTGCAGAGCTTTCCCTCATTTGGTCGAGTGTACGCTGCTTATGGCGGAGTGTTTATCATACTAGCCGTGTTATGGGGATGGCTTATCGACAAAAAAACACCGGACCTTTACGACTGGACCGGAGCGGTAGTCTGTGTCATCGGTGTTTCCATCATGTTATGGGCGCCCCGGGGTTAGGGGCTGCTTCAACGAGCGAGCTTTGTTTCTCCATGCTTGCGTTTCCAACCCAGCAGTATCATCGCAATAAGCGCTCCGATTAAACCGAGTCCCATATCTTTTTCCGAGTCAAAGACATCCCCTTGCATGCCGACATACTCCTGGCCAACTTGACCTGCTACATAAGCAGCGCCCATTTCTATAATTTCGAAGAAGGCACTGAAACCGAAAACGACCGCCACGGGCATCGCATAAGACCAGAAGCCTCGCATTCCGCCGGCGCGGGTCAGCCATTCGCGGACCGGATATGCCCAAAGCAGCCCGAACAGGAGATGCACAACCCGATCATAGTAGCTGCGATGGGTATGGAGGGCTCCCTTCAGCCAAACGTCGAAAGGGGTGCCTTGATAGGTATAATGCGCCCCATAGGTATGAAAGCACAAGAAGATAAAGATGAACAAATAGGACAATTGAGAGAGGCGAAATTTTTTATAAGTGAAAAGAAGGACAAGAATGACAGAGACAAGCAGTATATTTTCCATCAGCCACTGCATGCGATTCGTTGGTGTAATCGCCATAAACACCCAGTACACCACAAAAACAGTGATCATCACGTACAAAGGCCATTTCTTTTTACCCATACCCATCCAGTCCACCTTCTATATATGACTATTGAAATAGCAAATCTGCTAATTCTTATAGTGTGGACAGAAATACAAACGTCATGCGGCCCCTAGGTAATAACCTTCAACCACAGATATAGACCAAGTAAAGTGATGAGCAGCGTAGGGATCGTAAGCACGATACCGATTCTAAAATAAGTCCCCCACGTGATCGTTACCCCTTTTTTCGAAAGAACATGGAGCCAGAGCAGTGTCGCCAGCGACCCGATCGGTGTCATTTTAGGCCCCAAATCCGACCCGATCACATTGGCATAAATGAGAGCTTCCCGAATCACGCCTTCAGTCCCCGTGCCATTTACCGCTAGTGCGCCAATCAATACGGTTGGCAAATTGTTCATAATTGAAGAGAGAATAGCAGACAGAAACCCCATGCCTACAGAGGCGGCCAACAAACCATACCCCGAAATAACTTCAATTAATTCTCCTAAAGCATCGGTTAAACCGGCATTTTTTAAGCCATATACGACGACATACATGCCAATTGAAAAAATAACGATAGCCCATGGGGCGTCTTTGATGATCTGCTTCGTTTGGATGGCCTTACTGCTGCGGGCAAGCAGGAGAAAGACGAGCGCAGCGATTCCTACAATGAAGGAGACTGGGATTTTAACGAATCCGCTGGCCAAATATGCCGCTAACAAGACACCCAGAATGACCCAAGACAGTCGGAAAAGCCGAGGATCTCGAATGGCGGCAGATGGCTGTTTGAGATGAGTCTCGTCATAATCAGCAGGGATATCTTTTCTGAAATATAGATACAGCACCAGCAGGCTTGCTCCTAATGAAAAAAGGCTGGTGACGAACATCCGGCTGGCATAGGTCGTAAAATCAATATTGAAAAAATCGGCCGAAACAATATTCACCAAATTGCTGACAACAAACGGGATGGAAGTTGTATCCGCGATAAACCCGCTGGCCATGATGAAGGGCAGAATCATTTTATCCGGGAATTTTAAAGCCCGAACCATGGCGAGCACAATAGGTGTCAAGATGAGCGCAGCACCGTCATTGGCGAAAAAGGCCGAAACTGCGGCTCCCAGCAGGATGACGTAGATGAACATGCGCTTGCCATTGCCCTTGGCCATACGCGCCATATGCAGGGCTGCCCACTCGAAGAAACCTATGTTATCGAGGATGAGGGAGATCAGAATAATGCCTACAAATGCCAAGGTAGCATTCCAAACGATCCCTGTCACTGTAGCGACGTCCTGCAGAGAAACAACTTGAAAAATCAATGCCAATAAGGCGCCTGCCGAAGCGGAGTAGCCGATATTAAGTCCCCGTGGCTGCCAGATGACGAAAGTAATGGTAAGTAAAAAAATAAAGACCGCTAAATAAATCATGTGTTCCTCCCGACTCGGATTTCTTCAACATTTTCATAGTTCCTCTATCATTTGTCAATGCTTAAATCAAAGAATTGATAAAGGGTGCCAAACCGTACCTTTAAATCGAAGTAGTGTGTTAAAATGATGTATCTTATTTTCGAGGTGCAGATATGTCCAAAGAACGATTACCCAAAGCGGTTTATGAGCAGCTGGCTTTATTTCGATATCAGATCCGAAAGTTTATTCATTTCAGTGAGTCAGCGGCGAGAGCCCATGGGCTCACTCCGCAGAATCATCAGCTGATGCTGGCGATCATGGGGTTTCCAGGGCGGGATTATGCAACGCCAAAGGAGCTTGCCGAGCGCTTGCAAGTTACTCCGCACGCCTGTGTGGAATTGATTAACCGCTGTGAACAGCTTCAATTGGTGTATCGTGTGCCTAATCCGGATGACGGGCGGAGCATATTTATCCGTTTGTCGGAGTCCGGCATGCGCCTGTTGGAGGACCTTTCGGAGATTCATATGAATGAATTGAAGAATATCGGGCTTTTGGAATTCCCTGAAGAGGATTGATGTTATATAAATTAACATTAAATCAAATATATTAAATTAACGTCTGAAAATTAGGTATTTTAATGTTATTTAAATTAACACAACTACTTGATTTTTATCGCAACACGATATATATTTTGTAATAAGTAAGGTTAATTGGTTTGTGATGATGTCACTTTTCTTACATGTATACAAAAATTAATTACGTGCATCCTGCACGTTAGCGCTGGTGAACCAACATGACAACAAACAAAGTGAAAAGCGTCTGTCCCTATTGCGGTGTTGGCTGCGGAATTGTGCTTGAGGTGTCTGGCAACCGTGTGCTCAAAGTGACGGGTGATAAAGAGCATCCGACTAATTTCGGCCGTCTGTGCACCAAGGGCAATACCTGTGCGCAAGCGATCGCAGAGTCTGGGCGGATGGAATACGCATATAAACGTTTAGCGCGTAAGAAAGAGCCTGTCAAAACCGGGATGGCGGATGCCATCAAGGAGACGGCGAAGCGGCTGCGTTCTATTGTTGACAAGTACGGCCCGAATGCCATGTCTTTTTATGTGTCGGGCCAAATGTCGCTGGAGGCGCAATATCTGGTTAACAAGCTGGCGAAAGGCTTTATCCGAACCAATAACATTGAATCCAACTCCCGCTTATGTATGGCTAGCGCAGGCAGTGGCTACAAGCTGTCGCTTGGGGCGGATGGTCCGCCGGGATCGTATCAGGACATGGACCGCACGGATTTGTTTTTCGTCATTGGCGCCAATATGGCGGATTGCCATCCCATTCTCTTCCTGCGAATGATGGATCGGGTGAAAGCGGGAGCCAAGCTGATTGTGGTGGACCCCCGCCGTAACGCGACAGCAGACAAAGCAGGGCTTTATATGCAAATTAAACCTGGAACTGATCTTGCGCTTTTGAATGGCCTGCTGCATTTGCTTGTTAAGAATGGCCATACGGATCCGGCTTTTATAGCGGAGTTCACGTCCGGATGGGAGAGTATGCCGGCATTCCTGGAAGACTACACGCCGGATAAAGTTTCTGAACTAACCGGCATCCCCGAAGCCGACATCCGTCAAGCGGCATTATGGATTGGTGAGTCGCCGGAATGGATGACGTGCTGGACGATGGGGCTGAACCAGAGCACGCACGGAACTTGGCATACCAATGCCATCTGCAACCTGCACCTGGCAACAGGCGCCATCTGCCGACCAGGAAGCGGGCCGTTCTCCCTTACGGGCCAACCCAACGCCATGGGTGGCCGGGAGATGGGGTACATGGGTCCTGGCTTGCCAGGGCAGCGATCCGTGTTGGCGCCGGCAGACAGGGATTTTATCGAAGACATGTGGGACGTCTCACGGGGAACATTGAAGACCGAAGTAGGCACAGACACGGTGTCGATGTTCGAAAGCATGCAGGCCGGAGATATCAAAGCCTGCTGGATTATTTGTACCAATCCGGTCGCGACGGTGCCTAATCGCAAGAATGTGATTGCAGGCCTTGAGGCCGCAGAGCTCGTTATCACGCAGGATGCCTTCTATGAGACAGAGACGAATGCGTATGCGGATATCCTGCTTCCCGGCGCCTTATGGGCGGAGGCCGAAGGCGTCATGATCAACTCCGAGCGGAATTTGACGCTGATGGAGAAAGCAGTCGAGCCGCCCGGCGATGCGATGGCGGATTGGCAAATCATCGCCAAGGTTGCCTGCGAGATGGGGTATTCCGCTGGTTTCACTTACACGTCCTCGGCGGAAGTGTATCAGGAGATTCAGCGGGCATGGAACCCTAAGACCGGCTACGACATCCGGGGAGCCTCCTATGAACGGCTGCGCGAAACACCGGTGCAATGGCCGGTAGCGCCGGACAGCCGGAATGATCGCAATCCGATTCGTTATTTGAATGACGGAGTCAGCCAGCATTTGAAGGAACTTGCGGATGGAACACGTCCGCGCATCGTGTTTGCAACGGAAAGTGGAAAAGGGATATTTTTGGCCCGGCCCTATTTGCCGCCGGCGGAGATGCCGGACTCCGATTACAGCTTCGTGTTGAATACGGGCCGGTTGCAGCATCAATGGCATACCATGACGAAGACGGGGAAAATACCGACGCTGAATAAGCTGAACCCCGGTCCTTTTCTCGAAATTCACCCGGAGGATGCCGAGTCGCTTGGCGTCAAGGAGCAGGACAAAATAGAAATTCGTTCGCGTCGCGGACTTGCCATTCTGCCTGCGGTCATAACCGATCGCGTGAGGCCGGGGAACTGCTTCGCTCCTTTTCATTGGAATGATGTGTTCGGAGAGAAGCTGGCCATTAACGAGGTGACAAGTGATGCGGTTGACGGCATCTCTTTTCAACCGGAACTCAAGTATTGTGCGGTTTCACTAGCTAAACAGAAGGAGGAAGTGAAGATGGCTACGATGGCACCTATCGATACACTTGCAACGATGTTGGGCATTCAATCCTCACCGCCAATGGCGCTAGATAATCATGAGAAGATGTATCTTTCCGGATTTTTGACAAGTCTCCGAGCGGAAGATTCGCGTCAGGTGCCAGGTATTCCTGTTCTGCCTCCTACAGCGCCTTTGGAGGCATCCAAACGGTATTGGCTGGACGGTATGCTGGCTGGTATGTTCTCTCGCACCTACCTTCCAGAAACCATAGCGCTGCCTGTGATAACGCCGGAGACCCAGCCAGAAGTGAAAGCAGCAGAAACAACGCAGTCTGATAAAGAATCGGTGACGATACTGTGGGCCTCCCAAACAGGGAACGCAGAAGGGGCAGCTATCCAATGCGCGCAGAAATTGCAAGAAGCGGGCTACAACGTGCGTCTGATGAATATGAACGCCTATGCATTGGCCGATTTAAGCGCGGAACGTTACGTTTTCTTCTTGGTTAGCACGTTCGGTGCCGGAGATCCGCCGGATAATGGGGAGAACTTCTGGAACGCGCTAAAAGGAGAAGCAATGACGCGTTTGCCTGAGCTGAATTACTCCGTCCTGGCATTCGGGGATTCCAACTATGATCTGTTTTGCGGCTTTGGGCGCAATTTGGATGCGCGTTTGGAGCAGTTGGGGGCTAAACGCCTTAACGGGAGGGTCGACTGTGATACGGATTACGAGGAACAAGCCGCAGCATGGATGAAAGCCGTTGTGACGAAACTAAGTGAACCTACTGCTACGGTTACAACCGAAACCCAAGTGACCTATGACCGCAATCATCCTTTAACTACACGAGTGGTAAAGAGCAGGCTTTTGAACGGAGAAGGTTCGGAAAAAGAAACCCGTCACTATGTTTTCGATCTCGCGGGCAGTGGGGTGTCTTACGAGGCCGGGGATGCGCTTGGCGTATGGCCAACCAATGATCCGCAGATGGTCTCTGACATATTGGAAGCCGTTAAGGTGGATCCATCGACACAGGTGACGGTAAAAGACAAAGGTCAAATGACCGTCACCGAGGCGCTTCGCCGTCACTTCGAACTTGCCAGGGTCACTCCGGCGATTATGGAGTTCATCCAGGAACGTGTCCATAGCGAAATGCTGGGTAACTTAATGCAAAATAAAGCGGAGCTGAAAAAGTGGCTTTGGGGCCGCCAATTGGTTGATGTGCTGCAAGCTTATCCGATGAGTAAAGCTATCTCTGCAGAGGAACTTCTACAAGTGTTAAATCCGCTGCAGCCTCGCTTGTATTCCATTTCCTCCAGTCCCAAAGCGAAAGCTGATGAAGTCCACATTACCGTATCGACCGTTCGTTATGAGATCGAGGGCAAACCGCGGACCGGCGTTTGTTCCGGATTCCTGGCGGATCGCCTCCAGGGCGAGGGCGAGGTGGGACTCTTTATTCAAAAGACTGCTCACTTCAGACCGCCGGCCAATCCGGACGCTGGCATGATCATGATCGGACCGGGGACCGGAATTGGGCCTTTCCGGGGCTTTCTTCAAGAGCGTAAGGCGACCGGGGCCAAAGGAAAGAACTGGCTCATTTTCGGGGAACAGCGTGCAGCATGTGATTTCTACTTCAAAGAGGAGCTGGAAGCCATGCTGCAAGAGGGAAAGCTGCACCGTCTGGATACCGCTTTTTCCCGTGACCAAGAGGAAAAGATTTATGTTCAGCACCGCATGCTGGAGCATGGGGCTGAGCTGTGGGCATGGCTGAAGGCTGGCGCTCACTTCTATATTTGCGGAGACGCCAGTTCAATGGCCAAAGAGGTGGATGCCACACTGAAACAAATTATTCAGCAGCATAGCGGCATGAGTGCAAGTGAAACGGAGAGTTATGTGAAAGAAATGTCGCGTACCAAACGATATGCGAAAGATGTCTATTAAGTTTCAAAGAGAACGCGCCCTGTCTGGGAGAGATTATATCCTTGGATAGGGCGTAGTTCGTTATGGAAAACCTCGGATTGCAGCACTTCTTTTACCCGTTCGATCCATGCCAGGTTCTCTGGTTTCTTCAGCATAACAAGATCAACGCGCTCTTGAATGAGCGGAATGAAGTCGACGCCACCGACCATAGAAGCCGCTTTTTCGATCCCTACGCCGAAATCTCCTTCCCCAAGAGCCACTTTGCCTGCGACGCCCATATGATTCGATTCCTCACGTTCATAGCCGATAATGTCCCGATAGGAAATGCCATGCAGACGGAGCTGCTCATCGAGTAATACGCGGGCGCCGGAACCCTTTTCGCGATTAATCAGCCGAAGGCCTTTCTGCTTGAGATCAGCCCAGCCCTGAATCTTTTTGGGGTTTCCTTGCTGGACGTAGAGACCTGCCGATCTTGAGACAAGATTGATGACAACGTAAGAGGAGCCGATCAGTATTTTGCGTACATAAGGAATGTTGTATTCACCTGTGTCACCATCCAAGAGGTGCGTGCTAACGATGTCGGTTTCCCCTCTGTACATGGCGATTAAGCTGTCCAAGCTTCCGACATAAGATCGCAGAGGCCATCTGTCAGGGATCTTTTTCTCGATATGTTTGGCTAAAATGTCCAAGCTGACATCTTGTCCGGTGATGACAAGCGTGTTTTTGGGGACGGATGACAAGCCGGATGAAGTGCCTGGCGATGTAGTTGGCGGCGCTGACTCCGCAGTGTCCGCTCTGGGTGCAGCTAGCATATCACCTTTGGCGCGCGTTTTATAAGCCTCCAAGTCTGAGGCGTCTACACGCATTTGTTTACCTACCCGATAGGCGGGTAAATCCCCTTTTTTAATAAGATCATAGACCGTTAGTTTGGAGATTTTTAAAAGCTTCGCGATCTCTTCCGTGGTATAGGATATTTCGGCTGTCATGGTCACCCTCCGTGCGCTCTCGTTATTCGTTATCCTCTATCATAAGCGGATCTATGGTGTAAGACAATCTTAATCCCTTCTAGAAAAAAGAATGATTATATAATAGAATGAAACTAAACCATGCTATTTATATTTAAATAGATACAATAATGATGATGGAGGGGTTATTTTGTTTAAAAAAGGACTATTTGGTTATGTTTTATTGCTTCTAGTTATTGCTTCAATGGTATTTACAGGGTGCGCTAGTACGAAAGAGCCAGTGTCGACTGCTCCAGCAGCGACGGCGCAAACGACGCAAGCTACACCGTCGCCAGCACCGGCCGCAACAGCTTCAACGCCGGCGGAGAAAGTGGAATTGACCATTTCTGCTGCTGCCAGCTTAACGGATGCCTTGAAAGAAATTCAAACCAGCTATGAAGTTAAAAATAAACAAATTAAGCTGAACTATAACTTTGGCGCTTCTGGAGCGCTTCAACAGCAAATTGAGCAGGGAGCTCCAGCCGACGTATTTTTATCGGCAGCGACCAAAAATATGAAAGCACTCGTTGACAAACAGTTGATTGACGCCGCACAGCAAAAGAACCTGCTGATCAACGAATTGGTGCTCGTTGTGCCGGCAGATGGCAAAGTAGCGGTTCAGAAAGTGGAGGATCTGACATCTGAAGGAGTTAAACACGTTGCGATTGGCGAACCGCAAACCGTTCCGGCAGGAAGCTATGCCAAAGAAGCGCTGACACAAACAAAGCTTTGGGATGGGCTGCAAGCCAAAATCGTTCAGGGGAAAGACGTTCGTCAGGTACTGACTTATGTAGAATCAGGAAATGCTGAAGCTGGTTTCGTCTACAAAACCGATGCGCTGACTTCACAAAAAGTGAAAGTTGCTCTAAGCGTAGACTCCAAAACTTACACGCCGATCGAATACCCGGCTGGTATTGTCAAAGCAACCAAACATAGCAAAGAAGCTGCGGATTTCTATGCTTACCTTCAAACCAAAGAAGCACAGGATGTCTTTGTGAAATACGGTTTCACGATTCCAAAATGATGGAACAAATCGCTTGGCGTGACTTCTTTGATCCCATCCTGCTTTCGCTGAAAGTAGCGGCGGTATCCAGTGTATTCGTTCTTATCCTTGGCGGCTTGGCGGCCTGGGGAATGTCGCGGCGAAGCTTCCGCGGGAAGTCCTTCGTCGAAACGGCGATTCTGCTGCCTCTGGTGCTGCCGCCGACCGTTGTTGGTTTTATCTTGCTGGTGGTTCTCGGCAAAAAGAGCTGGATCGGTGCAGGGATGGAGATGTTATTTAATCAGTCGATTATTTTTACATGGGGTGCTGCCGTCATCGCTTCGATTGTGGTCGCTTTTCCCCTTGTGTATCAAACGATGAAAACAGGCTTTGCCTCTGTTAGCAGAGACGTGGAGGATGCAGGAAGATCATCGGGAGCCAAGGAGTGGCAGGTGCTGCGTTATATCACGCTGCCACTTGCGTGGCGCTCGATAACGGCCGCATACATCCTTGGTTTTGCCCGGGGGTTGGGGGAGTTCGGTGCAACGCTCATGATTGCGGGCAACATCCCGCACAAGACGCAGACGCTGCCGACAGCGATTTATATCGCAGTGGAGTCGGGGAACCAGACCCTCGCGTGGTGCTGGGCAGGGGCGATTATTGTGATCTCCTTTGGGTTGGTTTTGTTCGTTAATCGCAAAAGTGTTAATTAAAGAAACTAAAGCGTGTTATTTCGTCAATTTTGCCGAAGTAATACGCTTTATTTTTTTATTTGCGGTTATTTCGTTGTTGGTGGGAGGAAACCTAGTGCTCGCAGCGGGCCATGGTACATGATATTACACATATATTTTGCTAGCTCAGCCGGGGTTTGCTGCCGGCCGTTTCGGATCCATTCCAGGATGAAGCCGAAGTGGGCGGAAGACACGTAGCCGATCAGGATGTCGGCTGGCACAAGCAAAATGTTGTGGGGCTGAGATTCAATCAGCTTGCGGTACATATGGGAGTGAATCGTTTCCTTCATCAAAATGGAGAAGGACAAATCCCCATTCTGGCCGAGCATGACCTCGAAGAAATCCGCCTGCGAGTCGAAATACTCATAGAGACGAATAAGCCCGTCGTACACTTTACCCTCTAAAGCTTGGTTAAACATATCCCTTGGCTCCAACTGTGCGACGATGCGCAGCAGCCCTTCATGGAATTCAGCTTTGATGTGTTCACGCAAATCCAGTACGTCTCTGTAGTGCAAATAAAACGTACCACGGTTAATATTCGCTTTGCGTGTCAGATCGCTGACGGTGATGGTCTCGAGCCCTTTTTCCTTAATAAGCGCCACTAAGGCGTCGCGAAGCGCTTGTTTCGTCTTCGTTTTCCTTCTGTCTATCTTTTCCAACATGTCCGAACGCCCCCGAAACAATGATTTTATAGCGATAATCAACAGTGTTTTCCGATGGTGTTCATTACACGACAGTTCCTTGAAACATTGCGCATTGATCGTTTATTAAACCTGATTATAATCAACAATGTGGTCATTATTCAACAGTCTGTTGATTATTAATTAGGAGGTTATTCCCATGTCTTTTTTCAAAATGAAGACTGCCCGTATAGGTTTCGTTGTCGTTTTCGTCGTCATCCTGGTCTTCGGGCTTGCTCTAATGGGTTCTGTGCTAAGTGCAAAACCGCAAGATTTGCCTGTGGCGCTCGTCATCCTCGATCAACCTGCTACACTGCCTGATGGCAACGCGTTAGCGGTTGGAGAGATGGTGAAAGAGAAGCTGAAGGGCATCGCAGAACTTCCGGTCAAATGGGTGGAGGTCAGCTCGGAAGCGGAGCTTGCGACCCAGCTTGACGAGCAGAAGGTGTACGGCGCATTGGTGCTCCCCGCAGACATAAGCTCGGGTGTCGCTTCGCTGCAGTCACCTTCTCCGAAGCCGGCGACTGTCCGTATCGTGCTGAACGAAGGGACTAACGCGCAGGCCGTCTCGGCTGTCCGAATGATTCTGCAGCAGGTAACGAATACGATAAGCTCGCAGCTGGCTGGGCAATTGCTTAGCCAAGTCGGACAGCATACACAGCAAATGCCTGTATCTGCGGCAAACGCACTTTTGCATCCGTTCCAATTGACGGAGCAAGTTGTACATCCCGCAGGCTCGAATAATGCAAATGGCAACGCGCCGAACCTGCTTGTGCAAATCATGTGGTTGGCCTGCATGGTGGCATCCGCCTTCCTGTTCGTCACCGCTCGGCAGCATGGCCAAAATAGACGCAGCCTAGCTGGCACGGTTGCCTCTCAGCTCACAGCTGGCGTGCTGCTCGTTACAGTTGCATCGGCGTTCTTGCTGTGGATGGCGCATGCCTGGTATGGCATGGCGATTGCACAGCCGGGGGCTACCTGGCTATACCTCTGGCTCATGGCAGTGGCATTCCTCCTCGTGCAGACGGCGCTGCTCAACTGGATCGGACTGCCGTCGATGCTGCTGCTCGTGCTCATCTTTTTCTTCTCGATGCCGGTTATCGGCATGCCGCAGGAGTTGCTACCGCAAGTAGCGGCCGATTGGCTGTACTCATGGACGCCTTTCCGCTATGCAGCTGTGGGCCTTCGCAGCATCATGTATTTCGATGGCAAAGGGGTGCTGAGCCAAAGCCTGTATGTGCTTGCCGGCATGGCTGCTGCTGGCCTGATCTTGGCCGCGCTAGCCGTGTTTAAGCCTCGCAAGGCGGCGCGTCCTTCGGTTGCGGCTTAAGCAACCCATTCAATTCCACCCACCAGCCTCAGGCTGATGGGTTTTTCTTTTTCAGGGATGGCAATAATAAGGAATACCGATGAAACAAGTGGAGGAATGTATGGAACTAACGCCTGTAATTCCTTTCGAGCCGATTAGCACAGAGGCATTGCCCGAGTCTGGCGATTGGGTGGCGCAAATCAAGTGGGATGGCGTCCGAATGCTGACTTATTTCGATGGCAACGAAGTCCGTCTCATCAACCGGAGATTAAACGATCGGACGATGCAATACCCGGAGATAGCTAATATTTCAACCTACTGCAAAGCCAAATCCGTTATTTTAGACGGGGAAATTATTGCGCTCAAAGACGGGAAACCATCCTTTCATGAAATCATGCGAAGAGACGGTGTAAGGAACTCCAAGAACATTCCGCAGCTCCTAAAAACCGTCCCCGTCGTTTATATGATTTTTGACATCCTGTTTCATGATGGACAATGGGTGGTCGATCAACCACTGCAACAACGGCAGCAGCTTTTATCAAAAGTCGTCTCGACGAGTGAAAGGATCCAGCTTGTTCCTAACCATTCCGATCCTGCCTCGTTATATACCGTGATGGAGCAGCATGACATGGAAGGGATTGTCCTGAAAGATTTAAACAGCAAATACCAACTTAACGGCAAAGATAAGCGATGGATGAAAAAGAAAATTATTCATGATCTTGTCGCTGTCGTAGGCGGGGTTACGAAGAGAGGGAACTTAGTAAATGCTGTTATGTTGGGGCTTTATGACGATGCCGGGCAGCTCTGGTACATAGGCCATGCAGGAACCGGAAGGCTGACGCAAAGCGATTGGAGATCGTTAACTGAAGTCACGGATAAAATGGTTTTGGAGAAAAGGCCGTTTATCAACACGCCTGAAAGGTCCAAAGAAGCCATCTGGATTCAGCCTCTCATTACGGTTAAAATCAATTATATGGCCTGGACGCGAGAAAGAAATTTACGCCAGCCAAGCATTCAAGCTATTGTTTCCGTATCGCCCGAGGAGTGCAGCTTTAAGCGAGTTTAGCCTCTTTAATTTCCACTTATTTACAATTAAATAAGTCCATTCCAAATCTTCCTTTCTAGCATCTACTAACGTATCAACTAGAAAGGAGATGATAGATTTGAAGAAAAGCTCCATGCAAATGATTCGTAAAGCAGAAATTAAGCTTGGTAGAAAATTCTCTAAGCGCAGCATCATTTTTAATGTAAAGAAGGCCGTTCGGGTAACGGAACTTGGTGACGGATTCGCACGTTTTCAATTCTCGGCTGTCACCGTTGCGCCTTTTAGCTTCCTGACTACCACAATTAACGGAAATGGTTACAATCTTATTAGCGGTTCTTGGATTTTTTCAGGTAATCAGCAAGGGTATTTGCTTGATAATTACTCTGCCGCTGAAGACAGATGGTATTTTACCGCCTGGAATCCTACAGCCGTTTCAAGAACAGTCACTTATGCTGTTATTGCCAAAGTAAAACCGTAATGAAAAAACCTGTTCGGTTACCAATTACCGGACAGGTTTTTTTGTGGTTTCTAAGTGACAGGTTCCTTCGCTTTTTTGGCGCGAGGTTTAGCTTTTGGTTTCTTTTCCTCCGTCACGGTCGCATCAGGCTCCAACGTCACTTTGCCGTCATCGGTGGACTTGGTGGCGTCAAGGCTCGCTTGCAGAGCAGCCATAAGGTCGATAACGCTCGTTTTTTGCAGGGCAGGCGCGGCTTGCACTTCTTCTCCCGCAATTTTGTGCTCGATCGCTTCCAGCAATCGTCCCCGATATTCATCTTTATATTTTTCCGGTTCAAAAGGAGAAGACAACTGGCTGATCAGCATTTTGGCCATGTCTAACTCACGCTCGTTCACGGTTACCTTCTCCGGCAAGTTGGGAACTTGCGAGATGGGACGAATTTCGTCGGGGTAGAAAATGGTTTCGAGCGCCAAGCAGTTCTCAATGACACGAATCGCGGCTAGGGAGCTTTTGGAGCGGATCGAAACTTTGGCGATACCGATTTTGCCGGTTTGGCGCATCGAATCGAGCAGCAAATTATAAGCGCCGGCACCCGTATCCCCAGGTCCTAAATAGTACGTTTTTTGAAAATAAACAGGGTCGATATCCGTCAAGTTGACGAAGTCCAAAATTTTGATCTCTTTATTCGCTTCTCCTGAGATCGTTTCCAATTCTTCCTTTTCAAAAAGGACGAAACGCCCTGGTTCATATTCATAACCTTTCGTAATTTCATCCCACTCTACTTCCTTGTCGCAAGTCTGGCATTTGCGAACATAAGCTAGCGGGGTTATGCAGGTTTTATGTATATATCGCATGGAGATGTCTTTATCTTCCGTAGCCGAAAACATTTTCACAGGCACATGTACAAGTCCGAAAGAGATAGCGCCTTTCCAAACCGTATGCATCGCTTGATTCCTCCCCAAATGAGCTTCATTGTACTAGTATTCTCTTGATTTCTTTCCTTTATACGGATGCAATTTGAGAGAATGGTTTGCTCCCGGAGTGGGTACGTTAATGATGCAAGTTTAATGCTAACTAGCTTGTCATAGGCAAAGCTAATGCTAAGGAGGGATTCACGGATGGCACAAGATTCAAATGCAACCCAAGATACAAGTAATCAGGGTCAAGAAGATCATTTTATGGATATTGACCGTATGATTAACGAGGGCTTGGGAGGCGGCAACGTCACCATGCATAACGGATTAATCGAGTCCACGTCAACGGATACGATGGATCATCCAGAATCCGTATTGGATGAGCCATGAACCTTCATCGCGCTCAGGAAATTTTAGCCGCTGATGAAAAGATTACGGTTGAACTTAACGGCGTTCCCGTCTGGATCGACAGTGTCGACTCCAGCAAAGCGCTCGCTAAAGTTCATGCCGAAGAAAACCCGGCCGATTCCCGATTAGTGACCGTTCAAGAGCTTGAAGAGGTTCACTGACGGAAATGGCAAGCCGACCCCGATGCGGGGCCGGCTTTTTTTTCATTTCAGGTTGCTGTCGCCTACTGGCGAAGTCTATAATAGGAGCAGCAAGCGCAATCGGAAGAAAGGGATGAGATCACTGGCTCAATCCACATTTACGTATTATTCCCAACATGAGGATGACACGGATCTACTTGGGAAATTGCTGGCAGCCTGTTTAATCCCCGGCTCCGTCCTAACGTTAGACGGTGATTTGGGTGCAGGCAAAACGAGATTTTCGCAAGGATTTGCAAGGGCGATAGGCATTCAAGAACACGTCAATTCCCCCACGTTTACAATTATTAAAGAATATGAGGGAGCTAAGCTTCCTTTCTACCATATGGATATGTACCGCATTTCCCAAGAGGAGGCGGACGAGCTGGGGCTGGAGGATTACTTCTATGGAACCGGCGTGACCTTGATTGAATGGTCAAGCCTGATTGAAGATCTTCTGCCGCAGGAGCGACTTGCCATTACGATATCCCTTCAAGGGGATCAAACCAGAGTGTTTCACCTGACTCCGCACGGAGATCCGTATGTGAGTTGGTGTGTGCAGATGAAGGAGAACGGACATTTACAATGACAGACCGGACCAATTATTCAGGACGATGCTTAGCCATCGATACCTCATCTTCAGCGATGACCGTTGCGATTCTAGAGAATGGAAAGATGCTGGGCGAGGTAAGTTCACATGCTGAACGGAATCACTCTATCGGATTGCTTCCTCACATCCAGGATTTACTGGCTTCACTGCAGCTGAAACCGAAGGATTTGCAATCTGTTGCAGTGGGACAAGGCCCCGGTTCGTACACAGGGGTGCGTATTGCTGTCTCCGTTGCCAAGACATTTGCCTGGTCGCTGGGACTTGATCTTATCGGCGTATCCAGTTTGGAAGCGATGGCGCTTGGTGGAGCGATGAAGCAGGAAGACAAGAGCAATAAAGGGCTCACGTGGGTCGTGCCGTTATTGGATGGAAGGCGCAAGCAGGCGTTCACTGCCGTTTACGCGTATTCGGGTGTTTCGCCAATGTCGGTGTCGGATCAAGTGGCGCTAGCTGCGGATTGGCATGAAGTGCTGCCGGATGGCATTCGAGTCATTGGACCTTGGCTTGCGCAGCTGCTCGAGCAGGCGGCAAGTGCTGAGCCTGAACAAGTGCCGCATAAGATCCTTTTTGTAGGCGAAACGGAGGGCTTCAGCGAAGAACTTGCACAATTTGCGCAAGATTGGCAAGGGAGCTTCGAGCAGCTTTCCTACGGGATCGAAGCCCAGTATATTGGCGCGCTGGCGTACCCTCGATTAGCGAAGGGTGAGAAGGCGGATGTGCACACGTTTGTGCCAAATTACACAAGACTGCCGGAAGCGGAAGCTAATTTATTGGCCGGCATCCAGGTGAAGAAGGGAGGGAATTGATGGTGGAACAACATCAACCGCAGACAACGGAAGAAACGTTGGTTTTTCGCTCCATGCAGATGGAAGATATTCCCTTTATTTGCGAAATTGAGCAAGAGGCCTTTACGACACCATGGACAAAAGGCGCTTTTGAAAATGAATTAACGAACAATCAGTTCGCTCATTATATGATCATGGATATCGGCGGCGAGGTCGCAGGATACGGCGGCATGTGGCTCATTATGGAAGAGGCGCATGTAACGAATATTGCTGTCCGAGACTCTTACAGAGGCCGTAAGCTCGGCGAGCGTCTTATGCGTGAGTTGATGAAAACAGCCGCTTTTCTCGGGGCGATTCGCATGACGCTTGAAGTGCGGGCATCGAACTACGTGGCGCAAAATTTGTATGAAAAAGTCGGCTTCCGCTCCGTTGGTGTACGCAGAGGTTACTATACCGATAATCGTGAAGATGCGGTCATTATGTGGGCGGATTTGCCTAAGAGAAGAAAGGATAGTCTCGGGGATTGAGGCTTTCGGCAGGTGAAGAATGTGAGTAAATTGGATCAACAACAACGAGAAGTTGCGGAAGCAAATGCAGATAAATCTAGTAAGCCCGTCTATATTTTGGCTATCGAAACAAGCTGTGATGAAACCTCTGTCGCGATTATCGAAAATGGTAAAATCATACGCTCGAATGTGATTTCGAGCCAGATTGAGACACATCAGCGTTTTGGCGGCGTTGTGCCTGAGGTGGCTTCCCGGAAGCACGTGGAGTCGATCACGTGGATGCTGGAGGAAGCCGTCGAAAAAGCCGGGGTATCGCTTCAGGAGCTATCAGCGATTGCCGTCACAGAGGGTCCCGGCTTGATCGGGGCTCTATTGGTTGGCGTCGTTGCAGGCAAGGCGCTTGCCTGCGCACTGGATTTGCCGCTCATCGGTGTCCACCATATTGCGGGACATATTTATGCGAATCAGCTCGTTCATGAGCTGGAATATCCGCTGATCTCCCTCGTCGTATCCGGCGGGCATACCGAGCTCGTGCTGCTTGAGGGGCCGGGCAAATTCCGCATCATTGGGCGAACACGCGATGACGCGGCTGGCGAAGCGTACGATAAAATCGCCAGAGCGATGGGGCTGCCCTACCCTGGCGGGCCCCATGTGGATCGGCTTGCCCAGGAAGCCGAATCCGAGATCAAGCTGCCGCGCTCGTGGCTCGAGGCAGATTCTTACGACTTCAGCTTCAGCGGTTTGAAATCCGCTGTGCTGAACGTCGTCAACCAAAGCAAAATGCGCGGCGAAGCCGTTCAAACCGCGCAAATCGCCAAAGGCTTCCAAGCATCCGTCATCGACGTGCTTGTCGAAAAAGCGGCGCGCGCCGTCCGCGAATACGGCGCTAAGCAGCTCCTGCTCGCGGGCGGAGTCGCCGCGAACAAAGGGCTGCGCAGCGCGCTGGCTGAGCGCTGCGGCCAGTTGGACGTGCCGCTGCTAGTGCCTCCGCACGCCCTATGTACGGACAACGCTGCGATGATAGGCGCAGCCGCTTTTCTGAAGTGGGACAAGCAGGAGTTCGACTCCATGGAGCTCAAAGCGGAGCCGCAGCTTAAGCTTGAAGAATGGTAGTCTGAAAAAAATAAATGTTCAGATAACGGTATTGACTTTGCCAAATGTGCATATTATAATCACAATCAATACTTTAAAACGCATCGAACGGGATTAGTACGGAACCTCAGTTTCGCTCAGAGAGCTGTGCGCTTGGTGAAAGCACAGACGAAACGTGACCAGAACTCGCCCGGGAGCGGTAAGGCTGATATGGATGCCAAGGATCCAGCACCCAAGTAGGTCTTGACGGTTGACCCCCGTGATCGGGTACATGAGTGGTTTCGAGTGTAACAGCTCGGATCAATTAGAGTGGTACCGCGGAAGGTTCAGACCTGTCGTCTCTTATTATAGAGATGGCAGGTCTTTTTGGTTTTCGAATATAGAACAAACGCAATGAACAAGAGTAGTAAGGGCTCACTTCTACGGTACAGAAAGCTGCGGGTTGATGCGACGCAGACCGTGAACGCCCCGAACTCGCTTGGAAGCGGTCATCCTGATCGGCAGTTTCACCTGCTGTTAGGGATGAACGGATGACCTCCGTGATCAGGTGACATAGCAGCCGCTATGTCTGAGGTGGGCTTCGTGATGCGGAGCCAACAAGAGTGGTACCGCGCTGGGTGAAGACCCGTCGTCTCTTATGTGGAGATGACGGGTCTTTTTGTCGTCTCCGTCTCCGGGACGGGGAGGGAACTTCAGGGTGCTATTTCGGCGTAAAAAGCCTCAAAAGCTTGGAGAGGGAACAGTGATCCGCTATTTCACCGTTTTTCGTGAAAATATGGCTCGCGGAGAGAGAATAAGGCCCTGTAGTTCCGCTTTGTGCGTGGAACCTTATCATTCCGTATGAATAGAGGAATGAGGTTCCTTTAAGAACAAGTGAGTTGCGATTTTTGGGGAATAGCAGCAATAGCGGCAACAGTAGCAGTATCAATAGCACCAACAACACAAAAAAACTAATCATCAAGCCGACAACCGGCAAGTATCAAGCACCACCAACAATAAAGCACAGCCAACAAAGATTGGCTCCAATTCAAGGAGGAATTGAACCATGGAAAATAACACAAACCGCCGCATTCGCATTTTTGATACGACACTTAGAGACGGAGAGCAAGCGCCAGGCGCTTCACTGTACCCGGAAGAAAAAATCCGCATCGCAAGACAGCTGGCGAAAATGGGCGTCGATACAATAGAGCCCGGCTTCCCTATATCGAGCCCTGGTGACTTTCATGCGGTGCAGCAAATTTCGCGTGAACTGCAAGGCGTAGAAATTTGCGGATTTGCCCGCGCGATGAAGGCCGATATTGATTCAGCGATCAAAGCTACACAAGACGCAGCGTCGCGCCGTATTCACATGTTCTTGTCCTCCTCGGACATCCACCTGGATTTCCAGCTTCGCAAATCCCGTCAGCAGGTCGTCGAGATGGCTCGATCCATGGTCGCATACGCGAAGCAGTTCGTGAACAATATTGAATTCTCACCGATGGATGCTACACGGACCGGGGATGAATTCCTGTTTGAAGTGCTGGAGGCAGTCATCGCAGAGGGTGCTACGATTCTGAACATTCCGGACACAGTCGGCTATGCGCTGCCGGAAGAATACGGGGCAATGTTCCGCAGAGTGCGCCAAAGTGTAAGAGGCGGCGATACGGTCGAGTACAGCGCGCATTGCCACAACGATCTGGGGCTTGCTGTAGCGAATAGCCTTGCGGCTATTGCAGCTGGGGTTACTCATGTTGAGGTAACGGTGAACGGGGTAGGAGAGCGTGCAGGAAACTGTTCCCTCGAAGAACTCGTGATGGCGATAGAGACACGCAAGCAAACGATGGGCGTGGAAACAGGCATTGTGTCCAGCGAGATTTTTAACACGTCCAAAATGGTCAGCCGTATCATGGGCTTCCCGATTGCTTACAACAAGCCGATTGTTGGAAGAAATGCCTTCCAGCACGAAGCGGGTATTCACCAGGACGGTTTGCTGAAAAACCGCAATACTTATGAAATTATGGACCCGGAAAAGCTGGGTATTCCACGCTCCATGATCATTCTTGGCAAGCATTCCGGAAGACATGCGCTGAAGCATCGCGTAGGCCAATTTGGCATTGAGCTTTCAGGAGAAGAACTAGATACACTGTACACCAAGTTCAAAGAAAAAGCCGATGAGCAGAAAATGGTGACGGATGATCAGCTTCTGGAGCTTGTTGGTTCAACGGTCGATGGGCAAATGGAGCCATTCACACTGACACATATGCAGGTCGTTTCCAGCAGTGATCGCAATCGTGTGGCTTCCGTCTCGGTTCGCAACAATCAAACAGGTGTTGAAAGTGTCTACTCAGGCACTGGCGAAGGTCCAATCGAGGCAATCGTGCAAAGCCTACGTCAAGCCATCCCGATGGATGTGGACTTCTCCGATCTGGAGCTGCATTCCTTGTCCACAGGTGAAAAAGCAACCGGCGAAGCCGAGGTCACGATTACGGTAGAGGGTCAAACCTATAAGAATACAGGTATCGACCAAGATGTGTTGGTAGCTGTTGCAAAAGCCTTTATCTCCGCGTGTAACCAAGCGATTCGCATGCAAGGTCATCCTGCAGCAGATTCTACGGAAGTGACGACAGCTTCTTAATGGGCTGTACTCACCCGAATTGTGAGAAAACTTAGTTATATACACGACTTGTGAACAAAGTTATGCACATGACATGTGGATAATGTGTATAACATCAAAAATTCCCCATAGATCAATGGTTATAAAGGCGGAATTTGTCGAATAACTTTTTCACAAGTTTTTGTGGATAATGTGGATAAGATTGTGGAAAACAGTAGAAAACCTTTAGGAGGGGCGGATTTCGCCCTTCTTTTTTTTGTGGATAACGCTGTGTATGCAGAAAATAGACGTTTGGAGCCTCATTTTAAATTTTCGGAACAATCAAGCAGTGGATACTTTCGCCTATGGATGAAAATGCTAAATGCAAAAACAGCAGGAGAATGTCCATGAAATTTAGAAAAATGGTCCGAACTGTGGGTATCTTAGGTTTTGTTTTGCAGTTGTCCACAATTTGGGGAACCGCAGCGGCTCATGAAGACACAACCATCCACAATGGTGACCGAAATGAAAGAACCGAAGGAGCTAAAAGTGCTAAACATGTGACCGTGGTTTCCATACCGGGCCTTTCTTTTCAGGAGCTTCGACCCGACCAACTGTCGGACTTGCCTTATTTTAAGGAAATGACAGAGTTAGGCGCAGTTGGCGCTATGAATATTCGTACGGCAAATCGCTCAATGCGGGATGTGTATGCCTCGTTAGGAGCAGGCGAACCTGCTGTAAGCAATGTGGAGGCTCTCGCATTTGAAGCGAAAGAGTCCAGACATGGTATACGTGTGTCAGACCTAATGAACCGATATACGGGTCTATTGGAAGGAGAGAAAACCGGACTTTTAAAGGAAGACTCCCTGATTGTTCCTGAGTTGGCCACACTCAAGCGGCTTAACAAGGAGCAAGCCTATGGCGTAGGGGCATTGGGAGACTTGCTGAAAACGTATGGCGTTCATCGTACCGTGCTAGGTAGCAGTGATTTGGGAAGGGGAATGCACCTGGAACAAAAGCAATTACGTCGCTTTGCTCCGCTTATGCTTATGGATTCTAATGGAATTGTGGATAAAGGAACACTTGGTGAGGAGGCGGCGATAGCTGCTGTGGATAGAGCAAGCGGTGTAAGTACCGATTATGCACATCTGATCTCGTTGTGGAAAAGTAGGCAGGGGCCAAGCATCACGCTAATTGAATTAGGTGATTTGTACAGATTGTATAATGAGAAAACGCATTACGATCAGGATCGGTTTAATGAGCTCAAAAAAAGGGTGCTGCGTGACATGGATCAATGGTTAGGGCAATTAATGGAGGCGATGCAGCCTGGCAAAGACAGTCTATGGTTGTTCTCGCCCGAGGTCAATGCGGAAGCAGCCAAAAGCAAATTGTACTTATCCCCAATTCTTCATTACGCAAAAGACGGTGGAGCAGGGATGCTTGTATCGGAATCTACCCGTAGGCAGGGGGTTGTGACTTCGCAAGATTTCACAAGTACGCTGCTGAACGAGTTCAAAATCCCGATTCCTATCGGGTTGATAGGGATCCCTATAGCTTCCACTGAGGTGAGCCACGCACTGGATCAGCTTGTGAAGGATCAAAGCAATATGCAGATGATTTATCGCAGCAGACCGTCGCTGCTGTACCCCTTTGCCACTTTTGAGATGATTGTCCTCCTGATTGCTTTGATCTATATTGTGTGGATAAAAAGAGGTGGGAGAAAAGAGGCAGTTCCTGCTCATGACGTTCTGCGGATCGTACTGCTGTCACTTTTGACTGCACCTGCCATAATGTTGTTACTGGGATGGGTCGCTGCGCCAGCAGTAAAGCAATTTGGGATCGATGGAGCCATCATCGTTCTTGTTTGCAGCTTCATTGTGGGGAGTTTGCTAATGGCCATGATTCTGTCAGCATACAGTGAAATAACAACGATGATTTGGCTAGGTGTAGGAAACGCAGCACTCATCATGCTGGACGCCTGTACAGGGGCGCACGCGATGAAATATTCCGTGCTCGGCTATGATCCGATGATCGGCGCACGCTACTACGGCATCGGCAACGAGTACATGGGCGTCCTGATCGGCGCCCTTGTACTCGGCGTAACGGCGGCTTTGCAGCGCCGTTATGCCGCTCGCGGCACGCGGGCTTCGCGCGCGGCGGCGCTCGCCGCCTGCGCGGCGTTCTTGCTCGTGACGGTGTGCCTGACGGCACCGTCACTTGGCGCGAACGCGGGCGGCGCCCTGAGCGCCGCGGTCGCCTTCGGCGTAGCCGGCGCGCAGTGCTTCGCCGGCGAACGCTGGCGCGAGCTGCGCCTAGGCAGGGCCTCGGCCCTGCTGGCGGCGCTGCTCGCGCTCGGAATTGGGGCGCTGTGGCTGCTCAACAGCGCCGATTCTCCCGCGGCGTTCGCGCGGGAGAGCCATGTCGGGCGCGCGTTCCACGCGCTGCGCGCCGGGCAGTTCGATCAGATTGGGCATCTGATCGTGCGGAAGCTGCGGATGAACGTGCACCTGCTTCGTGCATCCGTTTGGAGCAAAGTGCTCATCACGAGCCTCTTCGTGATGGCTGTGTTAGTGCTTCGCCCTCGCGGCCGCCTAAGCGTATGGCAGCACAAAAACCCGTACTGGATGTACGGGTTCTCTGCGAATATGATCGGAGCCATCGCAGCGCTGCTGCTGAATGACTCCGGCATTGTTGCTGCGGCGACGATGATTGTTTTCGTCGCCGTTCCATTGCTGCTGCTGCGCCTGCGGGAGCTGGCGGCCCAGCCGGACGCTTAACGTGCAGCAAATGTCATCCCGCAACCAATTAAGCGAGCAAAGTTTCCCACTCTTCATAACAAGCCGCAAGCGCGCTCTTCCGTTTGTCGACCTCGGCTGTTTTCTCCTGAACGAGGACGTAGTTGTTGTACACGTCCGGATCGGCAAGCTCCGCCTCTAAGGCGGAGACTTCGTCCTCCAAGCGAGCGATGTCGAGCTCAAGCTGCTCTAGCTTACGCTGGCGGCTGCGTTCTTCGCGCTTAGCCACCTTGTCCGCTTCATACCCGCCGCTGCTGACGGCGGGTTCATTTTTACCTACGCTGCTAGCGGATTTTTTCTCCGCTTCTTTGGCTAGTCGCTTCGCTTCCATTTCGGCAAGCTCCGCTTTTTTCTCCAAATAATCGTCGTAGTTGCCTAGATAAGCGGTGAGCCCGTCCTTTTGCAGATCGAGCATGCTCTCGGCCATTTTATTCAGGAAGTAGCGGTCATGGGAGATGAAAAGGAGGGTACCCTCATAATCCATCAACGCAGATTCCAGCACTTCTTTACTATATAGATCCAAATGGTTGGTAGGCTCATCGAGGATGAGCACATTTGCTTTTTGCAGCATGAGCTTGGCCAAAGCTACACGGGCCTTTTCGCCACCGCTTAAGGCAGAAACTTTCTTGAAGACTTCTTCTCCGCTGAACAAAAAGTTTCCGAGCACGGTGCGAATCCGGGCTTCCTCCAGATGCGGATAGGTGTTCCACACTTCCTCGAGCACGCTGTTGGAGGGAGTTAGGCCCGTCTGCTCTTGATCGTAATAGCCAATTGTGACGCCTGTTCCCCACTTGAAGGTGCCGGCATCTTGCTTGTGCTGACCGATTAATGTCTTGAGCAGCGTCGATTTGCCGACCCCGTTGGGGCCGATAAGAGCAGCAGTTTCCGAGCGGCGCAGCTGGAAGGAGACACCGTCGAGCAAACGATTTTTCCCATCATAGGAAAGTGCCAAACGATCGACCTGAAGGACTTCTTTACCGGATGTCTGCTCGATTTCAAAAGAAAACGAAGCGCGCTTCAAATCGCCCAAAGGCTTATCCAGACGATCCATTTTCTCGAGCTGCTTGCGGCGGCTTTGCGCTCTTTTGGTCGTAGAAGCACGCACGATGTTGCGCTGTACAAAGTCCTCCAGCTTCGCAATCTCTTCCTGCTGCTTTTCGAATTGTTTCATTTCAATTTCATAGTTGGCTTCTTTGATCTCGATAAAACGGGAATAGTTGCCCGTGTACCTCTTGGAAGCATGACGTTCAATTTCATAAATGGACGTAGCTAAAGCATCCAGGAAAAAGCGGTCATGGGATACGACCAGAATCGCACCCGGATAACCCCGCAGGTAGCCTTCCAACCAAGTCAGCGTCTGGATGTCCAAATGGTTCGTAGGCTCATCCAGCATGAGAAGATCGGGTTCTTCGAGCAGCATTTTCGCCAATGCCAATCTTGTTTTCTGGCCCCCGCTTAGCGTTTGAACAAGGGTGTCAGGAGAAAACTGGCCGAAGCCCATCCCGTGAAGGATCCCGCGGATTTTGGCTTCGATCTCATACCCGCCTTGCTCGCGGAAATACTCGGAGCGCCCTGCGTAACGATTCATCGTCGTTTCGTACTTTTTCTCATCCTCGATGAGGGAGGGGTCAGCCATCTGGGCTTCCAGCTCGCGCAGCTCTCTCTCTGTTTCCAACAAGGAACTGAAAACGCTGAGCAGCTCGTTCCAAATGGACTTGTCCGTTTGCAGACCGCTGTTTTGTTTTAAATAGCCGATTTTCGTTTCTTTCGCTTTGAAAAGATCGCCGCTGTCATAAGACATTTCGCCGGCAATAATCTGAAGCAAGGTTGACTTCCCGGCACCGTTGACGCCGACTAGACCAATACGTTCCTTGTCCTCGATTTGAAGCGTTATATTGGAGAGTACAGAACGTACCCCGTAGCTTTTGGAAATGTTAGAAACCTGTAATAACATCTTCTGCTGCCTCCTGCTAATTAATGAAAGAACTGTGCAAGGCGTGAACCGAACTGCCTATAATCCCATCAATTCACTAGTATACACCATGCGTGAGTGCGTCGTATGCTTAATTTTGCATAGAGCCTGAAGGGGATAGGGGATGGCGTACGTGTCTTTGCGGCTTGCCAGATGTATAGTTTTGTTTGCGCTGCTTGTTGTTGTGCTTGGGTCGCCAATCCAGGGCTGGGATAAAGGTTTATTATCCAATATTCCCGTTATGCCTGCCGCTAATATCGAAGCGCCTGCTTCCTTCACAGTTATGTCTTTTAATATGCACCACGGAGAAGGCATGGATGGTAAGGTAGATATCATTCGGATTGCCGAACTTCTGCGGCATGGAAATGCCGATATTATCGCTCTTCAAGAAGTAGACCGTTACCGCTTGCGCAGCGGATTCGTGGATCAGGCCCGAGAGATTTCCGAAATGCTCGGCATGCATATGGTTTATAGTCCTAGTCTAACCTATAAGGTAGGTCAATATGGCATGGCTCTTTTGAGTCGCTATCCGATTATCGACAGCAGTTGGGCGCTTCTTCCCGGAAATCTGGAAACGAGGAGCTTGCTAATGACGACGATACAGATTGGCTCCGAGCCCGTCCATGTTGCCACGACCCATTTGGGACTTTCCGAGGAGGATCGGCGGCTTCAGCTTACGCGCATATCGGAGCTTCTGGCAGATAAACAAGGCCCGCTTGTCGTTGCCGGTGATTTTAATATGGAAGAGGATGCCTTTCCAGTCAAAATGAACAGGATGTCGCTCATGGACGTCCCATTAAGCAAAGCCTCACAGGGCACTTTTGCAGGTTGTCAAAGGATCGATTATGTTTTTGCAAATGTGAAAAATAGCGGTTCCGCTTGGACGGTTCCGACGATATTTTCGGACCATTTTCCTGTTATAGCGCGGTTTATAATGGGGTCTGCAGCACGAGTATAGTTTTTTTCTTTGTTTATGTTAAAATGGGGGAAACCACTCCTTGTTAGGAAGGGCTGAGCCAGTATGAACATTCGTGAACGGAAAATTGAACTACGTAAGGATATGGAAGAACTACGCTCATCCATTACAGCAGAAGAACGGGAAGAGAAGCAGCAGCGCATTCATGAGCGAATGACGAAGCTTTGTTCAGATAGACTTCTTGGTGCTCAGCAGCAGGAGGCGTCCGTTCCCCCTACGATAATGACTTATATGCCATTCCGGTCGGAGCTGGACGTTGCTCCACTAATGGAATGGTGTTGGCAGCAGGGAATTCGTGTGCTTGTGCCGAAGGTTGTAGCAGATACGAAAACAATGAATTTGCATATCATACACGCCTACGACGATCTGGAGAGCGGTGCATGGGGCATTAGAGAGCCTCATTGCAATGTGCCGATCGAGCAAGATTTATCCACCATTTCGATGATCCTGGTGCCAGGGCTTGCCTTTGACATGGATTTCGGAAGGCTGGGGTATGGCGGCGGTTTTTATGACAGATTCATGCAGCTATTTGCTGCGCGGGGTCTGAAGAGACCTTTTGCGGTTGCTGCTGCCTTTGATAAGCAGTTGATTCCTGCAGTTCCCTCCTCCTGGCACGATTTCCGGGTGGATGGCATTGTCACCGAAAGCAAAATGGTTTTCAAAACAGAAACATAAAAGGGAGGTAAGTGATTTGCCCGATTCCTCTCCATTAACCCATTTTAACGAACAGGGACGAGCTCGCATGGTAGACATTTCCGACAAACCGGAGACGAAGCGAACAGCGACAGCCCGTTCGACTTTGCTTATGAAAAGCGAGACACTCTCCCTAATTAAGCAGGGTAAAATGAAAAAAGGCGACGTCCTCGCTGTCGCACAGGTGGCTGGCATCATGGCCGCGAAAAAAACGTCAGATTGGATTCCTATGTGCCACCCGATCGCTTTATCGGGCATAGATATTCAATTTGCCGATAATGGCAGCAACGAACTCTACATAGAAGCAACTGTTCGGACGACGGGACCGACAGGCGTGGAGATGGAGGCTTTAACCGCCGTATCCGCCGCTGCGTTAACCGTCTATGACATGTGCAAAGCCGCAGAGAAAGACATGATCATTAGCTCCACGATGCTAGTCACGAAAACAGGCGGTAAAAATGGGGATTTTCACAGACAAGATAGTTGATTGAGACGCGACTTAGACCACTAGGGTTTGCGCATAGATGAAGTCGACGATCATTCCGTAGTAGGGGTTATCTCATTCAGTTAACAAGGGAGAGGTGACGAAGGATGCACTGGAAAGTTGCGATTTTGACAGCCAGTGACCGCGGTTACCGAGGAGAACGAGAAGACACCAGCGCTCAGGTAATCCGCGAGCTCATTGAAGAAGAGATTCAAGGCGAGATCATCGAGTACCGTGTTGTACCGGACGAGATGGATGAAATTATGGCTTCATTAATAGAAATGACGGACTATTATCAGGCTGATCTGATTTTAACGACAGGCGGGACGGGGCTGGCGCCTCGCGATGTGACGCCGGAAGCAACGCTGAATGTCATTGACCGGGTTGCTCCGGGTTTTGCCGAAGCGATGCGGATGATTTCCATGCAGAAGACGAAGAAAGCGATGCTGTCCAGAGCGGTATCGGGTATTCGCGGCCGTACGCTGATTATTAATTTGCCAGGCAGTCCCAAAGGTGTGCAGGAGAATCTGATGGCGATCATCGATCAACTGCCGCATGCGCTGGGGATTTTGACAGGCAAAGAAGGTGACCACGGATGAGCAGACAGGAGTCCATGCTGCGCGAAGTGAAGGTGGAGGATGCTGTTGGGATGATCCTGCCGCATGATCTTACGCAGATTTTGCCGGGCGAGTTCAAAGGTCGTCTGTTCCGCAAAGGCCACCAGGTGACGGAGGCCGATATTCCTGCACTGCTCAGCATTGGCAAAGAGCATATTTACATGATGGAGCTGCAGCCGGGCTACCTGCATGAGGATGAAGCCGCGCAGCGGATGGCGAGAGCGATAGCGGGCGACGAGCTCATCCTCACGGAGCCGCATGAGGGCAAAGTGAACGTGAAATCGCCGATTCGCGGCTTAGTCCGAATCGATAAAGCTTTCGTCGACAGCGTGAACACGATCGACGAGGTTGTGATGTCGACCATCCGCAGCGGCGTGGTCGTGGAGGCAGGCGCTTCGCTGGTCGGCACGCGGGTGATCCCGCTGATTGTGGACGAAGCGAAGGTCGTGGAGGTCGAGCGGATTGCCGCCGCTCGCCGTGCGGAGGGCTTCACCTTGCTTGAGGTGAAGCCGTTTCGCAAGCTGCGCGTTGGCGTCGTGACGACGGGCAGCGAGGTGTTCAAGGGCCGAATCCAGGATAAATTCGGCCCGGTGGTGAAGGAGAAAGTCGCGCAGCTTGGCTCCGAGGTGGTAGACCAACGCTTCGCGCTCGACGATAGCGAAGCGATTGTTGGTGAGATCCACGCGCTGCTTGCGCAGAACGTGGATCTGGTTTTGGTCACGGGCGGCATGTCCGTGGACCCGGACGACCGCACGCCGGGCGCGATCAAGCAAGCCGGCGCCCGCGTGGTCAGCTACGGCACGCCGATGCTGCCGGGCTCGATGCTGATGATTGCCTATCTGGGCGATGTGCCGATCATGGGCTTGCCGGGTTGCGTGATGCATGACCCGTATACGTCCTTTGATGTTCTGCTGCCGCGGATTTGCGCAGGCGAGACGATTGTGCGCAGCGACATTACGGAGATGGGGTATGGTGGGTTTTATCAGTGTTAGGAGATGAAAGACATGTTCCAAAATATCGGTTTTACCGAGTTATTATTGATTGCGGTTGTTGCGTTAGTGTTGTTCGGGCCTAACAAACTGCCTGAGATTGGCCGTGTGCTGGGACGTACGTTCAGGGATTTCAAGAAGGGTGCTTACGAGCTCATGAACGATGAGCCGAAAGCGGCATCACCTGCACCTGCGGCGGTTCAGCAAGCTCCGCAGGCTAGCGCTGCTGCCGAGGAGCAAGCGCCAGCTGCTGTTGTCGCTTTCGCGAGCGGCTCGGCCTTGGATGAGGCTGATGTATCGCAAGCTCCAGCTGTTGTCGCTTTCGCGACGAGCGCACCAGCCTTGGATAAGGCTGACGCACCGTCTTCGGCGCCTGCAGCCGTGCAGCCTGCCGAGAAGGCAGCTGTGGCGTTTATCTCGAGCACGCCCGGGCCTGAGTTGACTGACTTGGCGGAGGATTCCTCCGCACATCGTGCGACATCTACGCCAGCAGCAACTGCAACGCCGGAGGCGACTGTTCAACCAAGTCATCCGCGCCGCTTACCGGACTAGTTCATTTTTCTTTTAAGCATAACAAGTGGTTCAGTCTTACAGGCTCGATTCACTAGATCAGGTTGGTGAAATATGTCAACGAACGAAGAAATGTCACTCGTGGAGCACCTTGGTGAGCTGCGTAAACGGATCATGTGGATATTAGTTGTGTTGGTTATCGGGATGGTGGCCGGTTTGATTTCCGCCAAACCTGTTATTCGATACCTCAAAAATATTCCACCGGCCGATACGATTAGCTGGAATGTTTTTTCTCCATGGGATGCTTTGCGATTATATATGAATTTTGGCTTAGCCGTAGGGATCCTTATTACCTTGCCGGTTACGCTTTATCATATATGGGCCTTTGTTAAACCGGGGCTGCGCGAGACGGAGCAGAAAGCTTCGATCATTTATATTCCTTATGCATTTGTGCTTTTTCTAGCAGGTCTTTCGTTCGGTTATTGGGTTGTTTTTCCAATGGCTTTTTACTTTACTTCTTCCATTAGCAAAAGTCTCGATATCACCGAGATGTATGGTGCGGCTGAATATTTTGCATTTATGTTCAATATTATTTTGCCATTGGCACTTGTGTTTGAGATGCCGATTGTCGTTATGTTTTTGACCAAAATCAGGCTTCTTAACCCGAAACGGTTACATAAATTCAGACGGTATGCCTACATGCTGCTCGTTATTTTAGCTACAGTCATTACGCCTCCGGATGCTATTTCGGCTATTCTCGTGGCTTTGCCGCTTATCGTTTTATATGAATTCAGCGTATTTATGTCGCGTTTTATTTACCGTAAACAGCTGCTGCAGGATGCAGAATGGGAACGGGAATTCGGTCCCAAATAAGAAAACAGTCTGTCACTTTTGTGCAGGCTGTTTTTCTTTGTGACAGGGAATATTTGTTTTTCATTTGGGTAGAATGAGGGGGGTGTTCGAAAGTACGAAAAATGTGTAAAAGGACTTGCAAATTACTCCCAGAATGAGTATCATAAGAGTTGTTGTTAGCACTAAACACATTCGAGTGCTAATAACCTTGAAACACACCATTACCAATTTTCTAAAGGAGGCTATTTTTCCATGATCAGACCGTTAGGTGATCGAGTTATCATTGAAGCCGTTGCGAAAGAGGAGACTACAGCAAGTGGTATCGTGCTGCCAGATACAGCGAAAGAAAAACCACAAGAAGGTAAAGTTGTAGCCGTAGGCGCAGGCGCGTTGAAAGATGGCGTTCGTGTTCCGCTTGAAGTAAGCGAAGGCGACCGCATCATTTTCTCCAAATACGCAGGAACTGAAGTGAAATACGAAGGCCGCGAACTGTTGATCTTGCGCGAAAGCGACATTCTCGCTGTATTAGCCTAATTTAGCAGGATATAGATCGGCATTACGTTTTACTTAGGTTTTCCGTTTTATTACTTACTATGTATCGTTTAAATAAGAGGAGGTTTCCTATTCATGGCAAAAGATATTAAGTTCAGTGAAGACGCACGCCGCGCGATGCTTCGCGGGGTAGATGCTTTGGCTAACGCTGTAAAAGTAACCCTAGGTCCAAAAGGCCGTAACGTTGTACTTGAGAAAAAATTCGGTAGCCCGTTGATCACGAATGACGGTGTAACGATCGCGAAAGAAATCGAGCTTGAAGATGCTTTCGAAAACATGGGAGCTCAACTTGTTAAAGAAGTTGCTACCAAAACAAACGATGTTGCCGGTGACGGTACAACAACAGCAACGGTTCTTGCTCAAGCTATGATCCGTGAAGGTCTGAAAAACGTTACTGCAGGCGCTAACCCAATGGTTATCCGCAAAGGTATCGAGAAAGCTGTTAAAGCGGCTGTGGAAGAGCTTCAATCCATCGCTAAGCCTATCGAAGGCAAACAATCCATCGCACAAGTTGCGGCAATCTCAGCTGCTGACGAAGAAGTAGGCGAGCTTATCGCTGAAGCTATGGAAAAAGTAGGTAAAGACGGCGTTATCACTGTTGAAGAATCCAAAGGATTCTTGACTGAGCTTGAAGTTGTAGAAGGTATGCAATTCGACCGTGGCTACACTTCCCCTTACATGATCACTGACACGGATAAAATGGAAGCTGTCCTTGACAACCCATACATCCTGATCACTGACAAAAAAATCTCGAACATCCAAGAAATCTTGCCTGTTCTTGAAAAAGTGGTTCAATCCGGTAAACAACTTCTGATCATCGCTGAAGATGTTGAAGGTGAAGCACAAGCAACGCTTGTTGTGAACAGACTTCGTGGAACATTCACTTGCGTAGCTGTTAAGGCTCCTGGTTTCGGTGACCGTCGTAAAGCTATGCTTGGCGATATCGCTGCTTTGACTGGTGGACAAGTGATCACAGAAGAGCTTGGTTTGGATCTGAAATCCACGCGTCCTGAGCAATTGGGTAGCGCGCGTCAAATCCGCGTAACCAAAGAAAACACAATCATCGTTGACGGTGCTGGCGACGCAAAAGACATCGCAGCACGCGTAACACAAATTCGTTCCCAACTGGAAGAAACAACTTCCGATTTCGATAAAGAAAAACTGCAAGAGCGTTTGGCTAAGCTTTCCGGCGGTGTAGCGGTAATCAAAGTTGGCGCAGCGACTGAAACAGAACTGAAAGAGCGCAAACTTCGCATTGAAGATGCTCTGAACGCGACTCGCGCAGCTGTTGAAGAAGGTATCGTTTCCGGTGGTGGTACAGCCCTCGTGAACGTATACAACGCAGTAGCGAAAGTAGTAGCTTCCGGCGACGAGCAAACAGGTGTTAACATCATCCTGCGCTCCCTGGAAGAGCCAGTTCGCACAATCGCAGCTAACGCTGGTCAAGAAGGCTCCGTAATTGTTGAGCGCTTGAAAAACGAAAAAGTAGGCATCGGCTACAACGCAGCATCCGGACAATGGGTAAACATGTTCGAAGCTGGTATCGTTGACCCTGCGAAAGTAACGCGTTCCGCACTTCAAAACGCAGCTTCCGTAGCAGCTATGTTCTTGACTACTGAAGCGGTTATCGCTGACAAACCAGAAAAAGACAAACCAGGCATGCCTGATATGGGCGGCATGGGTGGAATGGGCGGCATGATGTAAGTTGTTCGTCAGAACGCTTATAAATGCTATATTGACAGGCTCCCTTGGGAGCCTGTTTTATTTTTAAATCACATAAAAATCACATTTCTTGCAAACGAAGTGCACCAAGGATGTCTCCAAAATGGATTTTTATCTTCTCATCAGCATCTTTTCTCATTTTCTCTGTAACGTGAGTATAGATTTTCATCGTAGTTTCTGGATCATCATGGCCGACTCGGCGCATGATCGTTTTGAGGTCAACCTCAGCTTCTGATAGCATACTGATGTGGGTGTGCCGGAAGATGTGGGGGGTAGCTTTTTTGGTGATTTTTGTTTTCTTTAAAATACGTTCCATTCTATTGAGAATGGACTTTTGTATGTAGGGATACCCGTTATCCCGGCAAAACACAAAATGCTTATCATGGAAATCCTTGAAGTCCTGGCGATGCTTCATGTTGAACTTAGCCTGCTTCTTTTGATGTGCCTTTAATAGATTAAGGACACTTTCATCAATATTAAAGTTGCGAATTGACCCACTCGTTTTAGGCGGGGTAAGCTCATACTCTTTCATGTTATTTTGAGGATTATATAACGTCTTGGTAACCCGTATCTCGTTCGCCTCGAAATTAATGTCGCTCCATTTTAGCGCACATAGTTCTCCCGAACGCATACCTGAGAAAGCTAGTAGGTAAAAAATCTCTGTATCTTGGGGCAAGCCGTGTTCTCGTGCAGCGGCTAAAAACTCCTTCAACTCAATCCTCTCTAGGTACTTCTCTTCAATGGTGATATTCTCTATTTCTTCTACCGTAAGCATCTTTACAGGGATCACAGCGCCGGTGCACGGATTATCCTTACGTACTTTATTTTTAATGCTGTATTTAAAAATCATATTGGCTGTTGTATGAACACCTTCAATCGTGGTTCGAGCATACCCCTGATTATCAAGGTCATTAAGTATTTTTTGATAGGATTTATGAATTATTTTATCGACGTACGTCTTGGCAATATATCGATTAAGGATGTTTATTTCTTTTTCTCTTACTCGTACAGTGCTCTTCTTCACCTTTCCCTTAGCGTAAGTTTCCAGCCATTCAGCAGAAAGCTTATCAAATGGTTGATTCTTTAGTACAGTGCCTTCAGATCCAAACTCAAGCACCTTTTCCAGAGCCTCTTGAGCGCGTTTCTCAGCATCTTTCTTTGTATCTCCGCGCCTAGATATCTGATTTCTTTTGCCAGTAGCCGGATCCGTAGGGCCATCTATCACGCAGACCCATTTATAACCCTGTTTATTATTAGCACTGACCTTCGTGAAATAAGCCATATCAGAAATCATCCTCATCATATAGGAATTTCATAGGTGACTGCATTGCAGCTTCAATATCATGAACACGGATAATGAATTGCTCGATATCAACTAGTTCATATTTTGCTTTTGTTCGTTTCTTGTCTTTTGCCAGACGTTCAAGAACATGAGGGATATAGATACCGTATTTCTGTTCATATGGATGACGGAACATCTCGCCGGCCAATATTAGAACACTTGTAACATCCGGAAAGTCATCATCTGAAGTCATTTTTTTAAATGAAAACTCGACTGGTAAATAAATTGTCTCTTGGGTCCAATCGACTGCTCCACGTCCAAAGTAGATATACAGTCGAGTCGGAAGTAGGGTTCCATTTATTTCGTGTTCCTCGTAATACACTGAAAAGTTATACATAGTTAATTAAACTCCATTTCTTTTTTGCTACAAATGAATGCATCTAAAAGAGCTTGTACATCATTTTTAGTGACCTTAACCGACCTACTCCAATGTGAGTTTAGTTGGTGGTCTTGCTGACCAATATTAATTCGTCTTTTCACCTGATCAAGGCGAAATTTTACAAAGTCCTCTGGAAGCAAAAATTCTTCAGCCATTATCTTCACTAATAGGGAATGTGGTACATGTGAAAACTCAGATAACATGTAAAAAGGCATAGCAGCGTAGTACTGGAAATGATCAGCTTGCATCTCTTGAAATTCCTTGAGTAATTTTGGCAAGATATTTTGGTTCCCATAGTGCAACAGAAAGTGACCTAATTCATGAAAGAATTCCTTACGCCGCTCCTCAGGAGAAAGTCGGGCATCTATCACAATAAAATAAAAGCCATCATCACAATCAATGAAGGTTTTTCCCTCCCTATAAGAAATGTCGATCAGAAATAAATCAGCAATCATCTCAATTTCTAAGTTAAAGGGATATTGAATTCCTGCTTTTCGATAATGTTTGCAAATCAACTCCTCTAATGCAGTTGGTTTGTAATATGTAAGATCCAAGATGATACCTCCTAGTAATTGGGTGATGAGAGAATGTATGTTCGGTTTAATTTTATAAGAAAAGCCCAGAAACTGGGCTTATTTTTTGTGCTTTTCCAGCTGATCTTTTTTTCTCTTCCTTAGCATCTCAACATAAGCGTCAGCGGCAGCCTTTTCTTCTTCCGTCCAATCATCGCCACCACCTTGGTATGCTCTTAAATGACCGGAATTTCGCTCACCTTCGTTATTTGAGGATTTACCAGCTACTTCATTCCACTTTGCTGCTAATTCTTCCGGAGTTCGATAGTCTGATTTTCCAAGAATGTAATCACTAATCACACCAAAATAATCAGCCATTATCGAAAGAGTTTTAAAATCAGGTTCTCTCTTTCCGCTTTCATAATTCCCATATGCCTGTCTAGTAATACCCAGCAAGTCAGCCATATCTTGATGTGTCTTTTTTTTCTCTATTCGTAATTCAGCAAGTCTTTCATCAAAACTAGCCACATTAGTCATTCTCCCATCTAAAAGCGTTTCTACTGCAATTATAACGCAACTAATTGTTGCGAAAAAACATACGAAACAAAAAGTTGCTTAAATATATTGACAGCAACGAATTGTTGCGTATAATGAGAATTAAGAACGAAACAATTCGTTGCGTTGGAGGTGATAACACATGGTTAGAAAATATCTTGTAAATGCACGCGAGCTTCTTGAAATGAGTCATGAGCATGTAGCAAAAGCAGCTGAAATTAGCAGACAATATTATGGGATGATTGAAAATGGAACTAGAACTCCTGCTGTTCCATTAGCTAAGAAGATTGGTCAAATACTTAAAATTGATTGGACCCTTTTTTTTGAACATCAACGCAACGATTCGTTGCTAAACTCAAGCAAGGCATCAAGTGCATAGCTGGGACCAATTGTGATGAAGGGCAAATTAAATGAGTGGGAGGATTGTGCATGAATAACCCAGTGTTAAAAGTAGAAATCGACACAAGTCATCTCGAAAAAGTAATTGCGGAAGCAGTTGAGCAAGCAATTAAACGTCATTCGATGGTTAACTCCTTACCACCAATGCTCAGCAGAATACAATTATGTGAATTTCTCGGAATTAAAGAAACTAAAGCATCTGAATTAATGAATAGGCAGGACTTCCCTGTAATCCGAGAATTCGGGTACCCGAAGGTGCCTACACACTTATTGTTTAAGTGGATTGACGGCCACACAGAATGGATGCAAAAGAATGCTCAAAATAGTTGGTCAATTAAAGGCGCTTAGAAAAAATGCCCACCGCGAAGCACAGTGGGGATAGGTAGGGGTTGATTATGGTAGCCGACCGAATCAACCGAATATCCTCATATTACCTAAAATATCCCATATTAGCTGTTCCAATGTGGAACATAATTCACATATTCCATTTGAAAGGGTAGGGAAACGATATGAAATTTGATTCAATGAAGTTTGGTGCAATTATGCAAGCATGTAGAGAGAGAGCAGGCTTGAGTCAAGAACAATTGGCAGAGAAATTAAATCGCTCCAGGAGCTGCATAAGTAAATTAGAAAATGATCGCAAGGTGCCTGACGCACCAACCTTGCTTTCATGGGCTGATATCACTAATTCAAAAGACGTTGTTGTCGCTTTCTTTTGCGGGATGGATGGTCTTTCGATCATGCAGAATGTTATGGGGCTGGTAATCGGATAGGGAGGAGATTGTACATATGTTTATTACGATGCTTAAGAACACAGGGTTAAAGTCTGGCGTGGTATATGCAACTGGAATTATGAAGGCAAGAGAAGTCATTAGTATGGTAGCAGATTTCAGATCACAAGAAACGATTAGTGAAATGACACAACGAATTCTTAGGGAAAATAATGTTCCTGTAAATGAAGAAATAGCCACCGCGGCGAACGATGACTATTTCAAGATGATGCATTTAGAAACAAATGTCTACCAAAGTATACCTGATTTGTAACTAGAAGGCAAGGAGGAGCTTTCTCATGTTCACACACATGGATTTTTATAGAATTACTTTTGCATTAAATTCAGTTATTTACGAAAACAAAGCGATGTTTTCGCGCAGCCAAGAGCGGTTGAAGGATGCTACCGCGTTAGCAGACTCAGCGGGAATCGAAAGGGCTATGCGTTCTTTAATACGATGTGAAAAGAATATCGAGGAGAATATAGCACTATTATTCAAAACGGAAGCGATAAGACGGTGGGAAGAGGCCGAAAAGATATTGTTCCCTGAGCGGTTTGTTTCAAACACAAAGGAGGGCTCATAGAATGAAATTTAAGTTTCAATGGACTGATCGAAACGCATGCGTAGCTGAATTAGCGAAGTTCTGCTTGGAGCGCGAGGTTAAATTTGACCAAGCTATCAAAGGCGTCCTACTACATGACTACTGCACAAACATTTCTAGCATGACTCAAAAACACATGGCTGCTCTTAAGAAAGATGTCATGAAACGTGTGAAGGATACGAAGCTTGAGCTAAAGGCTCCAGAGATTGGCGATATTGTCCTTGTTGCGAAACTAATAGCGAACCCGCTATTGGGTGGCTATAGGCAAGATGGTAAGGAACTTGTAGAGGCTGTCGTGGTGAATATGAGAAGAATGTCTTCATGGATTCATTATAAGGTTAGACGTATTCAAGACGGTGAGATTCAAGAAGGAAACGGGCATATGATCAAAAGCATTGTAAGACGTGTTAGTGAAGCTCATAGTGCAGTTTAGCATTTTCTGGGCTAACAATGCTTTCCCTAAGCGAAATAGCAGGCATCGATAGGAACTCTTGTAAGAGAGGAGGTTGAAAAGCGTTGGCAAAAAAAAGTGTATCCTATTTTTCACATGACAGTAATGCTCGTCAGGATCCTAAGATATCCGAAATGCGTAGCGTTTATGGAGCTCAAGGGTATGGATGGTATTGGATTCTCATTGAATTGATGCGTGAGCAAAAAGACTATAAGTTGCAGCTGAGTTCAAAATACGCTTTTAATGCGTTCGCATCACAAATGGGATGCGATAGCGATACAGCAAAGCAGTTTATAGACGATTGTGTACGTGAATTTCATCTCTTTGAATCTGACGATCATAGTTTTTGGAGTAATTCATTACTGCAAAGAATGCTTGAAATGGAAGAAAAATCAGTAAAGGCTAAGAAATCCGCCGAAGCACGTTGGGGTAAGAAAGCCGCGCCAAATGAAGGTTTCGTAGATTCCTCGAACAAAATGCAAAGCGAAAGCGATGCGAACGCATCCAAAGAGGATGCTATAAAAGAAAAGAAATTAAAAGAAATTAAATTAAAAGAAATAAAAGATAGTAATGGTGATAATAGAGTGCAGGATTCTTTACAACTTGAGACTAGTAATCTAACAAAGCCCTTCGAAGAGAATCCAATAATACATAGTCCAACCAATGTGTTTGGCATTTATGAGCGCGAAATAGGAGAACTTTCGCAAATTGTTTGTCAGAAATTAATTTCCCTCGAAGAGGACTTTACCGAAATGTGGTTAAAGAAAGCCATAGAAGTTGCAGTCTTTGCAGGGGAGAAGAAAATGCGTTTCATTGAGGGTGTTCTCCGTAAATGGGAAAAGCTCAAAGTCGATGAACCATGGAATATAGAAATTGTGCCTGAAACAAATCTTCATAGGGCAAGGAGTTCGCCTCCAAGGCAGCATGGATTATCTAGGACCAAAATACAAGGGATTTTGCCTTCTTCAGTTCAAGATAATCGCTTATCAAATGAAGAGCTTGAAAAGGCTCGAGAGCAGGCAAGGAAGCTGGATGAAAGGCTTAATAACAATAAGGTCGTGGTTGGTTGATATTCATATTCAATCACTAGAACCTAAGAATAGAAATATGAGGTGACATATAAATTTTGGAAGAATATAACGAGAAAAATCAGGCAACTATTGATGATTATCTACGGGAGGCAGCACCATTGGAAGCTTTGGTAGTGCACATGGTTCCTTTACTTGATATGAAGGAAGGTGAAGAGAATGTGATACATATTAATGATCGAGCTTTTGTTATTTCACCTGCTACAGATGATGATATCGAACGAATTGGAAAAGGTTACTTTTGTCTGGATTAAGGAGATGAAAAGAGAGGGGAAATGTTTTTGAAAGTACTTATTTCATTTGAGAAAGACGATAATGGAAATTTTATTGTTAATTATAAAAAGCAGAAAATCATATGTCTACCCTTAGCATTTCAGCGCTTGACAGGTGTGAATTATAAAAGTGTCGTTGGCAATTTACATGTGGAATACAATTTACTATCTGAAATTGGCTTTATTAAAGAACCGGTAGTAAGTATTACGCATGAAAAATCGGTTGCTGATATGACTATTAATGAGATTTGCTCTTTTTTAGAACGTGAGGGGATACAAATTCATTCACCGAGCATACAAGAAAATGAGTAATGAGGGACTTGATAAGTATTCAGATCAACTCAAATGCAATAAAGCTTATTGAGAGCACGTTAAAGCCGATGATCGAATATAAGAAAAGAGATATCTCGAAAATGGTCATGAACGTAACGGCATCTTCCCCGTTAGCTCAGCAAGGATTTGTAGAAACAAAATATGGTGTGTTAGTCGTTGTTGCTAATGAGTGGCTTCAGAAAGGGAGTTCTTACATCATAGAAGCAACTAGTAAGGGTAGCGCATTCGGATGGATAACACGAAGAAAAGAAGGAGGTAATTGAAGTGCCAATTAGTGATAATGAGAAACTAAAAGCATATGACCAGTTAAATAGGTTTCTCGCTAAGTCCATGGAGACAAAACCAACCATAGACCAGGCAGAAGATGCGGTTAAATATTTGTTTAGAACGTACGGAGCTGAAAGCGAGGAAGAATTGTTAGAAAAAGCGGAACCAGAACTTATTGATTATTACAAAGAAATAAAAACAGAAATTATTAAAATTGCACAATAGAAAGAATCCTCTGCGTGTAACCTTGGACGGGCTCGCAGAGGATCAAGTTATTCTTACACCAATTATAGCATAAATGGGGTGTGTAGAATATGATGGTAGCCGAAAAAGTAGGGCAATTTAGCATGTTTCCAGAAGCGTCAAAAACAGATATAGCAAGAGTTAAAGTTCATCTAACAGAGTATAAAAAAATGATGAAGGCTTTAGCAGGATTTAAGAAAAATCCACCAACTACAGAGCAAAGCCTGATACTCCAGAAGAAATGGAGTCAAATTTGTCCATTGCTTGAAAGGGCAGTTGAACAAATCTTGGAGTATGACGTTAGAGAAGTAACTGAGTATCGTTTTATTAAAGGGAATTCTAGAGCAGCGACAATCTTACGTTTCAGCAGTTGGAATTACTGTGAAAAGACAATAGATCGGAAAATAAATGACGGAATTGTTAGTATAGCAAATACATTGCTATATATAGAGTGAAAGTAAGGAGACTAGGTCAAAAGATCTAAAATATCTTATCTGCAAACGAAAAATAGGAATAAAGTACGTATGTTCTGATTGAAACCATCTACATTATATGGGAACATGAGAATTATATGGATTTTCATGGGGACTCTTGTTCTTAAATAATAGTGGGTAGGTAAATAATTTATGAGAAGAAAATTTCTTGCAGCTAAAGTGAATATTAATAGTGCAATTTATAGCTCAAACGTTAATGAGTTGATTGAACTTTTACCAATTACAATTTTGAATTATCCTGAATGGAAGATCGGTAAGTCAAAATGGGTATGGAGGTTTAGTGAATTAGGCAAAAATGAAAAAGAGGAAATAGTTTTTGGAGATTTTATTAAAACTAGATATGAGAAGAAGCTTATCTATAATGCAGCTTCAGGAAAAACGGAATGGTTTGCTTTGCCGGAACCTTCCGCTTACAAAAGTTTTTTTGTATATAATTATGTATCGGAAATTTTGGTTTTTGAAGAGAATTCCAATGTTAGCCGCGAAGATTTCATCGAAGCCTTTGAGAATGTAATTTATAATGGCAATATGAATGTTGGGGCAATCTCGGTACAATTATTGTCTATTAAAGAGGTAATCAAAAGTGAAATAGCGAAAATGGAGTATCTAACAAAAATTGAATTTAATTTAATACATCCTAATCCTATTTCTGATGACACATATAAGGACCTGGATGATATTATAACTAAGGAGAAGGCTACAAAATTAAAGACTACATTGGAAAACCCAAATGGTTTGAATAAGGATGGGAAGTTTATTCAGAGTGGTATAGAAATGGTGTCGAAAGGCTATGGAGGCGTTAATGCATATGGATATTCTAGACAAAAAACTTACGGGACAAGGAAAGAAAAAAGGGTCCCGATGAAGTACAAGTCAAGAGACTCAGTTCAAATGACTCACGCTGATAAAGATATTTCACAGGCTGCTTTAACTTCAAAATTAAGGGATTTTGCTGTTGCTGTAAAAAATCTGCTTTTCTAAAGTGAGATGAAAGATATGTTTAGAAGAGAACGAGTTACAACAGATACTACAAGTTTTATATAGTTTACTTAGAATTGTGACTTTAAAGCCTTTCATACGTACGCTTACCTTTTATATTTCTCTGGTACTGTCTGTAGTATTTCTCTGGTTCTTTAAAAATGTTGCTGACTTTTCCGAATTGATTGACTACACATCTGATACCATCGCTTCAATCTCTGCAACTTTAATGGGAATCGTAATAGCAGGCTTAGCAATTCTTATCTCTTTAACTCAGGGAAAGCTTCTAACGATATTTTTACAAAAGAATATCTTACAGAAGTTTCTTTTTCCTTTTTGGGTCATGACATTTTTATGGGGAATCTCATCCTTAATTTGTATATTAATTAAATTACTGCAGTGGATGAGTCCAGTAATTCTATTGTACGTTTTTACAGTAGAAGTTTTTATTTTTGTGTACGCATTATTTGGTACTATCAGTTTAATGGGGCATGCAATCAGATTTGGTTTATATGTAGCTAAAGCGTCTGAAGTATCGGAGGAATAAATAAAATACTTAGTAACTAAGTAGGAATGTCTTTTTATATTTAAGAAATATGTCCATACCATGTCAAAAGCTTGTCGACAAAATGTCTTAATAAACGGGGTACAGTGGAATCACAAAGAGCTTAGTTAAGCTCAGGTGATACCTACTGTACCTTTATCATATGTAGGACTCGGCCATGCTGTGGGAGTCAGCTCCTTAGACGTTTAGCGTCAGGGGTGTGGTGTGAGGTGGGGTTAGATGCCCCAGCTCGTGAGAGCAAAACGAAGTGTGCATCTGAATCAGGTGCCCAGTTCCTTTTGTTCATACGGCTACCATGAACAAGAGAAGAATACTAGATTGCTTACTATATAGTCTGCAGACAGATTAGAGTCCCGGCGCTTCCGGCGGCTCTTTTTTTTATGGGGGAGGGAGATGTAGGTGAATGAACACTGTAGAACCCATACGTGATTTAGATATCGTCGCTAGAATCAAGTGGGACTTAAGAAAAAGTTCTCTACGCAATTACGCATTATTTATTCTTGGCATCAACACAGCTTTGAGAATTTCGGACATATTAAAACTTAAGGTTGGAGACTTGAAACAGAATGAACTATACATTCGTACGACCAAAACAGGTAAAGAAATCAATTTGCCTATCTCCGACTATTTGAGGCGTGAACTACGGCCCGTAATGAATGGTAGAGCAGATCATGAGTACTTGTTTCCTTCACGGCAAAGAAAGAAGATTGATGGGATTCAGAAGTCAATAGACCGTAGCGTAGCCTATCGGATCTTAAAGAAGGCTGGACGCAAATATGGTCTTCACCGTATTGGAACACATACTCTTCGAAAGACATTCGCTTACCATCACTACAAGGATAAAAAGAATGTCGCGGTTCTGATGGATTTGCTCGGTCATCAGGATGAATACATCACACTAAGATACATTGGAATCGCTCAAGATGATATCAATAAATCGGTCAAAGGATGGCATTTATAAGGCAGTACACCACATTTAGTCGATGATGCACTCAGTTTTTTGAACTGTAAAAATCATTGCTGGTTCAACGAAAAATCGTGTTGCGTGAGTACATCAAAATATAAGATATGGTGTACTCAAATGGAATTAAAAGGGAGTGTTAAACAATGAAATGGTTTAATCAAACGGGACATTGGTTCATGGCTCTCATCTCATTCGCATTAGTTGCACTCGACAGCTATGAGTTGGCAATCTTTGTAGTCTTGCATGCTATATTTCTCTTACTTATTGACATAAAAAGGGAGAAAGAAACCAAGCCAACGATGGTCGTCACCTCTAACATTGTTGATGAAGAGGTTGCCCGCAGACTCAGCACAGCACCGATCGGCAGGTCGAATATAAGCAAACATTAACTAGATTTTGGAAAATCAAAGGTACTCCTGGAGCCTTATAAAGGTGAGGGTGCGCGTGAGCCCAAAATCTACCTAGCGATAAAAAAATTTCGTTTTCTTCGCTTCGATATACATATCAACGTATAAAAATACATAACCCAAATGCCCACGTGGTGAAAGGGTTTTTTGTCTTATTTGAGGGCATTAGGAGGTGATTTAACGGAAAATTGATGCTTGTTGAAAACGAAACAAGCGAAATGAAAATTGATGCTAAAAAAGGGTATTCCGAGCCTTAAACAGCAAGACAACAAAAATAATTTGTGTAGGGGGCAAAATGACGAGAGAGGACCGACATCTATGTTTGAACGCAATCATATTTACAACGAAGACTGTATTTTAGGTATGAGAAACAGATTACCAGATGAATCAGTGGACATGATTCTGAGTGATCCGCCTTACCTTATTAACTATCATTCTCAACAAGATAGATTTGAAGGGATTCTGAACGATGGCGGAAATGACGGTGGGTTCATAACTGATTATTTTGAACAATGCTATCGGGTTCTTAAACCTAATTCGTCAGTTTTTATTTTCTGTTCTTGGCACAAAATAGATTTTTTCAAACAACAATTTGAGAAGTTTTTCACAATGAAAAATTTAATTGTTTGGGTCAAAAATGTTCATGGCGCCGGAGACACTAAAGGAAGTTTTGCTCCGAAGCATGAGCTACTCCTTTATGGACATAAGGGTCGATCACATCTTAGAGGGTACCGGTTATCAGATGTAATCCAGTATCCGAAAATACCTGGTTTAAGCCTTGTTCATCCTACTGAGAAACCAGTAGGAATGTTGGAAAAATTAATTACAGCAGGTAGCGACTCGGGGCATTTAATTCTAGACGGTTGCATGGGTTCCGGAGCTACTGCTTCTGCTTGTATTCGAACTAATCGTGATTATGTAGGGTGGGAACTTGATCCAAATCATTACGCTACTTGTATACACCGAACAAATAATTACCAAGAAACACTTTTCTTAGACGGAGAATAACAAAGCATTATTTATTAAACTACACAAAGGAGGGGATTATTTGAGCACAGAAGCGAAAGGTACCACATTTACAACTCACCAAATCGCGAATATTCTCGGATTGAGTCCCCGCCGTGTGCAGCAATTAGCCGAGGAAGGCGTTTTAATTCGAGCATCTAAAGGCAAATATTTAGCGGCAGAATCCGTTCAGAACTTCATTCGATCCCTGCAAACCAAAGAAGGGAAAGCCGAAGTTGATTTTTTTGAAGAACGCGCCAAGCACGAGAAAGCAAAACGGGAAAAAGCGGAGCTGCATTTGGCGGTCATGAAAGGAACGCTGCACCGCGCGGAAGATGTGGAATGGGTCATGGATGACATGATTGCCGCCTTCCGGACGAAAGTTCTCTCGCTGCCTTCTAAATTGGCTCCTCAATTGCTTGGGAAAACGAATCAAGGTGAAATTCTAGGTATGTTAACGCGAGAAGTCAGCGAAGCGCTAACCGAACTTTCTGATTATGATGGATTCTTATTCAATAATAAGAATGAGAACTTCATTGGTGAGGTGGATGCCGATGATGGACACGACAACCAGTGATTTCACCAAAACGTTTGGTTTTTTCAAGAAACTAGCCAAACGTGTCGCGCCGCCGCCGCCGCACACCATTTCTTCATGGGCGGATGCCTACCGCAAGCTTTCGGCGGAAGCGTCATCGGAACCAGGGCAATGGCGGACAGATCGCACGCCATATATGAGGGCGATCATGGATGCCTTTATTGATCCGAATTTGGAACAAGTGGTTGTCCAGTCCTCGGCACAGGTCGGGAAAACGGAACTGCTGCTTAATATCGTTGGCTATTATGTGGACTACGATCCTGCGCCAATGATGTTGATCCAGCCGACTGAAGGGCTAGCGGAAGCCTTTTCGAAAGATCGTCTTGCGCCGATGATTCGGGACACCGAGACACTGGCGGCAAAGATATCCGATGTGAAAAGCCGTGACGGCGAAAACACAATTTTGCACAAAAAGTATCCAGGGGGGCAGATTACGCTTGGTGGCGCGAATGCGCCTGCTTCCCTTGCTTCCCGTCCAATCCGCATTGTGCTTTGTGATGAGGTAGATCGTTATCCAGCGTCTGCCGGCACCGAGGGAGATCCCGTTTCTTTAGCAGTCAAACGGACCACAACCTTTTGGAACCGCAAAATTGCATTAGTCTCCACACCAACCATAAAAGGTGTTTCGCGGATTGAAGCCGCCTATATGGCAAGTACTATGGAACAATGGTGTTTGCCATGTCCAAGCTGCGGCGAACACCAACCGCTATCATGGGAACAGGTTCGTTTTGATGATGCCAGTTTAGCCTGTAAGTACTGCGGAGCCATTCACGGGGAGTTCGATTGGAAAGAAGGGACAGGGAAGTGGATTGCCCGTAAACCGGAATCCAAATCAAGAGGCTTTCACCTAAATGAGCTTGCTTCCCCGTGGAAACGTTGGAGCACGATCATTGAAGAGTTCAAGGAAGCTAAGAAAGATATCGAAACGCTGAAGGTTTGGATTAACACTTCGCTTGGAGAAACGTGGGAAGAGAAAGGCGAACAGCTAGAGGAAGATGACTTGCTAAATCGCCGTGAAGCCTACGACGCGTCTGTACCTGCTCATGTAAAGCTGCTAACGGCAGGCGTTGACGTGCAGAATGACCGACTAGAAATTGAGGTTGTCGGTTGGGGGAAAGGCAAAGAGAGTTGGGGTATTGAATACCGTATTCTGTATGGCGATCCCACAAAGCCGGATGTCTGGAAGGATCTTGATGATTATGTATCCAGAAGCTTTCACAAAAGCGATGGCAGTGGACTAATGGTTGCCTGCACCTGTATCGACTCTGGGAACGGAAACCACTCGACAGAGATTTATCGGTATTGTGTGAAACGTGAACACCGCCGCATATTCGCTATCAAAGGGCAAGGCGGACTTGGTATATCTTTTGTAGGGCGCATGTCGCGAACACCACGCGAGAAATGCGCTCTTTTTATTATCGGTGTCGATGCAGGGAAAGAAAACATCATGACGCGCCTTAAAAACAAATTTGAGGGCACAGACGGCTACTGCCATTTTCCAACCGATGCCACACGCGGTTATGGTGAGGAATACTTCCATGGGTTAACCAGTGAAAAGAAGGTTATTCGCTTCCACAAGGGCCGGCCTCGGATTGAGTGGATTAAAAAGAGCGGTGCCCGAAATGAACCGCTCGATGTTCGGAACTATGCAACAGCTGCCTTGGAAATCTTGAACCCCAATTTGGATAAGGAAATCCCAGTTGCTACTGCATCAAGTAAACCAAACACACAAACGGCAGCACCCCGAAAACGTGGCACGATTTCCAAAGGCATAGGCGGATAAGGAAAGGAGGTGAAAAGGACGATGGCAGTTACACAAGAACAAGCACAAACTCAGCTTGATGCCTGGATGGCTGCGTCACTCGCGGTTTCAACAGGTCAATCGTACAAAATTGGTTCAAGAGAACTGGTTAGAGCCAATATTTCTGAGATTCAAAAGCAAATTATCTTTTGGCAGAATCAAGTCAGCAAAGCGACAAGCGGACGCACAGGAGCACGGGTGATGGCAGCAGTTCCGCGTGACCGATGAAAATACTCGAGCGCATGATTGCATCCGTTGCGCCAAAGGTCGCACTTTCCCGTGCGGTTGCTAAGAAAAAACTAGATGTCCTGAACTCTGGGTATTCCCATCACGGCGCATCGACATCTAAAAAATCCATGATTGGATGGAATTTCGGTGGCGGTGGACCCGATGAGGACATCGTTTTAAACCTGTCCACCCTGCGGCAGCGTTCCCGTGATCTTTATATGGGAGGCGCTGCACTTGCGACAGGAGCCATTAAGACGGCGCGTACGAACATTATTGGTACCGGCCTGAAGCTAAAGCCTGCCATTGATGCCGAATTCTTGGGTCTATCTCCTGATGAGGCAGCCGATCTCAAACGAATTGTGGAACGCGAGTTTTTGCTATGGGCAGAGTCAGTGGAATGCGATGCCAGCAGGCGAGATAACTTTTACGAACTCCAACAATTAGCTTGCTTATCACAACTTATGAGCGGCGACTGTTTAGTGCTTCTGCCGATGGTAAAGCGTGCAGGCAATACCTATGACACACGAATCCGTTTGATTGAGGCAGATCGTTGCTGCGATCCCCCAAATAAAAACGGAAAAGATATTCTTGGTGGAGTTGAGGTTGACGAATATAATGGCGTTTCCGCTTATTGGTTTGTGAATCAGCATCCGCTTGGTAAGCAGGATAAAAAGAAAGAATGGGTGAGAGTTGAAGCCTTTGGCAAGCAGACGGGTCGGCGTAATGTACTTCACTTGATGGAGTCCGAGCGTCCCGAACAGCGACGAGGCGTTCCCATTTTAGCCCCTGTTATTGAATCGCTCAAACAACTTGGGCGTTATACGGAAGCTGAACTCATGGCGGCAGTCGTATCGGGCATGTTCACGGTTTTCATTGAATCGGAAACCTCTGATCAGCCGCTCGGTGTCATGATGGATCAAGAGATTGATCAAGGCGACCCCAATTCTTATGAACTTGGAAACGGAGCAATCGTCGGGCTTTCGCCTGGTGAAAAGATATCCATGGCAAACCCAGGTCGGCCCAATACCGCCTTTGACGGATTTGTTACGTCGATTCTGCGGCAGGTTGGCGCTGCGCTTGAAATCCCATATGAGTTGCTTGTAAAAAACTTTACGTCCTCGTACTCAGCGAGCCGCGCGGCATTACTGGAAGCGTGGAAAATGTTTCGGATGCGTAGATCTTGGGTCGCATCGGATTTTTGTCAGCCGGTATATGAAGAATGGTTTATTGAAGCCGTCGCAAAGGGGCGTATCCCTGCGCCTGGCTTTTTTGACGATCCATTGTATCGCAAAGCTTATCTCAAAGCGGAATGGCATGGACCATCTGCAGGGCAGCTTGATCCTCTGAAAGAGGCAACTGCCGCGAAAATGAGAGTGGAAGAAGGTTTCTCTACCCGTGAGCGTGAGACGGCTGAACTGACTGGCGGCGATTTTGAAATGAATCATCGTCAGCGCGTGCGTGAGGAAACCATGCGACGTGAAGGCGGCTTACTTATTGAAGGAGGTGAAAAGACAAATGACAATCAACAACAACTTTTGGACGATGACAACAAATAAAGCCAAGGACAGTGCTGAAATTTCCATTTACGGAACCATCGGCACAAGTTGGTGGGAAGAATCGGTATCAGCTGCACAGTTTGCCCGTGACCTTCGGGCGTTAGGGTCTGATGTCAAAGACATTACCGTTCGCATTAACTCAGCTGGCGGCAGTGTATTTGACGGACTTGCGATCCGGTCAACCCTAAAGAGCCATGCGGCGAACGTGCATGTGATCGTTGACGGCTTGGCTGCTTCCATTGCCTCTATTATTGCAATGGCAGGGGACAAGATTACGATGGCAGCCGGCTCGATGATGATGATTCATAACCCGATGAGCTCCATACAAATGGGGGACGCATCCGATTTTCGAGAAGCTGCTGATTTCCTAGACAAAGTACGAGATTCACTGGTGTCTGTCTATGCATCACGGACGAACATTTCAGAGAAAGACCTCATTGTCATGATGGATGCTGAAACGTGGATGTCTGCAGAGGAAGCACTCGATCAAGGTTTTATTGATGAAGTTGAGGCAGGCAGCACTGTTACTGCCATGATGCAAGGAACGGTGGCGATGGTCAACGGAGTGAGCATGAACTTTGAACGTTTCATCAATCCACCCCAATTGCCACAAGCCAAAAGCGAACCACGTTTATGGCCGGTATTAAACAACCAATCCCCAGGAGGTGCAAGTCCGTTGAATTTGGAAGAACTGAAAGCCCAACACCCCGCGCTATATACTGAGATTGCAAAAACAGGAGCGGCAGAAGAACGCCTGCGTATCCAAGCCCTTGATAAACTGGCCGCCCCAGGAACGGCCGATCTGGTTGCAAAAGCGAAGTATGAAACCTTCGAAACGGCAGCGAATACGGCACTAGCCATTATTGAACTGCAAAACCAACGTCGCCAACGAGCGGGTCAAGAACGCAACGAGGACGCTGACAGCTCTGGTGTCAACAAAGTAGAGTCCGCGCAAGGCGATGAGGAAGATTTGAACAGTGGGAATGACGATTCCAAGAAACAAATTGAGGCAAAAGGCAGCAAAATTGCAGGTGTAATCAATAAAATACGTGGAGGTGTTAAGTAATGGCAGAAAGTCTTATTCAAACGAATTCCGTTACCTTTGACAATCTAATTGCTGGCCATTCGGAGATCGTGACCGACGGCATTACCTTGAAAGCAGGACAAGCCTACTTAAAAGGGAGTGTAATCGGCTTAACAACAGCCACGCCGAAAGGATCACTGGTGGATTCCACCAAATCCGATGGCACGCAGACTCCTTATGGCATTCTAACCGAAGATGTAGACGCAACAACCGCTGATGCTCCAGGCGTTGTGTACGTACGCGGTGAGTTCAATGAATCTAAGTTGATCTTTGGTGGCACAGACACCATCGCTACACATAAAAAATCTCTTCGTAACGCCGGTATTATTACTCGTAAAACAAAAAAAGCGTAAGTAACTAAGGAGGAACAGCACTCATGGCAAAAAATATTTCGATTTATGATCCCCGCACGATGCTAGCTGCAATTGAAGCGATGATGCCCACGCGTACGTTTCTAAAAGATATGTTTTTCCCAAAACCAGAAACGTTCGTCACGGAAGCTGTTGACGTGGATTATTTCAAAGGGAAAAGAAAGATGGCTCCTTTTGTTTCCCCACGACTACCAGGACAAGTGATGGAACGTGAAGGATTCACAACGCAAACCTACAAACCTGCGCTGATTAAGCCAAAAACGGTTCTAACGGTTGGGGACTTGCAGACACGTTCCATGGGCGAAAACATCTATTCTGGAAAATCTCCAGATGACCGCGCCATTGAACTCTTAGCGAATGATCTCGAAAAACTAGACTCTGCGATCACGCGAAGGGAAGAGTGGCTTGCTGCTCAAATCCTTTTCACAGGAAAGGCTGATATGATCGGGGAAGGCGTCAGCCAGACCATTGACTTTAGTTTCACGAATAAAGTAGTTCTTACGGGGACGGATAAATGGAATGACCCTTCAAGTGATCCGATTGCTAAACTCGAAGCGCTTCGGTTAGAGGTCATTAAGACATCGGGTGTTACGCCTGATATTGCCGTTCTAGCTTCCGATGTTGTCCCTTTCTTCCGTAATAACCCGATTGTCCAAAAGCTGTATGACAATAGAGGATTCAATATCGGCCGTATCGATCCAAAGACACTACCAAATGGCGCGACCTACATTGGAACAATTGTATCGCTTGGTTTGGATCTCTATTCGTACGATGAGTGGTATTTGGATGATGAAACGGACCCGCAAAATCCCGTTGAGAAACCCATGGTACCGTCAGGAACAGTATTGATTGGCTCAACGCGAAGCCGTTCTTCCATGCTGTATGGGGCGATCACGCTTGCCGTTGATAACCAGTTTGTCACTTATGAGGGTCCTCGCATTCCAGACTCTTGGATGCAAAAAGACCCTGCAGCCCGATTTGCCCAATTGCACAGCCGCCCACTTCCTGTGCCACACGAAGTGAATTCCTGGTATATTGCCAAAGTATTTTAAGGAAGGGTGATCTTATGAGCATTATTAGCACATGGCACGTTTCACATAATGGCATTATGTACCCAGCAGGTGTTCCGATTACGGATCTTCCACAAGAAGAGCAAGATCGCTTAGTGGAAGATGGTCTTGCCCGTTACACGGATGAGGAAGAAACCGATTCGAAAAGCACGTTTTTGACGCTTGAGGCATTTACGAACCTTAAAGCTAGTCAACAAAAAGAACAGTTGGTTCTTATTGAGCTAACACCAGGCGCAAATGAGCAAGAACGCATTGATCAATACGCAGCTTGGCTTGAGCAGCAGGACCTTTAAAGATGACAGTGCCCAAATTAAAGGATTACTTTGCCATTGATGTGAGCACCTTCTTAAATCCAGATGAATTCGCTCAAGTATTTAATATCGATGGTGTTGATATTTGGGCTGTTCAGGATATCGATTCAACCAACAAACACCCCTTTGGCTACGCTGATGGGGTTTCGTTATTTCAAATGGCGCTCTACGTTGATAGCACTGAAATCGGGTATAAACCGACTCAAGGTCAAGTCATGATGATAAATGATGAGCGCTACACACTTGAAAGCATCATCGAAGAGGAAGGCCTGTATGTGCTCAAGTTAGAGGCGAACCGATGATTGAGTTTAGCGGTGGCGCACAGGAACTTCGAATGGCAGGGCGCAACTTGCAATCAATTCAGCGCCTGATCCCAAAAGCGTACTCAGCTGCACTAGGTCGGGTATCGCAACGCGTTCGAACTGAAGGCAGCCGGCAAGTGCGCGAAAAGTATCACATCAAAACCAAAGATGTTAACAATAAGGTCCGCGTTAAGCGCCAAACGGGAGCAAACGCCAGTGTTGAACTGAGATGGTCAGGCGGAAACACGCCGATCATTAAGTTTCGCACAACTCCAAGCAAAGTACCTGATAAACGACCTCGTGTGTTAAAAGCTGCTATTAAGAAAAGCGGACTTAAGCCAATTCGAGGTGCATTCGTTGCCAAGGTTGGGCGTGGGGGCCATGTTGGTGTCTTTAAACGCGTTGGCAAAAAGCGGTTTCCGATTCAAGAGGTATTTGGCCCCGCCGTTCCCGTGCTTCTCAACGAGCATGGCATTGTGGAGCATTTAAAACAGGTCGCGCACGATACGATGGAAGACCGGCTCAATCATGAAATCTTACGGGCACTCGAAAAGGCAGGCGAACGACGATAACGACAATTTTACTTCTTCGAGCAATCAAGTCTTTCTTGGAACTTATTTTAAAGGATCGAGTCAGCGGAACACCGCAGGTACATATCGGCTACCTTCCTCAGAAAACAGCAGCCAATGCCCAGAATGGCGACTTCCATTATGTCATTGTCAGAGCTTTAAAAGGGAGCGATGAGGACGAGAAGGGATGCGGTACAACCGTCAAACTTCTTTTTGGCACGCAATCAACGGATGACGATGGATTCATGGATGTTTTAAATGTCATGGAAGATGTCCGCATTGCACTGCTGAAGAAACGGTTGCTTGATCATCGCTATGAAATGCAACTCCCTTATCAATGGCAGCTCTTTGAAGAACAGCCATCGCCTGAATGGATTGGCGAAGCCATGACAACGTGGACACTACCTACGATTTTTCGAGAGGAGATTCCCGATCTATGAGTACAAAAGCAAAAAAGAAGCCCATCACGGCAACCGGCGATTCACTCATTTATGTCGGCCCTACCATTGAACACGGGCGATTATCGCAGTATACCATCCTTAAGAACGGTATCCCTACACATGTACAGGATTTAGTCAGCGGCAATGCTGACATTGCACAACTTATCGTGCCGGTACAGCATTTAACGAGCACCAAACAGGCTGTGCAAAAACAAGGCACGCCTGAAAACGCCGCTTATGCGCGGTTAATTAAAGGAGTCTGATGACAGTGGAAAGACATGGCATCTACACAACCGAAATCCCAACCTCCATTTTATCACCTGCAGCAACGAATCCAACACTTGTCGTTATTGTCGGTACGGCTCCCGTTCATTTAAGCACACGAGCTACGCCTCCAGTCAACGAACCTATTCTTTGCTCTTCTTTTCAAGAAGCGAAAGATGCGTTTGGTTACAGTGAAGACTTCGAATCCTATACGTTATGCGAATTTATGGATGCTTTCTATCGGCTATATGGTCAATCGGCAGCTGTTTTTATTAACGTACTGGATCCTGCTACCCACAAAACGGTAGTCGCACCTGCAGACACAGCTATTTCATCGGGAGTCGCCGTGATCAATGTAGAAGGTGTCTTGAAAAGCAGCGTCATCGTTAAATCGGGTGACGGTGCAACCACCCATATTTTAGGCACTGACTACACGACTGGTTATGACACTGCCGGCCATCTTGTTGTAACTGCCAAATCAGGCGGAGCCATCGCTGGCAATGTAGCCACGTTGAAAATTGGCTATACCAAACTAACATCCGCTGCTGTAGATGAAGCCGATATTATCGGCGGTTTGGATGGTGTGACAGGAAAAGCAGCAGGGCTTGAACTGATTCAGCAAATTTTCCCACGATTTAGCTTGGTTCCTAACTTGATTATCGCGCCAGGATTCTCGCATGAACCCACCGTTGCCGCCATCATGGAAAGCAAGGCATCTCTAATTAACGGTCATTTTTTTGCACAGGCGATTGTAGATTTGCCAACAGAGGACATCGACCTTTACTCGGAGGCTCCTGATTGGAAAGAAGAAAATCATTATACGTCCAAACGACAATTTCCTGTATACCCCAAAATTACATACAGCAAGAAGACGTATCATTTCTCCACACATCTTGCTGCTGTGCTTTGTGCAACAGATGCTAAAAATCGTGGCGTGCCGTTCAAATCTCCTTCGAATCAGCTTTTAAAAGCCGATGGAGCCGTGCAAAAAGGCAGGGCTGATTTATTCCTTGGACCGGATCAAGCCGCTTTCCTAAATGCAAAAGGAATCATAACAGCCCTTAATTTTATTGGAGGATGGAAGGTTTGGGGAAATCGCACCGGCATGTATCCAAGTGATACAGACCCAATCAATACGTTCATCCCAATTCGGCGCATGTTCGACTGGATTGCTAACACAGTCGTCCTCACGTATTGGTCAAAAGTAGACGATACTACCGATCAACGCCTGGTTCAAACCGTTACAGACAGTATCAACGTCTGGTTTAATGGCCTTCAGTCATCGGGTGCCATTTTAGGCGGGCGTGTTGAGTTTCTGAAATCAGAAAACTCTTCAAATGACCTTATGAACGGCAAACTTACCTTTCATATCTTTGTAACACCGCCATCTCCAGCGCAAGAAATTGACTTCCTTATTGAATATGATCCGCAGTATTTGGGTTCCATTTCGTAATTAAGAAAGCGAGGAATATACATGAAGCAAATTCCTGAAAAAGTCACTGGTTACTCTGTTTATCACGAAGGAAGCACATTCCTCGGGGTGGCCGATGTCACTCTTCCTAGCCTGGAGTCTCTATCTGAGACGATCAAAGGGGCAGGCATCGCCGGCGAAGTAGATTCCCCGACCATTGGGCATTTTAGTAGCATGACCTGCACGCTGAACTGGCGGACCATTGACCCTACAGCCATTCGATTGGCAGCGCCTAAAGCCCATGCGCTCGATTTTAGGGCTTCACAGCAGACGTATGACACCCAAACGGGTGCTTATCTTCCGATTGGCGCGAAGGTATCTGTACGAGCCATTCCTAAAAAATTCGATTTTGGAAAGCTAGAGTCCGGCGCAACAACAGATAGTTCGAGCGAATTCGAAGTTATCTACCTGAAAGCAACCGTTGACGGAAAAACTGTGGTGGAAATTGATAAATATAATTACATTTGCATCATCGATGGTGTCGATTACCTTGCTGCTATTCGCCAACAACTAGCACTATAACAAAGGAGACGAATTCACATGAAAGAAAATGAAACTGTAAATGAGGACATCGTGTTCACCTTGAGTAAACCAGTTGTCAGTGGAGATCAAACCATCACCTCGGTTGTGTTAGATTTCGAATCTCTAACTGGCGATGATCTTCTCGCTATTGAAAGGCAATACAATGCGTTATCCGCAAGAACAAGAGATGTAGCGCCGGTCAAAGAAACATCCAAGCAATTTCTTTCCTTTGTCGTCGCAAAAGCAGCAGGGCTGCAAGTCGAAGACCTTCAGCGGTTTTCCGCCAAAGATTTTGCCAAGTTAACATTGAGAGCACAAAATTTTTTGCTCGGATAGGCTTCAAGGATCGGGAATGGAGACAACTGTTGATGGGCGCAGTTGTCTCTCTTTCTATGTCTACCCACACACCAACCGTTCATTGGTTGGCTGTGCCCCTTCTTGAAGTCATGGACTGGATTCGAGCAACAAACGAGCTCTTAGCGAAGCGAGGTGAAAAATAGTTGTCAAGAGAGTATGAAATTGCTTTCCGACTCGGCGCACAACTTCAATCGACTTTTTCCCAATCCTTTACGCAAGCAAACAACTCCATTGCTGAACTTGAAAAACGTATGCAGAAGCTTGAGCAAACGAGCAGCCATAGTTCTTCCAAAAAAGGTGGCGGTTTAGGCGGTGCTTTTGGGGGAATTGGACTTGCTGCTGTAGGTGCAACGGCGGCCATAGGTACGGCGGCGCTTGTGGCAGGAGGAGCCGCTTTTTCAATGGCTGAAAATTATCAGGTCGCCATGGCGCATCTGCAACAAAGCACAGGCGCTTCTGCAGAGCAAATGGGTGAGTTCAAGGACGTTGCAACTTCGATGTATAACATGAATTTGGGCGAGTCGTGGGACGATCTATCGGACGCGATTAGCAAAACGAGTTCAATTACAAAACTGCATGGCAAAGAACTTCAAGAAACAACAACAAAAGCGCTCTACATGCGAGATGTATTCGGGCAAGATATCCCCGAAACTTTAAAAGCTAGTGATACCATGATGCGAAACTTTGGCATTAGCAGTGATCAAGCTTTCAATCTCCTTGCTTCAGGTGCTCAAAAGGGATTAGATAAATCGGGCGAATTACTGGACTCTGCCAACGAATATGCACCCCAGTTTAAAGCACTCGGCTTCTCTGCAGACGAAATGTTCGATACGTTCAGTTCAGGGCTTGATGCCGGTGCATTTAATCTGGATAAAGTCGGTGATGCCGTCAAAGAATTCAACATTCGCGCCAAAGACGGTTCCAAAACTTCGGCGCAGGCGTTCCAAGCACTGGGGCTAAATGCTGAAAAAATGACGCAAACCTTTGCCAAAGGCGGACCCGAAGCTAAGAAATCATTTACGGAAGTGCTGAATTTAATCTCAAACGTCGAAGATCCAGTAAAACGAAATGCCATTGGCGTGTCGCTGCTTGGTACCCAATTTGAGGATCTAGAAGTTAAGGTTATTTCTGCTATGGGGAATACGCAAAAACAGTTTGATAGCACCAAAGATACGATGGGTGAAATCGCCAAGGTAAAATATACCTCTCTGGGAGGAGCAATTAGAGGAATTGGCAGGCAGTTCGAAACCTCTCTTGTCATTCCGTTATCCGATAAACTACTGCCAGTCATGCAAAACATTAGCAACTCGATGTTTGATGTCATGCCAGCTATCAAGAGTTCTCTGGGACAAGTCGGCTCTTTCATCGGTGCCGCCACTAGCGAAATTGCCGCCGATGCTGCTTGGATTTGGGAAAATGGATTTGATAAAGAGATGGAAGGAGTCACGATCAATTACGCGAAAGCACTTGGCCTTAATGACAGCCAGGCAGAAGTTATTGCCTCAAGCATTGCAAATGTCTTTCACAAATTAGGTGATCTTCGGGACAAGTTCCTCACACTGTGGAGTGAAGTCCTTCCTTACATTCAACCCATTTTTAGTTCAGTCGGCAGCATCATGGCCCAGCTCATACCGATCATGGGGGAAATTATGAGCACCATGGTTACGATGGCAAGTAAAATCTATAGTGCTCTAATACCCGTGGCTACCTATTTACTCGGAAAGTTTATGCCTATATTCGCAAACATTGCTTCGTTTATCGCTACCATGGTCGTCCCAAGCATTGCACAAGCAATACATGCCATCATGCCGCATATTCTTTCGCTTACGGATAAATTAACGTCAGCCTTCACCACAGTTTGGAACATTATTCGGCCCATTATTGACGCTCTGGTGGCTGTCTTTAATTACGCTTTTCCCACGATAAAGAGCACCGTAGTGAATGCCATACAAGCCATTTCTGGGGCCATTGGTGGCATTTTCGATATGTTAGGTGGAGTTATCGACTTTGTTACTGGTGTTTTCACGGGAGATTGGGGTAAAGCGTGGCTTGGGGTCAGAGAGATTTTCGGTGGCATTTTCAGCACACTAGGTTCTCTCTTGGCGTTCCCGATCAATAACATCATCGATGCCATAAATCGCGTGATTCAAGGGATGAACAACATTAAATTCGATCTTCCAGAGTGGCTCGGCGGTGGATCTTTTGACCTTAATATACCTGAACTTTCTAAGATTGGCGGGTACGCGGACGGCGGGGTAGTTAATAGCCCGGAACTTGCTTGGGTCGGCGAGGGTGGGGATTCAGAGGTGATCGTTCCCATTAACAATTCAGAACGTTCCCGTAGTCTCTGGCAAACAGCAGGCTCGATGCTCGGCATGACTCCTTCTACGCAGGGTAGCCAAGGCGAAGGCAGCAACATTTCCGTCACCTATGCACCTGTCAATAATTTCTATGGAAATGTGGATCGCGCGCAAGTCGAAGCTGCTCAATCCGACAATAACGATGATTTACAAAAACGCCTGCATGCATTGCAACGGCAGCAAAGGAGGGTGGCATTCGGTTGAGTACGTATATCACGCAATCCGGTGACACATGGGATGTCATTGCTTATAAAGTGTATAAAAAAGAATCACTGATGACATCCCTCCTCGCTGCCAATCCTGATCATGCCAGCACCGTGGTATTCTCGTCTAATGTAAAAATTGAAGTCCCCGATATGCCAGTAAACAGCGCTTCAAGCTTGCCCCCATGGAAAAGGGGGAGATCCTAATCAGTACTGAAGAAGCGAGACGGGTGGAATTCGTAATATCCTACAACGGTGCAGATATCTCAGCATCCCTTAAAGATTTTTTGCTTGATGCTAGTTATACGGACGCATCCGGTCAGCTGGATGATCTTCAAATTACGTTAGAAGATTCACGGGGATTGTGGCAAAACGACTGGATGCCGGCGGAAGGGGACACCATTGAAGCAGCCATTAAGACGATGAATTGGAACGCATCTAATGAAATGGCCACACTGGATTTAGGAACATTTGAAGTGGATGGCATTGACTTTTCGGGTCCGCCCGACATCATTCGAATCAAGGCTATTTCACTTCCAATCGGGACAACTGTAAGACGAGAAAAACGCTCCAAGGCATGGGAGAAGGTAAAATTAACGACAATCGCTGCGGACATTGCAGCGAAGGCCGGTCTTACTCTTTTATTCGAGGGGAAGCACAATCAAGTTTATGATCGTATCGAACAAACCGAACAAAGCGACCTTGCTTTCCTCCAGGATATTGCAGTAAAAGAGGGACTTGCCCTTAAAATCTCGGGTGGCAGTCTTATTTTGTTTGATGAATCCGAATACGAAGCAGCTCCGACTTCGTTGGACATTCGTCGCGGTAAAGATATCTCTTCGTATTCATTTTCATGGAGTACATCCGATGCTGCTTATACATCGTGCAAAGTCGTCTACCACGATGCTAAAAAGGGTATCAACATTCAAGCGACGTTCACACCGCCTAACGCACCTGAAGCCGGTCCTGTATTAATCGTTAATGAAAGTGTAGACTCCCAAGCTGAAGCGCTTCGATTAGCTGAAAAAAAATTGAGAGAAGAAAATAAAAACTATGGCAAAGGTAGTCTTTCAATGCCTGGGAACACAAACCTAGCAACGGGACTTACAGTAAACGTGGTCGGGTGGGGACGATTTGACGGAAAATACATCATAGAAAATGCCAAACATTCGCTGGGCAGCGGCGGCTATAAAACAGATATTGAAATTAGAAAAGTGTTAGGGTGGTGATAGCATGATTAGAGCTGGCAATGTTTCGTCTGTTAATCCTCAAAACGGGACAGTTCGAGTCGCTTTCCCCGATAACAGCAATATGTTGAGCGGCGAGTTGCCTGTGATGATATCCAAATCCAAGTGGGCAAAAACAGCAGAGATGCCCTCCGTTGGCGATCCTGTTTTATGTTTATTTTTGAGCAACGGCATCCAAAATGGTTTTTGCCTTGGCTCTTTTTATAATGATTTAGAAACACCTCCACCAGAATCTGATTCAAAACGGGGAGTTTTTTTTGAAGATGGCAGCTATGCCTTTTATGATCGACAGACAGGCTCCATGCATGTCAAAGCCACTAACGGGCTGATTATTGAAGGTAATGTAACGGTGAATGGCACACTGACGTATGGAGGCGGAGGATCATGATTGGCGCATTAGGTCCCGTGGTGTTTGTAGCTTCTGCCGAAACCCTCCGAACGTTCAGTGACTTTACCCGATCTTCTGCAGGGCGATGGGCTAAACATGATGTGTTCATGCAAAAGCCTAAAACTCAGTTCTTAGGTCCAGGACTGGATACGATCTCGTTCACCATGCAATTCAACGCTTCGCTTGGCATTAATCCACGCAAAGAGTTAGATAAATTGGTAGAACTAGAACGGTCAGGGACAGCCATGGCGCTCACTATTGGCGGCAAAGGATTAGGGGTAGGCTTATGGATTATCACAACACTCTCACAAACGTGGGGCAGCATAGATAACGAAGGCAACGTGCTCACCGCATCGGCAAATCTATCACTTGAAGAATATGTGGTGAGTACATGATTGAAATTAACTTAGCAGCAAACGCCCCTATTGATCTTGGCGCAAAAGGTACGGATGAAATTATCCAGAACATCCGAACGATTGTTACAACCATAAAAGGCTCTGTACCACTCGATAGAGAGTTTGGTGTAGAGCCTTCTTTTATGGACCAGCCTATGCATCTCGCAAAACCGCTATTTACGGCTGAAATTATTATGCAAATTCGTAAATATGAACCTCGCGTTGAGGTCGTGCAAGTCTTGTTTCAGGAAGATGCACAAGCTGGCCGGTTAATTCCTATTATCCGAATTACTCCAAAGGAAGGAGGAACGTCTCTATGAGTTTGGTCAATCTCCCAGAACTCGATCTTGTCAGTGCCGATACGACCCAAACAACGGATGACCTGATTGCCATGTTTGAGGCATTAGACGGAAAACCCCTTTATCCAGGCGATCCGAGGAGGCTCTTCTTCAATACCATTGCTTCACTTCTTGTACAGCAGCGAGCACTCATTAACAAAGTATCGAGAATGAACTATCTTCGGTATGCAAGCGGCACCGCTCTTGATGAAATGGGCGCTTTCACAGAAACCAACCGGCTGCCAGCATCCAAAGCAAAAACAACGATTCGTTTTCAACTTTCAGCTCTGCAGCTATCCGCCATTATTATTCCTTCAGGCACACGCATAAGTACAGAAGGAAATCCAAAAATGTACTTTGCAACAAATGAAACGGTGGAGATTCCGTCGGGTTCACTAACGATTGATGTCGCTTCTTCCTGTGTTGAGCCTGGTATTCTGGGGAATGGTTATCTATCTGGCCAAGTGAAACAAATCGTAGACCCAATTCCTTTTGTGGTGTCTGCCGTAAATATAACGACCAGTGCCGGTGGAGCAGATATTGAGGATAACGATCCATATCGCAATCGGATTCGCGAAGCGCCTGAATCCTTCTCGGTTGCTGGATCAGAAGGAGCTTATAAATTTTGGGCAAAGACAGCAAGCCCCTCCATTATTGACGTGAGTGTGACCTCACCGTCTAATGCCGTTGTTCTCATCATTCCCCTGCTTGAAGGCGGAACGATTCCAAATGAAGATATGTTGACTGCCGTATCTAACGCCTGCAGTTCTAAAAAAGTAAGACCTTTAACCGATCATGTAACCGTCGAAGCACCTACAATATCAAATTATGATATTACGTTTACGTATTGGGTCAGCCGTGATCGTGTCGCTGAAATTACGACGATTCAAACAGCTGTGACAGCTGCCGTTAGCGATTATGTGTTGTGGCAAAAATCCAAATTAGGTCGCGATGTCAATCCTTCCGAACTCATTCGGAGAGTGATGATTGCAGGAGCACATCGCGTTGATATCGGAAGTCCATCGTTTACGGCAGTAGGCGAAACGCAAATTGCCGTCGCTGATCACATCGATGTTTCCTACGGGGGGCTAGCAGATGATTGAGTTACAAAGCAGCAGCCTTTTAGATTTGTTACCTGAAAATTTGCGATCTGACTCCACGTTATCAGCAGCAGCTAAAGCCATCGACCAAGAACTGCAGAGCATTACTGCTTCCATTCACAAACTTTCTTACTTTGATCGATTCGATACCTTAACCGATGAGGAAGTCAATGAATTAGCTTGGCAGTTTCACGTTGATTTCTATGATCCAACCCTTCCCATTGAGCAGCGACGGGAATTAATCAAGAAAAGCTTTGCCTGGCATAAACGTAAAGGCACAGCATCCGCTGTTGAAGAGTTGGTGACAACCATATTCGGAGACGGGAAGGTCGAGGAATGGTATGAGTATGGTGGAGATCCTTTTTACTTCAAAGTCATAACAAACAATCCAACAGCAACCAATGAACAGGCCGAAAAGTTTTTAGAGGCTCTTAATTCCGTTAAAAACATTAGATCCAGGCTAGATGCCATTCAAGTATCCATAGCCGACTCGATGAACCTTTACTTTGGCGGCGTGGTCCATATCGGCGATTTCATCACATTAAGGCAGGTGACGTAAATGTCAGCATTTGGCGGTTTACAGATAACGAACAAAGGAAGAGCTTTGCAAGCGAAAGCTCAGATCGGAACCACCATTCACTATAATCGGATTGCCATCGGTGATGGCAGCTTAAGCGGTCAAGTCATCGCGGAATTGAATGCGTTAGTGCATGAGAAAAAATCGTTAACCATAACGAAGTTAAAAACACTCATTGGCGGACTTGCCGCTGTCGGTGCTCCATTGTCTAATCAGGATATTACAACTGGTTTCTATTTCCGCGAAATCGGCGTTTTCGCGCAAGATCCTGATATTGGAGAGATTCTATATTGTTATGGTAACGCAGGGCAGACGGCAGATTACATACCTGCAGGCGGTGCGGAAGATATCCTTGAGCGCGAAATCGATGTCATTACGATAGTCGGAAACAATGCCAATGTTTCAGCTTCCATTAACCAATCTCTTGTTTATGCCACGCTGCAGGATCTTGCTGGAAAGGCACCAATTGATTCGCCCGTTTTTATAAACAAACCCAAAGTGCCGACTGCTCCTGCAGGTACTAATACAGATCAGGCAGCTTCTACAGCTTTTGTAAAACAAGAAATACAAGCCATTCCACCTGTGGATTTATCTGCTTTAGCACCTAAGAACAATCCCATTTTCACAGGCACAGGCATCACGCTTCCTGCCGATCCAACGGCACCCATGCACGCTGTAACATTACAATTATTACTCGCTAAATTCGAACAAGCTACGCGGTACGCTCCTTAATTGGGGCGTTTTTGGTGTTTCTTTTAGAAAGGAGGTAGAGCAATGCCTACGCTAACGCTAACGGCAACGAAAGATTCATATATAGCAAGTGGTTCACCTGCTACGAACTACGGAAGTTCTGGAAGTATGAGTGTCTCTTATAGCGGGTATCAAGAATATCCAATTATGACTTTTGATTTTTCTCAACTTCCTGCAAATGCTTTTGTAACTTCTGCAACTTTGAAACTGTATGCAGTATCAAATCCAAGCAACAGGGGCGTTGGAACATCAACTCCTTTCAGCGTTAATACAATTACAGACTTTACTGAATCAACCGTAAACTACAATAGCTTCGGCGGCAGCGGATATTATTCAGGATTGGTAGACAGTTTATCTACAAGTCAAAACGTACCTCTCGTAGCTTCGGGTAACTGGATGAATTTGGACGTAAGTAGTTTAGTTAAAAGCCGAATTGGATTCGCAGGCTTCATGCTGTCTTATTATGTAAACGGTGTTCCTTATCAACAAGGATTCGCTTCACGGAATTATAGTGGAGGAATTTCGTTTGCTCCGCAACTTGTGATCGAGTACTCTATTGGATCACTTGTTACGATCAATGTTCCAATCATTTGTGATTACACGCAAAATGAGGCAAGTCAAATCGAATATCCGTACAACGCTACCATTAACGTAGGTTCTCAATATGTTAAGTCGAATGAAGGCGACACCTATAAATTCATGATGCTTTATTGGAATCCGAATGCACTTCGTTCCGATGCACAGGTAAAGGGTGCGAACTTTATGGCGAGGACAACTTACGCGAGCACACTTTCAAGCGTGGCAGTATGGTCATTCCCATTCGGACAAGGTGCAACAGAAGATAATCCGTATAAGATGACAGTTATGGGGAGCTATATTTCTGGTGCTGGATGGGGAGCGTTAACAGGAGAGACATGGTTTTCTTATCCATTAACGAAGGTATTTTTAGGAAGTAGGCAAGCGGGCGGAACCAGTTATGGAGTGTACTTGAGAAATGAAATATCGGGAGCTAATGGTGTATGGTTAATTTCTGAAATTTACTCTCGTAACAGTTCATATCCTCCGTACATTGCAGTACAAGCAGTTATTCCTAATCAAGCTCCAAATGCTCCGCAAAATCCTTATGTTGCTGCTGCCGCAAGTGCTGACGGGACGTATTATTACATCAATACAAGAACTCCGACAGTAGGGTGGACGTTTAATGATCCAGACGCAGGAGATTCTCAAAGCCAGTATCTTGTTCAAGTTGTTGATAATGCTTATTCTTATGTCGTTTGGGATTCTGGATGGCGTGTAGGTTCTGCAAACACTTTCCAAATTCCTGCAGGTGCTATTGGCGCTGACGGAACTTATTGGATTCGTATTCAAGTAAAAGATGCAGCAGGCATGGTTAATATAGCAAACGGATCTGGTGGAGGAGATTCAAATTTCTCTCATGTTCGTCTTGTTATTGATACGCAATCACCTTATGCTCCATCTTTGACCATTGGAGCAGTAACGGGAACAACAATTGCAACCACATATTCATTATTTAATGATCCTGCTCCGAGTGCTGGAGTTATGCCGAGTGGCTTATTTGTAGTAGTAGATGACGATGTAGGTAATCGAGTAGCTACTCATCAACCTGCGGTTGGATCTACATCATTCACAATTCCAGGTTTGACGCCCAATACAAGGTATTGGGTATGGGTGACGTATCTTGATGCTGCAGGAAATTGGAGTCCCGGAAGTACGAAATATCCGGTCATTACTGATACGCGCGCACCTGATACTCCAACCCAAACAAACGGCATACTCTATGCCACTTCTAACGGCGTTTCTTGGTCTTCCTTCAGTGACGGGCCTGTATCTTCCGGGCTGCTGCTTACTACGCTGTACTTACAGGTGTTTGCCGGCAACGCTTGGCGTAACGTCGCCGGGTTCCCGGCAAGCGTTACGGGATTATCGTATAACTTCACTGGGTTAACGCCCAGCACTATGTACCGTTGGGGCGTTACTTATACCGACTATGCCCAAAACGAAAGCTCATTGAACTTTACACCATTCACGACGAATAGTTATGCGGTAACAACGATTGAGAATGTGGTAGCCGGCGGCAAAGTGTACAATGATCGACCTAAGATTCGAATGAAGGTTATTGATGCTAATGATGCGAGTCTCTTAGATCTTGAGTTCCAACGATCACCAATTCCGACATTCACATCACCTACAGCCGTTACCATGTCGGGAACGCCTCAATCTTTTAACGTTACTGCACCGTTCGCGAGTGGCTCTCTAGTAACGCACACACCTACTAATACACTGCCAAATGGAATAGCGTATATTCGAGCTCGTGCTTACGATAGCAAGGATTGGGGAGCGTGGAGTGCAGTCACAAACATTACCATAGAAACGCCAACCTATCCGACTACTCTTGCAGTAGATCACACGACGATTAGCAAACGAACGATTGATGATATCCGAAACAAGGTGAACACAGTACGGCAGGCCCGTGGATTGGCTGTCATTATCTGGACAGATTCAACTATTAAGGATTGGACGAACGGCACAGGAAGTACAAATATTAGAGCGATTCATCTGATCGAGATCAGACAGGCGATTAATGACATTTATGTTTCTCTGGGTGTAGCTGCACCAACATGGGGTGTAGATCCAATCATAGATATAACAGTAAAACGCAAGGGGCAGCATTGGATTGATTTACGAAACGCAATAGCAGCTGCCTAATTAAAAGGAGGAACATCTATGCAAAAAAGGTACAGTTTGAAACCAGATCCGATTGATCCGCGCGACTTTCTTTTTAAACCAATGAAAGCAACAGCAGTAGTTAGTCTTCCAGATAAAGTTGACCTTCGTCAGAACTTATCACCGATTGTCGATCAACTGAGCCTTGGGAGTTGCACATCTAACGCGATTGTAAGCGGACTAAGAGAATATCAATTAATCAAAGACGGCAGGCCACTAACTAGGCTCAGCCGTCTTTTTCATTACTGGAAAGAGCGCGAGATAGAGGGGACGATCAATGAAGATTCTGGGGCTTACATTCGAGATGGAATGAAAGTACTGCAGCAGGTTGGATGTTCTCCAGAATCACTATGGCCTTATATTGAATCCAAGTTTCGTGACCAACCTTCTGAAGAAGCAACCGCCCGCGCAGGAGAGTTCAAGATTGCCGAATATCACCGTGTTATTTCGTATGATGATATGCTTGCAGCACTCGCCCAAGAGCAGCCGGTTGTCCTTGGGATTAGCATTTATAACAGCTTCGAGAGTTCAACCGTTCGTAACACGGGAATGATCCCTGTTCCAGACACAACAAAGGAAACATTCCTCGGTGGGCATGCAATTCTTGCTTGTGGCTATCAGACATTCAGTGATGGAATTCAATACGTCTTAGTTCGAAATAGTTGGGGAACAGCTTGGGGGCAATTCGGCTATGGTTGGATTCCGAAAAGTTTCTTCACTCAAGGATTTGTAACTGATATGTGGACGGGTACAGCAGAGATTAATCCTGAAAAGATGACGTTTAAAGAAGCTTTAGACATCCTCATCAAAGAGAAACAGATTTTAAATGGTTATGATTATTGGGTGAATTTTGAAACAAGACTTCATGCCGGTACTTTGACCTATGACGACTATCAATTTGTTCCATTAGTTTTTCAAAAATTCGCGGCATATCTAAAAAATAACTAATCGTTCTCAACCAGGGAATAGGAAGAAGGTCTTTTATGGATATTCGATATCTTAGCACGTATTTGTTTACTGCTGCTGCAGGAGCTACAAGCAAGGAAATGACGTTTGGAGGAATATTTGCAACCATTGCCACTTTCGCAGTTACTTCTCTTGGAGGATGGGATGTTTCGATCCGGCTTTTAGCTTATCTAATGATTGCTGACTATGTAACAGGTTTTTTAGGGGCATGGAAACAAAAGAAAGTGAATAGCGACGTGATGTTATGGGGGGGAGTCCGCAAGGGTATTGTTATCCTCGTCATCATTTTGGCTTATCAACTTGATCAAATGATGGGCGGACAAGCCCCTATATTTCGAACACTCGCCATTTACTATTATGCAGGTCGTGAAGGGCTATCCCTCGTTGAAAATTTCGGAGTTCTCGGGGTCCCATGGCCTCCAGCTATTCAAAATGCACTTGAACAGTTAAAACAGAAAGGTGAGGGGACAAAATGACCGCTCAAGATATTTCCTATTGGTGGGGAAGAGCAAAGGAAGCCAGCCTTCAAGTAAACTGGCTTCCTACAGTGATACTTGCACAGTGGCAATTGGAAACAGGGCACTTCCAAAGTTTTAATTTCATAAATAATAATAACATCGCAGGTCAAACATGGCAGAGTTACATGCCATTGTCCATGAAGGGCACACCTCGTCCTTCGGCAGAGGGTGGCTTCTATATTCGTTACGACGACCCCGTAATTGGTTATGTCGATTTCATCCAAAAAAACGGCAGGTATGCCAATGTCAAGATTTTCGAAACAGAACAGGGACAAATTAATGAAATTGCCGCACGCGGATGGGCTGCAGATACCGAATACGCCGAAAAGCTAATGAACAGGCTTCTGAGCAATAGATTACAAGGCTTTATATTAGAGGAGGACGATGAAATGTTAAAGGAAGAAGTCGAAGTTTTAAAGGGACAAATTCAAACGTTGTTAAATACAGCCGATGCACATATTGAAAAGATTAACACATTAGAGAAACAAAATAACATGCCCGTTCCTGATTGGGCAAAGGATGCGGTTGAAGCTGCTGTAAGATGTAACTTAATCGATACGCCCGATGGGCGGAGTCATGATTTTTATAGCCTGCTCACTGTCTTTCATCGAAAAGGACTCATTTAACAAATCGAGCCCTCTTTCCCTGATTAAAGGGATTGAGGGCTTTTTTTATTTAAACAATTTTTTAATTAAGCTAAAAATATCAAACGTTGTTCGGTTATATACCTTGTTGTATGCAGCTTTCTTTGGGTTTCTAAGCCATCCGTAACCACGCGGCATTTTTATGCCCAATCGATGAACGACCTGTCTCTTCAGGCTTGTTCGCGCAGCAATTCGTTTCTTTAGACTAGGCGTTCGTAATCCAAATTTCAAAGGATCAACCCCTTTATTATCTAAACGTTGTATGCTTCGTCTTCCACTTCTCTAAAGCAATAAAAAGCCAAAAGCTATAAATGCCAAGCGTAATAAAAGGCAGTAACCACCATTTAATCCAATTCCCGAACAAACCCATTGCAGTACCGTTAAATTGAAGCCTTCTGCCGTTCACAACGGTATGTTCAATTTTCCATTTATAAATCATGGTCAAACTCCAAGGGTAGCAAATTCCAAACGTTATCAGTGTTACCAAAGAACCTAAGATGCTCCAACCTATGTACTGAAGAAGTCCGCCATCGAAATAGGAATTTAGTTCTATTCGTTCATTTTGTTGCCCCGCATTCACATTCATTACAACACTCACGACGATCCGCCTACCCTTAGAAATATTCTCCATCGGTTGGAGTATTTGCTAAATATTTTGTCGTAATTTAGTTTAACAGGTCTATGTATTTTTTACCATACAAAATGATACCTAGCATTACTACAGAGGTACATCTGTACAAAATTCGATATTTTGTGAATAAGTTTCGAAAACTCTTCCTCAAATTTGCTCAAATTTCCCCTTGAGCGCTGATTTCATCCCCGTGAAACATTTGATTTTTGTGTACATTAATCAAAATTAAAAACTCTCGTTTACTTCAATTATCATCGATTTCCTACCGCTATCCATTATGAGCAATGTATTAAATAATTTACCATAAGATGCCATTAAGCTAACGGGCAGGATACTCCAATATGAGTTAAAATATAGTGTGAAGGTCAGACTTTTGGCAGGAGGGAATTCCGATGAATAGGTGGGTCGGTGCGGCAGCTATTTGTGTCAATTCTGATAGACAATTACTTATGGTACTTCAAGGTAAACCAGACTTATCAATATAATGCCAGGTGATGTGATTTATTTCTGGGTGAACCAAATTTCCGACGGCTCTTTCGATACCCTGTATACGAATATTATGATTGAATATTTAAATTAAAGCTGCATTGAAATTAATATTTATAAAAAAGGGGCAGAACCAATAGTAACATTGGTTCTGCCCTAAAAAGGTTATATTCCAGCAAAGATGCTGAATTTATTGACTTGTGGCTTCCATTGCTGGTATCAAGGAGAACGATCTAGAGCTGAAATCGGATTTGAACTAGCAAAAGGATATTGGGGAAAAGCAATAAAACAAGAAGCATTGGAGCCTGTAATAGATTTTGGTTTCACACAAATGGGCTTAGTCATAATTGAAGCAACTGTTGTTCGAAAACTTAATTTTGTAAGAGATAGTGAATCAAGAGAAAAACTAGTTTATTATTACTTGCTATAAGAACTTGGGGATCACGCTAACTGGGATTTCTGACCTTCGATTCGAAAAGGCTATATAAAGGAGGCAACCAAACAAAAGGCATCCCCCCCAAACAGTGAAGAAGAATGAAGAAAAAACGCAGGAAACCATTATCAACCACGAACTCTTTTTAATTGTCCTTGCAGGTCGAGTGTAAGAAGTCATTTCTTTAATTATGATATACCATCCCTTTCATTACTTGTGTCATTCTTTAAATTGCTTAAATTGGCTGCATTAGTCTGCAAACCCTGTTTGGAATAAAAATTAATAATGTCATCAATAGTAGAAAATGCGACATTAACGTTCGAATTAGGTGTACTTATGTTGATAGAAAACCGCTTTTCTGATGTAGTAACATCTTTATTTTATATTATGAGATTAGTCTGCCTTTATGAAGAGACTTCTTATTTTTATTGGAGTTAGAAATGATAGGGAGCATTTTTAAGCTACTAATCATAGGAGAAAGGCACTGATGGCAAGTTGGGATGAACTCAAACGAAAAATTGTCCCGAATCCACCCCTTACAATTTTCGTTATTACATTCCCAGACTTTGGTGTTTTCCTGAACGAGATCCTCTAGCGATTTTCTTCGAAAATACATAGTTTTCTCCTCCTTAGATAAAAAACTGCCCTTAACACTTGTTAAGGACAGTTCACTGTGAATTACAGTTTTATAACATTTTCGGCTTGAGGACCGCGGTTGCCTTGAGCTACATTAAATTCAACGCGTTGTCCTTCGTCCAACGATTTGAATCCATCCCCTTGAATTGCGGAGAAATGAACGAATACGTCATTTCCGCCCTCCATTTCAATAAATCCAAAACCTTTCTCTGCGTTAAACCATTTCACTGTTCCTGTTTCCATAATAAAATTACCTCCAAATTGTTATTAACATGCTTTTTTAAACAAAAAAAATCACACATTGAAAAAGGTACCATTACACAAATGATCACTTTTTCAATATGTGAGTTTATGTTAGAGCTGTTTATAACCCAATCTTAGCACATAAAAGTGTGATAAGCAAATTTATATTATTTCTCCTTTACCTATATGACAAATGTCCGGCGAACGTTCGTTCAATATAAAATACAATGGGAGGCTGCCTGCACGATTGGCGGCCTTCACTCACCTAACGGGCAGATTAGCGCAAGAAAAATACCGAAAAGCCCTCTTTTGAACATCTACAAAGAGGGCTTTTCCTAGTAATAAGCTGGATAGCTATTGGTCTTTAGCAATTTCTTTTCTGTTTGGTGCAATTGGAGGTTGTTCTAACCATTTATTTTTTACCATTAGATCAAACCATTTTTTTGATACTGTTAGGTCTTTGAGAATTATTCTTTCGTAATCAAGAATTAAATCAGACCTCATAGAACCCGCTAGTCCTAATCCATGATATGATTGAGCAGTTATAAACAAAAAACCAGTGTGATACATGATGAGTTTATCTGAAAACGGCGAATCTGTAGATTCGGTTATTTCAGTTTCCGATGACATTGGTACAGGTAAATTATCATCTTTTAGTTTTTTACTTAGTAATTGAATTTGGTCATTTGACGTTTCAACTGCATCTGTTAGAAATTCCCTTATTTCCTTGGATCCAGCAATTTGACTAAATGCAATTCCAAGTGTTTTTGCCATTATACTTTTCTTTAGGTTTAAGGAAATATTACCAATTTCTATGGCAGAAAGAGGACGTTTATCTCCCCAATAACCATCGAGATATTTTTTGCTGTCAATAAACTCTGGGTTTGCACGCGGGAAAAAATACGGGTCTCTTTGAAAATGCCCTTTTTCAAGTAATAAATCAACGGTACGATGGTACATATTTTTTCCATCCGTCAAACAGGAGTCAAAGAAATCCCTTAAATCTTTTCTAACTGATGTAGTAAGCGAAAATACGTGACCGTTTAAACCATGAATTGTCATAAGATACAAATAATCCAAACAAAAAACATCCGAAAATAATCTTTTTTTATTGGGGTTGATATCTGCATCTGTAAACCCTATGGGCAATGGAAATCCATCATTAAGAATAAAAGTAGAAACCTGCTTCATTTGATTCTCAGTTATTTTTATTGCATCGACAAAAACCTCTCTAATGGATGTATCTTCTATAATGGTAAGCAAATATTTATTCACACAATTTACCATTGTGCCATTTACATATTGCCCCCATAAAACTCCAATTTCCGTCGATGTTAGTTTTAATTCAGTTTTATTCATAGCTCTGTCACCTCTGAAAATTAGATTGTCCAATTAGAAAGGATTTATAACTTTTGTTTTTCGACAGAAATTCTTAAACAAAAAGAAACAAAAAGTGTGAATTCAACATACAAAAAACTACTCTATTGTTCCGAGTGGCTGTTTGTGTTTATATGCCGATGTGAAACTATGGTCAAATCTTACTTTGTGCTTAGATCTACAACGGTGAACCATTTTACAGATAGCAGATAGAAGTAAGGATCATTACGCTAACGGGAAACGTTAGTTGAATAAATGTAACACAAGAATGAAATCTTAATTTAACATTAATGAATCAAGCCTATTAATAAAACCACCCTTTTAAAATAATGATGACTCACAGCGCGTTGCTGTGGGTCACTCTTTTTATTCATTGAAGTGGTTGAATTATTCGGTTTATCATGAATATACACTAATAACCAACGACATAATAACCTCCAGAGGTGAACGTCATGAGATGCATCTATTGTGATAACGTACAGCAATTAAAAGGCAAAAAACATAAGTGCTTCATTTGTACCATCACAAAACCCCGTTAACAGATTAGTCAAAGTACTTCACTTCAGCATTTAATTACTTTTTCGAGTCAACACCGAGAATAATCTAATTTAAAGGAGTTGCAACAATGGGTATCTTATCTGGTAATCAAAAGGATGAACCATTACATTATGGGGAGATCTATGATTTGTGGCAGTTCTCAATGACGGCCAAAGGCTGTGTTTCTGCCAACCGAGCATATCAGTATCATGTTGGTGATAATGACCTTAAGAAAATACTTGGCGACATCATTAACCAAGCTGAGCTTGAAATAAGTGAGTGCGATACTATATTAATAAATAATGGTATCGTGCCTTCCCCTTCTTTACCTGAAAGACCTGAAACTAAGTTAGAAGATATTCCTGTTGGTGTAAAGTTCTCCGATCAAGAAATCGCTTCTATGGTTGGCGCTGATACCTCCCTTAGCTTAGTTGCATGTAGTCAAATTATGAGTAAGGCAACACGAGAAGACATTGGGGCCCTATTTGCTAAATATCACGCAACCAAAACAGCAATTGGATTGAAAATCCTAAAAGTTAGTAAAGAAAAAGGTTGGTTGATCCCTCCTCCGCTTCAAATTAAGAGACCAGAGCTTGTAGAAGCTTAATTATTGTATAGTCAAAATCGTGGACGTGGCATCCTGCATGTTACGCTAAGCAGAACTATAGTTTAATCACGACATTAAGGCAGCTGATTGTGCTCAGCTGCCTTTTTGAATGCACAAATACAGTACGCTATTAAGTCAATTCTTTAAATTTATTTCTTCTGCTGAAGTAATGAGCAAGCAAATAAATGATGAATTGAATTGGGGCTGAGTAGCTAAATTTCCAAATTTGCGGCTCATAAATCTTAAGCCATGTGAAAAATGGTTCTGCGACGTACGAAGTAAGAAGTGCAAAAAATATTGCTTTAAGGTAAGGATTAGTTTTAGGTTTTATTTGTATAAGAAACATTACCGAAACTGGCATTAGAGTTATATCCCATGGAAAATAAGTTGGAAGTACTGGAATAACATTAAACCTATAATGCCAGAATCCTAACTGATCCCCAAGAATGTCAAGAATGAGTGAGATAACCATAACGAAATATCCAGCGTATAGAATTCGGTCAGTACTATGTTTATCACGTAAGAAAATCCAAACTATCCAAGGAAAAATGGATAAGAATAAGCCGAACCACCATAAACCTGAAAAGAGAACGTAGGTTTGCCAGATTTCTACTCTTTCATGAATCAATGTTTGAATTTGATTAACATTAGCGTCAATAAGTTCAATAATTTGTTTTTTTTCCATGAACTAACACCCCTTAACGGAGTTATTATTTTCAGAGTAGGGATCTTGTTATACATAATGAAATGATAAAACGAAATTGAATTTTGGCTTGGGATTAAGCTAACGGATAACGTTAGTTCAAAGTAAGGGAGCAGATGCCGCGGCAACTGCCCTTTTTGTTTAACGGGAACGTCTGTTAGACACGGATTTGATACTTGTTGGAATAAGCGAAAGCCTGGGGCACCCCCAGGCTTAACTTTTATTCTATAACATTGGTGCAATACCTAAATACCTTCGACATAACTTCTCTTTCGTAATCATTTTTTACATAAAAGCAGTGACGTTTCCAGTCTAGAAGCCGCAGGGCTCCATCAATATCTCCAGCCATTGCATCATTAAAAGCCCTCTCAACCTGTTCCAATGAAGGGATTCTTTGATGTTTTCTGTGAAATCCAATAATTCTCGACAATTCAGTACTCTTGAACTTCATCAATTAAAAAATATGCCTCCATGTTTGTATCGAAAACAACGATGCGGCTATTTACATCATAATCCATATCATTCACTTCTAAATGACTTAGTGTTTTCTCTTCGCCTGTCTCTGTATGCTTAACTCGGTATTCCATAAGTGTCATCCCCTAAACAATAAACTCCTCAAAGACTGGAAGTCGCATGATTCCAGATTTATACCAATCCCTATATTTAACTCTACAGCGTACTACAGGCTTTATAAAGACGTAATCTTTGCTCTCACCACTTTTAAAAGAATGAAACACAGGCATCATTGATTCACGAGCAGACTTACTTATTCCAAGCTCCATGGTGCCAATACTGCGGACAGACTCACCCTCTTGATAGCTAAGAAGCCAAGAATGTTCTTTCTTGCTGTATCCGGTTATGTATACCTCTGCCGTTTGGTAGTTAATAACCTTCTGCCATGACCAGGAGCGTACTCCTTTTTCATATTTCGAGTCTTTTTTCTTAATGACAATACCTTCAAGACCATGCTGACATACGATTTTAAAAAAGTCCCTTGCACTGCCTTTAATTGGCCGAACAATTCTATATTGTTCCGTCTCCATAAGTGTCTCTTCAAGTAGTTGCTTACGTCGAACTAATGGCAACCCAGTCACGTCCACGCCTTGATGATACAAGATGTCAAAAGCCATAAATACGACTGGTTTACGCTTTTTATTGGATCGGAGACCTGCATTTGTTGCTTCGAAGTCCGCCCGCCCTTGTTCATCAAGGACAACAATTTCTCCATCGAGAATAGTTCCTTTAGGAATCGGTGGATTGTGTAGTTCAGGATATTTTACTGTTGCATTCGTGTTCTTTGTGTATAGTTTAAACACATCCATATTTGATACAATCAACCGAATACCATCCCATTTCAATTCGGCGAAAGTAGAATCATTATCAAACGGTTCGTTGTTTTTGGCATATTGGAGAAGCATTGGAGGAATAAACATTTTCTTCATCACCCATAATAATGGTACACCTTAGAGCTATCTATGACTAATGGGATTTGAAGGAAGCAAGGAGCATTAGAATGAAGAAATTAATTACCCCTAGTTCATTTGTTTGTTTGAGTATAGCAACTGCAATCACATTTCCAGTGTACTACGTCCTTAAAGGTAGATGAAGTACTCATGAGTTCGGAGAGTATTACTTTGCCAATAGAACCCATTTAGTAAATAAGTAAATCCCCACTGCTTAAATGGCTTTGGGGATTTTTGAGTTCCTAAAAATAACTTGCATAGCGAATACGTGTTCGGTATATAATATAAAATACAAACAAATGTTCTTATTTTGAGGTGATTAAATGAGTGTCATGACAAGTGTAGAGACCGAAGAAGATGTTCAATTAATCAAAGAATTTACATTGTTTCCTATTTTACTTGATATGCTGGCAAGGGATTCGGAAGAGCTTAGGGTTCACAAAGATAAAATTATATATGGTCATATTCTGTTTTATTTAAAAGAAGTTGAGGACGCAATTTATCCTGAAATACAAAATATTAAGAGTGCAATGAAAGAGCGTGACATCAGAGTGTTAAAAACTTCAACCACAGCTTTAGGCATTAATGTTGAATATAAAGTTCGCGGATACGTCCACCATTTTACAATGTTACGCAGTTTGATTAAGGCTGAACTCATGACAACATTAATGAGAATGCGGAGGTCGTTGTAAATGGTATTGAGAGAAAAAAGTGATCGTACGATCTATCTCTCGGATTGCCAATCTTTTTACGCTAGCGTCGAAAAAGCTTCTCATCCGGGCTTAGAAAATCTCCCGGTTGTGGTGGCTGGAGATCCAGCTAGAAGATCAGGAATTATTTTGGCTGCTTGCCCAATAGCCAAGAGCTTTGGAATTAGTACAGCGCAGAGGCTTGGAGAAGCACTACAGTTATGTCCGAATGTGATTGTAATGCGGCCGCACATGCAACGCTATATTGATGTATCACTTGCGATTACGGATATTTACAAGGAGTACACAGACCTTGTGGAAGTATTTTCGATTGATGAGCAGTTTCTGGACGTGACAGGCTCGCTCAATCATTTTCGCTGTAATCCAGAAGAACTGGCTGTCATGATTCAAAAGAAGGTCGCGGCATCAATGAACATACGTATTCGTGTTGGCATCGGTCCTACTAAAATCCTTGCTAAACAAGCAACGGACAACTTCGCAAAGAAAAACCTGAATGGCATTTTTACACTTGGTAAAGAAGATGTAGAACGTGTCTTATGGCCTTTAAGTGTAGATAAGATGTACGGAGTTGGGTCGCGCATGACGAGGCATTTTGTTAATCTTGGCATGACCACAATTGGTCACGTTGCAAGGACGCCATTGCATGTACTCAAACAGAAGTTTCGTGCACGATTTGGTAAACAGACAGACATTCAAGCGGAGGTTATGTGGCGTACAGCTAATGGTCTCGATGATAGTCCAGTCACGCCAGGAACGTTCAATGTAGCTCCGAAATCAATTGGTCACGGAATGACCTTGCCAAGAGATTATACGACGGCAGAAGAAGTAGATATTGTTCTACTGGAATTAACGGAAGAAGTTTGCCGCGATGCGCGGAAGAAGGGTTACACGAGTGGAACCATTCATGTATTCTGTATGTGCTCGCCGTATGATGCCCCTACCGGATTTAGTCAGCAGCGAAAAATGCCTTTTGCAACGAACAATACACTAAAAGTATTTGGATCAGTTCGTGAGATATTTCATCGTAATTGGAATGGTCACCCGGTACGTAAAGTTGGTGTCACGCTAGGGTCTCTTGATGATGAGGAAGTCACACAGCTGGACCTCTTCGAGGACGTGACGAAGCTGCGTAAGCTGGATAGCGTATTGGATGGCATCAAAGATCGGTTCGGTAACACGGCAATTATTAGGGCTTCAAGTTTAATGAAAGCCGGACTCGCAGCAGACAGAGCAGGCAAAATTGGAGGTCACTATAAATGAGTAAAAAATTAGAACTTAACGGACTTTGGGAGTCTAGTCGGATGATGCTTCCGCAGCATAAGGAAGCCGCGCTAAGAAGTCGAAAAGAAAATCAACGCATGTCAAGACCTATACGAGATGAGCAAGAAATTCAAAATATTTCAGCAGTGCTGAGCTTGTCGCAGATGTATAAAAAACCAGTTGTACTAACATTATATGAAGAATTTAAAACTCGATCAGTTACTGGCATCGTAGCACGCAGTAAGCATGGTGAATTTCGATTAGACATAGTGGAGACTTCTAGCGGAGCAGGGGATTGGGAATGGGTTGCCTATAGAGATGTTCTTAAAGCCGAATTATGCGATGAATGGACAGAAGATCTAAATAATGAAGTAATGATAAAAGTTAGAAGAAAATAAAGTTGTAAACAAAAAAATATACTATTAGCTTAGGAGAATAAGGGAGTTGGCCATTAAGCTAATAGGCAGGTTTACGTAGCATATTCATGTATTCACGGGAATTCCCTAAACGAGTAACTGCGAACGGCTACATATCTACTTATTAAATGTGTGGCTAGTGTGAATTTCCGGTAACCCCAAGGGAAGCTAAAGTCTCCCTTGGTTTTTGCATTGCTCTTTTTGTTTTAATTGTGTAATTATGTAAAGAAAGCATTACATCTATTACCGAAATCTGGTATATTGAAGTTTATATTTTACAAAGATTTCCTCATACCAGCATTTTGGAGGTTAAATATGAACATTGAAGTAATAATGCATTACTTAGAAGCAACCAAACATTTTATGTCCGAAAAAAAAATTAGGTTTATAGTCGGTAAAGTTAACACAGGTATTCAGATAACCATAACACCTAACGAAGCTGCTAAACATGGCGTAGATCTTGCACTGTTACAGCAACTTTTGCCCCTATTTTTCCAAATTGCTACATCAAAAATGAGTGGTGATATAGATTCTGGGCTAAGCATCGCTTCTGAACAGTTTTCAGAAATTGAACCTAGTCATTTAATTGGATTGGTTTATGAAGCAATTGTAACAGATGAATTTAAAAGACAATACTTCCATAGGATCACTGCTATTGGCCCAATACTAGATTCACTAGAGGCTCAGTACATAATTAAACCGAGTCAAAATAAAGAAGTATCTCCAGATGTACCTTCACTCAATTTTACAATAAATAGTAGAGGAGCAACTCGACCAGAAGATAGTTTTTCGACAACTTTAGATATGTCGGTCGATGATGTAGAACTTCTCTATAATTTTTTTAAATCCCTACGTAACAGTATTAGGAAGCAAACACAAGATACTTTTTACTACATAGAGGAGAGTGAATGAATGACTCTCTTAGCGGTTAAAAATAGTCCTTATAAAGAGGTAATTACAAATAATCACCTGCATATGCTAAATAATAAACCTACACGATCTAGTCAGCATAGAGCAAAAGGTAAACAAATAACTGCTGGATTATGTATTATTGGTACTTTAGTAGGCTCTGGGATTCAATATGACAATTACATTACCGAGATAGGAACAAATATTAAAAAAGTTGTAATAATGAAAAGCACTCCAACAAAAGCAGATCAAACTCTTACATTGGAAGTAGCTAATAAGCGCAATCCCTCGCAAGCGGCTCTTTATTTTGAAGACAGTGTTTTAATATCCCCAAAGATGGAGTATACTGGTGAGAGTAACAGCACTGCTTATTCTACGGAGGAGGATATCCCAATGAGACAAACAAAGTCCCGGGTTGTGAAAGCTTCCATTCATAAAAGCGGCTATGTTCGTCACGTGTTTGATGTAGATGTAATCAATGACGATTATGTTGACGTTGATGCTGAACTCATTTCACCTCCTTCGAAAATTAAAAAAGTCGCTGTAAAGAAAGTGTTTAATGGATACAAACCTCACGTATTCAAATTAGATGTTGAAGAAGAGGTGTCCATTTAATGAGTAATTGGTATGAATTAGTTGATTCTTCAGACTACTCGCTCCTTCAAGGAGACATTCTTTTTAATGTTAGCGTGTATTTTTTAGATCCTGATGTTACTTTTACAGAAGATACGAAGCTGGAAGAACTGGAATTATACATAGAAGAACGTGATGTCATAGTTATGACTCAGTCGTGTGACATACAAAAAGCTTTGAACCCGGTGGATAGAAAGGGGAACCCTTTACCGCCAGAATTAAATACTCAAATATTGCTTTGTCCAATTGGAGATCTAAGTCAATTCAAATTAGACAAAGCAAAAAGCATTAGAGATAATAAAGTCAACACAGTGTATTTAATAAATAAATTTGATGATGGATCTATTTATGACTATTTAGTAGTAGATCTCTCCAGTTATTATACTTTGCCACTAGGACACATAATTAATTTTTTAAAAACAAGTGGATCTAAACGTCCTAGATTGTATAATCCATATCGAGAGGAATTATCGCAAAAATTTGCTCTTACATTCATGAGAGTAGGTACTGATGACAGTACTAAAATTAAAGACGATGAACTAGATGAAGGAATAAAACGGGCAGTTGCAAAGGCTCGCGAAGAGCTGGCACAAAGACAGGAAGAAGAACCACAAGGAGCGTAGCACCTTGGGTTCTTTTTTTGCACTTCCAATTCCCTTGTGCTTTATAAATAGAGGTCTGGCTTGTTGTTATAAATCACAAAAAAATCACAAAAGCTCCGCTTTGCTATGAATCGATATGAACATTAAAACTCGAAATCAGGGTATCTTCCTAACAAACAAACAGTTTACGAGGTTCTGCGTACGACTATAAATCCAGCTATTAAATGGGCGGCATGATGTAATTGGCTGAAAAGCCTATTGCTTCATAGCTAGCTCGAAGAGGCTCCTCAGATTTATCTGAGGAGCCTCTTTTTTTATGATCGCAGTGTCGATCATTTCTTTACGGACACAGTGGCCGCTATTTTGGCATTTCGGCTGCTTTTCAGGAGCTAACGGACAGGAGAGACGTTATTCGCTAATAATTGGAGCGGAAATGGGTATTTCAAGTCCAATAGCGGCGCCTCAGTCCGTTAAATGTTAAATTGAGCCAAAAATTGGCGAATAGCGGCATCTCAGTCCGTTAGCCTCATCGTAACCAAGCCGCTCCGTCCTGCACCGCGTCTCACTGCACCCTACGGTTCCGCCCAGTAACGTGCCTCACCGCAACACCGCAGTCCCTGCATCGCAATCCCTGCACAGCAATCCCCGCATCACCACCCGCTCACAACTCCCAAGCCGCAATCACCTTGTTCTTCCCGGTGCGCTTCGCCGTAATCTCAGCGGTATCCGCCTGCTCAATAAGCTGCTCAATAGAGCTAGGCTGGCACAGCTCCAAGGAAGAAACACCGACACTGACGGTGATCGTGTACGGACGCCCGTAGGCGAATTCTTTTTCAATTTCGCCACGCAGTTGATGGGCAATCTTGAGGGCTTCTTTGCCGTCCGTTTTCGGTAAAATAAGAATAAGCTCCTCGCCGCCGTATCGGCCGGCAATGTCGCTTTTTCTTAAATTGAACCGGAAAATATCTGCGATCTCGCGCAGCACCCTGTCCCCTTCCGGATGGCCGAATTCGTTGACTCTCCGGAAATTATCGACATCGATCATGATGACGGAGAGGTCCAGCTGATAACGGCTGGCAAGCTCAAATTCTTCTCGCAGCTTCTCCATGAAATAACCCCGCAGGTAGAAGCCGGTCAAGTTATCAATCACCATTTCACGATGCAGAAGCACGTTGATGATATGCGGTTTGATGAAGGACAGGAAGTGCTCCATATGCTGCTGCTTGGTTTTGGTCATGCCATCGACATGAACTTGCAAGGTGATCGCCTGATCGCCACGCTGAAACAGGGTGAAGACGAGCACGCAGTGATCTTCGCTTCGCGTTTGGTAGGCAACCAATTCGTCATGATCACGCAATCCCGAGGCGGTGACGAAAACTTTTTGCTTATAATGCAGCAGCTTGTACGTAATTGAAAGTTGAATGACCGGGAAATAGTCGAATAAAGCCTTGGTCAGTCTTTGCATGGTTGTTGACAGATCCAGCGTTTCCGTTATTTGTTCGCTTAGTTCAATAATAATTTGCAAATCCAAGGAAAGAAGCAGCCATTGTTCGCGGTCGGCCATCATTTTCTGCACATAATCATCCTGCAAAATAGCCGGAGACGCTGGCGCATACGAAGGGGCAATCGCTTGTTCCATGCAGGCTGTCAGATACGGGCGCCACGTTTCCTTTTGAATCATCTGATAGCCGTTTAGTGCGCGCCGCAAATACAGCATGGCAGGTTGAATGTCGCCTTCGACCATCGACCTCTCCGCTGAAAGCCTGTAATAATCAGGCCAAAAGACATCATAGGCGTATTGTTTCAAGTAGGTTTCAAATTTGTCAAACCAGTGGTCTACTTGTTCTCTTTCCGAATGCAGTTTGAGCAGAAGAGTAATCATTTCCCGATAAGCCCAGCCGGCATAAAGACCAGCGTTATTTTTAGCAATAAACTGCTCAAAAAGCTGGCAAGCACACAAGGTGTTACCTAATCCTGTTTGATGCAGCGCTTCAAGAAAAACAGAATGATTTTCATTCTCAAGAAAGTCGGGAACGTGAACCGGTAGCTGCTGACGAAAGGCGGCGTAGCCCTGATAAACGGCCAGCAATGACTGGCCCCAATCGGTAATTTGCTGCTCAATAAGACTCGTCTCCAACTGGTGGAATAACGCCCATTCCTCCCACTCCAGAGCGAATAAGAGTTGATTGGTCAAATAATTTTCGGCCAAATCCTTGCGACGCAGCTTGTCGACCTGTAGAACGCGTTCTTTATGATACAAATAACTGGCGATATCGCCTTGGTTCAAAGAGAGTTCCATCGCATTCAGATGGCCAACTTGCTCCTTAATCGTATATCCTGAGCGCTTGGCGCCCTCAATTCCACGATAGACATACGTATTGATGATTTTATTGTTGCTTTGATACGAATAAACGTCATAAAGACGCAGCATCAAATCCGTATGCGGTGAGGAATCCAGTAACGGTTCAAGTTTTGCAGCAATCGATAAGGCCCATTCTTCCATTTCGGGAAAATGGATCAACATATTGATCGTATAGTAATTCGTAATTTCCGCAAAATGCCGAAGAGCAAGCGAATGACGTTTGGGATAAGCGACTTCGATATAGAACTTATGCAAGGTATGCATTTCTTCATCCTGCAGCGGAAAGCAAAGATTACTCGTATTGAGCAAAAATGCGGCCCGTACTCGATCCGTAAGCAGCTGCTTCTCATCAAAAATGAAAGGGAAAAGCTCCTCGCGCAGTTGATAAACATCTACATTATTTTGAATGATGCGAATAGACAACCAACTAAAACGGTCTGAAATGGTTCCTGTTCGTTCATAGACGGTTAAAGCCAACTGTTCGGATAGTGCGAACTGGTTGAGCAGATGATACATGCGGCTAAGCAGTCGATCCAGGAAAACAAGATACGGCCTTTCCAACTTTTCATATAAATATTTGATGCGCTCTAAGATTTCGGCCTTTTGGCTGTAAGAGAGCAAGGTGCGAATTTGTCTGTAATATTTGATAAGCAAATAGTATTCGACCTTGTATTCTCCTGCTTGGCATGACAGCGTGATCAACTGAGGCAATGCGAATGGACGATACCTGTATAGATATTTCAGTGCTGTTTGGTAATAGGACGCAAGTTTGTCCTCAGGCAGCTGTTGCAGGACCAGACCAATAATTTCATTCGAAATAAAAAGACTGTCATTGCGGCTAACATGCATAAGGCCGAGCTCTGCAAGCCTGGTCACCGAAAGTAGAATATTACCTGCATCCAGTCGATTTGCGGTAAAGAGGGAGGCAGCATGGACCGGCATAGGCAGGCAGCATAGCAGCCTCATAAGCTCTAAGTCTTTTACATCCAGAACAGCGATACGCTTTGCAATTAGGCGAAGAGGATTCAATTGCTCATAATCCAAATGAAAACGGGTCGTTGGTTTCCAACCGTTTCGGGTAATCTGAATGCTGTGAGACTGAGCGAGCTCCTCCAAAATAATGCGGCAGTGGCTTGCGTTAATTCTATATTCGTATAGCCAGTTTTTTAGCTGGTCGATTAAAGCTTCGTCTGCTCGTCCAAACTGAGAAGCGAGCAACTGCTCATAGATGGCAGGGTCTGCATGATGCATGTTAAGGACTTGGAAAGGCACTTCTGTGAAATGGGCAGGAATACGGCTTCCGCTGAAAATGAAGTTCAGGCAATTCATCTCATGGCCATGCTCTCTCCAGAAGTTCAGCAGAATCAGCTGGGAATCTTCATCAAAGTGCTCGCAGTTCTCAAACGTGAACACAAAGTTTTGAATGGGAAAAAGCGGAATAACCGACATGAAAAACTGATGCAGCCACTCTGTCAGCAGATACAGGATGTCGTCGCCTTCATAGTGCTTTTTGAGCAGTTGGTCAAATTTCCGCGCCAAGTTCCGCAGCATCGTAATGGACTCCGGCAGAATATCGTAAGCTCTGTGCAGCGTTCTAGAGACCACTTCACGCAAGGTGGAATAAGGCAGTTCTTGCGAGATGATTTTGAAATAATATCCCTTTTCAATGACTTCATTAATGTGCTGAGCGTACAAATCGAAACGAATAGCCTCATCTTCGCAGATGAGACCTAACAGTCGATATTCATTGGATTTCAAAAAATCACGAAAACGCTCCTGCTGGTCATGTGTAATGGGAGAAGCGGCTGGGTGCAGCAATTTTGAGCTGTTTTGGATATCTGTAGCAGGTTGCGGCTCCGCTGGAAGATGCAAATAATCAAGCAACGATGCAGCTATCTCGTCAACGAATAAAAAGGATTCAGGCTTCGCATAAAGCCGTTCAGAAAGAGGCTGCAAAGCCGCAGGTACAAGGCCGTTGTACATCGACTCCAGCAGCAGATGGATAGATTCAAAATCAGCAACGCGTGATAAAAGAAACCTTCGCGCATAGCGTGGAAACAAGCTGTATGGATAGTCCGTCAGCAAGTGATTGATGAACTCAATGGCTGAGGGGAATGGTTGGACATCAACTAGAATGGCTAGTGTTTTTGGATGGAAAAATAGCATGTCCGGCGAAAGAAAGCCCATATAAAACTGTTTATTGTGTAGAATTGAAAGCGCTTTACAAAGGGGAATAAGAAGCTTCGCTTTGGTTTCATCGCTTAACTGTTCATGGTGCAATTGCGAAAAGGGCACAAAACCATCCGGTAAAGCAGGCAGCTGCACAATCAGATCTCCGTCCGTGAGCTTCCAACTTGTCGGTTGACGGAATAAGTCGCCTTGAGCTGCGTCCGCCCAGGAGAGTAAGCGGCTCTCGATTTGTTTATAAGGGAAGTAAGACCATAACTTATGATTAAAATGCATTTCTGCATAGTCAAAGGTGTGAGAGTAAGTTAGATGTCGAGTTTCCGAGAAATTTCTATAAGTTGTAGTATTCATCTTACTCCCTCTCCTTCTAAAGTATAGGGTTTGTGTATGTAGGGGATGGGGATGTTTCCATCGAATAGGTCTGATTTCTCAATTGTAACAAAAATAAGCGCCAAATGGGAGATGGAAATGGCGAAAACGCCAGAGAGCCTGTCATTTTTTGTTCTGATTGGACATCTACCTGCTTGGCTTGCAGAAATTGAGCCCAATTACTGGAAAACTAGGCATTGGTACATTCCTTGGACTAGGCATAGACGTATACTATCTCAAACCTAAAGAGGAGTTGACTTAATCAATGGCTTATCAACCGAATCAAACTAGCCAAGGAAAACAATTTCAGTGTCCCCCAGCTGACCCTATAATGACAAGTCCAGAAAGAATTGTTAGAGACTTCTATCACCCGCAAAAGGTTCAAGTTATTCACCCGATTCAAATCGTAAATAGACATCATTGTGTGCCAGTTTATGAGCATGTGTGTACGTATGAAGAGACAGATGAGTATTGCGGTACTCACCCGCATCCGCATCAAGGCATGCTGCGCGACAAATAAAGATGATGCCCTAGTCTGAATCTGCGAAGATTCCAGCTAGGGTTTTTTTATCGATGGACGCTTTTTCCTGTATAATGAATAGATAGCTTTTTTGAGCGAGGGAGGGTCGGGCATGCACGAACTAGATGCTAAACCACAAATTGATTTAACGGCCCGGGGTCCGGTAAGCACTCCGAAGGAGACAGGAACGTGTGCGGAATGGATCCTTTATTTTGAAAAGCAATATGCGAATGCCAAAGTATATAACGCTTTTAGCGTCGAGGAATTATATATGCGGGCGTGGGGGCAGCTCAATCAGTTTGCGGATGATTGGGAGCTAACGATCAGGGGTATCTATGATATTCAAGTTGTTCTGTATCTAACCCAGCTATGCGATGCTTTGGCGGATGCGAAGTCAGGCATGTATGACTTTTTTTATAATGCAGGTTACTTTTTTTCTAAAATTACGAAGCACAGCCAGGGACAACTGACCACTGTTTTGCGTAGCATCGATATGGAGCATGCCCAGGAAAGGTACTCAGAGCATTTGAAAGAGCTTGCCGGTTATGTGGCTGTACAGGTTTCTAAGGAATCGAGGGAAGCCAGAGGCAAATGGTTTGAGATTAGTAAACTGCTGTGGTCTGGATTGTTGTATGAAAAGGAGCTTATAGCGGACGAGCTTGTAAGGTTGCGGAAGATTGCAGGAGATGGAGGAAGAAGTCAAACGGAGCGTGAAACGGCAGTTATGGCGTTAGCGCATTTCGATATGTTGTCCGGTGAGGACGAAAATGCATGGGATCGCGTCCTGACGGGGACTGAGGTGATTGAGCCGGGGGATTGGTTTGGTTATCTGAGAACTTTTGTTAAGGAGGGACAGCGAGATCGATTATTAAAATGGCTCAGATGGTTAGGTCCTGCAATTCGTAAGGAAGTGACGTATGAGGCTGCTGAGTATTTTGATTTGTGGGAGGAAGCGGCAGCGGGCATTGGCATAGATGAAGAGTACAGGAGAGCCATGGTGGAGCAGCTTCCTGGCAGTTATCGGCATTACGCTCGCTTCTTGCTGGGGAAAGAGGAGTACCGGGCATGGGCAGATTTGATGCTTTGCTTAAGCATATCTCCCCTCGATATTGACTCTAATCAGTTGAAAATGGTTGAGAAAGCCGATGTTCACGCGCTGCTGCCGCTGTATCATTATGCCATAGACGAAATTCTCCAGGTTAAAAATCGCGAATCGTATAAACAAGGCGTCAAGCTCCTCAAAAAGCTGGCCGCTGCCTACAAAAAGCTGAAACAAACGCCTAGATTTGAAGCGTATTTGGTGCAGCTTATTAAACAGTATTCGCGATACCGCGCGTTTCAAGAGGAGTTACGGAAAGGGAAGCTACTGCTATGATCAGCTTGTCACAGGTACATATTCGCGTGCAAAAGCTCCCTACAGGGAGTTTTGCCTTCTATGGAGAGACAGAACAGGCCAACGAGGTTCCCGGCTACGCGCTGCGAAAGCTGCTATTTGCTTGGCATGAGGGGTCTTTTTACGGCACGCAGCTTGAATGCATTCGAACGGGGTACGGCGAGGCCCTGGTCTTGACACCTTATATGGCCTTGGACTATTTGGCTAATCCGGGTACATTATTGCATGGGAAATTATCCTGGGATGCGGATGTGCTTTTGATGAAAAAAGGGGCTGCCCTATTTAGTGAGGCGCTAGCTGCCGGGTGGTACATGCCGTCTTTTCGGCATTGGCTTCAAGGCGGTATGGGGTGGAAGCCGCAGCTGCCGGGTGCGAAGCTGGGAGAACTTGAACAGCTATATAAGGGGCGGCAGGATGAAAGCTTCTGGCATGACTGGTTCCATGCGGCAGCCTTGGACATGATGAAAGAATCGCCTGATTCGGAGATCGGCATGGCATGGAGGCGGTTATCGGAGGGGAATGCCCTTTTGAGAGAGGGTCCATCCTCCGAGGTAGACTGGATGCAGGAGGAGGATTGGCTACTGGCCATCGGTTGGAAACAGGACGGTAAACCTTACCGAATCTGTGTACAGCTCGTAGAGCCATATGCGGAAACGTATGTAGATGGCACAACGACTGCCAAAGATAACGGAGCGGACTGGCGGTTAAGATTCATCGCGCAGGATCGTCAGGATGCTAATCATTTCGTGGAATTCAGCACGGCGGGGACTATTTTGGTGGGGAGAGTTCCTGCGGCATGGCAGGATGGCATGGATGCCAGTATCCAGGATCAAACGAATCGGGTGCTGCGTATTTTGCCACAGCTTGAAAGTGAGTTTCAGAAGGGGAAAATCGTAGAGCAGTTATCGGACGATCAGGCCTGGGAGTTTCTTACGGAATCAAGCTTGCTGCTCGCTGCTGCTGGCATCTCGGTTTTCCTGCCTTCGTGGTGGGGAGAACTCAGCCGTACGCGGCCTCAGCTGCGAGCGAAAGTGCGTAGCTCTGTGGGCACTTCGCGCAGGCCGATGTTTGGCATGGACCACATCATCCAGTTCGACTGGCGAGTGGCTTTGGGCGGTGTCGATCTATCTGAGGAAGAATTCCACCAGATTGCCGAGCAGAAAAAAAGGCTGATCTATATTCGCGGCAGATGGGTACAGCTGAATCCTGCGGATTTAGAGCAGATGAAAGCGGCGATGCGGCAGAGAGAGAAGCGCAAGGGATTCTCCCTTCGGGACGTTCTGGAGATGCAGCTTACGGACGAGCCTTCGCAACCTGCTTCTTCCACCATGGAGCCGAAGGAAGAGTTCAAGATCAATATTGAACTAAACGGGTCTTTAAAAACCTTGCTTAGGAAGCTTAATCAGCGTGTATCGCTGCCTTTTGTTCAGATTGAAGGCTTGGAGGCTGATCTTAGGCCCTATCAGGAAGAAGGGGTGTCGTGGCTCCTTTTTCTGCGGGGAATTGGTCTTGGCGGGTGCCTGGCGGATGATATGGGGCTTGGGAAGACGGTGCAGTTTATTGCTTATTTGTTGGCTGTGAAGGGGGAGTTACAACCTATTTCGAATACGGCTCCGTCCTTGCTCATTTGTCCAACCTCCGTACTTGGCAATTGGCAAAAGGAGCTTGAGCGCTTCGGGCCGTCTCTCAATATTCATCTCCATTACGGTGCGCAGCGCGCAAAGGGTGAGGCATTCGAAGCTTCTATAGCAGGCGCCGATCTTGTGATAACCTCTTACAACATCGCTTTGTTGGATGAAGAGGAATTAGCGAGCATGACTTGGAATACGCTATGTTTGGACGAAGCACAAAATATCAAAAACGCCTATACCAAGCAATCCCAAGCCATTCGTGGTCTGGATGCCCGCCACCGAATCGCGTTGACAGGTACGCCGCTTGAGAATCGGTTGACCGAGCTTTGGTCGATTTTTGATTTTATTAATCCAGGGTATCTCGGTACATTGCGCCATTTCAACCATCATTACGTGGGCCCTATTGAAAAAAGCACTGACGGCGCGCCGGGACTTACTTCACGCGTTCAGCGCTTGATCCGCCCTTTCTTGTTAAGGCGAGTCAAAAAGGATCCGGCCATTCAGCTGAGCTTGCCCGAGAAAGTGGAGTCCAAAGCTTATGTAGCTTTGACCCCCGAGCAGGGAGCACTCTACGAAAACGTCGTGCAAACGTTAATGGAGAGAATCGACAGTCTCTCCGTAATGGAAAAGAAAGGGCTTATTCTGGCTTCATTGACGAAGTTGAAGCAGATTTGCGATCATCCTTCCTTGTTTTTGAAGGAAGGAGATCGTGCGGGGGCGGGGGTAGCCCCCGGGAGAGGTGTGCGCTCAGCGAAGCTGGAGCGCCTGCTTGAAATGATCGACGAACTAAGAAGCGAAGGAGGAGGCTGCCTCATCTTCACCCAGTTCGTCGAGATGGGCCACCTCCTGCAGCGCGTGATCGCGCAGGAGCGGGGGGAGCCCGTGCAGTTTTTGCACGGGGCCGTGGCGAAGGCGAAGCGCGATGAGATGATCGCGCGCTTCCAGGACGACGCACTCCCGGAGGTGGAGCGCTGCAGGATCTTCATCCTCTCGCTGAAAGCAGGAGGAACAGGTTTAAACCTCACCGCGGCGAACCATGTTTTCCACTACGACCGCTGGTGGAATCCCGCCGTGGAAAACCAGGCCACGGACCGCGCCTTTCGCATCGGCCAGAGCCGCGATGTGCAGGTGCACAAGTTCATCACGCTGGGCACGCTCGAAGAGCGTATCGATGAGATGATCGAACGCAAAAAAGGTCTCAGCGATCAAATCGTCGGCACCGGCGAGAGCTGGGTCACCGAGATGTCGACGAGTGAGCTGCGGGAGCTGTTCGCACTTCGGCGGGAGTGGGTGGAGAAATAATGGATACAAAAAAAGAAGCACCACATGTGAATGTGAGGCTTCTTTTTTTATTATTTTGGAAAGCTTGCAGTAACAATCGCTTCAATGTTTTGCTTCTCAGCAGGATCTTTTGCAATTAATTTATCCTGAAGGGCTTGATCGTTCTTGCCTTGCTTCTGTAAAGCAGCCAAATACCATCGGATCAGAGTACGGTTCGGTTGGTCATCGAGATTATCTGTTATATAAGGTTGAATCGTTGAAGATGAACCAACGTAATCTCCACGCATATAGCTGATCTGACCGACATTCAATGCCATATTTGGTGTTACGGCAAATGGACGACCTTGCGCCTGCTCTTTAGGCAGGTTTTTCAGGGAATCAACACGAGCTAGAACTTCTTTGTAAGTAGCAAGAGCATCATCAAGTCTTTTATTGTATTCCTGCGTATTGTTCTTTGCACTTGCTTGATTCGCAAGATCGATATTTAGCGTTATACTTTTTTCGTACATCTCCGTGTACCAAGGGTAATTTATAATCTGAGAATTCGACCAGTTTAGCGCCTCTTCGTGCTTGCCTTTTATCAGAAGCATATTAAGCTGTTGCATCGCCACCGCGCGGTTATGCGGTTCTTTTTTCAACAGCTGATTCATTAGATCTTGGGCTTGATTGAAAAAAGGCTCCGCTTTTGTTGGATCTTCTTTCTGCACTTGATTGTAGACTTGAAGCAGAATTCCGATTCTGCTGACTTGGCCGGTTAGCAAATAATCAGGATGTGCAGGGTGTAAAGAGATTGCTTTGTCTAATGGTTTAATAATTTGATTGTAATCTTGGCTAGTTTTGATAACCGCAAGCGTTTCTTTATAAGAACCATTTGCCGAGAGTAGCTGAACCGAGATGTAGAACATCACTAGCGACAAGATAGCCAGCAGCGCCGGAAATGATTTGTGGATCACAGCAGAATCGTTTTTAAAACGAAGCGGTGCTGAAGACGTGTTACTAAGCAGTCCGCCAAGAGCAAGGAACAGAACAGCGCCCAAGTACACATAACTCAAATCGAAGTCAATCATACTGTGGACCAAAAGTGAAATCGTTACAATGAAAAATAGGAAATGCAGATCTCGTTTTTCCTGCGAATTTTTAATGTAGCTTCGTATATAGAACACCATGACTGCAATTACGAAGCCTACGAAAGCAAGGAATCCAAGCGCTCCGGTCTCGACCAGATATTGAAGGACGAAGTTATGAGCCTGACGGCTTGTGTATGGATTATTTTGATACTTCTCATATAAAGAAGCCCAAGCTCCACCACCGGCACCAATGATCGGATAATCCGTCCAAAGCTTTACAGCGTCTTTGTAGAACGTTCCGCGTTCTAGAACACTGTGCTGTTGGAAGTTAATATTTTCAATCCGAGTTTTTACATTGTCAGGAAGAATGTTTTTGAAGCCTGTATCACTTAGGATTAGAATGGCACCTAGAACACCAACAACGATAGCCGCTACCGGAAGAATGAAAGTGGCATATTTTTTTGCATCAAAACGAGCGGTAATTCGCTCTAACCATGGAGCTACGAAGAGCTGTATAACGATAGCAACCACAGTGAAAACTACAGAAGCAATGAGCAGAATTGACCAGCCGTGCCATGATTCAGAAGCACTAGGCTGCTTTTGTAAGCCAATTCCGATATCCGTTACTTTTTGAAGAATCAAGATAGACGTTAGGAAAGCTAGTCCGAACTGAAGGAGAGCAAGAATCTGTCTGCTGATCGAAAAGAAGAACAACATGATCAAGAAAACAACCGGAATAACCACGATAGCACCGCGGGACAGCGTCAACCAGAAAGAAACAAGGATTGGCACCAACAGGAATGCATGCGGCAGAACCGTTTGCCACTTGCGAGACTTCACTATGAAGAACAACGCTCCAAGTGACAAAGTAATCAAGAAAGCCGCGTATGTATTCGCGTATTGGAAAACGGAAGTCAGACGCAAACCGTTCGAGTCCGTCATGATCGCATCGCGGTATAAATTCGGTGAATCCATAAAGGCAAACCAACTAACCAAGCGAGCTGCAAAGCTTCCATTACCCAGCCAGTACAAAAGTCCGAATAAAACAATGAAATATCCCGATATCATCAATAAACTTGCAACTATCGACACACCAAGCTTGTTTTTTGTCAGAAATACACCTAAAATGAAGAAGGTTGCATACAGCATTTGGATATAGACCATATTGGTTGCCAAATAGTGTGAGGCCGAGTTCGACAAAGAAATGACATAAGTAAGAGGCATAATGAGTACTAGAATCGTTAATACATCTTTCCGATCCTTAAGCTTGAAAACAAAGAAAGCCAGGATTGCAATCAGCAGCATAATGATGGAGGACCACACCGAAGCCGAGTAGATCGAGCGCTCGAAATCATACGTCCCTCCGTTAAACAACGCCCGCTGAAACGGCGCCCAGAACATGAATAAGCCCGTAAACACAATTAAAATCCAAAAGATAACAGAGCTCTTCTCTGTCGTTATCGTACCATTCGCTTTTGCACGCGACGCCGCGTAGGCATTCTTACTTGCACTCATGAGAAAATAGTCTCCTTCTTCGCTAAAGTTCGACTTCATTTTAGCATAGATGGAAGGGAGTTTCCAAATGGAGAGCCTTTTTTTATTAAATTATTAGCGAGTCTTTATAAAAAATATGAATTAGAACTTTTATACACTAGGTGGTTAACAAATGCAGCAGAAAAAATACAAGTTTGATATATTTAGTATTTTTAGTACATTGTGGGCACATTATGAATTAATAAAACAATTTACCAAAAGAGAGATAGCTTCACGATATAAGGGTTCCTTATTAGGTATAGTTTGGTCACTAATTACACCTATAATAATGCTATTTATTTATACATTTGTATTTAGTGAAATATTTAAATCGCGATGGACAGTAGATAATGATAATAAGCTACAATTCGCACTAATTGTATATTGTGGACTTATAATATTCAATATATTTGCAGAGGTAACAACTAGGGCTCCATCACTTATATTAAATAATCCAAACTATGTAAAGAAAGTAATATTTCCGTTAGAAATCCTACCTGTTGTAAGCATGCTTTCTGCATTATTTCAAGGAAGCATTAGTTACATAATTTTAATAATAGGAATATTAATTAATCAAGGAACAATTAGTATTTCCCTGATATTGTTACCAATCTTAATAATACCTTTTTTACTATTTTTGGTAGGCATTACTTGGATATTAGCTGCTTTTGGAGTTTATTTTCGTGACATTGGTCAAATTATTGGATTGGCTATTCAAGGAATTATGCTTCTTACTCCTATTTTTTATCCAATATCTGTAGTTCCAGATAAGTACTTGATGATTTATCATTTGAACCCTTTAGTATACATAGTTGAGGATACTCGAAAAGTTTTAATTTGGGGACAGTTTCCAAGTTGGTATTCTCTTAGTTTAAGCTTTTTAATTGGATTCGTTTTTTTTGTAATTGGTTATAATTTCTTTAAAAGAACCAAGGGAGGGTTCTCTGATGTTATCTAATGGGAATGTAATCACAATTGATGACGTGAGTAAAACTTATAAAGTATATAATTCTCCCAAAGATCGATTTATGCAAAATATATTCCGAAAAAATAAGTATTATAATGAGTTTCATGCCTTGAAAAACATTTCATTTTCTGTTGAAAAAGGTGAGATGTTAGGAATAATTGGCCGGAATGGATCTGGGAAGAGCACTTTACTTCAACTCATTGCTGGTACATTGTTACCAACAGAAGGGTCTATTAATGTTAATGGTCGTATAGCTGCATTATTGGAACTAGGTAGCGGCTTTAATCCCGAATTTACTGGGAAAGAAAATGTGATCTTAAACGCATCTATTTTAGGTTTAACTAAAGATGAAATTTCTGAGAAATATGACGATATTGTAGCTTTTTCAGAAATTGGTGATTTTATTGAACAGCCTGTTAAAACATATTCAAGTGGAATGTTCGTTCGTTTAGCTTTTTCAGTAGCTATTCATATTAAGCCTGAGATACTAATAGTTGATGAAGCTTTAACAGTTGGTGATGTGTTTTTTCAGAGAAAGTGCTTTTCAAAAATCAGTGAGTTGAATGAAGATGGATGTACCTTGATTTATGTTACCCATGAATTGGCAACACTTAAACAAGTAGTGAACAGGGTTATTTTGCTAGAAAATGGAGAACTTAAATTTGATGGGGAACCCGTAAGCGCAGTAAACAAATTTTATAAAAGCGTTTATGGTGCGAGTAGTGTTGAAAAAAAAATATTAGAACCGAGCGTTGAAAAGGCAAATGAGTTTCTCCCAATGAATGATCGTGAAAGATATGGAAATCAGGACGTAATTATAGAAGGAGTAAAAGTTGCGAATTACAAAGCATTTATTTGGTCAGGAGACCCATTTGAGGTTACTGTAAGTATTAATTGTATAAGATCAATATCACAACCAGTATTCGGGTTTAGAGTAAAAACGATTTCAGGATTAGATGTATTTGCTTTTAATACCAGGGATGATGGTATACAGATTCAGGACTTAGATGAAGAACAAAAATATTTGCTTAAGATTTCAGTTAATAATTTAAATTTAGTTGCAGGTGAATATTTTATGTCTTTTGCAATAGGCATCCAAGATAGGGACGAGTACATCCCAGTTGATCACCGTATAGATGCAATAAATATAAAGGTTATTCAAAATAATAAAGCTACTGGAATTATAAGCTTAAATCCGGAAATTTCAGTGACAAAGGAATAATAATTATGAGCTATCAGCCATTGGATTGGGATATAATTTCATTGTTGCAGATGAAAAAAGATAAAATAGATACGATTAGTTTATTTAATTCGATGAATTTATCAAACATTGAAAGATTTACCTTTGATAGATCAATTGCTATTTCACAATTTCTTTTGGACAAGGGCCTGAAGAGATCAAGCGTTCTGGATTTAGGTTCGAGTGGTGGTGTTTTCGCTCTTACTTTTAAAATAATACTAGATGCTCATGTTACGGCTATCGATGACGATAGATATATATTAATTCAAGGAGAAACAGAAAGCTCTAGTATTAAAATGATGAAGAATAGACTAAAAAGACTGAATATACAAGGGATTATCCCTATTAATACCTCAATTGAGGAGTATATTGGTAATTTGCCGCCAATACCACTGTATGATTCTGTATTGTTATTAAATATATTGCATCATTTTTATACTGGATATGGTCAAGGAAGTAGCTATGGTCAAATGGATTTCGAGGAAACAAGCCAACTACTCCGTAAAATTGGAGCAATTACGTCAAAATATTTATTCTTTGAAATTAATTCGTCCGTTATTAAAGATTACGAACAATACTTAACAGATATTATGTATATATGTAATTTCAGAAAACTTGAATATGTAACAAGATCTGTGGCTACTGATGGAAGTCTAAGAGCCATTTGGTGCTTCATAAAGTAAGTTAGGATGGTGTTCATAAGAATGAATTTTAATCTACCGATGATGATAAACAAAAAGCTTGAGTATAATGTTAATTCCGAAAGAGTCTATTGTTCAGATACTTGTCTTTATAAAACAAAAGAATATTTAGCCTTTCATTTGTCTGGATTAGGTGGAAGTAGTAATCATCTCGATTTGCCACTAATTACAGTGCAAAATACATTTGTAAAGAAAAAAAATAATTCAAAAAGAAAATGTAATCATCTTACATATAACTATGAAATACTTCCCAATACTCAGTTTGAGATATTTGAAAATTTAAGATCCGATCCAATCCCTGGTCTTTTATATATTCAAGACCAATGTTCTTGTTCTTATGAAACAGAATATTTTAGCGGAGACCTTGCTTACTGTGAATCTTTACCTATAACTGAATACTATCTTAGAAATTTTCATTGTAAAGAAGATTGGAATAATGAATCTCTTATAGAATTTGTTTGTCAAACTTCTAGAGTATTGGTAGAGCTTCAAAAAAGAAGTCTAATTCACGGAGATGTTGCTGCACATAATTTTTTGATTAATGATAGAAATGAAATAAAGCTTATTGATTTGGACAATTTTTATTTCGGCAATGACGAAATGATAGTTCAAGAAATTTGCGCTTATGTGTTATATACTGTTTTCCCAATTATGTTATCTTTCAAAGAATTCTCAAGTGCTGAAATTGTTGTTTCAAATTTCTTTGATGCATTGTTTAATAATAGTAACGTAAGAAACAACTGGCCAGAGGTATTGATATCGTTTATTGATAAAAATGATGGTGATAATATTTCTGATTTTAATAAATATTCAATTATAATGCGAGCATATTTATATAATTTAAAAATCCTTAAAGAGAATTATCAAAATAATGTTTCACTTTCAAATAGAACACAGCAATTACAAACAGAATTGTTAGAAGCAATCCGTGTGAAAAATAATTATAGTCAGGAGTTAACAGAAACTCACAACAAGCAATTAAATGAAATAAATATTTACGTCAATTCACTTGAGACTCAATATAAAGAAAGTTCGACATATGCTAAGACTTTAGAAGAACAAGTGGCAGAGATGAAAAAATATATATTGTCACTAGAAACAAATTTAACTGAGACAAGATTCCATGCAAAAAAGTTAGAAGAACAAAACATCCATTTAGATCTTGAGTTGTCTGAAAAAAATATCAAGAATTCTGAACAAATTAAAACGTTAAATGAATGGAATAAGATAATAATTGAACAAAAAGCAAGCATAGATGAATTGAAAAAAACAGTTGAGGAAGAACAAGCAAAAATAGAGGAGTTAAACAAAAGAAAAAGAAAGTACCTTTTTTAACGTAACAAAATAAATCTGCAAAGGGTGTATTTTTATCAAAACGGCAGTTTTTACAATAGTATCAAAAAATTATATTGCATTTGCAAGAACATTAATAGAATCTGTAAAAAAACATCATCCAGAATGGGAGCCATTTGTTTTACTAGTTGATGAGATAGATAATAAAATTAACCCGGAATTTGAACAATTTAGTCTCATATCTATGAATGAAATAAATTTACCTGACTTTAATAAATTTATATTTAGATACACAATATTAGAGTTAAATACTGCTGTTAAACCATGGATGTTCTCTTGGTTATTTAATGAAAAAAATTATGATCACGTTTTTTATATTGACCCAGATATTTATTTGTATGACAGGTTAGCAGAGGTAGAGGAGGCGCTAATTGAAGGGAACCTGATGGTATTAACGCCTCACTTAACTGGCTTCTTAAATGATGATAAAAAGCCAAGTGAACAAAATATATTACAAGCAGGAACATATAATCTAGGTTTTTTAGCCGTATCGAAACAAAAGGAAACTAATATTTTTCTGAATTGGTGGAAGAGTAAATTAGAATTCGATTGTACAGTTGATATTGCAAATGGTTTATTCGTTGATCAAAAATGGATGGATCTTGTTCCTGGCTTTTTTCCAAGAGTTAAAATATTGCATCACCCCGGGTATAATGTTGCATATTGGAACTTAAACCATAGAAATGTTAAGTATATTAATGATTCATATCATGTTAACGAAGAAAGACTCGTTTTTTTTCATTTTAGTGGTGTAAATCCATCCAATCCTTCTTCTTTATCAAAACATCAGGATCGACTTACTTTAAAAAATATAGGTGATGCCGCGGCACTAGTTAAAAGATATGCCGATGATGTACTTAAGAACGATCATGAAAATACAAAGATGATGAAATATTATTATGCAAATTTTAGTGATGGAATATCCATTAATGATTTTGTTAGAATTTCATATAGGAACAATGAAGAAATTCAAAAACACTGTGGCCAAAACCCATTCATACAATCAGGGTATTTTTTAACAACTCAAGCTAGGTTTGAAGATAGATCAAGTAAGTTACCTCTAATTACACATATCATGTATTCGTTGTGGCTTTCTAGAAAAGATTTACAAAGTGTATTTTCAGATATATGGAATAAAGATCGAATGATGTTTTGTCAATGGTTCGTAGATAGCGCACAAAGAGAGTATAATTTTACGGAAGCTTATACAGAACCTGTTCTAAAATCTCTTGTCCAATTAGACAGTAGAACAGTAATAACAGAAAAAGAAGTTCAGCCAATTATTACAAATAATACTAAGGCATATGTTTCTCGTAAATTATATCATACGGCTCTTAGATTAAAGCCTCTAATTTTAAAAGTTGCACCAAAATCAAGCAAAAATAAGCTTAAGATGATAAAAGAAAAATTACAAAAAAACGCTTATTCTGCATCCACAATTGTAAGTACTGAATCGGCTCCTGCTAAGGTTGAAAGCCCGCAATTTATACAGGGGATTAATTTGATAGGATATTCGCGTTCTCAAACAGGTGTGGGTGAATCATGTCGCTTGGCCGCGCGGGCTCTAGATAATTATGGTTTACCTTTTGGAGTTCTGAATTATAATGTTGGAAATCCTGCTAGCAATACTGATATAACTTGGATTAATAAAGAAATAGAAAAGCCCATTTATAATGTCAATATCCTACATATTAACGCCGACCAGATCCCAATAGCTTTTGACTATTTAGGCAATGAAGTTTTCTCAGGGAAATATAATATTGGTTATTGGCACTGGGAGTTACCAGACTTCCCTGATGAATGGAAAAGTAGTTTTCAATATTTAAATGAAATTTGGGTTCCTTCTCGATTTATTATGGATTCAGTGTCAAAAAAATCACCAATTCCTGTAGTTAGAATCCCTCATGGTATTCAAGTTACAATACAAGAGCAAATTAGCAGAGAAGAATTTAACTTACCTTCTAATACATTCTTATTTTTAACAATGTACGATGTATATTCTTTTCAGGAACGAAAAAATCCGAATGCAGTCATTGAAGCATTTAAAAAGAGTTTCAGCGGTGATAATATTTCTGCAGGTTTAGTTATTAAAGTAAATCATTCTTCAAATAACCAAGATGAAGTTCAACAGTTACAAGAGTTAATTAAAGGGTACGATAATATTTATCTAGTTGCTGAAACAATGTCACGAGACAGAGTAAACTCCCTCATAAATTGTTGTGACTGTTTCATATCGTTACATCGTTCCGAAGGTTTTGGACTGGGCTTAGCAGAAGCAATGTATCTAGGTAAAGCTGTTATTGGAACAAATTGGTCGGCGAATACTGATTTTATGACTGAAAAAAATTCATGTGTAGTTGATTATAAATTAGTTCAACTAGGTCAGGATTATGGGCCATATAAATCATATCAGCACTGGGCAGATCCTGATATTGATCATGCTTCATATTTTATGAAAAAGTTGGTTGGAGACGAGAACTTCTATCGTGATATTTCTAAAAAAGGTGAATTTACAATAAAAACGGAGTTCTCTCCAAAAGCGGTTGGTAAACAAGTAAAAGAAAGATTACAGCATTTAGGATTATATTAAAAGATGGGGTGTCATTTTTGAAAAGCGCATTAATTACAGGTATAACAGGACAAGATGGTGCATATTTAGCTCAGCTATTGCTAAATAAAGGATATAAAGTGTATGGTTTTATTGCAAGAAGAAGTACAGATACACAATGGAGATTGCAATATTTAGGGATACAAAATGAAGTTCAATTAATTGAAGGAGATCTCACAGATCTCTCCTCGATAATGAGAGCCATTCAAATTGCGAATCCACAAGAAGTATATAACTTAGCAGCACAAAGTTTTGTTGGAACTTCATGGGAACAACCAATCACAACAGCTCAAATAACAGGAGTAGGGGTTCTAAATGTACTTGAAGCTATTAGGTTAATTGATTCATCTATTAAATTTTATCAAGCTTCTACCAGTGAGATGTTTGGTTTGATTCAAGAACCGATGCAATCTGAAAAAACTCCTTTTTATCCAAGAAGCCCTTATGGAGTAGCTAAACTTTATGGTCATTGGATTACTGTTAATTACCGCGAGAGTTTTAATATTTTTGGATGTAGCGGTATTTTATTCAATCATGAGTCGCCATTGCGTGGTATTGAATTCGTGACTAGAAAAGTAACTGATGCAGTGGCAAGAATTAAATTAGGAAAACAAAAGGAACTCCGCCTAGGGAATATTGATGCACAAAGGGATTGGGGTTTCGCAGGGGATTATGTTGATGCTATGTGGAGAATGCTTCAACAAGAACTACCTGATGATTATGTTATTGCAACAGGCAAAACAACAACTGTAAGAGATATGTGCAAAATCGCTTTTACATTTGTAGGTCTTAATTACGAAAATCATGTGGTAATTGATCCAAAATTTTACCGGCCTGCCGAAGTTGATATTTTATTGGGTAATCCTGGAAAAGCCAAGGAGCACTTGAATTGGGAGCCTGAAACAAATCTTGAAAATTTAATTCATATGATGGTTGAGGCCGATTTAATTCGAGTAAGAAAAGAAAGCTAAGGAGTTTTTAATGAGAGTACTAATAACGGGATCAGGTGGTTTTGTTGGGTCTCATTTAACACAAAAATTGTTAGATGAGGGATATGAGGTTATAGCAGGATCAACCGTTTTGACTGAAAAAAAATCAAAATCTAATTTGAAGAAAGTATACCTGAATGTAAATGATAAAGATTCAATAGAAGAAGTATTGAGAAAATATAATCCAGAAGGAATCATTAATCTAGCAGCGCAGTCTTCAGTGGCAAAAAGTTGGGAAATTCCAGAAGAAACTCTTTTAGTGAATGTACTTGGGACCCTAAACATAATAAATTCAATGTGTAAGAATACACCATATGCAAAGTTTATTAATATTGGTTCAAGTGAAGAGTATGGATTAACAGCAAAAAATGGTGAATATTTAACTGAAATTATGCCATGTTTACCACAAAATCCATATGCTACTAGTAAGTTGTCAGCAGGCCAACTTGCTTTACAGAGTGCAAAAAAACATGGATTAAATATTCTACATGTTAGAGCTTTTAATCATTTTGGACCTGGACAAAGATTGGGATTTGTTGTAAGTGATTTCGCTTCCCAAATTGTGAATATTGAAAAAGGTAAGTCCCCTTCAGTAATAAATGTTGGGGATTTAAGTGCTCAAAGAGATTTTCTTTATATAAAAGATCTAGTGAATGCGTATACTCTGCTTCTTGAATCTAAGAAATTAGATCTGGGTATAGTTAACGTCTGTTCAGGAGTACCCCGAAAGATTGAGGACATACTCAAGTATATGATTACCCAATCAAAACGAGAAATTACTGTTAACTTGGATTCTACTAAACTTAGACCTTCAGATGTACCATTTTTTGTAGGCTCAAATGGAAAAATTAAGGAGACGGTCGAGTGGGAATCGACAGTTGAGTTTAATGATGGACTTGAATTAACGATTGAATGGTGGCGTCAAAATCTTCTGTACGAAAAAGGATGATGAATTTGAAGTTAATATTATTATCAGGGGGATCTGGCAAAAGATTATGGCCTTTATCAAATGACTCGCGTTCCAAACAATTTCTTAAGTTGCTAAAAAATGAGCGGAATATGGAAGAATCGATGATTCAGCGAGTTTGGAAGCAATTAAAGAAAGTTGATTTAGATAAAAGAACAATAATCACAACCAATAAATCTCAATATGATATGATTTTAAATCAGTTAGATGAAGAGATTAACATTGTAATAGAACCTAATAGAAGAGATACTTTTCCAGCTATTGCGTTAGCTGCGACATATCTATTCTCAGAACAAAATTCTGATTTGAATGAAGTAGTCTGTGTGCTACCAGTAGATCCATTTGTGGAGGATCACTTTTTCGATAAGATTAAAGATTTTGAACAAGTACTAACCACATCAGGTGCTGATATAGCATTAATTGGGGTTCAACCAACAAATCCTTCTGAAAGTTATGGTTATATTGTCCCAGCAAGAAATGAAAGTGTTAATAGTAATTATGTGCGTGTTAGTCATTTTAAGGAAAAACCAACAACTGAAGAAGCAAAAAATTTAATCTCAATGCAGCAAGCTTTTTGGAATTGCGGTGTTTTTGGTTTCAAACTAGGCTATTTGATAAATGTCCTTAGAAATAATGAACTGCCTACAAACTATATGGAATTATTGGAGAGTTATAGCAAATTACCGAAAATAAGTTTTGACTATAAAGTTGTTGAAAATGCAACGAAAATAGTAATGGTACCATATAAAGGCTATTGGAAAGATTTAGGTACTTGGGATACATTAACTGGAGAAATGTCGACTGATGTACTTGGGAAGGGGATTATTAGCGAAGATTCCCAAAATTCTAATATTATTAGCGAACTAGATATCCCAGTTGCGATCTTAGGAGTATCAAATATTGTGGTTGCTGTTAGTTCTGACGGGATTTTGGTTAGTGATAAGAATAAAAGTCCAATGATAAAAAGTTTAGTAACTTCAATTGAAAATAGACCTATGTATGAAGAAAGAAGATGGGGGTGGTATAGAGTACTTGATTATACAAAACAAGATAATAAAGAATCAGAAATATTGACAAGAAGAATATGCATCAAAGAAGGAAAAAACCTTAGTTATCAATATCATTTAAGACGATCTGAAACTTGGAATTTTATTAGTGGCAAAGGCGAGGTCGTTTTAGATGGAAAACGCTTATTTGTTAATTCGGGGGATGTAATTAAAATAAATAGTGGAATGAAACATGCCTTAAAAGCAATCACAGAATTAGAGTTTATAGAAGTTCAAATAGGCACTGAATTAATTAACGAGGATATAATTAGAATAAACAATAACTGGGAAGATATTTTGTCAGAAATTTAAAGAATTAAAATTAAGGGATTTTTTATCTAATTTAAAATTAGGGTGACAATAATGGTATTTAGTAGTCCAATTTTTATTTTTCTATTTTTACCTTTAGTTCTATTATTATATTTTCTTATAAGAGTTCAGCTGCGGAACATTTTACTGTTGTTAGTTAGTTTGTTTTTTTATGCATGGGGTGAACCAAGAGCCGTAATTTTAATGGTTTTTTCAATATTACTGAATTATTGTTTTGCAATATTAATTGAACAAAATAATAAAAAAATAAAGCTAAGTAAAATATTATTAGCTGTTGCAATCGTTATTAATTTATCATTTTTAGTATATTATAAGTATATTAATTTTATCTTAGATAATCTTAATAATTTATTAGCAATTTTTAATACACAGCCAATTGTAGTAAATGAAATATCTTTACCTATTGGAATCTCATTTTTCACCTTTCATGTAATCTCTTACATTGTTGATGCGTATAAAGGAAAAATTCCAGTTCAGAAAAATCCTCTTTTACTTGGATTATATGTATCTTTCTTTCCACAACTTGTTGCTGGCCCGATAGTACGTTATCATGATATTGCAAATCAACTTACTGATAGGACCATTGATATAAATGGAGTTGCTTACGGTTCGAAGAGATTTATAATAGGACTAGGGAAAAAAGTATTAATTTCTAATCCTCTCGCATTAGTCGCTGATCAAATCTTTGCGTTAAATAATGGTGAACTATCGACACCAATTGCCTGGTTAGGTATTATTTGTTATACACTTCAAATTTATTTCGATTTCTCAGGATATTCTGATATGGCTATAGGACTAGGAAGGATCTTTGGATTTAAATTCTTAGAGAATTTTAATTATCCATATATTTCATCTTCTATTCAAGAATTTTGGAGAAGGTGGCATATTTCTCTTTCCACGTGGTTCAGGGATTATTTATATATTCCTTTAGGTGGAAACAGGGTAGGGAAAATTAGGTTTTATGCTAATTTATTGATTGTATGGCTTGCTACAGGTATTTGGCATGGTGCTAGTTGGAATTTTATTGTTTGGGGTTTATTTCACGGTTTCTTTATAATTATTGAGCGTTTACCCAGAATAAAAAGAATTCTTGACTTACTATGGAGGCCATTTAAACATTCATATACACTTCTAATCGTGATTATAGGTTGGGTTTTCTTTAGATCTGAAAATCTAAGCTTTGCATTACAATATCTTAAAATGATGTTTATTGGGCATTCATCGGGAAAAATACACTTAAGTGTAATAACATACCTAAATAACGAAGTTTTCTTAGCTTTATTTATTGGAATAACAGCTTCTACTCCGATTATATTAAAACTTAATAATTTTACAAAATCCAAAGCGACTAACTATGGAATTTATGTAATTAAGTTAGTTGGTTTGGTTTCAATATTCATATTAACGGTTATGTCATTAGCTAGTAATACTTATAACCCTTTTATTTATTTCAGATTTTAAAACTAAATATTGTAATTCGAGTAAAGTTTTATTAGCTAAATTCATTTTGTTCATATTCTGCTGATTAACCCGTTAACTTAAAAAAGTTAGGATTGAGAGAATGTCTAAACGACTTATATTAATTTTATGTTCACTTTTTCTCATGTTTTTTTTCTTCATTAGCTTAAATATAAGTGGAAAGATTACATCAAATGAAAAAATAAATTTACTGGCTGAAATTAAGACCTCAACCGATGATACATACCAGTTATTCTACGATACTGGCAAAGGTTATAATGAGTCTGATTCAATTCCATATTTTGTTTCAGGATCTTCTGAGTTTCAACAGATTAAATTTATACTACCTGTAGCTGATATTGTAAGTTTAAGATTGGATTTTGGTTCTAAAATTTCTGAAATTCAGATCAAAGCAATATACCTTCAAAATGCTAGGAATAAAACAAATATTACTGATGAATTTGATTTGAAACATGATATTGGTTCTTATTCTACTAATAATGGATTAATTACATTTACTTCAATTGGTACAGATCCATTTATTAATACTAAAGATATTTCTAAAAGTTTTTATAGTTTAAAAAATAAAAGTAGTATATATATATTAAATATAGTGATATCCCTCTTTTTTACAATTGTGTTTTTTTTCCTTCTGAAAACTAATTCTATTCATATTGCTAATCTTATTAATTTTTTGAAAAATAACCTCCAATCAACCATATTAATTGTTACATTCATTTTGTTGATATTTATTCCTCTTTTTAGCAATATTCTGCCAAAGAAACAATTAGTTTCTAATAATGAAAATAGAGTCCTTGCATCTAAGCCCGAGCTCACATTTAAAAATATTAATACATTTCCAAAAGAATTTGAAAAATATTTTAATGATAATTTTGCAATGCGTAATCAATTATTAACACTTAATAATTATATTAAAGTAAAAACACTTCAAATTTCCCCGAATCCTTTAGTTGTTCTTGGTAAAAATGATTGGTTATTTTATACAGGAGATAATGCGCCAGAATCTATGGATGATTATCGAGGAATTGTTCGTTTTACAGACAGTGAATTAAACACAATTAAGAGTAATCTTGAAACGAGAAAAAAATGGTTAAATCAAAAAGGTATTACTTACTTATTGTGTATTGCACCAAATAAGCAGACGATATATCCAGAATATTTACCAAATAATATTAGAAAAATTAATGATGAAACAAGAATGGATCAGCTCATTAATTATTTGGAAAAAAATTCAAATATTGATGTGTTAGATTTAAGAAAAACGTTATTTGAAAATAAGTCAGGTGATATGCTTTACTATAAAACTGACACTCATTGGAATGAATATGGAGCTTATTATGGTTATCAGGAAATAATGAAAAGTTTAAATTCTATTTATCCCAATTTGAAGCCTATACCTATATCAAGCTTCTCAATAGATAAGAGTTCTGGTTTAGGAGGAGATATTTCAAATATGTTAGGTATGAAAGCTGAGTATGTGGATAGTTATATTCATTTACAACCTAAATTTAATACTCATGTAACCGATTTAAAAGTTGATAATAATATGTACCCAAATCCAGAGCAACTAGTCACAAAACAAATAAATGATGAAAAACTACCCAAATTGATAATGTTCAGAGATTCTTTTTCTACTTCCATGATTCCGTTGCTATCGTTGCATTTTAATAAGAGTATATATATATGGGATCATAAGTTTAATGGCAATATTATTGAAAGGGAAAAACCGAATATTGTAATTGATGAAACAGTAGAAAGATTACTTCCAACCTTATTACTTCCAAATTCAATTGAAGTAAAATAACTTTGGAAATAAATTTTCAAAACAATCAATTGAAACTTGAGGGAGAACAATAGATGACAAGAGATCTGAATAACCGCATTAATTTTTTTATAATAGTAGGGATATTTTTAGTGAGTGTGATTATCAGGTTTTATTTAAGTCAATTAACCGCAGCTCCCATTGTTTTTGGTGACGAATTACTTTGGAGTAAATTAGCTGAATCCTTTCATAATCAATTGAATACAGATTTCAGAGGAAACTATTTCATTACTCAAAATATACTATACCCAATAATAATATCAGTTGCATACTTTTTTAATGATTCTTCTATGATTTACTTAACTATTAAGTTGATAAATTGCTTTTTAATGTCTGCGGTTGTTTTTCCTATTTTTTTACTTTCAAGACGTATATTTGATAATAGATGGTTAGTTTTCTTTTTAGTAATTATTTCAGTTTCTATACCGGAGATGTTTCAAACAGCACTTATTATGCAAGAATCCCTTTTTTATCTTATTATTGTTGTAACAATTTACTTTATTTTCATTGAATTTGAAAACCCATCTAATTTCTCAACAACCACTTGGAATCTATTCATATCATTTTTATTGTTTTTATGTTATTTTACCAAGGCAATAGGTCTAGCATTATTTTTAAGTTATTTACTTTATACAATACTAAGTTATTTTATATTTAAGCGTAATAAATTAAAGGAAGTTGCCTTAAAGGTTTTGTATATTTCTATTAGCTTTGCTTCTTATTACTATTTGACTAAGCTTTCAATTGAATTTGTTAATGGATTTCCAGATATAAGTGATCTATATATGCAAAAGTTTCATTTTCAGTTCAATATTGATTTTTTATTGAAAGCTGCATCTGGATTAGTACTAATCTCCTTTTACACCATTATAGCGTTTATGATTCTGCCAGTGATTGTCTCAATTTCTAGTATATCAAAACAACACTCGGCCATTAACCAATTAAGTATTTTTATATTATTGAGTACTATAATATCAATTGTCATTATGGATTTTATGATATTTGTGCTTGAAACATCGAGTATTTATGAGATAAGAGTTCATATTCGATATTTGTTTGTTTATTTTATCTTCTACTTAATCGCTTGTGCCTACCAGTTATATAATAAAAATGAAAATTTAGTAAACCTATTCTTTATTGTACTAAGTGTACTTTTTGCAGCATTATCATCTTTTATTCTAGAGAAATATAAGCTTGTAAATGCTATGCTATATGTTGATGCTATGATGCTCTCTTATTTTAATCTTTATTATAAATATGACGTTTTCAAATTACTATTTAACATTGGAATCATAATAAGCCTTACTATATTTGTTTATTGGCAGATAAAAAGGAAATTTCGACAAACTTTAATTTTTACTCTTGCATCCGTTTTTATTATTTCATTAATAGGTAATTTTACTATGTATTCGTTATATTCTTCGAATTATAAAAACATTGGGAGTGGTTTTGGTAGTAATGAGCTCAGAAAAGAAATTAATTCTATCTCTAATTTCTTAAATGAAAAGAATAAGGAAAAGAGTGTTAAAGTATTACTCATGCCACGTACTGAAGCAAAAATGGATGGTGGGGATGGTTTTCGAATTGATAGTCTAGAAAGCATGCTTAATGTGAATTACAGCTTTCTGCCTTTTTTAGAGGGGCTCAATGCTCCGTTTACAGACGGGGTGTTCAATCTTGAAAATTTTTATCCGTTCGGCTACAAATATACTAACTCTCCTAAAGTTCCAATTGGGAAAATTGACTACGTAATTACAACTGTAGAAAATGTGATCTTTGAACACTTAAATCTTGTATCCATTGATGGTGTTGGTAAATTTTACAGAGTATATAAAGTCGATAACGAGAATGGGACATTCGCAGTTGCTCAAATGATAATAAATAGACACGTGGATTTATGGAATGACGGTATTGTTAAAATTCGGATTTATTCAAATAAGCAACAAATTAATGTAGATCTTAATTTAAATGCAACAGATAATCCGACTAACCCAACAATTAAAATTAGTGATAGCACTGGTCATTTAGAATCTACAATAGTAAAAAAAACGGGTAGCATTTATAGTTTTGAAGCAAATAAGAACCAACAGGATCAGTTTTTTGAAATTTCAATTGAAAGTAATGATTCATTCGTGCCCAAAACGATAATACCTAATTCGGTCGATACAAGAGAACTTTCATTCAGATTACTCGATGTTGAAATAAAGAAGGATTAAGATATAATAGTCAAAATTTGCAGAATTGGAGGGAGATATATTTTGAGGACACTAATTATAATTCCTGCTTATAATGAAGAGAAAAACATTGGAGATTTACTTCACAAAATTTTAGAAACTGAATTAGATAATTTCGATATTCTTGTAATAAACGATAAGTCTTTGGATAGTACTTCAGAGATATGTTCACATTTCAATGTTAAAGTGATAGACCTTCCGTGTAATTTAGGTATTGGTGGGGCCGTTCAGACAGGATATAAATATGCACGAAAATATGGTTATCAAATTGCGATACAAGTTGACGGGGATGGACAACATGACCCAAACTATTTGAAAACAATTATTGAGTTATTGCAAAGTAAAAAGGCAGACATGATTATTGGGTCAAGGTATATAGAAAAGCAAGGATTTCAATCGAGTGTTTTAAGAAGGGTGGGTATAAGATACTTCAGTAAATTAATTAAGTTGTTAATTAAGGAGAAAATTACAGACCCAACTTCAGGTTATAGGGGGTGTAATTCGAATGTAATTGAAATATTGTCACAGTATTATCCATCCGATTACCCAGAACCTGAGTCAATTGTCTATTTAAAGAGAAATGGATTCAAGATTATGGAGATTCCAGTTAAAATGAATGAAAGATTAGGCGGAGTCTCCTCAATTCGATCTTTCAGAACATTATATTATATGATTAAGGTTTCATTGGCTATAATTATTGATGTTTTAAGAAAATCTCCTCAAAAGGAGTTCTAAGAAATGATTTCATTTAAGCTTCAGCTATTTTTAATAGTATTTTGTTTTATATGTTTCATGATGTTTTTAAATCTGATAATCAAATTTAAATTAGATCTAAAGTATTCATTATTATGGTTTTTACTTATAATAATCACAATTAGTTTGGCAGTCTTTCCAAATTTGGCAGAACAGGTTGCTCATTTTATAGGTATTGAAACTCCAGTTAATGCTATCTTCCTCTTTGGGATACTTCTAACACTTATCATTATGTTTAGCCTTACTCGTACCTTATCAAATCATCAGAGTAAAATAAAAGAGATTTCTCAAGAACTTGGTGTTTTAAAACTTGAGGTACTTGAATTAAAAAATCAACAACTTAAGACTAATTATCATCTTAATAATGAAAAGGTTAATGAAAATGAATAATATATTACTTCTTGCTCTTAATATAATTTTTCTAGTGTCAGGACAAACTTTGTGGAAAATGGCATCCTTAGGGATCAGTGGGAGTTTCTTGAGAATATTTTATACACCATATTTTTTAGCAGGTGGCATTTTGTATGTATTAGCTACGGGGATTTGGGTATATCTTTTGTCTAAATTGCCATTGAGTTATTTATATCCTTTGCAAAGTTTGGCATATGTATTAGGAACAATTATTGCTTGTGTAATTTTCAAAGAAGTTATTCCAGTAACAAGGTGGCTTGGCGTTTGTGTTATTATATTTGGAGCTTACTTAATTGCAAAATGATTATTTGGAGGAATAAAAATGAAAGGTATCATTCTGGCTGGAGGAACAGGCTCACGTCTGTTTCCATTAACAAAAGTAACAAACAAACACTTACTCCCTGTAGGTAAGTACCCGATGATTTTCCATTCAGTAGCTAAGCTCAAACAAGCAGACATCAACGACATTCTAATCGTTACTGGTAAAGATCATATGGGTGACGTAGTGAATCTTCTTGGCAGTGGGCGCGAAATGGGAGTAACCTTCACTTACAAAGTTCAGGATGAGGCTGGTGGCATTGCTCAAGCTCTAGATCTAGCTGAACATTTCGTTGGGGATGACCAAATGGTCGTGATTCTCGGAGATAATGTATTTGAAGAGAGCATCGTTCCATTTGTAAATAATTTTAGGGCTCAACGTAACGGTGCTAAAATTCTTATTCAAGAAGTTCAAGATCCTCAAAGATATGGGGTTCCTGAGCTAAATGGAGATAAAATTGTCTCAATTGAGGAAAAGCCAAAACGCCCAAAAAGTAATTTTGCAGTAACAGGAATCTATATGTATGATAGTTCCGTGTTTGGTATTGTTAAGACACTTAAGCCATCTGGCCGTGGTGAACTCGAAATTACTGATGTTAATAACGCATACATTGAAAAGAATGAACTGACTTATGATATCCTTCAAGGATGGTGGACGGATGCTGGCACACATGCCTCTTTAGCTAAAGCAAATGAATTGGCTAAAGACATGCTTTTTGGCGAAGAATTTGGGAAACTTAAATTATAAGAGGTGTTCATATCATGCAAGTCATAACTACTAAACTTGAAGGACTATACATTGTCGAGCCCGATGTCCATGGAGATAATCGTGGCTTTTTTATGGAAAGCTATAGCAGTCGAAAATTTGCTGAGCATGGAATTGATTTTCCATTTGTTCAAGATAACCATTCACTATCCGTTGAAACAGGCGTTGTACGTGGACTTCACTACCAGTTAAATCCTAAAGCGCAAACAAAGCTTGTTCGAGTAGCATCGGGAGCGATTTATGATGTTGCGGTGGACATTCGTAAAAACTCATCTACTTACGGGCAGTGGGTTGGGGTCATTCTAAGCGAAGACAACAAGCGACAACTACTTGTCCCACAAGGATTTGCACACGGTTTCTGTACGATTGTTCCGAATACCCAAGTGCTGTATAAAGTGGACGAGTACTATTCCCCAGAACATGACAGGGGTATACTTTGGAGCGATCCAGCGCTTGGCATTGATTGGCCTACATCTAAACCAATCCTTTCTGATAAAGATCAAAAACATCCGCTGCTTAAAGATGCGGAAATTAATTTTTAAGATAGGAGCCTTTCACAGATGAAAATACTCGTAACCGGCGGAGCTGGGTTCATCGGCAGCAACTTCGTTCATTATATGCTGGAACGTTATCCTAGCTATCAAATTATTAACTTGGATGCATTAACTTACGCAGGAAATCTTGAAAATCTCAGATCCATCCAAGAAAACAGCAATTATTCTTTCGTAAAAGGTGATATCACAGACTCGACGCTTATGAATAGCCTATTCGAACAAGGAGTAGATACTGTCGTTCATTTCGCCGCGGAATCACATGTGGATCGGAGTATCTTAGAGCCAGATGTTTTCGTGAAAACAAACGTTCTCGGCACGCAAGTGTTGCTTGAGGCGGCACGGAAATATGATGTTAAAAAATTCGTCCATGTTTCCACAGATGAAGTTTACGGTACTCTTGGAGAAACAGGTCTTTTCACTGAAGAAACCCCTCTAGCTCCAAACAGCCCATACTCAGCTAGTAAAGCAGGATCAGATCTTCTAGTTAGATCTTATCATGAGACTTTTGGTCTTCCTGTGAACATTACCCGTTGTTCTAATAACTATGGGCCTTATCAATTCCCAGAAAAGTTAATTCCATTAATGATTGCGAACGCTCTGAATGATAAATCTCTTCCTGTTTATGGAGACGGACTTAACATCCGTGACTGGTTGTATGTCGAGGATCATTGCAGCGCGATTGATTTAGTTTTACATAAAGGAATTAATGGCGAGGTTTATAATATTGGCGGAAATAATGAGAGAACAAATATTCAAATCGTGCAGACGATTCTTCGTGAACTGGGGAAACCAGAGTCATTAATTCAGTACGTTAAAGATCGTCCTGGACATGATCGCCGATACGGTATAGATGCAACTAAGATTACAAAAGAGCTAGGCTGGGAGCCTAAACATAATTTTGAGACTGGCATTCATGAAACGATTCGTTGGTACTTGGATTATCAGGACTGGTGGAAAAGAATTCAGACTGGTGAATACCAACAATATTTCGCCCAGCAATACGGCGAGCGCCTAGGAGTTTAGAGATGAAGATCTTAGTGACAGGGGCGAATGGACAACTAGGGCAGGATATCGTTAAAATTTTGGGCAGTAACCATGAGATATATGGTTTTGGAAGAGAGCAGCTTGATATTACGAACGAGTATCAATGTCTTGAAGTGTTAGAATCCCTTAAGCCGGATGTTGTCATTCATAGCGCTGCATACACAGCTGTTGATCTAGCTGAAACGGAAGAAGACAAGGCTTATGAAATTAATGCATTTGGGACAAGGAATCTTGCCGTTGCTACTGAAAAAGTAGGAGCGAAGCTTTGCTATATAAGCACAGATTATGTTTTTGATGGGACTGGTACAACGCCATATAGAGAATATGACAATACGAATCCTCAAAGTATTTATGGGAAGTCCAAAAGAGCTGGGGAACTCCTCGTTCAAACGCTTTCTACGAAATACTTTATCGTCAGGACATCGTGGGTATATGGTTTGTATGGAGCGAATTTTGTGAAAACCATGCTTAAACTAGCTCAGGATCGCGACAGTTTGAAGGTTGTAAATGATCAGTTCGGATCACCAACGTATACGGTTGATCTTGCAAATTTCTTGGAGCAGCTAGTTCGAACTGAGCTTTATGGCATTTATCATGCTTCAAACACTGGAGTTTGTTCGTGGTTTGATTTTGCTAGCGCGATTTTTGAGGAAAGCGGTAAGAAGATAAATGTAATGCCATGTTCTACAGAAGAGTTTCCCCGACCTGCACCAAGACCGCGTTTCTCGGCGATGGAGCATATGGCCATTCGGGCAAATGGATTTGAAGATTTGAGACCATGGCGTGAGGGGCTTCAAGCTTTTTTAGAGGAACTTGGAGTGAGTAATGTACACCGCTAGTATCCATATAGTGACCTACAATAGCTCTGAATACATCGACGACTGCTTAAATGCAGTCATCATGCAATCCTACCCAATAAATCAAATCATTATTATTGATAATGCTTCAAAAGACAACACGCTTGAGAAGTTACAAAAGTGGTCGGATAGAATTCATCTTGTTATAAACACTAAAAACAACGGCTTCGCCGGCGGACACAATCAAGCATTAAGAATGACAGAGACGGACTTTTGCTTGATTTTGAATCCAGACGTAGTCCTTGATAAAGATTATGTTCTTAAGACAATTGAAGCATTAGAGAACACACCTCAGGCGGGAAGTGCCACAGGGAAACTGCTCTTCAAAGCCGATCCAAAGCACATTGACAGCACGGGCCTTATCATCAACAAAGCTCGTAGAGCATTTGACCGCGGCGCACATGAGACAAGCGATCTCTTTCAGCTACCTGAGGAAGTGTTCGGCGTCTCAGGCGCCGCGGCCATGTACTCTCGCAAGATGATCAACGACATTAGTTTAGATAGCGAGTTTTTTGATGAAGACTTCTTTGCGTATAAAGAAGATGTAGATGTCGCATGGCGAGCACAACTGCTCGGTTGGAAGGCTCTGTACGAGCCATCTGCAATCGCGTATCACGAACGAGGTTGGAAAGAGGGCGGTAGGAGCAGTAAGCCGCTTTTTGTCAGGAGACTGTCCTACATTAACCGTTATAAAATGATGGTAAAAAACGATACGGTTCCAGCGATGCTCAAGCACATTGTTCCACTTTTCATATACGAATGCCTCAGCTTGGCTTACTCTCTATTAAGGGAACCAAGGCTGCTAGGAGCATGGGCTGACTTCTTTCGCAACTATTCGGATCTCCGTAAGAAGAGACAATCAATACGCAGTAAGCAAAAAGTATCAGCAAACGAACTAATTAAGTGGTTCAGATCATAAGATTAGCACAAGCTAGTCTTATTTTTTTAGGCTAATTTTAATATTCGCATGTTATAATAGGGGTAATGAAATTAAGACAAGTGAGGTTTCCCCTTGGATTTATCAATTATTATCGTTAATTACAAAACACATGACCTAACCCTAGCCTGTATAAAGTCAGTATTTTCGTCAGCTACAGCTTACACTTATGAGATTATTTTAATCGACAATGCCTCGAATGATGGCATCATAAAGTCCGTTAACGAAAAGTATCCCCAGGTCACCAGTATCGCAAATAAAGACAATGTAGGCTTCTCAAGAGCCAACAATCAAGGTATTCGCAAATCAAAAGGGAGATACGTGCTGCTCCTGAACTCTGATACCATCGTCCAACAAGACACGCTTGATACGATGCTGCGTTTCATGGACGAGAACCCAATCGTAGGAGCCAGTGGATGCAAAATCGTACTGCCAGACGGTTCGCTCGACAAAGCCTGTAAGCGAGGCTTCCCGACACCGTCAGCGTCCTTTTACTATGCCTTCGGCTTTTCGAAGCTATTCCCGAAAATTCCACGCTTCAATCAATACCAGCTGGGCTACTTGAATCCAGACGAGGAATACGGTATCGATTCCCTTGTAGGTGCCTTCATGTTAATACGCCGCGAGGCGATTGATCAGGTCGGAATGCTGGATGAGGAATTTTTTATGTATGGTGAGGATATAGATTGGTGTTATAGAATTAAAGAGGCGGGCTGGGTCAATTATTATTACCCTAAGACGCAAATCATTCATTACAAAGGCGCAAGCAGCCGAAGGAAGCCTTATAAAATTATCTATGAATTCCATCGTGCGATGATTTTATTTCATAACAAACACTACCGTCAGAAGTACTCCTGGCTGACCAATATGGCGGTTTACATAGGTGTAGGTCTGAAGTTTGGTCTGTCTTTAGCAAGAAATAAATTAAAACCAACGAGGTGATTTACATTGATTCGACAGAGTCAAGGTTTTTTGACCCAACTTTACGCGCTGGCCGACTTCATATGTATTCAGCTCGTATTTTTACTTTCCTGGTGGCTGAAATTTAAAAGCGGTTGGATCCACTTTGATTCTCCACTGCCAATTAAGCATTATTTGATGTGGAGTGTCAGCTATGCGTTAATTGCGATTTTCATAAGTTATATGATTAATTTTTATACCCCAAAAAGAAAGAAGCAGTTTTCATTTGAGGTATTTAAAATAATTCAAGTCCATATTTTTAGCTTGTTACTGCTCTTAAGTCTTTTGTTTATTTTAAAAGAAGTAGACGTTTCGCGTTCTTATCTATTGCTTTTCTTAGTTAACAATATCCTAGCTATTAGCTTTTACCGCTATATGATCAAAATCTCGCTGAAGCGAGTCCGGCAAAAGGGCTATAATAAGCAATTCATCCTTATTCTTGGAGCGGGTTCGCTTGGTAGACAGTTTTACACGAAACTCAGACAGCATCCGGAGCTAGGCTACGAGGTTGTTGGGTTCCTTGATGATTATCAAGAAAAGCACGAAATTCCTTACCAGAATTATAAGCCGATTATTGGCAAAATTGATGATCTAGAGTCCATCTTGAATGATACTATAGTCGATGAGGTTATTATTGCTCTTCCATTAGATGCCCATCGTAAATTCGGTCATATCATCAATGTTTGCGAGAAAATTGGTGTCAAAACGCTAATCATTCCGGATTTTTATGACTTCTTACCATCACGCCCTTATTTCGATAATTTTGCGGAGATGCCGCTCATTAATGTGCGGGATATCCCTCTGGATGAGTTCCGAAATCGGCTGTTCAAGCGGGTTTTTGATATCATTTTTGCTAGCGTAGCTATTGTCATTACTGCACCGGTCATGGTTGCATCGGTCATTGCGATTAAATTAACTTCTCCAGGGCCGATTATTTTCAAGCAAGAGCGTGTTGGACTGAATCGCAGGAATTTTATGATGTATAAGTTTCGCAGCATGAATGTGTTGCCCGAAAGTGCTTCTAATACGGAGTGGACGGTTGAAAATGACCCGCGGCGCACAAAGGTTGGAACTTTTCTGCGGAAAACAAGTTTGGATGAGCTGCCTCAGTTTTTCAATGTGCTTTTTGGTCATATGAGTGTTGTCGGTCCAAGGCCGGAACGTCCTTATTTCGTGGAACAATTTAAGGAAGAGGTTCCGAAATATATGGTGAAGCATCATATTCGACCAGGTATTACGGGTTGGGCGCAGAGCAATGGTTTGCGTGGAGACACATCGATTGAAGAGCGTATCAAACACGACATTTTTTATATTGAAAATTGGACTTTTTTATTTGATATTAAAATTATTTGGCGAACGATTATTAATGGCTTTATCAATAAAAATGCATATTAATTAATTTTTTCACCTCAACCGCATGATTCGTCAACATCTTCCCCATACTAAGCATATACTTAGTGTGCGGGGAGGTTTTTTTATGATCGATCATGATGACGCTTACCAAGATGAACGCGTTTCAATTGGCAAAGGTTTGATTGTTGGCGTGGTGTTCGGTTCCCTGATCTGGGCAGGTATTATTGCCGGTATTGTGTATATTTGGTGATGATAAATAAAAGAAGACTGCTAAGGCTTAAAGCCTTAGGCAGTCTTTTTGTTTTAGGAGACAGGTTTTGAAGAGCGGGAAGGACTTACTTTTATGACGTCGCGAAGTCCAGCGACAAGCGGTTTCTCAGCTAACCTGTACGCCATTTGACATAGCGGGACTACACATATAACAATTATTACGTTTGTAAGTAGAGGACCCAAATAATCGACCAGATGAGTAGCTACACTTAGTTTCATTAATATGGAGATAAAAATCAGATGGGTTAGTAAAATCGTGTAAGACGCATCCCCTAGTTTGCTGAGGGAAAGAACCCACCTTGGCAGCTGAATCCGTTCAGGTACGGAGGAAGCGCCTAGCAGCACAAATATGGCCGGAATAACGTATAACAGGTAACTATGAAAAGGAGCAAATTGATATTTGTTATTGATCCATATCAGTAAAAATCCAAACATTCCGATCGCAATTAACCATTTGTAATGTTTACTTCTATGCTGCTCCGCCCATTTGGCCAATAAACAACCAGCCATGAATTCCAGGTTCACATCGCTGAAGAGAAAGTTTAAATAGAAATGACGGTCGATATCAGCGCTTATTAACGGTACGCGCAAAAAATGGCATAAAGTTAAGGCAATCCAAATTGAAGCGAAAATAACTGCTGGCTTTTTCCCTACAGAGAGAAGGAGGCTGAAAGCCAAGTAAAACAGCACAAAGTAGCTTAATGACCAAGCCACCGGCAGTATGGGGCCATGTGCTTGAGGGAGCAGCAGGAATGATTTAATAATGGTATCTTTATCAGTCTCAAAGCCGTATCCAAAACTCGGAACAAAAAAATAGACAGGCAGCACAACAAGTGTGATTAGCCAGTAGAAGGGATAGATACGAATAAGACGTTTAGTTAAGTAGGGGAGTACGGGCATTTGAGTCCCTATTTTGTGACCATATGTACGAAAGAGCAGGAACCCGGTTAATAGGAAAAAGAAGTCTACGCCGCCTGATCTCCCGATCGAGCTGATCCCTAATAAGTCGTATTGATAATACTTGAAAGACATGGCTGACGTATGGAAAAGCAGCACAAAAAATGCTGCCGCTCCTCTTGAGGCTTGAAGAGTGATTTTTTGGTTGTTATTCAAAGGTAATTCCTCCGGTTCATGAATGAATCTTCAATAGATCATTATGCCAGATGACTGTGAAGAAACTATGTCTGGAACCTGAAGGGTTGCTGAATTTTAATTGAGCTGAATAGGGGGATTCATTTATAAGATTAGACGAATCCGGAGCTAGTCTTATTTTTTTTGCCTAAATGGGTCCAAGCCGGTAGCTTGGCTGCATAATCGGCCAAGTCCCCTCATATGCATGTACTATGTTGATGTTAATCATGAGTGAGGGGATGATCGAATGCGCCGGGTCACATGGATGGTAGCAGTGGTGATGTGCTTAGCATTGGTTCTCGCGGGATGCGGGATAGGCAAGAAAGATGCAGGATCTATCGTAAAGGATTTGGATCATGTGATCAGCAAAGCGGATAGCTATCAGGCTTCTGGCAGTATGATTTTGCACACAGGGTCTCAGCCGCAGGAGTACCAGGTGGAGGTGGCGTTTTCGCCGGAACATTTCTACCGGATTTCTCTAACGAATGCATCGAAAGATGTGACGCAAATTGTGCTGCGTAATGAAGAGGGCGTGTTTGTTTTAACGCCGCATCTGAAGAAAAGCTTCCGTTTCCAAAGCGATTGGCCGGAGAACCAAGGACAGGTTTACTTGTTCCAATCTCTAGCTAGAAGTATTATTGCGGACAAGGATCGCCAGTTTACAACGGACAATGATGCTTATGTGTTCGATGTGGCGGCGAATTATCAGAATGAGCAGCTGTCCCGCCAGAAAATTTGGCTGAATAAAAAGACGCTGGCACCTACGCAGGTTCAAGTGTCGGATGCGAACCAAAATGTGATGGTGCAGGTGAATTTCACGAAGTTCGAATTCGATGCGAAGTTTGATAAGGATTTCTTCCAAATGGAGCGCAACATGACGAGCTGGAACATGCAGACATTGCCGACAATGTCCGATGTTAAGGTGACGGATGCCGATCATCCGGCAGCAGGTGTGACGGACAAAGACTTGACCGCAACAGGCGGCCAATCGGATCAATCTCAACCGACAACGTCGACAGGGACAAAAACGGATGCAACGAAGTCAAATGCCGCGGCAAGCAAACCGCAAAGTATCGGTATTATTGAGCCGAGCTATCTGCCTAAGGATGTCGTGAAACAAGACATTACGGATATGAAACTGGGTGAAGACGCGGCTGTTCTTTTGAGATACAAAGGGAAGTACAACTTTAGTATGGTCGAGGTTAGACCTCAGGCCAAGTCGGTATCTTTGCAGCCAGGTGATATTGTGGATCTCGGCTTCACGATCGGCGTTCTCACAGGGGAAGATAAGAAAACTCTCACTTGGACGAATGACGGCGTAGAGTTCAGATTAACGACGGGCGATTTGCCGACGAATGAAATGATTAAAGTGGCGATGGCAACGGAAGGCCAATCCGGTAAGTAACTAACCAAAGATCTGCTCTTAGGAGCAGGTCTTTCTTTTTGGCTTCTCGGTCTTTTATCAGAGAAATTTAATGTGGCAAAGTGTGCCAATGGGGGATTGAATACAATGGAAGATCATACTTTTTAGAAAAGAACTGAATGGGCTGCAAATGTACGAGGGGAGTAGCATTGAGCCGATTTCCTTTTGGAGACGGCGATGCGAACAGACATGCTCATAAAAAGCGTCGTTTGGATATGACGCGATTTCGCCTTATTTAAGGCTAAAGGACGGTTGACAGTGTTTCGTGACTCGGTTTAACATAGGTTTATCGGTCCTAACGGGTTCGGAATTATTGGAGGGGGAGTCCTGCTGCTCGTAAGGAGCGGGCCTTCCCTTGTCCTTTGCATTTGGAAAAAGAGGTGAACGCTGGTGGATGCTTTTTATCGTCCCACGTGGGTTGAAATTTCGTTAGATGCACTGCGAAGCAACATTGAAGGTTTTCAGAAGATACTGCCGGCAGGAATGAAGCAGATGGCAGTTGTTAAAGCGGATGCGTACGGACACGGGGCTGTGGAAGTATCCAAAGAGGCTTTAGCCGCAGGTGTGGATTACTTGGGTGTAGCGTTTTTTGATGAAGCGCTGGAGCTAAGAAATGCAGGAATAACCGCACCTATTCTGGTGCTTGGCTACACGCCTCCAGAGGGAGTCGAGCGGGCACGAGAGCTTGATGTTACGATAGCGGTCTATAGTCATGATGTCCTCAAGGAGCTGCAAGCGCAGCAGCATAAGAAGAAGCTGAAAATCCACATCAAGCTTGATACCGGCATGGGTCGTCTTGGTTTGCATACGGAAGCGGATGCAATTCCTTTCATTGAGCAAGCGTTGACGCTGCCGAATGTGGAAGTTGAAGGATTGTTTACTCATTACGCGAATGCGGATGAAGTGGATAAAAGCTATACGCTGGAGCAGTACCGCCGTTTTGAGCGGATTGTGAGCTATTTTACGGATAAAGGTGTAACGTTTCCATATATACACGCGGGCAACAGCGCAGCAGCTATTGATTTGCCTGGTCTCACTTATTCGATGGTACGTTTGGGTATCTCGATGTATGGCCTATATCCTTCCGGGGATGTGGATCAAACCAAAATTGCGTTAAAACCGGTGCTTAGTCTCAAAACAGGCATCGTCCATCTCAAAACATTGCCGTCAGACTCCGGGATTAGCTATGGAACGATCTATCATACGAAAGGCGAAGAGCAGATCGGAACGCTGCCAATCGGGTATGCGGATGGGTATTCACGGATGCTTTCGGGTAAGGCAGAAGTTTTGGTTCGCGGCAAAAGGGTGCAGGTGGTCGGTCGAATTTGTATGGACCAATGCATGATCAACGTGTCTGACGTCGAAGGTGTCCAGTCTCTCGATGAGGTTGTGCTGATCGGGGAGCAGGACGGAGAACGAATTACGGCTGAAGATATTGCAGATCAGCTAGGTACGGTTAATTATGAAGTCATTTGTATGATTTCACATCGGGTCGCACGTGTGTATGTGCGCGGCGGCGAACGAGTGGATGCCATTAATCCGCTAATGCGTCATCGTTACTAAATTGGGTTTCATTCTAACTCGGATGAATTTACCATTTAAAAATGTTCCTTCCTTTGGAGGAATTTAGAGTAGGCTATCGAATACGTAGTGTAGAATCTTATATCCATAGGTGTAACATATTTGATATACTGGTTGCATATATCTATTGTATAATTTGGTTTTCAATTTGACATACTGGTAATATTGTCTTTGTATCGTTTCTTGGGGGTGCGAGAGTGTGAGTAATGCGCATAATACGAAAAGGATCATGATTAGCTTGCCTGACAATCTGTTGCAAGAAGTGGACGGCATTGTCGAGAAGGAGAACTCCAATCGCAGCGAATTTATTCGCCAGGCAATGAAGCTGTATTTAATTGAACGCAAAAAGCGCAGTCTACGCGAATCCATGCAGCGTGGGTATATGGAGATGGCGAAAATTAATCTCAGCATGGCATCTGAAGCTTTTCAAGCGGAGGAAGAAGCGGACGGTACGCTTGATCGCTTAGTAAGCGGGGTGTAAGAAGTGATTGTGAAACGTGGCGATGTTTTTTTCGCAGATCTTTCGCCGGTAGTAGGATCGGAGCAGGGAGGAGTTCGTCCTGTTCTCGTGATCCAAAATGATATCGGCAACCGCTTTAGCCCAACTGTGATTGTTGCAGCGATTACCGCTCAAATCCAGAAGGCGAAGCTGCCCACGCATGTGGAAATCGACGCGGAGACGCATGGTTTCGACCGAGATTCGGTCATTCTGCTTGAGCAGATCAGAACGATTGACAAGCAACGGCTAACGGACAAAATTACGCATTTGGATGAAGAAACGATGCGAAAGGTTGACGACGCTTTGCAAATTAGCGTGGGACTGATAGAATTTTGAATAGGATCAGGAACGGACGGGGGGAAGTGGTTCCCTCGTTTTTTGGTTTGCATACATACTTGAATCTAAGTAGAAGTGGGGAATGACTGTGACAATATTGGAAACGATGATGAACAAATGGTTCCACGCAGCCGGCGAAGCATCCGGAAATACAGGTGTGAAAACGGAAGAAGAGCAGGCGGGAAGCAAGGGTGCAAAGAACAAATACGAGGAAGAGCCGAAGGAAAAGGTCGTCCTTTCTGAAGAGAAGAAAGCGGAGATCCAAGAGCGAATCTTGAAACAGATCTCCGCTGAGCTCCAGCTGCCCGCAGGTAAAGTAAAAACGACGATGGGGCTGCTGGATGAGGGGAATACGATTCCTTTTATCGCTCGGTACCGGAAAGAAATGACGGGCGAGCTAGACGAAAACCAGCTGCGGGACATCGAGGAGCGTCTGCAGTACTTGCGCAACCTCGAGGATCGCAAGCTGGAGGTCGTGCGTTTGATCGACGAGCAGGGGAAGCTGACGGATGAGCTGCGCAAATCGATTGAAGGCGCTGCAAAGCTGCAAGAAATCGAAGATTTGTACAGGCCGTATCGTCAAAAGCGGAAGACGAGAGCCAGCGTAGCCAAAGAGCGTGGCTTAGAACCGCTAGCGGATTGGATCTGGAAGCAGCCTAGAAACGGCTCGCTCGAACAAGAAGCCGAGCGTTACGTAAACGTGGACAAGCAGGTTGCAAGCGCGGCTGACGCGATCCAGGGCGCGATGGACATCTTGGCGGAGAACATTGCGGACGATGCCAAGATTAGAGCCTGGGTACGCAGATACACGCAGGATCAAGGGGTCTTACATACAGAGGCAAAAGATGCAAAAGCTGAGTCCGTTTATGAGATGTACTACGCCTATCAGGAGCCGGTGAAGCGTCTCCCGCCACACCGTATTCTTGCCATTAATCGTGGAGAACGCGAGGAAATTCTCAAGGTTAATTTGGTTGTTACAGTAGATAAAATTCATGATTATATCGCTAGGCAGATTATCAAAGGGCAATCCGTTGTACAAGATGTACTTCGTGCGGTTGTCGAAGATGCTTATAAGCGTCTTATCGCACCGTCCATCGAGCGCGAAGTGCGCGGAGAGATGACAGAGATGGGCGAGGAGCAAGCGATTAAGATTTTCGCAGAAAATCTGCGTAATCTGCTGCTCCAAGCGCCCGTCAAAGGGCACGTGGTGCTCGGTGTCGATCCCGCTTACCGGACAGGCTGCAAGCTGGCCGTCATCGACGACACCGGGAAAATGCTTGAAATCGCCGTGACGTACCCGACACCTCCCAATAATAAGGTGGCGGAAGCGAAGGCGAAGTTCAAGCAATTGATCAGCAAGCACGGCGTCGAGCTGATCGTCATTGGGAATGGAACGGCTTCCCGTGAAACGGAGCAGTTTGTTGCGGAGCTGATTGGCGAGATCAAGGAGCAGAAGCTCAAGTACTTGATCGTCAGCGAAGCGGGGGCGAGCGTGTACTCCGCGTCGAAGCTGGCGCAGACGGAGTTCCCTGACCTCGACGTCGCCGAGCGCAGCGCGATCTCGATCGCGCGGAGGCTGCAGGACCCGCTCGCGGAGCTTGTAAAGATCGAGCCGAAGGCCATCGGCGTCGGGCAGTACCAGCATGACGTTTCGCAGAAACGTCTGGATGAGAACTTGAAGGCCGTCGTAGAATCGGCCGTTAACCATGTCGGCGTGGACCTGAACACGGCGTCTCCGTCTTTGCTCTCGTACGTGTCGGGCGTCAACGCGACGTTGGCCAAAAACATCGTCAAGTATCGCGAGGAGAACGGCAAGTTCGGCTCCCGACAGGAGCTGTCGAAGGTTCCGCGCCTTGGCGCGAAAACCTTCGAGCAGTGTGTCGGGTTCATGCGGATTCCCGGCGGCGGGAACCCGCTGGACAACACCCCGATCCATCCGGAGTCTTACGACGTCGTGGATCGGTTGTTCAAGGAGCTGCGCCTGGAACTGGCGCAGCTGGGCTCGCAGCAGCTTCTGTCGCTGCTGCAAACGCTGGAGCCAGAGGAGATGGCTCCGAAGCTGGGCGTGGGTGTCCCGACGCTGCGGGACATCTTAGACAGCCTGCAGCGTCCTGGGCGGGATCCGCGGGAAGAAGTGCCCGCGCCGATCTTCCGCACAGACGTGCTGCAGCTGGAGGACCTTGTGCCGGGCATGGAATTGACCGGCACGGTACGCAATGTCATCGATTTCGGCGCTTTCGTCGATATCGGCATCAAGAACGATGGGCTGGTGCACATCTCCCAGCTCAAGAACGGCTTCGTGAAACATCCGATGGATGTTGTTTCTGTTGGAGACATTGTTCAAGTGTGGGTGCTGAACGTGGATCAGAAAAAGGGCCGCGTCGGCTTGACCATGAAAAAACCGCAGCAATAAGCAAATAGATAGCAGTTGGCGGCGATAAGCTGCCGGCTGCTTTTTTACATCATCCTTTCTTATTGGCTTCATTTTGCTTCTTCCGCATCACCCTCACTTATTGGCTTCATCCTTTCGCTTCTTCCGCATCATCTTTTCGCTTCTTCCGCATCATCCTTTCTCTTTTACGCTTCATCCTTCTCTTTCGTCCACATCATCCTCTCCAACAAAATTTGAGAGAAAATCTCATTCCGAAGTTTGCCCCACCTCCTTCACAAAATAAACGATTGCCTGCTGCGGGCCAACGACCGCCGTAAGCACATCCTCACGCGCTAAACAGGTCAGCCACCCGGCAGCTATGCGAAAAGGAACATTACATTCGGCCGCGATGTCCTGGATATGGATTTGGCCATTACGGCGCTTCGCAACCTGGAGAATAGCTTGCTTCCTTAACTCCCACAGATCGGGTGTAGAAGGGGCGGGGATGTTATGTACAGAATAAGATGACCTTCTTTCATGCAGCAGATATACGTTGTCTCCTTGACCTTTTTTCACTCTTCGACGTAAAACCATGATTGATCGACCCCTTTATACATATTTAGACAACAAAAAACACACCGACCAGCAGAACTTCTGCTGGGTCAAGTGTGCTTCACTCAACGGACTATTACATTTATTTACAGTATAGTGGGCTCATTTCAAATATGCAACATATTTTTCATTTAATCTTGCTGCTTCTATGTACCGGTTACGGCAAAAAAGCCAGCACCTGTCTCAAACAAGTACTAGCCCTTTTATCAAAATTTACGTTTGCCCGGTCCGTCCGTCGATTGGGTGTCAGGCCACTCCTCTTGTGAGCGGCGGGTGCGGTAAAAGTACCAGCTATCATTCAGCAATCGGATTTGTCTGCGGTTTTTGTTCTGGAAGGCCCGCATTAATTGATTACAGAGCCATTGCGGCATATGCCCATCCCCTTCTTCGCCATGTACTTATAGCATATGAAGGAGAAGGGAGTAGGGTGCAGGTCCTTTTGACATTAATCTTCAAATTCCTCTTCGTACCACTGTTCCAGCTGCGCTTGAAGCGCGCGGATTTCAGTTAGCAGCGAGATCAGCGGATAGGATTTCTCCTGGATGCCGGCAAAGGATTTTTCCAAACGATTAATATACTCTAATCCTTGAATGAGCGTATACGTCGTTCCGATTAATTCCAAGTCGTCACATTCTGCAATTACTCGCGGGAGCTGAGGGACATCATCGGCAGTCAGTTTATCCAATTCCTTGTGCAATCTTTGATTCAAAGCGGTAAGTTGATAAGAATAGGAAGATGGCATGGCAACAAATTCTACTTGCTGGTCGAGCTTTAGAATGGCATATCGCATTTGTGGCATTCGATTGGTCAAATCCTCTCTGTATAAAGCTTTCGTTCTTTCTTTTCTACTTGACAGTATAGCCGTACATACGGTACAAATTCAAGTGAGAACTTGTCTAAGATGAGCTTGCGAAGAAAGTTTTTAATGAAAAATCTAAGGAGCGTAGGGGATGGAGGATCGGGAACTTCAGGAGTGGATTGAGCAGATTTCTTTGGCATCGTTTGGAAGGCCGTTTGTTCATCAGGCGCGCTTTAACCGAAGATTAAGGTCAACGGGAGGACGTTATTTTACCAAATCCCATGATATTGAAATCTCTTGGATGCAGTGGGAGACGTTTGGCCGTGAGGAAATTGAGAAAATCATTAAACATGAACTTTGCCATTATCATTTACATATATTAAAACGGGGTTATAAGCACCGCGATCATGATTTCAAAACACTGTTGGCGCAGGTTGGCGGGTCTCGCTTCTGTCAGTCGCTGCCTCAGGCACGTCAGAAAAGGGCTTATAAATACCGGCTGGAATGCGTCAATTGCAAAACGGAGTATTTCCGAAAGCGAAAAGTGGACGTCCGCAAGTATGCCTGTGGAAAATGTAAGGGAAAATTGAAATCGTATACACTTGACTTACAAGCCCCTTCATAATAAAATTATACTTATTCATTCCCTGATAGCTCAGTTGGTAGAGCACTCGACTGTTAATCGAGTTGTCACAGGTTCGAGTCCTGTTCGGGGAGCCATATCTTTGGAGAGATACCCAAGTGGCTATAAGGGGACCCTCTGCTAAGGGGTTAGACTGCGTAAGCGGTGCGAGGGTTCGAATCCCTCTCTCTCCGTATGAATTTGGAAATAAGCTCAGATGGCGTTTGCGCCGTTTGGGCTTATTTTTTTGTGAGTTTTGCTAACAATTGTTTAATACTTAATAAACGATTTTCCCTTATAGTGATGACAAACAACAGACAACTAGACGGGGGCTGAAGAGATGATGAAAGGTTTATCCATTCGAGTGCGTTTGATTTTATTGCTCTTAGTGCCTTCAATCCTGTATTTGGGGACAAGTATTTATTTAATGGAGCAAAACAAAAGCAATACAAGGGCGTTGGCGTCATCCCTATATGAAACAACGGACAAGAGTACTTCGCTCATTTTGAACGCGGACAGGGACATGTATCAGGCGCTAGTGGCCTACCAACTGCTAGTATCAGGCACATTGAATGCGGAGGACACAACGACGCAGCTCAAAGCGATGAAAGAGAATATTGAACAAGCGAATACCAGAGTTGAGCAGGCGGCAAACATTTTAAAAGCGAAGGGTCTTTATCAGGTGGTACACGCAGAAACGAAGCTGACGATCGAGCAGAATGTTGCCGGGTTTCATACCTCTTTTGATCAGTGGGCGAAGGAAGCAGATGCCGTGGTACAGTCTTTGGGAAAAGGGAAAAATGCCAGCAATGACCCTAAGCTTATGGTTACTTTCGAGAAAGGGCGCGAAGGAATGAACCAAATTGGTGAAATTTTGGACGTTTATGCGAATGCGAGTATCGATCAGATCGAGGATCAAAATCGTAAAACGGAGCAAACCGTGTATGCATCTGTCGCATTTATCGTCCTTTTGCTGGCCCTATCCGGTTGGATGATCATTCGTAAAATAATGAGGACGGTCCGGTCCATCATGAAGGTCACTTCTGAAGTGGCGGCTGGAGATTTGCGGCATGAGCCGGGCAACAAGTACGCGAAGGATGAGCTGGGGAAAATTACAGAGTCTGTCGATACGATGGTTATGAAAATAAAAGGCTTGATCGCTGTCATTGCCACCAATACGCAATTCGTCCATGACGCTTCAATCGAGCTCTCGGATAGCTCCAAGGAATCAGCTACGGCCGCCGAGCATGTCGCTACGAACATTCAAGATATGACGCATGACGTTGAGATTCAAGTCAGAAGCAGTGAAGAAACGAGCAGAACGATTGAGGAGATGGCGATTGGTATTCAAAAGGTGGCTGAAAACTCGAGCGTCATGGCGGACCACTCGTCGCTAACTTCTCACCATGCGGAGTTAGGCAATGAACTGCTAGGGAAGTTGCAGCAGCAAATCGCGAGCATCCTGAAATCGGTGGATCAACTCTCACAAACGGTTTTATCATTGACTCGCAAATCCGATGAAATCGGGTCAATTGCTTCGAGCATTACCTCTTTCGCTAATCAAACGAACCTGCTGTCGCTGAACGCTTCTATTGAGGCGGCCAGAGCAGGCGAGCACGGCAGAGGATTTAACGTTGTCGCCAACGAAATCCGCAAGCTGGCCTCGCAGTCCATCGCTTCTGCCGATGGGATTAATCAATTGATTCACGAGACGCGAGTGGAGATTGCAAGTGTGTCCGAGTCCATGCAAGTGACGAAGCAGGAGGCTGGTACGGGATCTGCGATGATGCAGGAAGTAAATCAAAGCTTCCATACGATCATGGCATCCGTCACGCACATTGTGACACAAATTCATGAGACTTCAGCCATCACGGAGCAAATGTCGGCGAGCTCGCAGGAAATTTCTGCGACGATGGAGCACTCGGCTGCGAGTTCGTCGCAGATTCTGATCAAATCGCAGAACGTTGCCGCTGCAACGGAAGAGCAGTTAGCCATGATGCAGAATATCGCTGCAGCTTCCGAGCAGCTTCGCTCGGTTGTGAATACACTTAATGAATCGGTTGCTTATTTTAAAATAGCATAAGGAAAAAAGGCACCCGGTGATTGTGGATATCACGGCGGGTGCCTTTCGTTTTTTGCACAATGCATAGTCAGAACCAATGTTTACGTTTAAAAAAGTACCACATCAAGACACCAATGCCAATCATCAGGATCCAGACATACAGATAGCCATAATCCCAACCTAGTTCGGGAATAATCTTGAAGTTCATGCCGTAGACGCCGACAATAAAGGTGAGCGGCAGAAAAATCGTACTGAAAATCGTTAATGTTTTCATAATTTCGTTCATGCGATCGGATTTCATACTCATTTGGAGCTCAAGCAGCCCAGTCAGCGACTCACGGAAAATATCCAGCGAATCTACGACGCGCGAAATATGGTCCATAACATCCATGAAATAGACATTATCTTCTTCCCGTGTGTACGGAAAAGAGTGGTGAGCAATAGCCGCCAGGGCAATTCGCTCATCGACAATGACGCGGCGGAGCTGGTGCATGATCCTTTTCAGCTGGAAAATATCCTGTGCGATGCGAATCGCGGGATTTAGATAGACGGACTGTTCCATATTGTCCAGGCGATCGTCCAGATGTTCCACGATGACGGTATAATCGTCGACACAGCGATCCAGGATGGCATGTAAAATGACGCCAGGATGGCTGATTCGCTCAGGCACTTCTTGGCATGTGAGGTAGAGCTGATCGATGAAAGGAAGCTTGTCTTTGTACACGGTGATAACAAAATTAGAGCCGATCACGATCGCAATTTCTTGGGGCTCCAGCCCCTCGGAGACAGCGAAGAAGGTCAGGAAGACGTGATTTTTATACGTATCCATCTTCGGCCGTTGGTTTAGCTTAATGGCATCCTCGACGAGGAGCGGGTGGCACTTGAATACATCGCCAAGGACATGCTTGACTTCATCGGGCGACGGGTTCTCCAATCGCACCCAAACAACTTCGTTTGGAGCTGGAATGCGTACCTCTTCCTCGTGGACGGTTGCCTGTGTAGATTCATATATGAGCATGGTTGACAAACCAAACACCTCGGTCAGGTTGAATTGGTTTCAGCATACCATATTTGTCCGGAAGTGATCCAGATTTTGCACTTGTCAATTGAGATATGATCCTTTATAATAACAATTGTCGTCAAAATGGGCTGCACAAGCTTCATGACTTTCGTGGCCCGTTGGTCAAGTGGTTAAGACACCTCCCTTTCACGGAGGTAACAGGGGTTCGAGTCCCCTACGGGTCAGTTTTTTATCCTCTTATGCGGTCGTGGTGGAACGGCAGACACACCATCTTGAGGGGGTGGCGCTCACAAGGCGTGAGGGTTCAAATCCCTCCGACCGCATCCCAGATTTCCAAGAAATTTATAAACCAAGGAGCTAAGCGAGTTGTTCTCGCTTAGCTCCTTGGTTTTTTGTATTACTTAAGGGATAGCAAGGTCTTCCTAAGAGTTTTCCAAGCCGTGTTTATTGGCAATTCGCTCGCTTTGGTTGGGCTGGCCCTTACCCTCCGTAATCAAGCTGCGTAGACTGCCGTTGATATAGGTGCCCCAGGAGTCCGAGCAAACGCTGTAGCACTCATATGATGGGACTAGACCTACGTGCGTAAAGCGAACTTCTGTTGTTCCGTCCTTCTCGGTGATTTCAAAGATAATGTCGGTATCCTTCCATTCGCTCTTGTCCACTACGAAGTTGAAGTAGTTGTCTATCACGTGCCAAACAACCTTCTTACCTGGAATAAGTTCGGTGATTGCGATGGTGCAGCGGTGAATGTCCTGGTAGTGGTGCTTAAATTCGCCAAGTTCGTCCGTTTTGCCTTCAATATCTTCGGACCACCATCCTCGGACGTTATTGATAGCGGCGAAGACTTCGTCGGGGCTTTGCTCCACATTAAAGGCCGTGGTGTAGTTTTGATTCATGCAAGCTATCTCCTCTCAATATTTGGTAATAGCACTCCTAGTATAAAATCATTACTTGCAAATTGCAAGTACAAATGGAGCGAATATGTTAACTTGTAAGATGCAAGTATGGATAGTATAATCGACTCATGAAAAAACGAACCCCTACAGTTTGTCCAATCGTCTATGCACTCGACATATGGGGCGATCCATGGAGCCTCATCATCCTTCGCGATGTCCTTATCCATAATAAGCGGCATTACCGCGAGTTCCTTGCTTCACGCGAGGGCATAGCAACCAATATTTTGAGCGCACGCCTTCAATCCCTCACGGATGCAGGCCTTCTTGTCAAAATAGAAGGCGCTTCAAGCCGCGCACAAACGATGTACCGGCCAACGCAGAAAGCACTTGATCTGTTTCCGGTCGTATTCGCCGTTATGCGCTGGGGCCTAAAATACAACCCCGATACCGATATGGAGATTCCGATTATGCAAGAACTGATATCAGACGAAAAAGGTCTGGAACGACGCCTTTTGCAGAATTTCGACGATGTTACTTCGTAGATGATGAATAGTCGAAGAGGACAACGTTCACCGGGAGTTAAGTAGGTATAAGCCGCTTAACTCCTTTTGCATTTGTCCAAATTGCTATTTATGTATTTTGAATAAACACATAATTCCGACTAAAAACACATGTGAATTTTTTGTAAGTGTTAATATAATGAAAACTATCATGGGCCCATGATAATAAAGTTTATAGAGAGGGGCTACTTCATTTGAAAGCACTTTCGAACAACTCCCGTTTCCTTCGCAAGCGGAGCGCTATCACGATAGTTGGAGCTTTGATGTCTGTTGTTATGCTAGCCGGCTGCGGCAATTCTTCTAATGATCCAAAAGCAACTTCCACTTCAGGTGCATCGGCTTCCGATCCCATTCATATTCTTCTGTCCCATTCCGAATTTGCCTATGCCAAACAAGCCAAAGAAGACGATATCTACAAGAAAGAACTGAACCGATTATCCGGTTTCAATGTGAAGTATGATTTCTTGGGACATAGCGATTATGCCCAGCAGTTATCCCTTCGGTTTGCATCCGGTGATCTGGCTGACTTGATCCGGACGGACAGTATTGTATCTACCATTCACAGCGGTGCTGTCGATCAAGGTGTTTTTCTCGAACTCGGTCCCCTCATTGATAAATACGCGCCTACGCTAAAAAAGAAAATACCCGCAGAATTCTGGAAAAGTCCCCGTATTTCCAAGGACGGTAAAATTTATGGCATACCCGTTACCCGTGGGGTACCGGCTGACCGTTCTATCTTTATCCGCCAGGATTGGCTGGATAAGCTGAAAATGGATACTCCTAAGACACTTGACGACTACTTAGCCTTTTTCGAAGCGGTTAAGAAAGAAGATATGAACGGCAACGGCGATCCAAATGATGAATATGGGTTAGGCATGTTCAACAATATTGTTTGGACGGATATTTTCACACCTGCATTCGGTGTTCATACGAACAAGTGGAGCCTCAAGAACGGGCAGCTCGTTCCGGATATTATCGACCCAAGGATGAAGGAAGCGATCGCTTTCTATAAGCAGTTATACGATAAAGGCTACATCAATCCCAATTTGTTTGTGAAAAAAGAAGATGAACAGAATGCTTCCATTGCCAAAGGGGAAGTTGGGGTATGGGGAGCTGCCGTTTATCAATACCTGGCTGGGTACGGCAAGGATAACGCAGCAAAAACGTTCCTTAACCAACCTAACGCTTCTGTTAGCATGATTGCACCCCCACAAGGTCCACGCGGTGATAAAGGCATGGCGCTGCAATCGGATGAGATTTATTTCGTCTGGGTGATTCCGGCCACAACCAAAAATCCAGAAAACATCATTAAATACCTGGAGTGGGCTTACAGCAGTCCTGACGCTGACCAATTTTTTGCATATGGAATCAAAGGACAAAACTTCACGGAAGAAAACGGACAGATTAAGTACGATATTAATCAGCCGATCAATGTAGAGAAAAATGCTTTCCAAATGTATCAGGTGTCCTTGAACCCGCGTGAGATCGGTTTCGCAGCTCCACTTGTGCTGAAGGCGCTGCCGGAATCCGAGAAGATTACCAAAGGGTATGCCACGTCCAAAGAAAGTCTAATCCCGAATGAAGCGAAATATATGCCTCGTTTGGAATCACTCGCAAGCCATCCGGAATTAAATATTGGCGCTGCTCAAGGCACGCTTTTCCTGGACATGTTTGCCAAAGTGCTTACAGGACGTGAACCACTGGATTCAGCGTTCGACAACTTTGTGGTTGAGTGGAAAAAGCGAGGCGGCGATGCCGCAATTAAAGAAGCGACAGAATGGTATAACAAATTCAATACGAAATAACGGATAGACCCGGTTAAGCGTGGATCGAGCTCAGCTCCGACTTGGACCTCCTGTTGCTCGATCCACATTATTTCACAAAGGGGGAGAACGCCCTGTTTGCACAGATCCGATCCAAAGAGTCCTGGGTGCTGATTCTTATGGCAATCCCCGGTTTACTCTACTTTTTTACTTTCAAATACATTCCTCTGGCAGGTAATCTCATCGCATTTCAGAATTACAACCTATTTCAAGGTTTTATGCACAGCAAATGGGTGGGGTTGGATCATTTTCTGACGTTGTTCCGATATGATGATTTCTGGATTATTATGCGCAACTCCTTAAAATTGGGGCTTTACTCCATTTTATTTGGTTTTCCGGCGCCTTTGATTCTAGCCTTATTGTTGAACGAATTACGGGCAATGTGGTTGAAACGTCCACTTCAGACGATGTTGTATTTGCCGCATTTCCTATCATGGGTCATTGTAGGCGGTATCTTTTCCAATCTGCTTGACGCTAAGGGCTGGATGAATCAATTGCTTCATTACGTTGGCCTCGGACCCTTTGACTTCCTGGGGAACTCGACAACTTTTCTAGGAACGATTATATCTATTAGCATTTGGAAGGAAATTGGATGGGGCACTATCATTTATTTGGCCGCGCTTGCCGGAATCAATCCGAGCTTATATGAAGCTGCCACTGTAGATGGGGCAAGTCGAATTAGGCAAATATGGTCGATTACGCTGCCATCGCTGATGCCGGCAATTATCGTTCTGCTGCTTCTTAGAGTAGGGAATCTATTGGATGCTAATATTGAGCAAATGCTAATGTTCTTAAACCCTCTTGTGCGAGATGTTGGTGAAGTGTTCGATACCTTTATTTATAGAGTTGGCTTGCTAGACAGCCAGTATAGTTACTCTACTGCAATTGGTGTGTTTAAATCCGTCATTGGGTTGATATTGTTGACGTTGGTGAATACGTTAAGCAAAAAGACAACAGGTGAAAGTGTTTATTAGAACAAACAGGAGGGGATTGACCTGAGAATCGCTCGTTCCTTTCAATGGTTTTCAGTTGTAAATATAGCTGTTTTAGTTATAACCAGTTTGAGTATGATCGCGCCATTAATTCACTTATTGGCCGTGTCGCTTAGCCTTCCGGAATATGCGAATGCCAAATTGGTAGGGCTTTGGCCTAAAGGCATGCAGTTTGATGTCTACGGATCTATTTTTGCGTTAGATGAGATTTGGAAAGCTATGGGAGTAAGCATTTATATTACTGTGGTCGGAACGCTTGTGACACTGCTCCTCTGTTCGCTCTTAGCCTACACGCTTACGAGGCCGAAGATGCCGGGGCGCACTATCATTTTGAAGCTTATTGTCGTTACGTTCGTATTTCCTGTCCCTTTAATTCCGAGTTATTTGCTAGTCAAACAGCTGGGCATGATTAATTCGCTTTGGTCTCTCATTATTCCTGGAGCGATGAGCGCATTTTATGTTCTGATTATTCGAACTTTTTTTAAAGCACTTCCTGGGGAATTGTTTGAAGCGGGCAAAATGGATGGTTGCGGGGAACTGCGCATCTATACGCGAATTGTTTTGCCATTATCTATGCCCGTATTGGCGACTATTACGTTATTTCATACCGTCAGTCAATGGAATTCCTATTTTTCAGCAACCATATACATTCGCTCACGGGACTTGTACCCACTTCAAGTTCTGCTGCGTAATCTCATCGTAGACAATGGTGCCAATACTGGAATGAGCGATTTCCAACTGAGTACGCAGTTTACGCCGGAAATGATGAAAGCGGGCATCGTGCTGGTCGCTACCTTGCCGATTCTCATCGTATATCCGCTTCTTCAAAAGCATTTCGTAAAAGGCGCGATGCTTGGTTCGGTCAAAGAATAGATAAGGGTTTCTTGATTCCGTAAAATACGTTATTTTTATAGTAGACAACCTAGAAGCACAGACGGAAGAAAAAGGGGAATGCAGTATGCGAATCAAGACGATGACGATTAAGTTAAAGCTGGTTCTGCTCTTCTTCGGCTTCTTCTGTTTGCCGTTTTTGATCCTCGGTAAGTTCTGGTACGATCGTTCCATGGAAACCATTGAGGATAATGCCATTAATAATAATCAACAGCTTATGCGCCAAATTAACTATAACCTTGATGTCTATTTTTCTGATATAAAAAAGGCGACACTTCCTCTGCTTGCCCATCCACTCGTACAGCAATTTGTCAAAATAGACCCTAATAATCAATATGACTATTATGATTTAAGCTCGCGTATCCGGGCGGATCTCATTCCCAACATGGTCTATAATCGAGATGATATTTATGGACTGTCCATTATTTCACTGAAGGGTCCTTATTATAGCAACATAGCTTTCTCAGATCGTGTTGATAGTTATAGAAAAGAATTTGCTGATAACAACAAGGACAATTTTCGGATTTTGGGCATCAGCATGACAGGAGACGGTACGGAGGTTATTACGGTCTTTCGAAGAATCATCGATAATGAAACGTATGTAACGGCAGGTTATCTGATCATTGACTTATCCTTGAACCGAACGACCGACATCATTAACCAAGCCCAACTGGGTAAAACAGGGATGATCTCCATCGTGAACACGGACGACAAGTACCTGTATCATCCTGATCCGCAAAAATGGCAGCAGCTACTGCCGGCAAAATATAAGAGTCATTTCGAAAACATAAATACGCCTTACTTTACAAATGGGGCAGGAGCAAGCAAGTCTATTGTTGTGTATAACCGCTCAGCATCAACTGGGCTAACAATCGTGTCGGAAGTTCCGCTGCGGGAACTGATGGAAGATTTGATTTATTTTCGAAATCTAACCCTAGGGTTTGTCTTGCTGCTCATTGTATTGGCTTTTGTGACGATTCTCAGTTTTTCACTCTCCATCACGCGTGCACTCTCGCACTTAATGAATTTAATGAAAAAAGTGGAGATGGGCGACCTGAGCATTCGCGCTCCTCTGCGTAAGGATGAAATCGGAAGTCTGAACAGAGGGTTTAATCTGATGTTAGAAGACTTGAATCGGCTGATCAAAATGATGCATACATCCCATCAGAAGGAAAAAGAAATGGCCATTCACCAAAGAGAATCCAAGATTCAGATGCTGCAAGCGAGAATTAACCCCCATTTTCTTTATAATACGTTGGGAGTTATCAATGCCTATGCCATCATCGCCAAGGTGAAACCGATCAGTCAGATGACGGTATGGTTGTCCGATATATTCCGCTACAGCATCGACAATCCGGAGGACACGGTATCGCTGGCTGAAGAAATCCAGCACATGTTCAACTATATTCACATTCAGAAGGAACGTTATCAAAGCTTGGAAGTAGACGTCGATTTGGACTTGAATGGTTTAAAGGATATTCATACACTTCGTCTCACGATCCAGCCGATAGTCGAAAATGCCTTTATTCATGGCTATGAGGATTATTCAATTAAGCCTACGTATATTGGTCTTCGAGCCAGCTTCGATGATGCCGGAATCAAACTTCTGATTATTGACAAAGGCAGGGGGATGCCACCGGATCTGGTGGAGACGTATAACCAAGCTTTTGCCTACATGTCGGAGGAACAAATGCTGCAAGCCAGCGCTCCATTCGGAGGGATCGGCATGTGGAACGTTCACAGCAGGTTGAGACTTGAGTTCGGTGAACCTTATGGCCTTTCCATTGTGTGCTCGGAAAACACAGGAACCATTGTCGAGATTAGAATGCCTTATCGGAAGGAGCGATCCGTATGATGACCGTCGTCGTTGTCGAAGACGAACCGATTGTAAGAATGGGGCTGATCGCTCTGATGGAGACGGAAGCCGAAGGATTCAAAATCGTAGGGGAAGCAGAGGATGGGCAGATGGCCCTCGCCCTGGCAAGGCAACATGTGCCGGACATCATTATTACGGATATTCGTATGCCTGTCATGGATGGAATAGCCTTAATGTCGGCTCTTAAACAGGAAGGCATTTCATCTTCGGTCATCGTAGTATCCGGTTATGGGGAATTTGAATACGCTCAGCAAGCTTTGCGTGCTGGTGCAGCGGATTATTTATTGAAACCGATTAATGAGGAGCATCTGCTGCCAACTTTACATGCCTTGCGTGAGAAGATACTGCTTGAGAAAGCACGCATTGTTCATGACAACAAAGAGCAGTTATGGTCATTCAAAACGAGTGCGAAGCAGCTGGCCCGCGATTTATGGGATCTCCGGGAACTGGAGATTGAGAAAGAGCTGAACTCGTTGCAGCATGAATTAATGAAAAACAAACTGAATACCTACGACATGGAAAGAAAATTGACGGGTTATATCGCTTTATTGGAAGATGAATTTCGCTCCGCTTCGGGTCAAGAGTTACCGTTTCCGCGAGGGTTGGATAAGATCACGCATCACTTCGACACCTTCATTGCCCATATTTATGCCGCTATGAAGACGATTCGAGTGACGAGGAACTGGGGATACGGCAAGGTGATTCAAGCGGGAATTGCCTATGTGGAGAAGCATTTTGGCGATCCTGAGCTTACATTAACGAAAATTGCCCAACAACTGGAAGTCAAACCGGCTAATTTCAGCCATATGTTTAAAACAGAGCTTGGCGTTCCCTTCAGCCAGTATCTGATTCGACTCAGAATGGATAAAGCCGCCAAACAGCTCTCGGATTCGGCTAATAAAGTTTACGAAGTTAGTGCGGCTGTTGGATTTTCGGATTATGTGCACTTTTCCAAAATGTTCAAGCGGCATATGGGCTATACACCCACGGAGTATCGTCAAAGTAAGTGGAAGTTGTAGCAGCTCAACAACTGTTTAAAAAGGAAACTAATCAAAGCCCGTTCAGCCCAATCCGCGCCAATCCGGCTGCGCTCGTTCTTTCCAACGCAAACGGATAGCCGCATAGTCATCAGCTGCCAGATTCCCTTGCTCCAACCACTTCGCATTTTCCTGCCATCTGCCCTGTTTGGCGGTACCTACAATAGCGGTATGCACCCCGGGGACGGATAAAGTGAAACGCAGTGCGTCCCCAATCGCATCGCTGGAGCCTACTTTCAGGAAGTCGTAATCTAATTGCTGAAGTCTGTTCCAATATTCTTGATGCCGATCATTCGCAATTTTCTCAGGTGCGATCCATACCGCGTTTGCAATAGGACGCTTGGCGACTACACCGATGCCTCGTCTGGCCGCTTCCGGAAGCGTCAGCTCGATAGCTTCTTGGTCGGCGATACTGACGGAGGTTTGCAGGGAGTGGAAAGCTCCGCATTCCACGGCATATTTGGCGGCAGCATGATCTCCGCTGTATCCCGCGAATCGAATCTTTCCTTTCTCCTTGGCCCTAAGGAGCACATCAATTACATCGCCTTGACGGAGAATCGCTTCCGAGCAGTTATGCAGATGCACCACATCGAGATAATCCGTTTGCAAGCGAGCGAGGCTCCTGTCGATCGTCTCTTCCAGCAGCGCCGGTTCCCAATCCGGCCGGTCATAACCGGCGACTTTCCCATGGCCGCACTTCGTGAACAAGTGGTAATCATTTCGGCGGTGTTTCACAGCTTTGCCGATTAACGTTTCACTGTCCCCATAACACTCACCTGTATCAATTAAATTGAGCCCTTCGTCCAGCGCACTTTCCAATAAATACGCAATATCCCCAGCATTAGCACCAATAAAACCGATCTCTGCTGCTCCAAAACCCAGAGCGCTGACTTGCATGCCCGTTCCGCCGAATTCACGTCTTTCCATTACCGTATCACTCCCTAGTCAATCGGATCTTTCATTCAATTCATTATCACATAGACAAAGCGGATCGACTGTAGAAAATCCCGACTTGTTTCAGCACAGTTTTCACAACAAAAGTGGTCGGATTTTTGAACAGTCACCATGGCTATTCGTAGACTATGCTGAAAAGGATATACGATGGAGGCGAATAACATGATGCCTGGAGATCACATTCCAGATTGGCAAAATCTAAGCATTCTAGAGAGAAATACAGAGCCGCCGCATGCGGATTTGATTCCATATGACGATTGGGAGAGTGCTCTCGCTAATGAAAGAGAACGCTCGCCCAATGTGCAGTCGCTGAATGGCGAATGGGATTTTACATACGGGGAATCTGTGGCGGAAGTGCCGGCTGATTTCTATATGCCAAGCTTTGAACCGAACGGCTGGGCTACAATACCGGTCCCCTCGAACTGGCAGTTACACGGATATGGGAGACCCCATTATAGCAGCTGTCCGTATCCTTTTCCGATCAATCCGCCCTATGTGCCTAATCATAATCCGGTCGGCTGCTACAGGACGCAGTTTCACTTCCAAGAGACAACGAACAATCGACGGGTCCATCTAGTTTTTGAAGGGGTGGATTCCGCCTTTCACGTTTGGATAAACGGCCATTTCGTCGGCTATAGCCAAGGCAGCCACTTTCATTCCGAGTTTTATGTAAGCCCTTACTTAAAGGAGGGGCAAAATGTCATTGCCGTACAAGTGTATCAATGGTGCGACGGCAGTTATCTGGAGAGCCAGGATAAATGGCGGATGAGCGGGATTTTTCGTGACGTTTATTTATTGTCCTCCCCGCAAGTGTCGGTGAGCGACGCCAGAGTCAGAACTCATTTGGATGAGGGTTATGCCAAAGCGAAGTTAGAGATTCGCGTTGCTTTTGCCGGCGTAACGGAGGCGTCCTTTTCCAAATCGGATTTCTTTCAACTCCGAACGACGCTGTTGGATGCGGATCGGCATATCGTCTGTGATCGGTACCATCATGTGCGGCAGGATGAACCTGTAGCAGAGCTAATTCATGAGGTGCTATCTCCTCGATTGTGGACGGCGGAAACGCCTTACTTATACACGTTACTACTCACCATGTACGACAAGAAACAGCAAATCGTAGAGGTTAAAAGCGTACACGTCGGTTTCCGGGACATTAGGATTGCGGAGGGACAACTGCTCGTTAACGGCAGTCCGATTATTATTAAGGGCGTTAATCGTAACGAATTCGATCCTGAGCTGGGCTATGTGACAACGAGGGAATCGATGCTGCGCGATATCACTTTAATGAAACAGCATAACATCAATTCGGTTCGCTTATCACATTATCCGAATGATTCACGATGGCTGGAGTTATGCGACCGTTATGGTTTATATGTCATCGATGAAACGGATCTGGAGACGCACGGATTTCACTTTTACGGGAATGAAGGGCATCTGGCTCAGCAGCCTGAGTGGGAAGAAGCGTTCGTCCAGCGGGCGAAACGAATGGTGGAAAGGGATAAAAATCATCCATCCATTATTATGTGGTCGCTTGGCAATGAGTCCGGCTACGGGGCCAATCACGATGCCATGGCAGCATGGATCAGGGAAGCCGATCCGACGCGTCCGATTCATTATGAACGTGCTTATGATGCACCCGTCGTTGATGTCGTCAGCTCGATGTATCCTGCGGTTGAAACCGTCATTCAAGAAGGCTGCAAGGACGATAAGCGCCCTTACCTCATGTGCGAATTCGGGCATGCCATGGGCAATGCCGTGGGGAATTTGCAAGAGTATTGGGAGGCGGTCTACACGTATCCACGGCTGCTTGGCGGTCTGATCTGGGAATGGGCGGACCAAGGCATCCGGCAGCAGACTGAGCGAGGGGAAGCCTGTTATGCGTATGGCGGCGATTTTGGCGAAGAGCCGCACAGCGGTCATTTTTGCCTGGATGGGCTGCTTTTCCCGGATCGGTCGATCAAAGCTTCTCTGTTGGAATACAAGAAAGCCATTGAACCGGTGAAAATCGAGGTTATGGATGCAGCGCTAGGCAAGCTGAGAGTCCGGAACAGGTATGATTTTGTGTCCTTATCTCATTTACAGGGATTATGGAGCTTGTGGCAGGATGGCGTCATGGTGGAAAAAGGGGAACTCGCGAGGCTGAACACCCCTGCAGGCCAGTCTGAGGACATCCATGTCCCTATCGATGTGCACAAGCTGAAAAACAAGGGTGAATATTGGCTTAACATTCATTTTATGCTGCGGGATCCGGTCGTATGGGCTGAAAAAGGTCATGAGATTGCCTGGGCGGATATTCCGGTGTTAAGCGTTCCTGAGGTACCTGATCCAAAGGATGCCGTTCAAGAGGCAACTCCTTTGACGCTGCAAGAAGGAGGCAATGAAATTACGCTTACGGGCCAAGATTTCATAGTGGTGTTTGATAGAAATAAAGGCGCAATGACAGCGTGGACGTACAAAGGAGTTTCCTTGCTGACGGCAGGACCCAAGCTCCATTTATGGCGTGCTCCGGTCGATAACGATGTCCACCTCGCCAAAGAGTGGGTGAAAGCCGGCTACAATCGGCTTGTTACGGATGTGCGTGACGTTGCCGTTGACCAGACGGAAGCGGGAGGCAGCCGGATAACGGTCAAGTCCGTTGTTGGGGCGCGAGGCGGGAAGATCGCTTTCGATTCCCGCATGGTCTATACCATCGCCGCAGACGGTGAAGTGACGCTGGACGTGCAGATTGAACCGAGGGAGGAGCTGCCGCCGCTGCCTCGATTCGGGGTAGAGCTTGTGATGCCGGACAGCTTCGACCAGCTGACGTGGTTTGGCCGTGGGCCGCACGAATGTTATGCGGATCGTAAAGAGAGCGGCAAGCTGGGCGTATACAGCGGATCAGTACAGGAGCAGTTTGTGCCGTATATCAAGCCGCAGGAGAATGGTAATAAAGCGGACGTAAGGTGGTCGTCCCTTCGGAATCAAGAAGGAGTCGGGCTGCTGTTCACAGGTGAGCCGACCTTCGACACGAGTGTTCATCACTACACGACGGAGGACTTGACAACAACGAAACATGTTCATCACCTCACAAAGGTGGACCAAACCATTGTCAAACTGGATGCCAGACAGAGCGGTCTAGGCAATCATAGCTGCGGCTATGCGCCTACGCTCGATAAGTATTTGATTAAAGCTGAGCGGATGAATTTTACGATACGTTTGAGACCTGTTTCACCATTAACAGCACAATAAATGGAGGGTTACCTAATGACGACAAGAGTAGCACATTGTAAAACCGAATATATGACGAATCCGATTGGCCTTGACGTCCTGAAGCCTCGGTTTTTCTGGCAGTTGGAAGCTGATAAACAAGAAGTCGTACAGAGCGCTTATCACATCATGGTGGCTTCTTCTCGGGAAAAGTTAGCGAATGATCAAGCGGATATGTGGGACAGCGGCAAAGTGAATTCGAATGCATCGACTCATGTCTCGTATGAGGGGCAACCTCTTCAATCTGAAGGGGAATATTATTGGAAAGTGCGCATCTGGGATCGAGCTGGCGTGGTTACGGAATGGAGCGAGACAGCGTTCTGGATGATGGGGATTTTGTCACGAGGCGATTGGAAAGCGCAATGGATCGGACGCAAATCCGAGCCGGACGCGCTCATGCAGCCTTCTCCATTTTTCAGAAAATCGTTTGAGGTCAAGAAAAAGGTGCGTCGGGCAATTGTGTACGCGACAGCATTAGGCGTCTATGACTTGCATGTGAATGGTGAGCGAATCGGTGACCGTTTTGCTCCGGGATGGACGGATTACAACATTCGCGTACAGGTTCAGGCCGTCGATATTACAGAGAAACTGAAGACTGGTGATAATGCGTTCGGCGTTATTTTGGGAGACGGCTGGTACGCGGGGACTGTAGGATTTCTCGGTGATAAAGTTTACGGAGAAAGACCGTTTTTCCTCATGCAGGTTAGCTTGGACTACGAGGATGGAACGAAGGAAAAAGTGATCACGGATCGTTCCTGGACGACGGCCAGAGGGCCGATTCAATATTCCGATATGATCAAAGGGGAAGCCTATGATGCGAGGGAGGAATTAACCGGTTGGCATGAGCCGGGTTATGTGGACGCAGCCTGGGAAGCGCCGGATGTGCGCTCAGGGTATAACGGACTTCTTGTGGCAGCGATTGAGCCGCCGATCCGCATCACCAAGACGATGAAACCGATCAGCGTGAAGAAAACGGCAACGGGTACTTATATCTATGATATGGGTCAAAACATGGTCGGTTGGACGGCTGTAACGGTGCAAGGTGAGCGCGGAACGATGATTACATTAAGTCATGCGGAGATATTGAATCCGGATGGCACACTATATGTGGATAACTTGCGAGAGGCCTGCCAGCAGGATCACTATATTTTAAAAGGAGAGGGACTGGAAAGCTACGAGCCCCACTTTACGTTCCACGGCTTCCGTTATGTGGAATTGATCGGCTACCCGAGAGAGCCTGATCTGGATACTATCACGGGAAAAGTTGTTCATTCCGATACACCGGTTACCGGGAAGCTGGAGACATCCGATGCGATGGTGAACCAGCTGTATTCGAACATTACATGGGGACAGCGCGGGAACTTCCTGTCGGTACCGACGGATTGCCCGCAGCGGGATGAGCGGCTTGGCTGGACGGGAGATGCGCAAATTTTTGCCCGTACAGCGGCATACAACATGGACGTCTCCCGATTTTTCAGCAAATATGTCTGGGACATGGTGGATTGCCAGCAGCCTTCAGGGGCATTCACGGATGTCGCTCCGGACGCGGGTTGGATTCGCCATAAAAACTGGAATACAAGGCTGAACTGGTTCGCCCCGGACAATTCCGGTTGGGGAGATGCCGGCGTCATTATCCCATGGACGATCTATCTCATGTACGGCGATGTGCGTATCCTCGAAACGCATTATGAGGCGATGGTCAAATGGGTGCACTACCTGAAAAACACCACTGAGGAGCTGGTGCGTCCGGGGTATGCCAATTACGCCGATTGGCTGTCCATCGGGGCTGACACGCCGAACGAAGTGCTCGCAACAACCTACTTCGCTTACAGCACGAAGCTGCTTGCTCAAATTGCCGGCGTATTAGGGAAAAACGAGGAAGCAGAGCAATATCAAGCCTTATTTGACGATATTGCTGCGGCATTCCGCAAAGCTTTTGTCGCTGAGGACGGGCGCATTCACGGCGATACGCAGACGGTTTACGTATTGGCGCTGCAGTTCGGGCTGCTAACGGAAGAACAGCGCGGGCAAGCACGGGAACGCCTGGTGGCGGACATTCAGGGGCGCGGCAACCGGTTATCAACGGGGTTCCTCGGCGTAGGCTACTTATTGCCGGCGCTGACGGATAATGGCTGCTTGGACGTCGCTTACAAGCTTTTGACGCAAGAAGCGTTCCCGTCTTGGATGTACTCCATCAACCACGGGGCAACCACGATCTGGGAGCGCTGGGATGGATGGACGGAGGAGCAAGGCTTTCAGACGCCGTCGATGAATTCCTTCAATCACTATTCCCTTGGCTCTGTTGGCGAATGGATGTTCCGGTATATGGCCGGCATTGAAGCAGATCCTGCGGCTCCAGGCTTTCAGCACGTCATCATACGGCCGAAGCCGGGCGGTAACTTGAGCTGGGTGAAGGCAAGTTATGAATCTCTTTACGGCGTAGTAACGGTAGAGTGGCATTTATCCGAGAATGGGGACTTCCATCTTCAAGTGAATGTGCCTGCGAATACGACAGCAACCATTCATGTCCCAGGGCCATCTGCAGCTGTGCACAAGGTAGGTTCAGGAAGTTATGTGTTTGAAAACGTTTCTATGCTAAACTAAAGGCAAGTCAAGCAGACCGGAATCGGATAGAGGGTGGGCGGGTAGCTCAGCCTTCTAGCCAATTCCGGCTGTTTTCGCATAGATAGAAAGGCGGGTCATCAAGATGCGTTGGATGGAAAGCTTAAGGAAGAGATTAGAGACCTTATTTCCTAGAATTCGTACGATGCTGTTATTGAGTTATTTCGTCATTATTCTTTTCTGCATTGCCTTGATTGGAACCGCTTCATTTTATATCTCCTACAATTCCATGGCGGAACGTGTAGAAACCGCCAGCTCGCAAATCGTCCGGCAGATCGAATTTAACATGGATAATGATTTTCATAATAAAAGAAATCTGCTCCTCGCTCCCTACTATACTCAGGAATATATTGACAACATTAATGCATACCCGACAATGGACAGCCAAAATAAATTTCTATTCCGCCAGAAGCTTGGGGATCTGTTTTTGAAAAGCTTCAACATTACGCCGATACCCGACTTTATCCGTTTTCAGATTTATTACAGCGATGGTGAACTGCTGAATTCCTCCGATAATACCTCCTTCGGCAGCCCGAGCCAGGTGTTGAACGCCGAATGGTTCAAGCAGACGATTGCCAAAGACGGGCTCGTGAATTTCTTCGCTTCCCCCCCGGTAAGTGGGCAGGAGGAAAGTCCGACAGCCTATTCGACTTCGATGCTTATTCGCGATTTCTCGAATCCGACTGGATTTATTGTGGTGCGCGCCGACTATAATTACGGTTTGTTTAAAGGCATTGGTCAGCGTGCAGACCTGACGAAGAACAGTCGCTTTCTCATCTTAAATGAGATTAATAATCCGATCTACGATTCCGCAGAGGGGCATGCAGCCGATATGGATCCAGAGGCTTTATCCCAGATTAAAGGGGACAGCGGTAAGTTTTGGACGGGCAACGGCGATCAGACGATGCTGGTTTCGTACACCCGCTCCCAATACTCCAATTGGAAAACCGTGCTCATCATGCCGAAAGAAGAAATATTCAGCCCGCTGGATTCCATCAAAACGACAGCTATCTGGACAGCTTTGGCCGCTTTTCTGGTGACTGCGATTCTATCGCTGTTGTTCGGAAGAAGCATTACCAATCCGATTCTGGATTTATATAAAACCGTTAATCACATTAAACGTGGCGATTTTTCCGTCAGAGTGGATATTAAACGCAAAGATGAAATCGGCCGAATCGCGATGAATTTCAACGCTATGCAGGATGAGTTGCAGAAACAGATCGAGACGAAGTATGTCTATCAAATTAAGCTGCAGCAGGTGGAGTTGGCAATGCTCTATTCGCAGATTAACCCGCATTTCCTGTACAACACGCTGGATAGCATCAAAGCTATGGCTGATTATCATCACGTAGAAGAGATTGGCCAAATGTCGCAATCGCTAGCCGATATGTTCCGTTATAACACGAAAAATACGGATGAAATCGTTACGTTGCAGGAAGAGCTCGTACAGATTGACGCGTATATCAACATTCAGAGCATTCGTTTTGAAGGCAAGATTGACTATCAATTAGAAATCGAAGATGACCTGTACCATTTTCCCATGTTAAAAATGACTCTGCAGCCACTGGTCGAAAACGCGGTTTTCCACGGGATTGAGCGCAAAAGAGGAAAAGGGACGATTCGCCTCAAGGCTTGGAGGGAAGCGGAATGGGTGTATATCCAAGTCAAAGACGACGGTGTCGGCATCTCGGAGAAACGGCTGGAGCAGATTCTGGCCTCGCTAAGACAACCGCTTTATCAGGAAGAATATAAGCTGTCTGCCGCAAGCGGAGGGATTGGCGTCCAGAACGTATATGCCAGGTACACGATTCGTTACGGCGAGCAGTTTCAATTCCAAATTGAAAGCAGAAAAGGAATAGGGACGGAAGTGACGCTGAAACTGCTTCAGCAACTTGGTTGAGATTAGGATGTAGGAATATTCAACATAGAAAGTCGTTATCGTGCATGGGTCGCAAGTAAGTGGTTGCAATATAATCTAATCTGTAAGGAATATTGAAGGAGGGGTACAGAAAATGAAGAAAATGAAAACGGTAACACTGTCTGCTTCGGTTGCGGCAGTTATGGCATTAACGGCTTGTGGAAGCGCAGGCACAAATACAATGAGCAGCACACCGGCAGCTGCAACGCCCGCTGCATCAACAGCCGCAGCAACAGCGGCTCCAGCGAAAAAAGATCCGGTCACACTGACGTTTGCGATCGCTAATACGGTTGATGCCACACCTTTTAATAAAATCTTCAAAGAGTTCGAAACGAAAACAGGCAATAAGGTCGAGCTGCAAGCACTGCCTGGCGGCGATTTCGACAACATGATGAAAACGCGCTTTTCCACGGGCGACTTCCCGGATCTCTTCCTCATGCAGCCAGGCCCTAAGCAGTACGTTAAGCTGAGAGCTTCTGAAACGCTTCGCGAGTGGTCGGGGGATCAGGCGGTATGGGATCGCATTATTCCGACGATGAAAGATTTTCAGGCGGATGCGAACAAGAAAATTTATGGTGTCCCTTTCGGTGCTACCGGCATGATGGGCATTTATTATAACAAGGATGTATTTAGCAAAGCGGGCATTCAGCCTCCCAAAAATTATGCGGATATGATCGAAGGTGCTAAGAAGATCAAGGCAGCAGGCATCACGCCTTTCTATGAAGGTGTCAAAGACGGCTGGCCGCCGCAAGTGTTCTACTTTACCGGTTGGGTATCGAATGTGGACCCGGCGATCGGGGATGCAGGGGTTCAAAATTTAGAGAAAAATGCGCTCAAGTTGGCCGATATTCCAGCACTCAAAGACCTTTTCGCCAAACAAAAGGAACTGAAAGATCTTGGATTGATTCAATCCAATCCGTTGGCCGGCACATTTGATGAGCTGCAAAATTTGATGGGTGAAGGCAAAGTCGGCATGGCTTTCATGCTTGACGGCATTATTCCGCAATTGGAGAAGAAATTCGGAAAAGAGTTCGTGACGAATAAAATTGGCTTCTTCCCGTTCCCGTCCGCTGCGGATGCAGGAACAGCAATGATCACGCCGCCGAACCAATTGATGATTCCGAATAAAGCGAAACATGCCGATGTGGCTGCTGAGCTGGTTAAATTCATGATTTCTCCTGAGATGGTGGATCTGTACTACCAAACGAGCCCAGGGATCCCGATTTTCCAAGGCGCTAAGAGCAGCTTGTATCCTGTACAGCAAACGGTAAAAGATCTGATCGATGCGAATAAAGCGAAAATTAACGTGCAAAATCGTCTGACACCAACCTTCGCTGATTTCCAAAAAACGCTGCAAACGTTCTTCATCGATGGAGACGTCGACAAAGCGCTGAAGGAATTCTCTGCGAACTATGAGAAAGATGGCAAAGCCAAGCTGCTTGACGGCTTCAAATAAGGAGATTTCGTTCCAAGTCTGTCTGTCCGGTCGGAGCTTGGTTCCGGCCGGAACACTTTATAAAGAAGGAGGGGAGACGAGATGGGAAAGACGAAATACCCGCTTTATTTTTCATTCCCGGCTCTCGCCGTGTTTCTACTGTTTTTCATTACCCCAACGCTCATTGGGTTTTATTACAGCTTTACGGACTGGAACATTAATGCGGTGCAGATTCGCTTTAACGGGCTGGACAACTATATTGAGCTGTTCAAAGAACCCAGATTGAAAACGGCTTTGATCAATACGTTGATTTTTGCGGCGGTTGTGACCTTGATGCAAAACTTTTTGGGATTAGGATTAGCTTTAATTTTGAATGAAGCACTTAAACTGCGAAATTTGCTGCGCATGATCTTTTTTCTGCCCTATGTGATTGCGCCGATTGTCATAGGTTATATTTTTCGAGCGATTTATCACCCTGAGCATGGCATTGTCAACACGGTGCTTGATGCAGTAGGGCTGCATGTAATGGCGCAGGACTGGTTGAATGACCCCAAATATGCTTTGTTTTCGATAATCTTGACCGATCTATGGCGTGTTGCCGGCTTCTCGATGGTTGTTTATTTGGCCGGCTTGCAGTTTATTCCGAAGGATCTGATTGAAAGCTCGTCCATGGATGGGGCGCAATATTGGCAGCGTTTCCGCTCCATTATATTCCCGTTGTTAGCTCCGGCACTTACCGTCAATGTCCTTCTCTCCATGATTGGTTCCATGAAAGTGTTTGAAATGGTCATGGTCCTGACAGAAGGTGGACCGGGTTATACCACAGAAGTATTTTATACCTACATTCGCGGGATGTTCAGCACAGGGTTATTCGGTTACGCGACGGCGGTTAACGTTGTTTTATTCGTCCTAGTCACCATTGTTGGCGTTCCGGTACTGATGGCGATGAAGAAGAGAGAGGTCGAGATGTGATGAGAAAAAAGTGGACACTTTGGATACTGGAAATCGTCGCAGTTTGCTTGGCCTGTCTGATTCTGATTCCCTTTCTGATGATTCTGGTCAATTCATTTAAAGGCATTCGGGAATCGGCGTTATTCGGCCTATCCCTTCCTTCCGAATGGCATTTTACCAATTACAAAGAAGTCTTTCAGCAGGCAAACATTTGGCGGGGCTTTAAAAATAGTATTCTTATTTCCGTCCTGGTTGTCGTCTGTGTGAATTTATTTGCCTCCATGGCTGCTTTTATCATTCAACGAAGAGACGATCGGTTTCTGCAAGGAGCTTATTACATGTTCATTATGGGGCTGATTGTTCCGGTCTCCATTGTGCCTACGATTAAGCTGTTAGGTGATCTTCATATTAAAGGTACGTATTTCAGTTTGATTATGTATTATACGGCGGTGCTGCTGCCATTTGCTGTGTTTTTGCTTGTAGGCTTTATGAAATCGATCCCGAGAGAATTGGATGAAGCGGCTTTGCTAGAAGGCTGCAGCTATTTCCGATTGTATTGGCAGATGATTTTACCGCTATTGCTTACCGTGCTTGTAACCGTATCCATTGTGGTAATGGTGTCGGTTTGGAACGATTTCTTCGGACCTTTCTATCTGATGACAGATAGCACGAAGTGGACGATTGTCCTGCAAATCTTTAATTTTGTCACGATGTACAGCACGAATTGGGGCGTTGTGTTTGCCTTCATGGTGCTTGTCATTGCACCGATTCTGATCATTTATTTATTGCTGCAAAGATACATTATTGACGGGCTGACAGCGGGTTCCATGAAAGGTTGAGTCAAGCGAAATCTAAGTCTTTGAGGAGGTACAGGAAATGCGAAGAGTCATCATTGTAGACGATGAAAAGTGGATACGAAGAGGATTAATTCAGTCTATTTCCTGGAACGAATGGGGCTTGGAGCTTGTTGGCGAAGCAAGTGACGGGGGAGAAGGCTATGAGATGGCTTTGGACAAAAAGCCGGACCTGCTCTTCCTGGATATGCGGATGCCGGGCCTCGACGGTAAACAGCTGCTGGGCATGCTCAGCCAAGAGCTCCCGGACTTGCTGACGATTGTGATCAGTGGATATTCGGATTTCGAATATACGAAGGAAGCCATCCGCCACAAAGCATTTGACTACTTGCTTAAGCCGGTGAAAAAGGAAGAGCTTGCTGCGGTGGTGGAGAAGGCCCTTCTCGAGTTGGATCGACGCGAAGCGGAGAAACGCAAAGCCTCCCGCGTCCAGGGAGAGGATTGGCTGCGGCAGCTTCTGCTGCATGCCGAGGAAGGAGAGGATGCCTTCGTTCCTTCCAGTTGGCAAGCCGGTGAATATGCCGTGATGCTCGGTCACACGGACACCTTCCAAGAGCACTGCGATCATGCTCGTCTGCTGCCGGTGATTCATGAGCAATTAAACCGAATGAAGCCGTTCCTTTTCGGGGGGCGATGGGAGTACGAGGTTACGACGCTGCACGATAGCAGCCGGGAGATTGCGATTGCGCTTTGCGGGGCTCGGTTGGACGCCAAAGATTTTAGCCGGCTGCACACAAGTGTGTTAGCTGCCATTAAGCAGGCGGGGAGCGATAGCATCAGCTTTGGCATGAGCACTAAGAAGCTGGAGGCTGTCAAGCTGGGGGAGGCTTATCACGAAGCGAGAAAAGCTTTGTCCGGGAAACTCCTGTCAGCGGTGAACGCCTTGCTTTTTGCAGAGAACAAAGCGGCGCCTTTATCCGGCATGTATCCGCAGGACCAAGAGAATTCGTTCTTATGGGTGCTTCAATCCGGGAATAAGCAGGCTGTGGAGCAAGAATTCGAGCGGTTGTTTGCGGCATTCGTAAGTGACGTTACGACGGTGGGACATTTGCAGTGGAGTGCGGATTTACTCCTTCATGCGGTGGAGAAGCAGCTTCAGGCGAAGGATGTTCGATTAGAGGAGATCTGCGGCAAAAATACGCACATGTATTCGGAGTTGATTCACCAACGTAACGACGTAGACGCGATGAAAAAGATTTTCAAAGATGACCTGCTGCCTGCTGTGCTCTGTTTCTACGGCCAATCCGGGGAAAAGCAGGGAGAGAAGGTCGTCAGCGAGCTGAAAAAATGGATGGAGAGCAATTACGATCAGTCTCTCTCCTTGCATCAAATTGCTAGCAGCTATTATTTAAATGCAGACTATTTAAGTCGGATTTTCAAGAAAATGACGGGGAAAAATTTCGTCGATTATTTAACCGATATCCGTTTGCACAAGGCCAAAGAGTTGATGAATAAATCGAAATACAAAAACTACGAAGTCGCGCAAAAGGTGGGCTATGAGGATTACCGGTATTTCAGCCAAATTTTCAAAAGAAAAATCGGCATGACCATCGGTGAATACCGCAAAGCCATCGGTCAAGCGGACCAATAAGGAGAGAACACGTATGTCGAAACGTTTAATTCCCGATACGCTTATGCTCGAAGAACGCGCCGCACACGCCATCAATGCCATGATCGGCATGGCGGATCGCGACCATAACTATATTCCTTTTTTTGCAGCTGATTTGATGCACAAACCTGCCTTTATGACGCATGGAGATTGGGACTACGGTTCCTCGCACGGACGGATGATCGATGGATTAATTCTTGCCCGCCACATGTCGGGAGAAGAGTTCGGCAAAGAAGTTGAGGAGCGTTATCGTGCCAACCTGTTGTCTTTTTTCAAAGAAGACGGGATGAGCTATAGACAGATCAATCCAACCCGCAATTGGGAGCCGAATGCGAACCTGATTGACCAGCGGGCGGTTATTTTATCTTTGACGACTTGGTTCATGGAATCAGGGGACCCGAAGGTTAAAGAAGCGGCCGACCGCCACGTGGCGGCTTTGAAACGAATCGCGATCAAAGAGCGCGATGTTTGGTATTATCCGGCTTCGGAATACAAAGAAACGGGCTGGCCGTCGAATAACGCGATCCAACTGCGTTTGGCGCCCGATCCGGCAGCTTTCTGCGGCCGTTTGGTCATGCCTTTGTTGAAATATCATGAGCTGACGGGCAATCAGGATGCTTATGAACTATGCCAATTTTTTACGGCATTAATTATGGAGCGCAGCGGTGTATTCAATCAAGACGGCAGCTTCAACGACTCGCTGGCTTATCGGAGCGGGCACTTCCATACGCGGATTGGCACGCTTGATGCTATCGCGAGGTTCGGCGTCTACACGGGAGATGCGGCTATGCTCGCTTGGGTCAAGAAATGCTACGATTGGGCGCTGACTAAATGCACGAACTTCGGCTGGACGCCGGGCGATCTGCACGAGCAAGCTTATGAGCATGAAACATGCTCCTTGGTTGATTTAATCGCGACAGGCATTACCTTGGCACAAAGCGGCTATGTGGAATATTGGGGAACGGTGGAACGGTTTTTGCGCAACCATCTGGCGGAATCGCAGCTGCTGGATCTGGATTGGGTGGAGGAAGCGGATGACAAGTCAGCGGACATTCCTGCGAATAAAAGCTTCTATAAAGTAGCGGAGCGGACACGGGGTTCTTTTGCAGGCTATTCGGCGCCAAATGATTTCGTTTGCGATGTGAATGAGGGACGCGGTCATACGAACGATTTGCAGATTTGCTGCCTAGGCTCAGGCACACGCGGGCTCTTCATGGGTTGGAGTAACACGATTACAGAGAAAAAAGGGACGATTAGCGTCAATTTCCTTTTGAACCGCGGCTCCAAATGGTTGGATGTCAGCTCCTACCTGCCGCATGAAGGCAAAGTCGTGCTCGATATTCACACGGATATTTCTCGCCTGCAGATCCGAATCCCGGAGTGGGCCGGCTTTACGAAAATCAAGTTTGTGCGTGAACGCAATGGAGAAGTGATGGAAGGCAAAGGCAGCGAAGCGAGCAGTTGGGTGAACAAGCACTTCCTCTTGCTGGGGGCTGCTGTCGCAGGTGAGAAAATTACGGTGACCTTCCCGCTGAGCTTCCGCAAGACGTTGGAGAATGCGGTAGGTCAAACCTTTGAGACGGAATGGCGTGGGGATGATGTTGTAAATATTACGCCGAAGGGTACGAAGAAACCTTTGTACAGCGGGCGGCAGGTATTTGAGGAGGCTCCTATGCGGACTGGGGAGTATCGCCGGTTGGATAAGGAATTTGTTTGGTAAGTGTGTGAATGCATAGATGAGTGAATGAGTGAATGAGTGAATGAGTGAATGAGTGAATGAACAAATGAGCAAATGAGTGAAAGACAATCCGCTTCCACGTGAAAGCGACTAGGAGGAGTTCCATGCAAACCGTTGTTGCGATTTATACAGGTCAGGGCTTGGCCGATCCTTTGAAAAAGGTGTTTCAAGAGATGCTGCCGGATATTCGGCTCGTGAATATTATCGATGACAGCCTGATTGGCGATGTCGTGCGTGCCGGGCACATACCCGAAGTCGTGTCCCGCCATTTGGTACAGTATTATCGGCACGCGGAAGAGCTGGGGGCTGATGTGATTCTTAACACATGTTCCTCCGTTGGCGATGTGGCGGATGAAGCTGTGGAGGCCATCGGCATTCCGATCGTGCGAATCGACGAATGGATGGCGGCCAAAGCGGTAGCCGGCTACACGCGGATTGCCGTGCTGGCAACACTGCCATCTACCTTGGAGCCAACCTTGCGGCTCATTCAGCGCAAGGCGGATGAAGCCGGTCGAGAGGTGCAGCTTGTGAGCGGGCTCGCGGAGGGCGCCTTTGATGCCTTGATCAGCGGCAAGCCGGAAGAGCACGACCGTTTGCTGCTGGAAACGGCGAAACGGGCAACAGATGCCGCCGATGTGCTGGTATTGGCGCAAGGCTCCATGGCGCGCATGGAGCAAGCGTTGGCGGAAGCAACAGGCAAGCCAGTGCTTTCATCCCCAAGATCCGGCGTAGAACATGTGAAGGCTGTTCTTGAAGCAGCCAAAGAAACGAAGACAGGGTCCTAAAGCGATTTGGCATAGAGGAAGGAGAGAAACCATATGGATCAAGATCGTGTTACAGCCGTCTATCTGGTGGAAACGGCATATTCGCTGGAGCGGGCTGCCGCATCCATCGCCGGCGAGCAGTCCACGGGGACGTTCACAGCTGTCCCTGGAGAGACGGATGCCGTGAAGGAGCGGCATGGCGCAAGAGTGGAGCGTATCGAGCCGTTGGACGATACGGATACTCCGTCCTTGCCGGGAGCGAAGACGCCGCCGGGTCATGACGGCAAATATCGGCGTGGGCGAGTGACGGTATCGTTTCCTCTTCATAATTTTGGGCCATCCATACCGAATTTAATGTCTGCTGTTGCTGGCAATTTATATGAGCTTCAAGAATTGTCGGGGCTGAGGCTTTTGGATTTGGAGCTGCCGGAGGCATTTACGGTGCGGTACCCTGGCCCGAAATTCGGGATAGAGGGGACACGGAAGCTGACGGGCGTGTATGACCGGCCGATCCTTGGGACGATCGTGAAGCCCAGCGTAGGTTTATCCATGGAGGAGCTGTCGGCTTTGGTGGAGAAGCTGGGGAGAGCGGGCATGGATTTCATCAAAGACGATGAATTGAATGCGAATCCCCCTTATGCGCCATTAGCGGACAAAGTAAAGGCCGTCATGGAGGCGGTTGAGCGAGCGGCAGATGCGACGGGTAAGAAGCTGATGTACGCTTTTAACATCACAGGGGATTATGACGAACTGCACAGGAACCATGATTTGGTTGTAAAAGCCGGCGGAACCTGCGTGATGGTTAGCATACTTAGCGTCGGGCTGTCGGGACTGACGTATTTGAACCAATTCAGCGAGGTTCCCATTCACGGGCATCGCAATCAATGGGGGATGCTGACGCGGTCTCCGCTGCTGGGTATTGAATTCACGGCTTATCAGAAGCTATGCCGATTAGCCGGGGCCGATCATCTGCACGTTAACGGGTTAAATAGCAAGTTTTATGAAAGCAACGAATCGGTGGTTCGGTCGATTGCGGCTTGCACGTCTCCGCTGCTCGGCGGCTACAAAGCGATGCCTGTCGTTTCCTCAGCCCAGTGGGCGGGGATGGCTCCGGCTACCTATGCGGCAACAGGGACCGTAGATGTGATGCACTTGGCCGGCGGAGGCATGCTGGCTCATCCCGATGGCCCTGCGGCCGGCTTCGAGAGCATGAAGCTGGGCTGGGAAGCGGCGGTTCAGGGAATACCGCTGGACGCCTATGCGGCGCAGCATCCTTCCCTGCAAAGGGCGATCGAGAAATACGGGAAGGGGTGAAGGTCGATGGAAGATACCCCTTTTAAGCAAGTATCGGCCTCTGGGCGAACCGCCAGAAGACCGCTCTGTTACTACGGTGATGATTTTACCGGGTCTACGGATGTATTGGAGTCGCTGTTTCAGGCAGGTCTGAAAACCGTCCTGTTTCTGGAGCCTCCCACGCCCGAGGTGCTACAGGAGCAGTTTCAAGACGTCGATTGTTTCGGCGTCGCCGGTGTGGGACGCTCCTTAACGCCCGAGGAGATGGAGCGGGAGCTGCGTCCGCTTTTTATGACGCTAAAAGTTGCCGGAGCCGCCGTCGTGCATTATAAAATATGCTCGACCTTCGACTCCTCGCCTGGCACGGGCAGCATCGGCAAAGCGGCGGAAATCGGGCGCGAGGTATTTGGCGGCCGGTACATTCCGCTGCTTGTCGGCGTTCCTTATCTGGGCCGGTATACGCTGTTTGGCAACCATTTTGCAGCTGGCGGCGCGGGAGGAACGGTGCATCGCTTGGATCGCCATCCAACGATGTCCAAGCATCCGGTTACGCCCATGGCGGAGTCTGATCTTCGCAAGCATTTGGCGCAGCAGACAGCGCTGAAAACGGCTTTGCTGGATATTAAGGCGCTAGACGGCTCGTATGCGGATGTTCGGGAGCGCTTGGAGACGGTTATCCGCCAAGAGCAGCCGGATCTGCTGCTATTTGACGTATTGGATGAGCAGCGCTTGGAAGCGGCCGGGAGAATGATTTGGGAAGAGGCGGCGGAGCATGATGGACTGTTCGTCATCGGTTCTTCCGGTGTAGAATACGCGCTCGGAGCTGTATGGCGAAAAGATGCAGGGAATTCGGATGCCGCAGCGGACAGCCGCAGGTTACGAGCGGAGGCATCACAGGCTGGGCCACTGTTGGTGGTTTCAGGCAGCTGTTCGCCTATAACCGAGGTTCAGATCGGACATGCGCTGCAAGCCGGTTTCGCAGGCATTCGCGTTCCGATGGAAGCTCTGCTTAGCCCAGAAACGCGGGAATCGGCAAAGATTGCCTTGCAGCAAGAAGCTCAGCACTGGTTGGCTGGCGGCAGGAGCGTCATCGTATACTCGGCAACGGGGCCGAACGATGAAAGCATTGGACGCATGCGAGAGGTGCTGTGCACCCGGGGGATCAGAGCGGAAGACAGCAGCCGTCTGCTTGGCCAGGCGCTAGGGGAGTTGACCAAAGAGCTTGTTCGTCAGCTTGGTATTTCGCGTGTTTTGATAGCGGGAGGAGATACCTCGGGGTATGTGACTAGAGAGCTTGGCGTCTACGCACTAGAGTGCATTTCCATTCTTGACCCTGGCGGACCGCTATGCCGGGCTTATGCCAATGAGCCTTCGTTTGACGGTCTGGAGCTTGTGCTCAAGGGCGGCCAAGTTGGCGGCGTGGATTTTTTTGAGCGGGTCGCCGGGTATAGGTACGGGGGTTGACTTCGGTTAGCTGATTTCTAAGCATGAAGACTATTTTCTGCAGCGTTGCAGGGATAGTCTTTTTCTGCTTCCCCGGCTTTGGGATGTCATCTAAATGGGCTATAATAGAAGTTGAAATTCACAATAGGGAGAACTAACATGACTCAATATAAAAGAAATAAATTGGTTGAAGTGAGCGGGAAGTTGGCTAAAGTCGCTATGGGCAGCGCTTATGCGGATGTTGTCATTAAGAACGGCACACTGGTCAATGTGTATTCAGGGGAATTAATTGCGCATATGGATGTCGCTGTGGCCGAGGGACGAGTGGCATTTGTCGGGAACGCCGACCACACGATTGGCAATCAAACGATTGTTATTGATGCAGCTGGGAAATACATAGCTCCAGGATTCCTGGATGGCCATATGCATGTTGAAAGCACGATGCTTTCTGTAACGGAGTTTGCGAAAGCGGCTCTGCCCAAAGGAACAACGGGGATCTTCATGGACCCTCATGAGATTGCCAATGTGTTCGGTTCCGAAGGAGTAAAGCTGATGCATGAAGAGGGGCAGCAGCTGCCGCTCAAAGTGTTCACGACGTTTCCATCTTGCGTGCCTGCGACAACAGACTTGGAAGATGCGGGTGCCAGCTTGGAAGTGAAGGATATTGAAGAAGGATTGCAGTGGGAAAATGTAGTCGGACTTGGTGAAGTGATGAACTTCCCTGGTGTCGTCTACGGGGATCCGAAAATGTGCGGAGAAATTGAAGCGACGATTAACAGCGGCAAAGCCGTCACGGGGCATTTCCCAAGCGAAGATGACCGTATGCTGCAAGCTTATATCGCGTCCGGCGTGACCTCCGATCACGAAACCGTAACACGCGAGCAAGGGCTGCACAAAGTCCGCATGGGCATGCATTTGATGATTCGCGAAGGCTCCGCTTGGCATGATGTCAAAGAGGTCATCAAGGTGGTTACCGAAGATAAAGTGAACACCTCTAACATCTCCCTTGTCACGGATGACGTCAGTCCGCAAACATTGGTGGAAAAAGGACATCTTAATCATGTGGTGCGCCGTGCGATTGAAGAGGGCGTCGATCCTGTTACCGCGATTCAAATGGTGACCATTAATGTGGCACGCTATTTTAACCTGGAGAAGGATCTAGGCAGCATTACACCAGGTAAATGTGCAGACATTTTACTGCTTGATGATTTGCAAAAGGTTGAGCCTGTCACTGTCATGACGGACGGGAACATTATCTTTGACCAGGGCCAAATTGTTGCAGATTTCCCTACGTATGTGTATCCGTCGCATATTCGCAGCTCCATGAATGTGAAGCGGGAGCTGACGGCGCAGGACTTTCAGCTTGCAAGCCGCGGTAACGATGAGCGAACAAGCGTCAATGTCATTCAGGTGATTGAAAATAGTGCAAGAACAGCGAAAATGACAGCCACGCTAAGTGTCGAGGATGGCATTATTCAACCGGATATCCAGCAGGACGTTGTCCGTCTGGCTTGTATTGAGCGTCACCGCGGCACAGGTGAAATTTCGCTTGGTTTCACGAGCGGATTTCAATTGAAATCCGGCGCTGTAGCGTCTACCGTTGCGCATGACAGCCATAATTTGATTGTTATGGGCATTGATGAGCAGGATATGGCTTTAGCCGCAAATGAGCTGATCAAGTTGGGAGGCGGCACTATCGTCGTAGAGAACGGCCGTGTGCTGGCTCAAGTGCCGTTAACGATAGCAGGCCTTATGTCCGAAAAATCTCTGCTTGAAGTCGTTGACGAAGTTGCCCAGCTCGAAGGAGCATGGAAACAAATCGGCTGTCCGTTAAACGCACCGTTTATGACTTTTTCATTGATCGCACTGCCGGTTATCCCTGAAATTCGGATTTCAAACCGTGGACTAGTCGATGTAACTCAGTTTAAGCTTATTGACGTGGAACTGGTTTAGGTTATTGAAAGGTGCCCCTTAGGGTGCCTTTTCTTATTTAAGGGAGGGAACTATAGGCAACTATTCCCCAGAAAAGGGGCATTTCCCACATGTAGAGGGAATGACGGTCCACTATTCTGCCGATTTCACCCGGAAAACCTGCCATGAAGGCAGAATAAGGCCCTGTAGTTCCGCTCGGAGAGGAATCAGCTCGTTTTCCTCACAATAGTGGCCTCCAGTTCCCCTAGCGGTGTTCTCGCTGGGTTTTGAAAATTAGCAGAAGACCGTCAGGGCTCAGGGCCTTGGCGGTCTTCATGTTTTTTTAGCGTAAATAAGGAAAATACGGAATTGGGATGGGCGCACTGTTCGTATTGGCAGGTTTAATCGTGATGTCCGTCGGAACGGTTTTCCCGGGTGGCAATTGAATGATACCGCTTCCATCATAATACACAGGTTTATTCGATTCTGCCGCCATTCCTGTTTCCTCCTACAAAGGGGATTTTTTTGGACTTCTGCCGATACATTAATGTATGACGGTAAAGGGAATTAAACAACGGTTTTCTTCCAGAAATTGTTTGACAAAAGATAGGCGCCGAGTTACGATAAAATGGAATGAGTAATAGTTAGTAAATTATTTTTAATAAGTTATTACTTAGGAGGCGTAACTTTTATGGCCAAGTCAAAATGGGCAGTAGATGCAAGTCACAGCAGTATTGACTTCTCCGTCAGGCACATGATGATTGCTAAGGTTAAAGGCACATTCCACTCGTTCGAAGCACAGATTGAAGCGGATGCGACGGATCTCTCGTCGGCCGATATTCACTTTCAGGTGGAGATAAGCAGCATTGATACTCGCAATACGGATCGAGACGCACATCTGCGTTCAGCTGATTTTTTTGATAGCGAGAAGCACCCTACGATGACATTCCAATCCACTCAAGTTACAAAAACTGGAGATGGAGAATACGCGCTAACCGGCGATTTGACGATACGCGGCGTTACGAGGCCTGAGACGTTCGACGTTACATTTGAAGGTACGGGCAAAGATCCCTGGGGAAATGAGAAAGCTGGTTTCAGTGCGGTGGGAAGCATCAAACGTGCTGATTTCGGCTTAACCTATAATGCCGCATTGGAAACTGGCGGAGTCTTGATTGGCGACGAGGTCAAAATTTCAATTGAAATTGAGGCTGTTGGGCAGCCTTCATAAAATAAAAAGCAGGTCGGGAAACTTCCCGATCTGCTTTTTTGTATGGTAGAAAGGAGCCGCTGCTAAACGTCGACCGTCGGCAGCTTAAAGCTGAAGATGGAGCCTAGGCCAATGGCGCTTTTCACTTCCAGCGAGCCGCCGTGATCAACGGCGATCTTTTGGCAAATGGAGAGGCCCAGACCTGTCCCGTTTTCTTTGGTGGTATAAAAAGGATTGAAGATTTGCTCCATTTCGCTTTCGGACATGCCTTCACCGGAATCTTCGATTTCAATGATCGCGAGTTCATTTTCCTGTTTTATGCGCACGTGAACATCGCCGGGATGCTTCATCGCTTCGAATGCATTTTGGATCAAATTCAGCAGGACTTGTACAATTTTATCCCGATCGATGAAGATATAAAGAGCCTCTTTCGTATCCTCGAAAATGATGGTGTGTCCGCGATAAAGCGCATCCGATTCCGCTAATGATAGAACCCGATCCAGACACTCCGTGATGGACTCCGGCTTCATGTTGCTGATATGCGGTTTGGAGAATTGCAGGAATTCCGCGGTCAGCTCATTCATTCTACGGATTTCACTCATAATTAATTCATGCCATGGCTGGATATTGTATTGGCTTTTGGTCGCGATTTGCATGAAGCCTTTGATCGTTGTAAGTGGGTTTCGAATTTCATGCGCCATCCCTGCCGCCAATTCGCCAATCATCTTCATTTTCTCGGAGCGGAATAAATGCTCCTCTCGTTTGAGCCATATTTCCCGTTTGCTTTTGAACAAGCGCTCCTCGGCCAAGGAGATGAGTTCTTCCTTCGTTGCAGCCTCAAGAGGGTGCTCGGCAAAGCTGTAAGTCACTTGAAAGCCTAAAATATTCGAATTCAAGGATTCGCTAATATTAGAAATAAGGTTCTCTTTCGCTGGTAAAATGATGGCAAACCGGTCTCCCGCGTAACGGGATATGGCATAAGAATCATAGAAGATGCTGCCCAGCAATAACGCGATCTGATTCAAGGTTTCATTTCCGTTATGGATATTCTCGTAATTGACCGACTTGAAATCCTGAAAGTCCAACAGTACCAAAACAAAACTGAAGCGCTTAACCATTAAGTTTTCAACGGTGGTTACGTAGCCTTCGTAGTTCAATAGCCCTGTCAGCGGGTCATGCGTCGTGAGATAATCCTTTTCTTCGCGTAAACGCTTCTTTTCTGACTCAGATCTAATCACATATTGGACAAGCAGCACGAACATAATGGCGCTTGCAATATCGTAGATCGAAACTAAGAGATTGTAAGTGGTAAATGGCACATAGGATAAACGTATGCACGTATATAAACCGATGTACATGAGTGCTTTCTGCATGGTGTAGGTATACTTCTGCCCATTTTGTATAGAAAAGCCGATCAGCATATAATACAGCAGCAAACACCAATTCAGATGACTGGACCAATGAAACAGCGCGAGGAAGATAAACTGGATGTTGGGTAAAAAAGGGAGCTTTCGCTCGAGGGCGATGCTGAGGTAAAAAGCGCAGCCTAATAGGATGACTGCTGTGGTATTTGGTGCATTCCCCATTGCTATGGATGATACCATGGTCAAGCAACAAATAAAGGGGATACCTATATGTTTGATTATCTTGATGACCAACGGATAACACTCCCGACTCTTGTATAGAATTGGCAATCTTCATATTTTTAGATTATAAACGAAGTTGGATTCAATATATGTCGGTTTATGTCACGAATTTCGTTAATTTTTGATGATTTTTTTTAGCGTTTTTTAAGCGTTTGAGAGAAGGATGTCGATTTAACGACACCCTTGTTACCGGTGATTCCGATACTCCTTGGGAGACATTTGAAATTGCTGCTTGAATACGTTGGTAAAATAGTTCGGCTCGTCGAAGCCAATGGCGCAAGCGATTTCGAATATTTTCATATCCGTGTTCCGCAGCAGCAGGGCGGCTTTATCCATGCGCAGACGGGTCACAAAGCGAGTAAAGCTTTCCCCGGTTGCTTTCTTAAACAGCACGCTAAAATAGCTGGAGTTGAGGTGAAGATGAGCGGCTACATCCGTTAGACGGCACTCCTCGTTGTAGTGCTCCTCGATGTACTTTGTAGCTTTCTCAATAACGTTGTCGCTCTTGGACGCTTGCCAGTTATTGAACAGAAGCAGGAAGTTGTTCACCTGTGCGTCTGCCCAGCGAAGGACTTCCTCCACCGTCCAATGGGCTTGCGGCATATCGGTCGGTATTCTTGCCGTCGCTTCATGACCGTCGGGATCAAACTGTTTCTGAATGGTTCCCAGCAAAGCAATCGAGAGCGTTAACGCCTGAATTTTCATATCTTCAGGCGGCTGATGGGACAGATCGGCAAGCAGCTGATTGAGAAGCTGCTGCAGCGCGTTTTCCTGCGGGATCAGAATAGCGGACATCAGCTTCATTTCCAACTCATTGACTTTCGCCTGATTTAAGGAGAGTGTCATGCCTGAGCCTGTACCCGCTTCTTTATCGATTCGTTCGCCGTCAGAATCCGAGGGGGACTCACTACTCTTGAACTGGCCATAGAATTCAGCCAGCTGCTTATAAGGGGGAGCCGCACCCATAGGTTGAACGTTCACACGAATGTTCAAGTATTCGAGAGAAGCATCCTGCACAGCTTGGATGAAGCTTTCGTCCGGCCCAGGATGGTCGGCAACCACGACGAAACGATCATGTTCAACCAAGAGGAGCCTGGCGGGAAGGCCGGCGCCCTTCAACAGCTCCTCGGCGATATTGGAGAAGGCGAATTGGATTAAGCTAAGGTCTGCTTTGCCATAGTTTTTGAGGGCCAAGTCTTCGCTGTTCAGCTGAAGCAGCCACAGCTCCTTCGTCAGAAGAACCTCATCCATGTTTTTCATGGCTGCGTAAGACGAAGGCAGATCTAATAAAGCTGCACGCAGCTCTTGGTCCTGCTGCAATTTGCGCTGGGCGAGAAGTTGCTGCTGTTGCGCGTATTTCTCATAGTACCGCTCGGAAGCCTTATTCATGACCTGCATGACATCTTGCTCCGTGCAAGGCTTGATCAGCAGATCGAGGGCTCCGAGTCTGACGGCTGCCTGGGCGTACTCAAAATTTTTGTAGCCTGTAAGAATGATGACCAGCAGATCCGGATAATGCTTCCTTAGGTGCCCTACAAATTCGATCCCATCCATGACAGGCATGCGAATGTCCGTAAGCACGAGATCAGGCTTGACCCGATCTACCAAGGCCAGCGCGTCTTGCCCATTGCTGGCCTCCCCGACAACGTTCCAGCCAACTTGCCCTTCTTCGAACATTTTGATCAAGCCCCTACGGAAGTTGGGCTGATCTTCCACGATGACCACGTTACCCTTCAGCATGCTGGCTCAGCTCCTTTTTAGTTGGGTGATTAGGCAGGATGAGGCGCATCGTCGTTCCGCTATTCACAACGCTCTCAACTTCGAGCCGGTAAGGCTGCCCGTGAACGAGCTCCAGCCGTCTAACAACACTGCGAACGCCAAGGTGTTCCCGTCCATCCGAGCGCTGAGGCAGAGAAGTCCCCTTCGGCCCCAGCAGGATTGCGATCGCGGATTCATCCATACCGCAGCCGTTATCGGTCACTTCAATTTCCAAATGTTCAAGATGCTGACTAGCTCGAATAACCAAGATTTTATGTGACACCTTATTCCGAAAGGCATGTACGAATACATTTTCTACGAGAGGCTGGAGAAGGAAACGCATCATCTCGTTGTCCAGCACTTGCTCATCCGCTTGGATAATCGTTTCCAAATCAGGTTCGAATAGTTCGGTTTGCAGCTTCACATAATTGCGAATTTGTTGAAATTCTTCCTGCACGGTTGTCAGTGTCCGAACGGGCATCAGGGAGTACTTGAGCATTTCCGAAATGGTGGCGATTAAGGCAGCGGTGTCCTTTTCATTTTGCAAATAAAGCTTCCAATAAATTTCATTGAACATATTGTGTAGAAAATGAGGGTTAAGCTGAACCTGCAGCGCTTTGAGCTCTGCTTCTCTTTCGCTTAGCTGCGTGAGATAGACTTCCGTAATCAGCCTGCCGACCTGCTCAGCCATGGCATTGAAGCTCTCGCCCATATAGGCGAGTTCATCTTTGGTACGGATTTCAATGCGGGCGCTGAAGTCACCGGAACGTACTTTGCGAAGCCCAAGCAGCAGATCCTTGATTGGTCTCAAGAGTTTGCCTGTTGAGATGACGATAAGGATGCTCGTTAACAAAATACTGATGAAGCCGGTATACGCAATACGTTTGGATAAAATTTTATTTTTAACTTGAATGTCGGAAAGGGAGGTTGAGCTGACAAGCTTGAAGGATGTCGCTTTGGATATCCCCTGTACATAGAGATGATTGTTCATCACACGGGTTTCGCTCATATCCTGCAGCATCTGGGCTTTCTCCGCTGTTTCAAGCGTGGAATTGCTGTAGAGCAATTCCTTGTTTTCGTTGTACAAATAGACTTCGCCTGTACCGTCTTTGATTAACTCTTTCAATATCCCGGCAAAAAAGGATTCATCCACCGCCATGACGAGAACACCATAGGTTTGCAAAGCGCTATTTTTCATCAGCCTGGCGATAATAATGGTTTGCCTGAAGCCGCTCGGTTCAATGGAGCTGGGCAGAGGCATGCTCATCCAGGCCAGATTCCCATAGGTATCGTTTAGTTTGGACTGGATCGTTTGAAAGGTTGGATCATCCAAGTTTTTAATCGCAGAAGTCGTATAGCTGAAATAAGAAGGATTTCCGTTTAAGTCATACAGATACATCCCTGTAATATAAGGCGCGTCTGATTTGATTTGGAAAATCTGCTCTTCAATTTGCTTTTTATCATAATACAGATTAAAGGCATCGGCATCCTCTTGGGAATTGATGCGTTTGATGAGCATTTCAATTTGCGGATTGAATACTACGGTCTGGGATACGCGCACAATTTCCTGAACCTTCATCTCAATTTTGGCCAAAGCCTCTTCATTCGTGCGGGAAAACTGCTTGCTGATCTCCTCTTCGAATAATTTCAGATTATACTGATAAGTCAAATAACCGGTAATCCCGAAGGCAAGTAAAATGATGGCGGACAGGCTAATAATGAGTCTGATTCGAAAGCTGCGGTTGATACCTATGAGTAGTTGTCGCCAGATTTGCATCTCAGATTCCCCAATTTGCTTATAGTTTGCAAGCCATAACGTTGCTGAGGACATTATACAATATTTCTGTCATTTAAAAATCGCTTTCAAACATGACCAAATGAATTTATAGAATCTTCTATAATTTTTTAAGGGTTTTGATACACGAACCCGGGTATGATAGGATGCATACCAACGAATTAGGGAGTGAGCAAGCATGAGCAGTCGAATCGGAGAACCCCCTGTCACTTCATCATCAGTGAACCTGCACAAGACAGCTTCTTTAAAGCGGAGCAGGCGATTGAAACAAAATATTCCTTTGTTCATCATGCTGATTCCAGTTATCGCTTATTATGTGATATTCAAATATTGGCCTATGGGCGGACTTGTTATCGCTTTCAAAACCTATAACTTTACAGATGGCATCTGGAATAGCCCTTGGGTGGGACTAAAGAATTTTAACCTGTTGTTTTCCAGTTCCAACACGCTCCAAATCATTTGGAACACATTTTGGCTGAGCTTTCTAAGCTTGGTGCTCGGATTCCCGGTTCCCATTTTCCTCGCTGTTTTGCTCAATGAGGTCCGGAAGTCGTGGTTCAAAAAATGGGTGCAAACGATCATTTATTTACCGCACTTCTTCTCTTGGGTCATTGTGTCAGGTATCGTATTATCGTTATTTGCAACCGATTATGGTTCCATCAATAAGGTGCTCAAGCTGTTCGATTTGGAACCCATTACTTTTTTATATGAGTCGCATTCATGGATAAGCATTTTTATCGGATCTGGCATTTGGAAGGAAATGGGCTTCAGTACCATCATCTACTTGGCTGCTCTAACGACCATTGATCCGTCGCTTTATGAATCAGCCTGTATGGATGGAGCTACCAAGTGGCGTCAGATGTGGCATGTAACGCTTCCCGGCATTCGGCACACCATTATTTTATTGCTAATATTAGCGATGGGCAAAATTATGGAAGTTGGATTTGATCAGGTCTATAACTTACAGAACGCTGCCGTTGCGGACGTGTCGGAGGTTATCAGTACTTACATTTATAAAATAGGGCTAGGCAGCTCGCAATTTAGCTTAACGACGGCGATGGGACTATTCGAATCGGTCATTAGCTGCAGTCTCGTGTTGATCGCTAACCGGATTGCCAAAAAATTTGATCAAGCCCTGTTCTAGAGAGGAGGACATGTAGTGAAAGCGACAAGAGGAGAAAAGATTTTCTATACAGTTAATTACGTACTGCTTGCACTCATTGCCTTAACTTGCATCCTGCCGTTTATTCATATCATAGCGTTATCGCTCAGCGATCGGTCATCTGTAGATTCAGGTCATGTCTTCCTTTGGCCGGTAGGACTGCAGTTCACGGCCTATAAAATTTTCTTCATCGCAAGCCCGGCTTTCAACGCCTTCAAAAATAGCATCTTCATCACCGTGGTTGGCGTGGTATTAAGTTTATTGGGCACCATTTTAGCGGCTTATCCGTTGTCCAGATCCTATTTGTTCGCTCGTCGCTATCTGGTTCTCGGCATGGTATTTACGATGCTATTCGCCGGTGGTTTAATTCCAACTTATCTCGTTGTTAAAAACATGCATCTCATCGATTCCTATTGGTCCTTATGGCTGACAGGATTCATTAGCACTTACAACATGCTGCTGATGAAAAGCTATTTTGAGAATATTCCTTATGAAGTACAGGAAGCTGCGCGCATTGACGGATGCAGTGACACCGCACTGCTCATTCGCGTCATTTTACCCTTATCCTTGCCGATGTTGGCGACTCTGGCATTATTTTATGGCATTAACTATTGGAACGCGTTCATGAGTGTTCTAATGTATATCAATAAAAGCGATATGATGAATTTGACGGTCGTTGTGCAAGCCATGCTGCAAAAAAACGATTTGTTGAACTCTCCTTCCCTGAATACAGAGGAGCAAGCAGCGGTTGCTACAGAGATGGTGAAAGCCGTGGGTGTTGTTGTGATGGTTGTGCCGATGCTGGTGATTTATCCTTTCTTGCAGAAGTATTTTGTCAAAGGCGTCATGCTTGGATCCGTAAAGGGGTAAAAATCGTTGGTGTTCCCGTTTAACAAAACTTCACTATAAAATTTTGCAGGGGGAAAATGCGCATGAAAAACTTGAAACTGTGGCTTGGAATCACCGTAGGGGTTGTCGCGCTTGGTGCAACGTTAGTTGGCTGCAGCAGTGACAAAAAAGAAGGGACAGCAGCGACGACAAGCAGCAAACCGGGTGAAGAGAAACCGGCTAAGCGTGGTGATGTGACGGTATCCATGTACGATCGGGGTGCGGTACCTGCATCCGAAGGATCGTATGAAGAGAATCGCTGGAGTAAATGGATTAATCAAAACGGACCTGTCAACGTGAAGTATGTTCCTATCCTCCGCAGTGATTCAACCAAGAAATTGAACGTTCTGTTTGCGTCGGGTTCCGCTCCGGATATCGTCAACGAGTACAACACACCGTTTCGAGGAAGTTTGTACGATCAGAAACAACTGCTTCCTATTGATAACATTTTGCAATATATGCCTGAATACAAGAAACTGCTGGATCAATATCCGCAATTGAAAAAAGCGGGGACGAAACCTGACGGGAAGCTGTACGAGATCGGTAAGGTGAAAGAGGCGGTTCCGGCCCATATTTTGCTGATTCGGACCGATTGGTTGAAGAAATTGAATCTGGCGATGCCGACGACAACGGATGAGTTATTGAAAGTGGCTAAGGCATTCGCTGACCAAGATCCTGATGGGAATGGTAAAAAAGATACGTATGGCCTGAATATGAGCACGTATTCCGAGCAAGCCATCAATGAGATGTTCGGCGAGAGCTCCTCGAGCTCGCTGCTGGCTTGGGATCTGAAGGATGGCAAAGTTGTCCGTGCGTGGGACAAAGAGCTTGCTTCTCTCACCTTCAAGAAGCAGCTCTACGATGAAGGCCTGATCGACAAAGACTATATCAACGATAAAGATGGCGCCAAGGCGAAACAGGACTTTTTGAATGGGAAGATCGGCATTTATGTGAAGTTTACAGGCGGCTGGTATGACTTTATCATGAACGATCTTACGACACTGCAGAAAAACGCGCCTGGGGCGGAAGTAGCTCCATTAGGTTATCCGAAGTCACCGCTTGGGACATTTACTGGCGCCATTGATAACCCTGTTCAAATGACAACCGTTGTGAACGCTAAAGCGAAAGATCCGGAAGCCGTTGGCCGCTATCTTGACTTTATTATGAAGCCGGAAACCGCTAATAAAATTGTCAATGGAGACGAAGGCACACACTGGAAGAAAGCTCCCAATGGTTGTCCGCAAGCGATAGATCCTGCAAAGTCCAAGAACGAAGTCAGCTATGCGTACGACTATACCATGTTCTTCTCATCGGGCGTTGATAAATGTACGTATGTACTGAATGGTTTCAATGCTGAAGTACCAGCGCAAAAAGCAGGAATGGATATGTATAAAGAAGTGCAGAAGCTCTATTTTGATCCGCAAAGAGAATATCCGGGAATTGCTTTAGGCGACCACATGCCGGTGTACAGCGCAGATCTGCAAGTCATTAACACCACGATATTGAAAGAAAAAGGCGACATATTCGTGAAAGCCATTCTTAGCGGTGCTAAGTACACGCCGGAGCAAGCAATCAAAGACTCACAAGCGGCTTGGGCGAAAGCAGGCGGTCAACAGCTCGAGGATTTCATGAACAAATGGTACCAAGAGAATAAAGATACAGCATTCCTGGCTAAGGATGCGATGATTATCGCGAAACAACAGATGGAGACAGTTAAGTAAGTCATTCTTGAAGAAGGGCTGGATACCGATGAAGCTGCCTGCGCGTTCAGGCCTCTCATCGGTGTCCAGCATCTTGCATCATGGGGGAAATTATAATGAACAAAGTTAAAGTAGCTATCATCGGTTGTGGCGGTATCGCAACGGGGAAACATTTGCCTAGCTTGAGCAAGGTTGCGGAAGCGGAAATCATCGGTTTTTTCGACATCTTCCCGGCAAGCGCACACCAAGCAGCAGCGAAATTTGGCGCTCCCGGTGCTAAAGTATACGACGATTACCGCGAATTATTGGCAGATCAAGCGATTGATGTTGTACATATTTGTACGCCGAATGATACGCATGCGGAAATCTCGATTGCTGCTTTGGAAGCAGGCAAGCATGTCATGTGCGAAAAGCCGATGGCGAAAACAGCTGCGGATGCCCGCCGTATGGTGGAAGCTGCCAAGCGGACAGGCAAAAAATTAACGATTGGCTACAACAATCGTTTCCGCGCAGACAGTCAGTATTTGAAACGGGTCGTTGAAAACGGAGATTTGGGCGAGATTTATTTCGCGAAAGCTCATGCCGTTCGCAGACGCGGCGTCCCTACTTGGGGTGTTTTCCTGGATGAAGATAAACAAGGTGGAGGGCCGCTGATCGATATCGGTACGCATGCTCTTGATTTAACCCTTTGGTTGATGAATAACTACGAACCTAAAGTGGTGCTTGGCACTGCTTATCATAAATTGTCACGCAAAGAGAACGCCGCTAATGCATGGGGACCGTGGGACCCGAATAAATTCAAGGTTGAGGATTCGGCATTCGCTATGATTGTCATGAAAAATGGGGCGACCATTATGGTGGAGGCCAGTTGGGCGCTCAATACGCTCGATACCAAGGAAGCGAAGTGTACGCTTTGCGGTACCGAAGGGGGAGCGGATATGCAGGACGGGTTGCGCATTAATGGCGAGAACCATAGCCGTCTATATGTGAACCAGTTGCAGTTTGAGGCCAAGGGCGCAGACTTCTACGAAGGCAAGAAAGAAAGCATGCAGGATAAGGAAATTCGTCTATGGATTGATGCCATTATGCATGATAAAGAGCCGATCGTAACGCCAGAGCAGTCCTGCATCGTATCGGAAATACTTGAAGCGATATATGAATCGAATCGAACTGGAAAAGCCGTATATTTTGACTAAATGATCGAAAAAAGATCGGAAAAGGAGTCTCAAACGATGATTAGAGTTGCGATGTTGAGCTTTTGGCATGTTCATGCCAAAGATTACGCACGTATGGCAAGTCAGCATCCCGACACCGAAATCGTGGCTGTTTGGGATGAAGATGCGCAGCGTGGCAGAGAGAATGCCAATGAGTTCAGCGTCAGGTTTTATGAGAAACTGGAGGAGCTCTTGGCAAATCCTGAGATCAATGCGGTTATTGTGGATACACCCACAACGGCGCACCGCGATGTAATTATCGCCGCGGCTCGTGCGGGTAAGCATGTTTTTACAGAAAAGGTTGTTGCCACTACAACAAAGGAATGCAAAGAAATACTAGCGGCGGTTGAAGCTGCTGGGGTGAAGCTCACCGTCTCTTTGCCGCGGTTATACACCGGGTTTACCCAAAGCATCATGAAGGCTATTCATGAAAGCCATCTTGGCACGATCTCAACGGTGCGCATCCGGCTTGCTCATAATGGCGCACTCCCGACAGAGAAAAATCCGAATGGCTCGTTGCCTTCGTACTTCTTCGATTTGAAGTCATGCGGGGGAGGAGCCTTGATGGACCTTGGCTGCCATCCGATGTACTTAACCCGCTTATTTCTGGGTTTGCCGGAAAGCGTCAGCGCAAGCTTCGGCTACATCACGGGGCGCGAAGTAGAGGATAGTGCTGTAGCTACGTTGCGTTATCCAAGCGGAGCACTAGGGATTGTTGAAGCGGGATTTGTAAATAGCTACTCGCAATTCGACATTGAGGTGCAGGGGACCGAGGGAAGCATAAAGTATTCTCGCGCCGATGATCGGGTCTATATCCGCAGCTCCAAGTTATCAGGTGAGGCAGCAGCAGAATGGCAAGTGGCCAAGGAACTTCCGGCGAGTCCGCCGACTCCGTTCGAGCAGTGGGTGTCACATATACAGAACCAAACAACAGCTTCAGAGAACATTCAATTAGCGCTTGATTTAACACGTTTAATGGAAGCATCGACGCAATCGGCACAGACGGGCACAGCTATTTATTTGCGAGATCTTACCGAATAAGGCGGCATTTCCGCAGAAAGGCCAGTTCATCCCCTGCATATGGAAGAAGGGTGATCTGGTCTTTGCCATAATAGAAGGAGGCATAAGGATGATCGACAAAGGGGAATATTCATTTTCAACGTGCTGGAATATTAAGAAACATACCGTTGGCCGGGAGATGGTGGAGGAAATTAAGGGGCTCGGCTTTCGATATGTAGAATTGAATTACAATGTGACTGAAGAGATGATGAAAACCATTGAACCCATGATTGAAAAAGGGGAAATAGGCGTTTCGAGTGTGCACAATGTATTTCCGTTCATCGACGATAAGGATTATGATACCGATTCCGTGATGTTGGGCTTTGATGACGAAGAGAAGCGCAAACGCTCTGTTGAGCTGCTCATTCGATCCATGGAGTATGCTAACCGCTATGGAGCGAAAGCTGTAGTCGTACATCCTGGCGAAGTCCCTTTTGAGTATAATATTGATCTGGATTTGAAGAAGCTTTATCAGGAGCATGGAAGGGCGTCGGCGGAGTATCAAGGGCTGTGGCAGAATATGCTGGAAAGGCGCGAGAGGCTCAGTCCTCGGTATACGAAACGGATTCAGGAAAGCTTGGACGAAGTGAGTGATTATGCAGCGAAAAAAGGATGGAATATCGCGATTGGCATCGAAACGCGCTCGAGATCGTATCAGATGCCGACGCTGATGGAAGCCAAGACGATTTGTGACAACCTGGGGGGAAGTCCCGTTCGCCTTTGGTACGATATCGGTCACGCCATGATGATGGATCGAATGGGTTTGTACGACAATTTGAAGGAGCTGGAGGAAGTTAAGCCGTATATTTACGGTGTTCATATTCATGAAACACTCGGGCTTTCCGATCATTGGTGCCCTTATGTACATAGCAAAGATCTGCATTTCTTTGACCATTTCCTTGAGGCTATCGACATTGCCAAGGTTAAAGTGTACGAGTTGAAGGCTGTATGTCAACCAGATGAGATTGAGGAGAGCCACAGACTGATCACAAGTAAAATAGCGGCCGGGAAAGGGCAATAGGTGATACACATGGACTTCATATATAAGCGGTTGGTGGAAAATAACGACGATCTGGCAGCATCTGCGCTTCAAAGCCAAGTGCTTGATCCAGCATCCAAGTATTACGGCGGAATTATTGATGAGACGGGCATTGCGCGTGCTAGTCATCATAGTACACCTGTCTATATTGCTGCCTGGGCAGCGGCCTTGGTGAATCCAGACTCCCGATTCTACCATAGCGAGACATTAGCAGCTTCCTTGGAACTAGCAGCAGCGTTCATGCTGAACAGGCAGCATCCGGACGGGACGATTTCGCTGGGGTCAACCAATTACAACTCTCCGCCTGACACCGGTTTCGTAATTGGCGGCGTAGCGCAGATTTATCAGCTGCTCGCTGGTCATGATTGGTCGGTCCTGCAGCCAATAGCGGACAAATTAAAGCTATTTCTTGAGCGAACAATACCAGCCATGCTGACGGGCGGCTGCCATACGCCGAATCATCGATGGGTGCTTACGGCTGCCTTAGCCCAGTTGTATGATATTTTCAAAAAGCCCGAGCTCCTCGCACGAGCGGATGAATGGCTCGCAGAAGGCCTGGACATTACGGCAGATGGCGAATGGACGGAGCGGAGCAACGGCATTTATAATGCCGTCAGCAATGTTGCGCTGTATCATACGGCTCGCGTCTTGCATCGTCCCGAATTGTTGGACAGCGTGCGCCGGAATCTGCGGATGATGGTCTACCTCATCCATCCGTCAGGTGAAGTGGTAACCGACTATTCGGGCCGGCAGGATTTTGGCCAAACCTATGATATGGCTACCTATTATACGATTTATCTCTTAATGGCTGCACATGACAAGGACCCGCTCTTCGCCGCCATGTGCGATTATGCCGCTGGTTTCGTCAAGCGTCCTGACGGCGTAAATAATAACGCTCTGCTGCACGTGCTGCTTTACCCGGAAGTAGAAGAAACCATCCGTGACTTGGAACGCGTCGAACTTCCCGATCAATATGCTTATATGCTGAATCAGCATCATCCTATGAATGAGCACCTGGGCTTAATTGATGCTGTCGGCCATCATCTGAAAATTCAGCACAGCTCTATGCATCTAGCATTCGGAGCACCGGTGGTGCGTATTCGCGAGAAGGAGAAGAGCATAACGATTATGCCGCAAACACCGTCCTTTTTCTCGCTTCGTCATGGGAAAGTCAGGCTGCTGGGCATTAAGCTGTCCACGTCCTTTTCTCCGGGTATCGTTAAATTTGATCAGCTAACCGCCCAAGATGGCGTCTATCGGCTAAGTGTCGTTATGGAAAAAGGCTACAATGGACCTATTCCACAGCAGCATCTTCCCCTTTCAGCGAAAGGGCCGGTAAGTCCGTGGTATTTGCTACCGCATCAGCACCGGCCGATGACGCATCTGCAAACCCATGAGCTGCAGGTGGAAATTAAACAAAATTCGTCCGACTGGACGGTGCGCATACATTCCGATGAGCGGGAAGACATTTTTACGCAGCTAACCTTTATTCTGGGCAATGAAGGAGCAGTAGAAGGAGAAGATCTGCATGAAGCAGGCGACGGGAAATATTTCCTCAAAAGCGGATCTGTGACCTATCGGGTGGAGGAAGACAGCATTGAAATATCTTCAGGAGCTTTCGAACACTTATTGCCTATCCTTCGTGAAGATCAGCACCCGGCAGGCTGCCAATATGTCCATGTGAACTTGGTGACGCCGTTTGACCGAACCTTCACAGTAAGACTGCTGTAGAAAGGAGTGTGGAGAGATGACCACCTATTTCAATGAACAAGAGAGCATCCAGTCCCGTTTAGGCCAAGATGAAAAACGCACGCTGAAAGTGCTTGCTGATCGCTATATCGGAGCCAATCCGCCTGTACCGTTTGCCTTTAGGGCGTTCAACCGAGCAGGTATTCTGCAAAATGACGAGGGCTTATTCGATCTCAATCTTCGTCACAGATTCCCAGAAGCAAAACAGGGGCAAATTTCTTATGCTTACTCGCTAGTATGGAGTGATAGTGACCGGAATCTGGACGTGTTGATGCGTTGTTTGGGTCCGATTCAGTTTTACTTTAATGATGAGCTATCCTACCGTTCAAACGTTATAGATGAGCTGAAACCGGATGCGACCGTCAAGTTGAATCTCAATTTCGTCAAAGGCTGGAATCGTCTTTTCATAAAAGCGAGGGTGACGGCAGCGGGATTCGGATGTCTATTCGGATCGGATGAAGCCAAAGTTAGAATTTTGAATGTGCGTTCTCCTTTTGCCGAAAGAGCGGGCCAGGCAGGGTGGGTATATTCCGTTCCGATCGATGCTGACCTGTTCGAGGAAATTCCGCTGCCGGCAGCGATCTCTTCCGAGAAGGAGCAGGGCGTCAAGTGGCTTCCGGAATCCGACTGGAGGGAAGAGGAACTGGCTGTACAGGTTTGCGAGCGCTTATTCGGCCTTCAGCCAGGCAAGCGGGCTTACGCTTGGACCCAGTTGAACGCTACCGCCATCGGCAAAGCTCCTTATGTGTTAAAAGGGAGCACAAGCGGACCGCTGACGGTTTGGCTGAATGGCCATCAGGTCACTTCAGTTCAGACGGCGGGCAGCTTCGAAGTGGAAGTGCCGCTTGCCTTCGGCAAACACGATATGGTCATCCGCAGCGAGTGCGAACAGGCGTCGCGCTCGTGGGGCTTCACCGTGCAGGCCTATGCAGGCGGAGAGCAGGTACCGTTCCATGCGCCTGTGGACGTGCATGGCTCGGATGAGGTTTGGCTCTATTTGGGTCCTTTTGAAGCCAATGTGGAACTGAACGAGAATGAAATCGCTACGACGAAGCGAGTTTTTGCAGGCAATTATTGGCGCTTAGACCGTCCGGAGACGTGGATTCGTCCCTATTATGAGAACGCCATGCTGAGCAATAAATGGACCGTTGGCAATGTGACTAACTTTGCCCGCTGGGACTATCCGCTCGGGGTGACCATCTACGGGCTGCTGCAAACCGGCCGTTTACTGGAACGGCCAGATATTCTCTCGTACGCGTTGGAGCATGTTCAAAGCTGTACGGATATGTTTGAGTACTCGCTATGGGACCGCGAGCAGTACGGGTTCCCGGCCATCAATCAGCAGCTGGTCATGATGAAAATGCTCGACAACTGCGGATCATTCGGATCGGCCATGTTGGAATCGTATAAAGAAGATCAGCATGCGAGTTACCTGCCGATTGCCCACAGGATTGCCGAGTTCATGCTTCAGCAGCTGGAGCGGAAAGAAGACGGAGCCTTTTATCGGGTGTGTCAGGATGAGTATTCGGAGAATACCATGTGGGCGGACGACCTCTATATGAGCACGCCGTTCCTGTGCCGCTATGCGGCGGTAACGGGAAATCGCGAAGCGCTGGATGAGGCGGCGAAGCAGTTCCTGTTATTCCGGAACTACTTATTTATGCCGGAGCAGCGGATCATGTCCCACGTATTTGATTTCAAATACGGGATGCCGACAAGGATTCCGTGGGGGCGCGGCAACGGATGGACCTTATTCTCCCTGACCGAGGTGCTGGAGGCTTTGCCGGCAGATCATGCGCTTCGCGCTGAGCTTGTCCGCTTCTTTAACGAGCTGTGCGCAGGCTATGCCGAGCTGCAGGCAGCAAGCGGACTGTGGCATCAGGTGTTGAATGACCCTGATGCGTATCAAGAGGCTTCTTGTACGGCGATGTTTGCGTATTCGTTTGCCAGAGGCGTCCGCTTTGGCTGGCTTGCCGAGCCGCAGCGGTACATCCAGGCTGCGCTTAAAGCCTGGGACGGCTTAACGCGGTATGCCATTGACGCGCAGGGTAACGTGCACGGCGTTTGCAGCGGCTCACGGTACGCTTTTACAGCGGATTATTACAAAAAGGATCTGCTTACCGTTACGAACGATAATCACGGGGTAGGCATTATGATGCTGGCGGGCACGGAGATCGTTAAGCTGAAGGGCTGGTTAAGGGAGTCAGCAAGATGGGATTGAAGACGTCCTGTCACGGCGGATTTTATATTCAAAAAGTTCTATTTTCTTTGTCGATTTCTGACAGGAAATAGCTCTCGAGAGAGATTCTCTCGATGTATTAGAGGTTTTTTTGTATTTTCTACAATTTCCTACAGGTAACCTACGCAAATAGTGCTAAAGATACATAGTATAGGAGTATGGCAGTCATAAAACTTGCTAGATTCATAGAACATGTACGCCATTATACGAATACATTGCGAGGTGAGTAGGAGGATGCTTCCGATTAATGCAAAGGCTAGCCAGAGAGCCGTTGATGTTTTGAATTATTTGTATGCGATATCAGGTTCCAAAACATTAACAGGTATTCATAACTGGCTGGAGGACCCGAGTGGTTATGTCAATGAAATTAACAAGCTGTACGGTGATTACCCGGGTATCGCCGGGTACGAGATGGGGCCTATTTCCGGCCAGACAGCAGCGCAGGTCACATCTCAAAGGCAAAATGTAACGAATGCAGCAAAGAAATATGTTCAAAGTGGCGGTCTCGTGACCATGATGTGGCATCAGAATTATCCACTCACAACCTACGCCTGGTCCAACGTGCAAAGGAATACGACGGATGCGGAGTTCAACCGTGTGTGCACGCCAGGAACAGCAGAGTACAATTGGCTGATCTCGGAGTATGACAAGGTTGCGGTTTTTTTGAAACAGCTGAGAGATGCCGATGTTCCCGTTCTATGGCGCCCGTACCATGAGATGAACGGCAACTGGTTCTGGTGGGGGAAGAAGCAAAATTTTAAACTCCTTTGGGACATTATGTATGACCGGTTTACGAATTATCACGGCTTAAATAACTTGCTTTGGGTTTGGAATGCGAATGCGCCTAAGAGTTCAGACATCAACCCTTACTTGACACATTTCGTAGGGACAAGCAAATGCGATATTTTAGGAACGGATTTATATATGTATGGCAGTGAACCCTTTAAGCAGGAATATTATGATGGTCTCGTCGCTATTTCAGGTGGAAAACCGGTTGCTATTGCAGAAATCGGCCAATTATTCCCGAGCTCAACCTTTACGAAGCAACCCAAATGGGTATGGTTTATGGAGTGGGCAAATTATTTATATGACTATAATACCTCATCTCAGCGAAATGCCTTATACTCGACTTCCGTAGAAAGAATGTTGAATCGAAGTAAGGTCAATATCCCCACAACACCGACTCCGGATACGCAAGCACCGACAATGCCGTTGAATTTGGCGGCGTCTTCCAAGACAATGACTTCGGTTACACTGACATGGACGGCATCCACAGATAATATTGGCGTTACGGGGTACGAAGTTTACGTGAATAACACAATCTTGGCGGGAACTACGACCACGACTAGCTTTACGGTCACGGGTCTGACGGCGAATACGGCGTACCGTTTTCTAGTAAAAGCAAAAGATGCTGCGGGGAATAATTCTGCTTTTACGCCACCGCTCACGGTGACAACGGATGCCATTTATACGGGTTTTGTTCGTGGGATTAATTTCGGAGGAGCATCTGTCACGATGGATGAGCAAACATGGTTAGCGGGAGATTATGTTCTATTCACGTATTCCTCCAATAGCAAAACTTACGTCAATTCGCCGGCAATTACACCGGTTCCAGCTGTTGACAGCGTTTCAAGCGTAATGCTTAATTCTAAAATTTATGCTTCAGAATCCAGTTTTACGGTTGCTCAAGCGCTGTCCAATGGCAATTATCAAGTGTATGTTTGGTCTCTTGAAAGTGCTCAAGCAAATTCATCTTCTTTTGATGTGGTTCTTGAAGGTGTGCAGGTAACAACAGTCCCTATCGGTTTATTAGCTTTAAACAACTGGGCCAGATATGGCCCTTACAGTATCACCGTGAAGGCCGGCGTACTGAGTATGGAGGTACGACGGGTTACTGGCGATCCGGGCCTGGCAGGGATGGCGGTCTACACAGCCGCCGTGTAAAGCAGAAAGTCCGACATCCACTTAACGTGTGTGTCGGACTTTCTGCATTCATTGCTCTGTTAGCATGTGAAGGACTCGATAAAACGTAAATCGATTCCGAAGAACATCCAGGAGAAACCATTCCAACGGAAGCCGGCAATGGAATTACGACCGACGAAAGTCGGATAATACCAGAACTGCTGGCCATTGCTTAGCCATACATAGGTAAAGCGGAACATGCAGCGTCTAATGCCACCCGGATCTACTGCGAATGTAGAACCAGCCAAAGATTGCGGCTTTTGCGGGGTATACGCAGGCGGAGCCGATGTGGGCGCTTGCTCATTGCCGCCTGGCACGCCAGGTTGCCCCGGGAATCCAGGCTGCCCTGGGAATCCAGGTTGCCCTGGGAATCCAGGTTGCCCTGGGAATCCAGGCTGCCCCGGGAATCCAGATTGCCCTGGGAATCCAGGTTGCCCTGGGAATCCAGATTGCCCTGGGAATCCAGATTGCCCTGGGAATCCAGGCAAGCCCATGCCAGGCAAGCCGGGAAGGCCGAACATGCGTGTGTCATATACAGGTACCCAAGCGTAGGCTTGCGGTACAGGATAGCCGTATGCATAAGGCGCGGTTTGAGGATAGGCTTCCGCATACGCAGGGTTAATTTCGGGCTGCTGCAATACGTCAGTTTCCCGTTCCGATTGCCGAGTCTCTTGTTTTTTGTTTGAAGTCATGGATGTAAGTTCCTCCTTAGGTTAAAGCGGATTAGTCGATACTTACTATATGCAGGAGGCTAGACGAATGTCACGGTTAGAACTGGTCTAGAGGAGAGATTTTGCCAAACTATACCATTAGTCCTAATTATATTTTGATTTATGAAAGCCCTAGGCTTTTTCTCCTAGTAATATAGGAAAAATACGGGATTTACCTCCCATGGTTGGAACCTAATTTGTCGTATATAATAGAAATTGGTTATATTTTGAAATAATTGGGGCGGGGTTAATTGAAAGAACTTACGGGGAAAATGTTGAAATACGATGTAACAACGAGCTATGGGCTTGTACTGGCACCAAGCTTAACCGTTCTTACGGCAGAGCATTTAGATTTATTTAGACAGCATCGTATTGACTTCATGGACATTATTACGACAAATCCCCAAGAGCAACTGGAACAGGAACTAGTCGTCGCCGACACCCAAGATTCTTCAGAAATCCTAGTACAGCAAGCTTCTCAGCTAGCCAAGAAAATATTCGAGCAAATGGAATCAGAGAATAAAATCCCATTGCTTGAAATTAAGAGTCAACTCATTCCTATTGTTCAGCAAGCTGCCGAACATCCTGATTTATTCGAATTACTTGAAGCTGTTAAAGCCAAAGATGAGTACACGCATCAGCACAATGTCGGAGTAGGCGTACTTTCGACACTAATCGGTAAGTGGCTTAAGATGGATGATAAAGAGATAGCCTTGTTGACGCTAGCAGCTACTTTGCATGATGTTGGTAAAATTAAAATATCGCAAGACATTCTCCAAAAGCCGGGGAAATTAACAAAAGATGAATTTAACACCATGAAACAACATACCATTCGGGGCTATAACATGTTGAGGGAGACCGTTGGAGTCAACTACCGGGTTTCACTTGTTGCCTTGCAGCACCATGAGCGAGCAGACGGAAGTGGATATCCTATGGGTTTAAAAGATAGCCAAATCGATCGCTTGAGCCGGATTGTTGCTGTTGCCGACGTCTTCCATGCCATGTCCTCGAATAGACCTTATCATGAGATGATGCCGTTCTACGAGGTTGTGCGACAGATGCGCGCAGGTCTTTTTGGAGAGTTGGATCCACATATCGTATCCGTGTTTCTTAAGAATATCATTCGAAGTTTAGTTGGCAGGAAAGTGAAATTGACGGATGGTCGATGGGCGGAAGTCGTCTATATCAATCCTACAGATGATACAAATCCACTTGTAAGAGTCGATGAAGCATTTGTAGACCTTAGCCGAGAACGCCACATTCATATAAAGGAAGTTGTTGTATGATGCATAATTCAAACGCAGAGAATACAGTTTTGCAACAATTTTTCACGAATTATGGGCTGACGCAGCGAGAATCGGAAATTCTTTCCCTGATCGCAACTCACGGGTACACAAACAAGGAAATTGCTGAAAGCTGTTGCATCAGCGAGAAAACAGTCAAGATTCACCTAGCGAATATTATGAGCAAAATTGGCATTGGCTCGATGCGCCGGCTGCTGGCACTACTTTTGCAGCAAGCATTGATGGTTTCAGGGCTTACAAGTGAGAAGAATTTAGTGAAATCCGTAGGGATGAATTAAGAAAAAGAGAAGGCCTTTCGAGGTGCTTTTCTTTTTTTTTATGCGCATTTTAAGTGATACATTTTGGAACTTAGAAATGGAATATTTTGTTGACATGATACGAAAAGTATCTTAAAGTAGTAATAGAATTAAGATACAAATAGTATCATTGAATTTCGAAAAAGATGACTTCTCACGGAGGGGAAACATGGAAATTAATTTAAAAGATTATTTGATGATTATAAAGAAGCGTTGGTGGCTAATTGCATTAATTGTATGTGGTTGTACCCTTCTAACCGCCATGTATACGACAGCCAATTACGTTCCGATTTATCAGGCTTCGACAAAATTGATTGTCAACAAAACATCTGAACAGGGTCAACTAGGCACGGAGCAAATCGATTATGGAGCCATCGGTGTTAATATGGCCCTCATTAATACCTACAAAGAAATCATTAGAACCCCGGCAATTATGGATAAAGTCGTTCAACGCTACCCTGACCTCAACGTATCCACCGACCAATTAATTTCTATTGTTAATGTGTCGAACCTCAATGAAACGCAAGTGATGTCGATTACGGCCCGACATGTTTCCCATGATCGAGCGGTGAAGATTGCGAATGCCGTATCGGATGTTTTCCAAACAGAGATCCCCAAAATTATGAAGGTCGATAATATCACCATCCTGAATAGAGCCAAAGTTCAGGACAATCCTATACCCGTGAATCAAAAGTCAAATCAATACATCATTCTTAGTTTTGTTGCATCGCTCGCTGTTACAGTTGGTATCATTCTTCTGCTGGACGCTTTAGATGATACTTTGAAAACGGATGAGGATGTTCGAGAGGCTTTTGAACTCTCAACCTTAGCTTACATACCGAAAGTGAAAACCAAAGCACTAAGGGCGGCGCAGAAAAACAAATCCAGAAAAAAAGTAGAGGATATTGCATATGCCAAAACTATCCACTGACTCTTCCATAACGATGCAAAAGAATCCTAACTCTCCGGCATCCGAAGCTTATAGATCTTTAAGATTTAATATCGATTGTTCGGTATTCGGGCGTGAAGCAAAGACGATTACCGTCACATCTTCAGGCAGAGGTGAAGGGAAAACAACGACGGCTATTAATTTAGCCGTTGCGTATGCACAAACGGGCAAGAAAGTGGTGCTCGTAGATGCCGACCTGCGAAATCCATCTATTCACTTAACGTTTCGTGAGGATAATGCTAAAGGGCTGACCAATTATCTGGCTAATCAAAGTACATGGAACGAGATCGTACGGGAATCTTATATTGAAAATTTATCATTCGTAACCTCGGGTCCTGCGCCTCAAAATCCTTCCGGCCTATTGGCATCCCATCAAATGGATGTCTTGCTGGCAGAGCTTAGTGCGACATATGACATGGTTATTGTGGACACAACCTCCATTCTAACAGTAACGGATGCCAAAATTATGGCAACAAAGTGCGATGGGACGCTCCTTATCGTCAAATCCGGTAAAGTCAAACGCGGGATCGCCAAGAAAGTGAAAGAAGAGCTCCATCTGGCCAATGTGAATTTAATTGGTGTCGTCATGAATGAAGTGAAAAGCGATCATGCGTCGTCGTACCTTTAATCGTTGCGGGAAATCAAAGTAAGGGGAGAGAGTCTATAACGTATGAGAAAAAAACGGCGGAAGCAGCAACCGAAAGTCGTGAGAACCCTTTGTATTTTGACTTTAAGCATTGGCATATTGGCCGGGTGCTCGGATACGGCAGTGAACAATGCAGACAGCAATTCCATGTACAGTGATCAAGCGCCGAAAAGCATTAAAGCTTTCAAGGTCATTAAACAAAAAATCGGTGATCCGTTGGAACGTGCGGCAGAAGCACAATCATCAGCTCAATTTGATATTACATCCAAGGCATCCGGAGATATTGATCAAATTTTGAAAAAACGCGGAGATATGGTTCAAGAAGGCGATGTGATTCTCCGGTTGAGATCCGGCGATCTCCAGACACAGAGAGAAACCGCGGCTATTGCTGTACAAACGGCTCAGGATGCAATAGAAAAAGCGAAAATAAGAGCTAAAAAAGAGACGCAAAACCAAAAGTTAGATATGAGCAATGCCATTCAGAAGATGGAACTGTCGATGACTGGTTTAATGCGAAATTACAATAAAATGAAAAACGATTATGATATCGGACTGGTTACGAAAGCTCAGCTCTACCAGATGGAGACTCAAATGATGAGTGCCCGCATGGATCTGGATCAGCTTAAACAGAAGCTAAGCGCTGTAGAGCCGCAGGAAGTTTCTCCTGAATTGGACGCGCAGCTCAAAAATGCTCAGGTTAACCTGCAGCAGCTTGACCAATCGATGAAAAACCTTGAAGTGAGAGCTACAGTAAGCGGCTTATTGACGGAGATGCCGATGGAAGCAGGGATGGCGCTGCAGGCAGGATCTAAGGTCGGGATTATTCAAAGGCTGGACCCGATTAAAATTAAAGCACAGCTATCAGAAGCGGAAACGAACCAAATCGGTAATAAAACACAGCTTTCTTATTTCGTCGTGGGAGCAAATGAGAAATACAAGGGAGCCATCAGCTATCTCTCCAAAGTGATCGATCCGGAAACGAAGGCCTATGAAATTAATCTTGAAGTGCCAAATAAAGATTTGGCATTGAAACCTGGCATGAAGCTGAAGCTTCAACTGACGGAAGAGCAGGACCAGATTGTAGTGACCGTCCCTACCTACAGTATTGTTAAAGAAGGTGACAATGCTTTCGTATTTGTGCTCAATGGAGACACCGTAGAGAAGCGCAGCATTCAACTAGGCAGATTGAACGAGCCTAATCAAGAAGTGCTCTCGGGCCTCAAAGAGGGAGAACTGGTCGTAAAAACGAGTCCAAGTCAGTTAAGCAATAAACAAAAAGTTCAAATGACGGCTATTGAAGAGCAATAAATAAAATTGGAGTGACTTGACTTGAAAATAAATTGGAAACATACGATGGTTATGTTCATTTTATCCGTTTCACTCGTGATTCCATCAGCAGCTTTTCATGTAGCAGCCGATGAAAAATATGCATCAACAACGACGGTGAAAAGCTATTCGTTGACAAGTGATATCAAGGTAGAAGTGAAAAGTATTTTAAACGAATCAACCCCCGATGGAGCTAGAATCGGCACGGTTGTACGTTTGTATAACGCTGGGGATCGCCTGACGGGCGTACCGGAGTATGAAGTTCGTGCCAAGACGCAAGAGGGCTTGGAATATATCATGCGACCAAGTCAGGCTAATGCCAAAAACATTCAGCCCAAAGAGACGGTAGAACTTAGTTATATGACGGTCATCGAGCGCTTTGATGTTTTTTCATTAACGGATCTTTCCTTCTATGATGTAGATGAATTCGTTTATCCCAAGCAAGAAAAGAAAATTATATCCCTGCCGATTTCAGACTTAGAATGGAAGGGTGAAAAGGCAGTCCTTACCGATCCTTCTACGACGAAGACGTGGGAAGATTCGTTTACGATCCCGGTGCTGTCCAGCACGCTGTCATACAAGCCGGTCAGTCTTGCTGAACAGAATACACCGGACGGGCCTATGACCATTGTGGCATTGCTGGCTAAGAATACGGGGGATAAGAAAACCAACATCCCTGACTTCCGGATCAATGGCAAATCAGAGAATAAGATTTACAGCGGAAAGCGAATCGAGAAAGATCCGATCACCCTCGAACCTGGGGAAGAGAACTATGTCCATTATGCCATTCCGATCAGAAATAAGATGGATTTGAAAAGTTTGTCGGTCCTGACGCCAGAAGACTTTGTGGGTGAGGACAACAAACATACCGAATATCTGATTGGCAGATTGACAATAACACCGCCAGGAGCTAACGATGTGCGGTATTTTATGAATCAATTATCACAATATGAGTGGAACAAACCGCTTCAGATAGACCCTTTAACGAAGCTGATTCGGCCAGAAATCAGTGTTTCCATGGTAGATCTTCGCGTCTATGAAAGTGCGGGTGGCGGATTTAAAGCCGCTGTGGCCAAATTCAAGCTGCTCAATAAGAGTGAAAGCCCCTTGCAGGTTCCTCTTTTTCAGACGGTCCTGACAAGCAGCAGCGGTAATAAATATTTGGGTACAAGACAAAATACGCAGGTAGACACACTCATTCCTAATCTAAGCTACGTCATCTACTATTCCTTTATTATTCCGAATGCCGAAAACGGTGAGCAGTTAGCCATGGAAATTACGGATGGGAAAAGTGTACAGCCCTACAACCTGCCAGTTGCAGCATTCAAGACGAAAGTTATGGATGAGACGGATGATAAGGATGCCGCCTTCTTTCCTTTCCAAGTCACGTTGAATAATTGGTCAATTGGAATTAACTACAATATGGGACAAGGAAGTGTCCCCTACTCGTATAAAAACAATCTGGATTTCGGCATTAAACTTCAGGATGAAATCGTCGTTGATCAAAGCTTTTCCCAAATGAGACTTGAGTTCGCCGATGCCAAAAACAGAATCATGGCTTCCAAGGTCTTAACCTTTACAGGAGATAATAAGCTGGTTAGCGGCGCACAATCCATCGATTTTAACGCGGACCGATTGGAAAATACCGTCTATCTTCGGATCTATGAAATCATTGATACGCCATTTGGTGAAGCAAGACGCCTTGTCCAAACTGTGAAACGATAGGAGAGCGAATGCGATGAACGATGAAACGAAAAAAGTACCCAAACTGTATACTCGCCCCATGGTTCTAAGTCAACAGCCGGTTCGCTTTGAGACAGCGCAGAGCTGGAACAAAGGCAAAGGCAATTTGAATCACCCAGGTAAAGGGAATGGCGGCATTAATTATCCCAACCCTCCGTATACCGGACCTCATAATGGCAATGGAAACGGCAAGAATAAGTGAATTTATTCGAAGAGGTTAACGGCTAGCTGCCGTTGGCCTCAACGATCAATAAAGTCCCAAGGGGATGTACAATGGCGCGCATTCACACAACGATTGGAGAGCATCTGGTTCAAATGATTTGCGACTCCGATCAGATGACATACTGGATTGAGCGAAATTTCCCCGTGATAGATACGAGCAATAGGAACCCGGATCTCTTCATTCAACTTACAGGGGGATATGGGACTCCTTTCGTTGACTATCACGTGGAGATATCCAAAGAAACACACAAGATCTTATTTCAAAGGGCTGATTATTGCATCGAGACCAGCTTGGATTATCAGGACTCCAACATTTCTGTGCATAATGAGTTGGCGTTAAAGCACGCGCTGATGAATCTATACAGCTCCTATCTGGTCTACCATCAGTGCGGACTGCTGATCCACTCATCCTGTGCGATAGATAAGGGCAAAGCCTATATGTTTGCAGGACACTCGGGGGCCGGAAAATCTACGGCGGCTAAGCTGTCGCATCCCCGGGAGCTGCTTTCCGATGAGGCAACCATTATTAAAATTTCTCCTGGTCAGATTACCGTCTATGATTCACCATTTCGAAGTGAACTGGTTAGAACAGGTGCAGGAGAGACTAGTCCGTTGACCAACATCTATCTATTGCATCAGGCAATGGATAATCAGATCGTTTCGCTTAGCAAATCGAACAGCCTTCTTTTTCTTATGAATAAAGTGTTTTATTGGTCTCACAGCTTGGAAGAAACAAGGAAAATCTTCCGTCTGCTGCAGCAGGTCGTTCATTCGGTTGCGATTTCCGAGCTGCATTTTCAAAAAAACGAGACATTCTGGGAGCTGATATCCTAATGACCAAATACCTTCGGATGAATGATTATGAGTTTATACAGCTGGATATGGAATGTATTATTTTGAACACGGATGAATTTACGTTGACGAAATTAAATGAAGTAGGCGGTTACTGCTGGTCGTTACTTGGTGTGGCTCAGACAGTAAACTCCATAAGCGAAGCGGTTCGCGAGGAGTATGCCTCCGTCGGTGAGAGCGTCGAAGAGGATGTTGAAGCCTTTTTGACGGAGATGATAGGGCGGGGTTTGGTCCAATATGCTGTTTCCTAAAGAATCGATCCAACTTCTTACACGTGTGATGGCCAAAAATGGCTGGATTGAACTTCCGGCACGAGGAACAAGCATGTATCCTTTTATCAAAAAAGGTGACATTTGCCGTTTCAGCATTACGAACACGAAAAGCATAAAGAAAGGCGATGTCCTTTTATTTCGTACGTTAGGCGGAAACTTGGTTGCTCATCGATTTTGCCGGATGGTCACAAGGAATCAGCAGTTGTATTACCTATGCAAAGGTGACACCAATTTAAAGCATGATGAAGCTATCGGGCTGGATCAATTGATCGGGAAGCTGACTTGGATTGAGCGGAAAAGGCGGATCATCCATACAACAGATCTATTTGCTTATGTTTGGGGAAGAATTATTCTGACATTTCCAATGATAGCGTTATTATTAAGATTTTATCTAAATCGGAAAGAGAGCTTTCAAGTCTAGACTTACAGTGGAGTGTCGCGGGTATGATGGGAAGATTGGCCATAAAAGATGTTCGCACGACTTACTCCATATTGAAGCCCTACATGATTGCGCATCGTAAGGCATACATGGGGCTATTCCTTTTGTTATTCGTGGATATCGGTTTAACGTTATCCTTCTCATGGTTTTTTGGCCATCTCACGGATGCGGCCATTCATAGTCATTTTGGGCTTATGAAATGGTTGGTGCCTTTAGGCGCGTTGCTGGTTGCCGTAAGTATTGCTTCGACGTATCTCACAACACTGTGGGAGACCATTGCAACAAATGGGGTAAAAAGGGACTTCTCCGCTGATGTGTTCAAACATATTTTGCAGCTGCCTGGAAAGCACATCGACGGTAAACATTCCGGGGATTTATTGGCGCATTTCACGAATGATATTCATAACCTTGATGGCATTATTGGCAGCAGCCTTATTTATTTGATTAAATTACCGTTCATCTATGTGGCTGTTTTCATTTATTTGCTTCAAATCAGTTGGAAACTGGCGCTCGTTAGCGTGTTTGTGGCGCCTGTTGCCATGGTTTCCGGGGTTGTTTTTGGCTTCATGCTTCGGAAAAATAACCGGCTGATTCAGGATTTAGTAGCACGAATGAACGTGTTGCTGAATGAAACGTTCAGCGGTTTGTTCGTTATCCGTTCTTTCCTCATGGAAAAGTTCATTTTCGCGAAATATGTAAATAGGAATCAGGAACTATATGCACTGGAGCTGCAGAACGCCAAATTGCGCGGATGGTTTTATGTGGGGAGTCAGGCTGCTGCTTCCGTCACATTTCTGATAAGCCTATGTTTGGGTTCGTACTACGTCTCAAGCGGTGTCTTGACCGTAGGTGCCCTATTAACGTTTATCAACCTTGTTAACCACTTGGTATATCCGCTGACAGAACTGGCCGGACAATGGGCAGGCCTTCAAAAATCCATTTCCGCCATGGAAAGGATATTTAAGATCCTGGAAATAGAGATTGAATCCGACAGCTTGCCTGAGGCGATTGCTTATAAGCCTATGCTGTCAGCCATTCATTTCAAAGATGTTTCGTTTAGCTATGATGGGCAAAAGCTTGTTTTCGATCAATTTCATATGCAAATTCCGCCCGGAAAGATCGTCGCTATTGTCGGTTTAAGCGGGGCAGGAAAGAGCACCTTGTTTCATTTGCTTCAGGGCTTTTATTTGCCGCAATCAGGCAGCATTACAATCAACGGTCGTTCGACTGCTGCGCTGACCGTTTCCGAACAGAGAAGCTTATTCGCTCATGTTTCCCAAGAAACCGTGTTGTTCAGCGGTACGGTCAGAGAGAATCTGCAGCTAGCCAAACCTGGCATCACAGATGCCCAGATGATACAGGCGGCGTCTATTGCCGGCATCCATACCTTTATCACCGCTCTTCCGAATGGATATGATACCGAAATCGGGGAGAGAGGCTCCAGACTATCCGGTGGGCAGCGTCAGCGTATGGCTATTGCACGTGCCTTGTTAAAGGATGCTCCGATCCTTCTGTTGGATGAAGGCACGTCAGCTTTGGACAGCGAAACGGAGTATCATGTGCAAAAGGCGATGGAAAAGCTGCTGCATAATCGCACCACATTAGTGATTGCTCATCGACTATCCACCGTACAAAATGCGGACCTCATCCTTGTTATGGATGAAGGAAAGATTGTGCAAATGGGCCGTCATGAAGAGATCATTAGGCAGGAAGGGCTATATCGTCGATTATACCGGTTGCAAGCGGAGAAAGGAGCTCCTCCAAGTGATGATCATTCCTTTGATACACGCGTTGTATGATCCGCGGGCTTCTTTACCTCAGGATGTTACCTTTTATGAAAAAGCGTTAGAGGATATTGCGTACTTTGGCGTAGCTTCCCAGGTTTATTTCTTAATCCAACAACAAGGCAGAGGGTCGCAAGTTCCGCTCTTTTTTCAAGAACGATTAAAACAGGAATATAATGAAACGTTATATCTCAATCTTTTTATTAAAAATCAAACGGACCGGCTGCTGAAGAAATTCGAGGAGTTGGGGATTTCTGTCATTCCGCTTAAAGGCGTCTATTTGGCTGAAAAATATTTTGGCCACCTTGGAGCTAGAGGGACAACCGATATTGATGTGTTGGTGCAGAAGCATGATCTGGAGCGGGCTATTCAGTGTGTGAAGTCACTGGGATATACCAACGAACAAGAGAGCACAATGTCGCATTTCCACTGGAGCTTATCCAAACCTTTGCCCCACTGTTCAGTTCCGCTCACGGTTGAACTCCATTGGGATTTCCTGATCGAGAAAACTTCGAATTTAAATATGGACGAATTTTGGGGAGAAGCGCTGCCGATGGCCTCCTTCCAATATGTCAAGGAGCTGTCTGTTTACCATTCGTTTTACATGATTTGCCTGCATGGCTGGAGCCATTATATGAATTCGCCCAAATATTTCATAGATATTATCCAAATTCTCCAGGCAAGGCATGATCAGATTGACTTTAACCGGTTATTAGAGGATGCCGCTGCACATAAAACGCTGCGCAGAATGATAAGAACATTGCTTATCGTGTATCGTTATTTTCCTCATTTATCGGAGATCAAGGAATTGCCGTTGCGATTGCCGCTTCGAAGTAAGCTCAACTTTGAGGGGGCGTATAGGGGAAGAAGCCGTCGAAATTTCAAGCAATTTGTAAGTAAAGTTTATGATAAGTTTTTCAATTTTGATTCCCTTGGACATTCATGGGCAGCGCTTGTTCAATTCGTATGTAACCTAGGAAAAATGATGTTTTCGAGCGAGATAAAAAAGTTTTAGGAAGCAGTTGACAGTAAAGAATGAAGATGATATCCTGAAATTGTTCTCGATAAAGAACGACAAGTGGTCAAATAAATAAAAAGTAAGTCGGGTAATTGAACTAGATTTATAAGGCATACGTTCACTCGGTTGTTCTTTAAAAAGAACATCCAGGCAGTGAAATGCCAATTACTAATTGTACTGTGGGGTAGAAAATGAGTGCCATCGCCGGGATATTCCATTATGATCAAGAACCGATAAATACGGAACATGGTCATCGTATGATGTTCGATTTAGAGAAATATCCTGCTGACGATATTCAGGTATGGCATCATGAGAAGATCTTCCTGGGCTGTCATGCACAGTGGATCACGCCAGAGTCGATTGGTGAGCGATTACCCTACTATGATCAGAATAGAAAGTTAGCGATAACCGCTGATGCGATCATTGATAACCGAGATGAATTATTTGAGAAGCTTCAAATAGAGCGAGACCGGAGAGCTAGCATACCGGATAGTGAGCTGATTTTACTGGCCTATCACAAATGGGCTGAGGATGCTCCAAAGTACTTGATTGGCGATTTTGCTTTTATGATTTGGGATGAGAGGAAGCAAATGCTTTTTGGCGCCCGGGATTTTTCGGGGAGTAGGACGCTTTATTTTCACTCTAATGCAAAACGGTTTGCGTTTTGTACGGCCATTGAGCCTTTGTTGACGCTGCCCTATGTGAAGAAGGAGCTTAATGAACAATGGCTGGCGGAATATTTGGCCATCTCTGCTGTGGTTGAAGCGGTAGATGCTTCAATAACACCGTATCAACATATTGATCAATTGTTACCTTCTCACAGCATTTCGATTACCGGCGGGCAAATAAAGCTTACAAGATATTGCACGCTAACTGCGGGAGAGCGGTTGAAACTGAAATCAAATGATGAGTACGTAGAAGCTTTCCAAGACGTTTTTCGAACAGCTGTCCAATCGCGTCTACGGACGAATCGTGGGGTCGGTGCTCAATTAAGCGGCGGATTAGATTCTGGCTCCATTGTCAGTTTTGCTGCTAATGCTCTAAACAAGAATGCCAAACGATTGCATACATTTAGCTATATCCCTCCCAAGGATTTTAAGGATTATACACCCAGGCATTTAATGGCGGATGAACGACCCTTTATTCAATCGACCGTGCAGCATGTGGGTGGCATAAACGATCATTACTTGGATCTTGAGGGTAAAAACTCGTATACAGAAATTGACGATTTTCTGGAAATAACGGAGCTTCCCTATAAATATTTCGAGAACTCCTTCTGGATTAAAGGCATATTTGAGAAAGCGCAGCAGGAAGGAATTGGCGTGTTATTAAGCGGCGCGCGAGGGAATTTGAGCATATCCTGGGGATCCGCTTACGAGCATTACGCCCTACTTTTTAAAAAAATGAAGTGGGTTCGTCTTGTACAAGAGCTGCATCACTACAGTAGTAAAGTGGGAGGGCCAAGACTGCGGAGGCTTCCAGAAGTGGCTAGAGTAGCCTTTCCATTCATCGACCGAATATTTCCATCAGAGGATAAATCCTATATATTCCCAAGAATCATTAATCAGAATTTAGCTAAAAGAACGAATGTATTTAACAGACTAAAAGACTACGGTATAGATCAAACAGGTTGGTTTTCCTCTACTGCTAATCTGCATGAACTAAGGAGAAAGCATTTCAAGGATGTATTCCACTGGAATACGACAAACACATTAACGGCAAAGTTGTCATTACGTTACTCGCTATGGCAGCGTGATCCAACCAACGATTTACGGGTGATCCGGTTTTGCCTTTCTGTACCTGAAGAACAATATGTGCAAAACGGTGTTGATCGGTCTCTTATACGAAGATCTACAGAAAAGTTATTGCCGGATAAGGTCAGGTTAAATCTGCATTATCGAGGGGTTCAGGGTGCTGACTGGGTTCATCGGATGATTCCACATTGGGATACATATAAAGCTGAGTTAAAACAACTCAGCAAGGATGATAGAATCTTGAGCTATTTAGATGGTGATGTGTTAAATGCTGCGTTGGCAAAGGTTGAAGCTGGGGCTATCCCGGAATATGCGACCGATGCTGATTATAAGATTTTAATGCGCAGTTTAATCCTATACCGATACATGAAAAAATTTGCTTGAAAGGAGGTGAATATATATGAAAAAAGAATGGCAAAAACCGGAATTAGAAGTGTTGAATGTAAACATGACAATGCTTGATCCTAAAAACGGGAATCACCTCGATCATAATTATCCGACAGGAACGCCTAAAGACCAATTAACATGGAGCTAAGATTAACTTAGCTTAAAAACTAACTAGATTTCTTACATATGTTAAAGCCCTTATACATCAAGACAGTATAGGGGCTTTAACATAATCATGGTAACAATGGAGTGAAATAATGTTAGAAGTCAAACAAAAACTTATTTATAAAGCCTTCGGGTTAACCATATCAAGCGATATGGATTTGCCGGAATTAATCAAAGTGAGTGAGCAGCAAGAAGTAGCGGATATTGAAATACGTATTGACCCGGATCTCACGCCATTATACTTTGATTTATCCGATGATCCCAATCAATTTCTAGTCAAAGAGAATTTAACGATGTTTCATATTCCTGAAATCGCAACGTTCTCTATTCAGGATGGGAAAAAAATCACGGTTTCACCGATGAAAGAAGCAGAAGAAGGCGAGATTCGACTTCTCGTTCTTGGAACATGCATGGGTGCCATCTTGATGCAGAGAAAAATATTTCCTCTGCACGGAAGTGCTTTAGCAATTGATGGTAAGGCTTACGCAATTGTTGGGGATTCAGGTGCGGGGAAGTCAACGCTAGCTTCAGCGTTCATAACTCGTGGATATCAGCTTCTAAGTGATGATGTGATAGCAATCACGTTGTCACAGGATAACATCCCATACGTTACTCCATCCTATCCACAACAGAAGCTATGGCAAGATAGTCTTACCAAGTTTGGTCTGGTATCCAGCAATTATCAGTCTTTATATGGCAGAGTGGATAAATATTATATCCCGGTATCCACAAGCTACTGTACGGAATCCTTACCTCTCGCCGGCGTGATTGAGCTTGTGAAAACAGCGAATGAAGATATAGAGATTCGTCTCATTGAAAAGCTCGAACGTTTCTATCCGTTATTTTATCATACCTATCGCAATTTCTTTATTCCTGGTCTAGGATTAGTCGATTGGCACTTTAAAACATCGGCGAGCATTTTGCATCATATTCAAATGTTTCAATTAAGTCGACCAGTATCTAGCTTTACAGCTCCTCAATTGGTTTCGACCATCCTGGGAACATTAAATTTGGGGGAATAAACCATGATGAATCATGAAACAATTTCACTGCAGGATTGTGTATGTCAAGGAAAAGGGAACATCGTCAGCGATATGGGCGGTGAAAAAGTCATGCTAAGTGTTCAGAACGGAAAGTATTACAATCTAGGAGAAATTGGCGGTAAAATATGGGATTCTATTGAAAATCCTATTTCCATTGGTCAGTTAGTTTCTACATTAATGCAGGAATATGATGTCGACCAAAACGAGTGCGAGCAGCATGTAAAATCCTTCTTAGCACATATGGCAGGAGAAGGCTTGGTTCAAGTTGGAGCCGATGGGCATCGTGAATAAAGTTAGAAGTTTTTTCTCATTAGATACGAAAACAATGCTTTTATTTATAGAAGCTTATATCTATTTAGGGTGGGCGCGTTTGCTGCTCTTTCTTCCTTTTTCTAGGGTCGCACCTTCGTTAGGCGCTCAGATGGAGGAAACAACGAATAACCAAACCTTACCTAACAAGGCCACATTAAGCAGAGTTCACGATGCGATTCAGATTATGAGTCGACATACGTTCTGGGAGAGTAAATGTTTGGTTAAGGCTATAGCTGCTTTAAAAATGCTTGAAAAACGTCAAATCGAAAGCACACTGTATCTTGGGACCGGCAGGGACGAGTCTGGCAAAATGGTAGCTCACGCTTGGCTCCGCAGCGGTCCCTATTATATTACCGGAGCAGATGGCATGGAACGGTATGCCGTTGTTGGTAAATTTGCTAAAACTATCAGTCGGTAGATAATGAAGGAGCAGATCAAAAATGATGGACAATACTGTTCGTTTGGATTCGGCACCTTTTTCTGATGAATTGAATTTATTGCTATCCATCATGAGAGAGGATCAGGTAGAAATAACGAATATCGATTGGGATAAATTCCTTGCCCTGGGAAGACATCATCGGGTTTACTCCATTCTTTTTAACCATCTCAGGAAAACAGATGAAGTGGGGATTCCACTGAGAGTCAAGCAAGCTCTGAAAAAAGACTATGAAAGTAACACCTTCAATATGCTGCGCTTGAGCGCACAGATGGAAGAACTTTGTAAGCAGTTCTCCGAAATGGATATCCGCGCTATCGTCTTGAAGGGACCCGTACTTGCAGCTGATCTTTATGGCGATGTATCCCTTAGAACATCACGCGACTTAGACATCCTGATTCCCATACATGATTTGAACAAAGCAGAGGAATTGCTCAGAGGATACGGCTACGTGAAAGAAGAGGAATACAAGACGATACTGAATGATTGGAAATGGAGACATCATCATGTCACCTATATCCACGAAATAACGGGAGTTACCCTCGAGGTGCATTGGAGATTAGGCCCAGGTCCTGGGAAAGAGCCTGCTTTCGATGACTTGTGGGAACGAAAACGGATAAGTACGATTACGAGTAATCCTGTCTATTACTTAGGGAGAGAGGATTTATTTCTATTTCTTGCTGCACATGGGGCTCGCCATGGATGGTCCCGTCTTCGTTGGTTGGCCGATATCGATCGGATTGCCAGGCAAAACCTGGACTTCCCTAAGCTATACAAACTGCTGAAAGAATTCAGACTGCTCCACATTGGTGCACAAGCGCTTATTTTGGCTAAACAGCTTCTACATACTCCGTTAACCATGGATCTGGAATCAATTACTGCAACCAAGAATGCTAAACAATTAGCAAATGACGCCCTATTCTATATTGGGCAAATGATTAATCTTCATACGCCTCCTTTGCCGGAGCATGTGGCTAATTATCATAAACGTCATTTATTTTCACTGATGCCGACTCCACATAAGATCCTTTTCGTCATGAGTTTCTTGTATCCATACCCGGAAGATGCCGAGACACTGCCTTTACCTAAACAATTGCAGTTCCTCTACTTCCCTTTACGTCCTGTCTTGTGGGCATGGAGAAAAACATGGAAGCGTAACTTGTCACAGGGAGAAGTGTAATGGAACATCTCTTATATTTTATCAAACAGTTGCATGGCTACGCGGGTAAGATTTTATATGTGAACCTTCTGGCTATGATGCTTATCAGCTTCCTTGACGGCATGGGGATATTTTTATTGCTCCCATTGCTCGGCATTAGCGGTATCATGGACATTAATACGGGATGGAGCTCCCATCTAGGCATCATTAAATTACTGAATGAGCTTCCTAAGTCAGTATCGCTGATCATCATCGTAGGTGCGTATATTGCACTAATAACAGGTCAAAGTTTAATTCAGCGGAATCTCAACCTTAGAGATATCAAAATCCATACCGGATTTATCAATCACGTAAGATTAGAGACATACAACGCCTTACTTCATGCGAACTGGGATTTTTTCATTAAGAAAAGAAAATCAGATCTCATTAACTCGTTGACTGGAGAGTTGGGGCATGTAACAACGGGATCCTATGTTTTTATGCAGTTCTTAACATCGATTATATTTACTTTAATCCAAGTCGGGATTGCCTTATGGTTATCCGTCAAATTGACGGTCTTTGTCCTATGCTGCGGACTAGTCGTCTCATTCTTTTCTCGTACTTTTATTAAAAAAGCAAACAAGATTGGAAATCAGTCTCTAGAGATCGGGAGAAGTTATATTGGCGGAATAACGGATCACTTCAATGGAATCAAGGACATTAAAAGCAATATGCTGGAGGAGTCACGCCGTAACTGGATGATAGATTGGTGTCAACAATTCGCACGGGAACGATTTGCAGCTGCTAAAATTAGTGCGAATTCCCAGCTGTACTACAAGGTTTCGTCATCACTAATCATTGCTGTTTTTATTTACGCATCCGTTATGCTCTTCCATACACAAGGACAGCAGCTGATGTTAATTATCCTCGTGTTTTTTAGACTTTGGCCTCGATTTCAAGGTGTTCAGACGAATCTCGAACAAATCGCCACGGCAATTCCTGCTTTTAAATCCTTGAAGGCATTACAAAATGAATGTCGAGCATCAAGGGAAGTTAAAGAAGAGAACCGTGACTTTAATTATGTGAAACCACTTCATATTGCGGATTACCTCGAATGTCGTGATGTGTCTTTTCGATACAATCGCAATGAAGAGGTTCGTTCACTCCAAGATATTAACTTGCGAATTTACTCCAATCAAATGACAGCAGTTGTCGGTAGATCCGGCGCAGGCAAAAGTACTTTAATTGATATCCTGATGGGATTGCTACAGCCCGAGAAAGGGCAGGTCCTTGTGGATGGAGTTCCCCTTACAGGAACGAATTTATTATCTTTGAGAAAATCGATCAGTTATGTCCCCCAGGATCCGTTCCTTTTTAATGGAAATATACGTGAAAACCTGCTAATGATCGCTCCGGATGCAACAGAAGAGCAGCTCTGGGATGCCTTAGAGTTCGCCGCATCGGCTGAATTTGTCAGGAAGCTTCCTCAAGGGCTGGATACACTCATTGGAGACAGAGGCATCCGATTGTCGGGTGGAGAAAGACAACGACTTGTTTTAGCGCGAGCCATATTACGCAAACCTTCCATCCTGATTTTGGATGAGGCGACCAGTTCGTTAGACACAGAGAATGAGACGAAGATTCAAGAAGCGCTGGATCGGCTTCAAGGCAAGCTGACCATTATTGTCATCGCTCATCGCTTGTCGACAATCCGAAATGCTAATCAGGTTATTGTCATGGATCAAGGGACAATCGTTCAAAGCGGCGGATTTAACAAATTAGCGGAAGAAAAAAATGGGCTGTTTGCAAAATTTCTAGGGAATCAATTGACAGACTTGCAAACGACGGCTGCGACGTAAATCTAAATTTAATAATCCGGATCATTGACATGTTCTTTATTAAGAACTACAATTGATATGAAAGACAAGGCGTTATTTCTTTCCCCTCATTGCTTCTTTAATTACTCATGTGTAGTAGTTCACTATAAAGAACGAATGATGTGCCAGTAGTAAGCTCTGGAATATTTATATGATCTAGGGGGCAATATCCTTGAATAATAAAAGCAACAGAATTCCAAAGATTATCCATTATTGCTGGTTTGGCAAAAACGAGCGGCCAGAAATCGTTAAAAAGTGCATAGCCAGTTGGCATAACCATTTAACTGACTATCAATTCATAGAGTGGAATGAAAGCAACTTTGATGTCAACAGAAATGTCTATGTGAAGCAAGCGTACGAAGCAGGTAAATTTGCATTCGTTAGCGACTATGCAAGGGTGTTTGCACTATATCACTTCGGCGGCATCTACTTAGACACGGATGTTGAAGTGTTCAAATGCTTTGACGACCTACTGCATCATGAGTCATTCTGGGGATTTGAGCAGGAGAATTTTATTGCAACGAGTACGATCGGGGCTGCGAAAGAAAATAAGCTGATCAAAGTTTTTATGGATTCCTATCAGGATAAGAACTTCATTCGGGAAGATGGCTCCTTTGATTCGTTAACCAACGTTGCCTTGATAACGAGGATGTTAGGAGACTGGGGAGTTAAGCCCAATGGCCTCTATCAAGAGATAAGCGAGGTTGGCACTTTTTATCCTCAAACGTATTTTTCCCCCTATGATTACATTAACTGCAGAACATTTATGTCCAGTAATACTTATGCCATGCATCATTTTTATAAGAGCTGGTTGCCGCCTAAAGCGCGGTTTAAAGGTCAGATGAAATGGATGTTGGCCAAAGTAATTGGTGGCAACAATATTGCAAGAATGAGGGAAGCTCTCAGGAGGATCCAATGAAGAATATATTAATTGCATCCTTTGATATGGAAGTAGGGGGAGTAGAGAGAAGTCTGGTCAGCATGCTTGATCAGTTTGACTATAACTCGCATGAGATTGATTTAATGCTCTACAAACATCAAGGTGAGTTTATGAATTTGATTAATGATAAAACTAATTTATTAAATGAAGTCCCGCAGTACACCACTTTTAGAAAGTCAATTGGAGAGACCTTTCAAGATAAGCATTACACAATTGGCATATCAAGAGTCTTATCCAAATTACACGCGGAAATGTTTAGACGAATCAGGCGGGTGGCTGAGCCGGGATATTATCAAATGCAATTGATGTGGAAATATGCGCTGCCCTATTTACCCCAAGTTGAGAAAGAATATGACGTGGCAATCAGTTATTTATGGCCTCATTATTTTATAGCCCATAAGATTAAGGCAAAGAAGAAGATAGCCTGGATTCATACCGATTACTCCAATGTAGAAACAAACGTACAGATGGATCTGGAAATGTGGAGAGAATTTGATCACATTGTAGCCGTCTCGGATGCATGTAAGGAATCGTTTTTATCCAAATATGGGGAATTAGAAAATAAGGTAATCGTTATAGAAAACATTACCTCTCCAGACTTTATTAAAGTTATGGCTGATAAAGAATCAGCTGAACCTATTATGAATGATCCAAGATTTAAATTAATGACCGTAGCTAGACTATCACATGCCAAAGGGATTGATAATGCTGTTAAGGCTTTAAAGCTTTTAAAAGATAAGGGCTATAAGGATATTGCATGGTACGTTGTTGGCTACGGCGGGGATGAGGTGGCCATAAGGGAGTTAATCGAGAGTAATGGATTAGAAGACCAATTCTTCCTGTTAGGCAAGAAAACAAATCCGTACCCGTATATAAAAGCCTGCGATCTGTATGTACAGCCGTCCAGGTACGAGGGCAAGGCAGTCACCGTAACGGAAGCGAAAATTTTAGGTAAGCCTATCTTGATTACGAATTATGCTACCGCGAAGAGTCAGGTCGAGGATGGTATTGATGGGGTTATCTGTGATCTTAATATAGAAGGTATAGCAGCTGGAATAGAGCGGCTCTACAAAAAATATGAGCTAAGAAACAAATTAATTAACCATATTACGAATCAAGATTACAGTAATACGTACGAATTAGAAAAGCTGTATGGGGTGATGTAGACATGAATATTAAAGTGAGTGTAATCATCCCCGTCTATAACGCTGAAAATTATTTGAATCATTGCTTGGATTCTCTTATTGGTCAGTCCTTACAGGAGTGTGAGTTTATTTTTGTTAATGATGGCTCCAGAGATCAAAGCGGGCACATGATTGAAAACTATGCGAAGCATGATCCAAGAATAAAATTGTTTCATCAGGAGAATAAAGGTGTAAGTATGGCTCGAAATAAGGGGCTAGAAGAAGCTGCCGGTGAATATATCGGATTTGTTGACGCAGATGATTTTATTGAAGAGGACATGTATGCGACATTGTATAGCGCAGCTCGTGAAGGTGGCTATGATGCCGTTATTTCGAATTTTGAAAGTGAGATTGAGGGGCGGAAGGTTACAACCAGGTATCCTTTCCCAACCAATACCATGCTTACAAGGGAATATATTGAGGAGAACATATTACCTTTCTTCTTGCAGTCTGATCAATTAAATACAGCTTGCAACAAGCTTTATAAACGCCAAGCAATCATTGACTTCCAAGCAAAGTTTCCGGAGAAAGTTGCATTAGGTGAGGATGGAATGTTTAATATGCAATTTTTTAGCCGTGCCGGCAGTTCGATGTATATGGATTATACAGGCTATCATTACCGTGAAGTGGCGGGAAGTGCAACTAGAAACATTTTGGAAAAGGACTATTTCAAAAGAGCATTGGAAGTGTACACACTCGCCATGCCAGAAGCGCTTATGAGGGGTGTGAATCCATTAAGGCATAAGCAACTAAAATCGATCAAATTAATTCATAGTGTAATGTCTTATGTTTATGTATATCTAAATGCATCAAACGGGTTAAATTTCAGCAAAAGACTTGGCTATGTGAATGATATGATAAATAACCCTTATGTAAGAGAAGCCTTACCATTTTACTACAATGAAGTCTATGGGACTTTAAGTAGGTATGAAAAATTTGTCGTGAATATGATTCGAAGGAAATCAACCATAGGATTATACTGTGCCACGACTTACAGCCGAATAAGAAATAAATCGAGTTAAGGAGATCAGAACATGAAGATTATGATGTTTGCTCATGATGGCAGTTTGAATAGAGGTTGTGAGGCAATTGTTCGCGCTTCGACTAGTATTATTAAAGAGAAGATGACAGGAGCCAAAGTATTTTTAGCCTCGGGGAAACCGGAGACGGATCGTATCATTGCCAAAATAGATGGGATTTATGACGGATCACCTCGTGCTATTAAGAGATATTCGTATGACTGGCTTCTCTCATCAGTTAACGTAAAGCTTTTTAACAATGAATCGTATGCACTTGGAAAAATACACAATAACATCGTTAAACATATTCCTCAAATGGATATTTGTCTTTCTATTGGTGGGGATAATTATTGTTATGGTGAACAACCTGGCTGGTATGAAATTAACAAAAGAGTAAAAGCACAAGGCAAAAAGCTAGTCTTATGGGGATGTTCGATAGGTCATGAAGATATGTCAGACAGGAAATTAGAAGACTTAAAGTTGTTTGATCTCATTCTTGCTAGAGAAACGTTGACGTATCAAATGTTAAAAAGCAAGGGTTTGAATAACGTCAAATTATGTGCAGACGCCGCATTCACAATGGAGAAGGAAGAGCTGGATCTGCCTAGTGGGTGGCAATCTGGAAACACTGTTGGTCTTAACTTTAGTCCTTTGGTGTGGAAGAAAAATGAAAAATCTCAAACGGCAGTCAGAGACCTCATTACCCATATCCTAAAAACAACTGATATGACCATAGCTCTTACTCCTCATGTCATTGAAAATGGAAATAATGATCATGAAATTCTTCAGAAGTACTATGAGGAGTTTCAGCATACCGGTCGGGTGATTTTATTGCCGGGTCATCTAAATGCCATTCAGTACAAGGGTTATATATCAAGAATGAGATTTTTTATTGGAGCTAGAACACATGCAACAATAGCAGCTTATTCCAACTTTGTACCAACGATGGTTCTAGGATACAGCGTGAAGTCCAAGGGCATAGCCAAGGATATTTTTGGAGAAGAAAAGTTGGTCTTAGGCATCGATGAAATCTCGAATAGCCTACGCTTAATTTCTAAATTCGATGAGATGGTTAGAGAAGAAGAAACAATCAGAGAGACTCTGCAAGTGTCAATTCCTCGTATCAAACAAATGTCCTATAAAGCTGTTGAGTACCTAGACCAACTAGTTCAATAAAAATGAGGTATACAATGAAAAAAAAATTACTCTTTGTTATGCCTAGTCTAAGCGCAGGTGGCGGGGAAAAAAGTTTAGTCACTCTACTAAACAGAATTGACTTCAAGGTCTATGAGGTAGATTTGTTTCTATTATCTCACGAAGGGATATTTATGGAATTTATTCCGAGTGAGGTACGCCTTTTACCGTTACCGGAAACCTATCATTTATTTTCATTACCTTTGTTGCACTCAGTTAAGGAATTTTTGCTTAGAGGCAACGGTGGGTTAGCCTTTAATAGATTGATGTTCTCTATAAAGAATAGATTTCCAGGAAATATAGCAAAAAAAGAACAATATAGCTGGAAACATATTTCAAAATCATTAGAACACTTACAAGATAAGTATTATGCTGCTATTGGGTTCCTAGAAAAAACCTCTACATACTTTTGTGTGGATAAAGTGGCCGCCGCGGATCGAAAAATAGGTTGGGTTCATATCGACTATGATCAGCTAGGAATGGATTCGCGGTTCGATAATGATTATTTTGAAAAGTTGGATCATATTGTTACCGTCTCGGAAGAATGTGCTCATATTCTTGAGAAGCGCTTTCCTAAACAAAAAGATAAAGTAGAAGTTATATACAATATCGTATCTCCATCAATCATTAATAAAATGGCAACACCAGATGCCCTAGATGTATATGAAAAGCAGGGAGACGAAATAATCATTCTTTCAATTGGCCGATTACACTATCAAAAGAACTTTGATTTGGCAGTTGAGTCTTGCAAGTTATTGGTAGATCGTGGTTACAAGATACAATGGAATATCATTGGGGATGGTGAAGAAAAGGAAAGGCTTTTGAAGCTAATCGAAGAAAACCATCTAGAGAACAATTTTAAGCTACTGGGCTTAAAGTCAAATCCTTATCCTTATATCAAGCAAGCTGATATTTATGCACAAACATCAAGGTTTGAAGGGAAGTCTATAGCTATTGATGAAGCCAAGATATTGAACAAACCAATTATTGTTACAAATTTCAGCACAGCTAAGGATCAAGTTAATGATGAAATTGATGGATTAATTGTAGATATGGATGCTATTGCAATGGCAGATGGGATTGAAAAGTTAATTAAGGATAGTCATCTTAGAAAAAGACTAACCACTAATCTTGCGAATTTGCAATTGGGTACAGAAGAAGAAATCGAAAAATTATACGATATCATAAATAGGTGATGTTATGAAAAAAAAGGTGCTTTTTGTAATGAACAATTTATGGTGTGGTGGGGCCGAAAAAGCACTCATTTCATTATTAGAGACCATAGACTACTCGAAATACGATGTCGATCTATTTTTACTTAAACATGAAGGGCTTTTTCTGAATAACATTCCAAAGCAAGTGAACCTGTTAGCAGAACCACCAGAATATAAGTATTATGATATGCCTATTAAAACGGCAGTATTAGACTGCATTAGAAATGGAAAATTGGATGTTGCTCTTTATAGAATCCTAGCTGGTACCATTTATAAGAGTGAAAAAAATAAGATTCGATGTGAACAGCGAGTCTGGAAATACATATCGAAATCATTAAAAGATATAAATATGAAATATGATGTTGCTATCGGATACCTTGAAAAAAATCCGATTTATTTTTGTATAGATAAAGTCAACGCTGCTAATAGAATTGGCTTTATTCATAATGACTATGACAAATTAGGTATGGATCCTGCTCTGGATCAGCCTTATTTCGATAAGTTGGATCATTTGGTTACCGTATCAGAAGAATGTGGCAACATTCTGAAAAGAAGGTTTCCGATGTACAGCAACAAAGTGGATGTGATGCATAATATTGTATCTCCAACTGCTATTCATAAATTATCAAAAGAACAGATCGCTATGAATGATACCGAGATTAAACTAGTATCCGTTGGAAGACTAAATTACCAAAAGGGCTTCGAGCTTGCAATTGATTCGTGCAAAATGCTTGTCCAGGCCGGATATTCTGTGAAATGGTATATCATCGGCGAGGGAGAGGAAAGAATTAAGCTCGAACTAATGATAAAAGAGCAGGGGTTGGAAGGAATTTTCATACTCTTAGGCATTAAGGAAAATCCTTATCCTTACATAAAAGAAGCGGATATTTATGTTCAAACATCCCGATTTGAAGGGAAATCAATTGCCATCGATGAAGCCAAGATTCTACAAAAGCCGATTGTTGTAACTAATTTTAACACGGCTAAAGATCAAATTAATAATCTTGAAAATGGGATCATTGTAGATATGACCGCTGAATCTATAAGCGAGGGAATTAAAACATTAATTGATAATGAGGACTTGAGACATCAATTTAAATTTAATTTATCTAATGAACATCTAGGCACTGAGGATGAAATCCATAAGCTTTATGCGCTGTTTAATTGATCGGAAAGGACAGAAAACAATGATTTTTCAAATATTAGGACTTTTAATCTTAGGGATAGTTGGAATCGTTATATTAATTGATGTAATTCCTATTTTTATGGATTGGTTAAGTCGGATTCATATCGGAAGATTTCAAGAAAAACAGATATGGAATAAGTCCATAACCAATGTAGGAATAAAATGGTTACAATCGACTCCCAAGATAAAAGTGACCGATCAGACAAGATTAGTTGCCATCGATATGCTACAAGGGAACTATACCAAAAATGCCATTCAATATTGGCAAGAAGCCTCTCTATTATTAGGGTTGGCTGGGTATGTAAAGAATAGTCCGGATAAAGAAATTAAACAAGGAATCATAAGGTTCTTGGATTCAAAATTTAATAAACAAGGTGATTGGATAAATAAACCAAAACATGTAGATGCGGCTATACTTGCTTACGCTGTTATGAAGTTAGATTTTGTCGACATAGATCGCTATAAGGCTGCGCTCGACTCTGCATGGGAATTAATTCGAGAGCATATTGGTGAAGAGGGGTCTGTTACCTATCGAAAATTCATGAAAGATTATAGGTATGTGGATACTATCGGATTTATTTGCCCTTTTCTGGTTGCATACGGTATTCGATATGGCCATGAAGAATGTATAGAGTTGGCTGTAAAACAAATAAGAACCTATGAAGAACACGGTATGCTTGAAGGATATTATATTCCAAGCCATGCCTACCAAATAAATAGCAAAGTACCTCTTGGATTGTTTGGGTGGGGAAGAGGCCTCGGTTGGTTTGCCATAGGTCTCATAGATGCTTGGAATGAACTACCCCAAGAACATGTGTATAAAGGTGTTTTAGAAACAAGTGTCAAAAGATTCGCAAAAGCTGCTATTCAATTTCAACAAGAGCAAGGTAATTGGAATTGGACTGTAACTAGGGGAGAGAGTAGACCAGACTCCTCAACAACAGCTACATTAGGATGGTTCATGCTCAATGCTTCACAGATCACAGAAATATCTGAAGAATGTTTAGTAAGCGCGAAGAAAGCTACCAACTACTTGATGAAGGTTACAAGAAGGAATGGAGCAGTTGATTTTTCTCAAGGAGATACGAAAGATATAGGTGTGTATTCGATGTTATTTAATATACTGCCGTTTACACAGGGCTTCTGTATTCGCATGATGAATTCTCATTTCAGTTCTAAGGTTATATAAAATATAAATGAGATAGGATTTGTGGTATGAGAACAAAAAATTCAATAATCAACATCTCTGTAGGAGTAGGTAACCAACTTATTATTACTTTCCTAAGCTTTTTCTCACGAACTGTTTTTATCCACACACTAGGGGTAGAATATTTAGGTATAAACGGTCTGTTTACAAATATTTTAGCGATGCTCTCTCTAGCTGAGGCAGGAATAGGATCCAGCATTATTTATAATCTTTATAAGCCTGTCGCGGATAATGATAAAGAAAAGATCATAATGCTTATGAAATTATATAAAAAGGCGTATCTAGTCATAGCATTAATTGTCTTAATGTTAGGGCTATCTATAATGCCTTTCCTTTCATATTTTGTAAAAGATACAAAGGTTGAGCATATTCATCTGATCTATCTCGTTTTTTTAGTGAATACGGTTACGCCTTATTTATTTCAACATAAAAATTCTTTCCTGAATGTGAATCAAAAAGGATATATTGTGACAGGATTGTTTTCAATATCATCCATTCTATCCATGTGTTTGAAAATTGGCATTCTTTATGCGACTAAAAACTTTTTATTGTATTTAATTATTGATAGTATCATAACAATCATAAACAATGTTATTTTATCGATAATTGCTAATAAGTTATTCCCGTTTTTAAAGGAGAAAATAGCAAAGAACATCGATGCTTTGACCAAGAGTAAACTGATCAAAAATATAAAGGCTATTATCTTGCAAAACATTGGTTCCTACCTAGTATTTGGTACTGATAATATTATTATTTCTTATTATGTAAGTGTGGCGGCTGTTGGGTTATACTCCAATTATTACATGCTTATTGAAATTTGCAGAACTTTTATTAATCAAATATTTAATAATATTTATCATAGTGTAGGAAATTTAGTGGCTAAAGAAAGCAAAGAGAAAGTATATTCTGTATACAAGGTTACGATGTTTCTTAATTTCTGGTTATATTCCATGTTTGCAATTATTCTATTTGTAACTCTAGAACCATTTATAACCTTATGGATCGGCCCAGAGTTTCTTATGGATAAATTGATATTAATTGTATTAGTGGTTACCTTTTATGAAAGAGGAATGAGAAACTCAATCACAACAGTGAAAACAACCGCGGGAATATTTCATGAGGACAGGTATGTTCCATTGTTTCAAGCTGCGGTTAATCTTGTATTCTCTATCATTTTGGTTCAATCCATTGGGATTGCTGGTGTATTTATCGGTACGTTAATAAGTGCAATGATTGTTCCTTTCTGGACGACACCATATTTTGTATATAAGAAAGTATTCCAAAAGCCATTAATTGAATATTTTATTAGTTATTTTTACTATGCAGGAGTAGGAGTTGGCACTTGCCTGGTCACGTACTACGTATCTCATTTATTTGTTGCAGATACGATTATAACGCTATTGATGAAGGGGCTTACGTGTTTGATCCTGCCTAACTTGATTTACATACTCCTATTTCATAAAAGTGATGAGTTTAAATATTTAATGGGAATAGTCAAAAGTATAATATCTAGATTGCAGCAAAAATTTATGCCTAAAGGTAGAACTGAAACTTATTAACTTACTAGATACTGCTGTATTATTGTTCTTAATAAAGAATATTTCAAAATTTAGACTTAATTGAACTTCCTGATTATTTCCAAATCTTTGTATAATAGAAGAAGTAAGTCGCTTTGTGTCGTTTCTATTTCTATAAAAACAGAGGGGGTTATAAATTATCTTAGTTTGTAAATAATGAAAATTAGTTAAACACCGCTTCAAGGATTCTTAATAACAGTTTTGGGTTTAAGATAATCTTATAAGGAGTGAAATTTTAAAATGCGTAGGGTTGTTTTTATGGCATTGTCAGCTTTTATGCTTTTCTTCTTAACGTGGCCTGGTGCTTCAGAAGCACAGACCACGTTTTCTGTGTCTAATCAAGAGCGTGTGTATGAGTTGGATTTAAAAAAGTGGAATATCTACAACGATAATTCTCATGCAGCTGAAACAACAGACGGAATAAATAATGCACTTACATGGGCCCATGAGCAAGGATATACTGTTTTCAAAGTTCCCGCAGGAACGTATCGCATAGCGAAAGGAACCAATGGACAATGGGACCCTCGCGGACGCATCAACATGGTCAGTGACATGACATTTTGGCTTGACGAAAAAGCCATTATTCAAAAAGAAACAAATGGATATGCAGCATACTCTACATTACTTGTTGATGTAGGAGTCAAGAACGTAACTATCAAGGGCGGCACTTATATTGGCGACAGGGAGACACATAATTATTCAAGCGGCGGAACTCACGAAAATGGATACGGAATATTAACTAAAGGTTCTTTTAATGTAATGATCGATGGTGTAAAGACACTAAACTTTACAGGAGACGGGCTTTGTGTAGGCGGCGGAAGTGGTACTATGCAGGATTTGTATGCGAAGGATTTTGAAGCTGGAGGGATTGACGACAACGGAAAACTTATACCTGATCAGACAAAGGTCAGAAGCAAGTTGAGTTGGAAACTTACGCATCCTTCGTATGAGTTAACACACGCTGTTATTATTGACAATGCGCAGTATCTTTCAAATGAGTTTGATATTTACTTTTACAAGGCTGATGGTACGTTCTTATCTAAAGCAAAACAACAAAGTCAAGGAGAGTATATTTCTATTCCTCCTGGGAGCGACTCCATAAGGCTTGCTTTTAAAGGGACTATTCAAAAAGGACAATATCTAGAAATATGGAACAGGGTTCAATCGACTAATGTTACTGTTCAGAATTCGGAATCTTCTTTTAACCGCAGACAAGGATTGACCATTAATGGCGGTAAAAATGTTCTGGTACAGGGCAATAGCTTTCATGACATTGGAGGCAAAGACGGTACTGCTCCTATGGCAGGAATCGATGTGGAAGGAGGAGCGGGTGATAATGGCTTTATCAATGAAAACATTTCGATCAAAAATAATCAGTTCTACAAAAATAGCAGATATGATGTTATTTTCTACGATGGTCATGATGGGACGCTAGAAGCTAATCAGTTAGCTTCTGTTGGAGCGATTGGCTTAGCAGTGTCAGCTCCGTTTACAGGTGCTACAATAAAAAATAATAATTTTGAAGGTACAAGTATTTATGCAGCTCATGATGTGACGTTTATTGGAAATACGATGACTGATTCACTAACGCATTTTGAAGGCCCCAATATCAATATTAAAGGGATGACTGTAACAAATACGAACTTTGCTATCAGCAGCTCAGTTCCATTTGGTGTAAACGCTTCAGATGTAGTTATTAATATAACCAAAAGGACTGCAAATGCAGGTTTATCGATATGGCAAAATCCTGTTCATTTGACTAACATCACAATCAATGGAGCACCCTCATTAAGATCAGTTTCAGGTGGCAAGGTTGAAGGAAATATTATTGATAATCTAATAGTAAATGATTACAATTCAACCTACGGATTGGATTTGCCGCCGGGGACTTACAACAATTGTGTATTTAAAGGGCCTAATGATGGAGGGAAAGCAGTACCAAGTGTAGGGCAGTCTGGAGAATATGTATTCAATAATTGCTCATTCACTGGATATGGCGGAATCAGTGCTGGGAACCCGAACTTGGATCTTACAGTTACGAATTCAACATTTTATACGACTGGAAATACAGCTGCCATTTCTGTAGATTCAGCTAAAAAGGTCACAATTGAAAATAACGTGATCGTTGCGAATGGGATTACTACAAAAACAACAGAAATTATTAAAATGAATGATTACTGGCAAAAAGACAAGCCATACGATATTTTATCGGCATTGATTAGAAGTAATAAAATCACCTCCAATATCGAAGCGATTGGGATATCTACGATATATGCTGGAGTTGGTGCACCTGCATTCACAATTGACGGTAATATTTTGGAAAATGCAAATTTTAGTTTAAAAGCCAACGATATTAACGATAACAATTAAACAAATGAAAAGGGAAGACAGGGATTTCCCAATCTTCCCTTTTCAGATTGCAATTAGAGGCTAATGTTATCGATCATTCTAGTATTCGAGTTAGTGTCTGCTGTTACATTTTTGAAAATGCATCTTGCGATTGTCATGGATTTATCACGTGTGAGCCAGTGGAAATTGAGTTTTGTATCTTCAAGATAGCTAGTACTGATGACAGCCATGTTGACATTATCAGCTTTACTGATACTTGAAGTGATAAAAGTGCTGCGATTGTTTGTTACGTTTCCATTAAAGTTTATTCCTACATTTTGAAATGTACAGTTATCGACAACTAATTTTCTTGTATAGCGCGCATCATTCGTTCCCAGAGAAATATCTCCACCAAGAATTCCGGTTTTACTTCTGGTAAAGGAACTATTGATTAAATTACACCCTTCAAAGTTAGCTCCACCTTCAATAAGGGTAATCCCATCTATCTGTATGGGTCTACCTACGTAATTAGCAAGTGGGCGAACATCAATTTCATAGTTTTTAACAGTAACATTTCTAATGATTCCACCTGTCAGAATCAATTGGAAATTGGGGGATAACGTATTGTCGTTTCTCCAATCCCGTTCCACAACAATATCTGAGATATAACATCTGCCGTAATTAAATCTGCTTATGTTGAACCCAGTTATCCCACTGTCTGTTATCGCCACAGGAGCACCGTTTAGTGTTTCTGATACTTGAAAACTATTTGTTTTAACATTTACAGTGTAGTAGAGTTTATCCACACTGATGCCAGTAGGGACTTTACCAACCCACTGTTCAAAAGAAATCTTTGCACCATTTCCCATTCCGTGCGGCGTACTATAAGTGAACGTGCTTGAAGGAACATCGACCGTGGGAGTGCCAAAATATCCATATACACTTGAGCCGTAGAAAAGGCCATTTTTTACCTGACAATTTGAAATTATTGCTCCTGTAATATCAGCGATTTTAATATTACCGTTATAACAAATTGCTCCATTTACAAAATTGTCGCCTTTGACGACAAGTTCACAATTAATTATTGTATTGTTGAGATATTTTACGTACATGTTGTTCGGGTATGAACTGATTCCGCCAACATTGTAACCTTCAAATGTGTTATTCTCTAGAACTACATTAATACCATCCGCATTCACGAAGTGCCCGCGGCTATTATTAGATATATAGTTGTCTCTAATATAAATTCTAGTGTTGAGTTCTAAACCAGTTTGATTAAGCTCGGGTCGCCATGTTGGTATGTTTGTTTCTGACCACATTGACTCGATGTCGATGCCGAACATGGGGGCGGTTCCATCTTCAGTTACGCCATCATCAGCTTTACCAATATGATGGATTTTATTGTTCATAATCGTTACATCAGTTGAGCCAGCATTAGAAATTCCCTGTCTCCTGCAGTGATTGAGATCACAGTCATGAATATAGATATTGGATCCCATTTGTTCTTGGGTGTAATCAGTAGGGTTAAGTTTGTATTCTAGCCAGGAAGTAAAGATTGCATCTCCAGTGCAATTACTGATATCTACATGATCGATTTCAATATTGTTAGAGCCGGCAAGTTCAATACCATGTCCCCATTCATGAGTGTAGTTTTGGGAATCAACTTTTGCATTAATTTGTGTAATCTGTGCGTCACTTAGAGGGCTTGAAGTAATGTCGATGGCAAATACCATTTTGTTAGCATTCTCAATTTCTGCAAACCACCCACGTCCTGTTGGGGCTGCGGGAGCGAATTGTCCGTTCGTTCTGGACCCAACTAACGTACTATTGGATACCGTATCTTTGTATTGATAGAAGCTATAGCCTGAGGCTGTTACTCCACTGATACTCCAAAGCCTGAATGCTTTTAATAACCCGGGATTACTATACCTGTCCACGATCTCGCTGCGGATGGAGTTAGCATTATTGTTTAGTGAGCCGTCGGCATTAACTCCTCCTCTTACAAACTTTACGCTTAGTTGGTATATGTGTGTTTTCTTGTCACCTACAAGTGTTCCACCAGAAATTCTTCCATTTGTTACGCCTTTTAAACTGAAGATCCTATACCAAGGTGATGAATTCGCTTCCAATTGTATAATACAACCAGCAGACATTTCGAAATGCATATCGCTTTGCATAAGAATACAAGTGAAGGAGGTGCTGTCAATTTTTAAAGTATAAGTACCACTTGGCAATGTGCAATGAGTAATATTTTGGGATTTTGCCCAGCTAAGTGCGTCGTTAATACCTTTTGTCGTAGCAGCGGACTCAGTGCCATCATTTTTTATGTTCCATCTGTTTAAATCAATGACAAATGGATTAGAAACAGCACCACTTGTAGTAGGTTTCTTTGGAATCCAACTGGATTGAGTACTGTCATATGTCAGGACATCATTGTTAGTAGGGAGATTGGCCGTTAAGTTAACGTCATCCAGGTCTCCAAGATTAGCTTTTATCACTACCGATCACCTCTTTCTACTTTTCTAGTAGTGTATGATTTACCAGATAAAATAGTTCCAATTTAGAGTCACAATGGGCTGAACAACTCAAATTCTTATTGACATGTTCTTAATAAAGAACTAAACTCAGGGGAGTTGATTGCAAATAATAGAGAGAATGTAATGATTCATTCTTCATTAAGAATGTTGGAGGTTCTTATAGATATAAATAAGTCATTTAAACTCTCATCGCAATATGAAATATTAAATAGCAGAGGTGAAAGTGTGAATAAACTTTATAATAATTTCTTAAAGGCTAATAGCCTATTAGAGGGAAGAGTATCTATTTATTTGGATTTTTTACGAGGGTTAGCTGCGATTTTAGTATTGATGGAACATCTGGGATCTAGACTATTCCTAGGCTATGGATATTTACAGAACCCCACCGTAATTATTAAATTACTCTATCTTCTTAACTTACTTGGAGGACCATCAGTTATAGTTTTTTTTGTTCTTAGTGGATTGTTTATATCGAGATCTGTTTTAAAATCAATCGTTGACAATAAATGGTCTTGGAAATCATACCTTGTTAATCGACTGTCAAGACTATACGTAGTATTAATTCCAGCTTTATGTTTAACACTCATTGCCGATAAACTAGCTAGTTATTATTTTGATTATAGTAAGTACAGTGATAACTACACCAACATTAAGGAATTTGTTGGGAACCTATTCTATTTACAAAATATTTATGTCGGTAATTATGGGTCAAATGGGCCATTATGGAGTCTGGGTTATGAGTTTTGGTATTACATGCTATTTCCTATTATTATTTTGCTACTTCGAAATCAGAAGAAAATCTTGAAAGTTGCGTACCTATTTACTGCTCTAACTGTCATTTTCTTAATTGGGCAACGAATGAGTTATTATTTCTTAATATGGTTGGTGGGAATGCTCGTTTTACTTTTGCCAGCTACCTCAAGAGCAAAGAATAAATTTATTATGACGACATCATTCTTGCTTGTTTGTTTGGCAATGTTCATGAGACCGCTGATAAACAATGGAAGACTATTTGTTGAACACCATACAAATAACTTATTTATTATAGATTTTTTTATAGGGCTATCCTTAGGTCTTCTAATTTACATACTTATACATGGTACTGCAGCACAGAAAGCAAAGACTGAAAATAAAAATAAATGGTTTGAAAAAACCTCAAAGTTGGTAGCTAGTTTTTCATTTAGTCTTTATTTAATTCATTATCCCATTATTAATTTTGTTTATTATTGGGCATCTAAAAATGGTTTTAACGGATTACAACCAAACTTATTATCTGTACTAATTGAAATATTAATCATAGCCTTAATGTGCACAATTGCTTTCATGTTTTCAAGAATAACTGAAGTACGAACTAATGTTGTAAGAGCTATGATAATGAATATTTTAGAAAGATTTAATTATAATCATCAAAAAACAAAAGTGATGAAAATGGAAAACAATCTATCTAAATAAAGAGATCCTCAAGCCTCGAGTCAATCGGGGCTATTTTATGTGCGACGGGTAGACGTAACTTTAACTCGTGCTAATAGTGTATTTTTTATACTTGTAAAAAAACAATCGATCTGATATTCTTTAAAAAGAATACATTGTTCTTTATAAAGGATTTAAGGAGGGTTGTATGCATAGTCGATATGATGAATTAGATTCTCTAAGGGGTTTAGCTGCATTAGCTGTAATGATGCTTCATTTTTACGGAATTTTTTCATTTGACCAAACAATAAAATTCCTAATTGAATATAGTCCATTAAGAATATTTATCTCTGGTGGAGAAGCCGTTATATTATTTTTTGTTCTAAGTGGGTTTGTATTATCACTACCATATTATAATAATAAGCAATCAAACTATCTTCCTTTTATAGTAAAACGTGTCTTTAGGATTTATATCCCTTATATAGTTGCTATGATTGGAGCGATAATTTGTAAAGAGTTATTTTATCATGGGAAGATTTATGGCCTTAGTGGTTATTTTAATTCGTTTTGGAACTTACCCATTAGTAGTCAGTTACTAAAAGAACATCTAATATTAATCGGCACTTTTCTGAGTAATTTAGATCCCGTTGTATGGTCACTTGTTCATGAAATGAGAATTTCAATAATTTTTCCAATTTTAATGTACATTTTAATAAAGTTAAGTTGGAAAAAAGGAATTGGCTTAGCTCTATCATTTAGTTTAGCTAGTGTAATTCTATTTACCCTTTTTAAATATGATGTTTCTACTGCTACTGGAACAGAATTAGTAGCTACTATTAATTATACTGGTATGTTTATATTCGGTGCATTACTCGCTAGACATAGGGAATTTATTCAGAATAAATTCATGGGTTTTAGTGTGAAACATAAAGTTTTACTATTTGTACTAGGATTGATGATGTATGCCTACTTACATCCTTCATTTGCTATTAAGATGTTCATTTTTCACAATATTGACCTTTTTTACAGAACTGTTATTGATTCATGGGCGGTAACGTTTGGAGCAGCAATACTAATTATAACAGCAATGAGTTCATCATTATTCTCGAGAATTTTAAGAAATAAAGTAATAAATCATTTAGGTAAAGTATCCTATAGTTTTTACTTGATACATGTAATTATTTTATATGCTTGTGTGCATGCACTGCATAGAACAATTTCAGTATGGGCTATTTGTTTGATTGCGTTTTTTTTAACAATAATTGTTTCGAGTATTATGTATACGTTAGTCGAAAAACCCTCAATGATATTGGGAAAGTTACTATTTAATAAAAATATGAAAGTGAAGCGTTTACCTAAAAGCATGTTTGAGAAGAAAGTTGGGCAGGAAAATAATAATACGATTTAGTGATTTTCTTAAATTCTAAAAGACCAAAATAATTTAAAGATTTAATAGGCGGATTCACTGAGATTCGTCTATTTTGCTTTAATTTTTAATAGTTGAAGTGGAACTGATGCCGTAGCTCCTAATGAACGTTCACAGTCATGTTTTTAATATAGGATTAATGGGGTTATCGCAGTTAGCACGTAATATTTTAACGGAAAGTAGTTGTTAAGTTAGCAACATCCGAATTAGTATTTATCACGTTTACAAGAAATATATGTTTTAAATGAAATAGTTCCAGCTCAAAGTAATAATAGTAGGTCTTAGAATATTTTTCGTTGACACGTTCTTTATAAAGAACTACAATTGAGCTAAGAGAAATGGCAATCTGTTTTAAGCGTTGAATTCTACACGTTAGTTCTTTATAAAGAACAAATGACAATTATAATGTTCTTTATAAAACCTTTAAGGATTAGGTAAAACTTTTTGTTCTTTATATGGAACACCTCAAGGTGGGTGTATTAGATCAGATGTCACACGAGTAGCTAACATTAAATTTACTTCGGTGATGCCTCCTAACCGTTATCAACGGAGGCACTCGGCCATGCTGTGGGTTGAATCGACCTTAGACGCGAGTCGTCAAAAGTGTGGTGCGAGGTGGGGTTAGATGCCCTAATAAGATTAAAGGATTTAATTATATGGTCTTTTTACACAAAGGCCTTATACTTAAGAACTTTAGTGAGAGGGTGCATTCATTTGTCATATCGACAAAGATTATCTTTATTAGTCTTCATTGACTCCTTTATCGTTATCACCTCCATTTTCTTTAGCCGTTTTTTATTGAGTGCAAGTCTAGACGTAATCACGTTGCCTTTGGTTGTTAGCTCCATCACCTTACTACTTAGCCATCATGTATTTTCTTTCGTGTATAAGCTGTATAAGAAAGCTTGGGAACATGCGAGTATTGGGGAACTCATTTTTATTATAAAAGCTACTACCTACTCGTTAATTACCGTCGCTTGTGTTCAGCAGTTAATTATTCATGATATTTACTTTCGGTTACTTGCGGTGACATGGATGCTGCATATGATTCTTATTGGAGGTTCACGTTTCTGTTGGCGAATCATTCGGAATACATACATTAAGAAGTCAGTTGTTAAGAAAAGAACACTGATTGTGGGCGCTGGGTCAGCTGGAACCATGGTGGTCAGACAGTTGATCAAAAACAACGATACCGAAATGTTTCCTGTAGGTTTCATTGATGATAATGTGAAAATTCACAATCTTGATATTTTGGGGATTCCTGTTATTGGGGGAATTGATCAAATAGAACGCGCGGTTAAAGAGCTAAATATCGATAACATCATCATTGCAATCCCATCCCTCAGCAAAAAAGACTTAAACCTTATCTTCCAGGAATGCACAAAAACCAACGCGAAGACGCAAACTCTCCCCAAGTTAGAAGATCTGGTATCCGGAAAACTTTCGGTAAATCACTTCATGGATGTGCAGGTAGAAGACTTATTAGGCCGAGATCCTATCGATTTGGATATAGATAGTATTTCAGGATATGTCACGAATAAAGTGGTATTGGTAACCGGCGCGGGTGGTTCGATTGGTTCTGAAATTTGCCGTCAGGTCGCGAAGTTTACTCCTCAGAAGCTGGTTTTGTTAGGCCATGGTGAAAACAGTATCTATTCCATCGAAATGGAATTAAAGGACTTATACGAGTCTACATCCATAGAGCTCTTTACGGAAATCGCAGATATCCAGGATGTTAAGAAGATGATGTCGATCATGAACAAGTATCATCCGGACGTCGTTTATCATGCCGCTGCTCATAAACATGTGCCTTTAATGGAAAGAAACCCTGAAGAGGCACTTAAAAACAATGTGATAGGTACGATGAATGTAGCCATTGCGGCAAGCCAAAGTGCGGTAGATACGTTCGTCATGATCTCTACGGATAAAGCTGTGAATCCAACCAGTGTCATGGGCGCCACCAAAAGAATGGCCGAGATGATTATTCAGGATATGGATCGAAACAGTAACACGAAATTCGTGGCGGTTCGTTTCGGCAATGTGCTGGGAAGCCGTGGCAGCGTCATTCCTCGTTTTAAACAGCAGATTGTAAAAGGCGGTCCCGTCTCTGTCACTCATCCTGATATGATCCGCTACTTTATGACGATTCCAGAAGCCTCCCGGCTAGTCATTCAAGCAGGTGCGTTAGCCAGAGGCGGGGAGATATTTGTCCTTGATATGGGAGAACCCGTGAAGATTGTTGATTTGGCCAAAAACCTGATCAAGCTTTCAGGAAACTCGCTAGAAGATATAGGCATTGAATTTACGGGTATGAGGCCGGGCGAGAAGCTGTTTGAAGAGTTGTTAAATAGCGATGAGATCAATGAAAAACAGGTCTATCCGAAGATTTATATCGGGAAAACATCGGAATTGTATATGGAAGAAATAAAGGAAATGATATCCACCTACACCACACTAGATAAAGAAAGCCTAAGAACTCAATTATTGAACCTAGCCAATAGTCATGTCATACCAATTCCGAAAAAATTAATCTCAATTGTTTGAAGAGGAGTTTTGAATCCATGAAAGTACGTAAAGCCATTATTCCAGCTGCCGGTCTAGGCACAAGATTCCTGCCTGCAACGAAGGCTATGCCTAAAGAAATGCTTCCCATTGTCGACAAGCCGACCATTCAGTATATCGTAGAAGAAGCAGTGGAATCGGGAATTGAAGATATCATTATTGTGACGGGTAAAGGGAAAAGAGCGATTGAAGATCACTTTGATAATTCCTTTGAACTTGAACAAAATTTATTTGAAAAACAAAAGTTTGACTTATTGACCGAAGTTCAGAAGTCGTCCAAAGTAGATATTCATTATATCCGCCAAAAAGAGCCTAGAGGCCTGGGGCACGCGATCTGGTGTGCACGAAAGTTCATAGGCGACGAACCATTCGCTGTGTTGTTAGGAGATGACATTGTTCGTGCGGATAAGCCGTGTCTGAAGCAAATGATGGATCAATATGAGTATCGCCATTCCTCTATCATTGGTGTCAAGCACGTTTCTGACGATGAAGTATCCCGCTACGGCATTGTGGATGGAAGACAAATTGAAAAGCAGCTATTTAGCATCAATCATTTGGTGGAGAAACCTAGGAAAGAAGAGGCTCCGTCTAATCTTGCCATCATGGGGCGTTATATTTTGACAGCACGAATTTTTGATATTTTGAATGACCAAAAGCCAGGCGCCGGAGGGGAAATACAGCTTACGGATGCCATTGAGGCGTTAAATGCCCTCGAATCGGTTTATGCTTATGAATTTGACGGTGAACGGTTCGATGTGGGTGAGAAATTGGGTTTTATACAAACCACGATCAATTACGCCTTGCAACGTGAGGATTTAAGATTCGATTTACTCAAATATCTTTCTTCCGTTCTGGAGAAAGAATTAATTAAGTAGGGGATACAGATGTCTAAAAAAGTGCTGTTATGCGCCACTGTTGATTATCATTTTAAAGCATTTCATTTACCTTACATGAAGTGGTTTAAGGAGCAGGGGTGGGAGGTCCATGTTGCCGCTAGCGGTAATATGGACCTTCCTTATGTGGATGCAAAGTTTAATATTGCCATCCAAAGGTCCCCTTTTAAATTAAAAAACCTTAAAGCCTATGGAGAGTTAAAGTCAATTATAGATGAAAATAAGTATGACATCATTCACTGCCATACGCCAATGGGTGGTGTGCTCGCACGTTTAGCAGCGCGGGAAGCACGCAAGAGTGGGACAAAAGTGATCTACACCGCTCATGGGTTTCATTTTTGCAAGGGAGCTTCACGCCTAAACTGGATGGTTTATTATCCACTTGAAAAGATTCTTTCTTATTTGACGGATTGTCTTATAACGATTAATGAAGAAGATTATCAACTGGCCGTTGATCGCCGTTTCAGAGCAGGTCGAATAGAGCATGTGCATGGTGTAGGCGTAGATACCGTTCGATTCCATCCCATAAATGATTTACATAAGTATGAGTTGAAAGTAAAAGCTGGTTACCATTCAGAGGACATCCTCCTTTTTTATGCCGCAGAGTTTAATCAGAATAAGAACCAGCAAATGCTTATTCAGGCTTTAGCCTTGATCAAAAACGATGTCCCGAATACCAAATTGTTGCTTGCAGGCGAGGGGCCGCTACAAGAGCAGTGCCGTAATCTCGCTAGAGAGTTAGGTGTGGAACATCAAGTTGATTTTCTGGGGTATCGAGATGATATTCACCTCATTCTGCCAATGTGCGATGTTGCCGTTGCATCAAGCCTGCGTGAAGGGCTGCCTGTAAATATGATGGAGGCTATGGCTTGTGCTCTCCCAGTAGTTGCTAGCAGCAATAGAGGACATAGAGAGCTGGTACGTAATGATAACAATGGCTGGATTGTAGAGCCCAATGATTATGAGGCAATGGCAATGAAGATCAAGGAGTTAGCTCAGAATAAAGAAATTCGATCAAAGCTAGGCCAGCACGGTAGAAATATGGTTGAGATCAGATATGCCATTCAAACTGTGCTAAATGAGAAAAGAAGTATTTATTCCCTATACATGAACGAAAAGGTGGATGTCATGTGGGCGATCCAATAAGGATTTTGCAAGTCGTCGTCAATATGAATCGTGGTGGAGCGGAGACCCTGCTCATGAATTTATATCGTAATATGGATCGATCCAAGGTTCAATTTGATTTTCTTACCAACAAACCTGGCGTTTTCGATGCTGAAATCGAAGAAATGGGTGGAAGAATTCATCGCATTCCGTATGTATCGGATATAGGTCATACGAAATATATGCAAGCTCTGGAGCAGTTCTTTGAGACACATCCCCAATACCAAATTGTGCATGCTCATATGGACAAAATGAGTGGTTTCGTCTTGCGGGCCGCGAAGAAAGCAGGCGCGCCTGTTCGGATTGCTCACAGCCACAATACAAGTAGTGAAGGTGGAGTTGCCGCGAGAGCCTACAAGTGGGTCGCTGGAACATTTATATCCTCTTGTGCAACTCATTTTGTAGCATGCTCGAATAAAGCGGCAAAATGGTTATTTGCCAACAAGGTGAATAAAGCGATGATTTTAAAAAATGGGATTGAGAGTGAGAAGTTTGCCTTCTCTCCTGAGGTTAGAGAGCAAGTTAGGCAAGAGTTGGGGCTTTCTTCGGAGAGTTATGTTTTAGGGCATGTAGGAAGGTTTGCGCATCAGAAAAATCATTCGTTTCTTATTGATATTTTTGCACAGCTGCATCAAGAGAAACCGAATGCTGTCCTTATCTTAGCAGGTGATGGACCGCTGCGTGCAGAGATCGAAAAGAAAGTAGAAGCTTTGCATATACAGGATAAGGTAAAGTTCCTAGGCGTACGAAGTGACATTACCCGTTTACTCCAAGCTTTTGATATGTTTGTATTTCCCTCTTTACATGAAGGTTTACCTGTTACACTCATTGAAGCGCAAGGGGCCGGTTTGCCTTGTCTTATATCCGATGAGATTACCCAGGAGGTGGATATGGGCATTCAATTGGTAGAGCGGATATCGCTCGAAAACAAGTCGGTTTGGATAGAGCGGATAAATAGTGTTATCGCAAGAAATTTACCGAGGCATATCCCCTCGTTCTCTTTATCGAACAATGGATACGACATTAAGAACAGCGCATCCTGGACGGAAGGGTTTTATTTAGGCGTATTGAGGTGATTGGATGAAGAAACTTACTGTGTTTACACCTACATATAATAGAGCTTATTGTCTGCATGTTTGTTACGAAAGTCTTAAGCGACAAACATCCAAAGATTTCGTTTGGCTGATCATAGACGATGGCTCGACGGATAATACGGAACAAGTAGTGGCAGGTTGGATTTCGGAGAATGAGATCCAAATTCGATATCACCGCCAGGAAAATCAAGGGATGCACGGCGCCCATAATACAGCTTACAGGTTAATTGATACAGAGTTAAACGTATGCATTGATTCCGATGATTATATGCCGGATGGTGCCGTGGAACAAATCAACGCTTTTTGGGAAATACACGGTAGCGAGCATGTAAGTGGAATCGTTGGACTTGATTCTTTTACAGATGGCCGTATTATCGGCACGAAGCTGCCGGAGAATATGAAGCGTTCAACACTATTTCAGCTATACAGCAAACATGGCGTAACTGGGGATAAAAAGCTGGTTTATCGAACAGCACTTACACGGGAGTACCCTTATCCCATTTTCGAAAATGAAAAATACGTCGGCTTAGCCTACAAGTACTATAAGTTAGACGAGCAGTATGAATTGCTTCTTATGAATGAAGTGCTTTGCTGCGTGGAGTATTTACTGGACGGCTCTTCAATGAACATGCTGAAGCAGTACCGCAAGAACCCAAAGGGGTTTGCTTTTTATCGTAAGGAGCTAATGAAGCTGCCGTTCGCTAGTTCACTTTTTAAATTCAGGCAGTCTATCCATTATGTGTCCAGCAGCCTGACTTCCGGCAATCGCAATTTCATGAAAGAAACACCTGCGAAACTGCTCACTCTTCTCGCAATTCCCCTTGGTGTCATGCTTTACTGGTATGTTATCAGAAAAACGAGTGTCACATAGTACGCGAAAGGAAATCAAAAATGGCCATCCTATGGGTTAATCTGATTGTTGTCTATATCGCCTCCTATTTTTCAAGGATTTTGGCCAAACCTGTGGCAATTGGTGCTGAGGCCCTAGCAGTGAAGCCTAATAAATGGCTGGCGGGTATCGTTATGGCAACATTCGTAGTCATAGCCGGGCTCCGCAATAATATTGGTGATACTTTCTTTTATATGTATTCTTACAGATTAAATAATTACACATGGGAACAAGTAAAAGCTGAGAAGGATATAGGCTTCGGTATTTTACAAATGATATTGCAGAAAATCACTGATGATCCACAGTTGTTAATATTTATTACAGCATTAGTGACTAATGTACTCATTGTCTATGTGTTATACAAATATTCGAGAATGTTTGAATTAAGTATTTTTATATACATAACTTCGGGGCTATTCTTAGTTTCCATGAGCGGTGTTAGACAGTTTTTGGCTTCGGCTATTATTTTTGCTGCAACCAAATATCTATTTGAAGGAAACTGGAAGAAATATTTTCTTGTGGTATCTTTCGCCTCTTTATTTCATGGTAGCGCCCTAATTCTTATACCTATGTTTTTTGTTGTGAGAAGAAAGGCATGGACGTCATCCACCTTCGTCATCCTAATATTGGCTATGTTATTAATTCTTGGATATAGTGTATTATCTGATGCAATATTCTCTGCAATCGCCGATACGCACTATAGTGAGTATCAGAATTTCCAAGAGGGGGGAGCTAACATCATTAGGGTAGCTATCAGTGCCATTCCTCTAATCTTTGCTTTTATTGGAAGACATAAGCTTAGTGAAATTTTTCCTTATAGTGATTATGTTGTCAATATGTCAATAATAAATTTTGTTGTAATGGCAGTTGCTACTCAGAATTGGATTTTCGCTAGGTTTACCATCTATTTCGGAGTATATAATGTGATACTTATATCATATGTCATAAGTCTATTTGTAAAAAGAGAACAGAAGTTGATGTATTACATGCTCCTAGGTTTTTACTTGATTTATTTTTACTACGAGAATGTAGTTAGTCTAAATATTATTTATCGAAGTGACTACTTAAAATTCTAACTAACAGTCAGGAGGTTCAAAATGCCAATACTTATAACCGGTGGAGCCGGCTATATCGGAAGTCATACTTGTGTAGAGTTACTGAACGCAGGATACGAAATTGTTGTTGTTGATAACTTAAGCAATAGCAGCCTAGAGTCTTTGAAACGAGTAAAAGAGCTAACAGGTAAAGACTTTGCATTTTATCAGATTGATCTGTTAAACCGTCAGGATGTAGAGTTGGTTTTTAAACAAAATAAAATTGAAGCTGTGATTCATTTCGCAGGACTAAAAGCAGTAGGTGAATCCGTTCGTTTACCATTGCGATATTACCACAACAATATAACGGGCACGATTGTGTTATGTGAGCTAATGCAGGAATATGCGGTGAAAAAAATCGTATTCAGTTCGTCAGCAACCGTATATGGCATGTCGGATCAAGTGCCAATTACAGAAAATTTTCCACTAGGTGCAACAAATGCATATGGTCGTACAAAACTGATGATTGAAGAGATCATGCAGGACATGTATGTGTCCGATCCCACATGGAGCATTGCGCTGTTACGCTACTTTAACCCGATTGGGGCTCATAGTAGTGGCAGATTAGGCGAAGATCCAAACGGCACACCTAATAATTTAATGCCTTACATTACTCAAGTGGCAGTAGGGAGATTAAAGGAATTAATGATTTATGGAAATGATTATCCAACTGTAGATGGCACGGGTGTCAGAGATTATATCCACGTCGTTGATTTGGCATGTGGGCACGTGAAAGCATTGGAGAAGATTATGGCAAGTACAGGGGTAGAGGCATACAACCTTGGTACGGGGCAGGGGTATAGTGTTGTGGAAATGGTGTTAGCATTCGAAAATGCAACCGGACAACATATTCCATATCTGATGACAGATCGAAGACCAGGTGACATAGGCGTCTGTTATTCGGATCCGAACAAGGCTAAGCGTGAGTTAGGCTGGAGTGCTCAGAGGGGCATTAAAGAGATGTGTCTGGATTCCTGGAGATGGCAAGCCCATAATCCATATGGTTTTCATAAAAAAGAAGAAGAAGTAACGGTATAGCGAGGGCTTACTCATGCGTATGTCGGTACTGACTGAAGGGGGATGAATGTTTGTTCCCTATAAATCGGAAGTTTCTTAAAAAAATAAAGAGTTTAATTTCCCTTATGAAGAAGGGAATAGTTACTCAGATTTGGTCGATCAAGGTTTTCAGTTCCGCTGATATGATCACGACGTTGCTAAATGAAACCGAATTAGACATGGATAAACCATCTATACAAGCTTCAGACGTAAATGATGCGCCTGCTGAATTTGTAGCAGATCCCTTTATTGTCAAAGAGGATTCGAGGTTTTATCTGTTCTTTGAGATCTTTAATAAAGAACTTGAACGTGGGCAAATTGGCTTAGCCATAAGTGCTGATGGGTTGAAATGGGAGTATCAACAAGTCGTTCTAAGTGAAAACTTCCATTTATCTTATCCGCAGGTTTTTAAAGTTGAGGACGAGATGTTTATGCTGCCTGAAACGATAGAAACCAATCGTGTTTTATTGTACAAAGCCAAACAGTTTCCTAATCAATGGGAAGTTGCATGTGAGCTGTTAGATGGTAACTTCATGGATCCCTCTATTATCAAATACGATAATAAATGGTGGATTTTTGCAGGGACTGAAGGTGGGAATCTTCACTTATTCCATTCGGAGCAATTGGAAGGACCTTATTTCGTACATCCCCAAAGCCCAATAATTACTAGTAACCTGATGATTAGCAGACCCGGAGGAAGATTCATTTTTTCAGATGGAACGATCTATAGGTACACACAAGCGGATTATCCTCATTATGGCGATTCGGTAAGAGTGTTCAAGGTAAACAAGCTAACGGAGTTTGAATATGAGGAGGAGGAAATCTCCTTAATCTTGTGCGGTACGAAAAAAGAAGGCGATTGGAGAAAAGATGGGATGCACCATATCGACCAGCTAATGATTGATGATAATCAATGGTTAGTAGCTGTCGATGGTCACAGTACCCAGAAGTCCAATTATTTTGTATGGAAGCTCAGCCGTTTGAAATCAAAATTTTTAGTTAAGACCAATAGGAGCATGATTATGATGAAGCGATTTTTTGATTTACTAATCTCAATTCCTTTATTACTCCTTTTTTCCCCGGTTATCGGCATTGTCGCTGTTTTGGTTCGAGCAAAGCTAGGATCACCGATTATCTTCACACAGTTAAGGCCTGGATTGCACGGCAAACCGATTAATATCTATAAATTCCGAACCATGACAGATGCAAGGGACAACGAAGGGAATTTATTGCCCGATTCCATACGCTTAACTTCCTTTGGGGAATTCCTTAGAAAATACAGCCTTGATGAGTTGCTCCAATTGGTGAATGTGATTAAGGGAGACTTAAGTTTAGTTGGTCCAAGGCCGCTGTTAATGGACTATTTGACACTATACACGGAAGAGCAGGCCAAACGCCATCAAGTACGCCCTGGAATTACGGGATGGGCTCAAGTTAACGGGAGAAACGCCATCTCATGGGAAGAAAAGTTCAGGCTTGATGTTTGGTATGTGGAGAATCAAAGCCTTCTTCTTGATTTCAAAATTCTAGCTCTAACTTTTGTGAAAGTGATTAAATCGGATGGAATCAGCCACGGGAATCATGTGACCATGGAGAAATTCTCCGGATCAAATCTATCATGAAGGGTTTGGTACAGGTTGGATTTAGTCGTTATTGGTGAGGGTGGCCATAGCAAGGTCATCAAGGATTTGATTCATTCAAAAAGTGATGTTAAAATCATTGCCGTTTTGGATGACAAGTATGACGAATTAACTGTAATTAATGAGATATATATAGGGCCGACCTCTTCCGCACATCTTTTATTGAGTCAAAGGAACCATCTTAAATTTGTAATTGCGATAGGGAATAACGAGGTTCGAAAGTCGATTGTGACAAAGCTTGGCCTAGCCAAGGAAAACTATGTTTCACTCATTCACCACACAGCGATTGTCAGTTCGAGTGCTTCTATTGGGATCGGTACAGTTATTATGGCTAATACCATTGTCAGTGCTGATACATGCGTTGGCGATCATGTGATCATCAACTCGGGTGCCATCGTAGAGCACGACAATCACATTGGTGACTATGCCCACATTGCTCCTAAAGCTACACTTACCGGTTCCGTGACTGTAAAAGAAGGGACTATGATTGGTGCGGGAGCGACCGTCATTCCTGGGAAAAGCATCGGAGAATGGGCAATTATCGGAGCGGGTGCCACCGTCATTAGTGATATCCCGACGAATAGTACAGCAGTAGGAACCCCGGCCAAAATTATTAGCAGCCGAAAGTTCGCCTAACAGCGCCGAAGGCGCTTTTTTGGTCCCAAGAACCCATATAAAGGAAGTGCATACCCTGTGTTCACGCATACAAAAAGAATATATCTTTCCCCTCCGCACATGAGCGGGAATGAAATGACCTATATTCAAGATGCTTTTGATACCAATTGGATCGCTCCGCTTGGCCCCCATGTCGATGCATTTGAGAAAGAGCTTGCCTCCTATGTGGGCGTTAACGACGCGGCTGCGGTTAGCTCCGGAACGGCGGCCATTCATTTGGCTCTGCGGCTGCTGGATGTTCAAGCGGGGGATACGGTTTTTTGTTCAAGTCTAACCTTTGTTGCGAGTGCTAACCCGATTGTCTATTTGGGAGCTTCACCGGTATTTATTGATTCCGAGCCAGAAACATGGAACATGTCCCCTCAAGCGCTAGAACGTGCCTTATATGATGCTGCTCAAGAAAAGAAACTGCCTAAGGCAGTCATCGTTGTTAATCTATATGGCCAAAGTGCGAAGATGGATGAAATTTTGGAGATTTGCCAAACGTTTGATATCCCTGTAATCGAGGATGCAGCAGAATCGTTGGGCTCCACGTATAAAGGGAGAGCGAGCGGGTCATTCGGGAAGTTTGGCATCTATTCCTTTAATGGCAATAAAATTATTTCGACTTCCGGCGGGGGGATGTTGGTTTCCAACGAAGGCGAGGAGTTGAACAAAGCTCGTTTCCTGGCAACCCAAGCGCGCGACTATGCGCCACACTATCAACATAGCCAGACCGGTTATAATTATCGGATGAGCAATGTGCTCGCCGGGATTGGTAGAGCTCAGTTAGAGGTGCTGGAAGAGAGAGTTAACGCAAGAAGAGCGATTTTCAGAAGATATGTTCAAGAGTTAGCGCATGTTCCAGGCATCGCGTTTATGCCCGAGCTGCCCAATACGCGTTCGAACCGTTGGCTTACTGTATTAACTTTGGACGAAAATGAAGCCGGTGTATCGGTTGAGGCGTTATTGGGAGCTTTGGCGGAACAGAATATCGAGGCACGTCCAGTTTGGAAACCGCTTCATATGCAGCCTCTATTCGAAGGGGTTCAGTTTTACCCACATAGTGACAATGAGATTATATCCGAGCAATTGTTTAAAAGGGGACTCTGTTTACCATCCGGATCCAGTCTGTCGGAAGATGAGCAGATGCGGGTCATCACCTGTATCAAAGAGTCATTGATTAAGGCCAAAAGCATGAGCGTTTAACGCTGCGCCAAGCTTAAGCGCCTTCATTCATCTTCTGTCTGTGGTGCTGCATCTTTTCAAATAGTGCTTCCTTCATTTCTATGTCAAGGCAGTCTCTATAAAGTATAGAATTGTATGCATGCAAAACCTTATGGTAAGTACGCTGCGCCTTTTTCCATACACTCGTCGAAAGTGAATACATGACAGAATCCCTCCCTTTTTAAAAACTTATGTGGGAATTGGAGCATGTATTCAATTTATAGCGAATTATTACTCAATTGTTCTTTATTAAGAATTTTATTTCAAAGGAGATTTAAAATGTGTGGAATTGTAGGATATATCGGTAATCAGGACGCGAAAGCAATCTTGATTAAAGGTTTAGAAAAACTGGAATACAGAGGGTACGATTCTTCCGGAATTGCTTTATTGAATGAAAGAGGTACACATATATACAAAGAACAGGGACGAATAGCTGCCCTTAACGATGTGATTGATCAACAGAAGACAGCGTTAGTTGGTATTGGTCATACAAGATGGGCGACACATGGCAAACCTAGCCGCAGGAATGCACATCCTCATCAAAGCAACAGCGGTCGCTTCACTCTTGTCCATAATGGGGTTATTGAGAACTACGAGGAAATCAAGCAGCATTTTCTATCTGGAGTCCCTTTCTCAAGCGATACGGATACGGAAGTGATTGTACAGTTGATGGAGAAATTAGTGGAAAGCGGTTTAGAGGTTGAAGAAGCTTTTCGGCAATTGCTCGTCACAATGAAAGGTTCTTACGCCGTTGCTTTATTAGATAACGAAGATATCAATACGATTTATGTTGGTAAAAATAAAAGCCCCTTGCTTATCGGACTAGGCCAAGACTTTCATGTTATTGCAAGCGATGCTATGGCGATGCTGCAGCTAACGAATCAGTTCGTGGAATTGATGGATGAGGAGATGGTCATTCTTCGCCAACATTCAAAAACGATTAAAACCTTGAGCGGAGAGCTCATGCAGAGGAGGCCTTTTCAAGTCAAGCTTGATGCCAGCGATATTGAGAAAGGGATATATCCACATTATATGCTGAAAGAAATTGACGAGCAGCCCTTTGTCATTCGTAAAATTGTTTCCAAATACCAAGATGGCAATGGAGAATTGATCATCGATTCTAACATTCGCATTAGTATGAAGGAAGCGGATCGTATCTATATCATTGCTTGCGGAACAAGTTATCATGCGGGGCTGGTTGGTAAACAGTTGATTGAGAAAATAGCCGAAATTCCTGCTGAAACTCATATCGCAAGTGAATTTTTGTATAATAGACCGATTCTCTCCAAAAACCCACTTTTTATCTTTATTTCTCAAAGCGGAGAGACGGCGGATAGCAGAGGTGTATTAGTAGCCATCAAGCGGCTGGGCTATCCGACATTGACGATTACGAATGTACCAGGTTCCACGTTATCACGTGAAGCGAACTTCACTTTGCTCACTCATGCCGGACCCGAAATCGCGGTAGCCTCAACAAAAGCCTATACAGCACAAATTGCTGTATTAGCGATACTCGCATTTGACAGCGCGCGTGCCAAAGGAATCAATCAGGAAACCAACCCTTTCCACGAGTTAAGTATTGCCGCGAATGCGATGGAAATTATGATTAACAAGAAGGAGATGATGGAAGAGAACGTATGGAAGTATTTGAATGCGTCACGCACCTGCTTTTTTATAGGGCGAAGCATGGATTACTACGCATGTCTGGAAGGCGCATTAAAGCTTAAGGAGATTTCCTATATTCAAGCCGAAGGATTCGCTGGCGGAGAATTGAAGCATGGAACCATTGCCTTAATTGAAGAGGGCACTCCCGTTATTGCGCTTTTAACCCAATCTCATATTAGGGGCAATATAAGGAGCAACGTCCAAGAAGTTCTGGCACGCGGTGCTCATGTTTGTATGATCAGCATGGAGGGGATGGAGGAAAAACACGATCAAATCGTCCTGCCTGCTATTCACGAGCATCTTACCCCGTTGGTTTCGGTTATTCCGTTACAATTAATTGCCTATTATGCAGCCGTATATCGAGGTTGCGATGTTGACAAGCCAAGAAATCTTGCCAAAAGTGTCACCGTGGAGTGATGATAACCATGATCGGTCAAAATATTTCAAGTATACGGAAGCAGAGGGGGTACACATTGTCTGAGCTCTCAGAGCGGACAGGTATTTCCAAATCCTACTTAAGCAATATCGAAAGAAATCTCAAACAGAACCCCTCCATTCATGTGATAGAAAAAATCGCAGAGGTTCTTAATGTGGATCTTAAGCTCTTACTGAAAATTACGGAAGATACGGGAACGAATCATCAACTGGATCAGGAATGGATGGATTTTATAGCTGATTTGAAACAATCCGGTATCGCCAAAGAACGCATTCATGAATTGAAAATTTTGATAGAGTTCATGAAATGGCATAATGATAAAGTTAACTAGTGAGTATTCTCAAGTCATCGGTTTGTACGATCCTGACTGCTGTTATAGATGATGTTACCCGTCTGCAAGGTTTACAAAAAAAACAAGAAGTTAAATCCAAGCAAGAAGCAAAAGCCCCGCAGGGGGCTTTTTTCTCATTGTTCTTAATAAGAAACATATTTGTTCTTTGGAGGAAATTCTGATATAATTATGAGAGCACCCATCACTTTGAGATAAGGGAAGATATGAAATGATTGGAAAACGCGTACAACAATTGAGGAAAGAGAAGGGCCTGTCATTGACAGAACTCGCTGAACGTGCAGGGGTTGCTAAATCTTATATTAGCAGCTTGGAGCGGGATATTCAGAAGAATCCTTCTATTCAGTTTCTTGAGAAAATTGCAGCTGTCCTTAAAGTGCCTGTCGAGAGATTAATCGATGAGCAGGATGAGACATCTCAGGATGGGCCTCAGCTCGATCAGGAATGGTATGACATTATTAAAGAAGCCATGTCATCTGGGGTTGATAAGCAGCAGTTTCGTGAATTTCTGGATTTTAACAAATGGAGAATGAAGCGGCCTAACGATGAATAATCCAGATAACCTTGTGTAGATCTATGGGGACATACAAGGATCATTTTCAGCTGAATTTTGTGATTTTTGAGTCGTTTGGAAAGGGCTTCTTAGGAATGCGCGAATTTCGTCCATCGTAAAACCCATCTTACGTGCGTTCATAATAAGTTCGATCCACTCCGTATCAAGTTCTTCCAAATCCGTCTGATGCATCTGATGATTCACAAGTGACCCCTCCAAAGCATTCTTTGTGATACAAATCGTATCTGGTAATTTATTATCGCACGTTTTTTCCGCGAAATCAATCCCGATCATATTAAAATTATACAAATTGTATCGACGCTTATGTGATTCCCCTCGACAAATTCCGCATGAGCCTCCGCAGTTAGACCTAGAGATACTCGTAAGGGAAGGGGACATCTAGTGACCAATAAACGTATGAATCGCAGGGCGTTTCTTAAGTATAGTATGTCTGCGGTAGGATCTTTGGCGGCGCTTGCGGGAGTAAGCGGTCTATATAGCATCTTCGGCGAGAGGTATTGGATTCAGTTAAAAACAGTTCCACTTGCGTATCGTCGGTATCCGGCAGCATTCGCGGGCATGCGCATTGTTCAGTTCAGCGACACACATCTCGGTAAGTACTATAGCTTGGACCAATTGGCACGAGTGGTCAAGCTGGTTCAGCGGCAAAAGCCTGACTTGATTTGTTTTACAGGAGATTTATTTGATTCTAATTACGGTCAAATAAGTGACGATGTGATTCCGATTCTATCGCAGCTTCAAGCTAAATTGGGCAAATATGCGGTTCTCGGCAATCACGATATGCGCCTGGACCCTGGGCGGGTAAGGGATGTACTTGAACAATCCGGCTTTACGGTGCTAGTCAACGCAAATAAGTCGATTGTACGCGGAAATAGCCGTTTATGGATAGCAGGAATAGATGAAATGTTCCACGGTAAACCGGATCTGCCTCTCGCTTTAAAAGGTACCAAAGAAGACGAGTTCGTGCTGCTGCTTGCACACGAGCCGGATTTCGCAGATACCGCCTTGAAATTTCCTGTTGACTTGCAGCTCTCAGGCCATAGTCATGGCGGGCAAATTCGGATTCCTTTTTACGGGAGCCTATTTACACCGGATCTGGGACAGAAATATGAGGTAGGACTTTATACCTTCGAAAAAAGTGAATTTCACGTTTACACAAACCGCGGCATAGGAACTACATTGTTTCCAATAAGGTTCAATTGCCGGCCTGAAATTACCGTGTTTGTCCTGGAAGCGAAGCAGCCATAACCGTAAAAAACTCCGCCAGCTGATGCTGACGGAGTTTTTTATTTGTTAATAGCAGAACCACTTTTTCCAAATATCATAGGAATCTGGACAATCATTATTGCCCCAATCGATGTCGTCCCAGCAGTCTTCATACCAATTGTTGTTATTATTGTTGTTATTGTTGTTATTGTTATGATTGTCGTTGTTGTTATTATTGTTATTGCTGTTGTTGTTATGATTGTTGTTATTGTTGCTGTTGTTATTGCTACTGCTGTGATTATTGTTGTTGTTGTTGTTGTTGTTGTTGTTGTTGTTGTTGTTACTATTACTATTGTTATTGTTGTTCTGGTATGTACTTGAACTAAATAACTTACTCAGATTAAACAAAGAAGTAAGCTGTGATAAAAAACTATTTTTCTGAGAAGAGCTTGACTCATAACCCGAAGCGTAAGCGGATACTGGAAACGTTATAGCACTGAAAATGAGAAGGATGAATAGAAACCTAGCAATTTTTAACAATGTACGTGGCCTCCCTCCATGAGTTGTTAAAGGATGAAAACGTTCTTTATTAAGAATTATACCGTAGATATTAGCTTTTGAGAACAGGAAAAGGCATAGATCATTTATCAAATTTGTGATACAATATGTAACATACAATAATTAGGAGGATTGATAGAATAGAGTACCTTGAGTTCATATGTAATAGCAAAAAATGGATACATACAATGAAATTTGATTATGGTCATGTGAGGTGCTATTCATGCAAGTTGTTCAACCGATAAGAGATCAAGAGAAAATTGAACAATTACAAGAAGTTTTAAAAGAACAATCAATTCGGGACTGGCTTCTCTTTACAATCGGGATTAATTCCGGACTCCATCTTAGCGATCTTCTATCATTGAAAGTAAAAGATGTGAGGGATCGAAATGTGGTAAGTGTTCGGGAGGAAAAAACGGGTAAAGTTAAGACATTCCAGCTTTCTTCACAGCTTAAGGCCTTTATCAAGGAGTATATTCAATATATGGACGAGGATAATTACTTATTTCCGTCCCAACGAACGGGCAATCCTATCAAGAGAATTCGCGTGTATCGAATTTTAAATCAAGCGGCGAAACAAGTTGGATTAACAGATATTGGCACTCACACACTCCGTAAAACATATGGCTATCATTACTATTTAAAAACGAAAAATGTCTCTGTACTTAGAGATTTGTTTAATCAGTCCGCGCCATCCGTCACCTTGAAGTATATTGGTGTAAATAAGTAGTAGCAGGCGAACATCGCTATTCTGTCTCGTGACAGATACATAACGTATCGAAAGTAACGGAAAATGAATTTTTACTTTTTAAGAAAAGCTGAGCGTTGGGAGTAGGTCCACATATGAATCAAGAACTTAAGATTTCAATCGATATTCATCAGATTCTTCTCTATCTTGGCATCGACAAACAGAAATTTCAGGCTCATAAAGTCCAATTTGCTCGGCAATCAACTACTCCAACGAACGCTCAGCCCTTACAAAGGCAATGAACCGTTTTGCTTCATCTGGCGAAAGCTTTCGGCCATCAACGGTTAATGAAAACTTTTGCAAAATATTTTCATCTGTTAAATCAAGATTTTCTACAAAGTCCCGAACATCGTTATCAAGAACAGTTTGCTGAAGGTTCGTGCGTCCAAGCAAATAGTCAATGGAAACATTAAAAAAGTTCGCTATTTTATTAATGGTTTCGTAATCGGGCTCGCGACGGCTTGTTTCATAGTGAGAAAGGGATGCCCTGGATATACCAATTTTAATGGATAATTCTTCTTGGGTCAGTCCTCTCTTTTCACGTAAGAGGGCAATACGGTCTCCATACTTCAGCTTGATCATTCCTCACTGTTTATTTTTCTACCATTATATCCACGGTGTTTAACCAAATATACCAGAAAACCATTATAACAAAGCAAAGATTCATTTGACTAGATACAATATGTATTAAGGTGGTGTGAAGGCTTTGACGATCGGAAAAAGAAGCAAGTTAACACTGACTACCCCTTTAGAAGGTAAATTAACAATTGTTCAAATGTATGCGAGAAATATACATACGAAGTATGCACTAATCGATATCTTGGAATTAGAGAAGTCACAATTTACTTTCGAAAGTTCATTGATTTTACCTACGGATAACGAAATTATATACGGCTTTGAGCTTATCGTTGCGAATCGAACGTTCCATTGCGAGGGTTGCATAGACCTTGTGAGTAAGAACAAAGATATTTATTTGTATAAAGCGGCTGTTCAACCTAATGACTACGTAGAATTCGAATTGCTTTATGAAATAAATCAACTTGCAACTTTACATAATAAAGAATTTGCCAGAATCACAAAAAGCTACGAACCAGATCGATATTACGATGACGTTGTGGTCAATTATATCTGTTAATAGGAACAAACCCCTTGTTAAGTTACGAAATGTATCTTATAATCATTTATATATACATAATGTAACAATAAACGACATTAAGATTCAGTAAAGGGGAGAAATTTATGTTTAACTTAGATATGGTGTATTGCGTGAAATGCGAATCGGTGATGTCCAGAAACAACGCGGAGAAAGTGTTCAAAACAGGGTATTATAAGACGACGATCCCTCTGTGTCACTGCAAGGACTGCGCCAATGAGCGTTTGGAGAAATTAAGTGCTGAGTTGTCCGGAAATTCGCAGATTTGTTATTCCGGTTTTGAAGCCTCCGCATTTTTATTTACGACATAGGAGGCATGACCATGAGTCTGTTTGACAGCCGCCATAATAAATAAAGCCATCCCTTGATTCAAAGGGGTGGCTTTTTCATTTTTACTGAAGCAAATGCTTATAGGCACTATAGTCGATCTGCTCTCTCTCAAGGAAGCTGGTCAAGCTGCGGTAGTCACGCTTCGGAGTTGCAAGAATGTACCCCTCGATACAGTGAGCTCTCGTTACCTCATTGGCGTTGGCCTCCAAAGCAACCTGTCCGATGCGAGCCGCGATGGAGTGCTTGGCAATATCTCTAAAAGCTGTTGGCACGGGAGAAACCAGCTGATCTAGGAATGATTTGGAGTCTTCTGTCCAAAGATGGCGAGAGTTGTCGACGTAATGATTTTGCCAATCAAGCTTCGACTTTCCGTCCTCTTTGGGGAGCACCTTCAGGAACTTGCGAAACATGAAGTATCCGCCTACAGACATGAAGAATAGCAGGACAAACACCCAGAAAATAATGAACCACATGAAAAAATCGTTAGCCATTTATTTGTCACCTCACTACCAAACGGTCATATATGATAAGAATTATACCTTATTTCTAGATTTCTTGCGACAATCCGAGTAAAATAGGAAGGTAGTAGATAGACACTCAATAAAGGAGCAATGAACCATGCCCAAAATTGGCTCACACGTTTCGTTCTCAGATAAAGGCTTGTTAAATGCAGCTGAAGAAGCAGTTTCATACGGTTCTTCCACGTTTATGATATACACAGGCGCACCACAAAATACGCGCCGCAAACCCATTGAAGATCAATACATTGAAGAAGGCAAAGCTGTGATGGACAAGCATGCAATGAACGAAATAGTCGTTCATGCTCCTTACATCATTAACTTGGGTTCCTATAAAGAGGATACCTTTGAACTGGCTGTTCGCTTCCTTCAAGAAGAGATTCGCCGAACGGCCTACATCGGTGTGCGCAATATCGTTCTTCACCCAGGCGCCTATACAGACAAGGATGCAGAGTACGGCATTGAACGTATCGCTGAAGGTTTGAATGAAGTACTGGCTGGTGTGAAGGACACTGACGTGAATATTGCGTTAGAAACAATGGCTGGCAAAGGCACCGAAATTGGCCGCAGCTTCGAGGAAATTGCGGAAATTATGGAGCGCGTGGAGTTTAACAGCAAACTTACGGTTTGTATGGACACTTGCCATATTCACGATGCTGGTTATGATATTGTTAATGATCTGGATGGCGTTCTGCATCATTTCGATAAAGTTATTGGCTTAGAGAAGCTAGGCGTCGTTCACTTAAACGACAGTAAGAATCCTCGCGGGGCTGCGAAAGACCGTCATGCGCCGTTAGGCTCAGGTTGGATCGGCTTTGAAGCAATGAACAATGTGGCTAATCATGAGAAGCTGCAGCATTTACCGATGATTCTAGAGACGCCTTGGATCGGAAAAGAAGACAAAACGCAGCGTCCGATGTACGAAGCGGAGATCGCCCTCTTGTCCGGTAACCTCAAAGGCCGCTTCGGCGAAGAGTTCCTGGATCATGTAGAGCGAATCGACCATATGTTTGGCAAAAAGGATATTCATTTCCGCGATTATGTGCTGAAAACTTGGGAGATTCTGAAAAACGATGCGAAAGCGAAAAAAGCGGACGGCCGCGAGCCGTTAGAGCGCTTGTACGATATTTTGCATGAAGAAAGATTGTTGTCCGACCTAAGCGAGGAGCAGCTTAACCAACGTCTTATCGTTTGGCTTGCCGGTCAGGATATATTGAAGAAGGCTTAATGCAGATACAGATACAGATAACTTTCGAGTAGAAAGCAACTAGGGGGATTCACATGGAACGGGGAAATGCAAACAGTCTGACTCGCAGGGAGAGCGAATGGGCGAATAGAGCAAGAATGTTGATCTCCTGTCCGGATCAGCCGGGCATCGTGGCGGCAGTGTCACAGTTTTTGTATGAATATGGCGCGAATATTGTGCAGTCCGACCAGTATACGATGGATCCGGAAGGCGGGATGTTTTTCATCCGCATCGAGTTTGACTTGGATAACCTAGAAAACCGCGTGCAGCAATTGAAAGAAGCTTTTTCAGTCGTTGCTGACAAGTTCTCCATGGATTGGAGCCTGTCACTTGCTAGTCAGAAGAAGCGTATTGCGATCTTTGTTTCGAAGGAAGATCATGCTTTGCTTGAGCTTCTTTGGCACTGGCGTGCAGGCGATTTGAATGCGGATATTGCGATGGTGATCTCCAATCACCCGGACATGCAATCGCTGGTAGAGCCATTCGGCATTCCGTATTACCATATCCCGGTTACGGCAGATACGAAGGCTGAAGCGGAGCGCCGCCAGCTGGAAGTAGTGGGAGATAAAGTGGATGCTATTGTATTGGCCCGCTATATGCAGATCGTCTCACCGTCTTTCATCAAGCATTACTCCAACCGTATCATCAATATTCACCATTCTTTCTTGCCTGCCTTTGTAGGTGGTAAGCCGTATGCTCAAGCGCATAACCGCGGCGTGAAAATTATTGGCGCAACCGCACATTATGTAACGGAAGAATTAGATGGCGGGCCTATTATTGAACAGGACGTTCAACGGGTTAGCCACCGTGATAATGTGGAGGACTTGAAGCGAATTGGCCGGCATATTGAACGGATCGTTCTAGCCAGAGCTGTTGCTTGGCATGTGGAAGATCGTATTATTGTTCATAATAATAAGACTGTTGTTTTCAATTGATGGGAAAACTAGGCTGTATCCAATTTAGGATGCAGTCTTTTTTGCTGGTATGCGCAAATCCGACGAGTTTTAACGGTTTATTGTGGCAAAGCCTCAAAGCAAATGGTACAATAATGCAAGCGAGAAAAGTCACTTGTATGTACAAGTTAAGACTTAGGTAAGTAGAGACATATAGGAGGGAATTTTCGAAATGACAGCAACAAATAAAACAATCGAACAATTAGCAGTTGACACGATTCGTACGTTAGGTATCGATGCCGTTGAGAAAGCTAAATCCGGTCACCCTGGTATGGTCATGGGGGCTGCTCCAATGGCGTACGTGCTGTGGAAGCAGCATATGAAGCACAACCCGGCGAATCCGAAATGGGTTAATCGTGACCGTTTTGTACTTTCTGCGGGTCACGGCTCCATGCTCCTATACAGCCTTCTTCACTTGTGTGGATATGATTTGCCGATCGAAGAGATCAAAAACTTCCGTCAATGGGGAAGCAAAACACCAGGACATCCGGAATACGGTCACACGCCAGGCGTTGACGCAACAACCGGTCCACTTGGACAAGGGATTGGTATGGCTGTAGGTATGGCAATGGCGGAAGCTCACCTGAGAGAGACATATAACAAAGAAAACTTCCCTGTTATCGACCATTATACATACGCGATTTGTGGCGATGGCGACATGATGGAAGGCGTTTCCTCTGAAGCGGTATCCTTGGCGGCTCACCTGAAACTGGGCAAATTGATTATGCTTTACGATTCAAATGATATCTCGCTGGATGGCGAGCTGAATATGGCATTCTCCGAAAACGTGCAGGCACGTTTTGAAGCTTATGGCTGGCAAGTGCTGCGTGTAGAAGAGCAGAACGATCTTGCTGCAATCTCCAAAGCGATCGCAGAAGCGAAGGCTGACACAACTCGTCCGACGTTGATTGAAGTGAAAACAACAATCGGTTTCGGTAGCCCGAACAAAGGTGGAAAAGGCGGACACGTTGGACCTCACGGATCCCCACTTGGCGGCGACGAAGTGAAATTGACGAAACAAGCATACGGCTGGCCGGAAGAACCGGACTTCTTGGTTCCTGATGAAGTTCGTGCCCACTATGCGGAAATTGGTAAAGAAGGCGCTGCAGCTGAACAAGCTTGGAGCACACTTTTAAATGATTACATTAAAGCTTATCCGGAATTGGGTAACCAATTCAGTGCAGCGGTTAATAACGAACTGCCTGCAGGTTGGGATGCAAACCTTCCGGTTTACAGCACATCGGACAAGCCTATGGCAACTCGTGTAGCTTCCGGTAATGCGATCAATGCGATTGCTCCTTTGCTTCCACAATTGATTGGTGGCTCCGCGGATCTGGCGAGCTCCAATAATACGATGATCAAAGGAGAGTCCAACTACAGCGCGAGCAACTATGCGGGCCGCAATCTATGGTTTGGTGTTCGTGAGTTCGGTATGGGTACAGCCATGAACGGTATGGCACTTCACGGCGGCGTGAAAGTATACGGTGCAACATTCTTCGTGTTCTCCGACTATCTGCGTGCGTCCATCCGTCTAGCGGCACTTATGCAGCTTCCGGTTATCTATGTTCTTACACATGACAGTATCGCAGTTGGTGAAGATGGACCGACACATGAGCCGATTGAGCAATTACCAGCGCTTCGTGTTATTCCGGGCATTACTGTCATTCGTCCTGCGGACGGTAACGAAACTTCCGAAGCATGGCGTTATGCGGTTGCTGAAGCTAAAGGACCAGTTGCGCTCGTATTGACTCGTCAAAATCTGCCGATTCTCGAAGGAACGGTTGAAGGTGCGAAAGCGAACCTGAGCAAAGGTGGATACGTAGTATCCGATGCAGCTAACGGTAAGCCGGATGCTCAAATTCTTGCAACAGGATCCGAAGTACAATTGGCTGTCGCGGCGCAAAAGCTGCTTCAAGCTGAAGGTATCAACGTTCGCGTTGTCAGCTTGCCAAGCTTGGAACTGTTCGAGAAACAGTCCAAAGAATACAAAGATTCCGTCATTCTTCCAAATGTCAAAAAGCGTCTTGCTGTTGAGATGGCATTCCCACTTGGTTGGGAACGTTATGTTGGCGATGAAGGTTCCATCTTAGGCATTTCCACGTTCGGTGCATCCGCGCCTGGCGATTTGGTTCTGAAAGAGTACGGCTTCTCACCAGAGAACGTTGTAGCTAGAGTTAAAGCTCTATTGGCTTAGAACAAACATAGCCGCGTTATTCACATAGCCATAGCCCACCATGCGTGGGCTTGGCCTTATTTTATAGCCATTTTAGAGGGGGAACTATTGATCATGTCCAGCTTTGAAAATGTAACAGTATTGACGAAAGCTAACGTTTATTTTGACGGCAAAGTAACAAGCCGCACGGTACAATTCGCGGATGGTACGAAAAAAACATTGGGGATTTTGCTTCCGGGTGAGTATGAATTCGGAACTGATGTGAAAGAAATTATGGAAATCCAAGCTGGTGAGCTGAACGTACTTCTTCCAGGCAGCAGCGAATGGATCAGCATCAATGGACAAGGTGAGTTCACTGTTCCGGCGAATGCAAAATTCAAGCTTGATGTGAAAACAGTTAGCGATTATATCTGCTCTTATATTAGTGAATAGGTAATCCTATCCCATACATCGGATGAACATTGTTCATGGATGTGTGGGATTTTTTTATTTGGGGGGCTTGCGAGAGTCACTCCAAGGGTACAAAGTGCGGACCTCCATCTGAAGCACTTCTTCGATGTCGTTCATTCGCAGCCAAAGCTGCTGGATATCGAAGAGTCCTTCTAGATGTGTAGCATGTCGAAGCTTCAAACTGGAGAGGGAAATACCAATGGTGTGAGGACGCCCCGGATGGACGATGAGGTCCTCCAACAGCACGGTGATGCCGGCATCGAATTCGTTAATCTCCTCCATGTTCAGCTGCTGAAAAGGTGCTCCAAGCGGTACATAGAGCGAATTTTTGCTGAAATCAAGCTCGTTTGGCCGAAACCGCAGCGATAGAAGGATGGGAACGATGCCCTCCTCATGATAATCATAAAAGACGGTTAGCTTTGCCACCTGCAGGCACCCCCCTAGATTTTAAAAACTCCAGCTTGTTCATGATCAAACGGGTAGCTTCGGACCAATTGGACGGATCGTATTTCTTGCTTGACTGGTTCTGGGTATATTGTTGAAACTCGTAGTCCAGGGATCCCTGCAGGACGCGCCTCTCAATTTGGTCGATCCGCGCTTTGGCAAGCCGGTAAGTGACTTGGAATTCTTCAGAAAGATAGGCGATCAATTCATTCTTGTTCTCAGGCAGCGCGAGGTTTCTCAGCATGGAGAGGGGAAGCGCCGCATAGAGTTGGAAAGCGGATGCGTCCTGTTCCTGCCAATTTACATAACGATCAGGCATTGCCATCTGGTTGCCGGAGTGCCGAAGAACATGGCAGAGTTCGTGCAGGAAATCTTCCCACTGCTCCTTGGGGGAGAGACGACGGTCAACATTAATGCTGAACTGTCCGTTACTTTCGATCGCCATACTGTTCATATCCATGGTATACACCCAAATGCGCAGTTTAGCCGCCAAATGCGTCATGCAAAGCTGAGAGGGCATTGTGATTTCATGCTGCTCATATAAAGCTTCGACCCATTGTTCCAGAGGGGTTGTTTGATAGTGAGTAAACAGGGAAAACACCTCGTTATGATTGAAATGAGAATATATGTTCGATTTATAGTGATAAAGAAAAGCCCAAGGGGCTTAACTTCCTATCATATGTACTATTGCTCGCTATCCGGCGTACGGTTACTCTGCTGCTCTTTGATAAAGTGCCAGAACCGAAGCATTTCGTCCCGTCGTTCCTTAGGCGCACTTTGGAAGTCCTTAAAGAATAGGCTGACCTCAGGATCATCGATATCGCTAACCCCAGGTCCTGAAGGGGCATCCAGTGACTCTTCATCCGTCGGCGCAAAGCCAGCGAGCAGCAAGAGCTCGTCCTTGTCAGCGCGATTAAACGCATCGGCTAACGCAATGACCGTTTCCCTGGATGGATTGAAGCGGTTATTTTCTATGGAGTTAATAAATGAATAACTAACGCCGGACCGCTCTCCAAGCTCTCTAAGGGTAAAATGGTTCTGTTTGCGGAGCTGCCGGATTTGAAGGCCGAACTGGACCATATCTTTCATCGATTCATCACCTGTTCCTTATTGTAAATGGTTTGAGGTACAAAAAACAAGCGTTTTTTTCGTTTCTCAAAACTTTTGTGTTGAAATTATAAACAAGTTTAGCGTATGATTTGTTTATAATTTCAAAACGACAAATTTTGGGAGATGATGAGGATGTTGGAACAAATTTTACACATAGAGCAAAATCAGATCGACAAGCGGGCTACGCGGAAAAGGGTGGAGAGTCTGCTGGAGACCGTTCGGTTATACCAGACGCTCGGAAGTGTTCGCAAAGATAGTGCGATGCATGATGCGCATAAGGTGGCGGAAATGTCTGCTGAATATATCGTGGCATCTGCACGGGAGGAGCAGGCAGCGCTCTTATATGCTGAGGTTGAGCAGGCACTGTCGCGTTTGGACGAGCAGGAGGAGGAGATTATACGGAGACGCTATTTGCAGAAGGAGAAAGTGCTGGATTACTTGCTGTGTTACGAGGTGAATATGAGCGAGCGTACCTATCGAAGGGTGAAGGCACGTGCGATAGAAAAGCTGGCCTATATGCTTAGGGCGGAGGTGGTCCGGACACTTGGTTAATGTGGTTGCTAGTTGGCCGCTTGTTGGCAATGCAAGAGAGTGGAGGCATGGTAAGATCGATGTGTAGACCAAGAAGGCGGTGATGCTGCTGAAGAAGATCGAAGTAATCAAGATCCTGAAGTCTTTAAGCAAGGCTCATTGGGAGTAGATGAAAGGATGTGGTTGAGGTAAAGAAAAAAATGTTTTGAATTTCAAAACAAAATAAGAAAAGAGGTGAGAGAATGAATGATTAACATGGCCAAACAATTGGCGCTGTTTTTACAAGCGAAAGGAGAGGGAACGCTCGGCACGGATCTGTTTGTGGATAGCGATTCTCAGAGCCACGATGAGGCTATTACCCTTTGCCATATCGGAGGCAGCGCGGAATTCAAGCTGGACGCTCCTGGCAGTTGGCGCAAGCTGAGCCTGCTGGTTAGAAGCGCAACCGCTGAGGGTGCCCAGGAGAGAATTTGGCGTCTCATTGGCCGCATGTTGGAGCCGGAGGAGGGTACCATTCAGGTGGATGGTGGACTGTATACGGTGCAAATTACGTCGCTGCCGGCAGGACAAACTTTAGATGCACAAGGCAGAACTTCTATGAAAGCCGTCTTCCTGCTTAAGCAGATCAAGCCTGTCGTCGAATCGTGGCTGGAAGCTATCTCGCAATTCACGGAAACCGCACTTGGCGTGCAATGGCGTGTTTATCGCGGTTTCAATGGAACCTGCCGGCCCGCAGTCTCATGGCAGTGTACAGGTTGGCATAGCGCAGCAGCCTCGCGAGGGGTTCAGCAGCTGTCCAAGCAATTCGTCGGCCAAATTGCCGCTAGATCGGCAAGCGAATACCAGCTGGCAGCGCAAGTGCTGATGCTTGGCTTGGCTGAGCAGGCCAAATTGCCACTTGGTGGATTAGGCGGCAGATGGTTAACGGTGCTGGGAGCTCAAGCAGCGGTTCGCTCCGGTGATTTGTCTACTGGGGTGTTGACGGTGACGTTGACGGGTGCTGCCGGGGTCACACCTGGTTCAAGTCCTTTAATTGCTGGTGTGCATACTGAACCAAAAATTTAAAAAGAGGTGACTGGTTTTGAAACAAAGTAAAACGCAAACAAGCAATACGAGTGATGAAATCGTGATGTATGACAAAGAAGAGCTAATGGTAAATTCTAGAGAGCTCTTTGATTGTGCACCAGAAGTGATCGTTGGTGCCTTACAAGGAGATTCCGAAACGATGTATGCAATCGCACATGTCAATCAAGCGGTTCAAAACTTTTTACAAAGGAAGGTGCATGAATAATGGCGGGTGGAACTTGGAGTGGAACGGATCGACCGGTATTACCGGGATTTTATATGAATTTTGAGGCGGCGGCGCTAAGTGCGATCTTGCCGGGAAGTCAAGGTGTCGTTGCCGTGCCGGTTAAAGCAAATTGGGGAGCAGTGAGACAATTTGTTGAGATAACGAGTGAGCAAGGTATCTATGATGCTTTCGGTCGCGATCAAAGCGGCTCGGCTTCCGCGCAAGCAATTTTGAAGTTGGCCTTGCTGGGTAAGCCGAAGAAGGTGTTGGCTTACCGAATTGCGGATGCCACAGCAGCCAAAGCAGCTTTAACGCTGAAAGATTCGGCTTCGGCCAATGTATTGAAGTTAGAAGCTAAATACGAAGGGACACGAGGTAACGGCTTCTCGGTCATTATTCAGACGAATGCCGTAGATGCGTCGAAAAAGGATTTGAAGCTGCTTGAAGGCTCCTCTGTTCTGAAGACATTTACATTCTCGGGCAGTACCGTTCAGGCTGCGGCAGATGTTTTAAATCAAGACAGCGGTAATCCTTGGCTGACAGCAATCGTTCTTGCTCCTGGCAATGGTACGCTAGCTGCCGTCTCGGGCAGTGCGCTAACTGGCGGCAGCTCGGGTATCAGCGGGATTGCCTCAGTGGATTACCTGAATGCTCTAAGCGCACTAGAGACACAGGAATTCCATGTGCTTGCGCTGGATGGAGTCACAGATACGGGCATTCAAGCATCGGTTGCTGCTTGGACGAGTCGTTTGCGCTCTGAAGGGAAAGGCATTACAACGGTACTTGGCGGTTCTACCGCTGATGATACTGCTTCTGATGCAGCCAGTCGGGCAGCGGCACGCAGCGCGTTGTTCAATCATGAAGCGATTGTCAATGTCGGGACAGGAGCGGTTCTCGCGGGTACAAGTTATAGCTCGGCATGGGTAGCAGCTTATGTAGCGGGGCTAATTGCGGGTCAAAAGCTGAGTGAATCTACGACTTACGCGGCTGCTCCGTTCAGTGATGTGACACGGAGATGGACGCGCAGCGAGCAGGAGAGTTCAGTGAAAAACGGCGTTTTCCTGCTGTATCATGACGGTCAGAAGGTGAAAACGCTGCGTGGAATGAATTCACTCGTTTCTCTGCGCCAAGGACAAAATGCAGCTTGGAAGAAAATCCGTACGATTCGTGTTATGGATGCCATTAATCAGGATCTTCTGCGAACGGCGGAAGAGGGATATATCGGAAAAGTAAATAACACGGAGGAAGGGCGTCTGGCTCTGGTGGAGTCAGCCAAGCAGTATATGCAGACATTGGCACAAGCCGGCGTCATTGAAGCAACGAGCTTCGATGTGTATCTGGACCCGGCCTATTACGGAGAAACCGCTGAACTGACGCCAGAACCTGATCAAGTATATATCAAGTGGGATGCGCAGTTGACAGATGTGATGGAACAAATTTTTGGCACTTTTATCGTACATTAAGGGGGATTACGAATGAGTTTAGATGCGAGCAGAGTAATTTTAGGAACATATGGTTCGGTATTTATCGGTGGCGTATGGCAAACCAACTTTAATCATTTGGAAGCGAATGTGGAGATGCAGAAGAAAGAGCTCCAGCTTGCGGGAGACCCGTGGGTTCGGCATAAAAAAGGTGCTATGAAAGGCACTGGGACACTGAGCGGGTTCAAAGTTACAAGCGATATGATCGCCAGAGGATTTGATAAATTCAGTCTTGTATCCAAATTGAATGATCCTGATGCATATGGTTTCGAACGGATTACCCTAAACAATGTCATGCTGGACAAGCTTCAGTTGGCCAATTGGACGGCAGGGGAGGAAGTGAAGGAAGAAGTAGCATTTACATTTGAAGGCTACACGCTTAATGATCCTATCCGGACTATTTAATCAGTTGAACATAAGGAGGAATAGATGATGTTAACAGATGAACAAATTTTGCAAAAGCTGCTTGAGGCCGATCAACTCCCGGAGAAAACCGTGACAATCGCTAGATTCGGCATTCCCATTTTACTGCGCGGTCTGACCGGAAAGCAGGTGTTTACGCTCCGCGAACGATGCACAGAGCGCGCCGACCGTCGAGGTGTACAAACCGATCGGCTTGATGAAGAGCAGTTTAACGTCGCTCTGATCTTCGCTGCGACCGTCTCCCCCAATTGGGGGGACCCTCGGCTGCTTGCGAAGTACCAGGCCAGCTCCGGTGAGGAAGTGATTAAGCGCATCTTGCTCGCTGGCGAGCTGTCTGCGCTTGGCGATGAAGTGCTGGATTTGAGCGGATTTAATACAACGCTGGATGAAGTAAAAAACTAATTACCTCCGGGGGGCTGCCGGCGATGCTCCACGCGATATGGATGCGTCATCATCTGCGCCCCGGAGTATTCTGGACATTGCCTCGCGGGGAGCAGCAGTTCCTGCTTGCCAGTATGGAATTAGAACTGGAGCATGAACATGCGCTGGAGCGGGAGCGTGAACGCGCAAGGAGGTGAAGTGATGAGTGAAATCGTGACGGTTAATAATTTGGCACGAGTCATGGCTGCGCAAGAGCGATTGCGCAGCTTGGTAGAACGGACAGGGGCTTCAGCGCAGCGGCTGACGGGGTTATTTAACAAAGTGGCTGAGGCCGGAACCAAGCTGAGCCAGATTACGGCAAGGCCTGCGATTGCTGGTCGGGATTACTTTTCTTTTGTCATAGACCGGATGTTGTTGCAACTGGCGGACTTGGGACATACGAAGGTCGATGTGAAACTGATGATCAACGATCAAATCATTCGGACGGCGAAGCAGCTGCGGGAATTGCTGCAAGGGCTTGGCGGCGAGTTTTCTGGAAGTTTGGAAGGAAAGGCCAAAGCTTCGGCAGCCGCTTCAGCAACTGCAGCTGTAATCATTGCCGCCCCACCCGAGAAAGGTCAGCTGGACAAGTGGCTTGACCGACTTTTGATCATGGCCGAGATTGTGAAGTTACTTGGTGAGGCCTTCGAGGCTTTTGGCAATGGATTCAAAAGCTTTGCACAGGGGCTCAAAATTCTAAAAGGCTTGTTTTCCGGAAACGGAGGTAAGAAAGAGAAATGCAAGGACCCTTGCAAGGATAATGGCGGTAAACGTACGAAATCTGACGCCGATTCGAAGACCAAATCCAAATCGGGTACCAAGACCAAGAACAAGACAGGCGCTAGATCAAAGAATAAGGCAGGAGCCAGGACCAGAACACGGGCAGGTGACCGTACAAATACGAGCCCAGGCGGTGGTAGGAACAAATCGAGAGTTAGAACGAGAAACGGCGGACAGGACCGAGGTCGTCAAATCGATCAAAGCGATAGAGGAGGACATCCGGCTGAGCCAAGAACGTCTAACCGGTTAGGTAAGTTTAGCCGAGTCTCCAAGCTGCTCACAACGACAGGTAAAGTGCTCAAACCGCTAGGAATCGGGTTGTCTGCACTGGATATTTTGACCTCAGACAATAAAGTAGGCGCTGCGATCCAAGCAGGCGCAGGTGCGGCTGGAGCTGCTCTGGGTGCATTCGCCGGTTCTATTGTTCCTGGAGCCGGTACGGCTGTTGGGGGCATTATCGGTGGCTGGCTGGGGGATAAAGCAGGAGAGTTGATCGTCAATAAGTGGTTTTCGGGGAAAGAAAAAGAACCTCCGAAAGAGGCGCGGACTGAGCTGTTGCCCGCAGGGCGCGAGACTATTTTGATGTCCGCTTCAGCAGCGAGTACTGGTGTGAGCGAAGGCGTTACTTCGAACAATTACAACATTTCTGTGGATGGTATTACGGTTAATATACCGAAGGAGAAAGTGGATATGGAGGAACTGGCGATTACCATCGGTCACCAGATTGTTATGCAAATTGGAGCAGCTATCCAAAATCGTACGGAGAACGGAGGACAAGCCTATGGATACTAAAGAAATGAATTTTACATTGGAGGATCCAAATGGCATTTCCCTATGGTTTCCTGTGAATCCGTCCGAAGTTACTATTCGACGTGACAAGAGCTTTGAAACCATCACCATAATCCGTGGCGGTGAGTTGGATGTTCCGCAAGGTGTAAAAGTGAAGGAGATTGCTTTCTCTTCCTTTTTCCCAGCGGTGTATGATGTGAGTTATTGCAAATATAAGCAGCTGCCTGATCCCCAAACGGCGATGAATCAGCTTAATACGTGGATGGAGGGGCGAGATCCGCTTCGGCTTATCATTACTGGCACAGATGTCAACGTACTTGTAATGCTGTCTGCCCATAATAGCAGCTTCAAGGGCGGGGAGCCCGGCGATGTGTATTTTGATCTCATTTTTCGTACATGGAAAGATTACAAAATTAGAACACTGGATGAGCGCAGCGGTAGTTCGGGTGGACAGACAAGGCCTGATATTAAGCCGATTTCTGCTACTTATCAGGTACAGCCAGGTGATTCACTCTGGTCTATTGCGAAAATGAAGCTCGGTTCAGGCAGCCGCTGGCGCGAACTTTACGAAGGGAATCGTACGATGATCGGCGATGATCCTGATCTGATTTTACCTGGGCAGGAGTTGGTGATGCCGGTATGACAAATAACCGTTCGGATGGATCTTATGATATTTGGGTGGACGGGTCCTATGCGCTTCGAAACTTAATTTATGAGCTGACACTTGAAGAGGCACTTGATGAAATTTCATACAGGGCACAGGCTACAATCGTCGTCACCCCGGATTTTCCAGGTATGGAACCAGGTCAGGATGTACGAGTCGTAGGCATACCCTATGGTAGTTCGAAGCAAGAAGATTTACTCCATCCCGCCGTTGTCTGGCAGTGCGAAAATAGCTATGAACGGGCTGATCGTCTGACAGTGACGATGTATGATCGTACGATTTATTTGGCTAAGTCGGAGGATGAATTTGTGTTTCCCGCAGGAATGACGGCAAGTGAACGCATACGCCGTTATGCGACGGGATGGAATATTAATGTGGGGGATTTGCCGGATACGAAAGTTAAGCTGGCGAAGTCTATCTATCGCGCAGAGACGATTTACAACATGATCATGAAAGATTTGAAAGAAACCGCTCGGAAGGGCGGGCCGATGTACCGACCACGAATGACAATAAACGGTCTTGAGATAGTGGAAATTGGCTCTAACTCTGTCGTATGGTCGCTGGAGCCGAGTGAAAATGTGATGAACATCATGCAAAAACGAACGCTGGAAGGTGCAGTAACCAAAGTGAAAGTACTCGGGACCAAAGATGCAGGAGATGAGGGTGCAGCCCAAGTTTTAGTTATCGAAGAAGGCGAGTATGTCGAACTGGGGACACTGCAGAAAATCGTGCAGGACAGCAGCTATCGATCCATTAGCGAAGCCAAAGAAGCGGCGAAAGCCATGCTTTCCGGCATACAGGAAACAATTAGCGTAACATCGCTCGATATTAACACTATTCGTGCTGGTGATAAGGTCGATTTGGCTGGAAGCGGGATGGAGTTGATTGCTATGACGGTCAGACACGAGCTTGGTGATCCCGGTAAAATGGTGCTGGAACTGGGCAGCCCTGAGCTGGTTCGAAGGAGGTTTTATATGAATGAATCCGTATAAAAAACTGGCAGCTGCTTTGGACAATCGCATGTCTGTTCACGCGAGCTCAGCTGTAGCAGGAATGCCCGCTGAGCTGGGGACGATTACGGCAGGCGGGTTGAAACTTGATAGTTTTAAACATGAGATTTCTGACTACTATGTGGCGGATTGGATGACCAAGCTGTTTCTGCCGTCTTTTACGATCAGCGGTACAGTTACAGGCTTAACCAGTGGTAATGTGCCGGTAACCGGGCAAGGAAGATTTGCTTTTTCCGAATCAGAGGTTGAAGAAGTACGGATTGCGTTTCAATCCGGCTTGAAGGTGGGGGACCGTGTGCTGGCCATACCTGTGAATGATGGGAATGATGCCGTAATTTTGTGCAAGGTGGTGAAATAGATGCCGAATTTATTTCCGCTTGCGGTTACAGAAAAGAGTGAGCTGCCATTGCTAGCAACAGGTACGGGAAGGGGGACAGTTGGATTCGGGCGTAGTCCGAAGTTTGATTATGCTCTTGGGGAGTTCGTATTGACGCAGACAGGAAGAATAGCCGAGTGCAGCGACACGGAGGCTTGGTTGCAATGGTGTCAAAAAGCTCTGCTCACCCAGCGTTATACTTATCTGGCCTATTCACGGGCTTATGGTCAGGAGTTTGATGATTTGATAGCCAGACAATTGTCCAAGCCAGCCAATGAAATGGAAATTGCCCGTATTACGAAAGAGACTCTGATGGTTGATCCGCGTACGGCAAGTGTAGGGCCTTTTACATGGACGTGGAATCAAAGCGAGTGTTCGTTTCAATGCCAAATTACGAATGTGCGAGGCGATAAGAAAAATATTCAAGGAAGTGTGGTGATTAATTAATATGACCGTTATACCGAATTATTTGGCTGAACAAACAGAAGAAGCGATTCGGGGCCGTATGTTGGGCAATTTGCCTTCCGATTTGGATAAATCTGAAGGTTCCTACATGTGGGATGCATTGGCTCCGGCCTCTATTGAGCTAGCGCTGGCGGCGATTCAATCGCAGGAAGTCTTGCGGCGGGGATTTGCCGGAACGACTTACGGTCCTTATTTGGACCTGCGTTGTGCGGAGCACGGAGTAATGCGCAAGGCTGCGGTGAAAGCCGCTGGGACCTTACGGTTTACGGGTTCGCCGGGTACGGTGGTTCCATCAGGAACTCGTATCGGCACATTGGCGGATGCCGTGCAGGGGACGGCTTCCTTGCTTTTTGAAACGATGGTCTCCGCTGTTATCGACAGCTCTGGCAGCGTGACATTGGAAGCTGAGGCAGTTTTAGGAGGTTTGAACAGCAATGTTCCGAGTGAATCAATCGTCTTCGTTGTAGCGCCGCTCGCCGGAATTACCGGCGTGACGAATGTCACCCCGATGGTCGGCGGTGAAGATGCTGAAAGCGATAGCTCGCTGCTGAACCGTTATTATGCCAAAGTACGTTCCCCGGGTACAAGCGGTAATCGAGCTGACTATCTTAATTGGGCGCTAGATATTACCGGCGTTGGAGCTGCTCAGGTGCAGCCGCTATGGAATGGTCCCGGGACGGTAAAGGTCGTCATCATCGGTACGGATAAAAGAAGCGCGTCCCCTTCCACCGTGGCTGCCGTGCAGCAGTATATTTACCCGACTCCGCCACTGACGGGGAAAGCACCGATCGGCGCGATCGTTACCGTTGAGTCGGCCTCTGAAATTGCCATCACTCTGCAAGCCAATCTTTCCTTGAATGGCACAAGAACACTCAATCAGGTGAAACAAGATTTCGCCGTGACTGTTCGCAATTATTTATCCGAACTGGCGTTCTCTTCTGATCCCAACGTACGTTACGTTCGTATTGGTTCGCTGCTGCTTGATACACAGGGGGTGCAAGATTACAGCAATCTGCTGGTGAATGGGATGAGCGCCAACGTTGTGGTAGGTGCCGGTCGCGTTGCCGTCTTGGGGGAGGTGACGCTCACATGAGTTTCGTCACTTCCCCAAGCGGAAGGCGCATGAAGGGCTACTTGCCCGACTATTACGAGACGTCGCGGGTCATGGACTCTATCCTGCAAGCGCAGGGCGCGGAGCTGGATCAATTGCGTGTCTCCCTGGAGGAGACACTACAGCAGTTCTTTGTCAGCTCCGCTACGTGGGGTCTGGATGCTTGGGAGGCCGAGCTCGGCATCGCGATGGTGCCGGACAAGCCTGACGATCAGCGCCGGGCGGTGATCCATGCGAAGCTGCGCGGTGTCGGCACTGTCACCGTTGAGCTGCTGCATAGCGTGGCCAGCGCGTATGAACGTGGTGCCGTCGAGGTCACGCAGCAGCCGGCGTTGTACCAGTTCACCGTGCGCTTCGTCGACACGCTGGGTACGCCGCCGAACTTGGGTGACCTGCAGGCGGCCATTGAGGAAATTAAGCCGGCCCATTTGCAGGTCGTGTACCAGTATAAATATTTTCTGCTTAACCAACTTCATCAGACGATGACTATAAAAGATTTGCAAACGAGGAGAATGACCGACTTCGCGCCATTTATTCCCGTTTCATAAGGAGGGAGCAAGCTTATGCCTAGCACGACCACGAACTTGGGATTTTATAAGAAAAACCCGTCTACGGACGGGAATGATACCTTTGATATTAATACAATGCTCAACGATAACTGGGATAAAGTTGATGCACAGCTCGGCGCACAGTTCGCCGACGCGGCTCCGACCCCCGTGAATTTAGTGAACGGGCTGCAGGTGGTTGATGTACCGCAGACGGCACCGTTGGAAAATTTACGGATAACGGGGCGGACGTTGGTTAATTTGTTGGGGCGGGATGGGAATATTGGAGAACTTGGAACATGGATTGGTGCAAGTGGCTCGTCTGTTACATTGGACACTACAGAATATAAGTATGGTTCAGCTTCAGCCAAGGCAACAGTAGTAGGAGCTAATGCACAAATCCGCAATAATAAAGGGGGAGGAGGCTATCCAATTGATAATACCAAATATTACATCCTTGTTGCTGAAGTAATAGGAAATGTTCCTGCTTTAGCAATGTCTTTCGAAAATGCAGTGGGTGGGATTGGGGCATCGACGGGGACTTCAGTTGTACCAAATTCAATTTTCCAAACCATCTATGTTACTGCGAATCCTGCACAACTTAGTGGAGTCACTGCATTTTATCCCGCTGTTGTAACGCCAATAACTCCAACAAATGGCCAGACATTTAGTGCTGATGGATTCCGAATGTATCAAATTACACAAGCAGAATATACAGCCATCGGCAGTATGACAGCAGCACAAATTGCTATGAAATACCCGTATGTAGACGATGCAAAGCATGTGAGTTCGCCATATGTAATTAAGTATGGGGAGAACTTACTACCGCCTTTTAATGAGTGGACAGTTAATTCCACGACAATAGTTGTTTCACCTTATGTCTATAGTCAACCAGCAACAATACCTTCAGGTGCTTGGCTAAATGTGAATATACCTGTAATACCGAATAAAGATTATTTTTTATCATTTACAACTACAGGATTAACGGTTGCTGTTTTTGATTCCACAGCTTCTACAGCTATATCAGCTTATTCCACAAATGAAAGAACATTTAATACAGGTAACAACTCAAGTATATGTGTTTTTGTTAATGGATATGGAAGTGGCACTGTATCAAATCTTATGCTAAACCTTGGCTCAACTGCGAAGCCATTTAAGCCGCGAAATGACGATATGCTTGCGTTTCCTAACGTGCAACTTGCTTCAAGTGTGGATGGTAAAGTATATGACACGCTGTTTAAACGTGAAGGGAAATACTTTGTTGAGAAGCGTTTTAAGGATGTTGTGCTGGATGGCAGTCTTCCCTGGATTTACGGCGGAGGCGGGACAGGATGGAAATATGTATCATTTGGTGCACTTTCTAACTCCATTCCTTCTTCTCAAAGGTTGGTGAAATACGACGGTAAAATTATAGGAGAAACCGCTCCATTGACAGCGGGGGATCAGTCTGACTTACAGTCTAACGGTTTTTTTTATATTTCCATTTCTTCTACTGATTCTGGTTGGGGAGATTCTTATACCCCTACACCTCAAGAGATCCAAGCATATTTTTATGGTTGGAAGATGAGTGGTAATATAACGGATGGCACTACTCCGTATACGAGCGGCACAAAATATTGGTATGTTCGTAATCCTAATGGTACTTTAGGCGGTTGGACTCCGAACCTCCCTACAGTCAGGAACTCGATTCTCCCTTTTTACAAACTAACCTACCAACTTGTAACTCCAACATTTGAAGAAATTCAAATTGATGGTAGCATATCACTTCATGAGGGACTGAATCAAATTGAAGTGGGGCAAGGTATCGAGTTGCGCGAGAAGATGCCATTAAATAGTATTGATGGCATATACTTCACTGTAAATGATACAAGGGATACAGCTACTTATTTAAAAAGCCCAATATCTAAAATAATCAACATTTTTAAAAATGGTAAGATTGAATCCCAGTCAAATAGAAACTTAATAGCAGTTGACTCTACATGGACATTAAATTATTCCGATGTCGTTACTAGGGGCATTGTTAAACCTGTCTTACATAAAAGTGCGTTTGACCCAACAGCAACATATGAAGTCTCTTATATTGTACTAGACCAATATCTATTATCTACGCCAGTGCAAGCCGTAACGGGTCAAGTGGCCAGTAACCTCAAAACAGTTGTCGATGTGCTGTGTACGAATCAAGCGGATATTGAAGCGCGTGTAAGTGCCAATGAAATCGTGGCAAGGCGAACTTATGATATTCAATGGCAGTTTGGGGGAGTTATTAACCCTTGGGGAGATAATACCTATGCCAGCAGAAGTAGATTAGCTGCTATAAACACAGTAACTCAAAATATAAGTGCGGGAGTTGCCACAAAAGTTCTGTATCAAAATGAAAACTTAGATAACTTGTCTGAATATGATACTGGTTTAAGTAGATTTACAGTGAAGAACTCAGGGACTTATCTTATCTCTGGCACATTGAATTTCAGCCCGGGTATGGGGGCAGGTGTGGGTTGTACGATATTTGTCTATGCAAACGGTGCAGCTTACAAGACATTAAGGGCTGATAATGGGTCGAGCAATTCGGCACCTATGCTTAACTTTGTAACGCAGGTTAATTTTGCAACAGGCTCGTACGTTGAGGTTTATGTTGTAACTTCAAGTGCCACAGTTGTCGCCACGAATACAACCTTGGATATTACCCAAATCGCATAAAGGAGGAGACTATATTGAACGTCGCTGAAGTAATCATTCATTTGTACCCACAAGCTAACCCATTGCTAGACTTCATCGTCCAAGACGATTCAGACGGCAACGGTCCATATATCGCACAATGGAACCTTGAAGCCGCTCAACCAACTGAAAAAGAACTACTAGCAGCATGGAAAGCCATGCAGCCGACCCCCGAGTCCCAAATCGCCAACGCTAAACGCTCAAAAACAGCCGAACTCAACGCAGCCTGCAACGCAGCAATACTAGCAGGTTTCACCTCCAACGTCTTAGGCGTAAACCACACCTACGACTTCGTCTACGAAGCACAAACGAATCTCAATACGATGCTCAACGCAATCATAGCTGATCTAGTCTCTGAACCTATCATTTGGAAAGCTAGCAAGAAGCTTCAGCCACATACGATTGATCAATTTAAGACATTGTTCACAGACAGTCTTACCCACAAAACGACCAACATCAACAAGTATTGGGAGTTAAAAATGACCGTCGAATCAGCGAACAGCATGGAGGGTGTGGCATCTATCTCATGGTAAATATTTTGAAAATACAACCATTCTTCCTCCCATCTCAAAAGAAAGGAGCGAAACCGATGAACCAAGTTATGTTCAGCTCGATTTTGGCTGCGCTTAGCGCATGTGTGACCTATGCTTTCGGCGGGGTGAGTGAGCTGCTGGGACTCTTCCTGATGACAATCGCCGTAGACTATGTCACAGGTATTGCGGCCTCCATGAAGGAACAGCGCGGTCTGAACAGCCAAGTTGGCTTCTGGGGGCTTACCCGTAAAGGAATGATGCTGCTTGTCATCATGCTGGCTCACCGCATGGACCTATTACTCGACACGAATATCATGATGACGGGGGCAATCTATTTTTACTTGGCCAATGAGTTTATCTCAATCACTGAAAATTATGGACGGCTAGGGCTGCCGCTACCCAGCTTTTTGAAACAAATGATTCAAGTGCTTCGCAACAAGAGTGAAGGTCTATGAACAAAGATCGTTTTATCGAGCAAGTGGCACTTGCTGCACAAGCGAATATGCGGGAGTTCGGTATTTTGGCTAGCGTGACGATAGCTCAGGCCATTTTGGAAAGCGGTTGGGGTAACCATGCGCCAGGCAACAATTTGTTTGGCATCAAGGGGAGCGGGCAACAGTTAGTTACTCAGGAGTTTATTAACGGCAGATGGTTGCAAATTGTAGATGGCTTCTGTGTTTATGACAGTTGGTATGAAAGCATTCGTGATCATTCCTATTTTCTCACCCAAAATCCCAGGTATGCCAATGTCTTGCATGAACTGGACTTCCGATTGGCCTGTCTGAAGATGCAGCAAGCAGGTTACGCAACCGATCCGCTCTATGCGGACAAACTGATTCGTATTATTGAAGGGAGCGATCTCACGAGATTTGATCAGATTGAAGGGAAAGGGGAGTATATGATGAGTAGTGAAGATGCGGATAAAATCATTATGTTTCTGTCCGCCGCTTGGACAAGCACTGAAGATGCAGAAGCTAGAGCGGAGTTTCATCGCTTGGCGGACGAGCTCCGGAAAGCATCCGGGCAACTGTGATGAGCCTGTAAGAATAAGAGTCTTTACCGACTCTTATTCTTGCATTTAAGCTAATAGGTATTTTGTTCCAAAACACCCGTGTCTCCAAAACAAATAAACCGTCTCTCCCATAAGGAAAGACGGTTTTCTTCACGCATGTTTTCATATTTTCATGTACTTCCACTAACCTCTACAATGCATAAGCAATATGCTCTTCAATATACTTCTCCAGCTTAATCCGCACATAAGGCGGCAGGCCGGAAAGCATACAGCCATAGCGGAATTTATCGCCATCCGTCTCAATCCGAATCACGCGAGCGGTGATTGGCGGGAGCTCCGCTTCCTGTGGGAAGTGGATGACGATGAACATATCCGGTGCAAGTGGCGCAGCGGTAGTGATTTGTAGTCCGCTTTCCGATAAGTCGAACAGCGTGCCGTCAATGTTTTGACCGGAGAAGGAACCTTCCTGCTCCCATTGATAGATGGACAACTTCAAGTTGATGTCCAGCTTCACACGCGTGTTCCGACGGCGTTCACGCCCAGAAAGCGGAGATGCCGACTTTTCTTCATCGACAGCAGCAGGTTCGCTAGGTTTCGCGATTTGCTGCCCCATCCAGTCTTCGTAGCATTGGATGACAGAGCTCAAATCTTCATCGCCAAGGCCCTTGCTTAATCCCATTTGGAATAAGCCCGCCGTTGTTTGCAGTAGTGGAACCGGTAATTGGAAGTTACTAGCGAGTCCTTGAGCAAGCAAGAGATCCTTGAGCATCAGCTTCAAGGAAAATTGATTGCTGAAATCGCGATTTAATATTTTATCGCCTTTGAGGTCGACTATTCGGCTGTTTGCGCCGCCAGAGCGGACAATTTCTAGAAATTTCTCGAGGTTAACCCCTGCTTTGGATGCAATAGACAAGCCTTCGGCAAAACCAAGCAGGTTAATACCCACCATGGTATTGTTGGCAAGCTTGGCATAGGAACCTGAGCCGGAAGGACCTAGATAAAGGGCTTTACGGCCCATCGCAAGGAACAACTGCTCATGTTCTTCAAACACTTCCTGGCTGCCGCCGACCATGAACGCGAGCGAACCCTCTTCGGCAGCAGGCTTACTGCCTGTGACAGGTGCATCGAGGAAATCGACGAAATGGGCGGCAAGCTCCTCGGCCAGCTTTTGGCTTGTTTGTGGGGAAACGGTACTGGAATCAATAATCGTAAGGGCTGGATGAATACCGCTTAGAACGCCTTCTTCGCTGTAGAATATATCCAACAAAGCAGCGTCATTGCTAAGCATGGTAATCAGTACATCTGAATGACGGGCGGCATCGGCGGGTGTTGCAGCCACTTCAGCACCAAGACGAGCTAGCTCGTCCGCTTTTTCGGGAGTACGATTATAAACGGTTACCATAAAACCTTTTTGAATAAGGTTAGCAGCCATGGGTTTGCCCATTGTGCCAAGTCCGATAAAGCCGATACGTTTCATGATCATTCACCTCTGGAATCATTTTATCATGGGAAATCTAACCTGTGAATGCCTTCTTTACTTGCTTTTGTACAAGCAAATAAGTATGCTAGGAAAAGGAAAAAAATAGAGATGGAGGCGAGCATATTGAGCTCTAAGCTACAATTTGACTACAGCAAGGCATTGTCCTTTTTATCCCAACATGAGGTTGATTATTTGTCTGGACAGGTAGAACTGGCACATGATCAGCTGCATAACAAAACAGGTGCCGGCTCTGATTATTTAGGATGGGTGGATCTGCCTGAGAAATATGACCGTGAGGAATTTGCTCGCATTCAAGCGGCTGCTAAACAAATTCAATCCGATTCCGAAGCGCTTGTCGTCATTGGGATTGGCGGTTCTTATTTAGGAGCACGCGCTGCGCTTGAAATGCTTTCTCATTCGTTCTATAACATTTTGCCTAAAGATAAAAGAAAAACGCCTGAGATTTATTTCGTTGGAAATAACATCTCCTCTACATATGTAACACACCTTCTTCAATTGTTGGAAGGCAAGGACTTCTCCGTTAACGTGATTTCGAAATCCGGGACGACAACAGAACCGGCGATTGCGTTCCGTATTTTCCGTGAATTGCTTGAGAAGAAATATGGCAAAGAAGCCGCTCGCAAACGTATCTACGCAACAACGGATCAAGCGAGAGGCGCTTTGAAAACGCTGGCCAATGAAGAGGGCTACGAATCTTTCGTCATCCCGGATGATGTAGGCGGACGTTATTCCGTACTGACAGCTGTTGGCTTGCTGCCAATCGCGACAGCTGGTATTAATGTGGAAGCGATCATGAAAGGTGCTGCGGATGCTCAGCGCGAGTTCGCGAATCCGAAGCTTAGCGAGAACCAAGCGTATCAATACGCTGCTGTTCGTAATGCGCTTTACCGCAAAGGCAAAACGATTGAAATTCTCGTTAACTATGAGCCGTCCTTGCATTTCGTTTCGGAATGGTGGAAGCAGCTGTTCGGCGAAAGCGAAGGGAAAGACTACAAAGGTATCTACCCGGCTTCCGTAGACTTCTCGACAGATCTTCACTCCATGGGCCAATTCGTTCAAGACGGCAATCGCATTTTGTTTGAAACAGTGATTCAAGTCGACCAAGTGGCTGATCATATTACGATCGGTACAGATGCTGACGATTTGGACGGTCTCAACTTCCTAAGCGGAAAAACGATGGATTTCGTGAACAAAAAGGCGTTCCAAGGAACCATGCTTGCTCATACGGACGGACACGTGCCGAACCTAATCGTTACGCTGCCGGATATGACGCCTTACTCCTTCGGATATATGGTGTACTTCTTTGAAAAAGCATGCGGCATCAGCGGTTACCTGATGGGCGTGAATCCTTTTGACCAACCAGGCGTTGAAGCTTACAAAAAGAACATGTTTGCGCTTCTAGGTAAACCTGGTTATGAGAAAGAAAAAGCGGAGCTGGAAGCACGTTTAGAGAAGTAAATGACGAACGTATCGAACCAAAACGATCCATCCAATCGGATAGGTCGTTTTTTTTCATATAAAATTACCATTATTTATGTGGTAAATTTTCTTACAATATTGTCGAAGTCAAAAGATGTGTGTAGAATGTAATGAAACAGTTGTTTCCTTCTACCAAGAAAGGTCGGCTATGCTAGCAAATTTCAAAACAATCCAATCGTACGGATCGTCGGAAATCATCATCAAGAAGTCGCGTTTCATCGGTCATGCCAAGCCTGTGGAGTCAGAAGAAGAGGCTATCCACTTTATTGAAGCGATCAAGAAGGAACACAAAACGGCTACACATAACTGCAGTGCGTATGTCGTCGGAGACAGGGACCAGATTCAGAAGCAGTCTGATGACGGAGAACCGAGCGGCACGGCAGGTAAGCCGATTCTGGAAGTGATTAAGCATCAAGGGCTCAAGAATATCGCAATCGTCGTAACCCGTTATTACGGTGGCATCATGCTCGGCGCGGGCGGACTCATTCGGGCTTATACGGATGGAGCCGTGGTGGGCATTGAAGCTGCACAACCGATTTACAAAGTGAATCATCAGAGGGTGATGATTGAGGTTGATTATACGTGGTATGGCAAAATCGAGAATGAACTGAGAAATCAGGGAATGCTTCTCGGGGATATTGATTTTACTGACAAAGTTACAGTAACTTGCTATCCTTTGGCAGCGGCAGCGGATGCTTTTATCAACTGGGCAACAGATTTTACGCAAGGTCAAGGTGTTATTATCGCTGGAGAGAACGAGTACATCGTTCACAAGAACCTGCCCGAATAGGCAGGTTCAAGACTAAACAAAATTAAATAGGCTAAGGATGCGGAGGGATAGGAATGGCTAGGAAAGCAGTCGCGCAAGAGCTTAGCAGAGAACGAATACTTACCGAGGCGCGGGATTTGTTCGCCACTTTTGGCTATCGCGCTTTAACGATGCGCAGCATCGCAAAAGCAATGGGTTACAGTCATGGTGCGTTATATTATCATTTTACTGAGAAAGCGGAATTGTTTTACGCGTTAATTAAAGACGATTTCTCCATGCTGATGCAGCGTCAACGAGAAATGATCGTGCGTGAACATGGATTTAGCGTGAATTTGCTTCAAAAGTTAATGATGGAGTTCGTCTGGTTTGGACTTAGCAATCCGAACCACTATGAAATGATGTTCATGCTGAATGAACCTGAACTTCAGCAGTATTCCCGTACCGAACAAGCGCAATGCCTCGAAATGTTCTCCATCGTCGTTCGTCAGGTTGTTACGGACCAGCCTGGTTTCGAAAGCAGAAAGTTTACTCTTCCTTGGAATTTGTTTATGTCTTTACACGGCCTCATCTCGTATTGCATCCAGTTTAAAATTACTTATGAAGAAGCCCGCAAGCTGGCTGATGAGCACATTCGTCTCATTTGCGTAAGCTTGGACCTAGATTCTTATGAGCAGCAGCGACCGCTTGTCAAAATGGTGGGTCCGCATGTGCCGATCACCAATGCCATATAACTAGTTAAGGAAGAGAGACGAGGGTCTTTCTTCTTTTTTTTGCCTATGTGAAGCTTGTATTTTACATTAGCCCCCATGTGCATTAATATAGGGAAAAGAACAGCTGGGAAGGATGAGGGTCTAATATGGATTTAAATCAGTGGTCGGAAGAGAACGTGGAATTTATGTTTGAAGAAATAAAGAGGAAGCTGCGCATGGCTACGGGAGGCTCCATTAAGGCTTCTAATGTGAAAGCGGAAGTGTATGAGGACCTCAAAGATTTGTACGACATGGTCGCAAGCAAAGATAGATTCAGTATCAGCGAGATCGACGCTATCACAACTGAGCTTGGAAAGATTCGTAAGGGATAAGCCATTATTGATAAAATGCTGTTTTTCTAGGTGTATAGCCTGGAAAAATGGCATTTTTTTATAGACAAACGACTATTTTTCCAAGTGGGTGGACAGCTATCCAAGCGATGTTACCTACACAGGAGTACACTGTAGAGCAATGTATCCCTGGTGGCTAAAAGGAGGTGGACGTTTCGTGGCATCCCAAATTCGTAAAGAAGACGTTCGTAAATTGGTCGGTAAACAAATTGTGGCTCTTAAGAAAGACGGAACAAGCGTGTCCGGTAAATTGGTAAGAATCAGTGGAAACACGTTGATCGTAGCTCCACAAAAAGGTAAAACAGTTCAAGTTAAAGCGATTATCCCTTTGGTACTGTTTGATCTGTTAGCAATTGGTACTTCGCCTTTTGGATTCGGTGGTGGCTTTGGCCCAGGCTTCGGCTTTGGAGGCTTTGGCCCAGGCTTTGGCTTTGGTGGTTTCGGCCCTGGCTTTGGCCCAGGCTTCGGTGGCTTCTGGTAGTAAGGTAAAAGGTGAGGGCTGTGCCAAAATGGTGCAGCCCTTTTTGTTTATATCAAGACCGAGTGGACTCCTCGCACTTACGACCTTCTGGTTATTCGTACACCAATTAGTTGACGAATGAATAGGCTAGGATACAGGATTTATCCCATAGCCTTGTCAACCCATGATAGGAGTGAGCACTATGCCGAGTTCCATCGTTTTTAACATGATCAATATCAACAATCAGAATACAAATGCCACCATCGGGATCGGTGAGAATGCACAGTCGAGCTGGGATTCCCACAGTAAGAACAATTACGGAACCGGTGAATTCATCGGGAATTCGATATCCGCCAACATCGTGAATTTGATTTTTGATAATGACTTTATTGATGCTCCAATTAATGATCAGGACTTCAAACCGGCTGTCACGAATCAAGCCTAATCGAGTGAGGTGAGTCGTATGCAGAGAGCAGCTCTTTCGGCCATTCCGCTAGATCCGCCGCTTATTCAGTTTGACGCTATTCATGTGAATGCGATATCGGATGCTTCTGGCATTTTTATCGGGACGAATACACAGGTGTATTGGACAACAAGCGGCAAAGCGAATTCCGGCTTAGGCGAAGTAAGCGGCGAGAACAATTATGTAGTGAATAATGTTAACACGGTTCATGATAATGATATTATCGACGCGCCTTACACCAAAGGAGATCTCGTTATTGGCCGGGTCTAAAAGGCAGCTTCCATTCACCTTTAGTCAGGCGTTTGTGTTGTGCTGATGACTTCTTCCGGCTTCTTGGCTCCTGGCGTTGGGTTAAAGCCGGAGGCTTCCGCCTGCGCAGTAATCATCTCCTGAAGCCAATCCGGCGTTTCATTATCGCCGACATTGAGCATGTCGAGGAAGTCGGAGTCATTGAGCATGGAGCGTGTTCCGACTAATTGGTTATTGTCGCCTTCCACAGCGCCAAAACCTTGTACAGTCTTCTGGTTGCTCTGAAAATCGGTTGGCCAATTGTTGCCCATATTGATACAGGATGCACTTTCAACCGATCCGATTCGGATCGAGCCGATGATAAACGTCGGTGACATGAAGGAGGACAAAGGCGAAACACCTCATTTCGTTTTGGATTGTGGTGTGTACTTATAGCCAGTGGCGGTACGCTCTGTCGTAGACGCCGCGCCGTCGCTGCTCGGCTCCGCTGAAGCGGGTGACGGTCCCTTAGCAGGGGGAGGGGCTGGCCTTGAAGCACCTATGGGCGGCTCTTTTGTCATTTGAGCACGTGCCATTGCCTCATCGTGAGGGCCTTTTTTCTCATTGGGCTTAGCCCCGAAGTTGTTACCCAGATTTAAGGAGCCGCTCAGTTCCTTGATATCCAAGTGATCCAAACGAAAGGTTAGATTTTCTAAGACAGGCTGATGAACATGCAGAGTATCTATATGAATCTGCGGATGCTTGGCGGTCAGGTTGGATAACTCTTCTTCTAGTTTTTTCAGGCGCTTTTCTAATTGTTGAACAGTAAGGGAAGACGTAGTAGTAGAAGTGGGCTCAGATCTAGCGTGTAAGGTCGCTCCGGTTGGTGAAGGTGGTGGCGACACCTCTCTGGCTCCTGGTGGTTTGGGAGGCGGCGTTTTTTTCTTTTGAAACCACATGGTTGATTCTCAGCTCTTTCGGATAAAAGGTTGGAAATCAATGCGGTCCCCATCGCTAACGACATGGTTGCCGCCGATTACAACATTGCCCTCGCCACTCACTTCTCCGAGTCCCTGATTGGTCTTCACGGAGTGCCGCCTGCCGACGATCCGATTCGTTCCCTTGTTCACACTGGATGATGCCGCGAGGCTGTCGATATGAATTGATTGAAATTGGATGCGTACCACAATAATCCCCTCCATATCCGCTTTTCCGAATGTTCTCTTTTTAATTATATGGGGACAAACGAAGATTCATTTCTCTTTTCCGAAAATCCCAAAACAAATAACGCTCAACCTGATCCTATTGCGGGCAGGTGACAGCGTCTCCGGCGGCATAAGGCGGTTGAACGTTATGTGAACTGAATAGGAATAACCTTTTCCCCATCGGGTGGCGCCAAAGGAATGCGGATAATGAGCAGACCGTTATGATACTGCGCCCGCATTTGTTCGGTCAAAGCTCTTCCGGGTAAGCGAATGGTTCGCTCAAAAGCTCCGAAGAAACGCTCGGACAGCCTCATTTGCTCATCAAGCACCTGATAAGGCCGGACCAGATGTCCCCGGATTAACAACGATTGATCGCGAAAAGATAGTTGAATCTGCTCGGGGGCGGATAACCCGGGAACCTCTGCGACAACGACAAGCTCTTGCGGTGTTTCATACATATCGATTCTTGGCCCGGTTAACGGGATGATACTGGCAATGTCCTGCCAGAATTCAGGGCCCAGCACATCGCCGGCTTGCGCCGTGAGCCCTTTCCAATCGGGCTTTGGCGGACGGTTGCCTGGAGGATTCATCGACCATCATCACCTGACTTTTGCATAGAAAATAGCGCTGCAAGCAGCTTGCTATTAGTTTATGTGCAGCCGCGGCGGATTATGGCATCTCTTGGGAAGCGGATCAATGCGGAGGTCGCTGCTCCGCCAATTTCTGCTGCGCCATGCGCACGAGCTCCTTGACCATCGCCCCGCCGATAGGACCGCCAACCTTGCCCGCGTCTTCCGAGCTCAATTGGCCGTTGTACCCTTGCTGAAGGGGAACACCCAGTGTTCGGGCGACCTCATATTTGACCAAATCAGGCCGCTCTGGATTTACATTGTATCCTTGATTTCGCATGACTTGAGCTTTAAGAATTCCGAGTCCATGTTCGGATCCGGGCACGATGGCCCGGTTGCTTCTTCTACGTGCCATTAGGCATCACCTCTTGGTGATTAGGATACCCCACGGCTGGTGGGACCATTAGCCCGAAATGTAAAATATTTATGCCCCAAATAATTCCCAATGGTGTACAAGCCATTTCCAACCAAAATAGCGCCATTGTGCAGCCAATCCGCCCGCAACTCAGGCCACAGTACACCTGCGGCTTCAGCCAAGAGCAGACTGCAGCTATAAGACAAGCCATAACAGCTTAAAATAACGATCGCAAATTTCCACCAACTGCTGCCCACACTGGCCTTAGAACGGAACGTAAACGTGCGATTTAGCGTGTAGCTGACGATTGCGCCAAGCGTATTCCCAGCGAAGGTCGAGAGCCAATAGTTCAGATGCAGCACATTGAAAAAAACGAAACTGGCGGAAAGGCCAACCAACGTATTGAATACGCCGACAAGTAAAAATCGTAGGAAGCTTCCTGATAACAATGCTAATAATCGTTGTTGTATCATGTTATCGGCGGTTTGAAGCAGCTGGGATGGAGGGAGGGTTTACAGCAGGCAGCTCCTCTTGCTCCTGAGCATCCTGAGCGCTCCCTTTCAATACTTTTTCAATGACAAAAAGCGGCCTTTGCTTCACTTCCTTATAAATTTTTCCTATGTATTCGCCAATTAAACCAAGCGCCAGCAGCTGCACACCGCCAATGAACCAAACCGATAAGACCAGTGAAGTCCAGCCAGTAACATTCGCTCCAAGCAGTTTACCGACAATAGCATAGAGGGCGGCAACGACACTAAGAAGAAACAGGACGAATCCCATTAATGTAACGAAACGGATCGGAGTTACGCTGAAAGATGTGATGCCGTCGAAAGCGAAGGCAAGCATCTTGCGCAGCGGATATTTGGATTCTCCAGCGAAACGTTCTTTCCGAGTGTAATATACTTGAGTGGATGGGAAACCAAGCAACGGCACCATGCCCCGCAAGAATAAATTAACCTCTTGGAATTTCTCCAAATTATCGAGAGTACGCTTGCTCATTAAGCGAAAATCCGCATGATTATAATGTATTTTTACCCCAAGGGAAGTCATTAGCTTATAAAAACCTTGCGCGGTTGCCCGTTTGAAAAAGGTATCTGCAGACCGGTCCTGCCGGATACCGTAGACGATATCGAAGCCCTCACGGAATTTGAGAACGAACTCTCGGATCACATCCGTGTCATCCTGCAGATCCGCGTCAATGGATACCACGCAATCGGAATAAGATTTGGCGTGCATAAGACCGGAAAGCAAGGCGCTTTGATGTCCCGCGTTTCGAGCCAATTTTAGCCCGGTAACAAAGGAGTTAGAGGCGTGAAAGCGTTCGATCAGCGACCACGTTGCATCTTTGCTGCCATCATCAACCAAAAGCATGGTGCTTGTACTTGCGACCAGTTGATCGGTAATGAGGGCGTCGATGACACCGCTAAGCCGGAATACCGTTTCCGGAAGAACTTCTTCTTCGTTATAACAAGGGACCACAATGGTTAAAATCGGAGTAGCCACAATACCTCGTCTCCATCCTGAATAGGTCATATATGTAGAGATTGATACAGGCTTTCATTATAACGTAAAAGCTCATAAAAAAGTAAGCGGCCGAGACGAATTCATCGTCCCAGCCGCTTGTAATCGTCATTACCAACCAAATCCGAAGGTACTTAATACGATAACCAAGAGGATGAATAAAACGAGGACTACAGCAGCTCCATTGTAGGTTGTTCCGCATCCACAACTCATGTCTATCCCTCCCTTCACAAAATTACTATATGTCATTCATCTAGATGATGTATGGATGAATGTCCATATTGATTCATTTTATTTGGGGATGTATCCGCTTGACGTTCCGATGGGGGCTGATCACGATAAAGTTTCCCATTTGGCCCACATTTCGGGCGGATTCAGCTCATAAACTTCGTTTTCCCGGAACATAAACTGATGCATAATAAACTCCCGGCGAATCGTTGCAAAATCGGGATGATATTGCTTAATCCATTCGTTCAGCTCTTTCTCCGTGTAGGTGCGCCCCTTTTCGAGCTGGTCAATGAGGTGTCCCAGAACGATCAGCTTCTTTTTAAGCTGAGCAGGGATATGTTTTAGCTTGCCGTCCTGTGTGAAAAAGTTGCGAATGATGGACTGCTTCAGGTTCTGACTGGTGTCTTCGGTCTGCATGGTTGCGGATTCTCCTTTCTGATTTTTGAAAATGAGATCGGCTGTCGCGCTGGCGTTGCTGCGGATAAAATACTCATTTAACGCGAAATAAATCGTATTCTTATCTCGACGTTCGTGAATGAGGCTGGCTTCACGGAGTTTAGCGGCATGATGCGTGATTGTAGCGGGCGTAACGCCTAGTTTCTCCGCAAGCACTTGACCGTTTAATTCCCCGTCTCTCAGCAAAATGAGCATGCGAATACGCGTCGCGTCAGACAGCGCTTTATGGTAAGTAATAATTTTATCTAATTGCATGGCGAGGCACCTTCTTTACAAAACTAATTTGTCATTTATCTAATTAGATATTAATTAAATCAGATTGTGAAGTCAAGACGGCGGGAGCGGAAGTGCTCAAAAGTTTCTTATTTAGTTCTAGTCATGTAAAATAATCTATAGAGTATTCATCATGGTTTTTGATTAAAAAGGGGATTGGCCTAATAATGCGTGTACTTATAATGACGGCAGTAGCGCCTGAAAGGGATGCTGTGCAGCGGGGGCTTGGCCATGACAGCAGGTTTGAATTCGCATTGGCTGGCGTAGGCCTTGCGGCAGCAGCCGTTAATGGTGCCATGGTGCTGGCCGCAGCACCGTATGATTTGGTTGTTATCGCCGGTATTGCCGGCGGATTTCCCGGACAAGCGGAGATCGGATCGCTTGTGGTCGCGAGCGAAATTATCGCCGCGGATCTTGGGGTGGAGCTGCTGGACGGCTTCAGCTCCCTCGACGAGCTCGGCTTCGGCACAACGCGCGTCAGCGTTGAGGCTGGCATAGCCGAGCGACTAACGGCGGCGCTCACAGCCGCCGGTCTTAGCGCGCGCACAGCGCCGGTGCTCACGGTAGCGACAGCTACCGGGACGGCCGCTACCGCTGCCGCGCTTGCAGCGCGCGTGCCCGGAGCCGCCGCCGAAGCAATGGAAGGCTTCGGCATTGCCACGGCCGCTGCACTGCGCGGCGTGCCTGTGATTGAAATCCGCGCGATTTCCAACGCGGTTGGTCCGCGCGACCGCGATGCCTGGCGCATCGGGGACGCTCTACAAGCTTTAGAAGCAGCAAGTTCAGTCTTAGCGGAGGTGCTTTAAAATGAAAATTGCGTATTCACCTTGTCCCAATGATACTTTTGTGTTCCATGCTTGGGCGCACGGCTTAATCCCCGGCGCTCCGGAGCTGGATGTCCTATATGCCGACATCGACATTACAAACAAGCTAGCTGCCGAAGGCACTGGCCCCGACGTGCTCAAAATCTCTTACGCCGCACTCCCATGGGTGCTGAAGGAGTACGCCCTGCTGCCCTGCGGCGGCGCCTTGGGCAGAGGCTGTGGCCCGCTCGTGCTGACGCAGTCCGGCGGAACAAACCCTGACCCGGCTCAGCTAAGCGGACGCCGGGTCGCCGTGCCAAGTGAGCGCTCGACCGCGTACTTGCTATTCCGCCTCTGGGCGGAACAGAACGTCCCCGGCGGCGTCGGCGAAATCGTGGTCATGCCGTTCCACGAGATCATGCCTGCGGTGCGGGACGGCCAGATTGACGCCGGCCTCGTGATTCATGAAGCGCGCTTTACTTACCCGTCGTACGGGTTAGCGCTTCTCAAAGATTTGGGCAGTTGGTGGGAAGAAGACACCAACTTGCCGATCCCGCTCGGCGCCATTGTAGCGCGGCGCTCGATGGATCTTGAGGCCCTTGCGGGCTGGGCCCGCGCCTCCGTGGAATATGCGTGGGCGCATCCGGAAGCTTCGCGCGACTACGTCATGCAGCACGCGCAGGAGATGGACCCGCAGGTCGCTCAGGCGCACATCGACCTGTACGTGAACGAATTCACCGCTAATCTTGGCGATGACGGGTATGGCGCTGTTTTGACGTTGCTTCAGCGTGCAGCAGAGGCAGGTATTGTGCCGCAGATGGATTATGCGGCACTGTTGAAGTAGGCCTTGCGCTAACTCGCCCTGGCTATGATCTGCAGCACTAGCCGTACCAAATAGGGGAACTACAGTCCCCTATTTAGACGTAAAGCCACCTTTTCCGGCAGGGAAGGGAACTGGCGTCCGCTATTCTCCCGATTCTCGGAGAAAACCGAGTGAGCAAGGAAATAGCGCCCTATAGTTCCGCCAAATTAGCTATTTCCCACAATTCACGCCAAATAACGCCCTGTAGTTCCGTAAGGACACACAAGTAGCACTATTAACACAAAAGAGGACCGAAATCCCAACCCTGTTGGAATCTCGGTCCTCTTTTCATATCTCTTGCATCGTTATCCTCAAGCTTATCATCCAATCAAATTCTGTGGCTGCCCTTCAAGAAAGCCACGCACATTGTTAACTGCAGTCGCCATCAGCCTAGCGCGCGCTTCTTTGGTCGCCCAAGCAATATGCGGGGTGATGAGCACATTTCGCGCATGAAGCAACGGATTATCCGGCGTTGGCGGCTCTACCGTCAAGACGTCGAGACCGGCGCCTGCCAGACGCCCTTGGTTCAAGGCCTGCGCAACATCGGTCTCATTCAGAAGACCACCTCTGGCTGTGTTGATGAGAACAGCCGTAGGCTTCATAAGCGCGATTCGGTCTGCATTAATAAGCTCTTTGGTCTCCGGGGTCAATGGACAGTGGAGCGAGATGACATCGGACTGCTGCAGAAGCTCACCCAGCGAAACCCAAGTAAGACCTTCGACAGGCTCAGGCGTACGTCTACCGCTGCCTGTTGCTACTACGTTCATGCCAAAGGCCTTGGCGATGAGCGCTACCTGCTTGCCGATTTGGCCTAAGCCGATAAGGCCGATCGTTTTGCCGCTTAGCTCCATGAGAGGAGATACTGTGTAGCAGAAGTCGATTGAGCTGGACCAGCCCCCTTTTACAACGCTATCGCTATGCTGCTGTACTCGGTTGCAAAACTCCAGCAATAGAGCAAAAACCAACTGAGCAACAGATTGCGTGCCGTATGCAGGAACATTGGTCACAAGAATGTCATGCTCCTTAGCCGCTTGTAAGTCAATGATGTTATAACCCGTCGCAAGGACGCCAATGTAGCGAAGCTTAGGAAGCTGCTGTAACGTGGCTGCGGAAAGCGGCGTCTTGTTCGTTAACACGATGTCTGCGTCAGCCGCGCGATCAATAATCTGTGATTCAGCGGTACGCTCATAGACACTGACTTCTCCGAGAGCGTGTAAACCGTCCCAGTCCAAATCGCCGGGATTTAACGTATAACCGTCAAGCACAACAATTCGCATTTGTAATAACTCCTACTGGCTTATTTTTTTGCGGGCAATTCACGGAAAGGGTTCATGAACACCTTCGGAATGTTCGTTTCAAAACGCAGCAACTCACCCGTCGTCGGATGCAAAAAGGCAAGTACGCGCGCATGAAGTCCGAGGCGGCCGATTTCTTTTGTTTTCGAACCATATTTCTTATCGCCGACGACAGGATGTCCGATATCCTGCATGTGGACGCGGATTTGATTCTTACGCCCGGTTTCCAGATTAACCTCAAGCAGGGAGAAGCTCCGGTTCGCTTGTAGCGTTTTGTAATGAGTTACAGCGTGTTGGCCGTCGTTTGGATAAGGTGTCGAGTACATTTTGAGCGATTTGGGATGCTCCTTCAGCCAGGAAGAAACGGTACCCTCTGACTTTTTGACCAACCCTTCCACCAGGGCTACGTATGTACGCTCTTTCACACTATCCTGCCAGGTGTTTTGCAGATGCTGCTGAGCTTTTTCATTTTTGGCGAACATCATGACACCTGAAGTATCCCGGTCGAGTCTATGCACAACGAAAATCCGGGCTTTCGGATCCAGGTTGCGCACATGTGCCGTCAGCTGGCGGTAGGCGGTAATTTGGTTTTCCTCCGGATTGGTTGCGATCGATAGAAGCCCGGAATCCTTTTGAATGACGATAACATCCTCATCTTCGTGTAGAATGGACATCCCGGCGAGCGGGATATTTTCTACGATTTTCTCTTTGCTGATGGTTACCGTTTGCTCAGGCTGCAGAGGATGGTTGTAAGCGGTGACCGCTTTTCCATTCACAGAAACCTGACCGCGTGCCAGGGTGGCTTTCACGGAATTTCGGCCAACGCCGGAAAGCTTTTCCAATAAAAAGGGCAGCAGCTCCGTTGCTTCCTTAACCGTATACTGGCGCGTGTTCGCCTCCGTAATGGCCTTGGTTGAAACAGGTTTATGCGTTTGGCTCTTGCTGATTTTGAGCTTGGGGTTGTGATTTTGATTTTTGCTAGGGCTTTGATGCTTGCCTTGCTTTTTTGGCATAAAATGACCTCCTTTTCAATAAATACGCACGCCGATCTAATCGTGTATGTCTAACAATATATCATGTTCACAAAAACAATAGAAACGTTAACATGGAATTTCATGTGTGTAGAAGCGGAAAACTAAGCCCTGTAACTTTTGTGTAACCTCTGAAAGCGTATAGTTAGAACATATCAAAAGAATATTGCTCCTTACATAGATGAAAGGACGGGTACTTTTCAAAATGGGAAAATCGTTCGATTTCTTAACGTTCCGGCAAGCACGCAGGATCTTCATGCAAGGGATTCAATTTTTGTATAGAACGAGAGCAATCACGTATGTTCGGGAGCAAACGAGCGAAACGCCGCATTTTCTTACAGAGGCAAGTCACCCTGACACTAATCAAGGCATTCTTGCAGTGACGAACCATTATATCGCATTCTTTGACCGAAATAAAAAAACGATGCAAAGATTCCCATTGCTGCATACGACCGGCTTGGGTTTTGATACGATTGATTCTCAGCCTGTTGTCTGGATTGAGGGTTCTTTTGAGCAGGGGACTGGTCGTTATTATTGGTACGTAACGAAGCAGAGACCCTTCCTAGAGGCTGTGAAGGAGCAGATGGAAAAAGGCGTAGTTGCCCAAGAAATTGCAGCCATCAAGCGGAATCAAGCGAAGTTGGACTCCTATATGGCGACTGTGAATACAAGACTAAATGAGAACCGTGAAACGATTTTGTGCAACACGAAAGCGGCGATTGACGATCATGCGGACACGCTCTTGCAGAATATGCAGGTTATGCTGGAAACCATGTGGGAGGTTTTCCTGACGGGTGCAGCGCTGCAATTGAAGATTTTGAATCCGGAAGAAATGCAGCTTTTTAGAGACAATATTATTTGTTATGCAGCAGTTAAAGGTAATCGAATTGCCAAAATTGTGCTGGAGGCCAGGGGCTACAACCTGCCTGCGGAAGATGTATTTATAGAAAGCGACGCTTTTATCAATGAGTACTATAATACGGTGTTACCTCCGTTTGAAGTTTTGGAGTTGGTATATGAGGATGTTCGCACGGTTTACCAAAAGTTTTTTCCCGCAACCGCTTTGCATCAAGAGCAAGTTGCCATGATTATTTCTGAGGCTGTTAATCTGGGCTACAGAGTGACCATCGCAAACGCCATGGTTATTGTGAAAACAGCACTGCGCATTGCAAATTAAATAGAAAGCTTTGGAAGGTGCATTCTGCGGATTGCGCTTTTTTTGTATAGAAAGGTGGAAACCTCCAAAGATTTTTGTACAGCTAGTCATATTGTTTAAATGCCCCGTTCCTTATATGATAGAACCTAACATAGATCGGAATGGTGGTGCATCGGTGTCTTTTGCGCAAGTCAATGGCGTTAGCCTTTACTACGAATTTATTACATCCACGCGCGACTCCGAAGAAACGATCGTTTTTTTTCATGGAAACGGTTTTGACTCCTCACGATGGGGACACTTGATTGACGGCTTAAAAGAGGATTATCATCTGCTGCTTGTTGATCTGCGTGGATGTGGAAAAAGTGAACCAACTTTAGGCGAGATCTCATGGGACCTATTTGTCGATGATATTTATACGTTAATTGGGCACTTGAATCTGCAAAATTTTCATCTGATAGGACATAGTTTTGGAGGATCCTTGGCCATTTTCTTCGCCATCCGGTACCCGAAGCTAGTGAAATGTCTCGTCCTTATCTCGATTAACGTACTGTTTCCAGAGACGAGTGGGAGCACTGTCATCAAGAACTATATGGATTTGATTGAAAAATACGGTATGGGCTATATGCTCCAACATTTTCTTCTCCCTTCGTTAACGGTCCATCCGTTTCGACATGAGGAAGCTCAGCGTTTGTACAACATGTATGTAGAAGTGCCCGTAGAAAGTTACATGAAACTATTTAAGCTGCATATTGAGCAACGACCTGTCAGTGAATTATCACGGATTCAAAGTCCTACCCTGCTGCTTGCTGGGGAATGTGATACAGTTTATCCTTCTTCTTTCCAAAATATGACGGCCGAGCTTATTCCGGACGCTACGTTTTATATCGTTCCCAATGCTGCGAATGCCATATTTATCGATCAGCCTGATGTAACGGTCGAATGGATCAAGGGTTTTATTCAAAGGAAGATGAATCGACCGGCAGAAGTGCAAGACATGGAGCCGTCGGAAATGGCAAGTTCCGTTCAACACATGTGGGATACTTACCTGCAAACGTTGATCCCTAGCAGAAAAAATCCGGAACCCGTCATGAAAGTGGAACTTTTATTCGGATTTCGGGTGAGCGTGAACGGACAGGAAATTTTGGATGGCTGGAACAAACGTTATGCCCAAAATATCTTCGTCTATTTGGTTTTACACCCGGCTTCAACCCGAGAAGATCTGTGTGATGCGATTTTTCCAACACTGCCATTACCTGTTGCCTTGAAAAATTTAAAGGTGTATCTTAACTATTTGAAAAACTTGCTTACTTATGATCAAGATCAAAACTCAATTTTGAAAACGGATCGTAAGCATTTATATTTGCAGTGCAAAATTGAGTGCGACCTTCTTGATTTTTTTGAACATATCAAACAGACTTTGCATCATGAGGATAACGAAGCGGAGATGTATGATCGCTGTACTAGATTGTTTCGTTTTATGCGAAATAAGGAGATTATGCCAGGCATTTTTGACCAATGGTTCATTGAGAAGAAAGCAAGAGCAGAATTCAGATTAGGTTTACTTGCGGCTTGGTTGTCTGGACAGGAAAAGAAGCGGGGGAATTTCATGAAAGCAGCTGAACTTCAAAAACTCGCTAACTATTATACCAGTGTAGAAGAGTAAGAGGGAGCTTAGTCAAGCTGCCCTCTTTTTATTATTTATGCACAGATAGTGTGCTCCCCATGAAAAATTCCCCCTGCAGCCGCACGTGTTCGAAGGGTAAATGCGGGTTAGCAATCCGCCAGAGCATCCGGTCTGCGGCACGATAGCCCGATTCCCGGATCGGGAGCTGGGGGCGCGAGCACAGCGGCAGCGTGTCGGTTTGCTCGTTGAGCAGCGCGACAAATGAGCATTGCTGCGGAATTTGGACGCCCATTCGGCGCAGGGTATAGTACACTGGCGCAGCCTCTTCGTCGATGCCGCAAATAACAGCCGTTGGCTTGCGCTGTTGATAGTGCTGTTCGACATCTTGCAGCCACTTGTCCGTGCCATCGCGTTTGGTGACGTGCTCCCGCGTTTCTACTGCATAGCCGGCTTCCTTCATGGCTTCGCAAAACGCTTGCCACCGAATAACGAACCCCCGCTGATCCTGCGTATCTCCCACGTACAGAATATTCCGATGTCCCATTCGGATTAACCTGCGTACGGCCTGGAACATCGCTTCGTACACATCCCAAATGACACTATCCACTTTTGATTCCGGTGGGGGAAAATTGAGCAAAATCCGTGGCAGCGGCAGCTCCAGCAGCTTCTGCTCCAATAGATCGTGATTCATTCTCGGCGCGATGAAGATCCCTTCTGCATATAGCAGCTCCTGATCTTCCGCCCAGCTTTCAAATTGTGAGGGCTTCAAATCCGGCGGGATGAGCAGCGGTTGAACGGTATGACCGAATTCCATGAACCGCTCATGAAGGCCTTGCAGCAGCAAGCGATTGAAATTAAGGGACATCTTATTTTGAACGAGTACAAATCTGCGCTGAACGACAGGGTACGGAGAGATATGATCAAGCTGCAGTGTTTGTTTCTGGTCTTTGGTCATGTAACCAAGCTCGCGTGCAAGTTTAAATACTTCACTGCGTGTTTGTTCAGACATGCCAGGCAGTCCGCGAAGTGCCTTGGACACCGTTTGAATCGTTAAGCCAAGCTGAGCGGCGAGATCATGGAGCGTTATTCTTTTTCGCATAAGTTCCGAAGTCCCCTTGTACAAGTATGTAGTAATTTTAAACTAATTTTAAACTAAATTGAAAGTTAAATTTCAACTATACTTGGGAAAAGCGAGACAGCAGCCTGAATGCTAAGTTCTGAATTCAATACAAGGGAGAGATCGATATGAATAAAATCATAGAAGCGGATATTGTTGTTGTTGGGGGCGGTCCGGCAGGTGTTAATGCAGCTATTGCTGCAGGGCGGAGCGGGGCTAAGACGGTTTTAATCGAAAAGTATGGATTCATTGGCGGGATGTCGACGGCTGCGCTTGTCTATCCTTGGATGACCTTTCATACGACGGACGGCAAGCAGGTGATCAAAGGACTTGCGCAGGAGATCATCGATCGTCTTATGGCGATGAACGCTTCCCCGGGGCATCTCCGGGACACCGTCGGATTCGTGAACACCATAACGCCGTATCACCCTGAGATTTACAAAGTGCTGGCGGTGGATATGCTCAAGGAAGCGGGGGTTAAGCTGCTTTTTCACAGCTTTGTCGATCAAGTGGAGACTGCGAATAACCGTATTCAAACGGTGCAGCTTACGTCCAAATCCGGGAGAATCGATGTGCGCGGCAAAGTATTTATCGACACGACGGGGGATGCCGATTTGGCTTACTTATCTGGCGCTCCGTGCCTGCAAGGCCGTGACGGGGATAAGCTGACACAGCCGATGACGATGAAATTCCGTATGCGCGGCGTAGACTTGGCGGGCGTGAAGCAGTACATGATCGACCATCCGGATGAATTTTATAAAAAAACACCGTTCTCCGAACTGGCTGAACTGCCATTGTCCGGTGTTCTGGGTTACTTCAAGCACTGGAAGGAAGCGAATTTGCCGATCAATCGCGATCAGGTGCTCTTCTTCACAGGGCCTGAAGACGACGAAGTGTTGGTCAATACTACGCGTGTACAAGGGCTTGATGGTACTAACGTGGAGGATTTGACCGAAGCGGAAGAGCTTGGACGCAAGCAGGTGTTGATGGTGGCGGAGTTCATGAAAAATAACTTGCCTGGCTTCGAAAAGGCATCGATCTCATCGGTCGGCGCCCAGATCGGCATTCGAGAAACGCGCCGCATCGACGGCCAGTACGCTTTGCAGGTGGACGATGTCGTGCAAGGCCGCCATTTTGAGGATGTCATCGCGCGGAGCGGGTATCCGATCGACATCCATGATCCTTCAGGCAAAGGCGTGACGGCTGCCTGGGTCAAAGGCGATGGCGCCTATGACATTCCTTACCGCTGCCTGCTCCCACAAAAGATCGAGAACCTGCTCACCGCAGGACGCTGTATCTCGACGACGCATGAAGCGCTAGCCACGACACGCTTGACTCCTAGCTGCATGGCAACGGGGCAAGCGGCTGGCTCTGCTGCCGGCCTTGCCGTGAAGCACGGCGTACTGCCGGGCGAGATTGATATTGCCGAGCTGCAGGCTTTGCTTGTGCAGGACGGTGCGCTGCTTTCTTAGATTGTGAATGCGAATGTCAGCTGTATTCCCCAGAATAGGGGACCGGAGTTCCCTGAGTAAGGCATAAGCGGAATTCACCGCTTAATTATTGGAATTTGTTATTGACAGATAAGGTGAAAATCCAGTTAATCGGCAGAAAATGGATGGGGTCTGGCAAGTAGCTGGAGTGATCGACGCAACTCAGCGGCAGTGAAGCTAGAAGGCTCCCGGACTGATAATACGTTGTAACAACGCCGTATGCGCACCCCCGGCATAGGGAATACTTATACTTACTCAATGTGTGAGAAAGGATGGGTTTCCCTATGCTTTTATATCAATTAACGCAGTGGTTCGAAGAACGCACATCTCTGCAGCAGGCGCTGCAAAGCGGCACGGCTGAGAGCAGCAGCGATCTGCAGCAAAGGATTCAAGACGTCGAACAGCAGCTGCAATCTCATGCCGAAAGATGGAAAAACGCGATCCAAGAAGCCTCATATCTGCAATTTCCCTATGAAAATCCGCAGCTGGACGATGATATGGTGCTATGATTTATAAAGCGCGCCTTTCATCGCTCCTTTGTATTTCCTCGATTTTCGTGTAGAATTAGAGAGTACGATAAACGAGAATAGAACGAGGTCTTTTTACAATGAAAGTACTAGTAACGACACTGAATGCCAAATTCATTCATACATCCTTGGCACTGCGCTATTTGAAAGCGTTCTGCGAGAAGGATTTTGATTTTGAAATTACCGAATATACGATCAAAGACCCAGTGATGAACGTTGTCTCCGACCTGTACCAGAGGGCGCCGGACGTGCTGGGCTTTTCCTGTTACATTTGGAACATTGAAGAGACGATTCATATTATTAAAATGATTAAGAAAATCAGGCCTGAAATCCTCATCGTGCTAGGCGGCCCAGAAGTATCTTATGATACGGAGTACTGGATGGAACGCATTCCAGAGGTTGATTTCATCGTCATGGGCGAAGGTGAAGAGACTTTCCACCAATTGCTGACGGAAATTTCGACGACGCGCAAATATCACTTCGTGTACGGGCTTGCGTACCGCAAAGGCGAAGAAGTCGTGCTCATGCCGGGCCGACCGAAGCTCAAGCTCGATGACATTCCGTCACCGCATCGGTTCAAAGAAGATTTGCCGAGTTTGGCGAACCGCGTCGTTTATTTCGAAACGAGCCGCGGCTGCCCGTTCTCTTGCCAATTCTGCCTTTCCAGTATTGAAGTGGGCGTGCGCTACTTTGATATGGAACGTACGAAGTCGGATCTTCTGTACTTAATCGATTCAGGCGCGAAGCTGATTAAATTCGTTGACCGGACGTTTAATATTAAACGGGACTACGCGATGGAAATTTTCGAATTTTTGATTGCCAATCACCGCGGCGTCGTGTTTCAATTCGAGATTACGGCGGATATTATGCGGCCGGAGGTTCTTGATTATTTGGCTGAAAATGCGCCACCGGGCACGTTCCGTTTTGAAATCGGTGTACAGTCCACGAATGACACCACGAATGAGCTGGTGCAGCGCAGACAAAACTTTATGAAGCTGAGCCGAACCGTCTCCAAGGTGAAAAACAGTTTCAAAATCGATCAGCATCTCGATCTGATCGCTGGTCTTCCTGAAGAGGACTACCAATCATTCCGTAAGACGTTTAATGATGTTTTTGAGCTAGGACCAGAAGAGCTGCAGCTTGGTTTCCTCAAAATGCTGCGCGGCACCGGGATGCGCAAAGACGCGCATAAATATGGCTACGTGTATATGGATCATGCGCCGTATGAAATTCTGGGCAATGACATCCTCCCGTTCACGGATCTAATCCGCATCAAGCGGGTAGAGGACGTGCTCGAGAAATATTGGAATGCGCACCGCATGGACCATACGGTCAAATATTTGATCGCTCATGAATTTGCGTCGGCCTTCGATTTCTTCCAAGAGTTCGGAGACTTCTGGGAAGGCCGAGGCTGGCAGAAAATCGGGCATCAGCTCGAGGATCTATTTACCCGCCTGCGCGAGTTCCTCCTGGGGCGTGAAGCGAAGAACATGCCTGTTATCGAAGGTCTCATGAAGCTGGATTATTTCCTGGGGCATAAGTATAAGCCGCGTAAAATCTGGTGGGATTTCACATTGGAGAAATCCGAGCAGAACGCTTACCTCAAGCTTCTGGCCGAGCAGCCGGAGCTTGCAAGCGGCGACTTCCATCTGCTTCGCATTAATGAAAAAGATCTCCACAAGCATGCGATGCTTGAGGTACTGCCTTTCGCTTTGCAGACTTATCTGCAAACGGGTGAGATCGACAGCTCCAGTCCGGAGCTGCTTATCGTACACTTCCCGCCGGATGCCCAGCTTCCGGCTAGCTGCTACAGTATGCCGCTGCATATGGCGGCGACTGTCTAAAAAGGCCCCACTCCCTTCGTCGTGATGAAGGGAGCGGGGCTTTTTTCGCATAAAAACAGGCCTTTTCAGGGTAATCTAGGGGAGTTGACCCATAAGCTGCTTGCTAAACTAGCACCTGATCTGAAAGGAGACTTGCTGTATGATTGAGACGAAGAATAAATTGGAAGAGCAGATTGAACAAGTTCTCGACGCTAATAAGATTTGTTCGTTTGCCACGGTTGAAGGAACGAAGCCGAAAGTTCGCTATATGGCGCTGCATCATGAAGGGCTGACCCTGTATCTAACTACGAATCGGAAGACGGATAAAGTGGACGAGGTGAAGGACAATCCCAATGTCCATATCCTGGTTGGGTATGATGGGAGGAAGTCCTCTGACATTTTGCAGATTCAAGCGACTGCGACGATAAGTAAGGATAATACGCTGCGTGAAAAGCTGTGGACAGACGAGATGGCAAAATGGTTTGACGGTCCGCAGGATCCCAACTACGTCGTTCTCGACATCACGCCTTCGTACATGGAATATATGAGCAGTGGGACTGAACCGCAGATCTGGAAGGGGTAAATATACGTTTTCCTGAAAAAACCATTGACCACAGGTGAGGTTCAATGATACGATTGAAAAAATTTACCTATGGATCGATGAGGAGGAAATTGTAAAGTGGCTACGTATTACTTGGAACCATCCCGCACATTCAGCGAGTTTCTGTTAATTCCTAACCTGACTACAAAATCTTGTACACCAGCGAATGTTAGTCTTAAGACACCGCTTGTCAAGTTCAATAAAGGCGAGGAGCCTGCAATCTCGCTGAATATCCCGTTTTCATCTGCTGTCATGCAAGCTGTATCCGATCATGGAATGGCGATTGCTTTGGCGCGTTGTGGCGGGATTTCATTTATTTTTGGCTCGCAGTCGATCGAAGAGGAAGCACAGATGGTACGGAAAGTGAAAGGGTATAAGGCTGGCTTTGTCGTAAGCCGCTCTAACTTGACGCCCGATCATACATTAAGCGATGTGCTGGCATTGAAAGAAGAGACGGGGCATTCCACAGTAGCGATTACGGACGACGGTACAGCGAACGGCTTGCTGCTGGGTATTGTAACAGGTCGCGATTACCGCAAAAGCCGTGATCCGCTGGATCGTCCGATTCGTGAGTTCATGACGCCTTTTGATAAACTGATTTACGGAAAATCAGGGATTACTTTATCGGAAGCGAACAATTTAATTTGGGATCACAAGCTGAACTGTTTGCCGATTGTCGATCAGCAATTGAAGCTAGAAACGCTTGTTTTCCGCAAGGATTACGATGAGCACAAAGAAAATCCGATGGAGCTTCTTGATGCTAACAAAAGTTATATTGTTGGTGCGGGAATCAATACCAAGGATTATAAAGAGAGAGTTCCTGCTCTTGTTGAAGCGGGAGTCGACATTCTGGTCATCGATTCCTCGGATGGCTACAGTGAATATCAGCGTGAAACGGTTCAGTACGTGAAAGAAAACTTCAACGTGAAAATCGGGGCCGGCAACGTTGTCGACCGTGAAGGCTTCCTCTACCTCGTGGAGTCGGGTGCGGATTTCGTGAAAGTAGGAATCGGCGGCGGTTCGATTTGTATCACACGGGAACAAAAAGGGATTGGCCGCGGTCAAGCTTCCTCCATCATGGAAGTCGTCGAAGCGAGAGACGAGTATTTCAGAGAAACAGGGACATACATTCCGATCTGTTCCGATGGTGGTATTGTACATGACTACCACGTCACACTAGCCTTAGCTATGGGTGCTGATTTCGTGATGCTTGGCAGATATTTCGCCCGTTTCGACGAGAGTCCAACCAGAAAGCTAAAAGTAGGCAACAACTTCGTGAAAGAGTATTGGGGCGAAGGCTCCAATCGTGCCCGCAACTGGCAGCGTTATGACACAGGCGGCAAAAGCAAGCTTTTATTCGAAGAGGGCGTGGATTCCTATGTCCCTTATGCGGGTAGCCTGCAAGAGAACTTGGATAAAACACTTGGCAAAATTAAATCCACCATGTGCAACTGCGGATCGCTTACTTTGGATGAACTGAAAAGCAAAGCGAGAATTGCGCTTGTTTCGGCAACCAGCTTAGTAGAGGGCGGGGCACATGACGTGATTTTAAAAGAAAGCTCCCTATCGGAAGAATAGGCGGCACTCCTAAATAAAAAAGCGCTCCACCACATCGCTTTGATGTCGGTTGGAGCGCTTTTTGTATGTGGCTGGTGCCCGTTAAGATTAAGGCAAGTAGCTGCGAATCACCGTCATGTTTCCTTCTAACGCGTAGCTGCCCAGATCAGCTGGAAGCAGGAAGCAGTCGCCCGGCTTGGTGGAGATGCTGCCATCTTCCCACTGAAGCGTTCCATTTCCGTCAGCTATGACGAGAATCACGAAGCTTTCAGGTGATGTGTTAAACTCCCACTTAGGTCCTACTAAACCTTTTTCGACGATGAAAAAAGGAGACTGGGCCAACGTTAACCATGTGCTCGTTTCGCTTAGGTTTGTTTTCATGCGCGTGGAGCCTGAACCTTCATAGGCAATGACGTTCAGTGAATCTTCAATATGAAGATCGCGCGGTTTGCCATCCAATCCCGGACGGTTGTAGTCATACAGACGGTAAGTCGTATCGGAGTTTTGCTGAATTTCCGCCACCAATACGCCAGCGCCAAGCGCGTGAACGGTACCGGCAGGGATATAGAAGGAATCGCCGGCTTCTACAGGAACTTCCTGCAGGCAGTCCAAAATGCGATTCTCGCTAATGGCTTGCGCCAAACTTTCGCGTGTAACGCCTTCCTTCATGCCATATATAATTTTGGCGCCGGGTTTGGCGTCTAGGATGTACCACATTTCGGTTTTGCCTAGTTCTCCCGCGGCCAAATGTTCATAGTGATCATTGGGGTGAACTTGAACGGACAGATCGTCCTCACAATCCAAAAGTTTAATCAGGAGTGGAAAACGTCCGTTTTTTTCGGAAAAGCCTTTGGTGCCGAATAACGTTTTACCGTATTTTTCGCGGATTTCGTCCAACCCAAGGCCTTCAAGCTCTCCGTTAATCACTTTCGTTGTTCCGTTCGGGTGATCGCCGATCATCCAGCCTTCGCCAATCGCGCCTTCCGGCAGCTGAAATCCAAACTTCTCCAGGGCTCTGCCTCCCCAGACACGTTCTTTCATTTCAGGTTGAAATTGAAGCGGGTATGATTTCACTGCTATCCCTACTTTCTCTCTATGTATTTAATTGGTAGTAAAGGAGTAAACCTACTACTCTCTAGCATTATACCATGGGTCTATCTTTTTTCTAGAGCCAAGAGATAGGGGGCATGCGCACTAGTATTCATAAATTGATAGCGCAGCACCTGATAAGCTGCGAGCGGCAGCTGCTGTGCCCAAGCTTCGACGGCTGCAGCTTCTTCAGAGCCGCCATCGTGCCCGCTATATAGCACGATGGTTACAATGCCGCCTTTGCGAAGCAGGCGGAGCGCGGCTTCCAAAGCAGGAATTGTTGATTCCTGCTTCGTGATCGTTGCCGGATCGGCCCCTGGAAGGTAGCCGAGGTTGAAGGTGACCGCGGCTACTTTGCCGTGGCGGTCCTCCGGCACAGCCGTCTCCATGAGCGCGTGGCTGCACAAGCTCATGTGCACAGAAGAAGATGCGTCCGGGAGTTCTTTCTCCAGACGCATCTTCGTTTGATCCAGCGCTTGCTGCTGGATGTCAAAGCCGTACACGCGGCCGCGGCGTCCCACCAGCTTCGCAAGGAAGACGGTGTCGACGCCGTTGCCGAGTGTCGCGTCAATGGCGGTATCGCCTGGTTGAACACGCTGGCCGATTAGTTGATGAGCAAAACCTAAAACAGAAACAAAACCCATATGAAGAAAGCCTCCATGCTGATGTGCCGGTGAGCGACAGTTATTTTTTGGCTGCCAGCCAGGTGGCAAGCGTTTCGATCTCTTCAGCCTTTAAGGCTTTCTGGAAAGGTGGCATATCGCCACTGCCCTTGATGATTTGCTGCACAATCTCATCTTTGGTTTTGCGCGAACCGACCTTCGTCAGGTTCGGCCCGAAATCTCCTTCAAGGCCAGCCCCGTGGCAGGCCATGCAGTTCTCCTTAAACAGCGCTTGTGCCTGGGCTGCTGCGGTAGTTCCCCCATCCGCAGCCTGCGGCGGCTTCGCGGATGGCGTAGGCGCCTCGCTCGCAGGCGCGGGCGTCGGTGTAGGCACCGGCGTCGGCTTCACCGTAGCCGCCGCCACTGGCGCAGCGGTAGCTGCCGCTGCGCTAGGTGTCGCCGCCGCTGCGCTTGGCTGCGGCGTGCTGCTTGCCGCCGGCACCGGTGTGGCCGGCGCTATGGTCGCAGCCGCTAGCGTGGCCGCGGCTGTTGGTGTCGCCACCTGCGCCGTTGGGGCAGGCGTGGCACTTGCCGTCGCGGACGGTGTCGGCGATACAGAAACCGGAGCCGATGTTTCCGGCGCCGCTCCGCATCCTGACAGGACTAGCATGAACCCAACAAAAGCTGCTCCAACCCTTTTCTTCATCGCACCCATCTCCTTCATATAAGCTCTCACTATATAATAGGAAACGGTTCAAAATCGAAATGGGTTTGATCCCAGCCGTTATTTATTTGTTAGACTTGCCTTTCCAATACTTGCCTTGCCATGTATTTCTTTCTGCTAATAGTTTATCGAAGCTATTTAGCACTTCCCACTTTTTCAGGCTCCACATCGGTCCGATCAGCAAATCGCGAGGAGCATCTCCGGTTAGCCGGTGTACGATCATTTCTGGTGGCAGAAACTCGAGCGTATCGACAATGAGCTTCACATATTCGTCTTTTTCAAGAAATTGGAGAAGTCCTGCTTCATATTGTTTCACCATAGGTGTTTTACGCATTAAATGAAGTAAATGAATTTTGATGCCCTGCACATCCATTTGAGCGACAGCTCTGCCGGTGTCCAGCATCATCTCATGGGTTTCCCCAGGCAATCCGTAAATAATGTGCGCACACGTGCGGATATTATGCTTCCTGAGTTTAGCCACAGCATCCAAATAGCACTGAGTATCATGTGCACGGTTGATAAGCTGGGACGTTGATTCATGAACGGTCTGCAAGCCCATTTCGACCCAAAGATAGGTACGCTGGTTCAGCTCAGCCAAGTATTCAATGACATCATCCGGCAAGCAATCGGGCCGCGTTGCAATGGATAAGCCTACTACGCCTGGTTGTTGTAAAATGACTTCATAATACTCGCGCAGCTGCTCCACGGGTGCATACGTATTGGTATAAGCTTGGAAGTAGCCGATATATTGGGCATCCGGCCACTTTTGATGCTGGAGATCTCTGATCTTGTTAAACTGTGTAACGAGATCGTCGCGGCGGCTTCCAGCGAAATCGCCTGAGCCACGCGCACTGCAAAACGTGCAGCCGCCGGTTGCAATATTGCCATCGCGGTTCGGACATGTGAAGCCTGCGTCCAGCATGACTTTAAACACTTTGCCGCCGAACGCTTCGCGCATTTCATAATTCCATGTATGGAAACGTTTATCCCCCCAGAGCTGAGGCGATTCTTGTATCATTGTAGACATCAGATTAGAACTCCTTTCCTTCCACCCTATTGTAGCGAAAAATAAACATGAAAGCGACCCCTGCCTTTCCACCAACTTCCCCGTTAAAAGAGGGCTGATCGGAGCATGATAACTTTGCATGACGATCATATGCCGAGAGGGGAAATGAAAAAGTGAAAAAGTTTCGTACAGTGACATTGGCGGTAGCTTTGACGACAGCATTGAGCTTTGGGGCAGTTGGGGCGCACGCTAACATGAGTACACCGACAATGAACACTCATACGGGTACTTCAGGGACCATGGGGACGGGGACTACGACGACATCGGGCTATACGGGCAGTACTTATGACGCTACGACGGGGACTAGCGTCGGAACAGGTTTGTTGAACGGAACGGGGACGATGACCAACACGAATACGTACAATGGAGTGACAACTCCGATTACAAGTCCAAATGCTGTGGCTCCAACTGCTCATCCACACAGAATAGATGGCTTGTACAGAAATGACGGAACAACAACTAACACGTATACGGGAAAAAGTACCGGCACGGGTACTGGCGTTTTAGGCCAAATCAATGGCTATGGCAATAATCTTATGGATCGGATGAGTACGACAAGCACAACGGGAACGAATCGCGGCAATTATGATACGTCATCTTATCGTGCTTATGCGACCACGACATCTGACAAGAGTATGAATTGGGGATGGCTTGGATTGGTAGGGTTAATAGGATTGGCGGGATTAAGAGGTGGCAATAGAAACAGAGACGAGAGTTATAAATAACGAATGAAAAGTGGGCGCCTTCCTGACGGAGGGCGTTTTTTTTGTGTAGGCGAAGTTTACCCATAATAGGCCAAGCTTGCATTGTATTTTATACAACAAAATGCTTGATTTGACGGCGAATGCAGTCTTTCATTGCACAAAATACATCAATTTGTTGCGAAAAGGTGAGATATAAGCAGTTTAGTGCTTATATCGTTGTATGAAGTACAACATAGGGGCCGGCTAAGGCTCAATTATTGCTAAATGATTGCAAAAAATACAACATAGAACACTGCTGTAACGCCTGGACGCTTCAGCATGGATCTGATTAAGTTTCTCTCATGATCTGCCATTCATAAAGCTATCTCTCCAAACCGAAACTACTATTAAAAGCTGAATAGGAGAGCAGGTGAAATATTCATGATGACTTCTACTTTATCGACAGACACTTTGTCCGTTGAACTTACGGTGAAGGAAGCTCAAGCGTTAAGCAGCGGTGTGAAATTTGTGGCCGATCCGAATGTATCCAAGGAAGCCAGACAAAAACTGATTCGCTCCCTGGATCGAAAGTTGTTCCCCGCCACCTCTAAAACCATTCATTATCACGAACTGGAAGTGTAATTCCCTTTGATTTTTTCCCAAGAATGGTCTATGATTTGTATTCGATAGCTTGTACGTGTAGGAGGCAAATAATAGATGCGGTTACGGGGAAGAAAAGGAATTCGAGAAGATATTGAACGCCAGAAGGAACTCGTTGTTCTCAATGCCAAAGATTATAAGGGCAAATGGGCGGAGTTATTTGGCAATAATAACCCAATTCATGCTGAGCTTGGGATGGGGAAAGGGCGTTTCATCAGTGAAATGAGCAAGAAATATCCCGATGTTAATTTCATTGGCGTCGATATGTATGATGAGCTGATCCGCAAAGCGAGTGAGAAAGCGAAGATTGCTCATGAGATTAATACCGAGGAAGAGTCAGAGTCAGTGACAAATATCCCGAATTTGAAGCTGATGCTGTTCAATATCGAACATATTGAAGAAGCTTTTGCTGAAGGGGAGCTGGAGCGGGTTTATTTGAACTTCAGTGATCCGTGGCCGAAGAAAAAGCATGCTCGCAGACGGTTGACACACCCAGGTTTTGTGGCCAAATATCAGCAAATTTTGAATGGGAACGGCGAGATTCATTTGAAAACTGATTCACAATCGCTGTTTGAATTCTCATTGAACTCTTTTGCCGATATGGGTTTAAGAATGCGCAATATTTCCTTAAATCTGCATGCTGAAGGGTTTCACCCGGATCATGTTATGACGGAATACGAAACGAAATTCGCCACAAAGGGTATGAATATCCATCGTTGCGAAGTAGTGATTGGTCAGGACGTGCTGGCTGCTCATCTCGATCAATTGAACAAAGCGAAAGCGGAATAAACTTATCGCTAATCAAAAAAGAGGCTCCCCTTGGTCATTCGATGACTTAAAGGGCAGCCTCTTTGTACGTTTCATGATGGTTAGCCCATCACTTGAAGAATAACCTCTGAACAATCCGCTGAAGGCGTGTTCATTCGTTGACGGTAATTCCATACGCGTCTGGCCTGGACATCCGTGTAGCGGCTGACGAGCATCGTCAACCAGTTCGAGATCGTATCTGCGGATCGGATCGGTTCACCGAAACCTTTTTCGGTAAAGTAGTGGACGTTCTCTTCTTCCTGTCCTGGGATCGGATCATAGAACAGCATCGGTATGGACTTGGCAAGACCTTCTGAACAGGTCATTCCACCTGGCTTGGTAACCAATAAGTCTGAAACTTCCATTAGTTTGTCAATGTCTGGCGTAAATCCGAGCAGGCGGATGTTCGGGTGCCGATACCGTTCGTCCGCGGAAAGTTTCGTTAATATTTTGGCATTGTTTCCTAGGCAAAAGATAAACTGCACGCGGTTTCTCCATTCAACGAGATGCTCGCTGAGCGAATCGCCCCCGATTAGCCCCCAACCGCCGCCCATGACGAGTACCGTAGGCATCGCGGCTAATTGGAACTGCTGTCGGATGATGGCTTTATCGTGTGCCACACGGAAACTCGGGTGGACAGGAATCCCTGTAATTTCGACTTGAGCCGCGGGGATTCCCCGGCCAAGCAGCTTATTTTTGACATCCTCTGTCGATACCATATATTTATTCACTTCACGACTGACCCATGTTCCGTGTACGTCATAATCGGTGATGACGGTGCACAGCGGAATGGCAAGGCCAGCTCGTTTGAGCCGGGACACAACGACGCTGGGAAAAGGGTGCGTGCAGACGATGGCTTGGGGAGCCCAGTTCTGGATAATCTCCGCGGTCTGAGCGTAAAAAATGCGGTGCAGTGCTAATTGCGTCAACGGATTTAACGATTTCTTGTACTGAGAGCGGTATAACCGGCCATAAAGCTTGGGATTTGTGGTCAGCGTTTTTTTGTAAGCCTGGATAATCCATGGCGCAATAGTCGGGTGCAGGAAAGACCCTAGTTCCAATACACGTGTTTCAATCGTTGTGCATCGCTTTTCTAAGCTTACAGCGAGCGCATAAGCTGCTTGCGTATGACCTGCTCCGAAACCTTCGGAGAGGATGAGAACCCGCTTTTTACCCTGACCAGCATCCATTCATTTTACCCCCATAGAGCTACAGTTGTTAGTGATGCTGCCGTACCGATCAAACTGCCGACTAAACAATCCGAAGGATAATGCAGCCCTAGGTAGATACGTGATAGACCAACGATGAACGCAAGCGGTATAAGAATGATACCAAGAATAGGCATGGCTGCCACAAACGGAATGATGATCGAGAAGATAGCGGTTGTATGTCCGGACGGAAAAGAATGATCCGTTAATGGATTTTTATACGTGATCGTTTGAGGATGTACGAGATAAGGGCGGAGCCGCGGGTACTTCTTTTTAATGATAGCAACCGGTATATGACTGATGGTTAAGGCGATTAGAGCTTGAATGCCAGCGGTTTGCAATGCTCCTTGCCCAAATAAAGCACAGCAAAGTGAAATCACGATCGTCGCCGTAGCTCCTCCTAAATGCGTAATTCTAGAAAAGAAGTGATCGAGGAAGAAGTGCTGAATACGTTGATTCACAAAGTGGAACATGCGTGTTTCATGATGCTGAAGCCAGTTCACGACTCTGCTCATGAGTAATAGCCTCCTTCGAAACTTGAGATATCTGTTATTTCAAATTATATAGATCAATTATTAAAGGGAGATTAACGCAGTAATAAATTTTTAGAAACCATACGTTTACACTTTTAAGCTCGGGTAAAAAGAAGGAATGATGGAAATAATGGTAGAGTATTCCTTTCATTTTACCCTAAATGTCGAAGTGCTATCCCGTTCCATTGGGCCTAGAACGATTGTTTTGTAACCCCTTTCAAATTGGGATTTATTGGATTTGATGTCGACGCAGCGCGGTTCAGGCTGAAAATGCCCGAAAGAAAGTCAGTGCTTAGGTCGTATGGCATCGACGTTGCGAAGTCCGTTATGCTGTAAGTCGGGTGTTATGGTTCTTGTGAATGAGATTTTCTGATGACGGACTCTCCGCGTGGAAACCCAGCGAATGTTATGAAGGATACCTCAGAAAAGCTCGCAGGAACGGTTGCTTGATCGAACCCGGCAAAAGTTGTCAGGGGAAGCTCGGGTGAATTATAATAAACCCGAAACACATGAGGGGTTGCTGGTTGGTCTAAATGGTGAACTTTTTGTACACAATAAAATGAAAAACGTTGAAAACAGGACTTTAACGATCTGATTTCAAGCACATGCGGCAAAGTATGTGTCCGTTCCCCTTAAATCTCTGAGAACTGGCTATTTTTCGGTTTTTGTAGACTTTGACAAATAGGGGGAAAGAGAGGAAAATCAAGAACGGTTAATTCACCTGTACATAACTGCGCACTATGCGTATAAAAAGATAGCTTGTGTGCATAAACAAAAAGGGGGACTTTGCTTCATGCTTGACAAGATTGTGCTTACGTTTCAGATTGGCTTGGCGCTCGTCGGTGCGTATCAGTTTTTTTTAACATTCTTCGGATGGTACCGTCCAAGAAACAAACAGAAATTTGCACCGCAGAAATCGTTTGCTGTCCTGGTTGCAGCTCATAACGAGGAGCAAGTCGTTGGCGCATTGATCGAGAATCTGAAGTCTTTGGATTACCCCAAAGAGCTCTATGACATCTTCGTGATCTGTGATAACTGTACGGATAACACGGCTGCAATTACTCGTAGTCATGGCGTTTATGCCATGGAGCGTCACAACCCGAATCTACGAGGCAAAGGTTATGCGATTGAATGGATGCTGAAGGAGCTTTGGAAACGCGAACGCCAGTATGACGCGGTTGTCATGTTTGATGCCGACAATCTCGCCAGCCCGGACTACCTGATTCACATGAACAATGATCTTTGCTCCGGCTCCAGAGTTATTCAGGCTTATTTAGATAGCAAGAATCCGAACGATTCTTGGGTTACCGGTTCTTACGCAATTTCGTATTACTTTGCAAACCGTTTCTGGCAGATGCCCCGCACGAACTTGGGCCTTGCCAACTACCTAGGCGGTACGGGCATGTGTTTTGAGTCCAAGCTGTTGAAGCAGATTGGATGGGGAGCTACCAGCCTTGTTGAGGATTTGGAATTCTCGATGCGTTGTATCAAGATGGGAATCAGACCGACTTACAATTACGAAGCGTTCGTTTACGATGAGAAGCCGCTTACGTTCAGAGCATCTGCCAAACAGCGTCTGCGCTGGATGCAAGGACACTTTGACGTAGCCAAACGTTACTTCTTCCCGCTATTGTGGCAAGGGATCAAAGAAGGCAGTTGGACGAAGATTGACGCGGCTATTTACTCCGCTAACGTATATAACTTTTTCTTCGGAGCGATTATCACCGTGCTGCTGTGGATCAAATCCGTAACGCCGGGCTGGTCCGAAACACCGATGCTTGCTGACATCAATCCGGTTTTCTTTAACTCTGTAAGTTTTGCCATTTTCGTGCTGCTGCCGATCTCTATGATGATTGAGAAGGCGCCACGCCAAGTGTATAAATATTTAATTTTATATCCTGTGTTTATGGTCTCTTGGTGGCCGATTACGTTCTTTGCGTTCTTTACGCAAAACAACAAGCAATGGAGCCACACGGAGCATACACGCGTCATTCGCCTGGATGAAATGAAAAGCAAACAAGTCAGTTGACTTTTCTACACCGAGATGATATTATACTTCAAGTAAAAGCAGAAGCGCCCGCTTCTCACCTGACCAACTACGCTGTTGGCTGGTTTGAATGAATCATCATGAATGCTCAATAGGTTGCTTAAACCTGTTATTGATGAAGATGTGGGCCGTTACCGTGCCCACATCTTTTTTATATTGGATAGAGGTACATACTTTCTGGAGGTGGAACACTATTAGCAAAGACCATATGATTAATGATGAGATTCGTGTGAAGGAAGTACGCCTGATCGGGGCGGACGGAGAACAACTCGGCATTACGCCGATTCGCGAAGCTCTTCAAATCGCACAAGACGCGAACTTGGATTTGGTAAATGTGGCACCAACGGCGAAGCCGCCGGTATGCCGCATTATGGATTACGGTAAATTCCGTTACGAAACACAGAAGAAAGAGAAAGAAGCTCGTAAGAACCAGAAGATCGTGGATATCAAAGAGATTCGCTTAAGCGCGACAATCGATGAGCATGACTTCCAAACGAAGCTTCGCAATGCGATTAAATTCCTTGGCGATGGCGATAAAGTGAAAGCCAGCGTCAGGTTCCGCGGGCGCGAAATAGCGCACTCGGAGATTGGTCGCAGAGTGCTTGAACGTCTGGCTACTGAAACAGCCGACATTTCCTCACAGGAGCGCGCTCCTAAGCTTGAGGGAAGAAGCATGATCATGATCTTAACGCCGAAAGCAACAACCTAGGCGGTATACTAAATTAGGAGGAACAACACCATGCCGAAAATGAAAACACACAGCAGCCTGAAAGGCCGTTTCAAAATTACTGGCACAGGCAAAGTGATGAGATACAAACAAGGTAAGAACCACTTGCTTTCCGGTAAATCATCGAAGCAAAAACGCGTTTTGTCCACGAACCCAGTTATGGCTCCTGGCGATGTACGTCGTTTGCAACAACAACTGACACTAATCAAAGGTTAATTCTTTAGCATTCGAACATTATTTATACATCCCAGGAGGTAGTTAACAATGGCAAGAGTCAAGGGCGGATTTATTCGCGCTCACCGTCGTAAGAAAATTTTGAAATTGGCAAAAGGTTATTTCGGTTCCAAACACCGTTTATTTAAAACAGCTAAAGAGCAAGTAATGAAATCTTTAGTGTATGCTTACCGTGACCGTCGCCAAACGAAACGTAATTTCCGCAGACTGTGGATCACTCGTATCAATGCAGGCGCTCGTCAAAACGGCTTGAGCTACAGCAAATTGATGCACGGCCTGAAATTGGCTGGTATCGACATCAACCGTAAAATCTTGGCTGATTTGGCTGTAAATGATGCTAAAGCGTTCAACGATTTGGCAACAGCTGCAAAAGCAAAAGTAAACGCGTAAGCTTCGCTTCGCGTACGGAAAGCTTGTCCCCGCAAGGGGGCAAGCTTTTTTTTATTTTAACAGGCATTCTCGCGGGGGGCTGGGGTGTCCTCTGAAGGTGGATGTTTCTTGAGCTTGCGGAATAAAATGGCGATGAACATGGCGAGGGGAAGCAAAATTTGAAAAATGGGGAACAGCTTAACGCTAACCGCTAGACCTAACCAGATGTGATAGGTGTAGTTAGGCTCAAGAAAGGAAGAGGCGAAAATTACAGCGCCGACTATGCCAATAGAAACCTTGGCTCTGCAGCCTGTGAGCTGGGAAACCCCATAAGACGCGGCCCAGAAGAACGCTGTGAGTTTCACGAATAGACCGAGAAAAAGCAGCAGAGTCACGAAGACATCCAGCCGTTCAAAAATATCGCCAACCTGGATTAACTGCACAGTCTGCAAAAAGGGCAAGGTGCTGTTGCCAATCAAGGAAGGGCCAAGCACCAACACATTTATCATATTCATCCCAACGAGGAATACCGCTACGCCAAGATAGGTGAAAGTGCTGATGCGTTTCACTTTATTGTTGTCTGACATGAGATGCCAAAACATCAGGAAGACGACCATTTGGCCAAACGGGAAAGAGACCAGGTCGGGAAAAGCTGCAGTTAGAATGGGCTTGAAGCCTTTTTCCATAATGGGTTGTATCCGCTCAAGCTTGACTAATTTGGAACCAAAAATGAGGAGACAAAGGATGCTATAGCTAAAAAGTATGGGCAATATTAAACTTTCGGCAACGCGGCAAAAGGTTTCAATGCCCATAATGATCGTATAGGCGGCCAGCAGAATAACGAGCAGCATGACGACAAATTTAGGAGTTCGCGTGAGCAGGGTGACGCTTGTGATTTCGCCGAAGTCTCGCACATTTCTCATGGATTCATAAGCAAAATAAATAAGAAAGCAGCAGCTTAGAATACCGCCTGCTATTTTGCCGAAGCAGATCCGCATTAAGAAGATGAGAGACTGATCTGGCGCGATGCTTTGGATATAGAGGAACATCCGCAGCAGGATTAAGCCAATGATTGCCGCGACGATCATAGCAACCCATGAATCCTGTTTCGCTTTGCTGCCAATGGCAAATAAAGGCGTGCTGCCGATTTGGAAAAGAATAATCATAACGGCAATTTGGTAGTTGCTGATTCGTTCCATGCGGTTAGACTCCTTCTTCTTCCGAGTGCCATTAGCGATTGTCGTTCTCAATAAGCTGCTTCACGGATTTGCTGTTCATGCCGATGTTCTCGATGTCGACTTGGAAAGAGGACTGCATCTGGATTTGGGCGAAATACTCTTCCCAGTCTGGCTTTAACTTCTCCCACGCTTTCGGATCTTTTCGATGAATGAGACCTGCAAATCCAAGGACATCCGCTTTCATGCTTTGGGCTTTACGCAAGGAAATTGACATAAGCTCCGAGATGGTTTCTCCGATAAGTTTCTCCATTTCACGACTGCCCTCCGGCTTTGAGGCATCAATTAGACATCCATTTTCAAGCAGTTGTCCGCTAGCTTTTACCGCAGCCTGGATGACCCACTTTCCTTGGATATTTACGGGAGTCAGCTTGGTTGAAGCCTTGGTAATCCGTATGGCGGAGCGAGATTTCTCGCTTTTCTCCGAGCATCCGAAAAATAAGGTGGTCTGACTGATCTCTCCTTTAAGCCAGCTGAGTCCGTAACCTTCATGCCCAGTCATCCAGCCAACGAGCTTATCTTTTTGAAAAACGCCAATACGTCCCATTTTGAGCTTGGTATCGAAATTGGTGCTCTTTAAATTTTCAATCGAAGTCGATTCGACACCTTGGCCTGATATAAAAACTTCCGGAATTGTGGAATAACCGGAATCACTAGCCATTCTCATCGCGAGCTGATAAAGCATGACTTGCTTGAGGTTGCCATCGGTTTTGTCCTCGTTGAGCACCATATTTCTCAAGGCTGCGCCTGGTATTTTTTCTAACGGTAAAATTTGCTCCAGGATTTTTCGCCCTTCGTCTCTGCTTACGAGCAGGCTTACGGTTTCCCTGGAGTTGGCGCTTCTTAAATAAACGTCGATGATGGGAGAAATGCCTTTGCGAGCTGCGCTTTCGCCAATGACGACGACTCGGTTATGAGCGAAGAACATCGTACGAGGCATTTCTAAACTGGCTCTTTGAACAGCAGATTGAATGGAATCCCCGTTCGTAGAAAACACCAATACAGGAGCCTGCTGAATCGCCATTCCACCTGTACTGGCAATAGACTGAGGAATGACGACTTGATAAGAGACTTTCCAGTGATCATTCTCCCAATCGACGGCGGTTGCTGCGGTGATGGCGATCTTGTTTAGTTCAGTCCGATCCCAACAGCTCGTGCATAAGCAGCAAATAACGAAAGAGATCAGGCCTGTCAACACCACTCGGCGTTTGGTTCGCATGCATCCAGTCTCCTCCGTGTGCTGTTATTTTTTCTTTGGATTTTTTGCTGTTGGACGCTGTCTATAAACATTTTTGGTCAGCGCCAACGGTCGCTTGATTAACTTCCACCATGGAAGCCGGATGAAGATATCTTTCACATTCGACGGAATAAACGGAGAAATCGGGGCCATGTACGGAAGGCCGAACGATTTAATTGAACACATGTGAATAAGGATGAACATACAGCCGAATAAAATGCCGAATAGTCCGAGTAAACCGGCTAGCATCATAAGCATGAAGCGGATGAGTCGTGCTGCTACAGCCAAGTTAATCGCGGGCGTGACAAAATTGGAGATGGCTGTAAATGACACGACGATGACCATCGCTGCGGATACGAGACCGGCTTGTACGGCTGCTTGTCCAAGGACAAGCGCGCCTACAATGGAGATGGCGGGCCCGACAACGCGGGGCATCCTCACCCCTGCCTCCCGCAGTACCTCGAACGTGATCTCCATCAGGAACGCTTCCACAAGCGCTGGGAAAGGCACACCTTCACGTTGAGCAGCGAGGCTGATGAGCAGAGTTGTCGGCAGCATTTCCTGATGGAACGTGGTAATCGCGATATAGAGAGATGGGAGCAGCATAGAGACGAAAAAAGATGCGTAGCGGATCAGACGCACGAAGGATGCGATATCATATCGCTGGTAGTAGTCCTCACTGGATTGCAGGAACTTAAAAAATGTCACGGGAGCCATTAAAGCGAACGGAGTTCCATCGACCATAATGATGATTTGTCCTTCAAGCAAACCAGCTGCTGCAGTGTCAGGTCTTTCGGTGTTCATCATGGTGGGAAAAGGCGTATAGCCCTTATCCTCGATAAATTCTTCGATATACGCGCTCTCCAGAATGCTGTCCGTATCTATGAGCTTAAGTCGTCTGCGCGCTTCAGCCAGCACTTTTTCATTGGAGACGCCTTCCAGATAGGCCAAGATGATCTCCGTCCGGGTGTAACGTCCAATCTTCATGCTTTCAAAGCGAAGATCAGCCGACTTGACTTTTCTGCGGAGCAGAGTCAAGTTTGTTCGGATGTCCTCCGTGAAGCTTTCCTTAGGTCCCCGAATCACGGTTTGCGATTGCGGTTCTTCGATCGCTCGTTTCTCCCAGCCGTTCGTGCAGGCGAAAAAGGCCTCATCGAATCCATCGACTAAAATAACAGTGCTGCCCTCTAAAATAGCATTCAGAAGCTCATTATCATATTTGGCTTCATAGAGCTCGCCAACGGAAACGGTTTGCTGCAGGATTTCGTGAACTCCGCAATATTGCTCGCTTGTCTGCTCTGTTGCTTGAACATTTAATAAGGGCTCTATGAGGTGCTTATGGATAGAATCTGATTGGACAAGCCCATCTATGTAGAGTAAAGCAATAGAGAGGTGATCCTGTGTAACCTGCATATCGAGCAAGCGAATAATGATGTCCGGAGAATCGCCAAGCGCTTCTCTCAGTCTCGAGATGTTCGTGTGCAAATCGGTCGATAAAGGGAGAGCGGGTTTCAGAGAAGATGTCATCAGCGAAGCCCTCATTTCCTGAATTGGTAGTATATTCCCTCACTTTCGTTTGTTTTATTCGATATGCTATTGACTAATGCTCCGGGGATGCATATAATAATCTCTAATATCATCTTAACGGATGGTGTTCACGAATAAATCGGCTATGAAGAGGAAGAAGTCATAAGGGCACTTATGCGCAGAGAGCGTTGGACTTGCTGAAACCATCGCCTTAATCCCTTACGTACGAAGTCACCTCGGAGCTGTTTTCCTGAAGATTTACGGCATTGTCTGTAAGCACTAGGGAGAATCGGAAAAGCACACGTTATCGTGCTGAGGGTATTGTTCTACGCGAACATACCTGCTAAGGCTGTATGCTGTGAGGCATGTAGCAAATTTGGGTGGTACCACGGAAGCTTAAACCCCTTTCGTCCCGTTTAACACGTTACGTACGTGTGCGGGATGAACAGGGGTTTTTCTTATTGTCTAAGAAAGCTCGAAGTATAACATGGACTTACTTTTTGAGAGGAGGATCACAATGAATGTTCAAACTGAACCAAAGAGGTCAAAAGAAGAACTGATTGACAAGCTGATGAAGCCGGACCTGATCACAGGATCTGAGATTTTGCTAAGAAGCTTATTGCTGGAGGGTGTGGATTGCGTCTTTGGATATCCGGGCGGCGCTGTTCTGTACATCTACGATGCGATGCATGGCTTTTCCGATTTTAACCACCTACTGACAAGACATGAGCAAGGAGCCATTCACGCTGCCGATGGATATGCACGTTCCACAGGCAAGGTTGGCGTATGTATCGCTACATCAGGACCGGGGGCTACGAATCTCGTCACTGGGATAGCTACCGCTTATATGGATTCTGTTCCGCTCGTTGTTATTACAGGGAACGTTGCGACGAACTTTATCGGTACGGATGCTTTCCAAGAGGCAGATATTACGGGGATTACAATGCCGATTACGAAACACAGCTACTTGGTTCGTGATGTAGAAGATCTGCCGCGCATCATTCATGAAGCGTTCCATATTGCGAACTCAGGTCGTAAAGGTCCGGTTCTCATTGACATACCAAAGGATGTCTCCGCTCATAAAACGATATTTAAGCCGGTAACTGAAGTAAACATCCGCGGCTATAACCCGACTGTTCAGCCTAACAAGCTGCAAGTTGACAAGTTGCTCAAAGCGATCGAAGAAGCTGAACGTCCAGTGATCATCGCAGGTGGCGGCGTTGTCTACTCAGACGCTTCCAAAGAGCTGATCGAGTTCGTGAATGCTACGCAAATTCCGGTAGCGACTACGCTGCTTGGACTCAGCGGATTCCCAAGTGCCCACGAGCTATGGCTCGGTATGCCGGGGATGCACGGAACGTACACGGCGAACACAGCCATTCAGAATGCGGACCTCCTGATTTCCATCGGTTCGAGATTCGATGACCGTGTGACAATGAACTTGGACGGTTTTGCACCGAAGGTGAAGACAATCGCACATATCGATGTGGATCCTGCGGAAATCGGCAAGAACGTAAAAACGGATATCCCTTGTGTTGGCGATGTGAAAGCAGTTCTTGCTTTAGCCAATCTGAAAGCGAAGCCTGCGAAAAGCGAAGCTTGGATTGCTGAAGTTCAAGCAAACAAAGAAAAGTTCCCGCTTAAATACGGTGATACAGAAACCGAATTGAAGCCACAATACGTGGTTGAAATGATCAGCGAAACGACAAATGGTGAAGCGATTGTGACAACTGACGTTGGTCAGCACCAAATGTGGGCTGCTCAATTCTACAAATTCAAAAACCCTCGCTCCCTGGTAACGTCCGGTGGACTTGGTACGATGGGCTTTGGATTCCCATCCGCGATTGGTGCGCAAATGGGGAACCCGGATAAGCTGGTTGTATCCATCAATGGCGACGGCGGCGTTCAAATGTGCGCGCAAGAGCTTGCGATCTGTGCAATTCACAACATTCCGGTGAAAATTGTTATTTTGAATAACCAAGTACTTGGCATGGTTCGTCAATGGCAGGAAATCATCTATGACAACCGCTACAGCCATATTGATTTGGCCGGCAGCCCTGACTTCGTGAAGCTGGCTGAAGCTTACGGCGTGAAAGGCCTGCGTGCCACGACGAAGGCAGAAGCAAGAAAAGCTTGGCAGGAAGCGCTTGATACACCTGGACCGGTCTTGATTGATTTCGTCGTACCAAAAGGAGAGAACGTGTTCCCAATGGTTAAAGCGGGCGATACAATTAGCGACATGTTAATGGGGGATTCGGAATGATGACGACAACTAAACATACAGTTTCCGTACTCGTAAACAATCAGCCTGGTGTTCTGCAGCGAGTATCCGGTTTGTTCGGACGCAGAGGCTTTAATATCGAAAGTATTACTGTAGGGGAGTCCGAAGAACTCGGACTTTCCCGAATGGTTATTGTAACAACGGGGGATGACAGCACTTTGGAGCAAATTTCCAAGCAGCTGTACAAGCTGATTGATGTCATTAAAGTCATCGACCTCAGCTCCAACCCGATGGTCGCTAGAGAATTAGCACTTATTAAAGTAAATGCTGAACCTATCATGCGTCCAGAAATACTCGGAATTGTCGAAACATTCCGCGCCGCGGTTGTCGATATTGGTCCATCTTCAATAATCGTGCAAGTTGTCGGAGATTCAGATAAAATAGATGCTATGGTAGAATTGCTTCGTCCATACGGTATCCGTGAGCTCTCCCGTACGGGAGCAACGGCGATGATTCGGGGCTCAGTTAAATAAATAATAGTCAACAATGTGAAAAAGTAGGGAAAGCCTCCTTGAGTGGGGCTTTGAGCGATGGACCCTTTAGCGCTTTAAAAGGCTAGTTGTTCAGAGTTAATCGTTGAAACACCCACTCAAGGGGTAGACAATACGGATTCATCATATCAAAGGAGGATTTATACGAAATGGCAGTTACTACTTACTATGAAAAAGATGCAGACTTAGCGGTACTTAAAGGCAAAACGATTGCAGTTGTTGGTTATGGTTCCCAAGGGCACGCACAAGCGCAAAACTTGCGTGACAGCGGTTTGAACGTAATTATTGGTCTTCGTGAAGGCCGTTCCTGGAACGCAGCAAAAAATGACGGTTTTGAAGTTGTCTCCGTTGAAGAAGCAGCAGCACGCGCTGATGTTATTCAAATTTTGATGCCGGATGAAACGCAAGCTCGCGTATACCGTGAGTCCATTCAACCGAACATGAAAAAAGGCGCTGCTTTGATGTTCTCCCACGGGTTCAACATCCATTTTGGCCAAATCGTAGCTCCAGAAGGTACAGATGTATTCTTGGTTGCTCCTAAATCCCCAGGTCACATGGTACGTCGTACTTATGTTGAAGGCTTCGGCGTTCCTGGTCTGATCGCGATCGAGAAAGACGCTACAGGCAACGCAAAAGCAATCGGACTTGCTTATGCAAAAGGTATTGGCTGTACTCGCGCAGGGGTTATCGAAACTTCCTTCCGTGAAGAAACAGAAACGGATCTGTTCGGTGAGCAAGCAGTTCTTTGTGGCGGAGCTTCTGAACTGGTTAAAGCAGGTTTCGAAACATTGGTTGAAGCTGGTTATGCTCCAGAAATGGCTTACTTCGAGTGCTTGCACGAATTGAAATTGATCGTTGACATGATGTATGAAGGCGGAATCTCCTCCATGCGCAGCTCCATCTCCAACACAGCGGAGTATGGTGACTATGTAACAGGCCCTCGCATCATCACAGCTGAAACGAAAAAAGAGATGAAAGCTGTTCTTGCTGACATCCAACAAGGTAAATTCGCTCGCGACTTCATCTTGGAGAACCAATCCAACTTCGCGTTCATGAACGCGACTCGCCGCAACGAAGCTCAACACCCAATCGAAGTTACGGGTGCTCAATTGCGCGAAATGATGCACTGGATCAAAAAGTAATGTAATGCCTTATTCAATCATATAGTTATTCATCCCACAGGGAGTGATTGCGGAGAATTTCCCAGTCACTCCCTGTGAATACTATGTAGACGAGTAAAAATTGGCGAGTGTGCCTTTTAAACTTCGGAGAACTACTCAGTGGAGGGCTCAGAGTTTGTCGGAGAAGCGAAGCGTTCGTATTTGAAACCATGTCCCAACCTTTTGTTTATTCTAATCAGGGGACATGGTTTCAAGAAACGATCGGAGACAAATTCTGAAGAACGTAACGGTCATTGATAGGTCTAGAAGTTTGATTGAACACTCGTAATCTTTTAGGAGGTGACCATGGTGCGCAAAATCTACATCTTTGATACAACGCTCAGAGACGGAGAACAATCGCCAGGCGTGAACCTGAACACACAGGAGAAGGTCGAAATCGCGCTTCAACTTGAGAAGCTGGGTGTCGATCGGATGGAGGCCGGCTTCCCGGCTGCATCACCTGGTGACTTGGCAGGCGTTAATGCCGTAGCGAGAGCGATTAAGAACGCCTCAGTAATCGGTCTGTCCCGCTCGAAGGAGACGGACATCGAGGCTGTCCGTGAAGCGCTGCAGGGCGCTCAGGACCCGTGCATTCATTTGTTCCTGGCGACGTCCCCGATCCATCGGAAGCATAAGCTGAAGATGGAGAAGCACCAAGTGCTGGAGACAGCGGAAGCTGCGATTAAATATGCGAAGAAGTATTTCAGCAAAATCGAGTTTTCACTCGAGGATGCCGGACGTACGGAGCTTGATTTCATCGCAGAAGTAACAGCAATGGCGATCCGCGCCGGCGCTTCGGTCGTGAATATTCCCGATACAGTCGGTTATATGACACCGTACGACTACGGGAATATTTTCAAAATGCTGAAGGACACGGTCCCAGGCATTGAGAAAATCCAGCTGAGCGCGCACTGCCATGACGATCTTGGCATGGCGACAGCTAACGCGCTAGCGGCGGTTCTGAATGGTGCCGATCAAATCGAAGGCACCATCAACGGCATTGGCGAGCGAGCAGGGAACACCTCGATCGAGGAAGTTGTGCTGGCGCTGGAGACACGCCAGGACTTCTACCAAGCGAAAACATCGCTTGTGTTGAACGAGATCTACCGCACCAGCCGTTTGGTCAGCAAGCTGACCGGCATGGTGGTGCCAGGCAATAAAGCGATCGTCGGCGCTAACGCGTTCGCGCATGAGTCCGGCATCCATCAGGATGGGATGCTCAAAGAGAAAACGACCTACGAGATTATTTCCCCGGAGACCATTGGGGTCAAGGAAAGTAAGCTCGTGATGGGTAAACACTCCGGCCGCCATGCGTTCCGTGAGAAGCTGATCGATCTCGGCTACGACCTCGCAGACGAGCAAGTGAACGTGGCGTTTGGCAAGTTCAAGGATTTGGCCGACCGCAAGAAGCAGGTGGAAGACGAAGATATCCGTGCGCTGATCGAAGAGAAGTTGATCGAAACGCCGGAAATTTTTGCGCTTGGCACGCTTCAAGTGGCCTACGGCAATCAAATGACACCGACAGCGACTGTGCACGTTCGTTTCCAAGACGGCGGCGAAGTGACGGAAAGTGCTGTGGGTAACGGTTCTGTTGATGCGATTTATAACGCCATTGACAAAGCGACGAAGGAAGAAGTCGAGTTGGATGACTACTCCATCAAGTCTGTCTCTCACGGGAAAGATGCGCTCGGGGAAGTGCATGTCGTTCTGAAACAGAACGATGTGTCCGTTCAAGGACGCGGCATCTCGACAGATATTCTGGAAGCAAGCGCCAAGGCTTACCTGGACGCTGTGAACAGACTTATTGATAAACGCAAAACCCCAACAAGCAATAGAAGCAACGTTACGTTGATTTAATAACCTAAGTCCACGGGACTACTAGATAAGCACCTCACCTCCAAGCTAGAGGAGGGGTGCTTTCTACAAATGCGAAAGGATGCGTCCATTATGAAATATCGATTTTCCAAATCGCTAGAAGGTTTCTCATCCTCGGCGGTAAGAGAAATTCTGAAGCTGACACAAGGCAGCTCAATTATTTCTTTTGCCGGCGGATTGCCAGCGGAAGAGTTTTTCCCATTGGACGCGGTAAGCGATGCGTTTAAACGAGTTGTTGGCGGCGGGAAATCAGCGCTGCAGTACGGATTAACCGAAGGGTACAAGCCGCTGCGCGAGTCCTTATGCAAACGTATGGCTGCCAAAAACATGCACGTCACGCCAGACGAGATGCTGCTAACGACAGGTTCCCAGCAAGCGATTGATTTGTTGACGCGCGTATACATTGATGAAGGCGATGTCATCTTGGTCGAAAGACCGACTTACTTGGCGGCGATTCAAGTTTTTCAAGCCAAAGGCGCGAAAATTTACTCCGTTGATAGCGATAACGACGGTATGATTCTTGAGGATTTGGCTGCCAAGGTCGCTGAGCATAATCCGAAGCTGGTTTATGTGATTCCAACATTCTCGAATCCCGCAGGCCGTGCGTGGAGCTTAGAGCGTCGTCAAGGATTGCTGAACATTTGCCGCGAAGCGGATGTCCTGATTCTTGAGGATGACCCTTATGGTGAAATTCAATTTGATGAGAATGAAACGTATCCATCCATTTTCTCGCTTGGCGGTAAAGCCGAGGGCGGTAATGTGGTGTACACGAGCACTTTCTCCAAAACGGTAGCGCCTGCTTTCCGGACAGGCTGGGTGATGGGGGATGAGACGCTCATTCGTCAAATCGCTCGCTTCAAACAGTCGGCGGATTTGCACTCCAGTACGATTGATCAGCAAACCCTGTATCATCTGCTTGAGCACTTCGATCTTGACGCGCACATCTCTTTGATTCGTGAGCAATATTTGGATCGGATGAAGTTCATGTCGGGTCTATTGAAAGAGTTGAATTGGCCGGGTCTGAAGTGGGAAGAACCGAAGGGCGGCATGTTCATCTGGGTGGAACTTCCACCAGGTATTCGCGCAGAAGATCTGCTGAAAATAGCGGTAAAAGAAGGCGTAGCTTTTGTTCCGGGATCCACATTCTATGCGGAGAACCCACAGTACAATACGATGCGCTTGAACTACACACACACAGATCGTGAGAACACGATTCTTGGTATGCAAAAACTGGCGAAAGCCATGGAATCTTACCTTCAAAGCGTATAAAAAGAAGGGACTATCCCGAGAGTAGATGTTTCTACTGTTGAGATAGTCCTTTTGTTAACTATAAGGGCGAAATCAATTAGACTTAACGATCTGAGCCAAGGCTTCGCGAATTGGCGTTGCCGGGCGGCCCAGCAGCTTCTCGAAATCATCGCTTTCAATCTCAAGCGTACCTTCCCGAATACCTTGTTGAATACCTACAAGGATAGGGACAACGAAGTCGGGGACCCCTACGCTTTTCAAAATATCCGCATAAGTGGCATCATCGACCTGCTGTACAGGAACTTCCTTGCCTAGCACCTCACCAAGAGCGGACGTGAGCTCAGCTTGCGTGTGTAATTGACCTGAAAGCTCATATATTTTATTCTCGTGTCCGTTCCCTACTAAAACAGCTGCTGCCGCCTCTGCGTATTCTTGCTGCAGTGCCCAACCTACCTTGCCGGAGCCGGCAGAGGTCACCCACGGAGCTCCAGCCACCACGCCTTGAATACTCGACAGTTCATTCTCCAGGTACCAGTTGTTGCGCAGGAAGGTATAAGCAATGCCGGTTTTGACGATGGCTTCTTCTGTTGTACGGTGCACCGGGGCCAAGAAATTAGTGCTGTTACTTGCATTAGCTATGCTGGTATAAGCAATAAATGTAACTCCAGCAAGCGCTGCAGCAGCTACAGCATTGGAGTGCTGTCGAATTCTTGTTTCCGTATCTCCATCCGCCGAAATAATCAATAAGCGATCGATCCCTGCAAAAGCAGTTTGCAAGGTTTCTGGACGATCAAAATCCCCTAGGCGAACGTCTACGCCTCGAGCACGCAACCCTTCAGCTTTCTCCGGATTACGGACACTCACAGCCAGTTGACTTGCCGGTACTGTTTTCAACAATGTTTCTACTACTTTCGATCCCAATTTCCCTGTCGCGCCTGTGACTAAAATTTTCATGTTATAATCCTCCTAAAATTTTTTTGTTGTAATCATTTTTGTTATAACAATAACTATTACAACTTATATATAAAATAAAAGCTCGCTATATGGAGCTCCTACTTATTTGAACTTCACGGTAAGTTGACTCAAAGTCGTCTGTGCCAGCCTGTGTTCCATAGCGGATTGAGCCTCGCTTAGCTCTGACTGAAGAACGGATTCGATGTTCCGCCCGACGGGGCATCCCTCATTCGGATCTTCGTGAAACCGGAATAATTGGTTATCTTCAATGACGTGTACAGCCCGGTAAATATCCAGAAGCGTAATGTCCTCCGGTGTTTTGAGCAGAGAAGCGCCTCCAACTCCTGGGCGTACTTCCACTAATCCTGCTTTTTTCAACAAACCCATAATTCTTCGGATGACCACAGGGTTGGTATTCACACTTCCCGCAATGTAATCGCCTGTACAGTCCTCGGTCGAACTGACGGCAATCAGGGAAAGTGTATGTACAGCGATTGAAAAACGTGTACTGATTTGCTTCAAAACCATTCACCACCGTTGTAACTATTATAGTTACTACTCAGAAAGGTGTCAATATCTCTATTTTTAAAAAGAGCTTGAGTTCTGTAATACAAGGTTATAGGAGGAACCTATTAAAGCAATAGATTTTATATCTAATGAAAAGGGTTATCTTATGTTACAATGAGAGCATCATATAGTCGATAGAGATGCTTACCAAGCAGCTTTACTAATTTAAGGAGTGAATGACAGTCATGGCAGATGTGAAAAAAATTGCTGTAATCGCTGGAGACGGCATTGGTCCAGAAGTCGTTGCAGAAGCGGAAAAAGTATTGAAACGTACCGAGGAGCTTTTCGGTTACCAATTTGAAACAGAGCATGCTTTGTTCGGTGGAATTGCCATTGATCAAACAGGTACACCACTTCCGGAAGAAACATTGAAAGTTTGTCAATCCGCAGATGCAGTTCTTCTAGGTGCTGTAGGTGGACCAAAATGGGATAACAACCCGAAAGAAACGCGTCCGGAAACAGGTCTTCTGGGTATTCGTAAAGCGCTTGGTTTGTTCTCTAACATTCGTCCGGCTTTCATCTTTGACTGCTTGAAAGAAGCTTCCACATTGAAACCGGAAGTACTTGAAGGAACGGATTTGATCGTTGTTCGTGAATTGACAGGCGGTATCTACTTCGGTGAGAAATTCCGTCGCGAAACGGCAAACGGTCAAGAAGCTGTAGACACTTGCGCGTATAACGTTTCTGAAATCGAGCGTATTGCTCGTCAAGCGTTTGACATCGCTCGCACACGCCGCAAAAAGCTGGCTTCCGTTGATAAAGCAAACGTTCTGGAAACTTCCCGCCTATGGCGCGAAACGGTTAACCGTATTGCGGTTGACTATCCGGATGTTGAGCTTGAGCATGTGCTGGTAGACAACTGTGCAATGCAATTGCTGCGCCGTCCGTCTTCCTTCGACGTCATCGTAACAGAGAACATGTTCGGCGACATCCTGAGCGACGAAGCTGCAATGCTGACAGGTTCCATCGGGATGCTGGCATCCGCATCACTTGGCGAAGGCAGCTTCGGCTTGTATGAGCCGGTACACGGTTCTGCGCCTGATATTGCAGGCCAAGGTATTTCCAACCCAATCGCAACGATTCTATCCGTTGCTTTGATGTTCCGCTTGACTTTCGGTTACCACGATGCAGCGGATTCCATCGAACGCGCCGTGAAAGAAGTGCTTGATGCAGGCAACCGCACAGGCGATATCGCTGTCGATAAGAGCAAAGCAATCGGAACATTGGCTATGGGCCAACTGATTGTAGACGCTATGCGCAAATAAGAATAAGAGCTTGTCCGCTAAGCATCTGTGCTGCAGCGAGCAAGCTCTTTTTTTTGAGTGATAAGTGGGAGGAAACAGGTGGGCAGCGTTGCGTCATAACGAAGAGCTTACCAACAACATAGTCTACGTTGCATTTTGTACATGATAAATGCGGCTTTTACTAGGTTATGCTCTCCTTCATTGTACAAAGTGCAACCATTTGAGCCCAAAAGACCCAATATTGGCGTTTTTCACACCTCTAAGTTGCACAAAGTACAATATCGGGGCGTTTTGCTGTCTAATCTCGTGAAAATGTTGTATAAAATACAACATAGGGTGAGACTGTCTATGCCATGCGCTTATTAAGTAGTTTCAACCTATTACAGCGTCAACCTGGATGGAAAAGGTAGCGCAATTAAACGTGTTCAAGGACCTTTCATATTTTAAAGTAATTATTATGTTGTATGTGGTCTAATTATTGACTTTCATCTATTCGGATGATACCATTTTATACGAAGAAGATAGATTTGAGGAGGAATTATACACATGGCAGAGCGTTTAGTTGGTAAACAAGCTCCTGATTTTACAATGGAGACAGCTACAGGTGACGGTACAGGGTTTGGCAAAGCATCTTTGTCCGACTACAAAGGCAAATGGTTAGTATTGTTCTTCTACCCATTGGACTTCACATTCGTATGTCCGACAGAAATTACAGCGCTTAGCTATGCTGCTGCTCAATTCAAAGAATTGGACACTGAAATTCTTGGCGTTTCCATCGACAGCATCCACACACACAAAGCATGGATCAATACACCTGTTAACGACAATGGTCTTGGCAAATTGGAATTCCCACTTGCTGCTGACATCACGAAATCCGTAGCACGTGACTACGGCGTTCTAATCGAAGAAGAAGGTATCGCACTTCGTGGTCTTTTCATCATCGATCCAGAAGGCGAATTGAAATATGAAGTTGTTAACCACAACGATGTAGGCCGCAGCGTAGAAGAAACACTTCGTGTGCTTCAAGCGCTTCAATCCGGCGGATTGTGCCCAATGAACTGGAAACCAGGCGACAAAAACCTTGTCGTAAAATAAGCTTTTTTTACATAGACAAGCTCCTCTTAGCTGGCATGCGAATGCGGCGGGGGGAGCTTTTCTTCATGAAGGAGAATGAACGTGACCGTACCAACGCATCTGCAATATACAAGAGATCATTATTGGATACGCATAGAAGGGAATGAGGCTGTCGTCGGCCTAACGGAAATCGGCTTGCTTGAGTGGGGGATGGTTTTATTCATCGAACTTCCGGAACGTGGAGCGGTGCTTGGGCAAGGTAATTATGCCGGCTCCTTGGAGACTGCTGAAAGTGAGCATGATTTGCTTGCGCCGTTATCCGGCGAGGTCATCGCTGTTAACATGCTGTTGGAGCGGGCAGTGATGATGCTGATTGAGTCACCTTATGATAAAGGGTGGCTGTTCAGAGTAGCATGCAGCGAGCCATCTGAGCTGGAACAGCTGTGGGATGCGCAGACGTATGCGTCGAGTTATTCGTTTGAGTGAGGGGCAGCCGCAAACAGTAAGCTGCAAGCCAAGCCGCAGGACTACTTAACAGGGTCTTGCGGCTTTTTTATTGGTGCAGGCGGCTGTTCTTGCTCTATCCAGGAAGTCTGCATGAGATCCTGCAGGAAAGTGCTAACGAAACGAAGCTGATCGGCGTCGTATTTGTCCATGACACGGAAAGTGTGCTCTTCCAGATGGCGATCCAGCTGAGCGTGCAGGTGATAGAGTTCCAAGCCGAGCGAAGTGGTGCGGTAAATGATTTCTTTTTTATTGCCGGGCAGTGATTCGGTTTGAATGAGCCCGAGCGTTATTAACTTTTTCGTGATTTTGGAGACGCTGCCTTTCGGAATGTCGAATCTTTTGGAGATGGTAATGCCATTTACCGGTTCTAGCTTGCCGACGGCATCCAGCACGTGCAGCATCATAACGGTCATCTCTTTAATGATGTCAATGAGAGCTGGATTGCTGCAGTGCTGAATAAGCCATTGATGCTCTTCGTCATCATTTTCTTGAACACGCTGAGCCAACTTCGTAAAAGAAGCGATGATCTCGCGCACAAAGGGCTCTTTTTGTTTATTGATCATGGTCATACCCGCCTCTCTTTTCAGGATAAGTATAACAAAAAAACTCCTGTGAATAAAGTTTCCGGGAAACAATATTGACAATATAATTACCTTGCGATAATATGGTTTCCAGGAAACAATGTTTCGAAACGGGCTAATGCCCACAAAACCCAAAGGAGTGAAGGAATAATGAATGAAGTGCTGGCGACAATGATGAACCACCGATCGATTCGACGTTTTAAAGAGGAACAGGTGACTCGGGAGCAAATCGAGCAAATTGTGCGGGCTGCACAAATGGCCTCATCGTCCAATTTCATGCAGTCCTATTCGTTAATTGGGATTACAGAACCGGCAATGAAGGAGGAGCTGGGAGCTATTACCGGATTGCCTTATGTGGCTGCCAACGGTCACCTATTCATTTTCTGTGCGGATCTTCATCGTGTTACGGTGCGGGGGACGGAAGAGGAAACGAAGAACATGGAGGCGATGCTGGAGAGTTCAGCGCTGTACCAAATTGCTGTTATCGATGCTGCGCTTGCGGCCCAGAATGCAGCCTTAGCTGCGGAGTCAATGGGGCTAGGCGTTGTGATTATCGGCGCAATCGCCAAAGACATAGCTCGTCTAGATACGATGCTTAAGCTGCCCAAGTACGTCGTGCCGCTTTTTGCCATGGCGATTGGCGTGCCGGACCAACACACGGACATTAAGCCGCGGCTGCCGGTGCCGGCCGTTTATTTTGAGAATCACTATATGGCCAGCAGGGAGGAGCAGCTAGAGCAGATTGAGCAGTATGATGAGCAGATGAGTGCCTATTATGCGGGCCGTAATGAGAATACACGCAATGATACGTGGTCTCACAAGCATGTCGCTGTGCTGCAAAGTAAAGTGCCGGTGCATCAATTTACACGCTATGTCCAAAGCAAAGGGTTGAATCGAAGTTAATGGGGGCAGCAAAAAAACCGCCGGGTTAGCACTTATTCAGAAAAAGTGTTAACACGGCGGCTCCGGTTACATTATTGTTTGGAAAGCTGTTTGTACTTGTTCAAGTACTTCACAACGGCAAGCACATAAGTCGCATGCGACCAGGTAAGCGGGGCGACAGAGACCGGATCGCCTGAGAAAGGATCCAATTGCTCCGACAGGACGCCGCTTTCCATAGCGTGTTTGACGACCCATTCTAACGTCTGGCGAGGCGCTTCGAGATCAGCGAGTGTTTTGGCGTATTCGATTTCCCACTCAGCGATCCAGAGCGTACAGATGATCCAAGGATTTCCGGGTACATTCTCGATATCGGTGGAACGTTGGAAGTAATAATCATGATGATAGCGGGCAATGCCACCGACGTTTGTTTTAATTCTAAGACCTTCTTTATTCGCTCTCATGGTACCGACAACTCGCTCGTCGTCAGCAGGCAGAACCCCGAATTCAAATATTCCGTAAACCGAGCTTTCGAGCGTCATATCTTTGACCCATTCGCCGTCCTCCATATACAAACCGCGAACGAATCGGCCTTCATTCTCATCCCAAAGATGCTTGAGAATTCCGGCTTTTATTTTCTCAGCCGTATGCTTATAGCGGTTGCTGCGCTCTTCATCCCCGAAGAGGTTGCTGAAGTTGGAAGCTGCGATGAGTCCGCCGTACACAGCTGAAGCGGTAAAGGTATAGATCCCGTAACGTTCTTCCCACAGATCGTAGCTCGGCTTCGGCAGGTTCAATTCCTGATCGATATAAGTGGACATGAATCTGGCCGCTCTACGAATGAGATTGCGGTAAAGCGATTGGGCAAACTCAAGGCTTCCATTTTTCTGGAAATCTGCCCAGAGAGCGAAGAGCACAAGAGCTGTTTCATCTTCTTGAATAGGAAGCTGAACACGTCCGGAATGAATATAAGGATGCCAACTGGAGCCTACGGTGCCGTCCGGATTATATTTATGATGCAGGTAACCTTCAGGCGACAGCACATTCGCACAGAAGTTGAAGAAAGGAATAATCATCCCTTGGTAGCCGGCCATGGACATGGAGTAAGCGATCAAGGCGCCGTCCCGAGGCCACATGTAGCTGTAATGATCTCGGTTGCTTTGCATGATGTCCGAATCGTTCGCGGCGATAATCGCGCCGTTCACATCGGTTTGCGTCCTGACAAGGAGCAAGCTTTGTTTGAAAAGGCGCTGTACATCGGGATTCAAATCTCCGTAATCCCTCTCGATCTTATTCGCCCACCGCTGCCAGTAAACCGTTACGCGATCGAGCAGCTTGCCGGGGTGGCTGTCTTTGACGTAGGCGTCAAGCTTCTTGACTTCCTCAAGCGTTTTGCCTGCGCCCATCCAGTAGTAGAGCGTTTGGTCGGCATTTGGCGGCACAAACATCCGAAAGGAGATCGTGCTATCGACTGACCCTTGCGCAATGGCGTTGCCCATGAGATGCCCGTCTTCCGCATCGCGCCACGTGCCTTCGGCGTTATAAAATCTTTTGACACCAGTAGAGTATTGATAAATGCCTTCGGTTCCGGTGCTGCCATTGAACATGAAATATCTGTCTTTTTTATAGTGGAATACCGTATTCGTCAAAGGATAGAAGGCAGCGGTATCGCCGACCTCGGTTTCATTAATGAGCAAGTCCTGATTGAAGAACATTCTCACTTCGCGAACGGTATGTTTGTGATTCGTAATTTGGATCCGTTTAATATAAATATCCTCTCGCTGATGAACACCGTCATTCATGAGTAAAGTGATGCCAAGACCAGGATGCGTAGCTCTTACTTCAGTAACAAGAGAATCTTCCACATAACCAAGCTGGAACTGCCACTCGGGGGAATTCAGCCAGGCAAAGTCACCATCCACCCAAATACCGACACGGCACTGATAACCGCCAATATGATTAAGCTGGCCTACGAAAGGATAGTACAGATCTCGCATATAGGAATGCTGATCGAGATTAATAAGAAATTTTCCGTTTCCGATGACCAGATGTCTAGGCAATACAATCACTTCCCCACTCTTTTGTTTGATTGTTCAGTAAGTTCAACCAAGTGCAAAATCTGTTCAAAACCGAGCACTGCAAGCACAAGGCCTGCCAATAGGTTACCTAATAATTACCAAGGAATCAATGATTCTTTGAAAAAATTCTGAAAATTTCAACTGGGTGCGCTTTCATTTGGCATAGATGTCCATATTATTTGATTATTTCCTTTTGATGCGGGATTATACCCGATGACTGCTCGTGAGCGATTAATTTCGTGTACAAAATAACCGTGCTGGAACCGATCTGCTCCCATCCAAAGTTGTCGTGAATTGTGGCCAAAGCCTGAGCGGCAAGTTCAGAAGCGGCAGCGGGATTTTGTAAAAGCTGAACAATTTGCCAAGCAAGCAGGTCAGCATCGCCTGCAGGAACCTTATATCCGTTAAATCCATGGTCTACGATGTCGGACAGACCTCCCGTATCCGAAACGATAAGCGGTGTACCGCTGGCCATCGCTTCCAAGGCCACAAGGCCGAACGGCTCGTAGAGGCTGGGGAATACACAAAGTTCAGCATGGTGTAATAACAGGCTTTTGTCCCATTCGTCTAGGAAACCAGTGAAATGGACACTGTCGCCGAGTGGGGCGGCCGAGAGTTGGAGCGCTTCAAGTTCCGGTCCCGTACCGGCAATAACCAACTGAGCCATAGGATACTCCTTGTGAACGTGCTGCATGGCGCTAAGCAGGAGGTGCACGCCTTTCTCATAAACAAGCCTTCCGAGGAAAGCGATAATTGGACGAGCAGCATCTCCATGCGGCACCGAAAGTACGCGAGAAAGCTCCGGGTTAACCGCTGAACCATGAGCATCAGGTACCCGAAATGGCATAACGCCATTAGGGATATGGGTCATTTTATGAAAAGGAGTATGAAAAAGGTGCATAACTTCTTGCAGCATATAAGGACTGCAGACCACCAGGTGATCGGCTTCGTGCGCTAATTTATGTTCCAGGGCATGAATGCGCTTTTGCGCAGGCGTATCCAGCTTGCCCAGATTGCGTCCCGATTCCGTCGCGTGAATCGTGGCCAGCAGAGGGAGGTGCAGGACCATCTTGCACTCTTTCGCGGCATAGTAGACGAGCCAATCATGAGCATGGATGATATCGAATTGTTGTCCTTGAACGGATAAGCGCTGGACGGTATCCGAGAAGGCCAGGTTCATCTGAAACACCCAATCCAGGAAATGAAGGGGTTCCGCGGAAGAAAATACGTCTACACGGTGAATATGCACGCCGTCGAGCAGCTCGTAGGACGAGCATTCGGGCGTCAAGCATGTGACGACATGAATCTCCAGACTGCTCGCAGCAAGCTGTACGGATAGATCACGAACGGCTCTGGCGAGACCTCCGATGACTCGTGGCGGATATTCCCAGGCCAGCATCAAAACGCGTAGAGGCCTAAGCGTATCCGGCTGTGAAGGGGCAGGGAATGAACGCTCCGAGGTATCAGGGAAAAAGCTGATCGATGAAGCGGGCTGAAAAAGACGGTAATGCGCCTCGGGTAAAAAGGGCGTTTGCCGCTCCAGGGTCAGCACAAGCTCGGAAAGCTCTCTGTCTGTTATTTCAGCTTTATCATTGTCAACAGTATCTAACAATTTATGGAAAGAAGCGAGATGCGTTTCAATTCGTTTCACGGCATAGCTGGTTACCGTTTCAGCATCCAGGATGAAGGTCCAGTCACTGCTTTGCGCGAGCATCAACTCGCGCGCGGCTTGATTCAGCGCACGAACCTGCAGGCCGCTGAGCAGCTCTGGCTTCCGGTGCTTATGCGCCGCAAGCACCAAGCGATCCTCCGCCGCGTGCAGCAGCGGATGCACCCACTGGCTGCGCGGCTGCAGCCAGACCTCGGCGAAGCCGCCACGGCCCCAGCTGGACTCCGGCAGCGTGGCCGCCGTGGTCGGCGCATAGGCGGCTGCGTAGCCGCCTAATGTCGCCGTCTCGCAGCGCGCAGCGGCTAGGCCGCGCAGCACCGCCTCGAGCCACTGGTGGCCTTCGTGCCACCAGTGCCCGAACAGCTCGGCATCGTATGGACATACGATGACCGGCGGCTGCGGCTGCTGCTCCGCGCAGCGCCGAAGCTGCGCCACCCGGCTGGCGACGAAATGCTCAGCATGCTGCTGAGCTTTCTGCGCGGCGAGCGCCGGGTGGTAGGGCGCTTTGGCGTCACCTTTGCCGGTGACGCGGTGGTACTTGAAGCCCGTATGAATGCGTGCGCCGTCCGGCAGCACATAGGGCTTCAAGTACTCCCACTCGGCCCCGCCGCTGTGGCCGAGGTCAAAGCCGATATCGCGGTAATACTCGCGATAGTCGGGGTCGCTCGGGTAACCGCTTTCGGCGCTCCATACCTGAGCGCCGGCTTCGAGGTCCCGAGCGTAGGCGCACGCGCCGTTTGGCGTGCGCAGGGGATAGCTGGTGGATGCCCCAGACGCGGCAAACGCATGGGCATCCACAACGAAATAGCGCAGCCCCAGCGCCTGCAAGTGAGGCTCCACGGCAGGCGTGTAGCCGCACTCCGGCAGCCAGATGCCTGCCGGAGCAGATCCAAAATGCCGCCTGAATTCCTGGACGGCGGCTTCAAGCTGCGCGCGCAGCGCGGCGTCGTTCTTGACCAGGGGCAAGAAGGCATGTGTCGCGGCGCACGTTATTAACTCTAAGCAGCCTGAGCTTCTCAGGCTGCGGAATTTCCCGATGAGATCGCCACGCAGGCGATCGTACAAAGCAAGCAGCCGATGATAGTGATCGGCGTAGAGCCTGGCCGTGGGGCCGAAGTCGGCATGGCCCCATAGGCGAATCACCTCGCGCTGGGAAAGCTCGCAGAGGGAGGCTAGATGCTTGCGAAGCCGTTTCTGCAAGCCGGTATCTTCCAGCATAGCAAGCAGCGGCGGAGAGAGGGATAAAGTCAGCGCGAAGGGCACGCCTTCCTCAAGCAGCCGATCCATCATTTCAATGAGAGGCAGATAGCTGTCCACAACCGCTTCGAAAAACCAACGTTCTTCTAACGTGATTTCCGCTTTATGATGACGCACGTAAGGGATATGGGCATGCAGGAGCAAAGCAACATAACCGTGTACGTTTGAGCTCAATCGAGATCGCCTCCGAATTCCGAATCTGCTGGGGGTGTGCACTTGGGTAAGTACACGGAGTAGGCCGAGAAATACTCATGAGCTATAGGAGCCTTAAGCTGAATGGAAACGGCAGCAGGCCTGTAGGTAACTTGGTTTTCCAGTGTTGCAACGTTTGAAGGAAATTCTTGCTTCGTATGTATATGGGGAGTCTGAATCGTATTAGAACGCAGAAGCGGGAGAAATTGTCCCTGCTCATTCTTAATGCCGACTTCTGCGAAGTACAACCGGCCGGGTAGAAAACCGTTCAGGAAGCAGCATTCTCCTTGTGGAAGGGGGAGTTCAGAAATCGTATCTGACAGATGGGTGCTGACGGCTTGTTCGACAGTTGTTTCGTAAAAACGCAGAGTGGGCTGAAGCAGGAGCCAGTCCGCTCCGAAGTGATCCTGCACCATCCTTTTTTTCCTCGAAGAGAGCTGCCAATAAGCAAAAAGATTAGCCGATGACTGCACCAACAAGTGAAGTGTGTCCCTGTCATTGGAATGGGCAGAGAAAGCTTGAGTAGGAATCAGACTCACCTTTTCTTAGGTCGTAATGGGAAATAAATGGGATCAACCATTCGGACAACATTGTAGCATACGCACCTAGGAAACGAAAAATCTCCTCCTTTCAAGAAGGGGGAGATCTCCTGTATGTGCTTTACTTAATTGGAGGTTGACCTTCCATGTACCGGGTCTCCGTAAGCCTCATTAAAGAATCATATCGATTGACAGAACTCAGAATCAACAGATAATCATCCTGATTAATATTCGTATAAGATGCCTTGAAACCGGTATGATATTGAACCGTCATACTGGAAGATTGATCGTCATACTGCACAAAAGCGATCTGCCTGGAAACACTTGGAATCATATTCACGCCGCTCTCCCCTTCATCTTAAGACTTCGGATCACCCGCTAATGGATATATCTGTCATATAGTATGCTTATTGCAACACATTTAGAATGTGGTCTCGGTACGAATGGACAAGCTCTTCGGCAAGAGCCGGATTCTGAGACTGGGCGACAAGCCTAAAAACAGGGTCTTCACTGTCGGGCAGCAGCAAAATCCAACCATTTTCATGATAAAATTTGATCCCGTCCACCAAATCAACAGGCGTGTCCTTGGCCTTGTTCATCATACTCCGCATCACTTCTCCCTTGGCGTCCCATGGGCAATCGATTTGCTCGCGGTGCAGATAGAAACTCGGAATCAGAGATAGAAGCTCTGACAGCGGTAAACCGGTTCTCCCCAGATGAAGAACGACAAGTCCGATGGCAAAAAGCGAGTCGAACAAAGGATGCATCCGCGCCTGCTCCGTGGCTTCTAGAATGGCTCGTTCCCATTCCTTGGTGCGAATGATTGTTGCGCCTAGTCCCTCGGCCATGCTCTCCAGGAGCTCAGGCGCGCTGACGGGAGCGCCAATGGTTGCTCCTGGTCGACTGTGCAGGTAGCACAGGTACAGGAAAACGGTTTGCAAATCCGTATCGACAAGCTCTCCCTTCTCTGTCACAAGCTGCAAGGTGCGGCCGTCGTCCAACATGCGCAAACCTAAGTTAGCCCCGGCTAGCGATGTGAACAGGGGAAGTGGTACCTGATTATTTGCTGTGGTCACATGGATCGCTTCCAGTCCCAATTTCTCGAAAAACGGCACCAGATAAGGCTGCAGCCAAGGGCTGGCTTCAATGACGATCTTCATTCTCGATAGGGGCAATTCTTCTCCTTCATCTGCGATTTCTTCAGACAAAGTATGCACATAGGTCTCAAACCAATGCGTTTCATCTTTATAGCTGCCAAGGCGCTCTATCGATGCCCGAGCATAATCCTCCTGCCAAAAGCTGTTTTCCACTTTGCGCTCGGCGGATCTTGTAATTGGCAGCCCTTCGGCATCCATGCAGGCCAGCAGGCACCTTTCGTTCTCTTTACCGGACCAATCCAGATGGATACCTCCTGCGGCGCCCAAGTGACGAATGGCAAACGAAGCTGCCGGAGCCAGGCAATCTCCCAAATCAATGACATGCGTGCCGACGGATTGCAAGCTTGCCGTCAAAGCGCGCTTGAGCAACCGAGTGAAGGTATGCGGGGCGCAGCTTACTGTGAGTGTTTTGCCGGCAGCAAGGGTTGCCCCGTAGGCCGTGCCGAACTTGGCGGTCATCTCGGGTGTTAGCTCGAGATTGGGAAGGCCGCTGACTCCGCGGGTTTTGAATAGCGTTTTGGCAGCATGCTCCCCCCATATATGAGAAGTATGAAGGCGGGATTTATCGCGAATTTGTTTATGGGGCCATATTTTCACATGAGGCTCGATCCGGCTCTTTTCCCCAATGATGACATGATTGCCAACGACCGACCCTTCGCCGAGATACGAGGCTTCTTTGCAAACAATGCGGCTGGTTAGCGTCGAACCGGCTAATTCGTTATGGGGGGCGATGTGGTTATGGTCCCAAAGTACGCTGCGCGTGAGCTTGCTGCCCTTGGAAAGCCGATTATTTTCCCCCACGATGCAGTATTCTCCGAGTTCCACCCCGTCCTCAAGCTTACTCCCTTTACCGATAAAAGCAGGTCCAACGACGCGGGCTGTTTCACTGGTCTCTACATCGTCTGCGATGTATACGCGAGGCCGGATTTGGGTGCCATGGATTTGTAGCTGTACCTTGCCATCGAGCATATCAAACTGGGTTTGCCGATACTGCTGCAAGTTGCCGATGTCCATCCAGTATCCGCTGCTGACGTAGCCGTAGAGCCCTCTATTTTCCTGAAGCAATGCCGGGAAAAGCTGCTGGCTAAAATCAAATTCCTGACCCAGCGGCACGCGCTCCAGCAGCTCTGGCTCCATGATATAGATGCCTGTATTCACCGTGTCGCTGAACACCTCGCCCCAGCTTGGTTTCTCCATGAAGCGGGTAATCACGCCGTTCTGATCGGTCATAACCACACCGTATTCCAGTGGATGAGGGACACGGGTCAGCAGTAACGTAGCTTTAGCTTGTTTTTCTTTGTGAAAAGCGAGCGCCTGCTCCAAATCAAAATCGGTTAAGGCGTCACCGCTAATGACGACGAAGGTATCGTTGAGAAACTCGTGCGCCTGCTTGACGCTTCCGGCTGTACCCAAGGGACTGGTCTCTTCAAAATAGTGGAGATTAACGTCAAACGCTTCTCCATCGCCAAAATAGTCGCGAATCACTTCAGGTTTATACTGCATCGTGACGGCAATATCATGGATGCCGTGTTTGTGCAGCAGCTCAATAATATAGGCCATGCACGGTCTTCCCAGGAGAGGCACCATGGGTTTGGGAAGATGGCAAGTGAGGGGGCGAAGCCGCGTGCCTTTGCCTCCAGCCATAATAACAGCCTTCATAGTGGGTCCTCCTTAGAGTTTTTTAACTTTTTACTGTAACCGCAATGTCGGTGAGCTTGTTGGTTAGTTTGCGATAATCCTCCTGAACATGCGCAGCGATATGGTTCCATTGGTAGTTTTTCAGTAGCAGCTGATAGGCGCTGTCGGCCATTTTGGCGGCTAATTTGGGATGCAGCAGCATTTCGGTAATATGCCATGCCAGCGAATCAACGTGTCCCGGCAGAGCTTTGTAGCCGTTCACGCCATGCCGAATGATTTCAGCCAGACCGCCTGTATCCGAGAGTACGAGGGGCCGCCGACTGGCCATTGCCTCCAAGGCAACGATCCCGAAAGGCTCATATAAGCTCGGTATGACACAAACATGGGCATATTGATAGAGCTGGGTACGGTAGCTATCATCTATGAAGCCTGTAAACAAGACGCGATCTCCTAAATGGGCCGCTAACGTGCGAAGTTCGTTTTCCATTGGTCCTGAACCGGCAATGATGAGTTTTGCTTGCGGCACATGCGTCAAAATGCCCGGCATGGCCTGGATGAGCGTGTGAATACCCTTTTCATAAACAAGCCTGCCAATATAGAAAATAACTTTATCCTGCTTCGCAATTTCACGAGGACGTTTCACTGTTTCCTTGCTGGATGCCAGAGAGATCTGAATGCCATTCGGATGAACAATGACTTTATCCGGAGGCAAGCTGAAGATGCGGACAACTTCCTCTTTCATATAGGAGCTGCAAACAAAAACGCGGTTGGCCTCATACGTCAGTTTCCACTCTAACTGATGAATTTTGCGCTGTAGGTCAGAGCCCAAATTTCCTTGATTTCTCCCCCATTCCGTCGCATGAATCGTTGCTATCAGAGGGATGTTATAACTCATTTTTATTTCTCTCGCAGCGTGAAAAACCATCCAATCATGGGCATGCAGAAGATCGATGCGGCCGCCATTCTCCACCCAGTTGACCAGATGATCCGTCATGGCGAGATTCATTTCGAAAGTCCAGTGATAAAAGGAAGTATCACCGGAATGCTGAATAGGCAATCGATGGACATAGACGCCATTTTTATTCTCAAAAGCAGGTGCGCCGTCATAGGACGTCGTGATGACATGCACGATTTCTCCGAGGGAAGCAAGGGTTTCCGACAGTTCATGGACGGCTTTCGATAAACCGCCGACTTGTTTGGGGGGATATTCCCACGCCAGCATGAACACATTGTGGCGATGTTGTGTAGCTTCGAGTAAGCCTTCCCATTCACTTCTGCTAGGAATAATAGGAATAGGCGACTGGAGGCTGATACTTCTGAAAGCTTGATACTCGACATCCGGAAGGAAACTGTCATGTTCCTCCAGTGCAGCAAGGAAATCCTCATCGATCTGATTGCTATTCAATTGATCGCAAAGCCGGTGGAAGCAGCCAAGATGGTTTTTTATCCGGCGGCTAGCATAATCCGCGCAGGTTGCCGAGTCCATCAGGAACGCCCAATCGCTGCTCTGAGCCAGCATGAGCTCTCTGGCGGCTTGATTCAAAGCACGATTGAACACATCGGCAGTTGCTTTCTCAGCATGATGAAGATGCTCCTGATTTGTGGCGAAGTGAATCATCCGCTTCTCCGCTTCATGAAGATGACGGTAAATCCAGTCATTGCCTGCTTGCAGCCAGGTTTCAGAGCTGTGGCTGCGGCCTGCGCTGGATGGGTTCAATTGGCCAACTCCGGCCGTTGGATACTCATCCAGATACTCGCTTGGCGTTATCATTTTCACCGCCGTCTGATCGAGAAACATTTTGCGGCATAGCTGCTCCAGAAAGTGGGGACCTTCATACCACCAATGCCCAAAAAGCTCCGCTTGAAAAGAGGAGACGATAACCGGTTTTCGATCCAGCCAGCGAAGCGCTTGTTGCACCTGTTTTTGGCGATGTTTGAGAAAATCATCTGCATGCTCTTCCGCTCTTTCCGAGGCGAGTGCGGGATGATAGGGCATTTTGAGCCGGCCTTTACTGGTATTGCGGTCGTATTTGAATCCTGCATCATTTGCCGAATAATAGTCGCGATAAAGAAAGTCGCTGCTATACCCATCCTCTGGTGAGCAAATTTGGTGCATAGACGCCAGATCGCATGGAAAAGCCATCACGCCGTCAGTCGACGTCAGCAGCGGAGCCAACTGTTCACGATGGGGGTGAGGGGATGCAAAAGCAACAGCGGTGGCATCCGTGAAAATATACCGGATGCCGGCTTCGCTCAAAATCCGCTCAATCCCCGGCGTATAGCCGCATTCGGGTAACCAGAAGCCGCGTGGCTTTTGATCGAAATAACGCTCAAAGTCTTTCACCGCGGCTAGAATCTGAGCCCTGATGGATTCTTCCGTTTGCATCAAAGGCAGATAGGCGTGCGTAGCGGCGGATGTTACGATTTCTATGTGTCCTAATTCTTGGAAATGTTTGAAGGCAACAATGACATTTCCATCATAACTCTCGTACAGATCCAGCAGCTTTTGAAACCTCTGCGAATACTGGTAGGCAGCGGGAAGGAGAACGGGGTCCTGCTGTAGCCGTACTTGTTCGCTGTCAGATAGCGTAATAAGTTTTTGGAGATAAACCCTATATTTGGCTTGCCAGAATGGATCGCTGAACAGAGATAACAGTGTCGGAGTGATGGAAAAGGTCATGCGGAAATCAATTTGATCTTGAGAGAGCTGCTGCATGACTTCCAATAATGGCAAATACGTTTCTGTCATAGCCTCAAAAAACCAGCGTTCTTCCAACGCAACGTCCGGACCTTGGTGGCTGATATAAGGAAGATGAGCATGCAGGACGAGGGCGAAATACCCCTTAATTTCAGGCTTCGATTTCAAGCGATTAATCAAAACTTATCGTCACCTCGGTTCTCCCCAATTCTCTTCCGAATCTTTGGGGGTTGCGACACAATTGGATCGAAGTAAAGGGATAAACTCATGCTCCCACGTATACGTCCCTACATCCACGATATAGCTGCGATTAGCCCCAGCTTGATGCAAGTAGGCATGCGTAGTTTCGGGCGGCACGGTTGTATCCCAGCAGGTATGGGCATTATGTCCATTAAAGAGTACATGCGTCACATCGTACAAACGGATGACACACGGCATAGCACCGAAGTCACATTCAAAATGCTGGGATACCAGCCACCTGCGCCTGTCAGATATTTCCCAATATGCATAGAGCGAATTTGTACCAACAACCATAAGATGGAGTAAGTCCTTGTAATATCTTCCAGGCACCTCATACTCCGAGATTGGTGAAGTTTTCAAGGCTATTCCTCTTTTCTGGGCAATCGCATTTCGGGCGACCATTTTCTTGTAAAAGCATTCGCTTTTCAACAGAAAAATATGCGTGGATTGCTAAAATCTAGATGTCTCGTAAAAAAGGAATTTCACACTTTTAAGGCGAATATATTGGATTAATCCGGGTGACAAAGATGATGCTATGATGCAAGTTTTCCTCACGGAAAACGCAAAGGGAGTGATATCGATGAGTTTTTGTTGTGGCGCTAGTATGATTGGAACAAAAGGTACATTGAAGCACATCCGAACACAAATTCATAATGTGCCGATTCTCTTCTGCCCGGTATGTCACCACATTGAGGTTCACTATCTGGTAGAGAACGAATACGAGATACTGGCGGAATACGCCCACGGTGATGGGGCTGCCGAGGTCGACTTTTTAGAATACGTAGATGGGAAAGACCATTTGCTGCATGACAATTGTGTGAATCATGAAGGCGAAGAGCCTATGGATATTGTACGCAGCCAGATCGATATGGCGCTGGATCTGCTCATGGTTGCGAAATCCTTAGCGGATGCCGAATGGGAAGAGCAGCTCATGAAACGATTGAAAATGCTGAGTGTACGCCGCGATAAGCTGAAAAACAAAAAAACCTCCAAGCCCATGTAGAGGTTATAAAGATAAAAGCCGCTATCTTTTCCTAACGGAAGAGGGAGCGGCTTTTTATTCGGATGATTCTAGACTTGCTCGTGAATCTCATGGAGCAACCGCCCGAACTCTTTTTGCAGACTTCTGCTTAAAGGGATTTTTATCGGCGTATGATTCAAGTGAATAAGAAATCTGCGCGATGTAGGAAATCCGCTGTCCTTCACGTAGCTGACAACATGCCGCATATTGACAAGAAAGCCCTTGAAGGGGCTGAACATCAATGGCGAGCTCTGAGATAAGATATCCGATAAGTTGGTGCTGGAATCCATCTGTGCACCATTCTTGAGATGAATTCTGGATAATCGCTTGTCCTCTTTCTCGATGAAAAGAATCGATTCCTCCGAGATCGGTAACTGCGATTTTTGATTTTTTACAGTAATCCAATTTGTTTTCATGGAGCCTGGCGTTTGCTGCGTATGACTGCGTTCCAATTGAATCTCGGTAATGGCTTTGCGGATGGCTGCTTGAAACTCAGGCAGCATCACAGGCTTTGACAAGAAATAAACAGAACCCAGGTCATGAAAACTCGTAAGGATATGATCGATATTGGTCGTACCGCTAACCATGATGACCTTCTGCTGATAACCGGCTTTGCGTAAGGTCTGTACCATAGCAATGCCGTCCAGATTGCCTTCCAGGCCAATATCGACGAGTAGGATATCCGGGAGAAGCTGTTCATACATTCGAATGAATTCTTCGCCGTCCGTGGCGATCGAAACGACATCTAATTCGCACTGCTGACAATAGATTTCAAGTAATTTACCAACCCAATGATTATCTTCCACAATGGCAACGGTGTAAGGATGCCCCATACGATCATCGCACTCCATTTCTCTAAGACCATCCATGCATTCTGTCAGCTTATGCTCAGAAACAGCCAACTTAGTCCATATTGAACGCAAAAGATCTATTATCCTGTATAATTCTAGTTGCAGAGTTAATTGATGTAATTTCTGAAGAGCAAGCTTAGAAATGAGGGGTTAGTATTTGTTAACATGGGCGATATTTATCTTGACCTGTCTTGATTTTGTTCCCATGATTTTATTCTCATTGGTTCTATTTAGACAAAAAATAAAGCCGCACGGGTTGCCGATTGCTTTGGCTTTCCTGGCTGGAATATTGGTCACATACCTAGGCCAAAGGCCTATTTTATACATAAGTATCATCTGTGTGCTAGTAGTATCTGTTTGGAAATTTTATCCCATACCTGCCGTCATTCTCGCATTATCCGGGTACATCCTGTCTGTGATTGTATCGACTGGCGTTTATGCAATATGGGAACTGACTCCGCTCACTTCGTATGCGGCAATGAAAAATAAACCGGATGAGTTCGTTATCGTCCTGCTTCTGGTATTAGGTGCGAAATGCGGTATTCTTGCAGGAATACATAAACTTCGCCTGGGTTTTACGTTCTTGACGCATTACACACGAATAATGCCAACCAGAGAAAATGCAGGCTTCTATCTTTTCATTATTGTCGTAATCGTTGGAATTATTTACCGACATTCCTATCCAAACAGCGTGCTAAGCGCACTGATGCCGATTCAAATGCTTGGTATCGCAACAGCTCTATTCATCTATGTTATGCTAGGTAAGGAGCTTAGCTTTCAACGATAAGGGATGGCTATCACCATCGGCCTGAGCAGTAACGCCAGTATTGCGAGCCACATAATCCACAAGGGTTTGATGATGTTTCATCTGCGCCATGGCAGCGATGGTAACATAAGGTCCATCTTCATAAGCATCAAAATAAAGTTTGCCTTCCGAGGGGGCATACTTTTTTATTTTGTTCAGATTAACGAACAGGTGCATGTCCATTTTTGCAAATTGAAGATCCATTAATGCTTCTATGAAACTAGTAAAAGCCACGAGTGATTCTACGTTTTCTTCCACCATGCCATCTTGCGAGACGTACTTGATCGATTTCGTACCGAACTCCACATACCAGACATTATCTAAACGGATTTCGTTAGGCGTTTGCCAAGATGACGCTTCCTCCAGATATCCGGCTTTCATTAAAAGATCCGTGTAAGGATATTGATAAGCTTGCGAAAGCTTCCTTAAGGTGTCAGGGGATGGCTTGATGATGTCATTCGTGGTACGATTACGTCCGAGCTCTAAGTCTCGAATGTACGCATGAGACAGGCCGCTTTTGCTGGCAACCTTGCGCAAGGACATCTTGCCTCGCAGCGTCTCGAGAAACTTGCCAAATTGATTACCTTGTTCCAAATGAAACACCTCCTTACCATAATTGTAAAGGATTCTAGTTTAAATTGAAATCGTCTACAGAGGTTTTATTTCCCAGTAGGTGCTCATTTGGACATCTATGTTATAATAAATTTGCTTTTTATTTCTGCTTTACATATGTTGTACCCCCCGAATTGATATACATAAGGACGAATTTACTATACTGTGAGGTGGAAAGGTGCTACTGGTACTATTCAAAAGGTTCCTTGGAAAAAAGGAATCCCAGGGTCAAAGTGAATCCTATGCCTCTTCCCTTGAGGTTACCATACATCAAATTCAATCAGGAGACCTAAGACTTAGGAATCAATTTATTTCAGACTATCAGCCCTATGTAGCAAAAGTAACAAGCAGGTTCTGTAAAAGGTATATAGATCCGGCTAGGGATGATGAATTCAGCATTGCTTTAGGGGCATTTAATGAAGCCATTAATCAATATTCTTCTGTGATGGGGAGATCTTTCCTTGGGTTTGCCGAAACCGTCATGCGGAGAAGGTTAATTGATTTCTTGCGTAAAGAACAACGTTTCAAAGGACAGATTCCTTATAGTTCATTCGATCAGGAAGATGATGAAGATAACCTACTCAATCCGATTGAGGTTCATCAAGCCATAGAAGCTTATGAAAAGCAAAAAGGACTTGAAGAACGGCGAAGTGAAATTATGGATTTCAGTCGCTGCTTAAGTGACTTTGATATCGATTTCTCTGAGTTGACGGAAGCCTCTCCTAAACATGACGATTCCAGACAGATGCTTTTCGGCATCGGTCGGACGCTGGCACAGGATGCGGAACTAATGCGGACTCTTCTAACGAAACGGCAGCTACCCATTAAAGAGCTGCTGGAGCAAGTACAGGTTTCTAGAAAAACCTTGGAGCGCAACCGTAAGTATTTGATAGCTATTGCTCTCATCTACAACGGTCCATACCCTTACTTGCGGGATTATTTACATATTCGAGAATGAGGACGGCATTAAGAAAGGAAGAGCAGCGCATGAACAAGGGAATCGTAATGGAAATTAGCGACACCTCCATTATTGTCATGAGTCCAGAGGGTCGGTTTGAGAAGCTCCCTAGGGGAACACGAAATTGTGAAGTAGGAGAAGAAATCCTGTTCGCACCTGCGATAAGACGCTTCCGGGTACCGCAAATAGGGATTCTTTCTGGTTTGGCCGCCGCAATTATCGTGTGCTTCGTCTTGGTATCCACTTTAACGGGAAGTGTGCCAGGTGGCCAAGTGGTTGCTTACGTAACCATAGATATCAACCCAAGTGTCGAAATTGGGATTGATGACAAAGAGGTTGTTCAAGACCTACAGGGATTAAATTCAGACGGCGATGAGTTAATCAGCACCTTGGAGTACAAGGGCAAGTCGTTAGAAGCTGTTACCTCAGACATCTTGGATAAAGCGGAGCAGGGAGCCCTTGCCAAAGGGGAAGGCGACATTATCATCTCATCTACAGTCGTAGAACAAAAAGCAGCGGTGAATGATGAAGCGATTGCCACCAAATTGAAGAATCAGGTGAGCAAGCATATTGAGCAATCGCATCCCGATCAAGTCCAAAACTATGAAGTGACGGCGTTCGCAGCACCGCAAGAAGTGAGACAAGAAGCCAAGGCCAGCGGTGTATCCGCAGGGAAATATGCCATCTATCTCAATGCCGTAGACAACGGGGCAAAAGTATCGCTGGACGACATCAAAAGCGTCTCCATTCATCAGTTGGCCAAAGAAAACGGCGGGATCGACAAGCTGGTGCCATCATCAAAGCCTATCGATAAGTCTTCACTGCAAAGACTTGTCGCTGATGAAAAATCAGGGAAATTGAGTGAGCGAATTCAGCAAATTCAAAATGACCGAGATAAAGGCAAAAGCAATGCAAGCAATGATAAAAACGATAAGAATGACAAGAACGACAAGAACGATAAAAATGGTAATAATAACAATACCAAGATCGGTAAAAACGAGAATAATGGCAAGCCTAGCGTGAAGCCGACACCTACGCCTACGCCAAGAAACAACCGCAATGATAACAAGAACGGCCAGAATGTTAAGAACGGTCGTGACGATGATGATGACAACAATGGCAAGAACAACAACGATGATAAGAACGGCAAAGATAACAATGGCAGGGATAACAACGGCAAAGATAATGACGATGATGACAAAAATGCAACTAAACCTGGCCGCAAGGACGACAATGACGATGATCCGAAAAATGGATCATCGTCAAAGCCACGAGAGACCCCTAAGCCTAGTGTAAAACCTACCGTCAAACCAACAAGCCCGAGCAAGCCGACGGCAAAACCGACAGCGAAACCGACGGCAAAGCCGACATCGACTCCAAAGCCAGATGATAACAATTTCAATTGGAATTGGGGCAATCGGGATTGGGGACAGAAGAAGGACGGCAAGGATGATTGATGAGTAGTAACCCTGAGACACTTTGTCTCAGGTTTTTTTATTTGGGGGAGGGGAAACCGTCTACGCCGATCATTTACTCGGACCGACTAATGCTGCGACAACGCAAACGGTGTACACTGCCAAGCTACCCCAGGCAGCTCGGCCAAGAGACTAGACTGCCAAGCCAACTCCGCCACCGGTTTACTTCGACCTGCTACCCCAGCCAACTCGCGAGATCTACACGGATTTCCGATAGGGGAACTAGGGGCCACTATTTGCTGCAAAACAGGCGTTTGGTTGATGAAAGGGAACTCTGATCCCTTATTTTTCTAGTTTCGACGAATTGCTGCTCATTTTGAGAGAATAGTTAAAATGAACGAAACCGACTGCCACTTTGCGTATACGTAGGTTAATTTTGA
>NZ_WSEM01000040.1:0-1581 GCF_009757995.1 Paenibacillus anseongensis
AGTAATAAGGTAACCATTACTTTAATAAACAGGGGTTCTAATGCGTCCAAAAAATCGAATTGTACCTGAAAGAACAATTTATTTTCGTCCTGAAATTACGAATTGTCCTCACTGCGAGGCAAAACTTACACGAGCACATGCTGCATGGAAAAAGAAAATTGCTACTTTACAAGGCGTAATTTTTGCATGGAGCATGTCCTACCGCTGCCCAAACCAGCAATGTCTTCATTTCGGTGCGCTTTTCCGATCCGCAGAAGCAGAAAAACTCTGCATGAAATTCACAACATACGGTTTCGATGTGTTGTGTCTTGTTGGAGAACTTCGGTTTAAACAACATATGACACGTCAAGAAATTGCTGACGAACTAAACCGCCTCGGTGTCAAAACGACAGATCGAAACGCGCAGATGCTGTACGAGCGGTATCTTGCACTACTTGGGGCAAGTGTTGATCAACATGTCCGTGAAGTATTAAAAAGCGTTTCTGAACAAAACGGAGGTTTACTGCTATCCATGGACGGTGTTCAACCTGAGAAGGGGAATGAAACACTTTATGTAATTCGTGAAGTGTTCAGTGGCACTGTACTGAGCGCGAAAAATTTAAAGAGTAGCTCTTCTGAAGAACTACAAAATCTAATTCGTCCCATCGTCGAGCTTGGTTATCCTATTATTGGCATTGTGAGTGATGGACAACAGTCTATTCGTCTAGCATTTGAAACCTTGCTGCCCCATGTTCCTTACCAATATTGTCAATACCATTACCTGAAAGACATTGCAAAACCTGCTGTAGACCTAGATCGAAAACTTAAAACAGAGATCAAGAAGAGCCTTCGTGGGATTCGAGAAATTGAACGAAAAATAGAATCTCAGAACTCCGTAGAAACCGAGGTAGCTAAGGGGTACATTGCCTCAGTACGGTCTCTGCTGCTAGAAGACGGAAATCCGCCGCTGGATCTGCCAGGAATGCGAATTTACCAAAATGCCAAAGCCATTCAGGCCTCACTGGAACAGTGCCTGAGTAAAAAAGGGGCCCTCCATACTTCAAGACATCGTCAGAATATTCAGTAAACTCAATACATTCGAGCATCAATTTCAGGAAGTTTGCCGATGGATGGATCCAATTCGGCGCATCGTCTTCGCGTTAGAACCGGCTAAAGATAAATCCAGCAGCACGGTGCGTAAGGAAATGGAAGCTATTCTAGAGTGGTTATGGAGAACTTACGACAGGGATACAGATGTTTCCATGGTAAAGAATGTGACGAGTTACACAAAGGGTTTCTGGAAAGGTTTATTTTCTTGTTACAATCATGGCCACTTACCTCGAACAAACAATGATCTTGAACGGTTTTTCAGGCAGACGAAGACCCGTCATCGACGGATGACAGGCCGTCGGAGCTGGAATGAATACATACTTCGCAATGGAGAGTACGTAGTACTTGTTGATGATGCATTACAACAGGAAGACTTAACGAATAGGTTAAGTCTTGTTTCGTATGAAAATTACAAACAACAAAAAGAACGCTGGAACAACAGACTGAACGAAAGTGTGCTGCGGAGAAGATTTAGAAAAGATCCCCTAGCAT
>NZ_WSEM01000041.1:0-26939 GCF_009757995.1 Paenibacillus anseongensis
ACCCGCATGTACGGTGGTGTGAGAGGTCAGGGGCTAGCCGCCCCTATCTACTCGATTATCGCTTCGAACGATAGATGTCCTTCACGATCCGGTAAGCCAGCTTAGGCTTGCGGTATTCATTCAGCAATCCTTTGTTGTTAAAGCTCCGCGCACGATCGCGGAAGTAAGGGCGGTCGCTGCGCACATCGACGCGGATGTCGGCGAAGTGCCAAATCAGCGTACCGACGATGCGCGGATCGTCGCGGAAAATGTGCAGCGCCTGCTGCACAACGTCAGCTTGGTAGTCTTCGCTGAACAAGCGCGGCTCCCAGCCGGCGTCTCCAAAAATGCCGGCCGCACCGAACTCGCTCATGATCAGCGGCTTGTCTCCGGCACCTTGCGCTTCGGCATTGCGGTAGTAATTTTGCAGCATGTCGCGGAATCCGTTTACGTTCCCTTCGTACCAGCCGTAATATTTATTGATGCCGATGACATCGAAATAAGACAGGACGATATCTTCCACAGGGTGCATGGTGGCATACGTGACTAGACGGCTCTCGTCCATGCTGCGGATTTTACCTACGAACTTTTTCGTTAGCTCAAGCGCCTCAGTCGTGCGTGTATCAATTTCATTATGAGCTCCCCAGAAAATGATCGAAGGATGATGATAATCGCGGGTAATCATTTCATCCAGCATCTTAACGCCACGTTCTGCAAAGAGTGGGCTAGCCAGCGTATCTGTGCTCATGAAACAGCCCCACATCGGGATTTCGCTCCATAGAAGCATGCCGTGTTCATCCAGTAGATCCATCCAGAACTGGCTTTGCGGATAATGCGAACCGCGCACGATGTTGCAGCCCAGATCCTGCAAAATGGCAAGGTCTTTCAGCATGAGCTTCGGCGGGAAAGCAAAGCCCCACTCCGGATGCTCCTCGTGCCGATTAACCCCTTGCAGATAGAGCTTTTGCCCGTTTAAAAGGATTTGGCCATTGTCGACGGCAACTGTTCGGAATCCTGTACGGTCGATCAGGTCGTCTTCGCCAGCCTGAACGGTGAACGTATACAGTTCGGGGCGGCCTACATCCCATCGGCGGATGTTAGCGAGGGTTCCACGTAGGGTTAATTGTGTGGATTGGCCTGCTAGCAGCTGCACGGTGACAGCGGGAAAAATGAGTCCGTTTGTAGAAGCGTTAACCTCGACTTCACTGTCTGTATCGCTTAGCGAGTTGACCTGTACTTGCAAGCTGATATCCGCTTGATCACCTGTCAAATGGTAATCGATTTTCATCGTATCAATATAGACGTCAGGCAGCTCTTGCAGCTCTACGGAACGGATAATACCGCCGTAGGAGTACCAATCCGCCACATCGGTAGGCAGTGTCTGCCAGTCCAAAGTGCTGTCTACACGAATAATAAGTTCATGCTGGCCTTGAGTCAAATGCGGAAGCAGCGTACTAAACTGTGTATACCCACCAAAATGATAACCAAGATGCTGACCATCCACATAAATATCGGCATGATGAAGAATGCCCTCAAAGATCAAACGAATATTGCTGTCTTGGGTTGTATCAAAATAGGTACGGTACCATGCAACGCCAATGTATTCGAATAAGCCTAATTCATTATTCCAACAGGAAGGAACAACGAGCTTACGGGAATCGGAAGGAAATTTCTTGTACCATTCCTCTGTAGTGCCTAAATTGCTTGGATCTGTGACAAAATCCCATAGTCCATCAAGTGTGCGTGTTTTGCGAAGGATATGTTGTCCAAAAGTACGGATCAAAGGAAAAAGCCCCTTTCATGTCTGTTTCGTAAAGCGTATCATGGAGGAATGGGGATGATCTATGGATAAAGGATTTTATCATTTGTCAAAATCGCTTTGCAGGTGGTGGCTATATGGAATCGAAAGCTCACAGAATTTATCATCTTCGTCTGACCTATGAGAAGCTTCCCGTGCCTGGGTGGAAGGATATTCGCAATACGATGGATGTTCATTCGCTTTACTGGATTATGAGCGGGGAGGGGGAATTCTCGCATTCACCGGATGAGAAGCCCATTCAAGTGAGAACGGGGACGCTGATCTATCTCAAGCCGGGTTTTACCCTTACGATGTCATCTTCCATAGACCAACCGCTTTACATCCGTATGCTTTTATTTGATGCTTTCGATGTGCCTTATGAGCATGCCATTTGGCAAAAGCCTGTGTACCTGGACACGCTGAACTTGCCTTTTATCAAACTATATTCTCCGGAGCAAGCGGTTTGGATTCATGAGCAGTTTAAGCAAATGTGGTCGATCCAAGGGACCGATGCGCATGAAAGACAAGCCGAGTTCCAATACGTGCTTTCCAAATTGCTTCATTATATGAGAGATACGCAGGAGTCGACGGACCCGTATATGAAAGCTTTTCAGCAAGCAAAGTTTTGGATGGAAACCTGCTACAACCGTCCTCTCAAGATGGAGGAGCTGGCGCGGAATTTTCACATCTCCGTTTCCCAATTGCGGAAAATGTTCATGCAGCAGATGGGCATATCCCCCAAGGAGTATTTGAACCGAATTCGCAATGAGAAAGCCAAAACACTGCTGCTGCTGACGGAGGAACCTATGAAAGCGATCGCGGTTGCTTGCGGCTTTGCCGATGAGTTTCATTTTGGTAAAATGTTTCGGGCATGGAATGACATTTCGCCAGCTCGTTTTAGAACTTTGTACAAATAATCAGTATCAGGTTGCGCAAGCATTTTTATGGTAAAATGGTGGTTAAAATACAGATTGGTTTGGGAGAGGGGCTTACCGATGAGTGCTGAAATTGAGAAAAAATATTTATTGCCTGCATTCCCTGCAAGTGAATTGGAGAATCAAGACATTAAGTTGGTGTCCAAGCAGTACATTTATCAAACGTATTTGGCTTTTTCGGAGGATCAGGAAATTCGAGTGCGAAAGCTAGTCGATAGCTCTGGCGAGTCGCATTTTACGCATACGTTCAAGTCCGGCCATGGGATGGTTCGCGAAGAAATTGAGTACAACATCTCTGAAACGGTGTATAAACAACTTTTGGATCACACGGGGTTGATCCCGTTAGAGAAGATTCGTACTACGGTAGAACATGCGGGACTTTATTATGAAATTGATGAATATAAGCAAGTGGATTTGGCAGTGGTTGAGGTCGAGTTTCCAAGCATTGAAGCGGCGGAGCAATTTGAAGCGCCAGCTTGGTTCGGACGTGAGTTGGGCTCAGAGGACGAATTCCGTAATAAATCCATGTGGGTTGCCTTGCAAAAAAAGTCGGCCATGGGGGATTAGAGCATTCAGTTGAAGGAGGATGCATTGATTTTGGACATACAACGACTAGGGGAGCAGGATGTGCCGCACGTGCAAGCACTTTTGATGGATGTGGTTTCACGGCTGCCGTCCAGTGCTTATTATTCGACGGATCGTTTAGAAGCGTTATATGAATATGTTGAGCAAAAAGGCGAGATATACGGCGCTTATCAAGGGGATACACTCGTTGCTTATACGGTGATTGCATTCCCTGGGCTAAGCGCCGGTAATCTCGGACGTGAGTTTGGCGTGCCGGAGGTAGACCTGCCAAAAGTTGCTTCGCTGGAAGGGTCCATTGTTCACGAATCGGTGAGAGGACAAGGCCTGCAGCGGCGTTTTCATGCCTGGAGAGAACAGCGCGCGCGGGAGAAGGACATGCTCTATTTATATGCGACCGTTCATCCAGACAATGTGATAAGCCGGCAAAATTTAGAGTCCGCTGGGTTGACGCTGCAGTTCTCCCGCACGATGTACGGTGGTTTACCAAGGCACTGTTATGCGAAAAAGCTATTTTGAAAAAGCTAGTTCTTTAACTTTTTTCCACTGACTTAACTGCTTTTCCAAATGCTCGACTAACGTATCGACATCGCTTAGAAACTTGTCCTTTTCGCTGGCGTCGAGCTTGGAAGCATCGCTCTGCAAATCGCTCTCCGTTGGAGCTTGTACAACCGAGAGAAGCTGCTGCAGTTTCATTTGAATAGGGGCCACTGCCATTTCCATATCCATTGCCGCAGTCTCAACACGTTGAGATTGGCTGCTTGGCAAGTGCCCGCTTTGCTCCGCCAGTGGCGTCTCGATCGCCGTGCTGGCTTTTTCTGCTTTTTGCGCTTTGGCCTGTGCCTTTGCCGGAGCAGGTTTAGCCCGCTCTGCGCGGTTGTTTTGAAAAACAGACCACGTTTCGACCAACTCGTGCCCCGATTTATACAAAAGCTTCCCTTTCGTACTCTCCGAAATATCCTTATCTTTGAACATTTTTGCGATTTTCTTCACATCGCTTACCGGCATTTCGTCTCTTGCAATAATCAAGGCAAGCGGGTCACGATGCTCGATGGCGAGATCTTTGATAGGCAGCAGCTGATCTTCGGTCAGCTTGTCCTTGCGAATTTCTGTGCCGCTGACGATCAGCTTTTTGACGGCGTTTCCGAATTTAAGTAGATCGCATTTATTTTTGATATAGGACTCAGGTTTGCCCAGTTTGCTAGAGAGGTATTTAATAGAAGAACTGAACTTCGCATCGTTCATCAGCTTATGGAAAGCCTCAGCTTCCTCGATCGGGGAAAAGCCTTCCCGCGTCAAATTCTCCGCAATTTGCTCCAAATAAATTTCCATCTCATCTGTCACATTAGACACAATGCAGGACATGGTAACCTTTCCGAGCATTTTACTTGCTTTGTATCTGCGGTTTCCATAGATGATTTTGTAGCGATTGTTTGCTGTTGTTCTTACTTTAATGGGAGAAAGCAAACCAATTTCCTCAATACTTTTCATAAGTTCTTGAAGGGCTTCTTCATCGAATTGATATCTGGGCTGGTCCGTGTCTTCATCAATTAATGTGATAGGAATTTCAATAATATCCATAACATATCTCCAATCGTTCAGATTTCATCTAAAGTGCGACATTGCGTTGTTTAAACTCCGTTGGGGTCAGTCCGGTAACCGCCTTGAAATTTCTGCAAAAATAATGAATGCTGGAATACCCTAATTTCATGGCCACGGCTTCAATGGTGGATTCGTGCAGCAAAAGCAGCTGCGCTTGTTTCACTCTTTCCAGAACCAAATAGTGCTTGGGGGCATAGCCGGTTGCTTCGCGGAACAGCTCTGCGAAGTAGGTGGGATGATAGCCGCTTATAGCAGCAAGCTCGGGCGTTGACCAATTGCGGGACGCATCCTGCTGAATCGCTTCAATGGATGCTGCAATTTTGCTATGCTCGGTTGCAGCGCGAAAACGTTTGTCCATTTGATAACGCAACAAAGTGGTAAGGATTTGAATGAGGTAACCGCGGGCAATCGAACCGTAACCGGGCTCTTGATGGACGAATTCTTTGGCGATCCGCGCAAACAGGCTTTCCAGCTGCGTAAACTCGTAGAAATGCCACATATCCACATCCCCGTGACCTTCCACATGAACGGTATAGGTTTTGGCAGGTCTTACTAAATGTTCTCTCGTATGTAAAATGATTGTCGGTTCTGGATGTATGGCTTCGGTCGAGGCGGAGTCCCAGCTAAAATGGATGCTCCCCAGCGTCGAGGGACCGTCGGAAGAAATGGTTAGTCGATGCGGTGTGTCTGAGCCATAGAACAGGCAATTCCCAGGCAGCAGATTCAGGCATTTGCCTGCGAATTCAAAACTGGCGGAACCAGCGACCAGGAGGATGAGCTGACAGTCGGGAATGGTGCGCGGCCCCCAGAACGTACCTGCAGGAGCTTGGAAATAATTACTGAAATTGACCGTAGGACGCAGTTTTCCGAGAGATCCGAGATGCGTCTTCATGGACATCCCCCCACAAGGGTGTGACTTGCCTCTATTGTTTCACACTATCTGTGAAAAGTGCAAGACCTATTCGGACTGTAAACTCTTTTCTATGTCCTGATTTTGGAAGACATCCATTTCATATAAAAAGATTGATCTAGCGGTTCGCAGATGAAATAATAGAGTAGAGATGTCGAATTATGACGTTTAAAGTTTAAGGATGACGGGAGTAGAGTCTCATGAAAACGATGCAATACACGATTATAGCTCTAGTTTTCGTCATATTGGTCTCATCTTCCGAGTTTGTTCTCGATAAGTACAGGAACTCCTTATTGAATGAGCTTAGAATGACCGAACAGTCGCAGTTATCCTCAAGGGCTTTGGTATTGCAATCGGTCATTGACCGCAATTTTAACTTAATGGTCAGTCTGGAAGCTTATGTTAGTTCAAATTATTTGCAAAACAAAGATGATCAAGAAGTGCTGAATTACATTGCTTCTTTATATCTTGGCGCTCAAGCTTCTACACTTAATCTACTCATTGCCCCCAAAGGGATTGTAAAGGCCGTTTTTCCGCTTAAGGGCAATGAAAGCATAATGAATTGGGATTTGTTGAACGACTCTCGTCCGAACGTACAGCAACAAATTGTTAACGCGCTTACAACGAAGAGGATGACCATGGATGGTCCGTTTAAGCTGTTGCAGGGGATGGACGGGTTAGTTGCGCGCAAAGCGATTTATCAAAACGGGGAATTCTGGGGATTCGTATCCGTTGGCGTCGATGTGGATCAATTGCTTGCGGAAGCGGGCATAAAGAACGGGGACCCCAGAAATGATCGACTTGCGATCCGCAATCCAGGTCAACCTGCTTTTTTTGGGGATGATGCGGTCTTTCAAGAGAGGCACACGAAGGCTAACATAGAGCTTGCGGATCATAATTGGGAGCTGGGTGCGCTTCCTCCCACCAGTGCGGTTGAGAGCATCAAGCAGCAGATTTTAGTGACGCGAGCTTCATTCATTACGATATTGGTTCTCGGTCTGCTCTTCTTCCTTTATATGCTTAGACAGCGGGACACATTAAGTAAAGCAGTGAATGAGCGAACGCAGGAATTGCAGCTCGCCAATGAAGATTTGACGGCGGTGAATGAGGAGCTGCTAGCCGGACAGCAGGAGCTGCAAGAATCGACCAAAAGACTGATGGAGTCCGAACAAATGCTTTCCTATCTGGCCTATCATGATGTACTGACAGGGATTCATAATCGTACGTATTTTCAAATGGTTTTGAAGGAACAGATCGTCTACAACGAAATCAGTCATACCTCGCTGGCGGTGCTGTTTTTTGACTTGGACAACTTTAAAATGGTCAATGATTCGCATGGCCATCATATGGGTGATCTAATGCTGCGTGAGGTTGTAAACCGGATTCAGCAATCCGAGCTTCCCTTTCACACCTTCGCCAGATTCGGTGGGGATGAGTTCGCGATTCTGCTCGAAGATTGCGCAGACGAGCAGGACGTTCGGGATTTCTGCGAGCAATTGATTGAGATTTTGAAGCCGTCGTGCCTGTTATCGGGCCGTGCTTTTTTCATCAGTGCAAGCATCGGGATTGTGCAGTATCCTTATGGCGGATTGACATGGGAATCCTTGCTTAAAAATGCGGATATCGCCATGTATATGGCCAAAAAGGAGAGCGGCAGCTCCTACAGCTTCTTCGATAAGCAAATGGCGATGAATTCCGTATCAAAGCTCGAAATGGGGAACCATCTTCGTCAGTCCATGGATCGGAATGAACTCGAGATTGTCTATCAGCCGCAGATCGATTGCCATCTGGGTAAAGTCATAGGTGTCGAAGCCTTGCTGCGCTGGAACCATACGACGAAGGGCTACATTTCCCCCTCAGAATTTATTCCGATTGCCGAAGAAATGGGCTTTATCGTCACTATAGGCGAGTGGGTGATGCGGGGGGCCTGCATGCAGATGAAGGCGTGGCATAACATTTTGCAAGAACCATTGACGATATCCGTTAATCTCTCCGTTAAACAACTGAATGATGAACGTTTTGTCGACAAAGTGATTCAAATTTTAGAGGAAACAGGCCTGGAGGCCAAGTATCTGGAAATTGAAATCACCGAAAATGTTGCGATGCGTGACGACCAGCTGGAGGCTCTCGGACGTTTGCGCAAGCTAGGTATTGCGATATCCGTTGACGATTTCGGCACGCATTATTCTTCGCTCAGTTATTTGAAAAGGTTTCCCGTTACCAAAATCAAGCTGGATCAATCGTTTGTTCGCGGCGTACACAACGATGACAAGGATCGGGCTATGATCAAAGCGATCATTTCGGTGGCCAAATCGTTCCAACTGCAAATCATTGCTGAAGGGGTTGAAACGGAAGAGCAGGCTAGATTTTTGGTCGCAAATGGCTGCAGCCAAATTCAAGGTTATTACTTCTTCCGACCGATGCCGGCCGATCAGACGCAGGTTATTTTGCAGATGAGCATGCAACCGAAGCTCGGCTTTATGAATGCTATTTAAAAGAAAGAGGCTGCACCGGAGTAGAATCATCTACTTGCGGAGCAGCCTCGTTTTTATAGAGGAACAACTTGTTTTTGTTTGTTCTTGAAATAAACCCAATGTTTGAAGCCGATCTCTTTCAGCGTTTTGCTCACTTCATCCCAGTCATCGCCAACACGGCTTGGAATATGCGCATCGGAGCCGAACGTTACCTCAACGCCGTAGTGAAGGGCTTGCTCTAACATCGCGTGCGAAGGGTACCAACCGCCTACGTCTTTGGTTTTGCCTGACGTATTGATTTCGATAGCCACACCGGTTTCGCCGATGACTTTCAATGTTTCGTTGACGGCTGGCGTCGGAATGTCAGAGAAAGCTGGGTAAAAGCCTTTCATAGCATCAATATGCCCAAGGATGTTGAACATGCCGGAGCGGGCGGATTCCGCAATAAGGCGATAGTATTCTTCCTTCTGCTCGATTTTCTGCGCGTCTTTCAAATTCTTCCATCTGTTGCGATTGAAAATACTGACGCCGCCGGACAAATGCACCGATCCGATGATGTAGTCGAACGGGTATTTGGCATACTCCTGACGGTAAACATCAACATGCTCAGGGAAATAATCGGATTCTACGCCTAAAAGGACATCAATTTTACCTTCGTATTCTTTTTTCAGCTGAAGCACTTCCTCGATATAGCGGGGAAATTCACTTTTGGCCATGGCGATTAAAGGTTGTGCGTGATCTTCTGGACTTCCGAAATAAGGGGAGTGGTCTGAGATCCCAATCGCCTTCAAACCGCCGGCAATAGCGGCTTCGATATAGTCGCGAATTTTATCCTGGGCGTGCCCGCACCGATCATGATGGGTATGTAGGTCGAATTTCATACGAGAATACCTCCTAAGCCTGTTATTTATTCTGAGCCAAGAAATTGAGTTTCCGGCATCCCTTTTAAATCTCGAAGGAACTGCTGCATGGCAGAATTTAAGTAACGTCCCGACTTATATACTACACCTACAGGATGGGTACTATCCAACTCATTTACTTTTACAATTTTCAAAGTGCCGTGCCGCAGTTCATCCGCTACAGACAGCTTGGAAATGATGGCGACGCCGAGATTTAATTCAACCATTCGCTTCACTTCTTCACTGCTGGACAACTCCATGACAATATGAGGCGCGACATCATAGTTTTTGAAAACTTGATCGACAAAGCGTCGCCCTGCGGTCTCTGGAGAAAGCATGATGATTGGAATATTGCGCAGTTTTTCAATGGATAAATGGGCGAATCGGCTGAGTGGATGCTGCGTCGATACAACGAGCTCGAAATTGTCATAATACAGCACGGAAGTTTCTAAGGCCTGATTTTTCTCAAATAAATAAGTAATCCCGATATCGATTTGACTATTCTCAACTGAGGTCATAATTTGTGAAGAAGTCATGGAGTGAATGGTCGTTTTGATCAAAGGGAATTGGTCCTGGAAATAAGAAAGCACCCGCGGTAAAATTTGCATGGCAATTGAGGTCGTCGTGCCGATGTGGATATGGCCTTGTGGTGTTTGGTGTAAATCTGACAAGCGCTGCTTGAGGTCACTGGCGATCCGCAGCATTTTCTCAGCATGCTCCAGAAATAGCTTTCCGCTATCCGTTAACGTGACAGGCTGGTTGCGATCGATGAGAATCGTGCCGAATTCGTCTTCTAGGCTCTTAATTTGCGCGGAAACGGCAGGTTGGGTCAAGTTAAGAATTTCGCCAGCTTTGCGGAAGCTCATCGTCTTGGAAATCGTGAGCAACGTTTCCAACTGGTTCATATTCATGCGATTACCTCCTGCTATTCAAATTGTAATTACAAATAAAATTTATCGAAATTGTAAAGGGCATAAAAACCTTTTCTAAGCTTATTATATGATAGGAAGGAGGGGGTCGGCAATGTCTCCCGGAAAACTCGGACAACGGCCTGTCGAATTTTATTGCCATATACTCAAATTTGATTATAATAATTAGTATATAATAAATTGAATGGTAAAGGAGATTTATTTCATGTCGTTAACACGCAAGTCTAACCCTACCTGGACAGTCGTAGGGTTGATGTTAGGACTTTTGCTGGCTGCGCTGGATCAAACAATCGTTTCTACAGCGATGCCAACCATTGTGTCCAAACTAGGGGGATTCAACCAGTATGTCTGGGTTTTCTCAGCTTATTTGATTGCTAACGTGGCAGCCATGCCGATTTTCGGAAAGCTCTCGGATATGTACGGTCGTAAGTTATTTTTTATCATTGGGATCATCGTATTCATGATCGGATCTGCGCTTTGCGGAACCGCTACATCGATGACTCAACTCATCGTGTATCGCGCGATTCAAGGTATCGGAGGCGGCGCCTTGATGCCGATTACCTTTGCGATCATTTTTGATATTTTCCCACCGGAGAAACGGGGTAAAATGCAAGGGCTTTTCGGGGCCGTATTCGGTTTATCAAGCGTACTCGGTCCGATCATCGGCGCTTATTTCACGGACTATGTCACGTGGGAATGGATTTTCTTCATTAATCTACCACTCGGCATTGTATCCTTGTTGCTTATTATTTTCGCCTACCATGAGACTGTGGAGCACAGCAAGGCCAAAATCGACTGGAGCGGTACCATTTTACTGACAGCAGCGATTGTGTCCCTGATGTTTGCATTGGAGCTTGGTGGTAAAGACTATGCGTGGGCCTCCTGGCAAATTATTAGTCTTTTTGCAGGGTTTGCCGTACTATTGGCCGTGTTCCTGACGGTTGAAAAATTTGCGGCCGAACCAATCGTTCCACTCGACCTGTTCAAAAACCGCCTGTTCACCGCAAGCATGGGTGTCAGCTTTGCTTACGGGGCTGTTTTGATTTCAGGCGGGACGTATATTCCTTTATTTATTCAAGGTGTATTTGAAGGCTCTGCAACAAGCGCTGGGTCTACACTCACGCCGATGATGCTGGGTGTTGTTGTCAGCTCCGCATTAGGCGGACGTTTCATAGGAAAATTCTCTTACCGCAACGTGATGCTCGTATCCGTAGCCTTGTTGATTGTGGCCACATCGCTTTTGGGTAGCATTTCGATCGATTCCAAGCGCTGGGTCATCACGACTTTTATGATTCTAATGGGACTTAGCATCGGAGCATGCTTCCCGATTACGTCTATGTCCGCTTTGCATAAAGTAGACTTCCGGCGCAGAGGCACAGTGACTTCGCTTGTTAGCTTCTTCCGTTCCGTTGGTTCCGCCATCGGAGTTGCGGTGTTCGGTAGTATTCAGGTAAACTCACTTAGAGATAACATTACACAATCCCTACAAGATCCGGCTATGGCTGAAAAGTTTCATGATGCTCGCGCCTTGCTGCAGCCTCAGGTTCGTGCCAACATTCCTGCCGATGTGCTGCACAAGCTGCTGACCGCACTTGCGGATTCCATTGCAGTTGTTTTTCAAACAACGATTGTTTTAGCTGTCATTGGACTCGCGTTTATCTTACTTATGGGGAATGCGAAGCTGGAAGTGGGGAAAGCTCCTGTCAAAGGGAGTGCACCTGCAGGGCACTAGGAGGTAACCGCTATGTCGATGAAGCTCGTCATACTTGGTCTGTTGATGGAAGCCAACCGGCATACGTATGAAATTCGGCAAACGATGAAAGAAAGAGGCATGCATAATTATATGAAGCTGCAAGACGGCTCGCTTTATTATGCGATGGATCAACTGCGCAAAGATGGTCATGTGGAAGCACTTGAAGTCGTGCGCAATACGAATCGACCGGAGAAAACCGTTTTCCAAATTACGGAGGCTGGGAAGCTTAAATTTCAAGAGCTGTTGATCGAGCAGTTTCATGAAGAAATCAAACACTATCACCCGCTCTACGTCGCTCTGCCATTTTCCGTGCATGGCGATCAGGCCAAAATAGCCGATATCCTGGAAAATAAAATACTGGCTCAGAAAATGGTCATGAACCGAATGAAAAGCTTGTATGAAGAGCATCGGAACGTAGTTCCTCGCGTTATTTTACAGATGATGGTTGGCACCTATAAACGTTCGTTCAGCGAGTTAAAATGGCTAGAGCAGCTGCAAAAGGATGCAAGGGAAGGTCGTTTGCAGGAGAAGGGCTCCCCGCCTGAGGTGGACTGGGACCGTTTGGATTGATCGTGCGTCGGAGAAATCGGAAACATGCTGAAATAGCAAGCCATAAGACTTAACTATCCAGAAGATACAGATAGCCACAAATTGCAGCTAACTCTAAAAAACCTTCAATTCCACACGCAGTGTGGGTTGGAGGTTTTCTGTTTTGCGAGTGTCCATCCGGATGCAAAGGGAACAACGGTATGCTATTCCGTATAAAAGATACATTTTCCACCCGTGAGGGGAAGTACAGTCCGTTATTTTGCAGGAATGAGCTAAATTTGGGTGATGGTGTTCGAATAAAGCCTTGTAGTTCCGCTCCAAGAGGAAACAACGTGTTGCTCCTGCTAATAGAGGGCTGTAGTTCCCGTAAATAAAAACCCTAGCGGTATTCCCCGCTAGGGTTATTGGAATTTGCGGCTTATATCCCGCCAAGCCTACTAAACTGCGCGATGAAATGTGCCAAATCATCGCAAACCAGGTCCGGCGTCACGCCCGCCGACGCCATCTGCTCGTGCACGTTATCCGGCGTTGCGACGCCGGTCAGCACGAGCGCCGTGCGGCACCCCGACACCACGCCTCCGCGGATGTCGGTGTGCACGTTATCGCCGATGACCCAGACATCGGCGGCAGGAAGACCAAGTCGCTCGATGGCGTAAGCCATGATGATCGGCGAAGGCTTCCCGATCACCACCGGCTTCACGCCGGAGGCGGCGGTGATCGAAGCGGCCAGGGAGCCTGCCCCTGGCATAAGCCCTCCATCCGACGGCAGCATGCGGTCGGGATTGGTTAACACATAGGTCGCGCCGGCCTTCAGGTGGCGGACCGCTTCGGTCAGCTTCGCATAGGTGAAGCTGCGGTCAATGCCTTGGACGACGTAATCCGGAGGCGTCGTCCCCTCCATCTCGAAGCCGGACGCCTCCAGGGCGATCCGCAGTCCGGCTTCGCCGACCATATGCACGCTGTGGCCTCGGCCCTGCTCGGTCAAGTACTTGGCGGCGGCCTGCGAGGACGTATAGACCGCCGCCTCCGGCACTTCAATGCCGAACGCCAGCAGATGTTCGGCAACCTGCGCTGGTGTACGGGACGAATTGTTCGTCACCAACAAGTAGGGCAAGTGGTGCTCTTGCAGCCACTGAATGAAAGTAGCTGCATGTGGAATCGGTTCATGCCCCCGATATAAGGTACCATCCAAATCTATGAGAAAACCGTTCATACTACAGACACTCCTTCGGTGATTTTAACTTGTGTGGAAGGAAGTGTAATTTCAACCGTCGTTCCTTCTTCCAGCTTACTTTGAATTTCCATCATGCCCCCGTGTGCTTCAATAATACGGTAGCATACCATGAGGCCAAGACCGGTGCCTTTTTCCTTAGTACTATAAAAGGGTTCACCCAGCTTGGGCAACCGCTCTGGTGCAATACCGCATCCTTGATCGATAAAACGGATGGTGATGTTTTTCTTAGCAGCATCGGCTGCAGCTTCGATACGCATTAAACCGCCCTCTTCCATGGACTCCAGCGCATTTTTCAAAATATTGATGAAAACCTGTTTAATTTGCCTTTCGTCGCAAGAGACAGGGGGCAGATTGGGCTCGATATCGGCTTCGATTTGAATATTTTCCAATATCGCTTGAGGTTGCAGCAGCTCGATCGTGCTTATCACAATAGAGTCAATGGTTCGGGTATCAAAGTTGGTAGCCTGCGGTTTTGAGACGAACAGGAACTCATTCACGATAAACTCAATGCGCTGCAGCTCTTTTTGCATAATTTCTATGTAATATTGCTCTTTGGTACTGTTTGTTTTCAATAATTGCAGGAATCCCTTCAAAGCTGTTAATGGATTGCGGATTTCGTGCGCCACCCCAGCCGCCAGTTGGCCTACAGCTGATAGCTTATCAGACTTGATCAGCAGCTCCTGAGTCTTTTTTAATTCGGTAATATCTTTAAATGTAATAACGGTACCGAGAATGTGCCCCTTCTCCTCCAGGATGGGACTCGACATGAACTCGACAGGGAAGGCGGTGCCATCCTTTCTCCAGAACAGATCCTCTCTCATAATAGGAGCATCCCGATTTAGAATCGTGTTCAAAACAGGACTTTCTTCGCGCGAAAAAGGAGTGCCGTCGGCTTTCTCAGGCCGAATTAGATTATGTATTTGCCTGCCGAGCATTTCATCTACTTTCCAGCCGGTTATCGCTTCAGCAGCTTGATTCCAGAAGATCGTGCGCCCACTCATATCAATCCCATAGATGCCTTCGGAGACAGAATTGAGGATGAGCTGGTTTTGCTTATAGAGTTTGTCGATGACTTTTTTCTGTTCTTTCACTTCTGTCAGGTCCTTGAGAATCGCGTAAATCCCTACCACTTGACCGTCGACTTTCGTCGGGACGAACGTTACATTTGAAGGGATCGGAATCCCGTTTTGATGGATAAAAGCAGCCTCGAAATTTTGCGGCATCCCGGCGGAAGCTACTTGGAAATGATGTAAAGCTTTAAGCAAATCCGGCGGGCTGATCATTGGGATAAAAGAAGTCGTGGTATTCTCGCGCCCAAGCCCCAAGAGACTTTCAAGCCCGTGATTGGCTGACAGCACTTCACCGTCCAGGCTAAAAGAAATAATCGAGTCCGGATGATTGTCGTATAGAGATTGGTACCGCTCAGCGGTTTCCAGAATGGAAGTTTCACCTTTTTTGATTCTTCTAAGCCCGTATAAGGCTAATCCGAGCATCGTACATAGTACGACAATATCGATAGCCAGCCCGATGGGACGGTGCTCGAGTACATATGGAAGCTGATGAACGATGAAAAAGTTCGTACCGATTAGCAGCAGAGCGATAATATGATAGACAAGCGTAAGTTGATATAACGTGTAATGTTTTATTGTCGTTTTCTGTTTCATCATGGTTGCCTTTCATCGCTCCTTTAAAAGGACGAATACCCTGCAAGCCTATCAGGATTCGACACATATTTATATATTCTTCCAGATTACTTGCTGTATTTCCTGCTGATAATGATCCATAAATCCAGATTCGACAATTTTAGTATGAAGGCAGGAAGAGTGTCTGTATGTGAGTATAAGGAACTATTTTATGAAAAAATACAGTATACTTGTCCTAGTATTTTAGGTATAATGTTGAAAAAGGTCGTTTTTGGTGGAACTTATTCACAAATGAGATCGGAGCGGAGCTATGAAGGCTGAGTACATTAATCCTTTTTTGGAGTCGGCTAGAATTGTCATCGAGCAGGTTGCTAACATTCGCCCAACTACAGGGCAGCTCGGCGTCAAAGACGTCAAATTTGTGGAAAAGTATATTTGGATCCAAATCGGGATGACCGGACAAATGGAAGGCGATATTGTGTTCGGCTTGGCTGAGGACGTCGCTTTGAAGATGGTTTCCGCGATGATGGGCGGGTTTGTAATTACGGAGATGGACGAAATGGGCAAGAGCGCTATATCGGAGCTAGGCAATATGATTAGCGGGAATGCAAGCACCATGTTGTTTAATCAAGGCGTAAGGGTTGATATCACGCCTCCGAAGCTGGTTCAATCAGCTACGGCTGCCGGTTTTGTGCCGAAGAGAGCGCTGACGATCCCTTTGATTATGGATAGCATTGGCGAACTGGACATTCAAGTGTTAATTACGTAATATGAATATGGAATGAAATGTTGTATACATAAGCTAGAATGAATGGAGTACTGCGAAAGCGGTCCTCTTTTTTTTGTAATTTACTGGAATGGGGAGAAATGACGTTGAACATTTCGAACAAAATCGTCTTGATCACCGGAGCGTCAAGCGGCATCGGCGCTGTCATGGCACAGCAATTTGCGGCGATGGGGGCGATTCCCATTTTGACAGCCCGCAGTACAGACAAGCTTGAGTCGATTGCTGCAGGCATTCAAGGCCAGCATGCTGTTTACGCGCTTGACGTTACGAATACTCAGCAAGTACAGGACGTAGTTAGTCAGGTTATCGCGAAGTTCGGTCGTATTGATATTTTAATCAACAATGCCGGTTACGGGATATTTGAGTCATTCGCCGGTGCGCCGCTGGAGCATTTTGAGGATATGATGAACGTGAACTACATGGGGGTTGTCCGCTGCACGCAAGCTGTATTGCCTCATATGTTGAAGGCGGGAAGTGGTCATATCGTAAACATAGCGTCCATGGCGGGGAAAATCGGTTCGGCCAAATCTACGGGCTATTCGGCAACGAAACATGCGGTGCTTGGTTTCACGAACAGCTTGCGCCAGGAATTAATGCGAACGGGGGTTTCTGTGACGGCGATTAATCCGGGGCCGATCTCCACACCATTTTTCGATAAAGCCGATCCGAGCGGGAACTATGTTAAAAATGTAGCATGGTTTATGCTCAAACCGGAGAAAGTTGTGAAAGAACTGATCCATGCCATTGAGAAGAAAATACCGGAGAAAAATCTTCCTTTTGTAGCGGGCGTTGGCATTAAGCTGTTTCATTTATTTCCGCGGCTATTCGACCGTTTGGCATCGGGGATTTTAAATAAAAAATAAGCGGGTCCCGGTCTATGGACTGGGAATCCGCTTTTTTCATGGTGAGCGAATTACTTCGACTCAGGCTTGTTGGCTTGCAGAGCTTGATTTAAATCACGAATCTCTTCGAAAATTCGACGCACTTCCGCTTTGCTTTCGGGATGCGTTTGATTCCAATGAGAAGTCAGGGCTGGGAGCGATTTATGAACATGATTAAAAAATGCCCATACTTTTATTTTCTCAAGCATTTCAGGCGACGTATCTCCCGTAATGAGTTCTGCGGTTTTTAACACAAGTGCGTTGAATTCTTTCTCAAAATCTGTATTCATAGTTTCATCCCTTCGGATGGAAAATAGTAAGACACTTCTAGTTTATCTGATGATCTGACAGCTGTCAAAAATAGCGGGACCCATGTCCATAACGCGAAAAAAGGCAACATAAGCACTAAGTGGGTTTTATTACCATATTACAAAGTTTTTATTGTTGTTTACTCCCTTGCTTTGCCCTAAAATAAGGGTAAGAAACAGAGAATGTTTTTACCTGGTTGGCTAGGGGGCGTTTATTTCGAAGTCTCTCAAACTGTTATTTAGCAGTGATTTTTACACTTTAGAGAAGAGCGTGCAGGAACAGATATATCAAGAGTTTTATCTACTCGTCTATCCGATGATTTATTTTATACTTAGGGATCATGCGGCCGTGGAGGATATTATTCAAGAGTCTTTTCTTCGGGCTGTCCGGAAAGCGCCGCTGCTTCAGGATATTGATAAATATGAAAGTTGGGTCAAGAAACTGACCCGGAATGTCACGCTGAATCATCTTCGCAAGCACAAACGCAACCGCGATGAGCTAGAAACGGAACTGATGCTGTGCATCAAGGAAACGGCACCTACCTCGGATTATTTGGGTTCCCTGGATCAAGAAGTCGAGCTGAAGCTCATGCGGGAAGCCATCATCTCTTACATTAATCAGCTAACTCCCTCCTACCGTCAAATTATTGCAATGAAATGGATACATAATTTATCTTACAAGGATATGGCGATTGAACTAGGGGTCACCGAGGGTGTTGTGCGGCAGCGGCTATTCCGGGCTAGAGATGTCATCAAGCAGAAACTGCTGGAAGAATGGGGAACGGGGAAATAAGAGTCCAGATGGACTCTTATTTCTGCTTATAGGGAGAGAGTGGGCTGTCTATGTATATGAGCAGCATTTTCAAAGTATCGATTTGTATCGATATACAGCGTGACATATAATAAGATCATTAGGTTGAATGAGAAAAGGGGTTTACGTCCATTGAGTACAAGCTTTGAACAGTTGCAAATTGCACAAACTTATTTAGATAAATTGAAAGAATTGGGTATAGGTGAGCCAACGCCGATTCAAGCAGAAGCCATTCCGGTTTTGAAACAAGGCAGCGATGCGATCATTCAGTCCCAAACAGGCACAGGCAAAACGTTAGCTTATTTACTGCCCGCTCTGGAACAAATTGATCCGACGCAGAAACAGCTGCAAGTATTAGTTGTTGTTCCTACCAGGGAGCTGGGTATGCAAATTATGCAAGAAATCGAAAAATTAACGGCTGGCGGTCCGATTCGTTCGCAATCTTTGATTGGCGGAGCGGCTGTGGTTCGACAAGTTGAGAAGCTTCGCTTGCACCCTCATATTGTTGTGGGAACCCCGGGGCGTTTGCTTGAGCTTATGAAAATCAAGAAATTGACTCTGCACCATGTGAAAATTGGTGTAGTCGATGAAGTGGATCAAGTATTTGAGCTTGGTTCCATGCAGGATGTCGAGTCTGTGCTAAAAGGCATGCTGAAATCCAGTCAAAAGGTGTTCGTGTCTGCGACCATTCCGCAAAGCACCGAGCAAGCGGCCGGTAGATGGTTGAAGGAGCCTGTTATTATTAAAATCAACCCGAGCCAGCGCACAGCGGAAACGCTGGAGCACATGTATGTGCTCTGCCAGGAGCGCGAGAAGGTGGATACGCTTCGGAGACTGGTTCGTTTGATTAAACCGAAGTCTGCGATTGTATTTATCAATGTTACAGACGATATCGCTCAAGTTGTGGCTAAGCTGCAGTATGTTGGGTTATCTATTGAAGCTTTGTACGGAGAAGCAAGCAAACAGGATAGGGCTAAAGTCATGGGGAATTTCCGGGATGGGAAATTCCAGCTGCTGCTGGCCACGGATGTTGCAGCAAGAGGGCTGGACATTGAAGGCGTGACTCACGTCTTCCACTTGGATCCTGCCACTAACGCGGAGTATTACCTTCACCGCGTAGGTCGGACCGGTCGGATGGGCCGCGAGGGCACGACCATTTCTATCGTGACACCGAAGGAGCAGTTCATTCTCGAAAAATTCGAGAAGCAGCTCGGTATCACGATCGCGCCGAAGGCGATGTACGAGGGCCGGCTCGTCGATCCGGCCCAGGACCGCAGTGCGGCTACCATGCGCAGCCGCCGTGAAGCTGCACGCCCGCGGGGCGCAGCACCTGTGCGCAGCGGCTCCGCCGGCTCGCACTATGCTGCCGCGCCTGCGGGCGCGGTTCGCACTAGCGCGCCGGCGACGGAAGCGCGCGAATCCAGCGCTGCCCCGGCGAAGCCGGCAGCGCCGAAGCACACGGCCGCCGGTGGCAAAGCCGTGAGCAAAGCCCAACGCGAGCGAGATCGCAAGAGCAAGGGCGCTCCTCGCTGGCTGAAGGAAAAACAGCAGAATAAAGAGTAGCCGTAATTTACATCCAGACTTATACGGCTTGCCAAATCTGTCTTCTGCGGGGTGTTGAAACGTGCTGCAAAAACGATTTATTTTTCTCATCGTGGTCGTCCTTATCCTTGCGGCCGCCACGGTGTTGTTCATCCGGCACATCCAACCTTCCGAGGATCTAGACCTGAATTATCAAGAAATTTCAGTTGGCAGTAAAATTGCGGACATTGTCAAGAACCGGAAGCTCGAGGTTCAGATCACAGAGCAAGATTTGAACAATCTGGTTAAAAAGCAGCTGTCAGCCCATCCAGATCTACCCAACGGCATTCGAATCGAAGGAGCAAAGCTTACCTTGCAAGGAAGCAACCTCGTCGCTGATGTCAATGTTAAATGGCAGGACAAGTTGCCTGTTGGCGCCCAACTGCTTTTTACCCTGGCATGGGACCCGCCGAATGTTATCATTCAGCACCAGAGTACAATGGTTAAGGGCATACAAGTTCCGAAGGAATGGCTTCAATTCGCTCCAATCGAGCTCTCGATCGAAGATCACTTGCCGCTTTTAATAGGAGTGAAGGATGTAAAGTTCGAGGAGAAAGCCGTACTTATTCAATTAAAGGCTCTGCGGTAATAGCGCGGCAGAACCAAAAAGGACAACCCCGATGAGGGGTTGTCCTTTGTTTTAACTAGAAGCCTGAACCCTCCACCTGCGGGAATAGAGTACAATGCCGAAAACCACACACATACCAACTAACACAAACCAAATCGATAAGCCGACCTGAAACTTATCCATTCCCCACCCGACGCCAAGCGGAATGACAGATCCGCCCAAGCCACCTGCAGCGATAAGCGTGCTTGTTGTTTGCTCCGTGCGTCCAGGGAGTAATTGATTGGCATAGATAAGAGCTACAGCGAACATCCCTGACATGAAGAGCCCAAGCAGCAGAACAATAGCGAAGCTGCTCCATAACTGTGTGCTGAACAGCCACAAAAAGACAGTGATCAGGCTGCCGCCAAAAGCGACGGCTAAATAACGGAAATAGGTCATTTTCTCGGCAAGCACGCCGGCAAATAGTCGACCTGCCACCATGGCAATCCAATAAGCTGTTACCGCCAAAGAGGACAGAGAGCTTGAAGTGTGCATTTGATCGATAAAGATCGAAGGCAGGAAGTTAACGATCGTATTTTCCATCCCTACATAGATGAAGAAAACAAGCATGAACAGAATAAGGAAAGTTAACGAACTCCTTGTTAGAGCTGGAGGCTTTACCTCTTGCTGTGACTTGTCGGCTTTGTGAGCTAACAATTCGTCATGCTCGCCCAAGGAAAGCTTCGACCAGATGAGTCCTGTTGCAAGCGCACTTAATCCCAACAGCATAAATCCATATTTCCATAACCCGTTGGCAATCAAAATACTGGATACAATCGGCATGAATAGTGCGCCAAGTCCGAAGAAAACTTCAAGCGTGCTGAAGGCCGAGGCTTGTTTATCCTTTGCCGCCATTAACACGAAGGTTGAAATGCTCGCTTCTACGAGTCCGAAAGCCACGCCGGCTACGAAGGTGAGGCTCACGGCAAAAGCCCAGGGCGGCAGCATGACGATCGTCATCATGGCCAGGAAAAGCAACCCGAAAGCCGTCGTAATCGTGTTTCGGCGGCTGAATCGGCGGCTGAACGCCGGCATGCTGAGCACGCCAAGCAAGAATCCGCCGAATTCAAGGAACACCAGCAAGCCGCCGTCGCTGTAGCTGCGTCCATAATGAGTGAGCAGCTCGGGTAATACCGCTCCAAAAATAACGTGGGTACAGCCCGTTAATAAATAGGACAGGCACCCCATAATTAATAATCTTCTCATACCATTGTGCTTCCTTTTTGCTCTTGCATGTATTTATCGTTATAGGCAAATACATGATTAACGACTTCAGCAACAGATTCGACATGATAGTTTGCTTTTTGTTTGACCTCCGGATGAGCACCTTTCATGGCAAAGCTATGCGGCGTGATCCCGAACATGGATACGTCATTGAAGGAATCACCGACACAGGCAATTTCCTCCGGTTTTAGACCCAATTGGTCGATGAGGAGGAGGAGGGAGTTACCTTTTGAAACTTGCCGTGGCATGATGTCCAAGCAATCTTTGTCGGAGATGAACAGCTCAACTTGATCGCCCATTTTTTCTTCTATTAAAGCTTTAATTGCCAGAAGGATTTGAATATCCCCGAATGTAGAAATCTTACAAATTGGAAGCTCGGCTTGCAGGGACTGCTCAATGTCCTCTTTTATAATAAAAGGCCGGAATGTACGTGATTGAACTTCATCGGAAGCGGGCGTCAAATGCGTGATGTAATTGGCTTCACCTGAGCAAACGATCTTCACGACGTCAAAATCTTTCAGCAATTGATACACTCGATACGCTAATTCAGGCTCAAAAAGCTGAGATTTCAGAAACGAGCCATCCTCCAAATGAATGAATGCGCCATTCTGCGACACGGAGTAGGCACGATGTCCGATTTCCTCTAGAACCTGCTGCATCTCCACATTCATTCTTCCTGAGGCCAGGCAAAGCAGGATGTCGGCTTCTTTCACTTTTTTCAGCGCAGCTTGCTCTCTTGAACTAACTTTCTTGCTGTGATCGAGCAAAGTACCGTCCAAATCACTTACGATAAGCTTAATCATCTAAGTCATCTCCTTTTGCCAAAACGATTTCAACTTCACTTGCCAGTAATTTCTCTCTCATTTCGGAGCTCAAGTCTTGGTCTGTGACCAGGATATCGATGCTTTCAAAACCAACCACGCGATGGAACAGCCGCTTGCCGAACTTAGAGTGATCCGCTAAAACGATGACTTGGTCAGCATGTTGGATCATGGCGCGGACTAAATAGCTGTCCTCTTCATTGGGGGCTGACAGCCCTTCCTCCGTAATTCCGCAGGTTCCGATCAGCAGCTTATCGACGTGGTAATCGTTCAACATCTCGATGGCTTTCGCGCCGTAGACGCTATGGTGTTTGCTATCCAATACGCCACCAAGAATGTGGATCGTAGTTTCATCTTTGCGGGTTAAAATAGCAGCAATTTCTATAGAACTTGTCACCACAACGTTCTGTTTGGAAGATAGTGCACTTGCCGCATGCAGCACTGTCGTGGAGGCATCCATCATGATATAGTCGCCATCTTGAATGAGTCCTGCGGCTGTTTTGCCGATGGTTAGTTTGGAAGAAGACTCTGATTGGAGGCGTTGTTCATAATTGCCGACTTCTTTGGAGAGTGTAGGGAGGATGGCGCCGCCGCGTGTTCGCACAATACGGCCCTGTTCTTCAAGTTTTACCATGTCACGCCGGGCGGTATCTCGTGATACATCATACAGCTCGCAAATCAGGTCAACCGTAATGCGCTTATTTGATTTTAAGTATTCAATAATGGATATGAGTCTTTCTTCTTGAAACAAAGGTTTCTCACTCCTTTCACGTAAGTATTTATAAGTGAACTTAAGTATATTGCTTATTATATGTCTGGAAGATCGCTTTTTCAACACCTTTTTTTCTTAAATTTTCGTAAAAAAACCGCACACTCGCTTAAGGAGCGAATGCACGGATTTGGTTATTTCACAGCTGTTTTTTTGCGAGTTTTCACGTAGCTAGGATAAGTAATTTCTCCTGTATCCAGCTTTCTGATTTCATCTTCGTTCCAACCGCTGATTTTGTTGGTACCGGTTACCCCGGTTAGCTTGATTTGATAATGAGCAGCTAAGTACTGCTGTAGCTTGGCCATCTCCTCAGGCGTGATTTCTCTAAGCTTTTGTTTGCCGTGTAACTGCCCCAGTATGATACCAATGGATTCAGCAGCCAAACTCGTATTCGGTTGAATTCTTGTGCTTCCGTATGCGATTGCTGAGGAGCCCACATTTTTTCCGGCGGCAATGACATTGTCGTAATTTTTTAATAAAAAGCTGCGCAGCGGCATCCCGTATTTGTCGGGACGTCCCATCTCAATGCCCCATTTGTTGGCGCTAGTGCCCTGTAAATCGAGCGGATAGCCGCCAATGCTAACATTATCCCAGAACATGGCGCCTGAAAGCAGGTCGGACGGCTTTAAAACATAATCCATTTCGTAGTGATTATATTCCCTTATGTAGGGATAATTCGGTAGCTCCCCAAGTTCGGCATGCTCCCAGCCTGGTAAGGTTTTACGGAAATGTCCCAGGATGGATGCCGTCTCTTTGTTGCCTAGTGTCACAGCTTCCTGGACGGATTCGGGTTTGGATGGGTCAACGGTGTACACCAGAAGTGCGTTAATCAAAACTTCCCCATCTCTTTGATTCACAGCATTTAAGCCTCTTAAAAATACACGGTCATTGGAAGGATGATAGGCCTTTGTCATACCGCTTAATCCAATCGCATAGCTGTCATTGACAGAACCGCCGCCAAATTGCTTGGATTTCTCTTCAGGTTTTAACGCGTTGAAAGTTGTGCTGAACTTTTTCCAATCGACATGCGTGAACTTCATCATCATACCGGCGCTCATGTATTCGATGTCTTTTTGCCCATAGAACTTTTCCAGTCCAGGCAATCTCTTGGCATCTAGTCGAGAGATGAGTGCGGTGTAATCGCTATTATCGACCCAGTAGCCGGCCGTAATCTTCTTCTTTTCATTTTTATCTGTCGTGTAAACGATAGAGGCGACTTTGTGCATGCTGTCAGGTGTGTTGACTTGCTCAATTTCATTTAAGATAACGCCGGATTCGACAGGAATATTTTTGGCCAGTTTATCCATATACGTTGAAAATTCGGAAAGTTTACGGATTTTGGCGTTTCGGAAGCCGTCGAACAATTCTTTAGCCCGGCCTTGCACTAATAAATGGCCTTGATCGTCACGTGTTTCATCCAAAAACAACATCTGACTCTGAAGGATTTGGCCTCCAAAAGCTTTGTGAGGATCGAGCACTTTTACCTTCAAACCTTCGTCTGCAGCCGCCCTTGCCAGGTAGAGGCCTTCCAGCTCGCTGCCGATGACAACAACGTCAAATTGCTCGGATGGATACGGATTTTTGGTTTCTACGGGCGGTGACGGCGGGACTTCACTAGCAGGAGGAGAATCCTGATGTGTGCTGGTCGGCACTGTAACAACAGCTGGTTCTACATTTGCTTGCTTGAGCCCGATTTTGCTATAAGAATAGACTGACAACGCAATTAAAATAACGGCTAGAGCAATAACGAGCTGAACTCTGGGATTACGTAAACGCATACATTGAGCTCCTTTTGCGGTAGTGTTTTATATCGTTAAGTTTAGCAGTTTCAGGGGGGATTTAATAGACTCGACAATTTTCTAGTTTTAAAGATTTATTTCTCCACCCCCCTAAACATATTTACTATGGCGAATTGTTGTAGCATAACCAGGAACCCTTCGCGAAGGCTCCACATTATTTATACCAACTATATGAATATGGGAGAGGGAACTTGATATGAAAAAGAACCTTATGAAGAAAGCTGTAGCAACAGGACTTGTTTTAACAATGGTAATGGGAGGCGCTTCTGCAGCGTTTGCCAAAGGAAATGACCATGATGATCGTGGTAAAGGAAACAATAACAATAGCTATACTACTTCTATTAATAATGGCAAAAACAACAACGGTAAAATTAGCGGTAACATTCAAATCCGCATTAACTTTGACGACCTCAAAGGCGCTCAATGGGCAATGCGTTACATAGCTAGCTTGGCATCCAAACAAGTGTTTGAAGGATACGAAGATGGTACATTCAAACCAGATAAATCCGTTTCCCGCATTGAAGCTATTACAGCTGCTGTAAGATTGATGGGATTGCGTGAGCAAGCCGAATCTGCAACAGAGATGGCAACGAAACTAAACTTCAAAGATGCGGATAAAATCCCTGCATGGGCAGTTGGATACGTAGCCGTAGCGCTTGAAAACGATCTATTCACAGAAAGCGATGACTCCGTTCAACCAAATAAAGAAGCAGACCGCCTATGGGCAACAACGCTGTTAGTGAAAGCTCTGAAACTAGAGTCCGAAGCTAAAGCAAAAATGAACACTCAACTTACATTTAAAGATGCTAAACAAATCCCTGCTGGATCTGTAGGCTATGTTGCTGTAGCTATCGAAAAAGGTCTTGTTGATGGCTTCGAAGACAACACATTCAAACCGAACCAAAACGTGACTCGTGCACAATTAGCGGCACTACTGGATCGTACAGGCAACCAAATGCCTGATGACCAAAACTCCACTGCTGGAACTGTGAACGCAGCTGTATACAACAACGTGCTTCCAGTAACGAAAGCGGGAGTTACAACTAACTATGTTCTTCACCCGGATGCATTCATCTTGCGTAACGGTGTGAAAGTAGCTGCTTCTGCCATTCAAGTAGGCGATGAAGTGAAAGTTCGTTCTTTCAACAATCAAGTAGTTTTTGTAGAAGTTACTAAAATGGCTGATGCTAACCAAAGCTTTGATGTTGTAGGTACATTAAATAGTACTACTGTAGATGGACAAGGTAAAATCACTTCCATTTCCATTACGCAAACGATCAATGGTGTAAGCCAAACTACGATTTATAACGTTGCAGCTAATGTTGCGTTGACTGGTAACCTTGGTAACTTTACACCTACCCATGTTGTTGAGCTTAAAGGACAAAATCAAGTTGTTACTACAATTGATGTAAAATAATAAAGAGCATTCATAAAGAGATATAAAAAGGTTGAATATTCATAACGGCTCCTTGCTTCTTACAGCAGGGGGCTGTTGTGCTTTTATGCTGTATAAACTTGCATTCCTTGTGGGAAACTGTTCTTTATCTTGAAAGGAGTGGCATGAATATGAACGAAACATTGATGGAGACATTCAAAAGATTTTACGCTGACTATCGAGTTGCAGCCAATGTGGAGCAGAGCTTCACTGACGCTTATCAGGCGATTGCTTATCACGTTATTGATCAAACCGATCATTTAGCCCAGAGCGGCAACTTGGAAGGCGTGCAGAATATCGTCCGGCAGTTTAAAGAGATCAGCTTATCCATAGCTCCTAGCAACGATGCTTTAAAAGAGCGTTTCGAACAGGAACTAGTAGAAGACATGCTCAATCATGGACATTCCTAAAAAAATGTAGAATAGGGTTGCATTATTTTAACCACCGTGGTATATTGTCTTTCCGGCCAAGACGAGCTGAAAACTTTATCGAATATTGTAAAAATAAAGCTTGCATCTGATTGGTTGAATATGCTATATTGTAATTCCGGCCGCGAGAGCGGGACGGAATGCGAAAGAAATTGATCTTTGAAAACTGAACAACGAGTGAGTAAGCACAGTCGAGTAATC
>NZ_WSEM01000042.1:0-60471 GCF_009757995.1 Paenibacillus anseongensis
AAGCTGAATAGCTCAATTGACTTGCTAGCGAGATTTTACAATCTCATTTATAGTCGATTACTCGACTGTGCTTACTCACTCGTTGTTCAGTTTTCAAAGATCAATTTCTTCCGTTTATCACCACCGCTGTTTAGCGGCGACTTTTTAAATATACCACATTCGCCCGAAACATTGCAAGTCTTTTTTTGAAACAACTTTTCGAGTCATTTAAAGCCAGCTTGCTTGTCCTTATTTTTCAAGGGGCGAGATATAAAGTACCACATAAGGAGAGGGTAAGTCAAGAACATACCCCCTATTTTTTTTGAGCCTGGTAGTTGCGGTTTCTTGCATATTTCGAAATTTCTTTGGGAGTCGCTAAACGAGCATACATCCTGAAGATAACTTTATATCTGGATTCTATGGCCCCTTTAATTTCTTGATCGATTCGTTTGTCGTTCAAATCAAATAACATTTCATCTAACTCTTTACGTAATACGTAATCTAACTCTCTGCATTCCCGATCATTGAACAAAAATCCGAGCATACATCCACCCAAACCCCTCTCGACTGTAGAGATTAATGGCACTAACAGTAGAGTCGAAAGAAGCGGCCAACTAAAACCCTCGTTTGCCCGCCACCCTACTGCTTTACTGTTATGCTCAGATTTTGCCATTTTTATGACAAGCTTCCTGAAAAATTTTTACAGATGAACCAACCAGTAGGTGAGCGTACTTTCAATGATTGCCGCCAGCAACAAAAGAACAACGATTACAACACTAAGAGGTTTGGTTAAGGTTAGTACTTTCTTAAGTTCTGGAATAGCCGTTCTATTGGCAGCAGGAATAAATATTTGCGCTGCGCTTTTCCAGACCAACATGCCTATTTTAAGTCCATAAGCACAGGCAAGAAGTATAACTGGGATTTCGATGATACCATGCGGAAGAATCCCTTTGAGCACAATAGCTAGTGTACTCTCATGTGTTTGCAGCGATAGAACATACCCTAATATCATGCCGTTTGCAACCAACATGAAGAGCGGCAGCACACCCAAAGGAAGCCCAAGAAAAATAATGGCCACAGATTTGATGGCATTATTCAGGAAGATAATAAAGAAAAACCATATTTGCGGATTGTCTTTCTTACTGAGCGATTGACTTATCGTCTTAATTCCTTCTAGCTGATCTTTTAAAAAGTGTGAAAATTGATCTGAGTTTGCCCAGCCCAAATAGAAACTGACGCCAAACACTAAAACAACGACGATGAAATAGTGCTTCATTTCTTTAAAATGCTGCAATAAAGGTTTAAATGTCATTTCTCTTTCCTCCAATTTCGGAAGCATAAGTACTGTGTACGAGCATACATTATTTATCAAAGAGTATACAAGCCTTACCCGTTGTAAGGCATGAGGAGGTATAGGCTGTAAATGAACTATTTTTTTGTACTAAATGCCAGGAAATTCAAGCAATATGTATTTATTGCTCTTGCCATCGTATTCGCAGCAGCTATTGTCTATTCGGAGCAAAGCAATGTGTCTGTCTTTTCTAATGCTGAGCCTTCGGCGATTTATAGTGTACAGACAGAGAAAAAGGTTATTGCATTAACCTTCGATATTTCCTGGGGAGAGAAACGAGCTGAGCCCATTCTGAACATTCTTAAGGATAAAGGGGTAAAGGACGCAACTTTCTTCCTCTCCTCGCCTTGGAGTAAAACTCACCCAGAAATCGTAGAACAAATTAAGAAAGATGGCTTCGAAATCGGCAGTCACGGTAATAAGCATGATAATTACAGCACACTTAGCGATGAAGAAATACGCAAACAAATAACGACAGCTCATGGTATATTGACGGAATTAATCGGAAAAGAGCCCAATCTGATCCGATTGCCCAATGGGGATTTCGACAAACGTGTGCTACGAATCGCTAACGATCTAGGTTATTCCGTTATTCAATGGGATACCGATTCGCAAGACTGGCTCAACAAAGGCGTGGATACGATTATAAACCGCGTTATTACTAAGGCTCATCCAGGAGACATTGTTTTGCTGCATGCCAGTGATTCTTCCCAACAAACCCATGAAGCCTTACCCGTTATTATTGATCAATTGAGATCCAAAGGTTATGAATTCGTTACAGTTAGTGAACTAATAAAACAAACTGAGGTACAAACAACCCCCGTCGAAGACAGAACGATGAAACAACTCAATTAATTTCCGCAAAAAAAGAGCTAATTGAATTAGCTCTTTTTGTTATCTAATATTTTATGTAAAATTAGAATTTGCCATGCATTACAAACCAATAGTGGAGCTAACATAAACAAGCTCGAAGCAGCATTGTCTAATTTAAGCGCAGGAACGGCTTCAAGCACGGATACAGCGCACATAAAGAATAAGGTCGGAATAAAGGCGTTTCGATTCGTCATTTTGACTTTCCAGTAAGCAACTCCCAAAGAAATTATCAGTATGATCAGTGGCAATATAGAGTAACTTAATACGGAATCATTTCCTTCAAAATTGGCCATTCTGAGATACACAAGGTCAATCAGCACGACGATGACAATCGTTAGTTGTAAAAGATCCCACACCGTCTTGGATTTAATAATCCCCGCGGCAATAAATCTGACGATCAGATAAGCGAAAAAGCCCATTTGACTTAGGACGCTAATCGTCGCTCCCCCAAGCAGCATATTTACCACATTGAAGCCTACAGCCGACAACCCCATCACAGAAAATTCTTTATCGGAAAATTGTAAAATTAGCCCGATTCCTATAGAGACAATCATTCCTAATAATAGTGTTGTCCAAAATAAATGAAACCATTTGCGAAGCGTCACGTGCATTCCCTCCATCATAGACTCTAATTGTTAATTGTACCAACGATTGAGATAAAAAGCCAATGATTTGCCCTTATAATCTATCCCTAACCACGCATACTAACATTACTTAGCTAGGGAAGGGAGCTTTTTCTCATGATAATAAGAAGGTTAAGCCCAATGATGGTCCTGCCGCTCATTACTATTGCTTTACTTCTTTCTTCGTGCGGGACTGACAAATCATCGCAGGGTCAATCACAAGCGGGTACGTATAAAGAACAAAAGACCATGATTCTTGATATTCTAAAGTCAGAAGACGGTAAAAAAGCAATTAGCGCGGCTAATCGCAGCATCATGAATGGTGATGTTGGTGCGACAGGTGTAGCTGGCCAGTCTCAGATCAAACTACTCTCAGCCAACGAATCATTGCAGCTACAAATGGCTGTCAAAGATGTTTTAACAGCAAAAGAAAATAACATGTTTCTCACAGATATGATGAAGGATCCAAAATTTGCAGGAGATTTTGCAAAAGCCATTCAAAAAGAGACAAAACAAATGTTTAAAGAACTATTAAAAGATCCTGAATATCAAAAGTCACTTGTTGATGTGATGAAAAACCCTGACTACGAGAAAATGATGCTCGATGTCATGAAAACCGCAGCTTATCGCCAGCAAATGATGACCGTGATGGAAGAGTCGATTCAGAGCCCTCTTTTCCGCGCACATATGGTCGATTTGCTTAAATCCGCTATTGCTCAGCAGAGCAAGCCTGATCAAATGCCTACGGCAAAAGCCGCTCAAAAGAAAGATGAAAGTGGCGGGGATAGTAAAGATAAAGGCAGTGGAGACGATAAACAAAAGGATGAAAAAAGCGACTCTGAAGATACCGAGAAGAAGAAGAAAGAATCCGGTTCATCCGATTCGCAATAGGACACGAAAAAGGGCTAACGGAGAGGTTCTCCGCCAGCCCTTTTCTATTACTTTTCTAATTTAGCGATGATATTCGCGGCCACTTCCAGATAGATTTGACCTGTTTTGGACTCTTGTTTATACACCGACGGTGAATAATCAATTTCTGAAATGTGATTATCAGGAGCTCCAAGCGGAATCTGAGCTAATAATTCACTATGTAAGTCATCCGCAAGTCTAGCTCCGCCGCCTTTTCCAAATACGTAATCCTTGCTGCCGCAATCTTTGCACTCATAGTAGGACATATTTTCAACAATCCCTAACACTTCATGGTTTGTTTGAATCGCCATTGCGCCAGCTCTAGCCGCTACGAAAGCTGCAGTTGCATGCGGTGTAGTCACGATCACTTCTTTACTTTGTGGAATTAGCTGATGCACATCAAGTGCAACATCCCCTGTGCCTGGAGGAAGATCTAGAAGGATATACTCCACATCCCCCCAGTTCACTTCGTTAAAGAAGTTCCGCAGCATCTTACCCAGCATCGGCCCGCGCCAAATAACGGGTGCATTATCTTGAACAAAGAAACCCATAGAAATAACTTTGACACCGAATTTCTCTACTGGCAGGATGACATTATCAACGAGCTTAGGCTGTTCTTCAATGCCCATCATATCCGGGATGCTAAAGCCGTAAATATCTGCATCGATGATGCCTACTTTTTTCCCTTGGCGTGCTAACGCAACAGCTAGATTCACCGTTACCGTCGATTTACCTACGCCCCCTTTACCACTGGCCACAGCAATAAACTGTACCTTGGACGCTTCACCCAATATGGGTTGATCGATAGGAGGTTGTACGGGTTTGGTGTCCTTAGTGCTATCTGAAGCGCTTGAAGTTGGTTTATGTAGCTCTTCAATCTGATTTCGTTCATAGTCCGTCATCAATCTAAATCGAATATGAACCTGCTCTGCTCCAAGTTGTTCTATAGCTTCACGAATAAAGTTCTTCGCCGTGTCTTTATAAGCTTCATCTTCCGTTGCAACGATCAAACTTAGCGAGACACTTTCTTCTTTTATTAAAATATCCCGAACCAAATTCAGCTCGACAACACTTTGGTTATATCGAGGCTCTTGCAGAGGTTTTAAAGCTTCTAATAGCTGCTCTTTATTTATCATAGCCACTCACCTTTATTAAGAGATCGTAATTATATTAGTGGCCTTTATTATAACACATTATGATTCAGAACCCACTTTCTCACCGGCATAAAATCTAAGAACACCCTGATAAATGGCTGCGGCAACCATTTTCTGATATTTCTCATCAGCAAGAAGTCTTGCTTCATCCGGATTAGAAAGGAACCCTACTTCTACGAGTGCACTCGGAATTTTTAATGTTTTTAGCAAATACACCGTTTTGTCTGCAGGCTTGGCGACACGATCAGTATTTTCCAAATTTCTTTTTAATTCGAGTTGAATTAGCGCAGCAAGGTTGGAGTTATTAGGGTTATTCGTATAGTAGAACGTTTGTGCGCCTTTCCACTTAGGTGAAGGAATACTGTTCAAATGAACGCTGAGGAACATATCGGCATTTTTCTCATTTATCATATCCGCTCGATTGTGGAGATCTTCTGTTTTTCGTTTACTGTACCCTTTGGTACCTGGGTCTGCTAGATCTGTATCCGTTTCTCTGGTCATTACAACGAGCGCCCCTGCTTGCTGTAAATAATCACGCAATTGCAAAGTAATGGCTAGATTGATATCTTTCTCAATCACACCTTCTTTGCTCGAAGCACCGCCGTCCGGCCCACCATGCCCGGCATCCAGCGCGATGGTTTTACCCGATAACGGTAATGTCCAGTCTGACCAGGTTTTCGTCGCCGGAAGCTCATAGGCATAGATAAAAACCACAAGCGCTACCAGTAAAGTCGAAAGTGCTAGCTTGAGGCTGCTGTGAAAAGTCAGCCAGACAACCAACCGCTTCTTCCTTTTACGCATAAAAAATCCACCTCTGTTCCCCATAGACTCTGTATCATCTATATGGGACAGGGTGGACAAATATACCTTGCTTACACGTGATAATCAGGGTCGCGAAGCCCTTCAATTAAAACTTGAGCAACCTCTTGACGAGTAAACTCCGGCGGTGGGCACTGTCCATCTCTAAGAAGGCCGCGTACCTTCGTACCCGAGAGGTGCATGTGGTATGACTTATCATGTGGACAGGTTTTACTGGACGCCATGTTACCGCATTTGGTGCAGAAGAAGCTGTGCTCAAAGAATAGAGGAGTGATCCCCAATTCATCTGTCGTAAACCCGCTGAAAATCTCTTGCGCCTCATACGTACCGTAGTAGTCGCCTACGCCCGCGTGGTCGCGTCCAACGATAAAATGAGTGCAACCATAGTTTCTACGCACTATAGCGTGCAGAATCGCCTCACGGGGCCCTGCATAGCGCATAGCGGCCGGATAAACGCCAAGATGCGTACGATTCTTTGGATAATAGTTCTCGAGGAGAACTAGATAGCTTTTCATCCGAACATCAGCAGAAATGTCATCAGACTTCGTTTCACCAACAAGCGGGTTGAGAAATAAAGCATCCACGATCTCCATCGCAGATTTCTGAATGTATTCATGCGCACGATGGACCGGATTACGCGTTTGGAAACCAACAACGGTTTTCCAGCCCTTTTCCGCAAAAATACGACGCGTCTCCGATGGATCATAGTAGAACTCTTCAAACTTCTTCGGCTTAGGACGATTCAGCATCTGGATCGGTCCACCGATATTGGTAGAGGATCTAGAAAAGAGCTTATCTACTCCTGGATGTGCCATATCAACGGTTTTAAAAACTTTAACAGCTTCATTCATTTGGTCGACTTTGTAGATACTAGTCGTGTCTAAGATAGCATATGGTACACCATCTTCCTCGCCGACAAGCGCAACCTGCTCACCAATAGAGATGGTAGCAGCAATGTCAGGAGGAATGGACAATGTAATTGGAATACTCCAAACCGTCCCATCTGTTAAACGCATAGTTTCTACAACCGTATTGTAATTTGCTTCATCAAGAAAACCGATTAGAGGGGAGAACGCACCTACTGCAATAAGATCAAGGTCAGAAATGGTCCATGAGTTTACACGAATTTGTTTCAAGGAAGCCGCGACTTTGAGAAATTCTTCTCTATGCTCTGCCGGTACCAAGCGGTTGATTAATTCGCCACCATGTGGTTTGATCCTCGTCATTGACGTAGTCCCCCCATCATCCCGCCATTCTTATTTATGGAGACCGCATTCCGTTTTCTCCGTATTCGCCCAACGGCCTGCGCGTGGATCTTCTCCTTCTGCTACTTGACGTGTGCAATGCGTGCAGCCAATGCTGGGATAGTTACGATCATGCAGCGGGTTATAAATTACATTATTCTCACGAATGTAATTCCATACATCTTCCGACGTCCAGTTAGCCAACGGATTGAATTTAATCAAACCAAATTTCACATCATATTCTACTTTTTTTGCATTTGCACGAGTTGGAGCTTGATCGCGGCGGATTCCCGTAATCCATGCATCGTAGTTTTTTAGAATATCTGTAAGCGGATCGACCTTACGAATGTTGCAGCACTGATTTGCATCGCTTTTCCAAAGCTCGTCGCCAAATTTCTCAGCTTGCTCTTCAAGCGTTAATTTCGGCAGTACTTGAACGAATTTCGTTCCGTAATGCTGCTCAAGACGATCCCTAGTTTCATAAGTTTCTGGAAAATGAACATTCGTATCCAAGTAGAAGATATCTACGTTCGGATTAATCTTTTGAAGCATATCAACAAGCACAACATCTTCCGCTCCAAAGCTACATGCAAGTGTTAAACTAGGGAATTTTTCGACAGCTAATCTCAAAACAGCTTCAGCGGGCTGATTTTCAAATTCTTCAGCGGCTTTAGTAACAAAGGCTTCTTTTTCGAAAAGATTCATTGGTACGTTACCTCCATTTTTAATTCCGAGTTATATTGTATGATTTATATTTAATTATAGCTGAGTTATTCTTCCTGTCAATGACTTATCATCATTTTGGTATTAACTTTACCTTATTTACACACTTATATATATTCAAAACGGTAAAAATGGCGCGTATTGAGAATACTTTTCAACGAAAAAGATAAAAACCTACGTAATGACAAAAAAACCTCCCCAGCAAGCTGCCAGGAAGGTTTCTTTCGAGCGCCGAAGCGCAAGATCTTAACGTTTGGAGAATTGAGGAGCGCGACGAGCGGCTTTCAATCCATATTTTTTACGCTCTTTCATACGGGAATCACGTGTTAGGAATCCAGCTTTTTTCAAGGATCCACGGTATTCAGGATCAGCTTTCAACAAAGCACGGGAGATACCGTGACGGATTGCTCCAGCTTGTCCGCTGATTCCACCACCATTAGCAAGAACCAAAACGTCGTATTTACCGACAGTTTCTGTCAATGCCAAAGGTTGTTTAACGATAAGTTTCAAAGTTTCTAGACCGAAATACTCATCTAGATCACGTTTGTTGATAATGATGCGTCCTTCACCCGGTACTAGGCGCACACGCGCTACCGAATGTTTACGACGACCCGTTCCATAATATTGAACTTGTGCCACGAAACGTTCCTCCTTATATTAACCGCGAAGATTCCAAACTTCTGGTTGTTGTGCTAGATGTGGGTGTTCTGCTCCACCGTATACTTTAAGCTTTGTTTTCAAGCTGTCGCCAAGACGGTTTTTAGGAAGCATACCGTGTACAGCGAATTCGATCATACGGTCAGGTTTGCTGTTAAGCAAGTCCTGAGCGGAAGTCACTTTCAAACCACCTTGGTATAAAGAGTGACGGTAGTACATTTTGTTTTGCATTTTTTTACCAGTAAGCTTAATTTGGGAAGCATTGATAACAACTACGAAATCACCAGTATCTACGTGTGGAGTGAACTCCGGTTTGTGCTTACCGCGGATAATGCTAGCAACTTCACTTGCAAGACGGCCAAGTGTTTGGCCTGCAGCGTCAACAATGTACCATTTACGCTCTACTTCATTTGGCTTCGCCATATATGTCGTGCGCATGCTGAATCCTCCTAAAAATATATCTCAAATACATATTTATTATAGTTAACTTACATAATCGATGGATGGTTGTGGCAGCTGCGGATCAGGGGCTGTGGGATAGCCGATCACGAAACGCCAAGTTATATTCTACACGAAACCTAGTGAAGAAGCAAGAAAAGTTTCAAGTTTTTTAATACTCTACTTTCCACAACATTAACCCCATCGCTTCGGCAGTAGGCCCTGCTTCAGCCCGGTTTCTGGCCTCAAGAATGCGCTGCATATCGCTGCTAGGTCTCTTACCTTCGCCAATCTGAATTAACGTTCCTACAATGATCCTAACCATGTTATAAAGGAAGCCGTTCCCCGTCACAATGATCCGAATCCTTTCAACCTGACCCCCACCGGTAAACTCGTCGGTTTCAAGCACCATACGAGCCTCGTAGAGGGTTCTCACCTTTACTTCCTTATCCGTTCTCACCGTGCAAAACGAAGTGAAATCATGCTCTCCTAGCAAACAAGGGAGCGCCTCACTCATGGCTTCCACGTTTAAATGCGTAGGGTGATGGTATTCATAATTGCGGTGAAAGACATCAGGGAAGCGCACCGAACGAATCGTGTAACAGTAAGTTTTGCGTTTCGCGGCTTTGCGGGAGTGAAAAGATGGGGGGACCTCCTCCGCCGTATGAGCGACGATGTCCTTGGGTAGTCTAGCGTTTAGAGCTAAACACCAACGTTCCACAGGTATCTTGGAATTCGTGGTAAAATTAATAACTTGCGCTTTGGCGTGAACACCCGCATCAGTGCGCCCCGAGGAGGCCACTTTCACTTGCTCACCAGTCAACAGATAAACAGCCTGTTCTAACCGCTGCTGGATGGTATCCGCATTGGGTTGAATCTGAAAGCCTGAGTATGCTGTGCCATCATAACTTATGGTAAACCGTAGATTTCTCAAGGCTTGTTCCTCCATGAGTCATCCTTCCTACCGTATAGGTCAGGTAAAAGACTGCAAAAAAAGGGCTTCACCAGAATCTATGATTCCGTCCACCCTTTCCCATCCGTCTTATGCGCGATCTACTAGCTCTAGGTATACCATTGGTGCTGCGTCACCGCGGCGTGGTCCCAGTTTAAGGATACGCGTGTATCCACCTGGACGCTCGGAGTAACGAGTAGCCAAATCGGAGAAAAGTTTTTGAATCGCATCTTGGTTTTCGTTTGCAGCCTCTCTACGAACAAAAGCAGCAACCTGACGGCGTGCATGAAGATCTCCGCGTTTCGCAAGAGTGATTAACTTCTCAGCGATGGAACGAATTTCTTTTGCTTTTGCTTCTGTAGTTTGAATGCGTTCATGTATGAACAAATCTGTAACCAGATCACGGAACAATGCTTTACGATTACTGGAATCGCGGTTCAACTTCCTGTAGTTCATTGAATTAACCTCCTTCTGACAAGACTATTCCTCGGTACGAAGACCCAAACCAAGCTCTTCGAGCTTTTCTTGAACTTCTTCAAGCGATTTGCGACCTAAGTTCCGAACTTTCATCATGTCTTCTTCTGTTTTGGTAATTAGCTCTTGTACGGTGTTAATCCCTGCACGCTTGAGGCAGTTGTAAGAACGAACAGATAGATCCAGCTCTTCAATAGTCATCTCCAGAACTTTCTCTTTCTTATCTTCTTCTTTCTCCACCATAATCTCAGCATCTTTGGCTTCGTCCGTCAAACCGACGAACAAGTTCAGATGTTCAGTTAAGATTTTGGCGCCCAAGCTTACTGCTTCTTCTGGTCTAATACTTCCATCGGTCCACACTTCGAGGGTCAACTTATCATAGTTCGTCACTTGGCCGACGCGAGTATTCTCGATACTGTAATTTACTCGGGTAATAGGCGTGTAGATCGAATCAATCGGAATCACACCAATTGGTTGCTCTTCATGCTTATTTTTATCCGATTGGACGTAACCGCGTCCTCTGCCCGCATGAATCCTCATGTGAAGACGCGCATCCGGAGATAAGGTTGCAATATGCAGATCCGGGTTAAGAATCTCCACATCGCTATCACCGCGAATATCTGCCGCAGTAATATTACCTTCTCCTTCTGCATCAATTTCAAGCACTTTCTCCTCATCGGAGTGAATTTTCAACGAAAGTCCTTTAAGATTAAGGATAATTTCCGTTACATCCTCAAGCACGCCAGGAATCGTTGAAAACTCATGCAAAACGCCATCGATTTGGACAGAGGTTACTGCAGCCCCGGGTAAAGAGGACAGTAAGATACGACGTAGTGAGTTACCTAATGTTGTACCATAGCCACGCTCCAAAGGCTCTATGATAAATCTTCCATAAGCGCCGTCTTCACTCAATGCTACAGTTTCGATTTTTGGCTTTTCGATTTCGATCATGAAATGTACCCTCCATTCAATACGTCGTTTCCCTCTGGATACTTCGCTTCAAAATTTCATAGTATGCCTATCCTTCAAACCATTATTCACGTTTTTAAGATAATTATACTACAAAGTAATCCTGAATTATACGCGACGACGTTTTGGAGGACGGCAGCCATTGTGAGGAACCGGAGTCACGTCTTTAATCAGGTTTACTTCAAGACCTGCTGCTTGCAAAGAGCGGATTGCTGCTTCGCGGCCAGCGCCTGGACCTTTAACCATAACTTCAACAGTTTTCAAGCCGTGCTCCATAGCTGCTTTAGCTGCTTTTTCAGCTGCCATTTGTGCCGCAAAAGGTGTACTTTTACGGGAACCTTTGAATCCAAGGTTTCCTGAAGATGCCCAGGAAATTGCGTTGCCATGAGGATCCGTGATCGTTACGATCGTATTGTTAAATGTTGAACGGATGTGTGCAACTCCGGACTCAATATTTTTACGGTCACGACGTTTCGTACGGACTACTTTTTTAGGTTTTGCCATTAGCTCTAACCCCCTTTATTATTTCTTCTTATTAGCTACTGTACGACGAGGACCTTTACGTGTACGAGCATTAGTTTTAGTACGTTGACCACGAACAGGAAGACCACGGCGGTGACGAAGACCACGGTAGGATCCGATTTCGATTAGACGTTTGATGTTCAGGGAAATCTCACGGCGAAGGTCGCCTTCTACTTTAAGGGTTTTGTCAATTACATCACGGATTTTGCTCACTTCATCTTCCGTCAGGTCGCGAACGCGAGTGCTGCCGTCAATACCTGTTGAAGCGATGATTTTCTGAGCAGTTGTAGTGCCGATACCGAAAATGTAAGTCAACGCGATTACTACTCGTTTGTCACGAGGTAAGTCAACTCCAGCTAAACGTGCCATCTACAGATTGCACCTCCTTTTAACCTTGTTTTTGTTTGTGCTTTGGATTTTCGCAAATTACCATAATGTTACCTTTACGGCGAATAACTTTGCATTTCTCGCAAATCGGTTTAACCGATGGTCTAACTTTCATTTCTAAGCCCTCCTTATCATCGTAAGCAACCATGTTGCGTTTTCTGTTAGAAAACTTGCTTCGTAAGCATACGCCTTGAGAGAGTAACTTACATGTAAGCCGAACATTTATTTAAAGCGGTAGGTTATACGGCCTCTCGTTAAATCATAAGGCGATAATTCTACGGTAACCTTGTCTCCAGGTAAAATGCGGATAAAGTGCATTCTGATTTTACCAGATACATGGGCTAGGATTTTATGACCATTTTCCAATTCAACCTTAAACATTGCATTCGGAAGAGGTTCAATCACTGTACCTTCTACTTCAATTACATCTTCTTTGGCCACAGTCATTCTCCTTTCTCTTGTGCTTCAACTTGCTTGAGTTCAACGAATTTGGCAATTGCGAAGCGCAACTTTCCATTAGTAACACGACCTGTTTCCCTAATGCTTGACTCCACTTCACTACTAATCGTTTCTTGTATTTGAAGATGATTCAGGTTCTTCTTCTTCGGCTGATCGAATTTCCGATGTACGCCGTCTGCAAGCCAGACAAAGCGATCATCGACAATGCCAATCACGACCGCATATTCTCCGGGGTCTCTACCGCGAAGCACCTTTACGATTTGACCCACCTTCGGCATCAACCTATCCATTCATCATCACCTACGATCTAGGCAAGGTTAATATTTCGTAACCAGAAGCCGTTATAGCAACCGTATGTTCAAAATGAGCGCATAATGTACGATCCGCGGTGACAACGGTCCAATCGTCTTCGAGTGTTTGGACGAATCTTTCGCCAACGACCACCATGGGTTCAATGGCTAGGACCATGCCTGGTTTGAGACGGGGACCTTTGTCAGGTACACCGTAATTCGGAATTTGTGGTTCTTCGTGAAGATCCGTTCCGATACCGTGACCGACATACTCTATAACCACGGAGAAGCCTGCGTCTTCAATACAAGTTTGGATTGCATGCGACAACGTGTAGAGTCTAGCATCCGGTTTAGCTTCTGCTATGCCTCGATACAGTGATTCTTCTGTCACGGCTAACAAACGTTTGGCTGTTTCAGATATCTCACCGACAGGATACGTCCAAGCAGAATCTCCATGATAACCTTTATACTGAGCGCCAATATCAATAGAGATAATATCGCCCTCAACCAGCTTTCTTGGACCAGGAATACCATGAACTAATTCTTCGTTGACTGAAGCACAAATGCTTCCAGGAAAACCGTTATAGCCTTTGAAAGATGGAATTGCTCCCTGACTGCGAATGTAATCCTCTGCGATCTGATCAAGTTCTTTCGTTGTAATGTTCGGACGAATTGCCCTTGCCAATAAGCGGTGCGTATCTGCTACGATACGACCTGCTTCTCGCATAAGGTCTAGTTCAACCTCGGACTTACAAATGATCATTACGCTAGACCTCGTAGCAGTGAACTAATTTGTTCGGTTACCGCATGAATGTCTTGTTCCCCGTTAACCTCACGCAATAATTCCCTCTTTTGGTAGTAATCCAGCAGCGGAGCGGTTTTGTTGATGTACTCATCCAAACGCGTTCCGACTTTCTCTTCCGTATCATCAGATCGTTGGTACAACTCACCTGAACACTTATCGCATACGCCATCTTGCTTTGGTGGGTTGAAGATTACATGATACGTAGCACCACAGGATTTACAAATTCTTCGGCCGGTTAGTCGTGCGAGCAAAAAGCTGCGATCAACGGAAAGATTGATTACTAATTCAATCTTCTTGCCTAAGGAATCTACAATTTCAGCCAAAGCATCTGCCTGAGCAACAGTTCTCGGGAACCCGTCAAGCAGGAAACCTTTATCGCAGTCCGGTTGAGCAAGACGCTCTCTTACAATACCGTTCGTGATTTCATCAGGAACAAGAAGCCCCTTATCCACATAACCCTTGGCTTCAACACCAAGTGGTGTTCCTTGGCTCATCGCCAAGCGAAACGCATCTCCAGTTGAGATATGAGGAATTTGAAATTCACTTACGATCTTTTCAGCTTGCGTACCTTTGCCTGCACCAGGAGGCCCCATAAAAATTACGTTCAACTTTAAATCCTCCCATCGCACTCGGCATTACGAACAGCACAATAGGTGCCGATGTCGCATAATTTGCCCCATCAGAACCTATTTGCTATTTATTGATAAACCCTTTGTAATGCCGTTTAATCAATTGGCTCTCGATTTGTTTCATCGTTTCAAGACCAACGCCTACTACGATAAGTAAAGAAGTACCACCAATCCGAACCGAACTTGGCAAACCTGCAAGACCTCCAAAAAGCATAGGGAGAATCGAGATTGCTGAGAGAAACAGAGCTCCAGAAAGAGTAATTCTAGTCATTACACGAGTCAGATAAACAGAAGTTGTTTTACCAGGTCTGATCCCCGGTATGTAGCCGCCATTTTTCTTCATCTGATCAGCCATTTGAACTGGATTAATTTGTACGAAAGTGTAGAAGTATGTGAAACCGATAATCAACAGTACATACAGAACAATCGCTAACGGAGCAGTCTGGTTAATACTCAAGTTGTTAATAATCCATTCTGCAACAACATTACCTCTCCAGTAACTTGCAATGGTTGGAGGGAACATTAATAACGAAAGTGCGAAGATAACTGGGATTACACCAGCAGCATTCACTTTAAGTGGAATGTGCGTAGTTTGACCACCATACATTTTACGACCAACTACACGCTTAGCATATTGTACAGGAATCTTACGAACCCCTTGTTGTACAAAGATGACACCAGCAATAATCAGCACAACAACGATAGCAATAATGATCAGTTTTACGATATTCAGGAACAAAGCTCCTTCGGTCGCAAACAGTGACTTGTAGATTTGCTGTATGCTTGTAGGAATCGCCGCGACGATACCTGCAAAGATGATAATGGAAATACCGTTGCCAATCCCAAATTCAGTGATTTGCTCCCCGAGCCACATCAAGAAAGCTGTACCAGCAGTCAGTACGATAGCAATCAATGCAAAAGTTGCGAAACCTGGATCAATAACGAGCCCGCTATATAAGCGGTTGAACCCGATTGAAAGACCGAATGCTTGCACAATACCTAGGATGATTGTACCGTAGCGAGTAACTTGCGTCATCTTCTTTCTTCCAACATCGCCTTCTTTCGCCCATTGCGCAAAGCGCGGGACTACATCCATGGACAAAAGCTGAACGATGATAGAAGCTGTGATGTAAGGCATAATTCCCATCGCGAAGATGGAGAATTGGAAGAGCGCACCGCCGGAAAACGTGTTAAGCAAACCAAAGACATCGCTCTGATTCGCTTGGTCTTGAAGTTTAAGAACATCTGTATTTATGTTAGGTACCGGAATGAAAGCACCTAAACGGTAGACGATTAACAAGATGAGTGTAAATACAATCCTTCTACGCAAATCCTCTACCTTGAAGATGTTGGCTATGGTACTGAACATTAAATCACCTCGGTTTGACCGCCGGCAGCTTGGATTTTCTCAATCGCTGATTGAGAGAACTTATTCGCTTTAACGGTTAATTTTACTGTGATTTCACCGTTTCCTAAAATCTTGATGCCGTCTTTAGGAGCTTTAACAATACCAGACTCCATCAAAACTTCTGGAGTAACTTCGGTACCAGCTGCGAAATTGTTCAAATCTTCAAGGTTCACGATTGCGTACTCCGTACGGAAACGGTTCGTGAAACCACGTTTAGGTAAACGACGGTATAATGGATTTTGTCCACCCTCGAATCCAGGACGAACGCCACCACCGGAACGTGCGTTTTGACCTTTGTGTCCGCGAGTTGATGTTTTACCCATACCACTACTTGTTCCACGTCCAACACGTTTGCGAGTTTGACGAGCCCCTGTAGCAGAACTTAGTTCATGTAACTTCATCGTTGTACACCTCCTCTAGATCTTAATATCGTGCAATTATGCTTCGATTTCTTTAACTTCTACCAAATGGCTCACTTGATTAACCATACCTCTGATTGCTGCGTTGTCTTGGTGAAGAACAGTTTGGTGCAGCTTGCGCAGACCAAGAGTTTTCACAGTAACACGTTGCGTTTCAGGGCGGCCAATCAGGCTGCGTTTTAGGGTAATTTGTAGTTGTTTCGCCATGTTTACCCCTCCTAACCTAGTAACTCTTGAACAGTTTTACCACGAAGCTTTGCAACTTCTTCCGCTTTTTTCAAACGGCTTAAGCCTTCAAGCGTTGCGTTAACCATGTTCATAGAGTTCGATGAACCCAGGGATTTTGTCAAAATATCGCCGATACCAGCTAGTTCAAGTACTGCACGAACTGGTCCGCCTGCGATAACTCCTGTACCTTGGGAAGCTGGTTTAAGCAGAACGCGTCCTGCTCCAAACTTACCAGTTACAAGGTGAGGAATAGAAGTGCCTACGATTGGAACATGAATCAAGTTCTTTTTCGCATCTTCAATTCCTTTGCGGATTGCATCAGGAACTTCGGAAGCTTTACCGATTCCTGCGCCAACCCAGCCATTGCCATCGCCAACGACAACAAGTGCGCTGAAGCTGAAACGACGTCCGCCTTTTACTACTTTAGCTACGCGATTAATATTAACAACTTTTTCTGTTAGCTCTAAAGTATTAGGATCTACACGCAAGTCTTTTACCTCCTTATATATCTATTTCCTAGAATTCTAGTCCAGCTTCACGAGCTGCATCAGCCAATGCTTGCACACGTCCATGATAAAGGTATCCACCGCGGTCAAAAACCACTTGGTTTACACCTTTTTCTTTCGCACGTGCTGCGATCAATGCGCCAACTTTACGAGCAGCTTCTACGTTACCACCGTTACCGATATCACTTTTCAGATCTTTATCTTGAGTGGATGCTGCAGCAATTGTAACACCAGTAGTGTCATCAATCAGTTGTGCATACATGTGTTTGGAAGAACGGAAAATGTTCAAACGTGGGCGAGCAGTAGTACCTTCAATTTTCTTACGAACGCGAAGGTGTCTTTTCAAACGTGCTTTGTTTTTATCGCCTTTAGTAATCATCTATACTTACACTCCTTTCATCACTTATGATGCGAGGCTTATGCTTAGATAGCAAGCTTTCTCACGAAAGCTCTTAGCTATTACCCGCGATCTAACGATCTTATTTCTTCTTACCAGCTTTACCTTCTTTACGAAGAATACGCTCGCCTTCATACTTGATACCTTTACCTTTATACGGCTCAGGCTCACGTACTGCACGAACTTTAGCTGCCATAGCACCAACGCGTTCTTTATCAATTCCGCGAACGATAATTTTAGTGTTCGAAGGAACTTCGAACTCAATACCGCCCTCTGGAGTGATTTCAACTGGGTGAGAATACCCTACGTTAAGAACCAGTTTGTCACCGCTTTTGTTAGCACGGTAACCTACGCCTACTAGATCCAAAGATTTCGCGAAGCCTTCCGTTACACCACTTACCATGTTGGCAACAACACTACGTGTTGTACCATGCAAAGCACGGTGGAGCTTATTGTCGGAAGGGCGCTCAACGGAAATCTCGTTTTCTAGAACACTTACTTTCATATCTTTATGAAGTTCACGGGACAAAGAACCTTTAGGGCCTTTAACCGTGATTTGAGTATTCTCTAGTGTTACATTTACACCACTTGGAATGGTGATTGGTTTGCGACCAATACGAGACATGTTTGCACCTCCATTCAATTACAATTGTATTACCAAACGTAGCAGATAACCTCTCCGCCAGCTTTGGATTGACGAGCATCTTTATCCGTCATAACTCCTTTAGATGTGGAGATGATGGCAATCCCTAATCCGCCCAATACACGAGGGATTTCTTGTGATTTTGTGTAAACGCGTAGTCCTGGTTTGGAGATTCTCTTCAAACCGGAGATAACACGCTCATTGTTTGAACCGTATTTCAGGAACAAACGAATGATACCTTGTTTGCTATCTTCAACGTACTCAGCATCACGGATAAATCCTTCTTTTTTAAGGATTTCAGCGATTTCCCTTTTCACTTTAGATGCAGGGATTTCAACTGTTTCATGACGTACGATATTCGCATTACGAATGCGAGTTAGCATATCTGCAATTGGATCTGACATGACCATTTGTGTAAACCTCCTTCCCGAAAATAGGGTGATTACCAGCTTGCTTTTTTCACGCCTGGAATCTGACCTTTGTGTGCTAATTCGCGGAAACAAATCCGACAAATTTTGAACTTGCGAAGCACTGAATGCGGACGTCCGCAGCGCTCACAACGTGTGTATGCTTGCACTTTAAACTTCGGGGTACGTTGTTGTTTGACTTTCATCGAAGTTTTTGCCACTTAATATAACACCTCCTGATAGGTACGACCTGGAACCTATTTAACGAAAGGCGCTCCGAGTTGTGTTAAAAGCTCGCGAGCTTCCTCGTCGGACTTAGCCGTTGTTACGATAACGATATCCATACCACGAACTTTATCAACCTTATCATACTCAATTTCAGGGAAAATGAGTTGTTCTTTCAAACCAAGCGTGTAGTTCCCACGGCCATCAAAAGCCTTGTTGGAAATACCGCGGAAGTCACGTACACGTGGAAGTGATACGTTGAAAAGTTTATCCAAGAAATGATACATGCGCTCGCCGCGAAGTGTAACCTTCACACCGATTGGCATGTTCTCACGAAGTTTGAAACCCGCGATTGCTTTTTTGGATTTAGTTACAACTGGTTTTTGACCAGCGATTTTTTGAAGATCTTCTACTGCAGTATCAAGCACTTTGGAATTCGATACAGCCTCACCAACACCCATGTTGATAACGATTTTCTCGATTTTAGGAACTTGCATAACTGTTGAGTAGTTAAACTTTTGAATTAACGCTGGAGTAATTTCGTTCAAATAACGATCTTTCATTCTTACTGCCATGACTCAATTGCCTCCTTTCCATGCTTGTTTGTATTAGTCGATAACTTCGCCGGATTTTTTCGCGATACGAACTTTCGTTCCGTTATCCAATACTTTGTATCCTACGCGAGTAGGTTTGCCGCTCTTAGGATCAATCAGCATCACGTTAGAAACGTGGATCGCAGCTTCTTGATTCAAGATACCGCCTTGTGGGTTTTGTTGGGATGGTTTCGCATGTTTCTTAACCATGTTTACACCTTCAACCAATACACGGTTTTGACGAGGATAAGCAGCGATTACACGGCCCTTCTTACCTTTGTCTTTACCAGTGATTACAAAAACCGTATCGTCTTTTTTCACGTGCAGTTTATTGTTATGAGATTCTAATCTCTTTTTAGTTCTTGGCATTAGCTTCTACACCTCCTGAGGTTTCCCGTAAGGAAAACAGACTAACTGTTCTTAGATAACTTCTGGAGCCAAGGATACGATCTTCATGAAGTCTCTGTCACGAAGTTCGCGTGCAACTGGTCCAAAGATACGTGTACCACGTGGACTTTTATCTTCTTTCACGATAACAGCCGCATTCTCATCAAATGAGATATATGATCCGTCTTTACGGCGAGCACCGCTCTTCGTACGAACGATAACTGCTTTAACAACGTCACCTTTTTTGACAACGCCACCAGGTGTTGCTTCTTTTACTGAACATACGATCAAATCACCAATGTGACCAACGCGACGACCAGTACCACCCAAAACACGGATACACATCAATTGCTTAGCACCGGAGTTGTCAGCGACAGCCAAACGAGTAAATGGTTGAATCATCGTATTCCCTCCTTTCGGGGTTCATATCTAGATTATTAGATAACAACTGCAACTTCAAGAACTTCAACAAGTCTCCAAGATTTATCTTTGGACAATGGTCTAGTTTCGGAAATTTTCACAGTGTCACCGATTTTAGCTTGATTGTTTTCATCATGAGCTTTGAATTTCTTCGTATATTTGATTCTCTTGTGGTAGAGATCATGTTTTTTGTAAGTTTCAACAGCAACAACAATGGTTTTATCCATTTTATCGCTGACAACTTTACCGATCAGAACTTTACGATCGTTACGTTCAGCCATCTAAGGAAGCCTCCCTTCTAGATTTGGTTACCCAATACCCAATTCTCTTTCACGCAAAATAGTCTTGGCACGAGCGATCTCTTTACGCAAATCACGAATTTGAGTCGGATTGTCCAATTGACCAGTAGCTAGTTGAAAACGGAGGTTAAAGAGTTCTTCTTTAAAACCATTAACTTTTTGCTCGATTTCAGCAGTGGTTAAGTTCCGGAATTCACTACCCTTCATTTGCTTCACCGCCTACTTCTTCTCTTTTCACGAACTTCGTTTTGATTGGAAGCTTGTGAGCAGCAAGACGCATCGCTTCGCGAGCGACCTCTTCACTAACACCAGCAAGTTCAAACAAAATTTTGCCCGGTTTTACTACGGAAACCCATTTCTCCACGTTACCTTTACCGCTACCCATACGAACTTCAAGCGGTTTTTGTGTAACTGGTTTAGCTGGGAAAATTTTAATCCAAACTTTACCGCCACGTTTGATATAACGTGTCATGGCAATACGAGCTGCTTCGATTTGACGGTTGGTTACCCAAGCCGGTTCAACTGCTTGCAGACCATATTCGCCAAAAGCTACTTCCGTTCCGCCTTTAGCGCGACCTTTCATGCTACCGCGGTGTTCTTTACGGTGTTTTACACGTTTAGGTACTAACATGATTTAATTTCCTCCTTCCGGCTGAGCCTTTTTCTTAGCTGTCGGAAGCACTTCTCCACGATAGATCCATACTTTTACACCAATACGTCCGTAAGTAGTGTGCGCTTCTGCAGTACCGTAGTCGATATCAGCACGAAGCGTATGAAGTGGAACAGTTCCTTCGCTATATCCTTCCGTACGAGCGATCTCAGCGCCGCCAAGACGTCCGCTAGTTGCTACTTTGATACCTTTTGCTCCGGATCTCATTGTTCTTTGCATAGCTTGTTTCATTGCACGACGGAAAGAAACACGACGTTCCAATTGAAGTGCAACTGCTTCAGCTACTAGGATAGCATCAAGGTCAGGGCTTTTGATTTCAGAAATGTTGATGTGAACTTTTTTATTGGACAAGCCAGCGATGTAGTTGCGAATAACTTCAACTTCAGCTCCGCCTTTACCAATAACCATTCCTGGTTTTGCAGTATGAATCGTTACGTTCACACGGTTAGCCGCGCGCTCGATGTCGATATGGGAAACTGCAGAATCTTTAAGTTTATTTTTTAAGTATTCGCGGATTTTGACGTCTTCAAGCAACAGAGTTCCGAAATCTTTCTCTGCAAACCATTTGGACTCCCAATCACGAATAATACCAATTCTTAGGCCTACCGGGTTGACTTTCTGACCCACACGTTATCCCTCCTTATTTCTCAGATACCACGATTGTAATGTGGCTGGTACGTTTTTTGATCGCGCTAGCGCGGCCCATTGCACGTTGTTGGAACCTTTTCATTGTTGGTCCTTGGTTAACAAACGTCTCAGAAACCACTAGCTTATTAGGATCTAATGAGTAGTTATGCTCTGCATTGGCAATTGCGGAGTTTAGAAGTTTCTCCAGGATTGGAGAAGCTGCTTTAGGCGTATGACGCAGAATCGCGATCGCTTCACCTACCGCTTTTCCCCGAATCAAGTCAACAACTAGCTTTGCTTTACGAGGAGCAATCCGAGCGTGGTTCAATATTGCTTTAGCTTGCATGGTAGTACCTCCTCTCGGTTAAAAATTGAAATTAACGTTTACCGGTTTTCTTATCGTCATCGTGACCTTTGTAAGTACGTGTTGGAGCAAATTCACCAAGCTTATGTCCAACCATATCTTCTGTTACGTATACAGGCACGTGTTTTCTTCCATCGTACACTCCGAAAGTGTGACCAACGAATTGCGGGTAAATCGTAGAACGACGGGACCACGTTTTGATAACCAACTTTTTGCTGGATGTGTTCAAGTCTTCTACTTTTTTCAGTAAGTATCCATCGATAAATGGACCTTTCTTTAAGCTGCGACCCATGGGTGTTCCTCCCTTCCTTGAACCTCAAGAAAATTCATATATCCTAGATTACTTCGTACGACGACGTACAATGTATTTATCGGATGCTTTACCTTTTTTACGAGTTTTGTAACCAAGCGTCGGTTTACCCCATGGAGACATAGGTGATTTACGTCCGATTGGTGCGCGTCCTTCACCACCACCGTGTGGGTGATCATTCGGGTTCATTACAACCCCACGAACTTGAGGACGATTGCCTTTCCAACGATTACGTCCTGCTTTACCGATTTTCACGAGTTCGTGATCTTCGTTACCAACAGAACCTACAGTTGCGCGGCAAACTTTAAGAACTTTACGAACTTCACCAGAGGATAGGCGAATTGTTACATAAGTTTCTTCTTTACCAAGAAGTTGAGCTTCCGTACCAGCAGCGCGCACTAGTTGTGCACCTTTACCAGGTTTCAACTCGATGTTGTGGATAACTGTACCTACTGGAATGTTTTCCAAAGGAAGAGTGTTACCGATTTTGATATCGGATTGTGGTCCGGATACGATACGATCGTCCACTTTAAGACCTTTAGGAGCGATGATGTATCTTTTCTCACCATCAGCATAGTGGATCAATGCGATGTTTGCGGAACGGTTAGGATCGTACTCAATTGTAGCAACGCGTCCTGGTATTCCATCTTTAGTACGTTTGAAATCGATAATACGGTATTTACGTTTGTGTCCGCCGCCATGGTGACGAACTGTAATTTTACCTTGGTTATTACGACCAGCATGCTTGAACAAAGGAGCAAGCAATGATTTCTCCGGTGTTGATGTTGTGATTTCTTCAAAAGTAGAAACCGACATCGCACGACGAGCTGGTGAGGTTGGTTTATATTTTTTAATTGGCACTCTGATTTCCTCCTTACTTTAAGAAATGGTTTATACCGATTCAAAGAATTCCAATTCTTTGCTTTCTGCGCTTAGGGACACGATAGCTTTCTTCCAGATGGAAGTGTAACCAGAGTGACGACCATAACGTTTTGGCTTAGCTGGCATTCTAAGTGTGTTTACATTTGTAACCTTCACTTTGAAGATTGCTTCGATGGCTTGTTTAATTTCTGTTTTGTTAGCGCGAAGATCCACTTCGAAAACATACTTTTTGTTAGCCATTAGGTCGCTTGTACGCTCAGTGATGATCGGGCGCTTGATAATGTCGCGTGGATTTTTCATTGTGCAAGCACCTCCTCAACTTTCTGTACAGCTTCTTGCGTAATGATCAATTTGTCATACAACATGACATCACGAACATTTACGCCATTAGCAGCAACGAATTTCACACCTGGGATGTTACGAGCAGACAAAGCAACGTTGGAGTCGTTATCTACGCCTACAACCAATACTTTGCGATCAACTTTCAGGTTGTTCAAGATTGCTACAAATTCTTTCGTCTTAGGAGCATTCAATTGAAGTTGATCCAATACGATCAAGTTGTTATCAAGAACTTTCGAGGACAAAGCGGATTTGATCGCTAAACGACGAACTTTTCTTGGCAATTTGAAACCATAGCTACGAGGAGTTGGTCCGAATACGGTACCGCCGCCTTTCCACTGTGGAGCGCGGATACTACCTTGACGAGCACGGCCTGTTCCTTTTTGTTTCCAAGGTTTACGACCACCGCCGCGAACTTCCGAACGACCTTTTGTTTTGTGAGTTCCTTGACGCACAGCTGCTTGTTGCAAAAGAACAGCTTCGTGAATCGCGTGAACGTGAGGCTCAATTCCGAAAACAACGTCAGACAGTTCAACTTCTCCTACCTGAGCACCTGTTACATTATATAAAGCTACTTTTGGCATCTGTCTTCCTCCTTTCTTACTTTTTAACAGCAGACTTCACGCTAACGTAGCTGTTTTTAGGACCCGGAATGGAACCCTTAACTAGCAATACATTACGTTCAGCATCTACTTTGATGATTTGAAGATTTTGTAAAGTTACAGTCTCGTTACCCATGTGTCCTGGCAACTTTTTACCTTTTGGAACGCGGTTCGCTTGAATGGAACCCATCGAACCTGGTCCGCGGTGGTAACGGGAGCCGTGAGCCATAGGGCCTGTTGACTGGTTATGTCTTTTGATATTACCTTGGAAACCTTTACCTTTGGAAGTACCCGTTACATCAACGAATTCGCCCTCTGTGAACAGATCTGCTTTCAATTCCTGGCCAACTTCATAGTCACCCAATTGAATGCCGCGAATTTCTTTAACGTAGCGCTTAGGCGTTGCCCCTGCTTTTTTCGCATGGCCAAGCTCTGGTTTAATGATACGGCTAGCTTTTACATCATCAAAACCGATTTGGATTGACTCATAACCGTCGTTATCCACATCTTTCTTTTGAAGAACCACACATGGTCCCGCTTGAATGACAGTTACCGGAACTACGTTACCCTCCGGAGTAAACAACTGAGTCATCCCTAGTTTTTTTCCTAAGATACCTTTCATCGTTGACACCTCTTTTCCTTCCTAAACGTTCATTCTATAGTTGTTTTACAGTTTGATCTCAATGTCTACGCCAGACGGTAAGTCCAAACGCATTAGAGCATCAACTGTTTGTGGTGTTGGATTCACAATATCGATTAGACGCTTATGCGTACGCATTTCGAATTGCTCACGCGAATCCTTGTACTTGTGCACCGCACGAAGAATCGTGATGATTTGCTTCTCTGTCGGAAGCGGAATCGGACCGGATACACCTGCACCGGAACGCTTGGCAGTTTCCACGATTTTCTCAGCTGATTGATCAATGATTCTGTGATCATAAGCTTTCAAACGGATACGAATTTTTTGCTTTGCCATATAAGTCCCTCCTTCTATCGCCCAATTTAGTATCGGACATACTCCGCGAAAATTCTCCAACAACCTTTCCCATGGCAAAGGGTCCGGGTGTGTCGGCAACCTTTCGCATCATCGCAACGTCACAGACCAACGTTTAATATTATATAAAATTTAAAAACTAAATGCAAGTAAAACTTTAGGCATTCGCATAAAAAAACACTCATCGCCTAAACGATGAGTGTTTCTTCTATATAAAGGGATTACTTTTGAATTGTAGCAACCGCGCCCGCACCAACAGTACGTCCGCCTTCACGAATCGCGAAACGAGTTCCTTCTTCGATAGCGATTGGGTTGATCAGTTCAACTGTAACTGTGATGTTATCACCTGGCATAACCATTTCAGTACCTTCTGGAAGGTTGATGATACCTGTTACGTCAGTTGTACGGAAGTAGAACTGTGGACGGTAACCAGTGAAGAAAGGCTTGTGACGGCCACCCTCTTCTTTAGTTAGTACGTAGATTTGAGCTGTGAAGTTCGTGTGTGGTTTAACAGAACCTGGTTTAGCAAGTACTTGTCCACGCTCGATATCTTTACGGTCAACACCACGAAGAAGGGCACCGATGTTGTCACCAGCTTGAGCGGAGTCAAGCAATTTACGGAACATCTCTACGCCTGTTACTACGCATTTGCGAGTTTCTTCAGCGATACCAACGATTTCAACTTCTTCTTGAACTTTAACAGTTCCACGCTCAACACGGCCAGTAGCAACTGTTCCACGACCAGTGATGGAGAATACATCCTCAACAGGCATAAGGAACGGTTTGTCAGTTTGACGCTCAGGAGTTGGGATGTAAGTGTCAACTTGTTCAAACAACTCAACAATTTTATCAGCCCATGCGCCATCTGGGTTTTGAAGAGCTTCACGAGCAGCACCGCGGATGATTGGAGTATCATCGCCTGGGAACTCGTATTCGTTAAGAAGGTCGCGAACTTCCATCTCAACCAATTCAAGCAACTCTTCGTCTTCAACCATGTCACATTTGTTAAGGAATACTACGATGTAAGGTACGCCTACTTGACGGGAAAGAAGGATGTGCTCACGAGTTTGCGGCATAGGGCCGTCAGCTGCGGATACAACCAAGATCGCTCCGTCCATTTGAGCAGCACCAGTGATCATGTTTTTAACATAGTCAGCATGTCCTGGGCAGTCAACGTGTGCGTAGTGACGGTTAGGAGTTTCGTACTCAACGTGAGCTGTGGAAATTGTGATACCGCGCTCGCGCTCTTCTGGTGCTTTATCGATTTGGTCGAAAGCTACTGCAGCTCCACCGTATCTTTTGGACAATACAGTTGTGATAGCAGCTGTCAAAGTTGTTTTACCATGGTCAACGTGACCGATAGTACCGATGTTAACATGCGGTTTATTACGTTCAAATTTAGCCTTTGCCATTTTAAACGATTCCTCCTTAGAGTAACTATTAGTTTTATATTAAGCGCCTTTGCCTTTTGCAATAATTTCTTCTGCAATGGACTTAGGTACTTCTTCATAATGTGAAAGTTCCATGGAGTAAACACCACGGCCTTGTGTTCTCGAACGAAGTGTTGTGGAATATCCAAACATTTCGGAAAGAGGTACCTTAGCACGGATGATTTGAGCGCCATGACGGTTATCCATACCTTCAATACGTCCACGACGTGAGTTAAGGTCACCCATAACATCGCCCATGTACTCTTCTGGCACAGTAACTTCAACCTTCATGATTGGTTCAAGAAGAACCGGTTTACATTTTTCTTTCGCAGCTTTAAGTGCCATGGAACCCGCAATTTTGAACGCCATTTCATTGGAGTCAACATCATGGTAAGATCCATCAACAACTGTAGCTTTGATGTCCACAAGCGGGAATCCTGCGATTACACCGTTTTTCATGGACTCTTCGATACCAGCTTGAATAGGTGCGATGTATTCTCTTGGAATAGATCCGCCCACTACTTTGCTTTCGAAAATGAAACCTGCACCCGCTTCTTGAGGTTCGAACTCAACCCAACAATGTCCGTATTGACCACGACCACCGGATTGACGAACGAATTTACCTTCAACTTTAGCCGCAGCGCGGAATGTTTCACGATAAGCAACTTGTGGTTTACCTACGTTGGTTTCTACTTTGAACTCGCGAAGCATACGGTCAACGAGGATCTCAAGGTGAAGCTCACCCATACCTGCGATGATCGTTTGTCCTGTTTCTTCGTCTGTGGAAGCACGGAAAGTCGGATCTTCTTCAGCAAGCTTTTGCAATGCGATACCCATTTTATCTTGGTCGGCTTTCGTCTTCGGTTCAACAGCAAGTTGGATAACCGGTTCAGGGAAGACCATTTTCTCAAGAATAACTGGGTTTTTCTCATCACATAGTGTATCACCAGTCGTTGTATCTTTCAATCCAACGGCCGCGGCGATGTCACCAGCGTATACAATGCTGATCTCTTGACGGCTGTTCGCATGCATTTGCAGGATACGACCAACGCGCTCACGTTTGCCTTTAGTCGCGTTAACGACATAGGAACCGGAGTTCAAGGTACCAGAGTACACACGGAAGAATGTAAGACGACCAACGAAAGGATCTGTCATGATTTTGAAAGCAAGCGCTGAGAACGGTTGATCGTCAGCAGACTTACGAGTCACTTCAGTACCATCGTCAAGTACACCTTTAATGTCAGGTACATCAAGTGGGGATGGCAGGTAGTTAATAACTGCATCCAACATCAATTGAACACCCTTGTTTCTGTAAGAAGACCCTACGATAACTGGGAAGATTTTCACTTCACAGACACCTTTGCGTAGAGCTGCTTTGATCTCGTCGATTGTTAGTTCTTCACCTTCGAGATATTTCATTGTAAGCTCTTCATCAAGCTCAGCAACTTTCTCGATTAGTTCCAAACGAAGTTCTGCAACTTGATCTTTGAACTCAGCAGGAATTTCAACTTTCTCGATATCCTTGCCAAGATCGTCTTTGTACATATACGCCACTTCTTCAACCAAATCGATGATACCTTTGAAATCACTTTCAGCACCGATTGGAAGTTGAATAGCAACAGCATTTGCACCAAGTTTTTGACGCATGGAATCAACTACTTGCAGGAAGTCTGCACCGATGATATCCATTTTGTTTACGTAAGCAATACGAGGAACGTTGTATTTATCAGCTTGTCTCCAAACTGTTTCCGATTGAGGCTCAACGCCCTCTTTCGCACTAAATACACCAACTGCTCCATCTAACACACGAAGGGAACGCTCTACCTCAACGGTAAAGTCAACGTGCCCCGGGGTATCGATAATATTGATGCGGTGACCTTCCCATTGCGCAGTTGTAGCGGCGGAAGTAATCGTGATTCCACGTTCTTGTTCTTGCTCCATCCAGTCCATCGTAGCAGCACCTTCGTGCACCTCTCCGATTTTGTGAACTTTACCAGTGTAGTACAGAATGCGCTCTGTAGTAGTAGTCTTACCAGCATCAATATGAGCCATGATCCCGATATTACGCGTGTTTGCTAAGGAGAACTCTCTAGCCATAGGTCGTTATGTCTCCTTTCTATAATCTGTTTTATTATTCTACCAACGATAGTGAGCGAACGCTTTGTTAGCTTCAGCCATCTTGTGTGTATCTTCACGTTTCTTAACGGAAGAACCTGTGCTATTGCTAGCATCGATAATTTCATAAGCCAATCTTTCTTCCATCGTCTTCTCACCGCGAAGACGGGAATAGTTGACCAACCAACGCAAACCAAGTGTCGTACGACGCTCTGGCTTAACTTCGATCGGCACTTGATAGTTCGCTCCACCTACACGGCGAGCTTTAACTTCAAGAACTGGCATGATGTTTTTGATAGCAGCTTCGAACACTTCCATCGGCTCTTTACCTGTACGATCTTTCACGAGGTTAAAAGCGTTATATAGAATGGACTGTGCTACCCCTCTTTTTCCATCGATCATAATACGATTGATAAGACGAGTAACAAGTTTGCTATTATAAATCGGATCTGGCAATACGTCTCTGCGAGTAACTGGACCTTTACGAGGCATAGTTATCCCCCTTTCTTATAAGAATCATCCCTGATTATTATTTCTTATTTTTTAACTTTCGGACGTTTAGTACCGTATTTGGAACGGGATTGCTTACGGTTGTTAACACCGGAAGTATCCAGCGCGCCACGCACGATGTGATAACGTACCCCTGGAAGATCTTTAATTCTACCTCCACGGATCAATACAACGCTGTGCTCTTGCAGGTTGTGACCGATACCTGGAATGTATGCTGTCACCTCTACACGGTTCGTTAAACGAACACGAGCATATTTACGAAGTGCGGAGTTAGGCTTCTTAGGAGTCATAGTACCTACACGCGTGCAGACACCACGTTTTTGAGGTGCACTCAAATCCGTTGCTTCTCTTTTCAAAGCGTTAAAACCTTTTTGCAAAGCTGGTGATTTAGACTTATCCACCTTCGCTTGACGACCTTTACGTACTAGTTGGTTAATTGTTGGCATATCGCCACCTCCTCCCTACATTCATAACATGATAAATTTCTTGCAAGCCCACAGATCCAGGCGAGTCATAAATGAGCAAAGAGAAAGTCTTTGCCAAGGGCAGCAGCAAAAAGTTACGAAAACTTATGTACGCCATCCCACTAACAAAAACGTCTTGAGCGTTTATTCATTTACAACAGCTGCTACCGCAGCTCCAACTTCAATTCCACATGCTTTACCTAGCATCTTCATAGAATCTACGTAGGTTATTGGCACACCCTTTTGATTACAGAGAGCTACCAGCTTTATCGTCAATCGCGGATCTGCATCTTTAGAAACAAAAACTTCAACAGCCCTGTCTTGCTCGACCGTCTTAGTGACTTTCTTCGTCCCTACACTTATATTCTTCGCCTGTTTGACTTTATCATAAGACATAAGGCACCCCCTCCAGAGAAAGGAAAGAATATCAACTTAGGCACACTACGATATATTAGCATTTTGGTGTTCCAGTGTCAAGGAAGAACTTCTTATCTTTTGGCATAATCATAGATTCGCAAGAAAAACCAAGAGGGACGGCGCATGTGGCCATCCCTCTTAGATAAATAGTCGTTATTCAACGGCTACTGTTTCTTTTTCGAGATCCTCATCTTGCACGAGCACTTCGTTAGGATCCGTAATACGGATGTTCCGGTAACGAGGCATACCCGTTCCTGCAGGAATGAGTTTACCGATAATAACGTTCTCTTTCAGACCAAGCAATTGGTCGACCTTACCTTTGATTGCTGCATCCGTCAAGACACGTGTTGTCTCTTGGAAGGAAGCCGCAGACAGGAAGGAATCAGTCTCTAGAGACGCCTTAGTGATACCGAGCAAGATAGGTCTAGCCACGGCTGGCTCATTGCCGGCGAACAAAGCTACTTTGTTGGCTGCTTCATATTCATGAATGTCTACGAAGGAACCTGGAAGCAGAGTTGTGTCTCCAGCGTCAACGATACGGATTTTACGCAACATTTGACGAACCATAACTTCAATATGCTTATCGTTAATTTCTACCCCTTGGTTACGGTAAACACGTTGAACCTCTTGCAGAATGTAGTTCTGCACGCCGCGGATACCTTTGATGCGAAGCATTTCTTTCGGATCGATAGATCCGTCTGTCAGCTCGTCTCCGGCCTCAACTTGTTGATTCAGAGATACACGTACGCGGGAACCGTAAGGAACTGCATATACCTTGGATTCCGCTTCACCTTGGACTTCAATTTCACGACGATCTTTAGCTTCGCGTATTTCTTTGACGACACCGTCGATCTCGGAAATGATCGCTTGACCTTTCGGATTCCGAGCTTCGAAAAGCTCTTGAATACGCGGCAAACCTTGCGTAATATCGTCTCCGGCAACACCACCGGTATGGAACGTACGCATTGTCAATTGTGTTCCTGGCTCACCGATGGATTGAGCGGCAATAATACCTACAGCCTCACCGATCTCAACGAATTGGCCAGTCGCCAAGTTACGTCCATAACATTTCTTACAAACGCCGTGGTTCGTACGGCAGCTAAGAACGGAACGAATTTGAAGTCTTTCAATGCCGGCATCGATAATCGCATCCGCAATTTCGGACTCGATCAATTCATTGCGTTGAACGATAACTTCGCCTGTTTGTGGATGACGAACAGTTTCAAATGCATAGCGCCCTTCAATACGGTCATAGAGATCCTCAATAACCTCTTTACCGTCTTGGATTTTGCTAACCATGAAACCTTTATCCGTACCGCAATCATCCTCACGAACGATAACGTCCTGTGCTACGTCAACGAGACGACGAGTCAAGTATCCGGAGTCAGCTGTACGAAGCGCTGTATCGGCAAGACCTTTACGCGCACCGTGCGTGGAGATAAAGTACTCTAAGATTGTCAGACCTTCACGGAAGTTGGATTTAATCGGCAACTCCATAATTTTACCGGATGGATTCGCCATCAAACCACGCATACCGCCAAGCTGTGTAATCTGAGATTTGTTACCCCGCGCTTTGGACTCAACCATCATCGAGATGGAGTTATATTTATCAAGGGATTTCATCAGAATATCTGTGATTTCATCCTTCGCTTTACTCCAGATCGCGATAACACGGTCATAACGCTCTTCATCCGTAATCAAACCGCGGCGGTATTGATTCGTTACTACGCGTACTTTCTCTTCGCACTCTTTAAGAATTCCTTCTTTTTCAGTCGGAACAACAACGTCAGAGACAGCTACGGTAATACCCGCTTTAGTGGAATACGTAAATCCAAGCTCTTTAATTTTATCAAGGATCATCGATGTTTGCGTCGTGTGGTATTTACGGAAGCACTCAGCAATAATGGAGCCAAGGTATTCCTTACCAACCGCTTTATTCTCAGGACGCTCAAGCATGATGGCTCTTAGATCAGCACCTTTATCGAACACAAAGTGAGAATCCGGAATACCATTCAGCAAGTTCGTTTTGGTAGGCTCATTGATGAACGGGAAATCACTTGGATAGATTTCGTTCATAATGATTTTACCGATAGTCGTAATCAACATCGCATTTTGTTGTTTTTCAGTAAAGCTAACTTTGTTCAACGCTTTGGCCGGAATTGCAACACGTGCATGCAATGCCATTTTACCCGATTGGTAGGACGAGATTGCTTCATGTACAGTTCTAATGATAGAACCAGCACCTTTAGCAAACTTGTTATCCGTTGTTAAGTAGAAGCTTCCAAGAACCATATCCTGTGAAGGCGTAACAACCGGTTTACCGTCTTTCGGGTTCAAAATGTTACCTGACGCCAGCATCAGCAAACGAGCTTCAGCTTGAGCTTCAGATGATAAAGGTACGTGGACCGCCATTTGGTCACCGTCGAAGTCAGCGTTATACGCTGTACATACGAGCGGATGCAGCTTGATGGCACGACCTTCAACGAGAATCGGCTCGAACGCCTGAATCCCGAGTCTATGCAATGTGGGGGCACGGTTCAGAAGAACCGGGTGCTCCTTAATGACTTCTTCTAGAACATCCCAAACATCTGGACTTACGCGCTCGACTTTACGTTTCGCACTCTTAATGTTGTGGGCCAAACCTTTATTCACAAGCTCTTTCATTACGAAAGGCTTGAACAATTCAAGCGCCATTTCCTTCGGAAGACCACATTGGTACATCTTCAGGTTAGGACCTACTACGATAACGGAACGACCGGAATAGTCAACACGTTTACCGAGCAAGTTTTGACGGAAACGTCCTTGTTTACCTTTCAGCATGTGACTGAGGGATTTCAACGGACGGTTACCAGGACCTGTTACCGGACGGCCGCGACGACCGTTGTCGATAAGAGCATCTACCGCTTCTTGCAGCATGCGCTTCTCATTTTGAACGATGATGTCCGGTGCCCCTAGGTCGAGCAATCTTTTGAGACGGTTATTACGGTTGATAACTCGGCGATAGAGATCATTCAAGTCGGATGTCGCGAAGCGTCCTCCGTCAAGCTGTACCATCGGACGAAGCTCCGGCGGGATGACAGGAAGTACATCTAGAATCATCCAACCTGGAAGGTTCTTCGAGTTACGGAAAGCTTCCATAACTTCCAAGCGCTTGATCGCACGATTACGGCGTTGACCTTGCGCTGTTTTCAATTCTTCTTTGAGTGTATCTACTTCACGTTCGATGTCGATATCGATCAGAAGCTTTTTAACAGCTTCAGCACCCATACCAGCTTGGAACGCGTAGCCATACTTCTCACGGTAGCTGCGATACTCTTTTTCGGAAAGCAGCTGCTTTTTCTCCAAAGGTGTATCCCCAGGATCAGTTACCACATAGGAAGCGAAGTAGATGATTTCCTCCAAGGATCTTGGAGACATATCCAACGCAAGACCCATGCGGCTCGGGATACCTTTGAAGTACCAGATATGGGATACAGGAGCAGCAAGCTCGATGTGTCCCATGCGCTCGCGGCGCACTTTTTGGCGGGTTACTTCAACACCACAACGGTCACAAACGACGCCCTTGTAACGGACGCGTTTGTATTTACCGCAGTGACATTCCCAATCTTTGGTTGGCCCGAAGATCTTTTCACAGAAAAGACCTTCTTTCTCAGGCTTTAAAGTTCTGTAGTTAATGGTTTCCGGCTTCTTTACTTCCCCACGGGACCAAGAGCGAATTTTATCGGGTGATGCCAAACCGATTTTCATAAACTCGAAGTTGTTAACGTCCATCAAGGAGCAACCCTCCTTTAAGAATTTAAACCCACTATGCAGTGAATCGATCTCGATCTATTGTGGCGTTCTTTATTCGTTGACTCCTAATTCAGAGCCCTCTAAATTTAGGTTTAATTTATCGCTAGTGACTTCATCGTCATCATCGGCTTCTCGCATTTCGATCTCTTCTTCGTCGCCGGAAAGGATTTTGACATCCATACCCAAGCTTTGAAGCTCTTTGATCAAAACTTTGAATGATTCCGGAACACCCGGTTCTGGAACGTTCTCGCCTTTGACAATGGACTCGTATGTTTTCACACGGCCTACGACGTCATCGGACTTCACAGTAAGAATTTCTTGCAGTGTATAGGCAGCACCGTATGCTTCAAGCGCCCATACCTCCATCTCCCCGAAACGTTGTCCACCAAACTGCGCTTTACCACCCAGCGGCTGCTGAGTAACAAGGGAGTAAGGTCCTGTGGAACGGGCATGGATTTTATCATCAACCATGTGTGCCAATTTGATCATGTACATGACGCCAACCGTAACTTCGCGTTCGAACGATTCCCCTGTACGACCATCGTACAGAATCGTTTTACCGCTACGTTGCATGCCGGCTTCTTCCATTGCATCAAATACGTCATACTCACGCGCTCCGTCAAATACAGGCGTAGCTGCGTGGATACCAAGGTACTTGGAAGCCATACCCAAGTGAACTTCAAGCACTTGACCGATGTTCATCCGAGAAGGAACCCCTAGTGGATTCAGTACAACTTCAACCGGCGTACCATCCGGAAGGAAAGGCATATCTTCTTCAGGGAGAATACGTGCTACTACCCCTTTGTTACCATGACGTCCCGCCATTTTGTCGCCTTCGGAAATTTTCCGTTTTTGCGCAATGTAGACACGTACGAGTTGGTTAACTCCTGGAGGCAGCTCATCGCCATTCTCACGAGTAAATACTTTCACATCAACAACGATACCATCTGTACCATGCGGTACGCGAAGGGATGTATCACGAACTTCACGAGCTTTCTCTCCGAAGATCGCATGCAGCAATCTTTCTTCTGCAGTAAGTTCAGTCACACCCTTAGGTGTTACTTTACCAACCAGGATATCGCCTGCGCCGATCTCGGCACCGACACGGATAATTCCGCGCTCGTCAAGATTCTTGAGTGCGTCTTCCCCAACGTTCGGGATATCGCGAGTAATCTCTTCAGGTCCAAGCTTCGTATCACGTGCTTCTGACTCATATTCCTCAATGTGAATGGATGTGTAGACATCTTCTTTCACAAGCTTTTGGCTTAACAAGATCGCATCCTCGTAGTTGTAACCTTCCCAAGTCATGAAGGCAACGACAACGTTACGACCCAAAGCCAATTCGCCTTGCTCAGTCGATGGTCCATCAGCAAGAATATCTCCAGCTTTAATCAATTGACCCTTCTTCACGATCGGGCGTTGATTAATGCACGTACCTTGGTTGGAACGCATGAATTTGTGAAGCTTATATTTGACGATGTTGCCGCTGACCAATTTGTCGTCTACCATTTCCTGGCGGCGCAGCCAAATTTCATTTGCAGCAGCTTTCTCAATAATTCCATCAAATTTGGAGACAATACATACTCCCGAGTCCTTAGCGACTTTGTGCTCCATCCCTGTACCTACAAGAGGTGCTTTTGGAATCAAAAGCGGTACCGCTTGACGCTGCATGTTGGAACCCATCAACGCGCGGTTGGAGTCATCGTTTTCAAGGAACGGAATTAACGCAGTCGCAACGGATACAACTTGCTTCGGAGAAACGTCCATATAGTCGACACGTTCAACCGGCAGCGTTAAGTTATCATCCTTGTAACGTACGATAATCGCGGAATCAACAAATTTGTTTTCTTCCGTCAACTGCGCGTTCGCTTGCGCGATAACGTAGTTATCTTCTTCATCCGCAGTCAGGTAAGCGATTTGGTCAGTAACAGTTCCCGTCTTCGGATCTACCCAACGGTACGGAGCTTCAATGAAGCCATACTCATTAATGCGGGCAAATGTAGACAAGGAGTTGATCAAACCAATGTTCGGTCCCTCTGGAGTCTCAATTGGACACATACGGCCATAGTGAGAGTGATGCACGTCACGAACTTCCATCCCTGCGCGCTCTCTCGTCAAACCGCCCGGTCCGAGTGCAGATAGACGTCTTTTGTGCGTCAGCTCAGCAAGCGGGTTCGTTTGGTCCATAAATTGAGAAAGCTGAGAACTACCGAAGAACTCTTTAATCGACGCAATAACTGGTCGAATGTTGATTAATGCTTGTGGCGTAATAACATTCGCATCTTGAATGGACATACGTTCACGAACAACACGTTCCATACGGGATAAACCGATACGGAATTGGTTCTGCAGCAATTCACCAACGGAACGAAGTCTACGGTTACCTAAGTGGTCAATATCATCCGTATTCCCGATGCCATGCAGCAAGTTGATGAAATAGTTAATGGATGAAATGATATCGGCAGGCGTGATGTTTTTAACTTGTTTGTCGATAACCCCGTTAGAGATTACTTTAACAACCTTGCCTTCTTCTGTAGGTGAGTACACATTAATGCACTGAACAGGGATTGTATCCGCACCAGTTACACCTTTTGGAATGGAGAACTCTTTGTAGCCTGCTCCTTTTTCGATAAAAGGAAGGATTTCGTCTAATACACGACGATCCAGCAATTGTCCTGCTTCAGCGATGATTTCTCCCGTTTCGGAATCTACCAAAGTTTCAGCCAGACGTTGATTGAACAATCTATTTTTGATGTGTAATTTCTTGTTGATTTTGTAACGACCTACGTTAGCCAAATCATAACGCTTCGGATCAAAGAAACGAGCAACGATTAAGCTTCTTGCATTATCAAGCGTAGGCGGCTCACCCGGACGAAGACGCTCATAGATTTCGATTAACGCTTTTTCCGTAGAATCCGTGTTATCTTTATCGAGCGTATTACGGATATATTCATTGTCACCGAGCAAATCCAAAATCTCTGCATCTGTGCCAAATCCTAAAGAACGAAGCAATACCGTAACTGGAATTTTGCGCGTGCGATCGATACGAACATAGATAATGTCCTTCGCATCCGTCTCAAGCTCCAACCAAGCCCCACGGTTCGGAATAACCGTTGCCGTGTAAGTTTTTTTGCCGTTTTTATCCACTTTCGTGCTATAATAAACACTGGGGGAACGAACGAGCTGGGAGACGATTACACGCTCCGCACCGTTAATAATGAACGTTCCCGTATCGGTCATAATAGGGAAATCCCCCATGAACACTTCCTGTTCCTTGACCTCGCCGGTTTCCTTATTAATCAAACGGACTTTGACTCTTAACGGCGCCGCATAGGTTACGTCGCGTTCTTTGGATTCATCAACCGAATACTTAGGATCGCCTAAGCTATAGTCAATAAACTCCAGTACTAGGTTACCTGTGAAATCTTGAATCGGAGAGATATCCTGAAACATCTCACGTAATCCCTCTTCCAAAAACCACTCATACGATTTTTGCTGGATTTCAATCAGGTTTGGAATGCCCAGCACCTCATTAATTCGTGCATAAGTCCTGCGTTTACGTCGTCCAAATTGAACAAGATGTCCCGCCAACTTTCATTCACCCCTCAACTCTACTCAATAAATAAAAAGAAGAAGAAAAACTTCTACCGACGTACACTCAGGACGCCTCCGTTATTGGAGCCCGTCCGAATTAAGCGACTGTATGGATGAAGATTTTTCCCTGTAATCAATAAGACTTTCCAAATATTTCTTCCCATCCTGTTAGAATTTCCTAAAATTCAAACATTATACGTTACAAGTTCAAATTTTATTCATCCTGGAGGAAAAAAAGACTTGACATTTTTGTTAACTAAAGACATGTGTCCCATCTTAATACTGACATTTTTTAATAATACCACATATGAAATATCAAGTCAAACTAATTTCCACGATTGTCAGATAAGACTTCCACTTACAAATTACTGGAGCCTTACTTTGTGGCCTTGAGTATTTTGTACCCTTTGTCCTTGGATACTTCAACAACTTCGCTGTAGATAGACTCAAGTTTCTTCATCGCTGAAGGCGCGCCTTGTTTTTTCTGAATGACAACCCATATTGCTCCACCGTCAACCAAACAATCATAGGCATCTGTAAAAATACGATGCACAACTTCCTTGCCGGCGCGAATCGGAGGATTGGTGAGGACAACGTCATAACGCTGCTCTTTCACCTGCTCCAGAAGATCGCTCTGTAGAATCGACACATTAGTAATTCCATTGCGACGCGCATTTTCAGTACTTAGCTCAATAGCCCGCTCATTAATGTCGACCATTGTCACATGACCCTTCGGGCACATCGCCGCTGCTGATAAACCAATCGGACCATAACCGCAACCGACATCAAGCACCTTGGCATCCTCTTTCAACTGCATCGTTTCAATCAAGTGCTTACTTCCATAATCCACACCTTTTTTCGAAAAGACGCCAGCATCCGTCAGGAATGTGTACTTTCTGCCACGCAGTTCCTCTTGCGCTACATTGACATCATGCTTAACTGTAGGACGCTGCGTATAATAATGCTCTGACACGTTAAGATTCCCTCCTCATTTTTACCAATAGGAAAATCATATAACTGCGAGCGTTCCTAAGGCTTTCCTAAGGGTAAAAGCTTAGGTAAAAAAACCTCTTGAAGGCAAGCTTCAAGAGGTTTCCTGAAAAGAAATTACTTAACTTCTACAGATGCGCCAGCTTCTGTAAGCTTAGCTTTAACAGCTTCTGCTTCTTCTGCGCTAACTTTTTCTTTAACTGGTTTTGGAGCTCCGTCAACTAGGTCTTTCGCTTCTTTCAGGCCAAGACCTGTGATTTCGCGAACTACTTTAATTACGTTGATTTTGGAAGCACCAGCGCTAGTCAAGATAACATCAAACTCAGTTTGAGCTTCTTCAACTGCTACTGCTGCGCCACCGCCAGCTGCTACTGGAGCTGCTGCTGTTACGCCAAACTCTTCTTCAATTGCTTTAACCAGGTCGTTCAATTCCAAGATTGTCATGCCTTTGATTGCTTCTAGGATCGTTGCATTTGTGCTCATGGTTAAACCTCCATTATCATTAATAAATTAGTTTGTTGTTGTAAATTGATTCGTACACTGAAATTAAGCTTGACCTTCAGCTTCTTTTTTCTCAGCAACTGCTTTAACAGCAAGTGCAAAGTTACGAACTGGAGCTTGAAGAACGCTAAGCAACATGGAGAGCAAACCATCTCTGGATGGAAGTTCAGCAAGTGCTTTAATTTGATCGTATCCAACTACGCGGCCTTCGACCACGCCACCTTTTACGCTCAATTGATCATTCTTTTTCGCAAATTCAGTCAAAATTTTCGCCGGAGCAACTAGATCGTCTTTGCTGAAAGCAATAGCGGTTGGACCTGTTAGGTACTCATCCAATCCTAGTTCAGCATTTGCCGATGCGCGTCTAGCCAACGAGTTCTTGAGAACTACGAATTCAATACCAGCTTCGCGCAAAGTTTTACGTAGTTGTGTTACTTGAGCTACGTTCAAACCGCGGTAGTCAGCGATGATTGTAGAAGCACTAGCTTTGAACTTTTCAGTTACTTCAGCTACTGCCTGTTCTTTTGCTGCAAGAATTTTCGCGTTTGCCATAGTACACCTCACTTCTTATGCATTTATGTTTCAATATCACAAACAGTAGGAGCATCAGCATTCCTTATAACAATAAGAAATGCCTTCGTAGACGCTACGAAGGCATGATGTGTTCACTTTTTCCCTGATGTACAAAGAAATCGCTATATATATCATAACACCTCGGTAGGAAATTAAGCACAAGGCACCTACTGTCTACGGTTTGCATATTCATTTTTATGACCTTTGATAGAGTATCACGCCCAGCAACCGAAGTCAACTGGAAGCTATTACTTATCTGAAGGAGCTTACGTTTACTCGAACACTTGGTCCCATTGTGGAGGATACAGCAATGTTTTTCAGGTAAACACCTTTAGCCGCTGCTGGTTTCGCTCTTACAAGCGCATCAACCAATGCTTTGAAGTTTTCGTTCAACTTGTCTGCATCGAAAGATACTTTACCAAGTGGAGCATGGATTTGTCCTGCTTTGTCAAGACGGTACTCGATTTTACCAGCTTTGATCTCCTGAACAGCTTTGGTAACGTCGAAAGTAACTGTTCCTGCTTTAGGGTTTGGCATTAAACCTTTACCCCCGAGGATACGACCCAGTTTACCAACTTCGCTCATCATGTCTGGAGTAGCTACGCAAACGTCGAACTCGAACCAACCTTGTTGAATTTTGTTGATCATGTCAGCATCACCAACAAAATCTGCACCAGCTGCTTCAGCTTCTTTCGCTTTCTCGCCTTTAGCAAATACAAGTACACGTTTCGTTTTACCAGTACCGTGTGGAAGTACTACAACACCACGAACAGCCTGATCTTGTTTTCTTGGGTCTACACCCAGACGAACTGCAACATCTACAGTTTCATCAAATTTAGCAGGAGCTGTTTTCTTAACAAGCTCGATTGCTTCTGACGGATCGTACAAAGTTTCAGCATTAACAAGCTGAGATACTTCGCGGTATTTCTTACCGTGTTTAGGCATAATGTATATCCTCCTTAGTGGTATTAGCGGATAATCCTCCCACCGAGCGACCTCAAAGTTTTCCAAGAAAACTTCTACGCAAACCGCGGTTTACACAGCCGCATTCCTTGCGGAATTAATCTTCGATAGTGATTCCCATGCTGCGAGCTGTACCTTCAACCATACGCATAGCAGCCTCAACGGATGCAGCATTCAGGTCAGGCATTTTTTGTTCTGCGATTTCACGAACTTTTGCACGTTTCACAGTTGCAACTTTCTTTTTGTTTGGTTCACCGGATCCTTTTTCGATACCAGCAACGACGCGAAGAAGAACTGCAGCCGGAGGCGTTTTAGTGATGAATGTAAAGGAACGATCCTCGAATACTGTGATCTCAACCGGAATGATAAGGCCTACTTGATCAGCAGTACGAGCGTTAAACTCTTTACAGAAAGCCATGATGTTCACACCTGCTTGACCCAATGCTGGACCGATCGGTGGTGCTGGATTTGCTTTCGCAGCTTGAACTTGAAGCTTCACGATTTTAATAACCTTTTTTGCCATGATAGACACCTCCTGTTTATAATATAGATCCCACTAACGAAGGTCTATCCCGAGGAATAGACCTGGTAGAAACCCTTGGTTGTCTTGTGTTATAGCTTTTCCACTTGGTCGAAATCGAGCTCAAGCGGGGTTTCCCTACCAAACATGTTGACATGCACCTTAAGTTTACCCTTGTCAGCCACAATTTCCTCAACAGATCCGACAAAGTTTGCGAAAGGTCCCACCTTGACGCGTACGGTCTCTTTGAGTTCGAAGTCGATCTTCGCCTTCGGCTCTTCCATTCCCATATGCTTCAAAATAGATTCAACTTCCTCAGGTAATAATGCAGTCGGTTTAGAGCCGGATCCCGTAGAGCCTACGAATCCGGTAACTCCTGGCGTATTACGAACTACGTACCAAGAATCGTCCGTCTGAATCATTTCTACGAGAACATACCCTGGATAAACTTTACGCATGACGACTTTTTTCTTGCCGTCTTTATTCACCAGTTCCTCTTCCATAGGCACAAGCACACGGAAGATCTTGTCCGTCATTTCCATGGATTCAACACGTTTCTCCAGGTTGGCTTTCACTTTGTTCTCATACCCTGAATAGGTATGTACGACGTACCATCTTTTTTCCATGAATAAATTCACCTATAGTCCTGTTTATTTAAAAACAAGGCGCAGCAACTCAGAAATTCCAAGATCCAGCACAAAAAAATAAATAGCAACAAAAGCTACAGTACCCAACACAACAAGCGTATAGGTAATCATCTCTTTGCGACTTGGCCACTTGACCTTTTTGAGTTCTGTCCAACTGTCGGTGAAGAAGGAAAAAGTGGATCCGAAGCTTTGTCTCATTCTAGCCAAGAACCCCACAAACTACACCTCCAAAGAACTACCTAGTCTCGCGATGAGCAGTATGTTCATTGCAAAATTTGCAATATTTCTTCAACTCAATACGGTCGGGATTGTTGCGCTTATTTTTAGTGGATGCATAGTTTCTTTGTTTGCAATTTGTGCACGCTAATGTGATGATGACCCGCATGATGTACACCTCCTACAGACACGTTCTAATTAAAGCCCTTCGAAGCGCGTCAAAAAGAAAGCGACTTTTAGGGCTACCTGAAATACTTTATCACAACCAGTTACAGAGTGTCAAGGCAGAAGTCTCACAATTGCAAGAGTAATATCAGTATAGACGCTCCGGTATGATAATAAACCTCGTACAAATAAAAGGCCCGCGCTGCCAAGACCAAGCAAGGCAGCGCGGGCACATTCTACAAATCTCTAACTTCCAAATAGCGTTCAAGCTTGCGTTTCACACGTTGAAGAGCATTGTCAATCGACTTGACATGACGATCAAGGTCCACCGCAATCTCTTGGTAGGATCTCCCATCGAGATAGAGCATAAGAACCCTACGCTCCAAATCACTCAATATCTCTCCCATTTTATCTTCAAGTCCCGTAAATTCTTCTTGATTAATCACAAGCTCCTCAGGATCTGTGACCCTGGAACCGCTGATGACGTCAAGCAGCGTACGATCAGAATCTTCATCATAGATAGGCTTGTCCAGTGACACGTAGGAATTAAGAGGAATGTGTTTCTGACGTGTTGCTGTCTTAATCGCCGTGATGATCTGTCGAGTAATGCACAGTTCAGCAAAGGCTTTAAAAGAAGCAAGCTTGTCTCCTCGGAAGTCGCGGATAGATTTATATAAACCTATCATTCCTTCCTGCACAATATCTTCTCGGTCTGCACCTATCAAAAAATAAGAACGTGCTTTGGCACGCACGAAATTCTTATATTTATTGATAAGATATTCCAACGCTTCGCTACTGCCTTCACGGACTGCCTCGACAATGTCTTCATCTGGCTTGAGGTCATAATCATACATTCTCAGTTCTTTGAGGTCGACACTCACCAACAATCCCTCCGGCCTGCAGGACTACCCAGATTCACATTAAAAGTTTAGGTTAAGTATACATGATGAAATCTCACACCGTCAACGGGGACCCCCACCATTTCTAGCATTTGGAGGATTACTCCCCTCTTCGCCAGCGTTCGAACTGCGCCTTTAACTCATTGCTCAATTTGCCTTCAAACGGATTGCGTTTCGCTGTCGTCTCCGGTTGAATACGGTCTCGAACTTCTTTGCGATTCTGTTTGATTTTGATGAGAAGTTCACCAGCCGGCAATCGAAGAGCTCCTTTACCGAAAATAACATGCTGCTCAATCATATCGGAGGTGGCCACATAGATTTGCTTACGTCTTCCCATCAGATTCGTAACCAATCGTTCGATCCGTTCATCCGCGGTTTCCTTCTCTTTGGTGTAGAGGACGTTCAATTTGCTCTGTACATACTTCTTCCCAAGTCCAGGTACCATGTAAGCGTCAAAAACCAGGTATACCTTCATACCTGAGTACGATTGGTATTCAGCCAGCATATGAATTAACTTATCCCGGGCCCCTTCCAAGTCGGTATCCTTCAGCTTATTCAGTTCAGGCCATGCCCCTATGATATTGTAGCCGTCTACGATTAGAAACTCTTCCATCTGCTTTAACTCTTAGTTCGTTGGCGAACCACTTCATACATCAATACACCCGCGGCTACAGAGGCATTCAGAGAGTTCACGTGTCCCGCCATCGGCAGTTTAACTAGGAAGTCACATCTCTCTTTAATCAGCCTTCCAACACCTTTACCTTCATTGCCGATGACAAGAGCTATGGGCATACTGAAATTCGCTTTATATACATCTTGCGCTGCTGTCACATCCGTTCCCGCGACCCAAACTCCTTGCTCTTTGAGCTGTTCGATGGTCTGCGAGATATTCGTTACTCGAGCAACAGGAACATACTCTACCGCACCCGCAGATGTCTTAGAAACCGTTGCTGTTAGCCCTACGGAGCGTCTTTTGGGAATAATGACACCGTGAACTCCCGTGCAATCCGCTGTTCGCAGGATCGAACCCAGGTTGTGCGGGTCTTCAATCTCATCAAGAATGAGGATAAAGGGATCCTGGCCAAGCGCCTTAGCTTTAGCAAGAATATCCTCTACTTCTACGTATTCATAGGCTGCTACCTGCGCTATAACCCCTTGGTGCTGAAGCCCTTCTACCATTTGATCAAGCTTACGTTTGTCTGTAAATTGCACAAGAATCCCTAAATTTTTGGCTTCCGCTACAATCGGGCCAGCGAATTGCTTCTGTGCATTCTCAGCAATCCAAATTTTGTTGATTGTTCGACCAGCACGGATCGCCTCCATTACGGAGTGCTTCCCGCCAATATATTCCTCATCCATCTCTTGCTTCCTCCTAAAAATTCCTCGTTTAACATAACTTACATCCGCAATGGACTAAGCTTAATTCTTGTGATCCAGAACAAAATCCAATATTTCCTTCAATCGCTCAAAAGATTGCTTGTAATACAAATATCCAATTAAGCACTCAAACGCGGTGCTGTGCCGGTATTCAAGCACATCCGCGTTCTTGGCTGTCGTTCCTGATTTGGCATTGCGTCCGCGCTTCACCATGTCAATCTCTTCTTCCGTCAGCATCGGCATCAGCGCATCCAACACCTTGGATTGCGCCTTAGCCGAAACATAGCCAGTAGCTGCTTTGTGCAAATGATTGGGCCGATGGTTTCCGCCAGAAATCACATATTGCCGAATATAGACCTCATAGACCGCATCGCCAATATAGGCGAGCACGAGAGGATTCAGCAAATGAGGACTCTTGGACGGCGGAAAAACGAACAGATTCGCAGCTTCAGTAAAAGTCTCACTCATTTGCGGCGCCAACGAATTCCTTGTGGTGTATCCTCAAGGAATATTCCTTTCTCTGTGAGCAGATCGCGGATTTCGTCCGCACGCACCCAGTTCTTCGACTTCCTCGCTTCCGTGCGGTCGACAATCAGCTGCTCAATCTCTTCGTCCAACAATTCGTCAGCCTGTTTCGACAAAATGCCCAACGTTTGATCAAACACCTGCAGCTGATCCAGGAACATTTGCAAAGCGGCAGCATTCACCCGCTCCTGCTGCAAGTACAGGTTCGCTTCTGCAACGAGATCGAACACCGCCGTGATCGCATCCGGGGTATTGAAGTCGTCGTTCATCTTCTCGACGAACTGAGCGGCGATCGCCGCTACACGCTCCGTATGAGCGGCTTCGATCTCACCTGTTGCTGAGGCTGTGGCCAGACGATGCTTCAGGTTATCATTTGCATTTTGAATGCGCTCCAACGCATTGGCCGCTTGCTTGAGGCTCTCATCGCTGAAGTTCAACGGATTGCGGTAGTGAGCGGATAACATAAAGAAACGGAAAACTTCCGGTTTAATTTGTTTCACAAGATCGCGGATGAGAATGCCATTCCCCAGCGATTTGGACATTTTTTCATTATCAATGTTAAGGAAAGCATTGTGCAACCAGTAATTGGCCATTGGATGGCCAGTCACCGCTTCGGTTTGCGCGATTTCGCACTCATGATGCGGGAACGTCAAGTCTTGACCGCCGCCGTGAATATCAATCGTTTCACCTAAATATTTGCGCACCATAGCGGAGCATTCGATATGCCAGCCTGGACGGCCTTGGCCCCAAGGGCTATCCCAATAAATCTCTCCCGGTTTGGCCGCTTTCCAAAGAACAAAATCCTGCGGATTCTCTTTGCGGTCATCCACTTCAATGCGAATGCCGTATTGGAGTTCTTCCAGATTTTGATGAGAAAGCTTGCCGTATTCGGCGAATTTCGTCGTCCGGTAATAGACATCGCCGCGGGCTTCATAGGCGTAGCCTTTTTCAACCAAAGCAGCGATGAATTCAATGATTTCCTGAATATTGTCTGTTACACGGGGATTCATTGTGGCTTCATGCACACCAAGCGTTTGGATATCCTCCAAGAAGGCGGCAATAAAAGTTTCAGCCAGCTCCGGAACGGTAACAGCCATTTCCTCGGCTTTACGAATCATTTTATCATCCACATCGGTAAAGTTTGTAATATAAGTAACTTCATAGTTCTGAGACTCTAAAAAGCGGCGTACGACATCAAAGAAAATAACCGGTCTGCCATTTCCAATATGGATATAATTGTATACGGTCGGACCGCACACATACATCTTTACCTTACCTGGTTCTAAAGGTACAAACTCTTCCTTCTTGCGTGTTAACGTATTATACATTCTGAGCGTCATGTTCTCTCGCTCCTCCATTCTTAACCCGTTCTAGTTCTAGCTGTCTTCGCAATTCATTAATTTGCTGCTGCATTTCCTGGAATATATCAATAATCGGATCCGGCAAATTGCCATGGTCCAACCGGTTCACACGCACACCATCCCGCTTCACAAGCTTAGCTGGCATCGTTACAACGGTACTGTTCGAAGGAACCTCTTGGATAACCACCGCATTGGAGCCAATCCGTGAATTCTCGCCAACAAGGAAGGAGCCCAAAATCTTGGCACCCGAACCAATAACTACATTATTGCCAATAGTTGGGTGTCTCTTACCTTTCTCTTTCCCTGTTCCCCCCAGTGTGACCCCTTGATACAAGATAACATCGTCGCCAATCTCACAGGTTTCCCCAATGACGACACCCATCCCATGGTCAATAAACAATCTTTGCCCAATCGTAGCACCTGGATGAATCTCGATGCCTGTCATGAAACGGCTCCACTGGGAAACAACACGGGCAATCGTGAACATCTTCCTTTTATAAAACCAATGACCGACTCGATGTGCCCATATGGCGTGAAGGCCAGAGTAAGTAAACACAACCTCAAACCAGCTGCGTGCAGCCGGGTCGTTATCGAATACGGCGGAAATATCAGATTTGATCGTTCGCCACATGCTCTCACCTTCTTTTGTAGGAAATCATACTCCTGCGTATAATAAAAAGCCCCCGCAGCCATATGGCTGCAGAGGCGTGATTAATCGCGGTTCCACTCTGCTTGGTGACTCGGAAGTCTCCCAACTCAAAAACCCGTAACGTGGGCATTTCGGCTGCGCCTACCTTACTCTGAATCCGAGTATTCGGCGCGGCAGCTCCCAGGTGCATTTCCGGTTAGAGGGAATGGATAACTCACAGCCAAAGCCTGACGGCTTCGATTATCCTCTCTGATAAATCCCTAAATAATCGTACTCTCCTGATCATTGCATTCCTTATTGAACTAAGTATAGCGAAAAGAACCCTGTATTACAACAAGTTCCGTAGACGCGAAGCGACTTTTTCTTTTCCAAGCAGGTAAAGCGACACATTGAGGTCAGGTCCATGCACTTGTCCTGTCAGCGCAGAACGGATCGACATAAACAATTGCTTCCCTTTATAGCCCGTATCCTTCTGAACTTGCTTCAACAAAGCAGGGATCGCCTCTACCGTGAATGACTCAGCTTGCTCGACTTGCCCCAAGAAGCTGGTCAATACAGCAGGCACATGCTCTTCTTTCAAAACTGCTGCCGCTTCCTCGTCGATAACAAGCTCTTCCTTGAAGAAGATGCCCGACAGTTCGACAATTTCCGCCGCGAAGCGCATTCTCTCTTGATTGAGGCCGACTAGAGCCGTCACCCACGCCTGGCCCGCTTCATCCAATTGCGGCTCGATGTATCCGGCCTTTTGCAGGTGAGGGACACACAGGTCAACAACACGCGAGAGCGGAGCTTTTTTCAAATAAGCGTTGTTCATCCAGTTCAATTTATCCATATCAAACACAGCCGGACTCTTCGACACACGGTCGAGGTCAAACTGGGCGATCAATTCTTCCTTCGTAAACATTTCTTCTTCGCCGCCAGGAGACCATCCCAGCAGAGCGATAAAGTTCACAACAGCTTCCGGTAAATAACCTAACTCCCGGTACTGCTCAATGAACTGGATAATGGACTCATCCCGTTTGCTCATTTTCTTCCGGTCCTGGTTAAGAATCAGCGCCAAGTGCGCAAATTCCGGAACAGGCATACCGAGAGCTTCGTACATCAGAATTTGTCTAGGCGTATTGGACAGATGCTCTTCCCCGCGAATAACCAAATTGATTTTCATCATGTGGTCATCCACGATAACAGCAAAGTTATACGTCGGAATCCCGTCAGGACGCGCGATAATAAAATCGCCGATGCCATTGGATTCAAACTCAACATGCTCGCGAACCTTGTCTTCGAAGCCGATGATGCGATCTGCCGGCACAAGGAATCGAGTCGAAGGCTTGCGGCCTTCCGCTTCAAAAGCGGCAATTTGCTCAGGCGTCAAGTGACGGCATTTCCCGGAGTATCCACCCATCTCGCCGCGTGCTTCCTGCTCTGCCCGCTCCTGCTCCAGATCGGCTTCCGAACAGTAGCAAGGATACGCATGGCCACTTTGAAGAAGCTGGTTAAGGTGGGTTTGATAAATATCAAGTCTTTCCATCTGACGATAAGGACCGTATGGACCCCCGATATCCACGCTCTCATCCCACTCTAATCCAAGCCATCTTAGCCCATTCAATTGATCCTCGATGCCGGATTCTTTATGGCGGGTTTGATCCGTATCTTCAAAACGCACAACGAAAGCTCCGCCATGTCGACGCGCCAATAAATAATCAAAAAGTGCTGTACGAGCACCGCCTATATGTAAATGTCCCGTTGGACTTGGTGCATAGCGCACACGTAAAGGTTGGTTCATGACTATACCCTCTCTCCCCAATAATACCTGCTATTCTAGCACATCTCGAATTAAACAAACAACCGATTGCGCCGCAATCCCTTCGCCTCGGCCCGTGAAGCCTAGCTGCTCCGTCGTAGTAGCTTTCACATTGACTTGCTCCGGTTTCGCTTCTAGGGCATCGGCAATAATTTCAACCATTTGCGGGATATACGGTGCCATCTTCGGCTTCTGGGCAATAATCGTGGAATCTGTGTTCCCCAGACGATATCCTCTATCTTTGGCAAGCTGCCACACGTGTTTCAAAAGGACCAGACTGTCCGCATCCTTGAATTCCGCCGCCGTATCCGGGAAGTGTTTCCCGATATCTCCTAAGCCCAGAGCGCCTAGAATCGCATCGCTAACCGCGTGCAAGAGCACATCCGCATCGGAATGGCCGAGCAGCCCCTTTTCATAAGGAATCGTTACGCCTCCAATAATGCATTTACGGCCTTCCACCAACTGATGAACATCAAATCCTTGTCCTACACGAATCATTGTTGTTCCTCTCCCCTTACGTTCTGTAGTATCCATTCTGCCCATGGCAAATCTTCCGGTGTCGTTATCTTGATATTGTAATAGTCCCCTTCAACAACATGCACCGTTGTTCCTATACGCTCTACCAGCATAGCATCGTCTGTCCCCAGGAAGCCTTCCTGAAGTGCACGCTGGTGCGCCTCCTGTAAAAGAGAAAGCCGAAAAGCTTGCGGGGTTTGGATGGCCCACAAGCTTCGTCTATCCGGTGTAGATTGTATTCGCTTTTCGGAATCTACGACTTTGATCGTATCCTTCACGGGTACCGCCAGCACAGCTGCGTCCTGTTCTTTCGCCTTTGACAGACAATCGAACACATGTTCTTTTTTGACGAAAGGACGAACACCGTCATGTACGAGCACCCAAGCGGTATCCTGCTCCAGGGCTTCTAGGCCCCTTCTGACGGAGTCCTGACGCTCCGCCCCGCCTGCCAGCACATGAGTGACCTTGGAAAGCGCATAGCTCTGCACATAGCCTGTACAGCGCTCTACGTCATTTCCGCCTACAACTAAAATGATTTCATTCACTTCATGTATGTTTTGAAATAATTGCAACGTATGTACCAGAATTGGCTTCTGTCCCAGTTGTAAATATTGTTTGCTTTCCGCCGTTCCCATGCGCGAGCCCTTGCCCGCTGCCACGAGGATAACCCCTAGCTTCCCCATAAGTCCTAAGCCCTCCAACTCCACCTGAGCGCTTTCTATTCGAAAGCTTTCCTAGCAACTAGTAAGTGTTATGTTACATCTCCCTATCATACTGGTTTTATTGCGCTTTTTCCAATAATTTCGGTTTTGCGAAAATCATGCGACCCGCCGATGTTTGCAGCACACTGGTCACCATCACTTCGAGCGTCATGCCAATGAATTCGCGACCGCCTTCCACGACAATCATCGTGCCATCGTCCAGATAAGCGACACCTTGTCCATGTTCTTTGCCATCTTTAATGACTTGAACAATAATTTCTTCACCCGGCAGAACAACAGGCTTCACGGCATTCGCCAAATCGTTGATATTTAGCACGGAAACACCTTGTAATTCACAAACTTTATTCAGGTTAAAATCGTTCGTAATCACTTTGCCTTGCAGCACCTTCGCCAGACGAACCAACTTGCTGTCTACTTCGGAGATCTCTTCGAAATCGCCTTCATAAATCAGCACTTTCACTTCGAGTTCCTTTTGAATTTTGTTCAAAATATCAAGTCCCCGCCGCCCGCGATTCCGCTTGAGCAAGTCCGATGAGTCCGCAATATGCTGCAGCTCTTCAAGTACAAACTCCGGTATAACGAGGGTCCCTTCGATGAAACCTGTTTTGCAAATATCCGCAATACGTCCGTCAATAATAACACTTGTATCGAGAATCTTATGTTCCTCGTAAGGACGGTGTGTCTGCTTCTCTGGAGCGACTACCCGGCTCATCGCAATAATCTGAACCAGCTCTTCCCGCTTGCTGTAACCGATGCGAAACCCCATAACTGCTAGAACCCCCGAAACGACGAAGGGTAAAATAGGGCTTGCCCACTTCACCTGATCGAGTACAGGGAACACCAATACCGATATAAGCAGTCCAATAACTAGTCCTAATGTACCTGAAAGCAGATCGGACACAGGAATGTCCGCAACGTTTCTTTCCCCTTTGACAAGCAGCTTCATCCCCTTGCCTGCAACCCATGCTGAAAGAATGAACATAACTACCGCGCATAAACTATTGATGACTATTGCTTTTCCTGACTCATTCATGAAACCTGTCGTTCGAAGGATGGCATCACTCCAGCCAAATCCTAAACTAGCACCCATGATGGCCAAAATGAACTGTACCCATTTCCTCATCATAGATTCACCCCCTGCATCAACATATTAATAAAGCTACATTACAATTATGTTCCAATTTATCCATCGTTAATCACTTCTTCAGATGTAAAATTGAAATATTAAGGGCCTTCCATTATAATGAAATTGGAAGTTACCAACACACCCGAGGTGGATGGAATGAGCTCCTTGACTTTAAAGCAGTTTCAAGATCAAGTATCCGAATTGTTGCTCCGTCACCGAAGTCTGCTTGATGTCTTATCCAAATTTCAACAGTCCGGTGCAGCTGCTAACCGTTCCGTGGTGAAATCCATTACAGAATGTGGATGTATTCAGGTCAACGCAGCGAAGCAAGAGTACCATCCAGAGATGACTTTGAATGAGGCTAAGGATGTGCTGGGCACTCATGTATCCGGTCACCTGTGTGAACAATGCATCGAGGTTGTTAGTAGTGAACTGGGCAGGAACTTGTTCTATATGTCCGCACTCAGCAACATTCTTGATGTTAACCTGGAACAAGTCGTTGAGAATGAATCCAAGAAATGCACAACACTAGGACTCTTCAACATGTCATGAACATGAAGATGAACAAACAAAAAAGCATTTATTTTCTCTGAGATGATCAGAAGAAAATAAATGCTTTTTATTTTGCCGATTAAACGTCGGACTTAACGGAATTTGAATCGTCTACACCGCGTCGTTTGTTCTTTCTGCGGATTCGGATGAAAAAGCCATCAACGTTTTTTTTTAAGCCATAAAGCGCGTACAACAGGAGCGGTACGAAGATCATTTTGGAAATGGACTCAGGCCATTTGATTGCAATCAGGACAGCTACGGCAACGATAACGGGTGTAATCCAGATTGCCGCTTTAGGAATACCCGCTTTCTTGAAGTTCGGGTACTTCACAGTACTTACCATTAAGTATGACAACATGATCGTACTTACCAAAAGCACGTAGACGTTAATTTCATTAACGAACAACGCTAATGTACAAAGCACACCGCCAGCAGCCGGAATCGGCAAACCGATGAAATAACCAGGTGTACCAGCAACAACGTTGAAACGAGCCAAACGAAGCGCTCCACAAATGGGGAAGATCGCCGTGACGATCCAGGCAAATGCCGGACTGATCACACTCGGATCATTAAAAGCGACTACATACATGATAAAGGCTGGTGCTACACCGAAAGAAATAACGTCGGACAGCGAGTCTAGCTCTTTACCAAATTCACTTTGTGCATTCAATGCCCTTGCTACACGGCCGTCAAGACCATCAAGCAGCATGGCAACGATGACAAGTACAGCTGCGACTCCATGCTCTCCACTGAAAGCAAGAATAATCGACAGAACACCTAGGAATAAGTTCCCTACTGTAAAAAGACTGGGAATTGATTTCGTTAACATATGTTTTTGTCCACCTCTGGATTTACTATGCCCTAAACTTGACTTTATAAAACCTCAACATTAGATACTTTATGATTGTATCCACTTTAAATATGTCTGTCAATGAACACTTGTTCTTGAATTCTTTTGAGGCCTTCTTTAATAGCGCGCGCCCTCACTTCTCCGATTCCATCAACTTCATCCAGTTCTTCAATCGTTGCCATCATCATGTGCGGCAGGTAGCCAAACTTCTCTACAAGATTCGCAATAATGATCGAGGGAAGCCGCGGTATTTTCCCAAGAACCCTGAATCCACGCGGGGAAACCGGCTCTTCAACTATTGAATTCGTATGCGGATAGCCGAGTAATCGAATGATTTGGTGCGGTTCCAGCAACTCATCCGAAGATAACCGTTTCAAACCGGCTTGCATTTCTTTGACCCGTTCTTCGGATAATTCCCTTACATAATCTTTTACGAGCAAACGCGCTTCAAGTTCCGCATTGCCAACAAGTTCTTCCAATTGCATGCTAATTAAACGGCCTTCATTCCCCAACTCGTTAATATAACGATTGATTTCCGCTTTGATGCGCAGCACCATTTCAAATCGGGCAATGACATTGGTGACATCGTGCAGCGTAACCAGCTCTTCAAACTCCGACGCACTCAGGTTCGTCAGCGACTGATCCAAAACCACTTTGTACCGCTCCAACGTTTGGATGGCTTGATTAGCTTTCGTTAGGATAACGCCTATATCTTTGAGCGCATAGCGCAAGTTTCCTTGATAAAGGGTGATGACATTGCGTCGTTGCGAGATCGAAACAACCAGCTTATTGGTTTGCTTCGCAACACGTTCAGCTGTGCGATGGCGGATTCCAGTCTCCGACGAGGAAATGGAGGAATCCGGAATTAATTGCGTATTTGCATATAGAATACGTTTGATATCTTCGCTGAGGATGATCGCTCCATCCATTTTGGCAAGCTCATATAAATAATTGGGTGAAAAATCACAATCGATCGAAAAGCCGCCGTCGACAATTTCTCTTACTTCCGCGCTATATCCAACAACAATAAGTCCGCCCGTTTTGGCGCGTAATACATTCTCCAAACCGTCGCGGAACGATGTGCCAGGGGCTACCATTTGCAGCAATTGGCTCATGACGTCTCGCTTTATCTCTTCTTTACTCATAGTTTCCTCCTGAAGGCTTGCAGGTTGAATGATTCAAGAGCTAATCCAGTGCCGCTTTCAATGCTTCCGACACGGTGTTCACCCCAATAATCTCCATACCGGGCGGATGCGTCCACCCCTTCAAACTTTTCTCTGGCATAATGACTCTGCGGAATCCTAATTTCTCCGCTTCCTTCACCCGCTGATCAATCCGCGACACACCACGGACTTCACCGGTCAACCCGATCTCACCGAACACGACATCAAAAGGCCTCGTTGCATGATCCCGGAAACTGGATGCGATACTAATCGCAATGGCTAAATCAACGGCAGGCTCATCAAGCTTGACGCCGCCAGCCACGTTCAGATAAGCATCCTGATTCTGCAAGAACATGCCCATGCGTTTCTCTAAAACGGCGATGATCAAAGAAAGTCGGTTATGATCGACACCAGTCGCCATCCTTCTTGGAGATGGGAAATTCGTCGAAGAAACCAACGCCTGAATCTCAACCAATACCGGACGCGTTCCTTCCATACTCGCAACCACGGTAGAACCGGCAACACCGAGCGGTCTCTCGGACAGGAACAGTTCAGAGGGGTTGCTCACTTCGACAAGTCCTACTTCCTGCATCTCAAAAATTCCGATCTCATTCGTAGACCCAAATCGATTCTTGACTGCTCGGAGCACGCGGTAGGAGTGATGCCGCTCTCCTTCGAAGTAAAGAACACAATCAACCATGTGCTCCAGCATCCTAGGTCCCGCAATGGCGCCTTCCTTCGTCACATGGCCGACAAGGACCGTTGCAATCCCTTTCCCCTTAGCTATTCTCATAAAGTGACCCGTGCATTCCCGAACTTGCGAAACGGTGCCCGGGGCCGATGTGATGGCAGGATGGAAAACAGTCTGAATAGAGTCAATCACCAGGAAATCGGGTTCAATTTCTTGAATGGCTTCTTCAATAAGCTCAAGGTTCGTTTCACAAAGAACATACAGCAGCGGAGATGAGGCATTCAAGCGATCCGCACGAAGCTTCGTCTGTTTAACGGACTCTTCCCCCGATATATAGAGCACCTTCTGATGTGCTTGCGTCAGCTCGAAAGAAGTTTGGAGCAGTAACGTTGATTTCCCGATTCCCGGATCCCCACCTACGAGAATTAAAGATCCAGGCACAATACCTCCGCCTAAGACGCGATTCAATTCCTTGTTGCTGGTCACAACCCTAGGCTCTGGGCTACTTTCTATATGTATGATGGGGGTAGGTTTTTCTTTCGTGCGAGGGGCAGAAGAATTCATCCCCTTTGTACGTACGACCGTTTCAACTTCTTCCACCATCGTATTCCAAGATTGACAACCTGGGCATTTGCCCATCCATTTTGGCGATTCATACCCGCATTCTTGACAGCAAAATTTCGTCTTCTGTTTACTCATGACGTAAGTGACTCCTTAGATCTTTAAATTCATTATTTGGCTATCCTTACCAATAAAGTTTACCATTTTTACGAAGTCCATGAAAGGTCATCTGAAAATAAAAAGCATTTTGCCACACCCAGGAACGGATGCAGCAAAATGCTTCTTTGCTTGCTTTTATTTAGCTGCTACGCCTTCGCCCTTCCGGACAACCAGCTCGCCTTCACTCTCATCAATCGTTAAGGAGTCGCCCTTCGCGATATTGCCTCTGAGAAGCTCCTCGGACAGACGGTCCTCAATATGCTTCTGGATGGCTCTGCGAAGCGGTCTTGCGCCGTAAGTCGGATCGTATCCTTCTTTGGCCAGGAAGGCTTTGGCTTTGTCTGTCAACAAGAAGTCCACCTCTTGTTCTTTCAGGCGTTTGCGAAGATCATCCGCCATCAGAGAAACGATTTCAGCGATATGTTTCTCATCCAAGGAGTGGAAGACGATGATTTCGTCGATCCGGTTAAGGAACTCAGGACGGAAACTTTTCTTAAGCTCGCCCATCACTTTATCTTTCATGTTGCTATAATCTTTACCAGCATCAAGAGCAGCAGTAAAGCCAAGTGAAGAGTTTTTCTTAATCATATCTGCGCCTACGTTGGACGTCATGATGATCAGTGTATTGCGGAAATCTACTGTACGTCCTTTGGAATCCGTCAGACGACCGTCTTCCAGTACTTGCAGCAGAATATTGAAAACTTCCGGATGTGCTTTCTCGATCTCATCGAGCAATACAACTGAGTATGGTTTGCGGCGAACTTTCTCCGTCAATTGGCCGCCTTCTTCATAGCCAACATACCCTGGAGGCGCTCCGACCAAACGAGAAGTCGAATGTTTCTCCATGTATTCAGACATGTCGATCCGAACTACTGCGTTGTCATCTCCGAATAGAGACTCGGCTAATGCGCGAGCTAACTCGGTTTTACCCACACCCGTAGGTCCCAAGAAGATGAAGGAGCCCATTGGACGCTTCGGATCTTTGAGGCCTGCTCTAGCACGGCGAATCGCGCGGCTGACGGCTTTCACCGCTTCTTCCTGTCCGATAACACGCTCATGGAGAATGTCTTCCATTTTGAGCAGACGATCTGTCTCTTCTTCCGCTAGCTTGCTCACAGGAATTCCTGTCCAACTTGCTACGATTTGAGCGATATCATCCGGCGTTACTTCTGTATCCAAACGACCTTGTTTTTCTTTCCAGTCGTTTTTCGTTGTATCCAGCTCTTCACGAAGCTTCTGTTCGGTGTCGCGAAGCCCAGCTGCTTTCTCGAACTCCTGGCTTTGAACCGCGGCATCCTTCTCCTTGCGGATATCCTCCAGCTTGTTCTCAAGCTGTTTCAATGAAGGCGGTATTGTGTAGGAGCGAAGTCTCACTTTGGAACTAGCCTCATCAATCAAGTCAATCGCTTTGTCCGGCAAGAAACGATCCGTGATATAGCGATCAGAGAGCTTAACAGCCTCTTGAATAGCGGCATCCGTAATTTTTACACGGTGGTGAGCTTCGTAGCGATCACGCAGTCCGTAGAGAATTTGAATAGCTTCCTCTGGGGATGGCTGATCCACTGTGATTGGTTGGAAGCGGCGCTCCAACGCGGCATCTTTTTCGATGTATTTACGGTATTCATCCAGCGTCGTAGCACCGATGCACTGCAACTCGCCTCTCGCCAGAGCCGGTTTCAAAATGTTGGAGGCATCAATCGCACCTTCCGCACCACCAGCGCCGATCAAAGTGTGAAGCTCATCAATGAAGAGCACGATGTTACCTGCTTGACGAATTTCGTCCATGATTTTTTTGAGGCGATCCTCAAATTCACCGCGATATTTGGTGCCTGCTACCACAGACCCCATATCGAGTGTCATCACTCTTTTATCCTTCAACGTTTCCGGGATTTCATTATTAATGATTTTCTGAGCGAGGCCTTCAGCAATTGCTGTTTTACCAACCCCTGGCTCACCAATCAGCACCGGATTGTTTTTCGTTCTACGGCTTAGCACTTGAATCACGCGTTCGATTTCTTTGCTACGGCCGATAACGGGATCCAAATGACCTTCTTTGGCGTAGGCGGTCAGATCTCTCGCTAAACCATCCAATGTAGGTGTATTCACATTCTGAGTGTTGCCGTGGCTTGGAGACACAGTCTCGCTGCTGCCTAGCAATTGAAGAACTTGCTGACGAGCCTTGTTCAGAGAAACACCTAGATTGTTAAGGACTCTAGCAGCAACGCCTTCGCCTTCACGAATTAGCCCCAGTAAAATATGTTCAGTCCCCACATACGTGTGACCTAATTTTCTTGCCTCATCCATGGACAACTCAATGACTTTTTTCGCTCTAGGTGTATACGCAATGTTGGTAGGCTGCTCTTGTCCTCTGCCGATTAGGGATTCGACTTCATCTTGAATCTTTTCAAGACCTAAGCCCAAAGCAACGAGTGCTTTCGCGGCGATACCTTCCCCTTCACGAATAAGACCCAACAAAATGTGCTCAGTACCAATATTGTTATGCCCTAAGCGAACTGCTTCCTCTTGAGCCAAAGAAAGCACCTTTTGCGCACGTTCTGTAAATCTGCCAAACATCATAGAGAACACCTCCAAAAGTAGTATATCTATGGAAAACCTAAAGGATGAATCTTAACTGACTATATCCTGCCGAATTTCTCTCGAATCAGCTCGGCCCGGCGCATATCGCGCTCATCGGCGTTCAGCTTCTCACCAGCAAATTGCTGGAGAAAGCCAGGTTGTGTCATGACCAGCAGTTCATTCAAAACATTAGAAGAAACATTATTGATAATCCCCAAGTCTATGCCTAATCGCACATCCGACAGGCGCTGCGCAGCCTCCTTAGAGTCCATAATCCCTGCATAAGACAAAATACCAAGCGAGCGGTTCACGCGATCAATGATACGCATTCTAGACTCTTGCATCAGCTTATGCCTTGCAGCACGCTCATGCTCAATAATTTGCCTTGCGACACTGTGTAAATTATCAATAATCTCGTCTTCGGATTGTCCTAGCGTAATCTGATTCGAAATTTGGAACAGATTACCTAATGCTTCGCTGCCTTCCCCATATAATCCTCTAACCGTCAATCCAACTTGTGTAACAGCGGATAAAATCCGATTGATTTGTTGGCTGAGCACCAGAGCGGGTAAATGCATCATTACCGAAGCACGAATGCCGGTTCCGACGTTAGTAGGGCAGCTTGTAAGGTAGCCCCTCTTTTCATCATAGCCGTAATCCAGCTGGGTTTCAAAAATATCATCAATCTGGTTCGCCAAGTCCCAAACTTCTTTGATTTGGAAGCCTGGGCACAAACATTGTATGCGAAGATGATCCTCTTCATTGATCATAATGCTGATGGATTCATTTTCGCTTAAAATAACAGCACCATTTCTGGATTCGTTAGCTAAGTTAGGGCTAATTAAATGCTTCTCAACAAGTACCATTCGCTCAAGCTCGTTAAGGTCAGACAGCGGAATAAGCGAAAAATTACTGATCGTCTCCAGCTCATCATTCTCCAGCACGCCGGACAACTGATCAAGTACTTCTTGTGATTGTTGATTGGTAGCTAGCATTGGGTAAGGGTAGTCTCTGAGGTTACGTGCAATACGGATTCGACTGCTGATGACGATATCCGACTCTGGTCCCTCTCCCTTCATCCATTCGCTTAATGCATCTCCTGTAAACCGCTGTAGTGTCACTGGATTCACACCTTCCTTACAAAATCACAATCCGGCAATTTTCTTCTCTATCTCGCGAATTTGGTCCCTGATCTTCGCCGCTTGTTCGAATTCTTCTGCTTCAATGCAGGTCATCATATCCTTCTTCAGCGTATCGATTTCCCGCTTGCATTGGATAATGCCACCGCTTCGTTTGGGGACTTTCCCCACGTGCACGGTGTTCCCATGCACTCTTTTGAACAGAGGATCTAACTTTTCCGAAAAGCTTTGATAACAGGATCCGCATCCAAAACGGCCTAATTTACTAAACTGCGAGTACGTTAACCCACAATTTTCACAACGGATCGCTTGGGACTTCGCGGCGGATAAAGAGGAAGGGTCGAAATCAAGTAATCCTGATAAAAGATTATGAATCGAAAACCCGCCAGATGTCCCAGGAATCATTTCACCCTTCTCGCGGGCGCAATTCTCACAAATGTGGAACTCGTTCTTGTCTCCATTCACAATCTTCGTAAAATGAAGAGTCGCCGGTCGTTTCCCGCATTCCTGACAAATCATTTCAAATGCCTCCTCATCTGCTAAGCAAGGATATCAGCATCGCTTTAAGGATTCTAGCTCGAATTTCATCGCGCAGCGGGAGCTTGAAGGTCAACACGTCTCTGGATATCGCTGCCCGAATCAAATTGGCTTCTCGTGTTGAAATATAGTGGCCCTCCAGCAGCTGGTAAATGAGTCCTTCAGAAGCGACTTGATCTATGTGTGTATGAATCGTTCGAAAAATATGATCCAATATCGATCCATGGCTCTTAAGCTCAATCTTCTGGATACGAATGTACCCGCCACCGCCACGCTTACTCTCCACGAGGTAACCCTTTTCCAGCGTAAACCTGGTGCTAATCACATAATTGATTTGGGAAGGCACACACTGGAATTGATCGGCCAGATCGTTTCGTTGAATCTCGATGGCTCCTTCAGAGCTTTGTTGAAGGACATGCTTTAAATACTGCTCAATAATTTCTGATACGTTACGCATCAATTCATCCTCCCAGACTGCTAGAAGTAAATTGACTTTGATTGACTTTGACTTTCTTTGACCTTAACTAGATTATAATCATTTCCTTTCTTTTTGACAAGTGCTGCCGTTAAACATTGGCCGTATATAAGAAAACTGAGCATTTTCACAGCTTACTCTCAGTATTTACAAAAAAACCCCTGCTTAACGTCAGGGACTGTTCCTTTTTTTGGGGTGTAGGTGCGATGGGCTGCTGCTTTGAGGAAGTGGGAAGTACGTTCCGCTATTTCTGGAAAAATCGAGCGATTCGCTTGTTAAAGGAATCTACGATCCGCTATTTTGTTTGTTTAGCTAAAAGCCTGCCTTTTTAGGTGGAATAAGGACCTGTGGTTCCACTTAAGCTCTGAAAGGTACAAATCAGATCAATAAGCGGCCTACAGTTCTCTTGTGCCGCTTTGCGGGAATCTCACCTTAGAATTGTCGTAAGAGATGCAAAAAAACCTTTCTGAGATTTCTCTCAAAAAGGCTTTTCTTCTGTGCTTGGCAACGTTCTACTCTCCCAGAACCCTGCGGTTCAAGTACCATCGACGCTGGAGGGCTTAACGGTCGTGTTCGAGATGGGAACGCGTGGGTCCCCTCCGCCATCATCACCAAACGTGATGCTTCTGCCAGGAAACATCTATAAATCAATTCAGGACGTCTTGCACCCTGAAAACTAGATACGAAATTTGCGTAAAGGATTGAATTATCTTAGGTTTTGCCCTTAGGGGTTAAATCCTTTGGGCCCCGTTAAAGTACTTGAGTCCACTTCGGAGCTCTTCATCACTTTAATGGGAATAGGTTAAGCCCTCGACCGATTAGTATTCGTCAGCTGCATGCATTGCTGCACTTCCACCCCGAACCTATCAACCTCGTCGTCTACAAGGGGTCTTACATACTGGGAAATCTCATCTTGA
>NZ_WSEM01000005.1:0-266107 GCF_009757995.1 Paenibacillus anseongensis
ATGTACAGAGGGTGCTTGTTTTTTGCAAAGCTGAATAATTAGCATCTACAGGAATGCTACCTTCCACAAGGAAGCCAGACGGCGGATCAAACCCCGTCTGCGCAAAGCTAGCTACTTCACCAACCTTCCACGATCCCATAGCGCAACTCCACATACAGCCAACTCCCACCACATGCCCCGCCACTCGCCATATTTCGATGCTTTTTACGCAGAAAAACCAACGTGGTTGAATCCTCCCTACAAAAAAGCATGAACACCCTATAAATGTTTTTCCATCCTCGTGTAATGTAAGAAATAAAGAGGTGTAACTATGGAATTCATTAGACCAGACGATTATTTGCCTAATAAGAAGCGTCTTAGCAACGTAAATGAATACGGAATCGGCCTCATTGGATGCGGCAGCATAGCGAATACGGCCCATTTACCGGCATACCGCAAGTACGGTTTGCACATAGCTGCTTGCTGCGATGTCAACGAGGAGGCGGCACGCGCCACTGCGGAAAAGTTTGATATTCCATTTTGGACGACGGATGTGAATGAGCTACTCGAGAGGGACGATGTAGGTGTAATCGACCTGGCCATCCATCCTGAACCGCGACTGGAAGTGCTGAGGTTAATCGGGAAGGCACCAAGGCCTGTATTGTGCCAAAAGCCTTTGCACCTCGATCTGGCACAAGCTGATCGCCTGAACGAAGAGGCAACCAAGATGGGGATTATTCTGGGAGTCAACCAGCAAGCTCGCTTTGCGCCAGCGCATAAAGCGCTGAAAACGGTGCTGGAGCAGGACCTGATCGGGGAAGTATACAGCATTCACCACAATATGCGCTCGTTCCAGGATCAGGCCGGCTGGTGGTGGACGACAATGAAAAATTTTAACATTGTCGACCATGGTGTGCACTATGTGGACCTCTGCCGCTACTTCAATCCTTATCCAGAGGAATGGTCAAGGGTACACTGCACAACAGCCCAGTTAACGAAGCAAAACGCCATCGACCCGCTGATCTATTCGGCGAATATCGAATTTGGTCCCAAAGGCGGCAGGAACCCGCTGATGGCGACGCTGCATTTTAACAATATTGCCAAAGCAAGCCGCTCACACAGCAATACTTGGTGGATTGACGGGACAGAAGGAAGCTTGTGGTGCACGCAAGATACCCTCTATATGGCACTCAACAAACACAAAAATGTCGTTCACGAAATTAAGCTCAAAGGCACGTGGTTCCCGGATGCTTTCGCCGGTTCGATGATGGCGTTCATGACAGCCTTGGAAGAAGGCAATCTCCCGCCGGTCACTGCGGAGGATAATATCCAAACGGTAGCGTTGACAACCGCGATGGTAAAATCCAGCCAGGAAGCCTGTGTCGTGGAGAGAGCGGATTTGTTGAAAGGAAGCGTTGTGAGATGAATCAACTCGGATTTATGAGCTACGTGTATATGGGCTGGAGCGCGGAAGCCATGGCGGAAGATGCGCGTAATCATGGCATGAAATATGTGCAACTTGATCCCAAGCAAGCGATGCAGGTGATGGATGACCAGCCATTCTCACTCACCCGTGCTGAGAAAATCCGCTCTATTTTTGAAAGTAAAGGCATCACGGTCATCGGTTTATCCGGTTATACGAATTTAATGAACCCCAATCTGCAAAAAAGGGAAGCCAAGCTGGAGCAGCTGGAAAAGATGATCGACCTATGTTCGGTTTATGGGACTAGGTATATGGCGACGGAGACGGGAAGTCTTCATCCGACTAACGCTTGGCGCGACTACGAAGGCAATCGTACCCCTGAAGCATGGGAGCAGCTGCTGCAAATCATAGATCGCTTGCGAAATCGAGCGGTGAAGCAAGGTGCCGTTTTGCTAGCCGAAGGTTTTGTCAACAACGTGCTTGCCACTACGGAACAAGCTAAGGAAATGATAGAGCGCCTTGGTACAGAAGGTTTGGCGTTCATTATGGATCCTTTTAACTACCTAAAGCAAGAGGATTTGAGCAGACAGACCGAAGCGATGGCAAAAATGTTTGACCATATCGGCGCGTATTGCCCTATCGCGCATGCCAAAGATACGCTTTACGCTGCCGAAGGATTCACAACACCTCGAGTCGGGGCGGGGCAAGCGGATTGGAACGTCTATGCGGAGCTTCTGGCTCGCCGGATGCCGGAGGTTCCCTTGATTCTGGAGCATGCGAAGCCGGAAGAAGTGGCTGATTGCCTGACCATTATCCGCCAATCATTTGCGAATGTTGAGGCGAGCTGGGGAGTGACGAACACCGGTGATGCATAAACCGAAATTAGGTATTCAAGGACCGGTCGTGGCGTGGCAGGATCCATGGGCGGGTGAGGCATCTGATCTCATCATGCGGACGGGAACAGGAAGCGTTTGTCCTTCACAGGATCCGAGACCGGAACCAGCTGCTTTTGTAAACTGCTTGCGCGAATTGGGAACGGATTTCTACGTGCACCACGTGCTGCCAGGCACGGATCATTGGGATGTGGTTGCGGATATTACCGCAGCTGGGATGGATATTTGCCTCGGAAACGAATATGGCAACATCAACGGACCTTGGGTGGAAGGAACGAATCGGTACGATATTCCAGATCAGGCGATTGTCGAAGCTTCCACCTCAGGACGATGCCTGGGATTGCTGTATGACGAGCCAGAGCATTTGCAAATAAACGCGGGGCAATACCGCAAGGATGGATGGTTTCCGCATTGGGGCAGCACGGAAGGTTTAAGTTTGGCAGAAGCTCGGAGCAAGGTCGAACAGTCCGTGAGATCCCGAACGGAACATGTGAACCGCATTGTGGAGCAAGCGGGTTTAGCGAGTACGTCCGTACCCTTAATTGCGGAGCATGTATTTCCTACCATGTTTCATACATTTGCCAGAGCGGGGATGGATCTTTGCCCGAAAATCATGAAGGAATCGTTCCAATCGCTTCAATTGTCGACAGCTTTGGGAGCAGCGAAGCAATATGGGCGGGCATTGTGGATTTGTGCTGATCTTTGGGGGCCAGATACGGGAAGTTGGTTTACACGGTTCCCCGGTTTTCCCGGACATTCTCCGCAGGAATTCGAGTCGGCTTTGAAAATGGGCTATTTCATGGGGCCAACCCATTTATTCGTAGAAAATATCGACGTCTTGCTTAGACATAAGCCTGAGGGCTTCATGAAAACGGAATTCGGCGAGGTTTGGCTGGAATTCGTTCGAAAATTTATTCCCGAACACCCGCTGACTTGGCATCACTCCCAAGCAGAGGCCGATATCGCAGTTATTCATTCGGATGATAGTAATTATGGCCAAAATGAACGGCTTTTTGGCAATCGCACAAGTCAGGCATTGGATATCACGCATAGCCAAAGCGTGTTTCACATTTGGCATCTGCTTAGCCGAGGAACCATACCGGCCCATGGCAGCTGCCTGCATATTCCGGGGTACGACTTCCCGAGACATCAGTTGGAGCAGGACGTTCCACTTGATCAATTTCCATTAGTGGAAGGATTTTCTGGAGCAGCGGGCAGACGGGTGCACCCTTTATTTTATCCAATGCCAAATGTTCTGGCGTTTGATGAGCACGTGACTGCCGACCAACTAGGTCAGCCCAAGTTAATTATCGTCGGTGGTACGACACTGAACACAAACACGTTTTCAATGCTTACGAAAAAGGCGGAAGACGGCGCCGTTGTTGTCATCGCAGATTGGCTTCTTCCTTCGGATTGCCCGGAACACCGTAAGAAAAGCGGGAGAGCTGGCTTCGGAGGTTGGATCGTCACAAATGATTTTCTTGCAAGTGAAGTGAAAGAGGCTGTGGCGCCATTTATAGGAGAGAACAAGATCTGGACACAGCGATTTGGAACGACAGAAGTACGCATGTATCCGCAAGATGAAGATGGTTATACGTTAGATTATGAAATCGTGAGGGTATGACGAGAAGTAAGGTGGAGATGTGATTGGAGCCAACCAAACGTTTGGATCAGTTCGCGGAAATTGCGTTTCGTGAACATCCCGGAAATAAAGATGAACTGCGGGACATTCCGCCTATATCTGTTGATAAAAAATATTTCGCACCGGGCACGGATAAAGCGAAGCGCGTGCCAGAGCTTACATTTGATGCTCAGATGGATCGATTTCATGACGAGTTGAGACAGCTGCGCGAAAAGTATAGACCCTATATGAGAAATTTAGTGCCTACTCCTTCGATGACACGGGATCGGCAAGTATGCAGCCAATTTCAATTTCGCTATCAAACGCCTGAAGATGTCAGCTTTACTCGCGTACTGGATGGTGCAGGGAATTGGGAAGCGGTGACGATCCCTGATTTCCGCGGACCTAGCGGGGAGGAAGGCAAATGGACGGGATTTTATCGCAGCGAGTTTGCCTATCCCGGCATTCCAGAAGGAAAACGCGTATATCTCGTATTCAAGGGTGTTGATTATAAAACGACGGTATACCTCAATCATAAATGCATTGGCAGTCATGAGGGATTTTTCGCACCGTTCGAATTTGATGTGACCGACTTTTTGCAGGAAAACAATACGCTCGTCGTTGAGGTTCAGACGGACATTCCCATGATGGGTGTCGGGGGAACGAAGCTGGATGGCGATAAGATATACGCAGCGACGGGTCCAGGGTGGGATGATCCGTACAACGGTTGGAGCCACTGTCCACCGGGAGCGGGCATTTACAATCAAGTGTATCTGGAACAGCGGTCAGAACTGTTTATCCAGGATGTCTTTGTTAGACCGGATATTGACACCGGCTCTGTGGAAGTCTGGATTGATGCCGTGAACACCACCACGCGTGTGATGGAGAATTTTGAGTTGGAACTGGTCATTATGCCTCAGAATTTTGAGGGTGATGGTATTGAGTCAATTTCATTTACAGTGGCCTATGCGGGGCCAGGTATTAATTATTTCCGTTATAAAGTAGAATTTCCTGCATTTAAAATGTGGCAACCGGAATCTCCCTTGCTTTATGCCGTGCGTATCGAAGTGAAAAATGGCAGCCATTGCGTAGACAGCCGGGATCGCACTTTCGGTATGCGGAAATTTCATATGGATGAGCAGCAGGTTCCGAAAGGCACGCTTTATTTGAACAATCAACCGATCGTACTAAGAGGTGCCAATGAAATGGGGCATCTGCAGCAATGTGTGATGAACAACGATTTTGACCAATTAATGGATGATATCTTGATTGCCAAATTGGCAAATTTGAATTTTTACCGAATTACACAACGTCCCGTGCAGGAAGAAATCTATGACTATTTTGATATGCTCGGCATGATGCATCAATGCGATTTGCCCACGTTCGGCTTTATTCGTCGGAATCAATTTGTCGAAGGCGTGAAGCAAGCAGCGGAAATGGAAAGGCTGATTCGCAGCCATCCGTCCTCCATCATGGTATCGCTGATCAACGAGCCTTCTCGAACGGAGAAAAGACGAAAGGGTCACCGTTATTTGCACAGAAATGAGTTGGAAGCTTTTTTCGTAGCCTCCAGGCAAGCCATATTTGTTGAGAATCCGGATCGAGTTGTTAAAAACGTGGAGGGGGACTATAACCCGCCTACCCGTGAAGGGCTGCCCGATTTTCATTGCTATAATTTGTGGTACACGAACAACGTTATTCCTGTTGGGAAAATGTACAAAGGGTACCTTCCAACGATCCGAGAGGGCTGGAAAGCGGGATGCGGCGAGTACGGGACCGAAGGATTGGATCATGCGGAGCTTATGATAAGCCGTTATCCCAAGGAATGGCTCCCGACATTGGAGCAAGATTGGTGGCTGCCGAATAGCATCCATGGTGCACAAACCTACAATCTCCACGGAGATTGGTATGCGGAACAAACCAATATGCACGATTGGATTCAGGCCAGTCAGAAGCATCAAAGTTTAGCGACGAAATTGATGACGGATGCATGGCGCAGAAGAGCGGATCGGGTTGTATCCACGGCCATCCATCTGCTGATAGACGCATGGCCCGCAGGTTGGATGAAAGCTCTTGTAGGTGTCGATCGAAAACCGAAACCGGCGTTTTTCACCTATCAGGACTGCTTGGAGCCTGTTCGCGTTAATTTGCGAAGCGATCGCTGGAAGGTATATGAAAGCGAGACATTGGAAATAGAAGCTTGGCTTTTGAATGATACAGCGAAGGAATACGGGAAGTGCCGGATTGTTGCAACACTGCGTGACGATTCTAAGGACTACGCACACTACGAAATCGCTAGTTTACTACCGATAGCTTCATCGCTGTATGCGGGTTCAATTCGTTTCTCCGTGCCTTCCGTCCAAGACAGACAGAAACTATACGTAGATGCGGAATTGATAGATGAAAACGGCCATGTATTAAATGCTGAACGGTTTACTTTTGAGGCTTTTGCAAAGGTGAGAAGCCAGCCTCCTCAGAAGGTCGCTTATCTCGACGCAGCGTCCGAACTGCTCGGTTCACTGCTGAACATTAACGGAGAGCGTTATTCCGAAGAGGTGCAGGACGACTGTACGCTTGTTGTCTCATCACCGGAAGCATTCAACAGCCAACGGACCGCTATCCTTGCAAAAGTTCGCAAAGGCGCAACAGCTGTATGTATTTTGAAGCACGCTGATAACGGTACATGGGAATTAGATGATACACAAATTCAGACGGTGAAATTACGAGAAGTGTATACGCTTTCTATGCAAGCTGACAGTCTCAACATGCCAAGCGTAAAGCCGGACGACTACTCTTATTTTTATAATTTGACGACAGACCGGCTGGATGGCATGACCAATAGCCATTTGATCGGCGAGGGCATCGAACCGATTGTTTTTGCTTACCAGGCTCATGCGGAGACGCCGGGTAAGCGGAAGCTGCCTGTCGTAGGATTGAAACGTTTAGGCAAAGGGCTCCTATTCTTCGTTTGCCTGCCGTTAACGGGCCGAGTCGGCTTTAATCCAACACTAGACCGTCTGCTGGTGACTTTGATGAGTGAGAAAGGAGTGAGCCCCGAGTGTTGTACACCATTGTTAGCCGCAATCAGAAGCGACGAGCCGAGATAGCAGTCACGCAAGAAGGTTTACAGCTCATGCTTAGATCAGAGGGCGAGCCCTCTCCCTTTTTCACAGGGCGTTTAAATGAAATGCTAAGTTATTCCACGGGAAGACCGTGGCGAATGGACACTCCCGGGCTGAGGGATGTGCAAGTTAGTGACGAGACGGGCATGCTTCGGATCAGCGGTTTCTTAGAAGCCTTATACGTCACGATGTGTCTGACATTTGACGAACAGGATCTCCTGCGGATGCAAGTGAGTTGGGAGAATCGGAGCGATCACTTCATTCGTGAAGCGGCCGTGGGCATCCTGTTCGCGCTTCCGAAGCGAAGCTGTGAAAGAGTGACGATTCCCCACATGATTTACAATAACAATCCTTCTTCTGATCCGAATCGGATCGTGCCACGGCTCGGCGTGGAGCCAGGTCTTGGCTTCATCTGCGAAGAGCACAGACTGCCCATTCCCTGCGTGAATGTGGAATGGGAGGAAGAGGAGACGCGGTTTCTCTCCTTGTTTTCGATCCCTGACTTTGTGGAGTCGGAAGACGGAGTTGTGCATTACGGCTCGCTGGGAGCCATCCAGGAGGAGAGTTGCATCACGGCGGTTGCGCTAAGCGGCGTTCTGATGTTTAACGGGGAGAAAGACACTTATTTTATCGCTAAAAATACTACGCAAACTTACTCCGACGGATATATGGATTTCGAGCAAGGCCGCACATTAACCAAAATGTATGCGCTGGATTGGGGAGTGGCAGACCGCCAAGGCCATGCTTTTCGTGAAATTGTTCGAAAGAGCGATAAGCTTTTCGCGCCGGTGGGGCAAAGCCCGTTATCTCTGGATGAGATGATCCGACTTAAGACCAATGCAATGGATGATCGGTATCGAATTGGGGAGCAGGGGGCCGCAGGCTATATCAAGTTTACCGATTCTAACGGAACCGTCCCCAAGCATCCGCTGCATTACATGTACGGTTGGACGGGGCAGTGCTTGAAGCTGGCCTGGTGCGATGCCAAATTAGGCATTGAAAACGGGCAGGAAGAACGGGTCCTGAACTGCAGGCGAGCTGTTGATTTCTATGTGTCGCAGAGCCGTACTGACGTCCCGGGTGTGAGACATAGTTTGTATCGGCTAGATGAAGGAGTTTGGGATGACTTTTACTGGAATAAAGAGCCGGTAGTCTCAAGCCGGGCATACGGTGAAACAATTGCTGATTTGGCGGAAATTATATTGTTATTTCGGGAAAACGGTCTGGAAGTTCCGCGAAGCTGGATCGAAGCGCTGCGCGAGTCCGCAGATTTCTTAACGGGCGGCGCGTTGTTAACGGGCATCTACCCTTCCGCATGGCGAATGGACGGTACCCCGGCAGATGACATGATAACAGCTGCGGGGATTCCCTGTTTGATCGCTCTCGTAAAAGCCTATTGGATCACGCAGGAGAGCAATTATTTGGAATTCGCTGAGCGAATGATGCAGCGTTATTACGAACTGCATGTCGAGACGTTCGAACGGCCATTTGCCCGTTCCACGCTGGATGCAAAATGCGAGGACAAAGAAGCGGGCATGTACTTTTTCCTAGCCGCATACGAACTATTTCTTTTGACCAGTGATGAACGGTATCAGGAGTGGGCTGAAATCGCTGCGGATTGGCTTTTAACTTTTGTATATGTGTGGAATCCGGCATACAACCAAGGCTCAGCATTCCGGAACACGGATTTTAGCGCTGTAGGATGGCCTGGCGTCAGTGTGCAAAACCACCATTTGGATGTATTTTTTCCAACCTACGAGTTTTGGAAATTTGGCCGCTTAACCGGCAAAGAGCAGTACGAGCGGTGGGGACGCGTGTCGCTGGAGGCGATGGGACAGGGCATTTGCACGAAACCGGGCGAATGGGGATTTACCGTTGCCGGGGAGCAAGGAGAAGGCTTTTTCCAAACCTATTGGAACCACCGGGGACACAGCAATAAATGGAACCCTTCATGGGTTATCGCGCTAGTTTTACATAACGCTTTGCGTTTCAGGGATACACAGGGTTGATGGTGAAAGATAGGAGGGCATTTCGATGAGAGAGAAAGAAATTCCGGATTGGGAGAATCTGGAGGTGCTTGGGCGCAGCATGGAGCCTTCCAATACCGGTTACATGCCATATGCAGATGTAGAAACGGCGTTGATCGGCGAGCGGGCACTTTCGCCATATTTTCAATCGCTAAATGGTAGTTGGAAATTCAAGTATGTGTCAAGTCCGTCGGAGGCGCCAGCGAACTTCTACGAACCTACCTACAAGACCGATGATTGGTCTGCCATGCCGGTACCTGGTAATTGGCAGATGCAGAGAGTTGGACGTCCGCATTATTCCAGCAGCTATTATCCGTTTCCCATTGATCCGCCGCATGTCCCTAATGATAATCCAACGGGCTGCTACCGCAGAAGCTTTTACGTACCGGATACCTGGGAGGATCGGCAAGTATTTCTCGTGTTTGAAGGTGTTGATTCCTCTTTTCATGTCTGGGTGAATGGGCAATTCGTAGGGTATGGGCAGGGCAGCCATATGCATAGTGAATTTCGCATTACTTCTTTGCTAAATGAGGGAGAGAACACGATTGCCGTGCAGGTCTATCAATGGAGCGACGGCAGTTATCTGGAAGATCAGGACAAATGGCGGTTAAGCGGAATTTTCAGAGACGTGTATTTGAAAGCAACGCCCGATGTTCATATGCAGGATGTTTCTGTACAAACCAACTTCCATGAAAATCAGATCGATGCAGAGCTGAACCTCCGGATTGCGGTTAAATGTTTTTCAAATCATGAGGAGCTGCTGCACAACCATACGGTTAACGTTACGTTGATGGACGAAAAGCGCCAAACGGTATACACCGGAAAAACCGAAGCTTTCTCGCTAACGGATGAAAAAGTGCTCAACATGCACATTCCCGTCTCGGCCCCGCACAAATGGTCGGCGGAAGATCCGTACTTATACGCGTTAGTTTTGGAACTTACGGATGAGACAGGGGCCTCGCTAGAATCTGTAAGCGTTTCCGTTGGTTTTCGCGATATTGCGATCCGAAGCGGGCGGCTTTTGATCAACGGCACCCCAGTTACCCTCAAAGGAGTAAACCGTAATGAGTTCCACTCCGATCTCGGTTATGCGATACCGCTGGAAGCGATGGTGGAGGATATCCGCCTGATGAAGCAGCATAACATGAACGCTGTGCGGACCTCGCATTATCCGAATGATACACGTTGGCTGGATTTATGTGATCGATATGGGCTGTATGTCATCGATGAAGCGGACCTCGAAACGCATGGTTGTCATTTTATTGGCAACGAGAGCCATCTTGCGCAAGATGAGCGATGGAGGGAAGCGTTTGTCGACCGTGCCCGCCGCATGGTGGAGAGGGATAAAAATCATCCGTCTATCATCATCTGGTCCCTTGGGAATGAATCGGGTTATGGGGCAAATCATGATGCTATGGCAGACTGGGTGCGGGCAGCAGATCCAACTCGCCCCATTCATTACGAACGGGCCAAAGATGCAGAGGTCGTAAACATTGTGAGCTGCATGTATCCCTCCTTGGATGCACTGATTGAAGAAGGAGAAAAATCGGAAGATCCTAGACCCTTCCTGATGTGCGAATTTGCACATGCCATGGGGAATGCATCCGGCAACTTGAAAGAATACTGGGATGCGATCTATCAGTATCCCCGGTTGCTTGGCGGCATGATCTGGGAATGGGCGGACCTCGCAGTCCGGCAGCAGACGGAGGATGGCACAGAGTGGTATGCGTACGGCGGCGATTTCGGCGATCATCCCAACAGCGGTCACTTTTGCATTGACGGCCTGGTGTTCCCGGATCGAACGATCAAGTCTTCTCTCATTGAGTTTAAAAAAGTGATTGAGCCGGTGAAGATTCATGCGGTCCACATGCCGTCCGGCATTGTAAGAATTGAGAATCGCTACGACTTCTTATCGCTTGATCATCTGAAGGGCTCGTGGCAGCTGCTGCATGACGGGGATATTGTGGAGCAGGGAGAGCTGCCGAAAACTGATGTGAAGCCTGGCGTGGAAGCGGAAATTACCGTTCCTTTCAGCAAGGCCTATGAGCGGTGGAAAGGCGAGTGCTGGCTCCGCATTCGGTTCACGATGCGGGAGGAGACACGGTGGGCGCCGCAAGGACATGAAGTGGCTTGGGCAGATATGCCGCTATCCACTCCACCGAGTGGCGCACCGCTGATCAACGTGAAGCCGATGCACAGTTTGTGTGTGGAAGAGCAGAATACGCGACTGCTTGTAAGCGGTAACGATTTTTGTCTGGTCTGGGACAAAAACAGCGGTGCTTTGAGCGCATTCGAATATAACGGACTTCCGCTGCTCCAGTCCGGCCCGAAAGTCAACGTTTGGCGAGCACCGATTGATAATGACGGCCGTCAAGCCAAAGAGTGGAGAAAGGCCGGTTACGATGCCTTGCAACAGCGCACAAACGAATTTTCTGTGCAGTCGTATGGGGATCATGCGGCGCAAATCACGGTGAAGGCGACGCTTGGCGCAGCGGGTTTAGGCATATGTTTTGAGACTTGTATGGTGTATACGGTTTACGGATCAGGGGATGTGTTCCTCAAAGTCCATGTGAATCCGCGAGATGGACTCCCGCCATTACCGCGCTTGGGCTTGCAGATGGTCATGCCCGGCACCTTCGATCGCTTAGCTTGGTTCGGGCTGGGCCCGCACGAATGTTATATCGACCGCAAGGAAAGCGGGCGACTAGGCATTTATGCAGGAACAGTGCAGGAGCAATATGTTCCTTATATTAAGCCGCAGGAGCATGGCAATAAAGCGGAAGCACGATGGGCAACCGTAACAAACACGTTAGGAACGGGCTTGTTTATAGGCGGATTGCCGACGTTCGATGTGAGCGCAAGTCATTATGCCACGGCGAATGTAACGCGAGCGAAACATACAACCGACTTACTACGGTTAAATGAAACGATCGTGAACCTGGATCATCAGCAAGCTCCGATTGGCAATCACAGCTGCGGGGAAGCTCCTCCGTTGGAGCGTTATTTGCTTCATCCGAAGGAGACGATTTTTGAGCTGCGGCTGAAGCCGTTTTCGGCAAGAGATGTTTCGCCGATGCAGCTGAGTAAACGGTGGCCGGCGCCATTTTCGTTACAAGGTACCGACAGTGAAACCATGATTCCATTAACACTTCAGGGGGCGATTTAATGATTAGCCGGACATTTCCGAAAATTATGTATGGCGGCGACTATAACCCAGAGCAGTTCCCGAAGGACATATGGGATGAGGATATGAGGCTGTTCGGGCTTGCGGGCATTGATATTGCAACCGTCAATGTGTTCTCATGGTCACTTAATCAGCCGGATGAGGAGACGTACGAGTTTGGATGGTTGGACGAGGTCATGAACAAGCTGCATGAGAATGGCATGTATGCCTGTTTGGGAACGGGGACGGCCGCGCATCCGGCTTGGATGGCGAGGAAGTGCCCGGATATATTAACCGTAACGACCGATGGGAAAAAAAGAAAGTTTGGCCGCAGACATAACTCCTGCCCGAATAGTCCGACGTTCCGCCATTATGCCGAGGTTTTGGTCCGTAAGCTGGCGGAGCGATACAAGGGCCATCCGGCGCTGCTTTTATGGCATGTCAACAATGAAATTGGAATCCGCTGCTACTGTGAGAACTGTGAGCATGCATTTCGAGAATGGTTGAAAAATCGATATGGAACGCTCGAACGGCTGAACGAAGCCTGGTATACGCGATTCTGGGGGCACACCTTCTATGATTGGGAAGACATCGTACTTCCCAGCGCATTAAGCGAGGGACTTTCTGGAGGAAACTCCGATCAAACGGCATTCCAAGGCATGACACTGGATTATTATCGATTTAATTCGGACAGCTGGTTGGCCTGTTATCAGTTGGAATATAACGCGATCAAATCGTTCATCCCGGATGCGGTCGTCACGACCAACTTCCAGGGGAACGGGACCTATAAGCCGCTTGATTATTTCAAATGGGCGCCTTATCTGGACATCGTCGCTCTTGATATATATCCGGAAAATCAAACGCCTGAAAGCTACATGGCGCTTCGTTACGACCTCATGCGAGGCTTGAAAAACGGCGCTCCCTTCATGCTGATGGAGCAGACGCCGAGCGTGTTGAACTGGAAAACGGTCAATCCGACCAAAAGGCCCGGCGTTATGCGGCTTCGCAGCTTTCAAGCCGTGGCGCGCGGCGCCGATTCGGTGATGTTCTTCCAGCTGCGACGCTCGCTGGGGGCATATGAGAAATTTCACGGAGCTGTTATCGATCATGCCGGCCATGAGCATACGCGTGTGTTTAGGGAATGTACAGAGCTTGGCCAGGAGCTTAAGCAGCTGGGCAATCAATTGCTCGATGCACGGGTGAAAAGCAAGATAGGTATTTTGTTCGACTGGGATAATTGGTGGGCAGTTGAATTAGGAGGCGGACCGTCCGCTCACCTGAAATATGTCGATCACATCCAGAAATATTACGATGCTTTTTATGACAATCATATTCAAGTCGATTTCATTCATGTGGAATCAGATCTTTCACAATATGAACTTGTGGTCGCCCCTGTTTTATATATGGTGAAACCTGGTTATGCGGAGAAGCTGGAGCGTTATGTTAAAAACGGTGGAACCTTCCTCACTACGTTCTACAGCGGTGTGGCGAATGAAAATGATCTTGTCACACCAGGCGGTTATCCTGGCGAGCTGCGCGAGCTGCTCGGCATTTGGGTGGAAGAGCTGGACGCGCTGCACCCGGATCAAAAAAACCAACTCGTGCTGCAGACGAACTTAGGAGAGCTTCAAGGCACCTACGATTGCAGCTTGTTGTGTGAGGTGGTTCATCCGGAGGGAGCGGAGACGGTTGCGAGCTTTGGCAGCGATTATTATGCAGGTTCACCGGCATTAACCCGTAACCGCTTTGGCAAGGGAGAAGCTTGGTATGCGGCAACGAATCCTAGCCGATCTTTTTTAAAGCAATGGATCAGCTATTTATGCGCAAGTAAAGGAATCTCTTCTCCCATTGAAGCACATGCTCATGTACCAAAAGACGTGGAAATCATTCAGCGCCATAAAGATGAGTTTGTCTTCACTTTTGTGTTAAATCATAGCGAACAAACGCAGAAGATAAATGTAGGGACGCACGAACAAAAGGAGCTGCTCAGCGGCACGAGCGTAAGCGGAGATGTTGAACTTCTGCCGAAGAGCGTCGCGATTTTCCAACAAAAGAAGGAGGCGGAGACTTGTGGAAGCGCCCCATCTGGACCGATTGCGGCATCAGTTTGAGAATCCTCCGAATGTCTACAGGTCGCTTCCTTTCTGGGCTTGGAATGACGACTTGGAAGAGGAAGAGCTGAACCGGCAAGTAAAGCAAATGAAGGAGCAAGGGATGGGCGGTTTTTTCATTCATTCCAGAGATGGATTGGAAACCGTCTACATGGGTCAAGAGTGGATGAAGCTGGTGCGTTCCACCGTGGAAACAGCGAAAGCGCAGGGTATGCAGGCTTGGCTGTATGACGAAGACCGCTGGCCTTCAGGCTTTGCCGGGGGACTTGTGCAAGCGAGAGGCGGTGACGCGTTTCGTGCCAAGGGGCTTACGCTAGAGGTCATCCCGGCCGACTTACTGCAATCGGAAAATGACGACACCGACTCCGACACCGTAGCACGGTTCAAAGCAGTGATTAACGAAAGAAACTTGATTCGCTGTGAAAGACTCCAAGCAGGTGCAAGCAGAGAGTTAAGAAATGATGAAGTGCTGCTTCTTTTCCGGGTAGAAATATCGGAACGAAGTGAATGGTTCAACAATGAAGCGCCTCCGGATCAATTGAATCCCGAATCGGTTGAAGCGTTCATCGACATTACCTACGAAGCTTACAAAAAAGTAGTGGGCGAACATTTCGGCCAAACCGTTCGTGGCGTTTTTACTGACGAGCCGAGCCTACATGACCGTCATTGTAAATTTACAGAGGGGCGGGGCTGGATTCCCTGGAGCTGGTCTTACCCCGCTTATTTCGAAGAGAAACGCGGATACGATCTACTGGATCTCGTTCCTTATCTATATTTCAATGGCGAACGCTCCACAGAGGCGCGTCACGATTATTGGCGTACGGTTACCGAACGATTCAGCGAATCCTATGCGAAACAAATCGGCGAGTGGTGCGATAACAATGGGCTTGCTTTTACCGGGCATTTTCTTTGGGAAAATAATTTGGGCACAGCCACCCGCGTTTGCGGAGCGATCATGCCCAACTACCGCTATCAGCATGTGCCGGGCATCGATATGTTGACGGAGCAAACGAACGAATATATCACGGTTAAGCAGTGTACCAGTGTGGCAAATCAGTACGGGAGAAAATTCGTTCTGACCGAAACTTATGGCTGTACGGGCTGGGGCTTCACCTTTGAAGGACAGCGATGGATCGGGGATTTCCAATTCGTTCTTGGGGTTAATCTTAGGTCTCAGCATTTGGCGCTTTACTCGATCAAAGGCTGCCGGAAGCGGGATTATCCGCCAGTCTTCAACTACAACACCAGCTGGTGGAAATACAATGCGATCATGGAAAATTATTTTGCCAGGTTGTCAGCTGTTTTGACTGAAGGTCGCCCGGTACGAGACGTGCTTGTGCTTCATCCGTCTTCCACCGCATGGAGTATGGTCGGCACGGGACCTTACGGCTTTGCGGCCCGAGGCAAGGACCGCGACGTTTCCGAGACGAACCGGTATGGTCACGATTTTAACGCTTTTCTCGGCAAGCTGCTAAGAGCGCACTACGATTTTGATCTTGGCGATGAAACCATCATGGCGGAAACAGGGGCCATTCACGGCAATAAGCTTGCTATTCATACAGCCGAGTATCAAGTAGTCGTCATTCCGGAGATACGGACGATGCTAAACAGCACGTTCCAGCTGCTCCTGCAATTCCTTGACGCTGGCGGCAAAGCTGTCGCTGTCGGACCTCGCGCCGAAATGCTCGAGGGTCGAGCGAGCAATCGTCTAGGCGACCTCTATGATCACCCGAACATGGTCATCGTTGGGGACGCGTCTGGGGCCGCCCAAGCACTGGAAAACATACTGATACGCCAAGTCAGCATCAAGAGCGCAGAAGATGAAGAATCTGCCGACTGCTTGTATATGTTCAGAGATATGGGGGATCGTTATGCGCTGTTCATCGTCAATAACGACCGCGAGCGCGAACATCGCGTTCGGATCGAAGTTGCCTTGGAAGGACCTGGCTACTTGGAAGAGTGGAAGGCATTGACTGGCGAAGTAAGCGCAGTCGACACCCGTTTTCGTCAAGGGTATATCAGCTTTGACGAGGTATTCGGTCCGGCAGATTCCAAGTTATATATTTGGCATAAGAACGGCCGCAAGGCTGAAACAGAAGGAAGCCGCGCGAAAGCGGATCAAGCCGACACTCAGGTGTTAGGCGAGGTCTGCAAGTTCACGCGGTCAATGCCGAATGTGTTGACGCTGGATATGTGCTCCTACCGCATCGATCACGGCGGCTGGTCGGAAGAGATGGAGGTATGGCAAGCGCAGAAAGCCATTCGGACGCTTTTGGACATGAGACAGATTTACGGCAATGGCATTGAGCAAAGGTATAAATGGATTCACGAGCCCCATTCGGAAGATGGCAAGCCGGTCGCTTTCAAATTTTCCTTTCATATCACCGAAGTTCCGAAGGAAGCTGTGTATCTGGTTGTGGAGTCTGCGGAACAGTACGAGATCAGCCTTAACGGTGAACCCATCGCCAATAAGTCTGACGGGTGGTTTCTGGACCGGTCGTTTGATCGAGTGCTTTTATCCGGTTTGAGAGCTGGAGAAAACGAGTTGACCTTGTCGTGCAACTATTTAAATCGCATGGAAGTGGAAGATATTTATTTGATCGGATCGTTTGGCGTCGATGCTTCAAGGAGCATTGTGGCCGAACCTGAGACCTTGGCTTTTGGCGATTGGTGCAAGCAAGGATATCCTCACTACTGCGGCAGCATGATTTATCATTTTGACATTCAGGTGGAAAATAAGGTGGAAAGCCAGATGGTGCTGGAACTTGGCGATTATGCTGCGGTTACCATTGAAGTGAGGGTCAACGGGCAAACGGCAGGTCATGTGCCTTGGCGCAGTGCGAACCGTCTTGATTTGACGGAGCAGCTTCACGAGGGTGTGAACCGCTTGGAAGTGGAAGTCATGGGAAGCCCGCGCAATATGCTCGGACCTTTCCATCAGACGTCGGGCGATACGCAGACAACCAGTTGGGCGTCTTTCCGCAAAGAAGGCCAGCATTTTACTCGCGACTATCAATTGAGCCCTTATGGCTTGTTTGGGCAAATGACACTATACACAGAGAGATGGGAACGGAGGTTTGAGCATGAAAATCCATAAGTGGGGGCTAGTTCTATCGTTCTTCCTCTTATGCGCCGCATTATTACCTGCGACTGCATTCGCCTCGGTGAAATACTCCACGTATACCAAAGACAGCCGGGGAAATTTAATATGGCTTCAGCCGGCGTATTTCCCGCTGGGGGTCATCGGGCAGAATCTGATGGCGCCAGATCCGGGCAACAAGTCGGTTCAGATGAGTTCGCCGATGAAAAATCCGAAAGACATCTTCATCGATGCGAAAGGTGAAGTTTATATTGCGGATACGGGCAATAATCGTATCGTACATATGACAGAATCCGGGCAGCTGCTGCGGTACATTACCCTTCCGGAGAATCCTTTTAACAAACCAGAAGGTGTTTTCGTAACCAATGATGGCAGCATCTATGTCGCGGATACAGGCAATAAACGAGTGCTTAAGCTGGATGCCAGCGGCAAGGTCATGCAAGAGTACAAACGGCCGGAATCCCGGTACATTCCTGATACGTTTGTTTTCGATCCGGCGAAGGTCATGGTCGATGAACGTGAATTTATGTATATTGCGGTACACGGCAGCTATGAAGGGCTTGTGATGCTTGATCCGAAAGGCAAGTTTCAAGGTTTCTTCGGTGCCAACGGCACGGCGATTTCCCCGTTAGACGCTTTGAAAAGAATGCTTTACACCAAAAAAATGTACGCCAATGAAGTTGCTAAGAGGCCCGAGCCGATCAACAGCGTAGCGACGGACAAAAACGGCTATATTTTTACAGTAACGGGCGGAACAGCAACAACGAATCAATTGAAAAAGCTGAATGTAAAAGGCGATAACTTGCTGCGCAGCTCCTCGAAACCGTTCGGCGAAACAGCCCCATGGGACGTACCGGCGGAGGGAGTCATGACAGGTCCTCAACTAACGGATGTCGCGGTCGATCAGAGCGGCAATATGATTGTTGTGGATCAGCAGAATAAATATATCAGCCATTACGATGGATCCGGTAATTTATTGTACTTCTGGGGTGGAGCCTCTGCGATTGGTTCCTCGCAGGTAGGACTGTTAAAAAGTCCTGTGGCGCTTGATGTTAATGAAAGAAACGAGCTGTTTGTCTTAGACGATCAGGAAAATATCGTGCAAGTGTTCCGTTTGTCCGAGTTTGGGCAAAAGGTAGACCAAGCCAACCAGCTAACCCTGGCTGGCCGTTATGAGGATAGCGAGCAGCCATGGAGAGAAGTGCTGCGTTTAAACGGGCAATTCGCTCCAGCTTATCTGGGGCTTGCGAAGTCAGCTTTTAAAAAAGAACAGTACGAAACTGCAAAAGATTTGTTCAAAGAAGCGGGAAATCAACAAGGGTACTCCGATTCTTTCTGGCAAATCAGGATGCTGTGGCTGCAGGGTAACTTTTCTTGGATAGCGAGCGTCATGCTGCTTGGTGTAATCCTATACACCGTAGCCAATAAGCTCACCGCAAAACGTGAATTTCGAACCAGATGGCGCAATCGACCGAAGAGCCAGAATCGTTTCCTCTCGAATTTAAGGCTTGCGCTGCATGTTTTAAAACATCCGATTGACGGTTTTTCCGCCATTCACTATGAGAACAAAGGCAGCTACTTGAGCGCCAGTATCGTTCTGCTAGGTGTATACGCGTCTCTGATTATCAGCCAGTTCGCGACTAGCTTTTCTTTTAATCCGAAGACTTTTGTGGATATTTACTCGACGTTCACGCAATTTTTCATCGTTTGGATCGCATGGATTGTCGCTAACTACTTGGTCAGCTCGATTTATCGGGGCGAGGGACGCTTCAAGCACATTTTCATCGGCAGCGCTTATGCGCTCTTGCCTTACATAGCTATTGGCATCCCGCTTGCTTTTATATCCAATGTTATGACGATGTCTGAGGCATCGATCTATCATTTCGTTGGCAATGCGATGACGGTATGGATCGGGCTGCTCATTTTCTGGAAAATTCAGAACGTCCATAATTACACGTTTGGTGAAACGATCATGAATGTTTTCCTTACGTTATGTACGATGCTTGTCATCGGTGTGCTTATTTTCATTATCATGGGACTTACCAGTGATCTTGGATCGTTACTTTATCAGATGTATCAGGAGGTGACCTTAAGATGATCCGGATGATCAAAACCAATAAAACAGCCATCATCGTTACCATCCTGATCTTGGCGGCCGTCGTCACCTTCCTGACCCGTGCCAAATTTGAGTTCAAAGATTCGGGAGAACGCAGTACGCAAGCGGTGCAGCAAAATACGACGGTAGAAGCAGCGAGTGTTCCCGCCAAACTGCCGCTTGATACCGATTTCAAGCAAGTTGCAGAATCCGAGACGTTGAGATTGAAAATGGACGACAAGACGGGACATTTTATCGTCGAGGACAAACGGAACGGCAATCTGTATCGCTCTTACCCAGATCCGAAATATTGGTCGAAAGAGAAGATTTCGGAGACCTGGAAAAAGCATTTGGCCTCACCGCTGATGGTTCAATATGTGGATTTTTCCAAAAATATTTTGCAGGCCAAAGAGACGAACCTGGCGGCGGAAGGCGGAAGCATCAAGGATATTCAAACGATTCCAGGCGGTTTCAAGCTTGTTTACGAATTTCCTGTGACGGGCTTCACGATTCCTGTTCAAGTAACGGTCGCTCAGGATTACGTTGAGACGAAAATCTTGCAGGAAGGCGTTAAGGAGACCAAAATGGGTCTCGTTTGGGTCAGACCTTATCCCTTCTTAGGAGCGGAGTACACAGACGGACAGGATGGTTACTTGTTTATTCCGGATGGTGCAGGAGCTCTGGTGCGATTCAAGGATAATCAATTAAATGTCAACAAATTGTATGATGAATTAACATACGGCCAAGATATTGCATTCCCGGGAATCAATAACAACCGGAATAAAGTCATGATGCCGGTCTTCGGTATGAAGTCGGGATCGAAAGGCTTTCTGGCCGTGGTGCACGAAGGCGATGAGTATGCCGACGTGGTCGCTGCTCCGGCAGGTGTCCTAAGCAATTACAACTGGATTGGGGCCCAGATGAACTATCGTTCCAGCTTCTTGCAGTTTACAACAAGAAATACGAATGTTCCTGATTCGTGGGGATATGTCGACTATGATCGGGATCACATGTTTGGGAGCGATCGTTCCGTTCGTTATTATATGTTGGATGAAAAGAAGACAGATTACGTTGGCATGGCTGAGACTTACCGCCAGTATTTAATGAAGGAGAAAGCGGTCAAACCGGTTACGGTCAAAGACCCCAATATCCCGTTATATACGAACATCATCGGTGCCGATCGGGAAAAAGGGGTCATTAGCGACCGCTACCTTAATTTGACCACGACGAGCGAAGGCATTCAAATTATGAATTCCCTGCATGACAAGGGAATAAACAATATGTCGCTCACCTTCACGGGCTGGCAAAAGGGCGGCTACAGTTCCTTTGGCCAAACGTTCCCGGTGGATTCCCGCCTTGGCGGAGATTCCGGCATGAAGGCATTCATCGATCATGCGCATGGACTTGGTTATCCGGTGTATTTGGAAGCACAGTATTCCTTGAATAATACCAAAGGCGGCGGGTTCGACGAGAAGTTTAACGCCATGGTTAACTTAGCCGGCCGGACGTTGATGCAGAGCCCTTTGTTCAACCGGGAGAGAACGCCGGTCGTTAGCGATAAATACATCGAACAGATGGTAGATAACGATTTGCCTAAATATAAAGCCATGGGTGTCGACGGACTTGCCGTCGGATTGCTGGGCCAGAGGCTGTACAACGATTACAACACGGGGTATGGCTCCTCAAGAGACGAGGCCCGCAAAATTCAAGAGCGGATTTTACAAAAAATCAAAGATACGCTTGGCGGTGTACAGGGGGAGAAATCCAATGTCTACGCACTGCCGCATATCAATTACATCCGAGACATGGTATATGACAATTCCTATGACTTATTTTCGGATGAATCGGTGCCCTTCGCCCAAATTGCTACACACGGATTAGTTTCCTATTCATCGGAATATGTGAACAACCGCCAGGAAGACGTGAACGATTTCTTAAGGGATATCGAATATGGTGCGGCACCATCCTTCGTATTCACGAAGGCCGAAACGAAGAAATACGTAAATTCTTACGGCTTGCGCTTCTATAACACGTATTACCCGGATTGGGAGAACTTTGCATCCGAGCAGTATAAACGCTACAACGAAGCGCTTGGAGACGTGCAGGATCAGTTTATTACCGGGCATCAGAAGCTTGCTGAAGGTGTGAAAGAAACGACGTATTCCAACGGAAAAAGAATTATCGTGAACTATAATTTGACGGAATACCGGAACGGGGATTTGGCCGTACCGGCACATAACTTTGTTGTTATTCGAGGAGGGGGAGGCAAATGAATCGGAAAGCGAGACTGAGGTCATCCCTGATCGAATATTTGGAAGGAACGCTGTTCATCGCTCCGTGGTTCATCGGTTTTATCTTTTTTATGGCGTTCCCGATCGGCTATTCCTTGTTTATGAGTTTTCAGGATGTAACCATAACCGCAACCAAGACGACGACCCGATATATTGGCTGGACGCATTATAAGTACATCCTGTTTGAGAACGGAAGCCTGCTGTACAATCAGCTGCTGCCGTTTCTGCGCCAAGCGCTTTTCATGATTCCGATCATTGTCATATTCGCGTTGTTAATTGCGATTATTTTGAATCAAAAATTCCCCGGCCGCACGTTTTTTCGGGCTATCTTCTTCCTCCCCGTCATTTTGGCGACAGGCGAGGTCGTGAAGGAATTTCTAACGCAGGGCGAAGGCGATCTCGGCTTTATGTCCAAATTTAATATTTCAGGCCTTATCCAGGCTAACTTATCGGCCACTTGGTCAGATCCGTTGATTTCCATTTTGAACTCGTTCGTACTTATTCTGTGGTATTCCGGCGTGCAAATTATGATCTTCCTGGGCGGCAGACAGACGATTTCGAATTCCGCTTATGAAGCAGCCCGAATTGATGGCGCAGGACCTTGGGAAACGTTCTGGAAAATTACGCTGCCTGCCATGACGCCGTTCATTTTCCTCAATTTGATTTATACTGTTGTCGATCTCTTTACGTTTCCGACCAATCCGATTTTGTCGAAGGTACGGGAGAGCGAGTATGGACAATACAGCGCTTTGTTCTGGATCTACTTCATGATCATCGCCTTTTTCTTAGCGATCCTATTCATTATTTTCGCCAGGGTGACGAAATCACATCGTGCTTAACAAGTTTACGACAGGAGGGATGACGCTATGTTTCGTATCAAATTGAAAGAAGAGCAGACGGTCGGTATGCTACAGCTGCTCAGCAAAATCCGTTATGCGGTTATCGGGCGGGAAGCGGATAAAGGTCTGTTATTCAAATTGTTCATCTACTTGATCTTGCTGGATACAGCTTACATTTATTTGAAGCCGATCTTGCACATGGTAGCGACCATGGTTAAAAATGCAGACGATTTACTGGATCCGGCCGTCAACTGGTTCCCGAGGACAATCTACCTCGGGAATCTCCAAGAGGCTTGGTCGTGGATGAAATACCCGAAGGCGCTGGGCATCAGCCTAGGCCTCTCACTCTCTGTGGCTATCTTGCAAACCTTATCGTGTGCCGTTACCGGTTATGCGTTTGCAAGGCTGAAAATCCCGTTTAAGCGAGTGCTGTTTTTTTTCCTGATGTTAACCTTCATTGTGCCTATGCAAGTTACGATTCTGCCCAACATTATTTATGCCAGACAGTTAGGCCTGTTGAATACGATTTATCCGATCATCGTTCCGGCCTTTTTCGGCTTGGGGTTAAAAGGAGCGCTGTTCGTCATTATTTACCGCCAATTTTTCTCCACACAGCCGAAGGAATTGGAAGAAGCAGCACGGATTGATGGGGCTGGCGTGTTTAAAATCTTTTACAAGGTTATGATGCCGTTAGCCAAACCGGCGATTCTCGTCGTTTTTCTGTTTTCCTTCATCTGGACGTGGAACGACTTCTACCTGCCGAGCATGTACTTGTCGGATATCGAAACGGCGCCGTTATCGCTCGGGATAGAGAAGATCGCTTCAGCCCTGCGGCAGCAAGCCGAGGCTTATGGGCCGTCCGTGAATGACGAGGCGATCCGCATGTCCACAACGTTCTTAATGATTATCCCGCCACTGCTACTGTACACGTTCACGCAGCGATGGTTTGTAGAAGGCGTAGAACGTACAGGTTTAGTGGAGTAGAAACTTGATCAGTGACAGTTGAAACGGAGGGTAAAAAAGAGATGAAACGTCTTCTCGCATTATGTTTAGTTGGCGTGCTGGTCGCCATATTGACGGCATGTTCGAATGCAACAACGACGGCAAGCAAGTCAGCCGGACCGGTTAAAATGCTTTATATCAAACGAGGGGAAGGGACGAATGACCCTTATGTGGTGAAACATTTTGAGAAGGTAGGCTATACCGTCATTGATATGGCGGATAACGTGTTTAAACCGGAAAATCTAAACGGTTATGGCGTTGTCTATGTCAGCCCGACTGTCAATGCTTCCAGAATCAATGATCAGCTTAAGGGCTCGAAGGTGCCTATCGTTTTTGCGAAGCCGCAAGTGGCCAGTATTTCCGCATTAACGGGACTGCTGGATTACAATGAGCTCAGCGCGGCAAAAACCGTTCAAATTAAAGACAGTAAACATCCTTTGGCCGCTGGATTTAAAGATCAAGTAACGGTTTATAAAAATGACGGTAAAATCGGTTACGCCATCCCGGGCAAAGAGGCTGTTACGATCGTAACAGCTCCCGGTGATGATAAGAAAGCGGTTGTTTTTGGCTATGAGAAGGGCGCCAAAAATATGAACAATGAGCCGGTCGCTTCCCGGCAGGTATTCTTTTATTTGAGTGCAGGGGAAGAAATGAATCAGACGGATGACGGCTATAAACTATTGGATGCGGCTGTGCAATGGGCAGCTCAAAATGGACAAAAATAAACATTCCTGACAGGGAGGAAATTCGTCTATGAAAAAGGTAAATGCAGCCCTCATGGCTTGTATGGTCTTTGCACTCTCCGCTTGCAGCTCAGTGACCAGTCATCCTGTATCGGTATCCAACCAACCGGCATCCAGCGCGGCAGCCAAGTCGCAGAGCAATGGAAAAAGTGTGCTTTTTATCGGCCAAGAAGGCGGTGGCGACGGGATTATGATCAAACGGTTTAAGGAAAAACACGGGATGAATGTCACCGTGGTTTCCGACAAAGAAGTGACGACAGAGAAAGCCAACGGTTTTAATTTGATTTTTGTTAGCGAGTCGGTCAATTCAGGGAAAATCAAGGACAAATTCGTGGCTATTCCAGTCCCTGTTATCTACGACGAGCCGCAAATTTCCGGTGATACAGGCATGACGGATGTTGACATGAACGGCAAGCTGGAAGGGAACAATGCAGCGAAGACGATTCAAATCCGCAATGGTCAGCATGCGTTGGCAGCCGGTCTCCAAAACAATGTGGATGTCTACAAAGATAATGGAAAAATGAGTTGGGCAACGCCGGGCAAAGATGCGATTGTTGTGGCAACTGTGCCCAATGATGAGATGAAGGCGACCATTTTTGCTTACGATAAGGGCATGACGAATGTGAAAGGGCAGACGGTTGCTGCACGTGAGGTTTTCTTTTACATGATGACAGGTGAAGAAATCAATCAAACGGATGAGGGATGGAAGCTGTTTGATGCCGCTGTCCGCTGGGCGCAAGAGACCAAATAACACGAGTTCTTGAGAGAGGCGGGGAGTTAATGAAGCGGTTGTTTTCTTACTTAATGATGGTCATCCTTATTTTTGCAAGCGCTGCCTGTTCCATGCCGACGACGCAAAAAGACGCTGGAAACGGGAAGAAAGTCCTTTTTGTCGGCACGGACAGTGCAAACGACCGAATTGTGATGAAGCATTTCAAGGAGCTTGGCTATGAGACTACGCTGATGTCAGATAAAGAGCTTACTCCGGAACAGCCGGCCAATTACGGCTTGGTCTTTGTCAGTTCATTCGCAGGCTCTCATCGTGTTGCGGATAAATTGCTCGGATCAACTGCGCCTGTCATTTATGCCAATGGCAAAATATTAGGTGAAGTGGGATTGGCGAGCAAAGATGATTCCGATTACGGAGATTATACCGGCCTGTCGATCGGTATAAAAGAGAGTAAGCACGAGCTTGCGGCCGGATTACCGGGAAGCGTGGACATTTATAAAGAAGCAGCGAAGATCAACTTTGTTGTGCCGCAGGGAGGCGTCATTATCGCCTCAGCACCGGATAACGATAAACGTGCCGTGATTTGTGCTTTTGACAAAGGTACGAAAAATATGAGCGGCCAAGTTTTGCCGGCTAAGCGCTTGTTTTTCAATTTGACAGGCGGGGAAGAAATCAACAGGACGGATAATGGATGGAAGCTTTTTGATGCAGCCGTTCACTGGGCAGTGGGTAAAGGTTGAATCGGAATGATGCAACAAACAACCTATAATGTTGGAGAACCCCCCTAATGTAAACGTAAACATTTCGTAATAAAGTGAAAGTATACAAAATTTGAAATCAAGATTGGGAGGTTTATAGAGAAAATGAAAAAATTTCTCAAAGCATCTTTAGCGATCACGTCGGCATTTGTTATCCTGACAGGCTGTACGTCCGAGCCCGCTCAAAGCGATAAACAGCAGCCCGTTGCCTCAGCAAACAAATCACCGGATAACGAAATATTCATTTATACCGTGTATCCAGCCTTTTATGCCAAAGAAGATATCTGGGAGAAACAAGTGGGGCAATACCTCAAGAAGAAATTCCCGGATCTCACGTTCAAACACGTACAGTGGGATAATCCCGGCCGGCAGTATAAGGATTTGATTGCAGCAGGTACGATTCCTGACATTGTTATTGATAACGCCCGGATGAACTTGCAGCGCAATATTTTGAAAAACGATTTGCAGTATGACATGACGGACCTGATCAAAAAGTACAATTTTGACACGAGCACATTAAATCCTGCGGCAATGACGCAAATGAAGAACGTAACGCCGGAAGGGAAAATTTATGGTTTGCCTTTCCAATTGAGCGATTTCGTTCTGTTCTATAACAAAGATATTTTTGATAAATTCGGTGTGGATTACCCGAAAGACGGAATGACCTATGATGAGGTTTATGAATTGGCTAAAAAGCTGACTCGTGTCGAGGGTGAAAATACGTACAAAGGGTATCAACAGCATCCTGGTTTGTATATGACTTACAATCAGCTTTCCCTTTCACCTCTTAGTTTGACGGAAGATAAGGCGGAGATGAATACTCCGGGCTGGAAGAAGGAAGTCGACAATTTAAGACGTTTCTACGAGATTCCGGCTAACCAATTTACATCCGTCGATGATTTCCCGAAAGGGAAAATGGCGATGAGTGTTCACGTGACAGAGAAGATCGTTCAGTGGTATGAGCAAAATAAAAACTTGAACTTTGATATCGCTGCAATGCCATCCTTCTCAGATGCGCCGGGCGTCAAAGCTCAGCCAAATCTATACTCGGCATACATTACCAAACAGTCGACCAAGAAAGATCAAGCTTTCCAAGTGATCCAGTATCTGCTGTCTGAAGAGATGCAAATCAACTTTGCTAAAGAAGGTATCATCGGACCGCTGCAAACGCAGAAAGTACAAGAAGCTTTCGGTAAAAACTTGCCGCAAATGCAAGGGAAACATACGCAAGCTATCTTCTACGGCAAAAATGCGATGCCGCCAGCGGCTCGCGCTTCAGGTTTAACTTACATTGACGTGCCGGTACACGGCGTGTTCCAGCCTCTGATCTTCGGAGAATCCAAGGACTCCGTAACCGCACTGCGCATGATTGAAGAATCTGCAACAAAAGCGATTCAGACTGAGAAAGCCGCCCAATAATGCAGTATAGGGCTCCTTCATCCAATTCATGGAGGGGCCTTCATTCCAATTTGAAAAAGGGGTGACCCATTTCATGAAACGTTTACTATTGCTGCTCATCGCTGTGTTTATGACTATCGCGATGAGCGCCTGTTCATCCTCAGAGAAAGCAGCTGATCCGGGCGTATCGACAACACCTGCGTCAACGGTAACAGCGACAGCAACGGCAACACCATCGGCGACTCCAACCGCTACGCCGAAAGCTTCAGAGACTCCAGCAGCTTCGTCAACACCTGCAGCTTCAGCAACGCCTGCTGCAACCGTGGAAGCAACGAAAGCGGCAAGCCCTACGGCTGATGCAACGAAGGCACCGACTGCGGCTTCCACAGCGAAGGCAAGTGAAGCACCTGCACAGGCAACGGCTGCGCCAGCGCCGGCTGCGAGCCAACCAGAGGCAGCTCAGAAAGCGGAAGTTTCTCCGCAAGGGAAGAAAGTGCTTCTTGTCGGCAGGGATTCCGAGCCGCTTCCCGCTGAAGACGTTGCAATTGCAAGCCGTTTGAAAGGGATGGGATTTAGCGTAACCCATCTTGCAGATCGCGAGCTTACCGCTGATGCGACGAAAGGGTACGATTTGATCTACGTCAGCCAAACGACGAATTCAAAATTTTTGAAAACAGGTGCGATGAAAGAAGTTGCGATTCCAACGGTGTATGTGAAAAGCCACGGGATGTTCTATCTCGGACTCTCCTCCCAAGAGGAAGGCACGACGGTTAAGAAGTTGAAATCCATTGATATCGTCGATAGCAAATCTAAGATTGCCGGCGGATTATCTGGCACTGTAGAAGTTTACACGGAAACCGGCGATAATTTCGGCGTCAGCTATGGGATTCCAGGCAAGGAAGCGAAAGTGATCGCTACGGTTCCTGGCGACAAAACGAAGGCTGCTCTTTATTACTATGATAAAGGCGCAAAAGGCGATAACGGTTATGAAGTGAAAGCGCGATTATCCTACTACTATTGGAGTAACGGCATGCAGGATACTTCTACGGATGCGGGCTGGAAGCTTTGGGATAACATTGTTTTGTGGACGCTGCAGAACGGATAACTAAATCTTGCGGTTCATGAAGGAGGTCATAGTCGTAATGAAACGAGTACAAATAAGTCTGGCCCTTGCGCTTACCCTAGCGCTGGCGGCTGGATGCACGAACGAGGCAGCTCCAAGTACCAAACCGGGGGGAACGGATGAGAAAACGTCACCGCAAGCCCAATCGTCACCGGATAACGAATTGTTTATTTATACCGTATGGCCGGCTTATTACGTCAAAGAGGAAATTTTTCAGAAACAAGTCGGAGACTTTATTAAAAAGAAATTTCCGAATGTCACGATCAAACACGTAGCTTGGGACAATCCGGGCAGACAGTACAAGGACTTGATCGCAGCCGGGACGATTCCTGATATCATCATGGACGACACTCGGATGAATGTTCAAAGATATTTGATCGATAATGATCTTCAGTATGATATTAGCGATCTGATCAAAAAGTATAACTTCGATACGAGCAAATTGAATCCGGCTTATATGGCGCAAATCAAAAATTTAACCCCGGATGGAAAAATATACGGTCTGCCGTTCTATAACAACGATTTTGCTTTGTTTTACAACAAAGATATTTTCGATAAATTCGGTGTTGATTATCCAAAAGATGGTATGACGTACGATGAAATCTACGAGTTGGCGAAAAAGCTGACGCGCGTTGAAGGTGACGTTACGTACAAAGGTTTCTCACAAAACCCGGGTCATTATTTAAATTATAATCAATTGTCCTTGTCCCCGTTAAGCAAAACCGAGGATAAAGGAGATATGAGCGATCCTAATTGGAAGAAGCTAGTAGACAACATGAGAAGGTTCTACGACATTCCAGCCAACCAGTTCGATACTGTGGAGACGTTTGCCTCCAAGCCAAGTATCGCTATGGCCGTGGCAACGGTAAGTGATCATTTAGTCAAGTTCTATGAGGAAAACAAAAACTTGAATTTCGACATTGCTTCTGTTCCGTCTTTAAGTGATGCTCCTAACACGAAATATCAGCCGAATGTGTACTCAATGTACATCACGAAGCAATCGAAGAAAAAAGATCTTGCCTTCCAGGTCATGGATGCACTGCTTTCGGAAGAGCATCAAATTGAGCTTGCCAAAGAAGGCGTCATCGGTCCGCTTCAGACGGATGCGGTCAAAGCAGCCTTCGGGAAAAACTTGCCTCAAATGCAGGGTAAGCACGTAGAATCCATTTTTAGCAGTCAAAATGCGATGCCTCCTGCTGCACGTAATCCTGGTTTAGTTTGGTATGACGTTCCTGTTCAAGGCGTATTCCAACCGCTGATTTTTAAGGAGTCCAAAGATTCCGTAACAGCGCTCAGGATGGTTCAGGAGCAAGCTACGAAAGCGATTGAGACTGCAAAGGCAGCTAAAACTGAAATTAATAAGGCAGCAAGCACGACCAAATAACCGTTTACCAACCATGCTAACATACACTACAAATCAAATTGAGAAAGGTGAGTTCACGTGAAAAAATTTGTATTCTCGCTACTGTCCATCCTTCTTATGTCACTAACTGTTCTTCCGTTTGCTTTCGCAGCAGACACGGATGCACCAGCCGCAACGGTTAAAAGTGTTGACGACTTCAAAGATTTGAAAAATTTACCGCAAGCAGATAAGGATAAGTTTGATTCACTGATTCAAGACGGCGTGTTTAATGGGTTGACGGAAGATACGTTCGGACTGGATGCTCGCATGAATCGGGCACAGTTTGCGAAAGTAGCTGCGATTATTTTTAACCTCGAAGTTGACGATACACTGACGGTTTCTTCTTTTACTGACGTCAGAAGTGACGATCCAGCCAATTCTTATGCGCTTCCTTATATTGAAGCATTGAAGAAGGCAGGACTTACCAATGGTTATGATGCAGAAGGCAAAACGTACAAACCGGCTGGCGACGTGTCCCGTCAAGAGCTTGCAGCTTTCTTGATTCGCGGATTAGGTCTGGATGACGATGCGGCTGCAGCTACGCCGGTTGATGATTCTACGGTAGATGACTGGGCCAAGGGTTATGTTTCACTTGCACTAGAGAAGAACCTGCTAGCAAATCAATCGGCAGGTAAATTTAGCGGAAAAACATCCGCTACACGTAAAATGCTGGCTCTAGCAAGCTTTGCAGCCAAACAAATTCTTTCCGGTAGTGAGCCGGAACAAACAGAAGAACCAGAGGTCAAGCCGGAGACTGGTAAAGATCCTGCAGCGCCAGCTGGCGAAATATCCGCACAAGGCAAAAAACTGCTTTTCATCACACGTCAAAGCTCGCAAATGACACAACTGAAAGAAAATCCGGATGATGAGAAAATTATTAACCGTTTGAAAGATCTTGGTTTCAAAGTGACATGGGTCAACTGTGATAAGTTTACGGCAGATAAAGCAGATGGATATGATTTGGTTTTCGTCAGCAACACGCTCAACTCCAAATATCTTCGTTCCGGCATTATGAAAGATATTGCGATTCCAACGGTTTACTTGAAAAATCACGGCATGTACTATTTAGGTCTTTCCTCTCAAGAGGAGAATACCAACGAATATAATATCAAGTCTACAACGATTGCTGAGCCAAAAGATAAAGCTGCGGCAGGACTTTCAGGTGAAGTAGACCTTCTATTAACGACAGATCCAAAAACAGCTATGGCTTATGGTCTTCCAGGCAAGGACGCTACGGTTATTGCGACAGTTCCAGGAAAACCGAAAGAAGCAACCATTTTCTACTACAACAAAGGAACGCACTCCGATAGCGGCTATGAGGTGCAAGCACGTCTTTCCTTCTTCTCCTTTGCCGGTAATTATGATAACGCTACTGAAGATAGTTGGAAGCTTTTGGACGCACTTGTTTTGTGGACACTGCAAAACGGCTAATAGCTTTGCATCAACATGTCGAACTCCAGTTTTCGAACTGGAGTTCTTTCTCTAGCCAAATCCGCACATATAGGAGCGTGAGTGGTCATGAATGTCCTTCAACAAGCAAGCTCTGCACCTCTGGTTCAAGCTGAAGGTGTCACTCGCATATTTGGACGCGGCTCTGCAGCTGTTCATGCGTTAAGAGGAGCGAGCTTAAGTATTCCTTCCAAGCAGCTCATTGCACTAAGAGGTCGTTCGGGCTCTGGCAAAACCACATTAATCAATATTCTGGGTGCGCTGGATAGACCGACAGAAGGACGGGTGTTTTTTAACGGCAATGAAATCAGCGGCTATTCCGAGAGCAAACGTAACGCCCTCCGGCGAAAGGATATGGGGCTTATTTTTCAATCTTTTGGCCTTGTTCCGTTAATGACAGCGTATGAGAATGTAGAGTTTGGCTTGCGTATTGCCGGCGTAAAGTCGGTGAATTTTAAGGAGTATACCGAGAGTGCTTTAGAGTATGTAGGGCTTAAGGCGAGGATGAAGCATAGGCCGTTTGAAATGTCTGGGGGAGAGCAGCAGCGGGTGGCAATTGCAAGAGCGATTGCCCACAAACCGACGTTAATTCTTGCAGATGAACCGACGGCTGAATTAGACAGCAAGATGGGGGCGCAAGTGATGCGGGTATTCAAAGATTTGGTGCAGCATGAGGGCATGACCATTATCCTCACGACGCATGATCCCGCCATTATGAGTTATGCCGATCATGTTTACGCATTGGAGGATGGACAAATTGTCGATGCGACTTAAACGCGCAGTTATGCCGGTTATTGGCCTATGCTGCATGGCGTGGGTGCTGGCGGGGTGTGCGCTCTTGCCCGTTGAGGAAGGTGAGCTGAAACCACCGCTTGTCGAGCCCGCTAAGGAAATCTTAAACCTGTACACGGTCAAACGCAGCAATATTGCCCAACAAATTACGGGTGTTGCGACATTTGCTTCCGATAAAATGGACTATTTATTTTACTCGGAGTCCGGCGGACGTTTGAAACAAATCAACGTGAAACTGGGGGATCAGGTAAAAGCCGGGGACGTACTGGCAACAACAGAAACGTCCGATTTGGATATGAGAGTGAAGCTCCAGCAAATCGCCATTGAGAAGCTAAAAATTTCACTTCAGCAAGCCATGGCTGAGAAAGATGGCGATGATCCCGATATTCGGATGAAGCTGCTCGATATGGAGAGCGCCCAGCTGCAACTGGAATCGCTCCAGAATCAACTCCAGAATACAAGGCTGACGTCTACCATTGACGGGATTGTGACGTTTATTGATACGCTTCAGCCAGGGGATCAAGTTGTTGCTTACAAACAGGTCATCACGCTTTCCGATCAGAAACAGATGAAGCTCGTTTATACGGCTTCAAGCAGCAATGATCTGGGTGGAGTCGAAGTCGGCATGGATGTAACGGTGAAAATCAAAGATAAAACCTACCCGGGGAAGGTTGTTCAAACGCCTCTCTCTGCGCCACCAAACAGTAATAAAGCGATTCAGGACAAAAATGCGAAAGCCATCTACATTCAGGTGACAGGTTTGCCACCGGATGTCGTGATTGGCAATCAGGCCGATATCACGATTGTGACCCAGAAGCGCGATCAAGTGATGGTAATCCCAAGAGCCGGACTTCGCAACTACATGGGTCGGGATTTCGTCCAGGTGCTTGATGGTGAAAGCCGCAAAGAAATTGATGTGGAAAAGGGTATCGTTGCGGCGACAGAAGTGGAAATTCGCAAAGGGTTAAGCGAAGGGCAGCAGATTATCCTGAACAACTAGGAGGCTAAGACGTTGGCGTTATTTATCATGATCTTGCGCAAAATGATCAATAATAAATGGCTTGAGCTTAGCTTGTTGTTCGGGCTTGTGCTGTCCGTCGCATTGGCGAGCAGCATGCCGATTTATACGAGTGCCATTTTGCAACGGCTTCTCATTCAAGAAATGCAGCAGCTGCAGCTGGGCAGCAATCAATATCCGGGCATTTATTGGCTGTCGGCCTCTTTTTCCGCGCAAGAAAAACAACCGAAGCATGTCACGATCGCAGAAACAGAGCAGTTTCTTAAGGGAAAAGAAGGACGATTCGGCATCCCCGTGCAGTCCTTCGTGCGTGAAAGAGCAACACAGCGTTACAATTTAACGCCAGCTGAGCCGGATAAAATCGATGTTAATGTTCAAAGATCAGCCGATATTTCCGCAATAGATGGCATGGAGAGTCACATCAGACTTGTAGATGGGCGGCTTCCGGCGAAAGAGCCGGTTAACGGTGTGTATGAAGCCCTTGTTGCTCCAGAGGCATTAACTGAGCTCGGGATGGTGCTGAACACCGTTTTCATTATCAAAGATGCGGGTTTGCAGGAGCCGATCTCCATTAAACCTGTCGGCGTGTTCGACCGTAAAGACTACACTGATATTTTTTGGTACAACAATACGAGCAGTTATAAAAACAGCTTTCTCATCGATTTTCAATTGTTCGAGAAAGCGTTTACGGTGGATGGCAAGTTAAATGTTCAATCCAGCTATTGGTATTTTGCGCTTGATTACAAGCTGTTGACTTTGGCATCCGCAGACGGATTTCTGTACAACGATGAAGCGATCAATACCTACATGGATACTCATTATGAAAACCATAATAAAAACGTGCCAGCCCTCCAAACACTCACTAACTATTATGTAAAAGAAGCGAATTTGCGGAAAATGTTATGGTCACTTAATGTGCCTGTTATGCTGATGCTCGCATTTTACTTATACATGGTGGCTAACCTCATCACGGAAAGGCAAAAAACAGAGATCGCCGTGCTGCGCAGCCGGGGAGCCAGTCGCTGGCAAATTGTGCTTAGTTACGCCGTTGAAGGCGTAGTGCTCGGGGCGATTGCCTATGGGGTCGGGCCGTATATTGGCGAATCGATTACAAGCTTATTAGGTGCTTCTAGTGGATTTCTTGAATTTGTCCAACGCGCAAAGCTGGAAACTGCGCTTAATCAGGATGCTTTTCTCTATGCGTTGATCGCAATTTCAGCATCGCTTGTCATGACGATTATTCCCGTTATCCTTGCCACAAGAGTCACCATTGTCGGTCACAAGCAGCAATCAGCGAGACTGCAGAAACAGTCTTTTTGGCATAAATTTTTCCTCGATATCGCGATCATCGGTATTTCGTTGTACGGATTGCAGAATTACAAAACGAGGGTCAAAGATATCCTTTCACTCGGTTTGAAATCAGGTGATTTACGAGTAGATCCCCTGTTGTTTCTCATTCCCGCGATGTTTATTTTCGGGCTCGGCCTGCTTGTGCTTCGTTTATATCCCTTGTTTATGAAGCTTTTGTACAGAATCGGGAAACGCTGGTGGCCGCCAACCGTGTACACGACTTTGATCCAGGTGAGCCGTTCGATTATTCAGTATCAATTTATTATGGTGTTTCTCATCATTACGATTGCTACCGGACTGTTCAGCGCAAGCGCTACACGTACCATCAATCAGAACACGACGGATAAAATCCGGTATTCCGCCGGTTCCGATATCGTCATGCAGATTCATTGGGAAAACGATGCGCCACCGGCTATCTTATTTGGTGCAGAGGAATCGAGCGATGACAGTTCGTCTGAGGAGGCTTCATCGGACGATGCTGCAGTAACTCCACCGCCTAAGGTTCAATATAGCGAGCCGTCTTTTTTACCGTTTACTCAGCTGCCAGGCGTGGAACATGCCGCTAAGGTGTTTGTCAAAAACGATGCATCCTTCACCAAAGGTAAAACGAACGCCAAAGTTGAGTTGATGGGCATAGACACCAAAGCCTTCGGCGAGACGGCGTGGTTAAGAGATCATTTGCTGGACCATCATATTTACGAGTATTTAAATTTAATTGCCAAAAATCCTTCCGCTGTTTTGATATCAAAGTCGGTGGCGGAAGAATACGGCGTCCAAGTAGGAGATACCCTGTCGGTTGGTTGGGGGAACCTCGAACCTGCTTCCGTGACCGTCTTCGGGATCATTAATTATTGGCCTTCCTGGAATCCTAATCCGGGAGCGGGCGATACGATTTCGGTTACCACGAAGCAAGGGACGACCACGAAGGTGAAGAAACCGATGCTAATCGTCGGTCACCTCACGTACATTCAGAATAACATCGGGATCGAGCCTTATGAGGTTTGGATGAAACTGAAACCGGAAGCAAGCAGTCAAGCCGTGTATCAGGCTGTGATTAAACATGGGTATGATATCGAATCGTTGACCGACGCCAAGCAAGCGCAGATCATAGCTGTCAAAGATCCTTTTCAACTCGCGATTAATGGTGTTATGACGTTAGGATTTATCATTTCGGTTGTCGTTTGCTTTTTCGGGTTCCTGCTCTACTGGGTGTTGTCGTTATCCGCTCGGACTCTGCAGTTCGGGATTTTCAGGGCGATGGGCGTTTCCGTTTTTCAACTCATTGGCATGTTGATTGGTGAACAAGTGATGGTATCGGGCGCAGCGATTCTTATTGGGATGATGACGGGCAATATCGCCAGTCACTTGTTTGTTCCCTTATTTGAGTTATCGTTCGATCCCAGCACGCAAGTGCCTCCGTTTCAAGTTACGTTCGATCCGCGCGACCATGAGCGGCTGTACGCGATCGTTACCGTCATGATTACAATTGGGCTTGTGGTGCTCGGACATATTGTCTCGCGAATCCGGATACATCAGGCCGTGAAGCTTGGGGAGGATTAAGATGATCCATTGCGATAATCTGGTTAAAATCTACAAAATTGCCGATTTGGAAGTCGTGGCCTTGCAAGGATTGGATTTGCATGTGGAAGCAGGCGAGCTGATGGCCATTATCGGCAATAGCGGAAGCGGCAAATCGACGCTGCTCAATATGCTTGGAGGACTGGATCGTCCTTCGGCCGGGCGTTTGATCGTAGACGGCAAGGACCTGCTCAGCATACGCGAGAAGGACCTCGTCAAATATAAGCGCGAGTCCGTCGGCTTTGTCTGGCAGAACAATGCGCGCAACTTAATCCCTTATTTGACCGCTCAGGAAAATGTGGAGCTGCCCATTCTGCTGCAGGGCAAACGGAAACGGGAGCGCGCGCTTGAGCTGCTGGAAGCCGTCGGGCTTAGCCACAGAAGGAATAACAAGTTGAACCAGTTATCCGGTGGAGAGCAGCAGCGCGTGGCGATTGCGATTGCCCTTGCCAACCATCCGAAGCTGCTGCTTGCGGATGAACCCACGGGCTCGGTCGATACGCGCATGGCGAATCAAATCCTTGATTTGTTCCGGCAACTTTCCCGGGAATTGGGGCTCACGATCGTGATTGTGACACATGATCCCATGCTCGCCAAGAAGGTGGATCGTGTGGTTGCGATCCGGGACGGACGAACGTCGTCAGAAATTTTACGGCGTAAGTCGTATGAGCAAGAAATGCAGGATTTAGAAGAAGGCATTGAAGAGGAAGAAGAGGAGTCTCACGACGAATATGCGGTGCTTGACCAAGCCGGTCGGCTGCAAATTCCTGCGAGCTACTTGGAAACCATCGGCATGAAAGAAACGAACAAAGTGAAGGTTACGGTGGAGGACGGCAGGATCGTGCTCATACCTCCAATTAAAGTATAACGAAGGAGCAATTGTCGATGATTAGTCAGGAAACGAAACAAATACCGGATACCCTCCTGCTGGAGGAGCGGGCAGGGCACGTGCTTAGCGCCATTATCGGGATGGCAGATGAGGATTTCGGATATATTCCTTTTTTTGCAGCGAATTTGATGGAGAAGCCGGCGTTTTTGACCCATGGGGATTGGGATTACGGCTCCAGCCATGGCCGCTTGGTGGATGCTCTTATTTTGGCCAGACATATGACAGGAGACGAGCGGGGGCGGGACATTGAGGAGCGTTACCGAGCTAACTTCCTCAGCTTTTTTAAAGAGGATGGTCTCAGCTACCGGCAAATCAATCCGAAAGCACCTTGGGAAACGAACGCAAACTTGATTGACCAGCGGGCTGTTATTCTCGCATTGACCTCCTGGTTTATGTCAACAGGTGACCGCAAAATCAAGCATGTGGCTGATAAACATGTGGCAGCGCTCAAACGTATCGCTATTAAGGAAAAAGATGTGTGGTACTACCCGGCTTCCGAGTACACCGTCAATGGCTGGCCGTCCACGAACGCGGTCCAGCTTCGGTTGGCACCCGATCCGGCAGCCTTCTGCGGACGTTTGGTCATGCCGCTGCTCAAGTATTATGAGCTGACAGGAAATATGGATGCTTTCGAGCTATGCCAGTTTTTTTCGGCGCTTATCGTTCATCGCAGTGGTGTGTTTAATCCGGATGGCAGCTTTAACGATTCGCTTGCTTACCGCAGCGGTCACTTCCATACCCGCATTGGTACGCTTGATGCGCTCGCGCGTTTCGCTTTGCATACCCAGGACGCTTCAATCATCCATTTCGTCAAGAAGAGCTATGACTGGGCGTTAACTCGCTCCACAACGTTCGGCTGGACGCCTGGCGACATGCATGAACAGGCTTTTGAGCATGAAACTTGCTCGCTGGTCGACTTAATTTCTACAGGAATTACGCTGGCTAGAGTTGGGTATGTCGAGTACTGGGGCATCGTAGAACGCTTCCTGCGCAACCACTTAACGGAATCCCAGTTGTTGAATCTGGACTGGGTTGTGGGAGCTGATAATAAAGCCAACGATGATGTTGGCATGAAGTCTTTCTTCAACGTGGCGGAACGTACGCGTGGCGCATTCGCTGGTTACTCCGCTCCCAATGATTTCTGCTGTAATGTCAGTGGAGGCAGAGGGCATACCAGTGATTTGCAAACCTGCTGTATCGGCTCGGGGACGCGCGGTTTGTTCATGGGCTGGAGCAATACGATTACAGAGCATAACGGGACGATTAGCGTGAATTTTCTGTTGAACCGGGGCTCACGTTGGCTTGATGTCTCCAGTCATTTGCCTCACGAAGGCAAGGTGGAACTGGAAATTCATCGCAGCGTGCCAAGATTACAGGTTCGTATACCTGAATGGGCGGGTTATGCGAAGGTGGAAGTCTACCGTGAACTTGGCGATAGCGTACGGACACAATCCGGCAGTGAACCGAGCATATGGGTGAATCAACGCTTCCTCGCGCTCGGTCCAGTACAGGCAGGAGAGAAGATTACGCTAACCTTCCCGCTTAGTGAACGCCAAACCATAGAGAAGGCGGTAGGACAGGAGTTTATCACGCGTTGGCGCGGGGATGATGTCATTCATTTGAGTCCGGCAGGGACGCATCACCCCTTTTATAACAACCGGAAAATATTCGAGAAAGCACCTCTTCGTTCAGGCCAGTATCGCCGATTACAGGAAGAATTTTATTGGTAAAAAGGAGGGGCAAATGAGTACATATTGGGCTGGCCCCTTACACAAAGAGGGATTCTCCATCATTCGGTTAACCGATGAGGAAAGCCGTGCCTCCGCGGAGCTAATCCCGGCAATCGGCAATAATCTTTATCGTTTCACGTGCGATGGGGTTGAAGTTCTCATGCCGCCTGCGAGCTTAAGCTCGTTATGGCATGAACCCAATGAGGTGTTTAAATACGGGACACCACTATTATCTCCGCCGAATAGGGTTCGAAACGGTCGTTTTTTATTCAAAGGTCGTGAATATAAGCTGCCTCTGAACGAGCCTCCTGATCATCATTTGCATGGTGAAATATGTTCAAAAGCATGGAAAGTGGTAGGCTACGGCGCTTCCGAGAAGGAAGGGGCCTGGGTTACCAGCCAATTTCGTTACGCTGATTATCCTGAGATTATGGGCTATTTTCCTCATATGCTGGTCTTTACAATGACGTATCGGCTGAAGGCTGGCCGACTTTATATGGAAGGGGGGATTGAAAATAAAGGCGTGGAGGAGGCTCCGTTCGCATTTGGGCTGCACCCTTATTTTGCAGTACCGTTCGGGGACGGAGAAGAGATTTCACTTCGTGTACCTGCGGCTGCGGAATGGCCCGTTACGAACCAAGCGTTCGTCATAGGCACGCCGGAGGAATCAGCATTCAGCAGAGAGTTGTTACAAGGTGCTGATATCGAGAACTACCCGCTGCTTGGCTGTTCTCTGATAACCATGAGTCAGGATGGGGATCGAACATGCCGGATTGAGATGAAAAATCAAGACTATACGATTGCTTACCAGTTCGATCAAACCTTTCCTTATGTGGTCTTATTTCGACCGGATTGGGCATCAGCTTATTCTTTGGAGCCTTACACCTATGTTACGGATGCCTTCAATCTCCCTTACGAACATGAACTGACAGGAGCCCGGGGCATACGGGCAGGTGAACAAGTCCTATTCACGACAGGGATGTGGATTGAAAAATAAGGAGGCGCTGCGTTTGATTAACTTAGACTTGAATATCAGGCCGGAATGGCCGGCACGCAAAGATTTCCGTATTGGGTGCATCGGTTCCGGGTTCATTATGCGAGACTGCCATCTTGTGGCTTATCGCGATGCCGGTTTTAATCCGGTGGCGATCGCATCGCGAACCTACGATAACGCCAAAGCCGTTGCAGAACTGCGGAACATTAAAACTGTGCACAGGACGTGGGAGGAGCTCGTTCAAGATGAGCAAATCGAGATTCTGGATATTGCTTTTCCTCCTGACCGGCAGCTTGAAGTTGTTCGTCTCGCCGTACAGATGAAGCATATCAAGGGCATTTTGTGTCAAAAACCGTTGGCGATGAACTCTAAGGAAGCTAAGAAAATCGTGGACTTGTGCGAGAATGCGGGTATCAAAATCGCCGTCAATTCCAACATGCGGTATGACCAATCGATGCGTGCCCTCAAGACTATACTTGACCGAGGATACCTGGGTCAGCCTGTGCTGGCGTCGATCGATATGCGCGCGATTCCGCATTGGCAGGATTTTCTGCATAAGTATGAACACCTCGAAATGTTGAATATGGGCATTCATCATATCGATGTGTTCAGGTATTTGTTCGGCGATCCGGAGAGGGTTACAGCCGTTACGCGCAGCGACCCCCGCACCAAATTCCCGCATATAGACGGGATATCGCAATATACATTCCAGTATGCGAACGAGTTAATGGCAACGAGTCTCGATGACGTCTGGGCATGGCCTGGGGAAGGCACTGAGAAGGACATTTATATCAAATGGCGGGTTGAGGGACTGGACGGCATGGCACAGGGCACGATCGGGTGGCCGGTTTACCCGGAGAGATCCCCGAGCACACTGGCGTTTACAACTAGACAAGCGCCGAATCAGTGGTTCCGACCGACGTGGGAGGAAGTCTGGTTTCCGGATGCGTTCCAAGGTACGATGGCGCAGCTGCTGCGGGCCGTTGAGACAGACAGCGAGCCGGAAATCGGCGGACGAGACAACTTGAAATCCATGGCGGCAGTTGATGCTTGTTACAAGTCAATTGCCGAAGGCAGGACGGTTTTATTTTCTGAAGTCACAACTTCATTTCAATAAAATAGACTTTCGAGGAGGAAATTTCTAATGATCTCAGTCGGTATTTTTAACGGGTACTATCCGTATTCCTTGGAGGAATCCATTTCCCGCATGAAAAGGGACGGATTTTCCTGTGTTCAACTGGATTTGTCCTTCAAAGACATGGACCTTGCCTACGAATCGCTTACAAAGGAAAAATGCCACCGGATTCGCGATGCCTTCCGTGATGCCAATTTGCCGATCGTCTGTATTTCCGGTTATACGAACATCATTCATCCAGACCCAAAGAAACGTGAACAAAACCTGTTCGGTCTGCAGACTTTGCTGAAATTTGCCCGCGATTTGGGGACGCCTTATGTCATCAGTGAGACGGGGACCTACAACACGGAAAGCGATTGGGTGTGGGACCCGAAAAATGGCTCGGAAGAAGCTTACGAAGAGACGTGCCGTCAAATTGAGGCTTTAGCCAAGTTTGCTTATGACCATGGATCGGTATTCCTTGTGGAAAACTACGTAAATAACGTAATCGGTTCCGTTGACGCGCTGACTCGTTTATTCTCCGATGTGAATCATCCAGGGCTTGGCCTGCTGATGGACCCGACGAACTATTTCACGGACAGCAACATTGGCCACGTCGACGAGACGTTGAACCGCATTTTCCATACGCTCGGGGATAAAATTAAAATTGCCCATGCCAAGGACTGCAAGCCTGCGGAAGATTTGTCGGAGAAACATGCGGAAATCGACGCCGTCGAGTCGCATACCTTCCGTGGTGCAGGCGCCGTTGAGCTTCCAGCTCCTGGACTTGGCATTCTGAACTATGACTTATATTTGCAAAAGCTGTCTAAGCTTCACCCGAATATTCCCATTATTATCGAGCATCTGGATGAGCAGGATATCCCGCGTGCGAAAAAGTTCCTTGACGACAAGCTGAAAGCAATCGGCGGTTAAAAGGTAAAGGATGAGGGAGTGAATTGACATGTCTGTAAAAAAGAAAAAAAGGGACTACAGCATTACTGGAGCTGAGAATAAACGGGCAATTGAGCTCGGGCTGGCGGAGGCGGAATGGTATACGTGCCCGATCCCTCGTCAGCGGATGAAAGAATTGATGAAACGGAAAGATGGCCCGGCCATTCGCGACACCATCATTTGGATTGGCGGACTTTTCATTTTGGGATATCTCGCCTTTTTGTCGTGGGGAACCTGGTGGGCTATTCCCGCCTTTCTCGCTTATGGCATTCTCTATGCGACCCCAGGCGATTCCAGATGGCACGAGTGCGGCCATGGAACGGCATTCAAGACGCCTTGGATGAACGAGGTCGTGTATCAATTCGCGTCTTTTCTCGTCTTGAGGTCCGCCACACCTTGGCGGTGGAGCCATGCCCGCCATCATACGGATACGATCATCGTGGGACGTGATCCGGAAATTATTACCGAACGGCCGCCAATTTGGAAAATCCTCATTATGCAAATTTTTCATCTGTATGGCGGTCCTATCGAAATCAAACGTTTTTTTCTGCATACGTTTGGCAAGTTGGATGAGCAGGAGAATGAATACATTCCCTCCTCTCAGCACCGGAAAACATTCCGCGAAGCGCGCATTTATATGCTCATTATTCTTGCTGTCTTGGCAGGATGCTTGTTCACTGGGAGCCTATTGCCCGCAATGTTCGTGTTTCTGCCTTCGTTTTACGGTGGAATCGTCGTGCTGCTGTTTGGTGTTACGCAGCATCTAGGTCTCTATGAAGATGTGCTCGACCATCGGTTAAACACACGGACGGTTTATATGAATCCGATTTTCCGCTTTCTCTATTGGAACATGAATTATCATACGGAGCACCATATGTTTCCGATGGTCCCTTACCATGCGCTGCCAAAGCTGCATGAAGAAATGAAATCCGATTGTCCGGCAGCCAGGCCAAGTCTGTGGGCAGCTCTGAAAGAGGTTGTTGGCGCACTAAGAAAGCAGAAGCAAGATCCTGCTTACGTTGTGGTGAAACCACTGCCCAAAACGGCGCGCCCTTATATGTACGGGCCTGCTCATGCATTAGAAGAAAGGAGCGAATTAGGATGAGTCTCGGAGAATGGATTGAAGCCTGCCCTGCAGACGAGGTGGAGATCGAAGATGTTATCCGTTTCGATCATCAGGATCGGACGTTTGCGATTTATCGCACGGAGAAAGGCGACTACTATGCCTCGGATGGTTTTTGCACCCATGGCAAATTTCATTTGTCCAATGGTTTAGTCATGGGCAATCAAATTGAGTGCCCTAAGCATAATGGCCGTTTTGACATCCCCACGGGTGTCGCGAAACGTGTGCCTGCTTGTGTGGATTTGCAGACGTATCCGGTGAAAATAGAAGCGGGGAAAGTATTTATTCAAATTTGAGCTTGTAGTTCAAGCACGTGTGCTTGATGAACCCTGACGAAGGAGGCTTTGTCAGGGTTTTTTGCGAGTGCCTCCTCAGACCGATAGCCTCTCAAATTCAACCGAATATGGCGGAATAGCGTCTCCAGAGTCCGTAAGAAAAGTAGCTACTTGGAAGGGCTGGAGGATGAGCGGCTATTGGTGGGATACGTGGAATTTTAACTAGCCCAAAATAGACCATCAACGACAGGATGAATAAAACAACCTATAAAATTGCACAAAAGCCCCCATAATTTGGTCGCGTTTTTGTAATAAAGTTAGTCCATGCAAGAAAATGAACGAATGAGAGCGGGGCTGATTACTTTGAGGCATTAGTTTTGTTCCACACATAATGTAAGCGTTTTAAAACGGGGTATCATCATAATAGGGAGGTGCACGAAATGAGGAAAGAACTTGCTCTGTTACTATCATTTATGCTGCTATGTTACTGTTTTGCCCCTTTAGTCAGTGCAGAAGAAGCTGCTGCACCACAAACGTCATCCACAACGACGGCGACACCAGCACCAAAATCAACAACAAAACCAGCGGCAACGAAACCAGCAGCTTCTTCTTCAAGCGTAACTGCCGACACTTATTTAGCTGACCAGCTCAGTGATTTAAAAAGTCTTTCGAAGGATGACAAGAAAAAAATCAGCGCTCTCCTAAAAATGGACGCGATTGAGAAGTCATCTGGGGAAACTTTTGGTGTGGATGATACCATCAATCGAGCACAGTTAGCAAAAACGGCAACACTCGTTTTGGGATTGACCATGGACAATACGGCTAAGGGATCAAGTTTCACGGATGTCCAAACGAATGATGCATCACGAATCTATATTGAAGCACTAAAGAAAGCGAATCTGACCTACGACGTGGTTGATAACAAATTCAATCCGACAGCGGTCGTGACCCGCCAAGAGCTGGCAATGCTGCTGATCAAAGGACTTGGCCTAGATGATAAGGCAAAAGCGGCAGCTCCTAGTAAAGATGCGACGGTAGACGCGAATTATAAAAGCTATGTCACCTACGCCCTGCAGCAAAAGCTCATGACCAATCAGACAGGCGGCAAATTCGGCGGCAACGTTAACGTGACTCGAAAAACACTGGCACTTGCTGCTTATGCAGCGCTGCAGCTTCATCTGACAACGGCTAAGCCTGCTAAAGCTTCGATTGCGGAAGTAAAAGTTATCGGGAAAAATAAGCTAACCGTAAGATTGAATCGTGAAGTTGACAGCAATAAGGCTGTTCTGAACGTGACGAAAATGGGTTATTTAGATTCGGACAACAAGCCTGTTAAATTCGAACCCATCACTTCATGGTCTGATGACAGCACGATAGCAACGCTTGAAATGAGTGATGATTTAGAATTTGCGCAATATCAAGTTATCTTAAGCGGCGTGGATGTTGAAAACGGCACGATGGGTTTTATCGCTGAGAATGAACGGGCTGCTAAATTCGAATTCGTTACAGATACGGAGAAGTTGCCATGGTCTAAGGCGCTGATTTCTTATAAGGCACTTAATCAATATGGCGAGACAATGAAGTTATCGGCAAGCAATGTGAACGTGTATGTAAGCGCACCGAAAAAAGTTCAATCAACTATTTTGGCCGACAGCAATGCAATTATTTTGGATTTAAGCGATTTACGTCCAGATGATGCGATTACAGTTAATGTGCTGGAGAAAAGTGGATATCTAAATGTCATCAAAACATTCACGATCGGTGACATGCCGCAAGTGAAGAAAGTCGACTTAGGTGATCCGAAAAACAATTTGAAGTTGCCGGTCGGACAACTCGTGTTTCAAGCCGGAGGGCGGGCATACCTCACCTTTAAGGCTTATGACCAGTACGGCAATCGAATTGTAGATCCTAAAATTTTGAATATGGGAATATTCAAATCTTTTACCGGGGCACTTGGTAATGTTTTCAAAACGGATGATCCTAATGACTTCGTTGATTTCGATAACGATGGCTATCCGGAATTGCAATTGGTCGTCTATTCGGATTTGGACAGCAATAAAGAAGTGACGCTAAATTTAATGTTTAACGGCGAGCAGATATCACAAACATTAAATGTAGCAGCGCCGAAGACAGCTTACTCCGTTGTAATCGGACCCGTACTCACGCCATTGACAGAAGGCGATAAAGATAAAGCGATAAGCTTGAAAATCATCGATTCGTCAAACCAGGAGTTAACTTCAACAGAAATAGCTGCGCTAGAAACAGCTGGCAAAATCTCCGTATATGCTACAGGAGGCCTTGTAGTAGAAGCGAGTCCGAATACCCGTACAGATCCGAAAACAAATATTACGCGCAATGTAGGAATAGACCTTAATGGTACTATTCACGTCAAACAGGTGACGTCGGCAGGACCAGCCACGATTTATGTCCGAGTGAACGGTCTCGATCAAACGTTTAGCCTTCCTATGATGATCGAACCGGCTCGTAAGCCTAATTCCATCAAGCTGGATGAAGGAAACTCGGCAAGAACCATTTTGTTAATCAATTCCTTGTCGCAAGCGAAAACGAGTGGCGTATTCAAAATTTATGATCAGTTCGACCAAGTGTATTCGACTAAACGCGACGATTATAAAGTTGAAATGAAACTTGAAAAGCTGAGCGGTGTTACAGGAGCTGTTTATACCACAGGAGCGGTGACGCTTACTGATGCTACTCCCGTTGTTTTAAGGGAGATTACGGATATTGTCAAAGCCAGCGGAGGTGACGGTCAATCCATCACGTTCAAACCGGATCCCGTCAAAAAAGGCAGCTACAAATTAACTGCTACGTTAGTTCATTTGGATGGAAGCGGGCAGATCCAAGAAAGGCTCAGCAACGACTCAATCATTGTTGATGTCGATGATATCAATAATCCGAATCTGACCTACTCTTTAGATTTAGGTTCAAGCAGCGAGCTCTTGGCGGTCGGTAGGATATTGTACGATGCAGCGAAAGTCAACAGTGTTACGAATGCGACGTACTTGTTCAGTAACTATTCGTCGCTGGCCAGAGGCGTCACCATTTTAACCAAAGATTCTGCAGGTTTGGATACAGGTCTTTCCGTTAAGGTCAGAGCGGTTACTTCCGACAATCCGAAGGCCATGGCTTATAACAACGGGAAAATTATTGGTCTCGACAGCGGAAAATTCAACCTTACCGTCTTCTTTGATACTCCGAGCGGAGTTAAGTCGCTGACACAAAGTCTTGGATCCGGTATCGACTCTATGGCCCCAACATCGATCAAAATATCTGGCGGTAACCCAAAAACGATAAGTAACGGTGCCAAACTGCAATTAAACGGTCTTTATTTGTGGGATACGCAATTAATGAATCAATTACAGGCTGCTACGAATTACGGTACATTCACTAATGTATGTAAAGACAAAGACAATAAAGCAACTACGTGCGCTGCTGCCGTTACGAATCAAGATCAAATTGGCCCAGCCAATGATTTTATCGGTTTGCAATCGTTTATTGGAGACATTATTTATAAAGAACTCGATCCAGCCAAACAAGATTCGGTGTCTGTGAATCCTAACTTTACATTATCTTATACTCGCAATCCAAAAAGCAGCGATCCTACGACGAACAATATTCAACAATTCAATATTTACCTTGTTGGTGGAACGCAGATTCTCAAATTCACAGTTATCTTAGGTTCTTAAACTTTTAATAGAAATACCCTGCCGCAACCCGGCAGGGTATTTCTATGCCCAGCCAGCCCAGACAGGATTGACCTATAATGACAGTCGTTTTCACTAATGGTTTGCCATTCGCAACTTTGTATACTTAACAGTAGAAGCAAGGAGGGATAACATCATGGCGAAGAAAAAATACGTGATTTGCGGCGTGAGCACGAGGGCAAACGGCATGTTTATTCGTCCAATGCTGGAGACGTTCCATCAGCATTGCGAGATTGTCGGCTTGTTGGATGCGGACCCAAGCCGCTTTGCGAATTGCTTTAGGAAATTTCCGGCGCTGGCAGGGACACCTGTATACGCTCCGTCTCAATTTGAGCAGATGATTCAGGAAACGAATCCAGACGCTGTCATTGTGGCAGGAGTGGATTACACCCATGCGGATTATATAGTAGGGGGCTTGCAGCACCATCTGGATGTCATCTCGGAGAAACCGATGGTGACGACCGGCGCTGATTGCAAGCGGGTTTTGGATGCTCAGCATAACAGCAGGGGCAAACTTCACGTCACTTTTAATTATCGGTATTCTCCGATTCATACAAGAATTAAGGAATTGATTCTGGAAGGCAGAATCGGCCGGGTAACGTCGGTTGATTTGAATTGGTACATTGATACGTATCATGGTGCAAGCTATTTCAAAAGATGGAACCGCAAACGCAGCAACTCCGGTGGGTTATCGATTCATAAGAGCACACATCATTTTGATCTTGTGAACTGGTGGATCGGCCAGAAACCATTGGAAGCGTTCGCATATGGCGCGCTGAACTATTTTGGTCCAGATGGGGAGTTCAATCCCGTCAAGGAAGACGGCAGACACTGCGGGACGTGCAGGGTCAAATCGTCCTGTGCGTATTTCATGCGATGGTCATCACGGAGCAAAGAGGTTGTACCGCCAGACGACCATGTGAATGCGGTTGATATTAAGCCTGATAACTTTACAGGATATCGTCCGGACGGTTGCATTTTCGATGATGAAATTGATATTGAGGATACGTATGCAGCTGTAGTTAAGTACGATAAAGGCGCTATCTTAAGTTATTCCGTGAATTTCTCGGTGCCGTACGAGGGTTATCGTCTGGCTATTAATGGGACAAAAGGCAGGATTGAAACAAAGGAAATCATGTCCGGGCGCGCTGCTTTCCATGTGCCTGAGCAAACGATTGACTACTTCCCGCTGTTCGGGGGTAAAGAAACGATACACGTTGTACCGAAAGCCGGCGGACATGGCGGTGGCGATCCGCTTATTTTGGAGGATTTATTCCTGGGACCTGATCCGCTGCGTCAATATGACATTATGGCGGGTGCAGAGGCAGGGGCGCTTGCGGTGCTAACTGGCGAAGCCGTTTGGAAATCTGCGGCTGCCAATCAACCTATACGTTTAACCGATCTGTTGGTCGAGTCAGAGCTGGCAGAAGTGTCAAAAGGAGGAGGAGCTCATCGTGTTTGAAAAGTTTGAAAATGTTCAAATCGCCCATTTTGATGTGAAAAGCCAGCTGCCAAGGTGGATTTATGAATCCGCCATGCGCGCAGCAGAGAGGGGCGAGCTTGCGCGTGGTTCGATCGCAAATAAAGCCGATCTTATGCAGCGCCAGAAGGAGATCCGTGAAGGCATCCTCACGTGTATCGGTGGGCTGCCTGCTTCTGACACACCGTTAAACCCTCAAATAACGGGTACAACTTCAGGAAATGGCTTTCAAGTAGAGAAAGTGATTTTCGAACCCAGACCGCTCGTTTATGCAACGGCAAATCTCTATATACCAGATGGCGTAACCGAGCCACGTGGCGCTGTCCTTGTGTTGTGCGGACATCGCGAGCAGGCCAAACACTGCGACGAATATCAGACGGTATGTCACTATTTGGTGCATGCGGGTCTAATCGTATTGTCGCTTGATCCGGTAGGTCAAGGGGAGCGCTTCGGCTTCTATGCTCCTGAAACAGGGCAAGCGCCAATGACGAGCGTAACCGAGCATGAAAATGTAGGGCGACAATGCATGCCGGTTGGCGACAGCTTGGCGCGTTATATGCTGCACGATGCTATGCGAGCCATTGATTATTTGTGCACGAGAAAAGAAGTGGATCCGCAAAGGATCGGAGTAACGGGGCATTCAGGCGGCGGCACCCAAACATCGCTGCTTATGATGGCCGACGAGCGCATCGCTGCTGCAGCCCCGGGCGGATTTATCATGAACAGGCCGTATTTTCTCCTGACCGGCAAAGCGCAAGATGCCGAACAGAAGTGGCCTGGCTTCTCAGCGCTAGGCTTTGATCACGAAGATATCGTGCTGGCGATGGCGCCACGCCCTGTACGTGTGCTCGCTACGACGTATGATTCCGTCCCGATTGAAGCTCCACGCCATAACGTAGCGGTTAACCGTAGATTCTGGGACATGTATGACAAAGGGGAGCTGCTGGACATTTTTGAAGATGAAAATGCTCATCGCTTTTCGATCCCGCTCGCCCGTGCGGCAGCAGAGTTCTTTTCGGAACAACTGTTGGGTCGTAAGGTTACTCCGCAGGATGATGGTATTCAATTGCTGCCTGCGGATCAGCTTCACTGCACGCAGAGCGGGCAGGTGATCGGCGAATGTCCGAGTGCCCGCAATACACACGACGAGAACAACGAACGGCTGGCGCAGCTGGAGAAAGCGCGCAATGAACTGCCGGAAGATCTGCGCAAGAAGCAGGCATTGAAGTGGCTGCGAAATGCCGTGTACTTCAATCGCAAGCCATGTGACCTGAATCCGCGTCTTTCCGGAGGCGGTGAGGTGGAGAATCTGTGGGCGCTTAGGACGGTATGGTGGAGCCAACGAGGTTTGCTCAATAATGCTTTGCAATTTTTCCCGGCTGAAGCAGCGGGCCGCAAGCTGCCCGTTACCATCGCTGTCTGGGATGGAGGGACCAAACAAACGAATGCGCATGCCAAATGGATCGAGGAGACCTGCGCAGCCGGACGTATTGCCCTGGTTCTCAATCCAGTGGGCATCGGCTCGCTTTTGCCGCACGTGAACTCGCCAGAGGAGAGACCTTACAAACGTTTCGGCATGATGGACCGCTACACGGATGAATTAATGTGGCTGGGCGATAGTATGGCAGCCGTACGAACCTACGATGTATTGAGAGCCATTGAATTAGCAGGAACTCTGAAAAATATCGATGCAGATGATATTGAACTTTACGGCAGTGGGAAGTATGCCATCTATGCGGAGTTAGCGGCATTGCTCGATTCACGCGTCCAACGCGTATGCTTGGAAAACCGAATGAGCAGTCTTGCGCAGTGGATCAGAGAACCATTTTATGATGAGAATGATTCTTTAAGTTTCATATTGCCAGGAATGCTCCGTTATTTCGATATCCCGGATGCAGACAACTGGCTCGAACAAGAAGGCAGATTAGGAACAGCCATTAAGTATAGGAATAACACCGCAAGTTAAAGGAGGAATAGGCATGGCTACAGTTGTTGCTGTTTACACAGGTCAAGGGTTATCGGAACGTATTGGGCCGCTGTTTCGGGAGGAATTGCCGGGCTGCCGCCTCGTCAACATTATCGACGACAGTTTGATTGCCGATGTGATTCAGGCAGGTGGAGTGACTACTGCAGTAGTTCGCCGCTTGGTTCAGTATTACCGGCACGCCGAAGATATCGGCGCCGATCTCATTCTCAATACTTGCTCATCGGTAGGTGAAGCAGCGGACAGGGTACGATCATTGTTCAACATTCCGATCGTTAAAATCGACGATGACATGGCACGTCAGGTCACCAAAAATTTTAATCAAATTGGTGTGCTCGCTACATTGCCTACTACACTCGAGCCAACCAGGCAGTTGCTGCAAAGAGAAGCAGATCTTCAAAACCGGAATGTCCGTGTTGTTGACGCTTTGGCGGAAGGGGCTTATCAAGCATTAATTTCTGGACAGCCTGAGGAACATGATCGTTTGATCTATGAAGCGGCCAAATTAGTAGCCAAACAGGCGGATGTACTGGTGCTGGCTCAGGGGTCCATGGCTAGAATGGAAAAAGCGTTAAGCGAAGAAACCGGACTACCCGTTTATGCTAGCCCACGTCTTGGCATTATGGCTGTACGCGCCGAGTTGGAGAGACAGGGGAAATATCCATGTTGAAGAACGACCAAGTCATTGCCACTTATTGGCTCGAAACCGCATTTTCCTTAGAAAAGGCTTGTGAAATTATCGTCAGCGAGCAGTCTACGGGAACGTTCCTCCCGCTGCCGAATGAAACGGATAGTCTGAAGCAAGAGCATCGCGCGCAGATTTTGTCCATTCAAGAGTTGGAAAGCTCGCCTTTCCCTTCGCTCCCAGGCGCTAAGGTGCCTGCGGGAAGTAAAGGCGAATTCCGACGTGGCATTGTGAAGATTGCATTCCCCTATGTGAACATTGGGCCTTCAATTCCGAATTTGCTTGCGACTGTTGCAGGAAATCTGTATGAGCTGGAAGAGCTGTCAGGGCTTCGGCTGCTGGATCTGGATTTACCGTTGGCGTTTCAAGAACGGTATGAAGGCCCGCAGTTTGGTATTTCCGGTACAAGGGAATTGACAGGTGTGCATGGTCGGCCAATCATCGGAACGATTATTAAACCAAACATCGGATTGCCGACGGAACAGCTGCGGTTGATCGTGCGTGAATTGGCCTTGTCTGGCATTGATTTTATCAAGGACGACGAGGTGCATGGGAACCCGCCTTATGCCCCGATTGCCGAGCGTATTAAGGTGGTTATGGATGAAATAGAACGTGCTGCGGACCGAACAGGCAAAAAGACGATGTACGCTTTTAATATTACCGATGATATCGATCCTATGAAACGTCACCTGGAGACTGTCGTGAAAGCCGGAGGCAACTGTGTGATGGTCAGCATCAACAGTATCGGATTTGCTGGGCTAGCGCACCTAAGAAAGAATGCCCCCGTATGCATACATGGACACCGCAACCAATGGGGGTTGATGTCACGATACCCGTATCTTGGCATGTCTTTTGCAGCCTATCAAAAATTGTGCCGTCTGGCTGGCGTAGATCATCTTCATGTCAATGGGCTCAATAACAAGTTCTATGAAGACAATGCATCCGTCGTTGATAGCGTACGTGCTTGTATGACGCCGATGTTTGACCCATCGGACACTGTGCTTCCCGTGCTGTCATCCAAGCAATGGGCGGGGGCAGCGCCGGAAACATACAGCACACTGGGCACCGTCGATCTGATGAATATTGCCGGCGGTGGCATTCATGGGCATCCGGGCGGATCCGGGGCAGGATTCCGCAGTCTCGTGCAAGGGTGGGAGGCAGCCTTGGAGGGAATTCCTCTGCATCTGCATGCCGATAAACATCCTGAGTTGAAGCAAGCTTTGGCAGCATTTGGTTAAAGCCGGCCTCGAAGGGATGGAAGGGAGATGATAACGAATGCGAATCTGTTATTACGGCGATGACTTCACTGGTTCCACGGATGTGTTAGAGGCGCTCGCGACCGGCGGTTTGCGAATGATTTTATTTATGGATATGCCAGACGTATCGACTTGGCAAGAGAAATTCAGCCAGTATGACGGCTTTGGCGTGGCGGGCGTAAGCCGGACGATGAGTCCGGAAGAGATGGAGATTACGCTTCATCCCGCACTTACTGCCCTCAAGGCATTTCAAGCACCAATTGTGCATTACAAAATTTGTTCCACCTTCGATTCCTCTCCCTTAACGGGCAGCATAGGTAAGGTTATTGACATCGGACGGCGTGTGTTTCCGAAACAACGATTCACGCCTCTTCTCGCAGGCTCGCCTGCGTTAAAAAGGTATACGGTGTTTGGGAACCATTTTGCTGGAAAAGGGACGGAAATGCTGCGTTTGGATAGGCATCCCAACATGATACAGCACCCGGTTACGCCGATGCAGGAAGCGGATCTTCGGGTTCATTTGGCTGAGCAGACATCTTGCACGATCGGTCTGATGAGCGTTTTAGATTTGGAGCATCATGGAGCAATGCTGAGAGAGCGATTGAATGAGAAGCTCGATCAAGCACCCGATGTTTTGCTGTTTGATGTGTTAACGGACGATCATCTTACCAAAATCGGAGAAATATTTGCGGAAGAGAGCAAGCATGAACCGATATTGGTTATTGGTTCTTCAGGAGTGGAGTACGCGCTAGTCTCCCATTGGCAGCAGCGAGGTACACTACCCGCAATGTCTGAGCGGAGGACGGCAGAGCCTGCGGATCGGCTCCTTGTCGTATCAGGCAGTTGTTCGCCAGCGACTTGTGCGCAAATCGAATGGGCAATGGCGCACGGCTATGCGGGTATTCGCGTGCCAGCGCCTCTTTTTTTCGCAGAGGATTCGGAAGCGAAATCAGCTCAGGCTTTGCTGCTCAGCGAGGCTGAGCGATTGCTGCAGGCTGGCAAGAACGTTATTTTATATACTGCTCTAGGTCCGAATGACGAATCTATTCCGGAAACTCAGAATCTGATGCGTTTAAACGGGCACAATCTGGCAGGAAGCGGTGAGCGAATAGGCGGACGCTTGGGTGAAATGGCGAGTGCGCTTGTTCAGTCTACAGGAGTCCGGAGAGTTGTTTTGGCTGGAGGGGATACCTCAGGTTTTGCCGTAAAACGAATGAATATGTACGCGCTGGAAATGATAGCTCCTGTTGTTCCAGGAGGGCCGCTTTGTCGGGCATTTTCGCAGGATGAATGGATGGACGGTTTAGAAATCGTTTTGAAAGGCGGTCAAGTTGGACCACCGGATTTCTTCGATCGGGTGCTTCGCGGGTCATCTTGACTGCCGATCCACGGAAAGAAAGAAGGTTTGATATGCAGAAGGACACAAAATCCCATCTCATACGACGTTATTTTAAGTTTCTAAAACCGTACCGGTACATGATCATGACCATTGTTGGGCTCGGTATTCTGCAATTTGTCGTCCCCATGACGGTACCTTGGATGACCAAAGTTCTGATTGACGAAGTTCTTCCGCGTAAAGAAAGCTCATGGACATTGTCGAAGGTAATTGGGGTTCTGGGAGGCGTTTACGTTTTCGGAACAGCGGTTAATTATGTGCGTCAATGGGTGATGGCCAAAATGGGGAATTCCATGGTCATCGATATCCGCTTTCAGCTATATGAACATATGCAAAAGCTTTCTCAGCGGTTTTACGACAGCCGTCAGGTCGGAAGCATCGTCTCCAGAATACTGAACGATGTAAACGGCGCTCAGAATCTGGTCGGCTCAGGTGTTATTAATCTGGCGATTGACTTCTTCCTGGTGCTGTTCGCCGGATTTATGCTGTTTCATATGGATTGGAAACTGGCGTTGTTGTCGCTATGGCTGCTTCCTGTCTATTATTTAACGTTTACGAACATTAATGTGCATATTCGCTACGCATGGCGCTCTGTCCATCGGCAGATGGAACGAATGTCAGGCGTGCTTGTCGAGCGAATTGCCGGGATGAAGGTTGTTCAGGCGTTTAGCCGGGAACGCATGGAGCTAAACCGGTTCAAGAAGCAAGCATCGGCTCATTTTGGCTATGCGATGACGGCTCAATTTTTATCCAACACGCTTGGCCGCATTAGTCAAACCTTTCAGGATTTCGGCGGGCTGATCATTTGGTTCGTTGGAGGGACAATGGTCATTCGGGGCAACATGTCGGTAGGGGAATTAATCGCCTTCCAAGCTTATTTATCCCAGATGTATGGCCCAATTCAGCGTTTTTCGGATGTGAATGTTACGATTCAGAATTCACTTGCCAACGTGGAACGAATTTTTGAAGTGTTCGATATTGAACCTGAAATTAAGAACAATGACAATCCCTTGCCTCTAAAAACGTGTAAAGGCGACATCCAGTTTGACCAAGTCGGGTTCGATTATGTGATTGAAAGGCCTGAAAAGCAGCAAGTTGAGGTCGATCAGAAGGATAAAGATTTGGTCGAGCGCCAAAGACCTGCCAAACGGTTTTATTGGATTCCGCCAAAGATGAGGCCGGATCCGCCTCTGATGGTGTTGGAGACGAGGGCAGCTCTTAAAGGAATTAGCTTTAAAGCTTGCAGCGGAGATGTGATAGCGCTTGTCGGCCCAAGCGGCGCAGGCAAGTCTACCATTATTAATTTGCTGCTTCGTTTTTATGATCCGGACGAAGGTTCCGTTTTGCTGGACGGGGTTGATTTGCGAAATTATGATCTGCATGACCTGCGCAGCCACATGGCGCTTGTGCTTCAGGATAATATTCTGTTTTCCGGAACCGTTTATGAGAATATTGCTTATGGCAATCCGAAAGCGGCAAAAGAGCAAATTATCGCTGCGGCACAAGCTGCGAACGCGCATGAATTCATCGAAGAGTGGGAGCTCGGATATGAAACGATGATTGGAGAACGCGGCGTTAGGTTATCAGGCGGACAAAAACAACGTATCGCTATTGCGCGAGCGCTGCTCAAGAGTCCTCGCATCTTAATTTTGGATGAGGCCACGTCGGCACTGGATGCAGAATCTGAACATCTGGTCACTGAAGCGCTGGAGCGGTTAATGCAGGGACGTACGACGTTCGTCATCGCTCATCGTTTGGCAACTGTCGTCAGAGCCGATCAAATTCTTGTTATCGACCGGGGACGGATCGTTGAAAGAGGTAAACATCAGGTACTGCTAGCGCAACACGGGTTATATCGTGAATTATATGAAAAGCAGTTAAAGGCGATGCGGCCGGATGAGCTGATCGGCTTGGATGCATTGAAACACGAAGCGTAGAAAGGAAACTGCCGATGACTAGAATTTGTAAACGTTTCCCCAACTTCATGGCTTTTGCGATAGCCGTTATCATTAGCCTGATGTTCCTGCCGGTATCCGCATTCGCAGATGGCGGTAATCCAGACGATACCAGTGCCGCATTCGAGCAAATCCCGCTTGGCGGTAATTCTTATGCTGAGATTAAGCAGCTAAAACTTTTATCCGATCACACCGGTAATATCGTTACATTCACCCTGCATATTTCGAACGAAAGCTCAGAGAGCCTATCGCTGACTGAATATTGGATACGCTTACTAGGGAGGAATGGAGATTCATTCATCGCCAAAATGATGCCGCAGGACAAAGAAAAAACAAAAATTGCGGCGGGTTCCTCGCAAGAGTTTTCCTACTATGCCCTGGTTAATGAAGCAACCTCGCTGCATGATTTGAAGTTTCTTCTCGGGAAATGGGATTTCTCCCGCAGTCCATTCGAACGTCAAATCGGTGAAATCTCAGTGCCGGATGATTTTACACAAGTGGCACCCGCAGGAAGCTCTCAAGAGATCAAGATGTCAGGCACGATCGTGGAGGCTGCACTCTCCGATTTTAACCTTGGGAAAAATGAAAAAAACAGCTTGCCTAACGTAACCCTGAAACTGAAAAATTTAGGAAAATACAGTGTAACCGTGCCTGATTATCAGTTTAACGTTCGCACTTCGGAGGGATATACGTATCCGTTAATCGCAAAAGGATTAACCGATCTCCTCATCAACTCTCAGGAAACGAAGGAAATTACCCTTACGGGAAGTGTCCCGGCGAACGTTTCAACCGAAGGCTGGGAGATTGTTGTTACACAGTACATGCCCGATTTGAAGTTGAATGTGCCGATCGCTGACTTGGAGCTGCCGAAAGAATCGGAGCAAGAGGTGAGAAGCTCAGGCGAGGAAGTTGCGTTTACGGACGAAAATGGTTTGTACACGACAAGGATGAACGGCATGTACCGGTTGCCCTGGGAAGACACGGACATTTTGACTGCAGACTTCATGCTGATGAATAAAGGCTCGGATTCACTGCCAATTCCACAGTTGTCCGGTTACTTTTTATTGGATGGAAAAGTGAAGGTAGAGGCGAAAGTCATCATTTCGGCGAAAGTGCTGGGGCTTCCGAAAGACAGCTCCGTCGGTATGCAGATGGTGGCTAAAGTGCCATATACGTATGCATTTTCAAACATAGAGCTCGTGCTGCAGGAAAAAACGTCCGAAGGGAAAATCATCGACGTGTTGGATTTAGAGTCGCAGGCTGGTCTCCTGCATGTGCCGATTCTTGATGCGGCTTCTTCCTTTGAATTGACGGATGTAGGTTATCAATCTAAGTTCTCCATTCAAAACGTGGTGAGCTATCAAGCAGAGTCCACGGAACAATATACCGTGAGGGTGCTGGTTGAGAATCAGGAGAGGCGATTCACGAACTTGGCGAAGCTGGTTGCCAGCTTTCGAGCAGCGAACGGAACCGTTTATCCGGCGAATGTGCTGGATGTGAAGGAGAAAGTGGGTCCCGGAGAGAAAGCGCTGCTCATTGTCTCAAGCATGATTCCGAAGGGCGTTGATACAAGCGGTATGAATCTTCTGCTCGGAGAGGGTGTTCATGACGGCAAGCTGCTAACGCAAGTACCTGCAAACGATGACGACGATGATGATGACGAAGATTCGGACGACGCCGACATGTATGTGAAGCCATTTGCCTTCTGGCTGCCGCAAGAGAAGCAGGAAGTGGGGACACCACTGAAGGGGGTATCCCTTGCGCCATATACGCTCTCCATGGATCATGTCAGCACGGCACTGGATAATAACGAGCTATCCTTGAAGTTCAATTATGAGATTGTCAAGGATATGAGTACGAGCGTAAATACGGAGGGACGTAAAATTGTCTTCCAGATTAACGACACGAATGGCTTGAGGGCGATTGAATGGTCGGCGGATTTGAGTAGTTTCGAGCCCCGCGCCAATGAGGCTCCTGAGACGCCGCAATCCAAGCTGAAAGTTGGCAAACATAAGGATTTCAAAATCAGTTTGTCAAACGGAGACTTACTTTACAAGTTATCCTTCCTGAAGACGTATGATTTTAACATTTACGAAGAGTATCAAGGCCATCGGCGCTTGGTGGGGACCATGAAAAATGACTGGTTCGTTACTTCGGAGTGATACTTTGTTCAATGATCAAAGCCTGACGGAATACACTCCGTCAGGCTTTAGTTTTAGCTGCAAGATCTTTCCTACTGCGTCAAAGGCAGCTCAGCAACATTTGAAATCACTTGCTTGCTGGCAAGCTTATCCCATACAAAAGCCTTCAGCTTATAACCGGCCGCATCTTCGGGCAGCTGGAAGTTAGCCGTTAGCGTTCTTATTCCTTGGCCTTCGACCAAGTCGCTGGTATAGGAATAGTTGACGATATTGCCGTCCGCATCATAGAGCGAGATGACCAGTACGCCATTTTTATCAAGCTCGGATCGATTGCTAAATTGCACACTGACCGAAGGATCACCGTCATTTTCGTTCAGCTGCAAATTCCCGGTGGTGAAGACAGCTCCCGTAACGTTATCTGTCCGCAGCTTCGTATTCCCAAATAGGGAGGAATTGTAGTAATTAAAATTGTTCGTACTCTTCGTCGCATCGACGGCCATCCCGATGTAAGCATGGTCCGGCAGATCCAGCGTGACAGAACCGACCACTTCCCAGTTAGCTCCGCCATCAATGGAAATCAAACCTTTGACTTCATTCCCATATCTGGAAATTTTCAAAAGTGCCGGCAATTCGACATTTGGCTTGGCTGTAGTTACAACCAAATCCCCTCGGGTTGATCGGCTCATAAAATGGATCCGTGTCCCGTAATATTCTTCTTTCATCACCGTAATCATGGCAAAAGGAGAATCGGCCGTCAGATCCTGACGGATCATAAGCCCTGATTTTACACCATTATCGTACTCGGAAGGATTCTGGAAGTTAATCGTAGAGCTTAACTCCATATCACCTGAAATATCACGGTATGTGTATTGGAACGCATCTTTCGATTGGATGCCATCGCTCGTTGCGCCAATTTTGCCGGTACCTTTTACGATAAAAGAACTGTTCTCAGCCCCTGATACGCTTGAAGTTCCTGGTATTGTCACGCTGCCGACGTCCGCGGATGTCCATGCGCCAATCCCACCTGTTCCATTGACATGAATAACAACCATACTTGAAAGTGTTTGAGTTCCTGAGTTGTCAGTTGCCTTGGCATACAAATAATGAGTTCCTTCCGGAGCGTTTGTCCATGTATACGAATAAGGTGCGGATGTAACCGTTCCTAACGGGATTAGTTTCATCGCTTGCGTATCGTAGAAGGAGAATTCAACCTTGGATACAGTGCCATCACTGTCAGAGGCTGTGGCATCAATGACAATATCTCGATTCGCTTGCAGCATCGCATTCGCAGATGGGCTAGTAATGGCTACAGAAGGATTGCCCGACCCATTGCCAAGCAGCGAGTTCAAATATTTCTCCAAATAGGTAAAACCGTCACCGCTATCCGCTTTACCATCAGCTGTGTTATTGGCATCAAGACCGTGGGCTTCTTCCCAGCTGTTCGGGATGCCATCGTGATCACTGTCATAATCGGCTGACAAAGTCGTCTCTGTTAAAGCCGGAAACCCTCCGTCCCCATCCGGGGTATTGGCGAATTTCCCCAAGCCGTTTCTGACATCGTTCACGATACGCGCATCGAGAGAATCTCTTTTTGGTAAAATGGCTCCTGCGTGCTCAAGGACTTTGCTGTAAGTATCTGTCGCCGAGTCCGTTGTTACGGAAGTGTCGACAGTGGTGCCATCGGTATTCTTATAAGTAATAGGTACCGGGCTTTGCAGGCGATTGACCGTTCCTAAGCCATACTCGGGTTGAACGCCGCCGGCCCAGTTATTTGCGCTGATTTCCGGATAGCCGTCCACATAGTTGCCTTCAATATAGTAGTTTCCGGGCTGCTCGGACCAAGGATTGAAAATTCGGTTTTTCACATCATCAAAGGTAGCGGGACCTGCTTTATAGTAGTTGTTTACGACGTTGACGCCAGTCGCATTTTCACCGCCATATCCGCTGTTGGCTCCCCAGTTATAGAAGACGTTGTTTCTCAAGTCGAACAGCAGAGGTGCGTCTTTTTCAAGTCTAAAGTCACGGTCTAATCGAGGATTTCGGCTATTGTTGTTGGCAATTAAATTGTGGTGAAACGTCATATTGGTGCCGCCCCAAATACCGCCGTACCCGTGGGCGCCCTTGTCGTGAATCGACATGTTCAGAGAATCGCTGATGATTGACCATTGCACGGTGATGCTGCTCTTATCTTTGGATGAAAGGACCTCGTCCGTGCTCCAGCTAAAAGAGCAGTGATCAATCATCATTTTCGGAGCGTTGGGTGAAAAGGTGTCGTCCAGCTCGGCAAAGCCTCCGCGGAAGCGAAGATAACGGAGGATGATATTGGATCCGCCCAAAGATACTGAATAGTTGCCGATGGCGATGCCGTCTCCAGGCGAGGTCTGTCCGGCAATCGTCAGATTGTAGACATTCGTTTTAATTTTCTCCTTCAAATGAATGGTGCCGGAAACCCGAAAGACAATAACGGTCGATTTGGAAGTGCTGTTCGCCACTTTAACAAGCCCGTAGCGCAGCGTTCCGGGGATCGGGGTCTCTGAGGACGTGTAATCATCGAGACTGGTGACTTCGTAAACGTCCCCTCCGCGTCCCCCTGTTATATACATAGCGGCGCCTTCCGCTCCGGGAAAGGCTGTAATAGGTTCTGCCGCCTCCGCAAGCGAAGGGACTAGACTCGCTACAATAAACAGGAATGATAACATAGCAATTATCTTTTTCATTGTTGCCTCCTCGTGCCTACTGAATCGATATACTGTTCGACAATGGTTTCATGGTGATTAAGCTGTCCCAGATAAAAGCTTTGGCGTGATAGCCGGATAGGTTCTGTGGAACCTTGAATCCGGTATTAAACGTTCGTTTTTGCCCGGCATGCGCCGTTACAGATGCGGACGTAAAAGTGACCAGGCGTTGATTGGCGTCGTACAATGCACAGATGACAACAAAGGAACGTTTCTCGGCTGTGTTATTCGTAACTTCGACTTTGGCGGTTGCGTTTATCCCCGGCGTTAATGCGGATAGCTTGTTGCCGTTCCAATCGATAAACTCAAAAGAGTTCAGTTGGATAGTACGTCCTCTAACGAGGATAAAATAGCCGTTGCTATCGGATTGCGCGATTTTGTTCAGAGTAACCTGCGAGTTGGCGGCAAAGCTTTTCTTGTACAAATCGAATACCTTGGCGCCTCCATCAAGCTCGATGGTATCCGCTGTTTTGGTCCAGGTTGACAGCCAAGCCAAGTTGGCTTCCATCGTTTCACGGCTTACAGCGACAAACACATCCGCATCATTCGTTACAGCAAAAGTGGTGAGCACATCGCTTGCTGTATAAGCACCCGATGCGTTCGACGTGCGAATCCAATCGATCCCTGAGTAATTTGAAGGGAGTTTGGTTATGGTGCTCTCCGAATCGCCATAAGGCGTACTGCCTACAGCGAGACCGCTTTGCACGGACCAATCTGACATGTTTTTGGTATCGTTTACATACACGTTTTGAATGATGCTCGTCGTGGCGGATTCCAATGCATGTCTAGGATTAGGCGTAACAGCAACGGCTTGAGACAAGGAGAGAGGGCTCTCTACTTCCGTGTCGGTGCCTTTGGACAGCAGCCTAGTGTTTTGTGTGATTTTTACATAATATGTTTTCCCGTTCTCAAGCAGCGGGCTGGTGGACGATGTCCCAAGCTTGGTGATCGATACGTAATCACTTGGCACAAACTTTTTATTATATTTATCCATGACCTTCACATACTCTGAATCAGCAGCGTCGGGTTTGGTGGCCACGTAGACATTGTTCGATCTGGCGCTTGGTGAAGGTGCCCATTCGACATAGATTTCTTTATCCCTTGGATAGGCCGTAAGTCCAACAGGTGCTTCTGGCGTGTCGGCAGGCGGCTTCGCAGAGACCTTGATTTGGGATACGTAGAAGGAGTTAATCGGATTAGGTGATTCGCCGGCTGTAAGCAATTCAATCATGGCGATATTTTGCTTTATTTTCTCACTTGTCGTGGTGCCGGCACTCCGAACCTCGACCGTAGGCTGCTTGGAGAAACAGAGGTTGCCGTCCACATAAACCATCACTTGATCATTGACGATGTCGACAACAACCTTGATGTTATACCAGTGATTCGGCTCATAGGGATACATGTTGTCCGGACCTGTTTTCGCATCGAACACGAACTTTGCCTGGGAAGGATCTGCTGTGATTCTGGCGACGTAGTCGCCGTTGCTGCTTAATAGATTCAAAACCTTCGCTCTTTCGCGCTGCGGCCCGGGCTGCATGAAGGATACCTCAGCTACGACCACACCTTCCTGCTTTTCAAACGTTTTGACAATTCTTGTCGTGTTGCGATAGGCAACCTTGCTACCAGAATTATGGTCATCGTAAACATAGAGGCTGTTGCCTGGTTTCCCGGGAGCTTTGGCTACATAAGCGTCACCTTTAAGGCCGCCGGCGTTCCCTTCCTCAAGCATGGGCTTGTATACATCATAGCCTTGATCCTCTGCTTTTGTGCCGAGCGAGTCGTTTTCAAAGTTGTCGTCAACAAGCACTTGCCACCCATCACTAACGGGTGTTTCTGCCGCCATCGCTTTTGTATCAAATGGATTACTTCCGTAAACCCCGCTAATGAGCAGTAAAGCGAGTGTGAGGCGGAGTATCATCTGTCTGAACTTCTTATTCAAAATAACACCTCCGAAAGATCATTACTTCGTTTTGCCGGATTGGTCATGAGGTACGGTTACCGTTGCGGTAGCCGTAGAACGATTTCCTGCTGTATCGGTCGCCGTGTAAGTGATGGTATATACGCGTTCGGATTGCTCTTTGGATTTCTCTGCACGAAGAGCAAACGTCTTGTCCAAAGTGCCAAACTGCGCGTCTTGAATATCATCCGGCTGGATGGAATCATTACAAGTAATAGAAGTAAGGACAATGTTATCGATTTGCGATATGGCGTCAGTTGCATACACATCGGCGGTCACAGTAACCATTTTCTTATTTGGCGGCCAGATGGTGTCCTGATCCAAAGTTACTTTGATGGAAGGCGCCTCTTTGTCCAGTCGTAGAGTTAGGGATTGGACGGCCTCCTCATTTCCGGCTTGATCAATACTTTTGTACTCAAACAGATAGATACCGCTAATTTTTGGTAGCGTAACCGGCTGTACATATAGGCTCCAAGCGCCTCCATTCAAGCGGTAGGTGGTTTGGGCGACCGATACGTTGTCTGTTGCGGAAAGAGTGACAGTCGGTGCGGAAACATACCAGCCGTTGCTGCCGTCAACCGGGCTTGCTACGGCGATTGTTACTGGCGCTGTCGTATCCAGCGAATTTACGGTAAAGGCCGTTTGGGAAACAGCGATATCGGCATCACCTGCGACGGAAACGGCATAGGTACCGACAAATCTTGTATTCACTGTAAAATGAAACAGGTAGTCACCGTTTGCACTGCTTTGGCTCTGATCCAAATAGGCAAGACGATTGTGTGGATCACGGACTTGCACTGTAATGAGGTGTTCTCCCGTCACCCCCGAGTTGCCGGAAACCGTTACAATACCTGTAGCTGTGTCTAACGATGCTGTTACTTCCGCGGGCGATGCCGATGCGATCTGCAGTGATAGACTGAAGAACATCAGGAGCGACAGCAGGGATAGTATCCATTTTCTCAAGTTACTTCCTCCTCTGGTTTGTGATGGAGCGGAATACGCCTAAGTCATTCATCCCCTTTCGAATTTTTCGTCAAAAAGTGAAATCGTTTTCAATGAAGCGAATGGAAAAAGATAGCGTGAAAATAGCTATGCTAATTAACTTTAATACATATTTCACCAGGCACATTAGGGGAATGAGTTCATTTTTATAGGTTATTTCTTTCATTTAGGGGTATTCAATGAAGCAAGTGAGGGCATTATGCCGCAAGATTAATGTTTTTGCCCTATAAACTGTTCTCGAACCCCCCATATCGGAGCAGGTTTATCCTTTTATAATACAAACAAGTACGATCTTAACTTAAGGGGGATAACAGTGAGCCTATCCATTATTGAATGTTTAACGGAGTATGCGAATAACCCGCTTGGGCTTGATGTCAGGCGGCCACGCTTGTTTTGGAGGTTGGAGTCGAACGACCGATCTGCTGCTCAAGCTTATTATCAAGTGTTGGTTGCTTCATCACAAGAGCGGTTGGATCAAGGTGTGGCTGATCAATGGGACAGCGGCAAAGTAGCGTCCGATCAATCGATTCACATTGAATATGCGGGAGATAAGCTGATCTCAGAGCAAACGTATTATTGGAAAGTCCGAGTGTGGGATACGCAGGGAGAAGCGTCTGCCTGGAGTCAAACGGCTTATTGGTCGATGGGGCTGCTGTCACGCGCGGATTGGAAGGCCAAGTGGATCGGGCGCAAAGCAGAAAAAGGCGTTGATATGCAGCCTTCTCCCTACTTGCGGAAGAGCTTCCAGCTTGCCAAGCAGGTGAAAAGAGCTTTTGTTTATGCGACTGCACTTGGTTTGTATGATCTTCGGCTTAATGGAAGCAGGATTGGAGCGCTCTTTGCACCTGGCTGGACTGACTATGAGACACGCGTGCAAGTGCAAGCCTATGAGATTACGGACCAATTAACAGTAGGCGAAAATGTTTTTGGAGCCATTTTAGGTGATGGCTGGTACGCGGGTACGGTCGGTTTTCTCGGGAAAAATGTGTATGGGGAGAGGCCGTTTTTACTGCTTCAGGCACGGATTGAATACCTTGACGGTACGAGTGAGCTTATCATTTCGGACTCGTCTTGGCAGGCAGCTAAGGGAGCGATTCTTTATTCGGATCTTATCAAAGGTGAAGCCTACGATGCTCGTCTGGAGCCAACTGGCTGGGATCAAGCCGGCTATCAAGCAGCATCCTCTTGGGAGCTTCCGGATGTGCGAACGGGCTACAATGGACTGCTCGTAGCAACGATTGAACCGCCGGTTCGCATCATGCAAGTACGTAAGCCCGTCTCTTTCCGCCGCACGGAAGAAGGGACTTTCATTTATGATATGGGACAAAATATGGTTGGCTGGACAGAGTTAAAGGTTAGCGGGGCGGCAGGCGATCAGGTCACAGTCAGCCATGCTGAAATGCTGAATCCGGACGGCAGCTTATATTTGGATAACTTGCGAGTAGCCGTTCAACAGGATCATTATGTGTTAAAAGGGACCGGAGAAGAACGGTATGAACCGCATTTTACATTTCACGGATTCCGCTACGTTGAATTGATTGGTTACCCTGGCGAACCCGATTTGGATACAATCGTTGGAAAAGTCGTGCACTCCGAAATGGCTGAGACGGGGCGTCTGGAGACAAATGATGAGATGGTGAACCGGCTGTATGCCAACATTACGTGGGGACAAAGGGGGAACTTCCTCTCGGTGCCGACGGATTGTCCGCAGCGCGACGAGCGGCTGGGCTGGACCGGCGATGCGCAAATTTTTGCCCGCACAGCTGCTTACAATATGAATGTGTCACGCTTCTTTTCGAAATATATGCAGGATATGATCGACAGTCAGCTACCGTCGGGGGCTTTCACGGATGTAGCGCCTGACGCCGGTTGGATTCGCCACAAAATGTGGAATGCGAATCTGAATTGGTTCGCACCCGATAATGCGGGATGGGGCGATGCCGGGGTTATCATTCCATGGACCTTGTATTTGATGTATGGGGATATTCGCATATTGGAAAATAACTACCAAGCGATGGCAGATTGGGTGAGTTATCTTCGGGACAACACGGAAGATCTCGTGCGTCCGGATTATGCCAACTATGGCGATTGGTTATCCATTGATGCGGATACGCCCAAAGAAGTGCTGGCTACAGCTTATTTTGCTTACAGCACTCAGCTATTGGCTAAAATTGCCGGCGTTCTGGGGCGCGAGCAAGATCAGACGCAATATGAGAGTTTGTTTGCCTCGATTGCCCAGGCCTTCCGGAACGCGTTTGTCGGCAGTGACGGCCGAATTCACGGGGAGACGCAGGCGGTGTATGTCCTTGCTCTGCAATTCAACTTGCTGACTGAAGAATTGAATAAGATGGCTATCGAGCACCTAACAGCGGATATTTCCGCGCGTGGAGACCGGTTATCAACGGGCTTCCTCGGAGTCGGCTACTTGCTGCCTGCTCTAACGGATCATCAAAAGCTGGATGTCGCTTATACGCTGCTTACTCAGGAGGAGTTCCCTTCCTGGATGTACTCCATTAAACATGGGGCAACGACCATTTGGGAACGGTGGGATGGCTGGACTGAACATAAAGGGTTCCAAACGCCGTCTATGAACTCCTTTAATCACTATTCCCTTGGCTCAGTAGGGGAGTGGATGTTCCGATATATGGCCGGGATCGAGGCTGATCCTGCGGCGCCAGGTTTTAAACATGCGATCATACGGCCAAGACCAGGAGGAAAATTGGACCGAGTCAAAGCAAGCTATGATTCCTTGTACGGAACCATTGAGGTGGCTTGGCATTTATCTGCGTCGTCAAAAGTATTCCGGATCGAAGTGTCAATTCCCGTTAATACGACGGCTACGATTTATGTACCTGGCCGGGTTTGTGTCATCGATGGCGTCGAAAATACATCAGGAACATGGGAGATCGAAGGCTGCCAGCCGCTTGGCAGTACGGAAGAGGTAAGTTGGTTCAGGCTTGGAGCGGGTCGATACACGTTTGAGAGTGATTTGCTTGCCATCAAGGCATCCGTGTAGAGTCGGTTTTTATAATTTATATAAAAAGGGTGAAAGGCATGACGACGAGGAAAAAGTACGTATTAGTTGGCGCCGGCGGGCGAGCGCGGTTCTTTTATTCCGCCATGGCGGAGAACTTCCGGGAAACGACGGAGCTGCTGGCCTTATGCGACATCAACCAGACGCGCATGGATTACGCGAAGCAGCAATTGCAGATGAAGTTTGACTATCCGGAGGTGCGCACCTACGAACCGGAAGCGTTCGACCGGATGATCGAAATCGAGAAGCCGGATGTGGTTATCGTCACGAGCGTCGACCGTACGCACCATACGTACATCATTCGTGCGATGGAATTAGGCTGCGATGTGATAACAGAGAAGCCGATGACAATTGACGAGGAGAAGTGCCTTCACATTCTTGAAACGGTGGAGAAGACGGGACGCAATGTGCGCGTTACGTTCAATTACCGTTATGCGCCTCACCATACGAAAGTGCGAGAGTTGATTGAAGAAGGCGTCATTGGACAGGTTAATTCCGTCCATTTCGAATGGCTGTTGAACACCAAACACGGGGCTGATTATTTCCGTAGATGGCATCGTGACAAGAGAAACAGCGGAGGACTGCTCGTGCACAAATCGACGCATCACTTCGATCTCGTGAGCTTCTGGATCGGGTCAGAGCCGGATACGGTGTTTGCTCTTGGCGATTTGCTCTTCTATGGCCGTGAAAACGCTGAAAAGCGCGGTGTAACTCAATTCTACGATAGAGCAACGGGGAATCCGCTTGCCGAGGATGATCCTTTTGCTCTCCATTTGGATCGTAATGGTCGATTGAAGGCGTTGTATTTGGACGCTGAGCACGAGGATGGTTATCTTCGCGATCAGAACGTTTTCGGAGACGGGATCAGCATTGAGGACACAATGGGCGTTATGGTTCGCTATCAAAACAAAGCGATATTGACCTATTCGCTAAATGCCTATTCCCCTTGGGAAGGTTACCGGATTGCTTTTAATGGAACAAAAGGCCGGCTGGAGATGACGATTATGGAGCAATCCTATGTCAACTCTGGTGGTGATAAAGCGCTCGAAGGAGCGATAAAAAATAAAGAAATCCGCGTCTTTCCGATGTTTGACCGGCCTTATGAGGTGAACGTAGAAACCGGAGTTGGAGGCCATGGGGGAGGAGATCCTGTGCTGCTGAACGATATCTTTGGTGAGCCGGTTGAGGATCGCTTTAAGCGGGCGGCAAATCATGTGGACGGAGCCCGGTCCATTCTGGTTGGCATTGCCGCGAATCGCGCGATCCGGACAGGGCAGCCCGTCAAAGTTGCTGATTTGTTAAGTTAAAGGATTACAATAAAAGATGGCCCACCTCTTGGATCTCTGGGGGAGGGTGGTGGCAGAGGGAACTACAGGGCTCTATTTCATGGGCAGCTGCCATTTAGGCAAACGAATGGGAACCAGGAGCCGTTATTTTCTCATTATGAAGAGGAATGTGCTCAAAAACCCTGAAATAAGACCTCGTAGTTCCGTCTCGACCGTCAAAACCCGTCAATTTCGCGAAATAGCGGCTTGTAGTTCCTCTAAATTGCCTAGTCGAGCCGAGCTAAGCCAAGCCAAGTGGTGCCCTCTTAGCGGTTTACCCGAAAATGCGAGGGGCTTTTGCCCATAACGGTTTTAAACGCTCGGCTGAACGTATGAATGTTCGCAAATCCCAGCTGCTCAGCAATTTGACTCAAGGGTGTGTTGGAAAATTGAATGCTGTTTTTGGCTCTTTCCATGCGAATGTATTGGTGGTATTGAATGGGAGTCATTTGAAACATCGTTTTGAATAGATGAATGAGATGAAATTTACTGACGTGAAATTTCTCGGATAACTCCTCGAGTGTCACGTTCTGATTGACATGGCGATCAATATAGGTGCGGATTTCGGATAGGAATTCAACCTGGCCCTCTTTGTTTGCTTTGCCGCCATAATATTGTTCGCGCAGCAGGATCGCAAGCAGATCAAGCATAGCGCTTTTGACCCGGAACTCGTAATAGGGTGGTTTGGTTTCATGCTCACGGATGAGATCGAACAGCACCCGTTCCAAGTGAGCGGAATCCCGTGGACGAAAATGATTCGGGATGAAATACGGAGATGTGGAGAGCAGGTCCGTTCGAAACCATTCTTTTTCTTTCTCACTCATCTGCTCGATGGACTTGAACGATACGGTAACATCCGGGCTATCCGGCAAAACGTTAAGATCGAAATGGACATGAGGCTGGCGAATCGTTTGTGTCCCTTTTGATTTAATGGCGTGTCGCTCTCCTGGTTTAAAAAAGAAAACATCCCCTGGACGGCCTTCGTAAATTTGCTCTTCCACCCTCACTTCCAACTGACCTTCCATCAGAAACAGCAGCTCATAATCCCAAATCATACGTTCTTCAATCGTCCATGGTGATTCGATCACACTATCCATCGCGACGCGGATATAAGGTGAAATTTGATTTAATTCCATCACAGCACCTCAGCAATATATGGTAAGTAAATCGGCAATCTATGCTAAATAAATGCGGATAAAACGCTTTATAATGGAGGTAGGTACAACAATATATGATACAGAGGTGATGGACATGCTGCAACTGCATGGTTTGGGAAATGGCTTATCTACGGCTCCTCTCGTGACAAACGGGCGGACACGTTCCATTACGGCGGAGAATCCAACGGGGGAGAAGGGACAGGGTGGCAAAGCCGCCAGCAATCTGGGAACGGCCAGAAAAGGGCGTCCTTGCATCGATTTAAAACAAGGCGAAACGGTAACGCTCGCACATATACAGGGCACTGGCGTGCTTCAGCACTTTTGGATCACGGTGACCGATAAAACAAGTGCCAAAGGACATCAAGATCAGTACGTACTTCGCGACCTCGTGCTCAGAATGTACTGGGATGACGAAGAAACGCCATCCGTTGAAGTACCGCTTGGCGACTTCTTTTGCAATGGTTTCGCCAGACGCAGCAACGTCAATTCCCTTCCGATTTCCGTTAACCCGACCGGCGGGATGAATTGCTATTTCGCCATGCCGTTCCGCACCTCTGCGAAAATTACGATTGAAAACCAACACGCCTATGACATTGGCGGATTTTTCTATACATTCAACTATACGCTTGTTGACGAACTGCCAGAGAACGCGGCTTATTTTCATGCGCAATGGCGTCGAGAGCGTTTAACCGAGACTGGTAAAGACTACACCATATTAGACAATGTCAAAGGGGCCGGGCAATATGTGGGTACCTATTTGGCATGGGCAGCGCTGGAAAGGAACTGGTGGGGAGAAGGTGAGATGAAGTTTTATATGGATGGTGATGACGAGTGGCCGACGATTTGCGGGACGGGGACCGAGGATTATGTCGGGGGTGCTTGGTGTTTCTCCAATTTGAAGACCAATGAGCCGGAATCTTATTCAACGCCTTATTTAGGATATACGTACTACAAAGACACGACCGAGATTGATCCATGGTCCGGTCATCAGGTGCCGATGCATGGGATGTATCGCTGGCATCTGCCCGATCCTATCCGCTTTGAAAGTGATTTGAAAGTAACGATTCAGCAAATTGGCCACGATCATTCGCGATTATTTGAAAGATCCGATGATGTTTCTTCCGTCGCTTACTGGTATCAAATGGAGCCTCATGCAGATTTTCCGGCGCTGCTGCCGGTGCAGCAAAGATGGCCTAGATAAAATTGCAGCAGGCACTTATTTTGAGCCGCGGTACTTGGTAGTTATTTAATAGACGCTATAAGGTTGTCTCTGAAGGCTTCATGGCCAAGGAGACAATCTTTTTTTGCGTATGACAAAAAAACTCATCCCCAATTTAGTACATAGGTTTTATATTTATTGAACAAAGAACTATGGTATAATTTTCTAAAACAGGATTGAAATCAAGATCTGAATCAATGCCGTACCGAATGATGAGTGAAAAATGAGGAGAATCATATGGAACTATGGATCGAAGAATCCCGCCAAAGGTGCTTGCAGCAAGGTTTGGACCCTACCAAAATACCTCTACCAGGTTTTCAATTGACGGCCAAACAGCTTCAAGAAGAGAAGCATAAGTATCGAAAGATTCTAGTGGTAACTAATTATTTTGCAGAAAAATTATTAGCCTTCTTGTCAGGGACACCTCATCTCATAGTCGTAACGAATGATACAGGTTATATCCTGGATAATTATGGCGATGAGACCATGAAGACGACCATCAATCGGTTGGGCATTCAAGAAGGCATCAAGTGTGATGAAGAATTTATGGGGACCAATGTGGTAGCGCTTGCGCTCCTTGAACAAAAACCGATTCAGATTGTTGGGAAAGAGCATTATCATATGATGTTGGAGGATAGCGCCTGTTATTGCGTTCCCTTCCACTTTTCCAATTTCCACAACTTATCAGGTGCCATTTCCATCATGACGTCTGTTGAGCATCATCATCCTACGTATCTAGCTTTGCTAGCGAATATGGTAGATTCTATCGAACGGGAACTGTCGCTGCGCCTCGTTAATCATAATCAGAACCTGATTCAGCAGCTTGTGGTGAATAATATGCGCAATGGAATCATTATGACGGATGAACGGGGGATCATCACCGAATTTAATGCGTATGCGGAGAAAATTACGGGAAGAAACCGGAAGAGTGTGACAGGCACACCGGTATTTCCTTTTGAACATTTTGGCAGCTATTTCTATCAAGCGCTGAAGTATCGCAAGCAAAGTGAGAATATTGAACTTACTTTCCGCTATTCCTTGGATCAAGAGAGTGTGTGTCTCTTTGATGTGCTGCCCATCCTGAATGAGCATGGCGAACTGCTGGGTGCCTTCGCACAGTTTCGCGATATTACCGATCGTGTAATTCTGGAGCGGCAGTGGATTAATTCGGAGAAGTTCTCGGCCATCGGCAAGCTGGCGGCAGGTTTGGCGCATGAGATCAGGAATCCTCTTACGGCCATCATTGGTTTTTTTCAGCTGAGTAAGCAGTCCAACGACCCGACGAAACTATGGAGTTACGTGCATTTAATCGAAACAGAGCTTGAAAGCATGAAGCAGCTTGTATCCGATTTCGTTGTGATGGCCAAGCCTAGCACACCGGAACGAAGAGCTGTGAACATGCAGGAATTTCTGAAAGACATTGTACGATTTATGGATAGTCAGGCTATTCTAAAAAACACAACGATTACGGCAATAACGGATAATGCCCTATTGGTGGCTATGATTGACCCTTCTCAAATCAAACAAGTCCTCATTAACCTTCTTCAAAATGCTATCGAATCAATAGGGAAAAATGGCATCATTCAGCTGTGCGCAGAATTGGCGCATGACAATCAAAGCTTCAAAATCAGCATTGAAGATAATGGCATTGGCATGACCAAGGAAGAATTGGATCAAATTCTGAACCCCTTTTTTACAACCAAAGAGAATGGTTTAGGACTCGGCTTATCGATTTGTTACCGAATTATTGAGAATCATAAAGGAACCATAACGGCAACCTCTCGCAAAGGCTACGGGACGCGGTTTGAGGTTACGTTACCTTTAGAATGACGGCTCGATAACCGAGAAATAGGCACGCTCACTTCACGTTGAAGTGAGTTTTTTGTTTCCACGAAACGACCATAAGTGGTCATGAAAAGGGAAATATGTATGGTCATCTCCCTAATTGTACCCTAGGCGATAATGTTCTGATTTTATATAATGAGTTGGGGAGTAAGCGCTCTCATAGAAGGGGGAGTTACCGGTGCCCAAGTTCTCAGGTGTGTTTCGTAAGTTTCTTTTTTCCTACATTCTTATTTTAATCATTCCTAGCATTGCGGGGTATATGTCCTACCGCACCTCCATTGCTGTCACGCAGTCCATTTCCATTGAGAACAATGTGACACAGCTGCAGAAGAGTCAGGAAATATTGGAGCGCAGAATGGCTGAGGTGGAAAGTTTCACCAGGCAGTTGGCTCTGAATCAAGATTTAAGTGTGCTATTAAATGAAAGCGTAGTGGATCAGAAAACGAATGTGTATGGGATTTGGAAAATCTCAAGGGATATTAAGGCTTATAGCCAGACCAATGATTTTTTGAAGCACTTTTTTATTTATTTCACGAACTTTAATGTGCTTGTAACGCCTGGCAATGCCTATTTTCGACCGGAACATTATTATGAGGCATCGCATTACAACAATCTTTCATTTGATGAATGGAAAAAGACGATTTTAGATAAAACGCACAGCAGTGAAATCCTGCCGCTAAGTCCTTTCGTTACAGGTGGGAACCAAACCTCCGTTATCACTTATATGCAATCGCTTCCATTAGATAGCTTTAGTGATTCTTCCCCGGCAACCGTGGTTACGATTATAGATGAAAAAACGATCAACAGCGTGTTATCGGGTTTGCGGAATGAAGCGGGCAGCTGGATGTACATCAGTGATGCTCAAGGACATACCATTAGTTTGCAAGGCATTACTCAGCCGGAGATTGAGCAGCTCTCGGTGGATCCGAAGTTTGATAAAGCGTCCGTCAGCCAATTTTATAAAGATGATCTCGTGATCAAAATTCGCTCCAAAACAACAGGTTGGGTTTACAGTACGGGGATTCCAAGACATGTTTTGATGGAAAATGCGAATAAGATCAAATACATTACCTGGTCGGTGACAGGTGCTGCGCTGCTGATTGGCCTTCTTGTTGGCTACTTGCTTTCGTACCGCAATACGCTTCCAATTACTCGGCTGCTTCAGGTCATGAAAGAGCATTTTGGCAAGGAAGCGGCGCTGGCGCGCAATGAATATGATTTTATACAGGGGAATATTTCCAATATATTGATGAATAGCAAGCACTTAGAATCTGAGCTCAAACGACAGCTTCCCTTGATTCGGGATGCTTTCTATAAACGGTTGATTGCAGGCGAGTTTCAAACCAGGGAAGAGATCATGTCTGCGGCTGCTCAGGCGGGCACGGGTGTTGGCTTTAACGCCGGATACACCGGTATTTTGCAAATCAACGGGTACTCAGACATGGAGAGCGTTGAAATTTTGAACGAGCTGAGCGCTGCCCGATTGATTCTGAAGCAAATTGTGATCGAAGATGAAAGTAGCGTTTTTGTTCATATGACCGATTTGGGTTCGGATCGCATGGTTCTCCTCTTTACCTCCGGGGATACAGAAGCTGGGGAGGAAGTCAATAAAGATGAGGTTGAGAAACTCGTGAACAGGCTGGTCAATCTGGCTTTTGGTGAGTATCGCATTACGATAACGGCAGGGTTAAGCGACCCCTTCAACTCCGTTATGGAGGTTAGTCGAGCCTACGAGCAAGCAAGGCAGGCCTTGGAAAACGCTATTTATATGAACAAAAAAGGAGTCGTATGGTTAGGCGATACACGAATTGAGAGCAATACGTATTATTATCCTATCGACTTGGAGCTGCGATTAATAAGTACAATTAGAGCAGGTGATGAAGAGGAAGCAAGGCGTATCGTGAAGTCGATGATCGAGCAAAACACGGAAAATCGCGAACTTTCTATGGAGATGAAGCACCAGTTCATCGGGGAGTTGAAGGGAACGCTGCTCAAACTGCTCGACCAAAAGGCGATTATGGAATCCACATCATTCGAAAAAATCAAAAATCGGATCATTGCTATTGTGACCAGCGAGTCCATTGAAATTATTTCCCAAGAAATAAATGGAATTATTGCGGACATGTGCGGCCTGATTACTAGTAAAAAGAACGATGCTCACTCTCGAACAGTGAAACAAATAAATGAATTTATCGCCGCGAGGTATGCAGATGCCGACCTTAACTTATACCGGATTGCAGAACATGTCGAAAGGCCGGAGAAGTACATCTCCCAGCTGTATAAAGAGGTGACGAGGACGAATTTATCCGACCAACTGGAGAAAGTAAGAATGGATCACGCGGCGAGTCTTCTGAAAAGAAACCAGTACAACGTCGACGAAATTGCTTCGCATGTCGGCTATAACAGTTCGCATTCTTTCCGTCGGGCATTTAAACGCGTAATGGGCGTTTCGCCAAGCTCGTTCCGACAATCTGTCGAGGAATAATATGCAAGAGGCTATTCTTCCATCATTTTCATGAGTGATGGGAGAAAGCCTCTTTTTTGACTGTACAGGTGATGAGGGTTAAATGGACGTTTAATAAGGTAATTGCCCGGCCTGATTCGGGCTTTATGTTCGGAATTTGACGCAAATGTACCTATACGATGGCCGTGGCAACCACCTATAATCAGCCATATAGAAAGCGCTATCACATTTTATCGGATTGTAGGAGGGAGCATGTGAAAAAGAGTTTTATCAAACATTGGCAGCTGTATCTGATCGTGATTCCACCATCTTTATTTTTTCTTATTTTCAAATATTATCCAATGCTGAATGCCGTCCTTGCCTTCAAGGATTACAACGTGACCAAAGGGATCTGGGGAAGTCCTTGGGTAGGTTTTAAACATTTTGAGCTGTTTTTCGAGAATCCGATCTTCTGGACTTTAATGAAAAACACGCTGCTTATCAGCGGTTATTTGCTTCTCGCCGGCTTCCCAATTCCTATTTTATTAGCCCTGGCGCTGAATGAAATACGTAATGGCAAGTTTAAAAGGTTCGTGCAATTAGTTTCGTTTGCCCCTTATTTTATATCCACCGTTGTTATGGTTTCCATCATCATGCTGTTTCTAGCCCCTCGACTGGGTTTCGTGAATGTGGCCATGAATTATTTCGGGATGGATTCAATTAATTTTCTCGGGCAACCGGGGATGTTTCGCTCGATCTACGTGTGGTCGGATATTTGGCAGACCGCCGGTTATTCCGCCGTTATTTTTCTGGCTGCGCTGGCCGGTGTCGATCCTTCGCTGTATGAAGCAGCCAAAGTGGACGGAGCGTCGCGGTTTCAGAAAATCCGCCATATTGATCTGCCGGGCATTCTGCCGACGATCACAATCATTTTTATCTTGAATGTGGGCAGTGTCATGTCATTAGGATTCGAAAAAATTTATTTGCTGCAAAACCCGCTGAACAAAATAAATTCAGAAATAATTGCAACTTACGTGTATCAAATCGGCCTCTTAAACGCGAACTATAGCTTTGCTACAGCGGTCGGCTTATTTAATTCCTGTATTAACTTAATTCTGCTCGTAGTCGTTAATCGGGTTGCGAAGCGGCTTTCGAATACGAGTATTTGGTGAGAATGGAGGAACTATGCGATGAACACCGTGAAAACAACGATCCGAGAATCGGCGGGCGATAAAATATTTGTCATTTGCCTCTATGTGATCCTGAGTCTTTTGTTAGTGATCGTTTTATATCCGCTGATTTATATTGTAAGCTCCTCGTTCAGCTCACCAGCGGCTGTGACGTCGGGGCGTGTGTGGTTATGGCCGGTGGAGTTTTCTTTGAAGGGTTACGCCCAGCTCATGGACAATCCGAAAATCATTACCGGCTATGCGAACTCTTTGTTTTATACGGCGGCAGGGACCTTGATTTCAGTAGCGCTTACGATCATGATCGCTTATCCGCTATCACGTAAAACATTTAAGGGACGAAACGTCCTCATGATGTTAGTCACCTTCACGTTGTTATTTACCGGAGGACTTATTCCAACTTATTTAGTTGTGAAACAGATGGGCCTCATCGATACCAGATGGGCTTTAATAATTCCCAATGCCATCTGGGTCTGGCAAGTTATCATCGCCCGAACCTTCTTTCAAACATCAATACCTGATGAACTTATTGACTCCAGTGAGCTTGATGGCTGCAGCGACCTCAGATTTATGTGGAGCGTCGTGATCCCGTTATCCAAACCCATCATCGCTGTTTTATTCCTCATGTACGCGGTGGGTCAGTGGAATGCTTACTTCGATGCGCTTATTTATCTCAAAACCGCCCAGCTGTTCCCGCTGCAGCTTATTTTGCGGAGCATTATTATTCTGAATAACAGCTCGAATGCGACGGATGCCCTGAAACTGGTTGAAAGACAGCAGCTGGCAGAACTCCTGAAATACTCGCTGATTGTTGTTGCGACGATTCCTGTGCTTATTATCTACCCGTTTGTACAGCGCTATTTTGTACAAGGAATGTTAGTGGGATCAGTGAAAGGGTAACGGAAAAAGGGATATGGCGGGGAACTGAAGAATTGAAAGGGGTGATCGACGAGAACTTGCAGGTTATAGATCAACCTATAAGTCAGCTTTTCAAATCAGTAAAGGGAGCGGATTTCATTGAAAAGAAGATCGGTCAGCGTTTTGATTTTTATTATCATGTGCAGTTTGGTTCTTGCCGCATGCACGAGTACACAAGAGGCATCACCATCGTCATCCTCAAAACCTACTACAGATACAGCCTCGCCAAATGCTGGGCAAACAGGAAAACCTGTACAAATCAGCGTTTTTGCGCAGCAGGCGAACGATATTGATTTAAATACGAACCTGTTCACGAAGCATTTGGAAAGTAAATTTAATGCGAAATTCAAGTTCGATGTAATTCCCTATGACGGTGCCAAAGAAAAACGCCAAATCTCGCTAGCGAGCGGCGATTATCCGGAAGCGTACATGTTAACGGCTTATATCGACCAGTTCTCGCAAGCGGATCTTTTGAAATTCGGCAAACAAGGTGTCTTGCTGCCGCTTAATGATTTGATTAACCAATATGCTCCTAACATCAAAGCGGCCATGGAAAAGGATGCCACGTTCAAAAGCTTTATTACAGCGCCAGACGGTAAGATTTATGGTCTTGGTTCCTATACGCAATGCTTTCACTGCTCGTACCCGAACAAAATGTGGATTAACACAAGCTGGCTGAAAAAATTGAACCTCGAGATGCCGAAAACGACGGAAGATTTCAGGAAAGTGCTTCAAGCTTTCAAAAAAAATGATCCGAATGGCAACGGCAAGGCGGATGAGGTGCCACTTAGCGGTTCAACAGAAGACTTCGGTGTACGTGTGATCCCGTTCCTGATGAACGGCTTCATCTATGATGACGACCGGAATTATTTGAATCTGGTTAACGGGAAAGCGGATACTGTGGCGAATAAACCGGAGTGGAAAGAAGGCCTTACGTATATTAAATCCTTATACGACGAGGGTTTGATCGATCCCGGTGCGTTTACTCAAAATGCGGAAGCTTTTAAGAAAATTGGGGAGAACGGTTCAGGGCAGATTCTTGGCGCAGGCGCAGGCATGCATCCAGCCATCTTCGTTAATATTGATAAAGGCAATAAAAACTCAGCCGATTATAACCCGGTTCCGCCACTTACAGGACCCCACGGTTCATTGTCCACGCATGATGGAGGCGGCTTAATTCCTGGGGCGAAGTTTGTCATCACGAATAAAGCGAGCCAAGAAGCGCAAGTTACTTTAATCAAAATGGTCGATTACATGTTCACGATGGAAGGTCAAACGAATGCGGCATCCGGTATGGAAGGCATCGACTGGAGAAAGCCGAAAGAAGGCGAAGTGGCGCTGGGCAAAGGGGTTACACCACAGATCGCGACGATTCCAGCGATTGATGGGCAGCCGCCTCGCAATGCGGGATGGAGCGGCATGGGCCATTTTTACCAGCCGAAAGAATATCGCGATAGCATCGTACAAGGCACGGATGTTTACGATTCCGCCAATTACGAACGCAGATTATATGACGCGACACTGCTGTATCAAGGGCATGAACCGAAAGAACTGTTCCCGATGTGGGCGATTTGGATCGATCCGGCGCTGACCGATGAGGCGAGCATTCTTCAAACCAACATCAAGAACTATATTGAGCAAAGCGCGCTCCAGTTTATTACGGGGAACAAAGATTTGAACAAAGATTGGGATGCGTATGTGAAAGGGCTCGACAATTTAAAGCTCGGAAGATATCTTGAAATTCTCCAAAAAGCGTACGATACGGCAGCAATTAAAAAATAAGGCGTAGTGTGGGGCTATCGGTATAGGTCAGGAATGACCTGTCGGATAGCCTTATTTTTGAATTGCGTTATCGGAGGGAACATTAAATGACGGAAGACAAGAGAATCCTATTCCTGGGAGATAGCATAACGGCTGAGGGAACGTTTATTGCTTTTTTGGAGGCAATCTTGTTTCAACACTTCCCTTGGCAGGGGTACACATTGATCAACATAGGTGTGCCTAGTGAGACAGCTTCAGGTTTAACAGAGGGGGATCATCCATTTCCGCGGCCTTGTGTCCATGAACGGATTGAACGTGCTCTTCTAATAACTAAGCCCGATTGGGTCGTATTAGGTTACGGCATGAATGACGGGATCTATTCGCCTTTTTCTCAGGAAAGATTTCTGGCTTATCAAAAAGGGCTGCTTGAAGCCATCCGGATCGTTCGTTCAACCGGTGCCAAGGCGATCGTGATGACGCCTCCGCCTTTTGATTCATCCGCAATTAGACAAGAAACACTTCTGGCTGATGGCCATCATGAACAAGCATACAGCTACTTAACTCCCTATGAACATTACAACGATGTACTCAAAACGTATGCGCGCTGGCTGCTTTGGCAGGAAGGAATTGCTGATGAAGTGGTGAATATTTATGATCCGCTGCTGCTAGCCAGAGAAAAAGAGCGAATGAACGATCCTGACTACCGCTCAGGAGACGGAATTCATCCACATGCTGACGGCCATTGGGTCATCGCCGAAACGCTTCTCCGTCATTTATTTCAAGTGCGTTGTCTAAAAACTCCACCGTTCGTCGGGCAACCGGAGAGCTCGCCTTTCTTTCAGCTTATTTGGCAGCGCCAAAAAGTGCTAAGTGCAGCTTGGAAAGAACATATCGGACATTCCAATCCGAACAAAGCAACAGCTTTACCTCTGGAGGAGGCATTGCTAGTAGGCGATAAGCTGGCGGAGCAAATTAAGAACCATTCTTCTATTTCTTAGAAGGGTGGTTTTATTTAGTTGCTTGACAAAAGTAAGTCTGTAACGATATTATACGAACATAAAGTTCAATACTTTAAAAAAGTTAGCTTTGGAAGGGGAAGTTTTTGAAGTGAAGAATTATCAGCAATTGGGGGCATTACTATTAAGAGTACTGCTCGGAATTATCTTTTTATCACATGGTGTTGCCAAATTCCAAGGAGGAATCGGTAATATTGCAGGTTGGTTCGAAAGCATCGGCATTCCCGGATCCTTGGCCTATGTCGTGGCAACCATCGAATTAGTGGGCGGGATTGCTCTGATTCTAGGACTAGGTACACGTATTGTGTCCGCAATATTGGCAATTATCCTGCTGATTGCGACGTTCAAAGTGAAGCTGGCTGTCGGTTTTCTTGGAAATGGGCAAATGGCAGGATACGAGCTTGATCTCGCTTTAATCGGTATGGCTGTTTATTTGCTAATCAACGGAAGCCAACGGCTTGCCATAGATTCGCTCTTTAATAAAGGTCAATCATCAGCGCTATAAGCGTTTAACTTTAAAACGGAGGGATCCTATGATTCAGATTTATGAGGCAGAGAACCGATATCAAGTCAATGCAGGATGGCTTCAAAGCCGATTAAGTTTCTCTTTCGGAGAGTTTTATGACCCGAATAATACCGAATTTGGGGTTATGCGTGTATGTAACGATGATGTTGTAGCGCCGGGTAGAGGATTTGGTGCTCATCCTCACAGTGATATGGAAATTGTTACGATTGTGCTTGAAGGAGCAGTTCAACACTCGGATAATCTCGGCAACTCGGAGATTACTTCTGCAGGCGAAGTGCAGCGGATGAGCGCTGGCACAGGGATCGTGCATGCGGAATTTAATGCATCCAAAACAGAGTCGACCCGGTTTCTGCAGCTTTGGTTTGAGCCGAGAGAGCTCGGGCTGTTTCCAACGTACGAAACTCGCCGCTACGACGCTGACCAACTGCGAAACGCGCTGCTGCCCGTTGTGACGCCAGAAGGATCCGAGCAAGCGGTGATGATCAATCAAGACTTGACGCTTTACTTAAGTCGGCTTGATCAAGGAAGGACGCTGTCTTTTGAGCAGGAGGAAGGGCGTCGAATGTTTATGTTTGCCATTGAGGGGCAAATTACGGTTAGCGGAAAACAGCTCAGAGCAGGAGACACAGCTCGCATTGAGTCCGAATCCAAACTCGTGGTTGAGGCAGAGCAAGATGCCTTTTTCATGCTGATCGACCTTCCATAACGGAACCAAGGAGGTATGTGATGAAAGAAGTACTCATTGTTAAACATGCCGTCGGAGGCCGTACCTTTGTTCATTCGGAAACAGATGCGCTTCGTTATGAAGTCCTTCCGGATGGTGATGGCTGGCGGATCACGGTATCTACACCGAAGAGCGCGGCTGTCGAGGAGCTGCTGAAGTGGAAGCGTGAGCTTAATGTTTTTCTTTTTCAGGAGTTTGACAATCAACCGACACGGAAGATTTGGTTTTACGTCAAAGAGGGACCGGTAGAGTATGAAGACGGTCTTGAGCAGTTGACGATCAGGGCTCAGTCCCGCATCGATTATGTGCCGGATGAGTTTGATATGTGAAAGTGAAAACCATATATATAGAAGAAAGCTGTCGCAAAGGTAGAATTTTCTGCTTTTGTGACAGCTTTTTTTGATTTATCAAGAGAACCCAATTGGACGAAATCCAACGAAACCCTCAATGGGGCACCTAAATTGGTCATCTCATTGGACGAAATCCAAGCTAACTGCCATTTCCGGTGCTTTAGCGCCGCGATTAACGTATCTCATTGGATTTCATCCAATAGGATACATAATTGAGCCTTCAAATTAATGGTTTTATTGGATTTCATCCATTGTAACCATTCCGATAGCGTACAAAGAGCCGGCTACTCTTGAGTTAATGAAGCGATATCCTCGTAGCGATGCATGCCTTTAAACGTGTAAGGCGTATAGCCGACATGTTTTTTGAACAGCTGGCAAAAGTAGGAGAAATTGCCGAGCCCCACGGCTTCCCCAATGTCTTGAACAGACATGTCGGTTGTTTTGAGCAACCAGCAAGCCTGGCGAATACGTCTGGCGGTCAAGTACTCGGTAATCGTACTGCCGATCGATTGCCGGAAGGTTGCCGACACGTGGTTCGGAGTCAGATGAACAGCCTGTGCTAGGTCTTCCAGCTTGAACGGCTTGCTGTAATTCTCTTCGATCCAAGAGAGCATGCGTTCAGCTGTTGTTGAGCTTTTGCGCGGATGCACCTGTGTAAGGTCTGTTTGAGAGGTGATTGTCGTCTCAAACCCTGTGCGCACTTGGTGGATAAATGCCGTTAGGAAAAGCAGCTGCTCTTCAAGCAGTCTTTCTGTGCCTTGATCTATAGAAGCCTCGATTCTAGGCGCATAAAGGCGGAATAATTGTTCGAGTGCCGTAAGATCCGAACACTGGAAGGATTGCGGAGATAACGGATCTTTCCACAATTTGCGCAGAAATTCTTGCAGCGAAGGAAAGGCAGCAAGCGCTGCCTCTAGGACAGCCGGCTCGAGCACGAAAAGCGAGCGGACGTAACTCTCCTGCGGAAGGTTATACATACGAAGACGATGCAGCTGAAACGGTCGAAAGCAAAAGATAGCCCCCGGCGTCATTTCAACGATTTGTTGCTCAATTATGGCGATACCTCTGCCTTCATGGACGATAAGAAGTTCCATCCCCTGGTGAGCGTGAAAGATTTCCTCAAACTCATGCGTTCTATTTTTGAAAAACGATAGTTGCACCGGATGAACATTTAAATTCATGTAGTTCATAAGCTTCATAACGAAAACTCCTCATCGTAATCTAACAACATTTTATCATAAGAGGGCTACACATTATTCGCTTTTTTTTTGGTACGATGAAGATAGGTAATAGAGCAGCTAGAGGAGGAACGACTCGTTCATGAAAAAGCGCAGGTTAAACGAAAATTGGGAGCATTACCGTGGATCCTTAGGCGGTGCTTGGGAGGTTTGGCGGTCAGATAAGCTGCAAAATCACTATAACGTGCCGTGGGAAACGGTCACGCTTCCCCACACCTACAATGGGTATGATGTAATGGACCCGGACAGCAAGTATTATCAAGGACAAGGCTGGTACCGAAGCCGGTTAGAGGTCGATAACCCGTATCTAAAGGGGAGGACCTTGCTGCATTTTGAAGGAGCCGGACAGCGAACGGATGTTTATGTGTACACAGAGAAAGTAGATTCGCATCTGGGCGGTTACGATGAATTTACCGTTGACATTACGGAGGCAGTGGAGCGGGCTAAGGGAATAGAGCGTTATGCAGGGCAGGTTCCAGTGGCAATTGCGTGCGATAACAGCAGGGAGCTAGAGACGATTCCTTCTGATGCAAGCGATTTCAATTTATATGGCGGAGTGTACCGCTATTTGAACCTTGTGTATGTGCCGCAGATTTCCTTGTCCAGCGTACATGTTCAGACTGATTTGGATGCGATTGTTGGTGGAAAAGCGGACAACGGGAAAGTCAAAGTGCAGGCGAAGCTCTATAATCCGGATGCAATTGCCGGAAATGTTACTTTGACTATTAAAGTAACTCAGCAGGATGGTTTGGTTATCGGGCAGTCTGAAGTGACTTTACCGGCATGGCAGGGGGAGAAAGAGCTCGCAGCTTTGGAAGTACCTGGACCGCAGCTATGGTCGGTGACCGAGCCGAACTTATATCACTGTTCAGTCGCGCTAGTTTGTGAAGATGGCGAAACGGTGTTGACGGAGCCATTTGGTTTCCGCAGCTTTGAGTTTGTCAAACAGGGACCGTTTAAACTCAACGGTGAACGGCTTCTGCTGCGCGGAACGCATCGTCACGAGGATCATGCTGGCGTAGGCGCGGCGATGAGCGAGGATTTGATCCGTGAAGAAATGCAGTTGATCAAGGACATGGGCGCTAATTTTATTCGCCTCGGGCACTATCAACAGTCACGAATCGTGCTTGACTTATGCGATGCGCTTGGGCTCCTCGTCTGGGAAGAGATTCCTTGGTGCCGCGGAGGCCTTGGCGGACCGGAATATCGCAAGCAATGTTCCGACATGCTTACAGCAATGATTGAACAGCATTTCAACCACCCATCGATTATCCTATGGGGTCTTGGGAATGAGAATGATTGGGAATGCGATTTCGATTACTTCGATCAGCAGGAAATCCGCGCCTTCATGAAGGAATTGCATGAACTCTCGCACAAGCTCGACCCAAGCCGATTAACGTCGATTCGCCGTTGTGAATTTTGCAAGGATATCATTGATGTTTATTCGCCTTCGATTTGGGCCGGTTGGTACCGCGGAGTCTATACGGATTACGAGACAAGCAGTAAAACGGCCTTCGAGAATGTGGACTCCTTCTTCCACATGGAATGGGGCGCAGATAATTTGCCGACCCGGCATGTTGAGGAGACCTACACGGGCTTTACTTTTATGAAGCAAGCCGAAGGAGCTACGGACGAGCGTGACGGGGATTACTTGCTGACCGGCGGCGAGCCGCGCGTATCTCGTGACGGCGACTGGTCAGAAACCTATTTCTGCGAAATGATCGATTGGTACTTGAAATCACAAGAGAATATGAGCTGGTTGACGGGAGCGGCGCAGTGGTCGTTTAAGGATTTCTCCACGCCGGTGCGGCCGGATTCACCAATTCCTTATTTGAATATGAAAGGGATCGTTGAGCGGGATCTGACGCCGAAAGAGGCTTATTATGTTTTCCAATCCTATTGGTCAGAGAAACCGATGGTGCGCCTATATGGTCATAGCATGCCGGTGCGCTGGGGAGCCGAAGGCGAGCAGAAGATGATCAAGGTGTATTCCAATGCGGAGGAAGTGGAGTTGTTCCTCAATGGCGAAAGCCTTGGCGTGAAGCGCCGCGACTCGCAAAATTTCCCATGCGCAGGCTTGCGTTGGGAGACGGCATTGCGTGTTGGTGAAAACCACCTGCGCGCAGAAGCGGTTCGTGGCGGGGTTACCGTGAGCGACGAGCTGAGTTTCCGTTACCAAACGGAGACATGGGGCGAGCCAGCGCAGCTGGAGCTGACGACAACAACACTGGAAGACGGCAGGGTATACGCAGAAGTACTCGCCTATGATGCGGCAGGGGTATTTTGCCCGGATGCAGCGTCCTTTGTCCGGTTTGGACTGGCCGGTGACGGCAAGCTGCTGGATAATCTAGGCACGATTCGCGGTTCGAGGCTTACACAACTAGCGTCAGGCCGTGCGGGGATTTATATAGATCCATATGGTGGTTTGCCTGCTGGGATTACGGTGACGGATTTTGTAAGTGCAGGTGGCCCGGCTTCGTCTTTGATTTCAAAGTCCAGTCGTGATGGGCAGCGCCCGTATACATCTGTGATCAGCGCGGCTTGTGAGGGAATTCCTACCGTTACTCAGGTAGTTGTCATAAAGGGTTGAAGGATTGAAGAGTTGAAACCATTAATAGGAGGTTATAACGATGAGTGTGAACCAAACAGCAACATGGCATGGTGCCCAAAAGTTTGAAGAAATTTTACCCCAAGTCTGGGAAGCGCTGCAGGTAAAAGTTGATCGTATGATCGAGCAGCTTGGAGACAAATCACCGCATGTAGCCAAAGAAGACGGACTGTACGATGACATGCGGATCGATTGGTGGACATCCGGCTTCTGGCCGGGAATTCTTTGGATTCTTCATGATCTGACAGGGAAAGAACATTATAAGGAAGCCGCATGGCGCTGGGATGAAAAGCTGGAGCAAGCTAGCATTCGGACCAACAATTTTCATCATGATGTTGGCTTTCAATATTTGCCTACAGCGGTTATTAAGCATAAATTGACTGGCGACAGCGATGGTTTGCGCCGTGGCTTGCAGGCGGCTAATTTCTTGGCAGGCCGGTTTAACCTAGCGGGCAGCTTCCTTCGTGCATGGAATCAGGAGAAAATCGGCTGGTCCATTGTCGACTCCACCATGAACCTGTCCATCCTTTTCTGGTCGGCGGAAATGACAGGTGACCCGCGTTTTGAGCAAATCGGCAGAGCGCATGCGGATACGGTGGTTGACAAATTTATCCGCGAAGACGGTTCGGTGAACCATATCCTTAGCTTCAATCCGAAGACGGGAGAGCTGATTGAATCCTTAGGCGGCCAAGGAGCAGGGCCGCAGTCAGCTTGGAGCCGCGGAGCATCATGGGCGCTGAATGGTCTAGCGAACGTCTACCGTTACACGGGAGAAGTGCGTTACTTGCGTGCGGCACAGCGTGTAGCGAATTATTTCCTGGCATGCCTGCCGGAGGACCATGTGGCGCATTGGGATTTCCGCGCGGCTGAATCGCTGGATGCTGAGCCTAGAGATACATCGGCCGCTACTTGCGCCGCATCGGGGTTGATTGAGCTAGCGGACTTTTTGCCGGCCGTTGAAGGCAATGTATACCGCCGCGCCGCGGAGCGCATCCTGCTGTCGCTTACACAGAATTACGGGACATGGGATCAGCCGGAGCATCAGGCTATTTTGCTAGAAGGCACTGGCAACAAGCCGGCTGGGCAAAACATTAATGTATCACTTATCTACGGCGACTACTATTACGTGGAGGCAATCGCCAAACTGCTGGGTTGGAAGCAGCGGATTTTCTAGGGATATCATGTCCCCAGGCATGAATACAAGTGACCGTCAGGGATGTTCCCTGACGGTTTTTTAATGCACTCCCTTTGCCAAGTGTCTCAGCAACACGGATTGTTCTCCACCCCGAAAATTCGCTCGCACCGGGCTCTTAACAAGCTAAAATGCATAGGAGAGAAGTTAACTCCTCCCACTGGTATCTGAATTCAAGATATTTCACATCATCATTCTGTATTATGCATATGAGCAAAAATCAAAGTATCATAGTTACGCGATCCAAAACTAACAAAGGAGGAACGCGTAATGAAAAGAAACACGGTTACTGTTCTTATAGGAGGCATTGCTGCAATGATGGTAGCAATGGGAATCGGAAGATTCGCCTTTACTCCGATCCTGCCGATGATGATGGAAAACCATTTATTCTCACCAGCGGGAGCGGGTTATCTGGCTTCAAGCAATTATTTGGGATATCTGATTGGCGCGTTTCTTCTGACACTGGTTCAAGTGAACAACCGTTCAAGGCTGCTGCTTGCAGGGCTAATCGCCAGCATTGTGACGACTTGGGGAATGGGGGAATTCCATAGTCTTGAAATCTGGCTTTTGCTCCGGTTTTTGTCGGGTCTTGCCAGTGCGGTCGTGTTTGTCATCGCCTCCAGCATGATCATGGATCGCTTATCGCAGCTCCAAGCCGGTATATTTTATGGTGGCGTGGGAGCGGGCATTCTTTTGACTGGAGTCTCGGTTCCGCTGCTTGCAAAGACAGGCGATTGGATCGAAGTATGGAAGGGATTGGGCTTGATCAGTCTGCTACTTGGTTTAACAGCATGGTATTTGCTGCGGGACAAGCATTCCGGAGCGAAAACGGCTCAGTCGCCTCGGAACGAGCAATCTTCAGGAATACGTAGGATATTGATTTGGTTGACGATTGCCTACGGATTGGAAGGCTTGGGCTACATTGTTACGGGGACTTACCTTGTAGCGTACGCTAAGACGGTTTCCAACCTCCCGAACATCGCATCGCTAAGCTGGATCTTGGTTGGTATCGCTGGAGCGCCTTCGTGCATCTTGTGGTCGAAGTTGGCTTCCCAATGGGGAAAAAAGTGGACATTGACTTTCTCTATGATCTTACAATCCGTTGGCATCGCGATTCCGGTGCTTATTCATTCTTCAACGGCCGTATTTGTCGGCGCCTTTCTGTTCGGGGCAACTTTTATGGGGATTACGATGTTGACCGTTTCTTTTGCCAAGGACTTGTATCCGCAGAATAATCGCAAAATAATTGGGCTGCTGACCACCTTCTTCGGCTTGGGGCAAATCATAGGACCACTCATTGCAGGTCATCTGATCTCGGGAAATGGCAGCTACTTGTCCGCTTTAATTGGAGCTGCACTTATTGTCCTCTTGGGCGCGGTGAGCCTGCCGCTGGGTATTGGAAGCGCTGATCGGAAACAGCTCAAACTGATTCGGTAATGTGAAAATGAAATGAGAAATGAGTGACCACTCCGCTCTGTATGGCTGCCTTGTGTCAAGTGACTATCGCCTCTGCAGACCTCACCTAGCGGAGGGCCCACGCGCAATGTTTTGGTTGCACTTTCTACAATATATAACAGCTTTAAACCCTACCAGCCTGCTCTTCATTGTATGAAATACAATGATTTCATTCAAAATAACGTGAAAACCGCTCCATACTATTTTCTTCGCTGTACTTTTTACAGCGTAGAAGGCGGCAGCGGTCGAAATGAGGCTTCTATGTTGCACAGAGTACAGCATAGATAGAGAAGGCATTGGCCATTATTGAAGGCTGCCATTGAATGAATTCCAACGGAGCCCCTTGCTATATGTATTTGAGATACTCGGTATCACGATTCTATATTATTCAGGATATCCGTCTTGTTGTATGATGAAGCAGTAGATCAGCTCGGCAGATCTTACTTTTATAAATAAAACCTACCTTTTAATAGGTAAACAAAGGAGAATATAAACATGAATTTTCAAAACAAAACAGTGGTCATTACAGGTGGAAGCAGCGGTATGGGGAAAGCAGCAGCAATGGAATTCGTTAAACGAGGGGCTAACGTAGTTATCAATGGTCGCCGCGAACGAGAGCTGGCAGAAACAGCGAGAGAGGTTGATCCAACGGGGGCAAAAATCGGATATGTGGCAGGTGACATTTCAGATCCTCAAACAGCTGAACATTTAATCAGCGAAACGCTTGCTCGCTTTGGACGTATCGACACACTCGTAAATAACGCAGGTATCTTTATTGCTAAACCATTCACAGAAATTACGGAAGACGAATTTGGATCGGTTTTAGCGACCAATGTGGAAGGATTTTTCCATGTTACCCAACGCGCGCTCTCGGTAATGCAGAAAGCAGGTTCTGGCCATATCATCAACATTACGGCAAGCGGAGCAGCCGAGCAGCCGATTAAAGCCGTGCCGTCCGTGCTTGCTGCACTTTCCAAAGGCGGCTTGAACGCTGCCACGAAATCGTTGGCGATTGAGTATGCGGACAAAGGGATTCGCGTGAATGCTGTCGCTCCAGGGGTTACGAAAACACCGATGCATGCGGTTGAGACCCATAATTATTTGGCTCAATTGCACCCTGTAGGCCGAATGGGCGAGGCTCAGGATATTGTTGACGCTATTGTTTATCTGGAAACAGCACAATTCGTAACAGGTGAGATTCTTCATGTCGATGGCGGCCAAAATGCTGGGCAGTGGTAAGCTGTAAATAATTTTCTGCACCAAGACAAATACTGAATGATATAGGGGGATGGATTATGCTATATGAACTGCGGATCTACGATGTGACTCCCGGGAAAATGGAAGCTATTTTGAATCGGTTTCGGGATGGTACGATTAGCATTTTTGCTAAACATGAGATGAAGGTAACGAATTTCTGGGTAGACGCGGACGAATCCAAAGAGCGGTTGTATTACGTACTGGAGCATGCGGACATGGCTTCTCGTGAACGGAACTTCCAAGCCTTTTTCGAAGATCCGGAGTGGCTGGATCTTAAGGCTAAATCCGAAGTAAACGGAACGCTGCATGAGAAAATAGAAGTCATTTACATGAAAAAAGCACCTTTCTTCGAGTAAAAGAAATCCATGGTAAAACATGAAATCGTAGGTCAACCAGGATGTCTGGTTGACCTTTTTTGCGTTCGTCCATCCCTCATCCAATGATGGAAATCAACCGAAGAAATGGTAACATTTATGAACATGTTCACTGTTATTTCTTATGCTGAAATTCCAAATTTTTCATCCCTATACTCAGAACTGGAGCCCTCTTAACATTGTGCTTGATTTTGAACCGCACTCGGTCTTAATATGAAATAAATAGAATATATTGGTTTTAATCTAGTGTCGAAACTGAATCTCATATCATTTTCACCTGTCAGTATTCCTAGCATACGATGTAGGAAGGTGGTGGTGAAAAATGATATTAACAGTTGCGGGCTGGATGATTTACACATTATGGGCCATATTCGGGCTAATGATTATCCATTTTCTAATTTCCTTCTTCAAAATGTTCTGGGAAGGAGCATTCGATGTTACATTCGTACTAGGTTATTTAAAAGATGTCCTCTATTATGTTTTACCTTTGAATGTGCTTGTAAATTTAGTTTCAATCGATCCCACAGGTTGGATTCTTGTGATCTTTTATTTCATCTGTGGGCTCGCTGTCATTCTCAAATATTTATTGGATATCAAAAGAATTTTCCAATAAATAAATAGCGGGCCTTCTTTAAGTTGGTCCCAGGAAAGGAAGTGAAGCCATGAGGAGATATCAGTGGATTAGGTGGCGAAAATTCATCCTCTGGCTAGCAGCCCTCGTTATCATCGGTTTAGTTTTGTTCGTTGGAGGGCCGACCTATTGGAATGCCGCGTTAACCATCGCCAGCTTGTTATTCCAGTTGTTATTCGCAGTACTATTCATGATCATCCAGTTCGTAGCACTCTTCTGGTTTCTTGCCAGGGGACGCACCTACTGGATATTGCCTGGCGAGACCGGCGCAACCTGGGACGATTATCGGGGGAACCCCGAAATTGTTGAGAATGCGAAGCGGATTGTGACCCTGCTCAAAGGGGTCAAGGAGTTCAAGGAGATGGGTGGGGAGGCAATCCGTGGATTGCTGTTATGCGGGCCTCCCGGCACCGGAAAATCTTACTTGGCTCAGGTAATTGCCAACGAAGCGCAAGTGCCTTTCGCTTACGCTTCAGCTCCGAGCTTTCAGAACATGTTCTTCGGCGTAGGGAACCTGAAAGTAATGGGTATCTTTCGGAAGGCGCGGAAGCTCGCGAGAGTATACGGCGCCTGCATTATCTTCATTGACGAGATCGATGCAATCGGCATGAGTCGTCAAGGAGGCGCTGGCGCAGGCATGATGGGAATGATGGGCATGGGCGGAGGCTCCGGCTTGCTTAATGAGCTTCTCTTGCAGATGGACCCGCCGAATATTGACAGTTCCAAAATCGCCAAGCTGCTCCGTTCGTTGGGGCTGCGCCGCAAAAAGGCGGAGCGTCCAGCGGTACTGACGGTTGCGGCAACAAACTTGCCTGACGTCCTGGACTCTGCCTTGCTGCGGCCAGGTCGATTCGACCGGCAGCTGTGGGTCGATGTTCCCGACTATGATGGACGGGTAGACATCTTCCGGTACTACCTGAAAAAAGTGAAAACGGACGCTTCGCTTACTGCGGAAGCAGCGGGACTTGACTCCATCGGGTACAGCCCGGCGCAGATCAAGCATATCGTGAACGAAGCCGTAGTCATCGCGCATCAGCGTGGCGCCCAAGTGGCCAGTTACGAAGACTTTCGAGCTGCGATGGAGACCTACGAGTGGGGGCTCAAACAGCCGCTTCGTTCGATGAGAGACGATGAGAAGCGGAATGTGGCTTACCACGAGGCGGGCCATGCGGTAGCGCAGTTCCTGCTTAAGCCGCATGAACGCGTGTGGAAGGTGACGATTATTCGCCGTGGCGGTGCGCTCGGACTCGCTGCGACCAAACCGACGCATGAGCGTTATAACCGAAGCGACAGCGAGATTTTAGCGGAAATTCAAGTCTGTCTGGCCGCTCGTGCTGTGGAAGAGGAATTCCTGAACAAGAAATTGAACGGAGTAACTTCGGATCTCCAGCAGGCAACATTGCTGGCAGGATCATACTTGGGCATGGTTGGGATGGGCGATGAACTGTTCAGTTTTCTCGCTGTCGGCTCCCATGCTGAAGGTTTGAAGGCGCTCCGACCTAAAATTAATGAACTGCTGAAAAATCAGATGCTCGAAGTGAAGAAACTTGTCAAGGAATACGACGGTTTCGTTCACGCCATTGCGGAAGAGCTTCTGCAGCGCGGTGATCTGACCGGAGATGAGATTGAAGAAATCTTCGTGAAGTTGTATGGGCAAAGTCGGCCTATTCTGCCTGATGTGAAGCCGCCGGCGCTCGATGCGCCGAGCAAAGAGGTACCGGGATTCAGAATAGATGAGATGTCCTAGCGGATAACGCTGGGGCATTTTTTTTTCTTGGCAAAGAGGGAACTACAGGGTGCTATTTCATCGAAATAGGCTCTTTTTCGCGCGGAAGGGAACTATGGGCTGCTATTTAGGTTATCCCCCTCCGCCAAGTGTCTCAGTAACACTGAATTTTTAGCGGCGCTTGGAGCAAGGGAGATTACTGCACATCACAGTTGCGCCACAACACACCTATATACATAATCACGCAAGAGAGGTAGCATGAAGAGGAAGCCTGTCGATCTGGAGAGGATGTCATAAGATGAATGTTTTCACGAAACGCAAAAGAGAACTGGAACAATACGCTCCAGCACCAACGCTCGATAGGAACAGCATCGATACTTTTTGGAGCAGCACGCTCGAAGCGGCATCCCGGCAGCCGTTATCGATCCGAAGGGAGCAGCAATCCCCGTTCTTTCCTTCTGTACGGATGGACAAGCTGAACCTATCTCGGTCATGACGGCACGCCAATTAACGCGTGGTTTCTCGTCCCTGATGGACCGAGTGCGAGCCAGAAGCCGCCATGTGTCGTTATGTTCCCCGGTTATACCGGAGACAGAGGCCTCCCTGAGCGGTACGCCGTCTGGCTGCTGCTCGGCTATGCCGTTCTGGCCGTTGACGCCAGAGGCCAAACAGGAGAAACAGGCAATCTCCTTCAGGATGATGCCGGCTCGGCAAAAGGCTGGGTTTCGCAGAACCTGCTCACCAAGGAGCGCAGCTATTATATGGCGCTTGCGCTGGACGTCGTTCGCGCCGTGGAAGCCGCCCGGCAGCAGCCAGAAATCGACGCTGGCCGGATCGCAGTGATCGGCGCAAGCCAGGGCGGCGGCATGGCGCTGCTCGCCGGAGCACTCAGCACTCATGTCAAGGCAGTCGTTGCCGACATTCCGAATATGTGCCATTTGGATTATGGCATTCTGCATTCCACAGGCTCCCTTACGGAGATCGCCAACTACTTGAAGCGCCATCCGGATAAGCTGGGACAGGCTCTGGAGTCATTGGCCTATTTCGACATAGTGAACCTTGCTCATCGTATTCAGGCTCCTGTGCTGATGTCGGTCGGTTGGAAGGACACCGTCTGCATGCCGGATACGATATATGCCGCTTATAACCGGCTGACTTGTTCAAAACTTATCTACGATTATCCATTCTCGGGGCACGAAACGAGTGAAGAGCATCACAGAAAAGTTATTCGTTTTTTGCAAGAATGCTTTAGTAAGTGAATCGGGTTTGTTGGAGGCGAAAATGATGACGGTTAACAGCCATTTACGATTAGATGTTCAACAATCCTGGTGGGCGATGTCGGGACTAGGAAACGGTGAGACCGAATGGTCCATGGAACAGAAATTTGAGAAGCTGGCGGAAGCCGGCTTTACCGGTATTTTAGGAAGATTGCCCCAAGGGGAAGAAGCGGATAAATGGCATCGTTTGCTGCAGAAGTATGGTTTTAGTTTTGGGGTACAAATGGTTCCCTTCCCGCGTGCAGGAGAGGATATCAGGGTATTCCTGCAGGCGGCCAAACAATTTGGAGCCCGGTATATCAACGCGCAAGTGCTGGATCAATATACGGTCGGTATCGAAGCCATCTCCGGGTTGAATGGGCTTATTCAGCAAGCTGAGGAAGTAGGCATCCCTTTCTTCGTTGAAACGCACCGCGGACGTGTGACCCAAGATCTGCTTCGGACAGCAGAATATGTTGATGCGCTTCCGAAACTGCGACTAACGAACGATCTGTCTCATTACATCGTCGGTTCAGCTATTGCCGAAGAAGGGGTTGACCCGGTGACAGAAGGCTTATTCGCCAAACTGCTGCAGCGCACTTCAAGCATTCATGCCCGAGTATCGAACGGCAACCAAGTCCAGGTGGATATCGGGGAGCATGGCGAGCATCCCATGGTGCAACATTTTGCCGGGTGGTGGCGTGAAGGGATGAGATATTGGGCGCAAACAGCTGCCGAAGGGGACTTTTTCCCGTTTGTGTGTGAGCTGGGACCGGCTTCCTACGCGATGGTCAGAGAAGATGGGAAGGAAATCTCCAATCGCTGGGAGCAAGCGCTCGTTTTCAAAAAAATTGCAGAGGAATTATGGCATGCCATCCATTCGAATTGAATTGTTCATTCACGCACCGGCAGAAGTCATCTTTGACTTGGCCAGAAGCATCGATATCCATGCGAAGTCAACCGCTCAGACCAGGGAAAGACCGATCGCAGGCCGCACAAGCGGACTGATCGAACTGGGGGAGACCGTGACGTGGGAAGCGATTCATTTTGGGATCAAACAGCAGCTGACCGCGAAAATAACGGAAATGGAACGCCCGTCTTATTTTGTTGATGAACAAGTTCGTGGTGCTTTCAAAAGTTTCAAGCACACCCACGAGTTTATCCAAGCCGAAGGCGGAAGAACACGGATGATTGATATTTTTGAGTATTCTTCACCGATGGGTGTTTTGGGAATATTAGCGGACAAATGGTTTTTGGAAGCCTATATGCGTGACTTTTTATTACAGAGGAACCTGTATATCAAGTCTGAAGCTGAGAAAGCAATGAAGGAGAAATAAAAGGGAATCCCGCAGGCCGCGATAAGGGGCTGGGGATTCCCTTTTACTTTTTTTTGCAGATATCTTGACAGTTATATTGAGAAACATTATCATTTGATATATTAAGTGAAATTGAAAATCATTATCAATTAGTTCAAGCTATCAACCACATCACGGGGGTGTCCCATACATATGATTAACGCAAATGAAGTCGGAATGGGCATGGGAACCATGCAAGTGCTTGCTGATTATCAACTGGAGCGTTGGATTCGGAGCCATACGCAAGTGATCAGCAAGGGCCGGCCGGATGAACCGGATTGGAAACAGCTTACACAATATGCCGCCTATCACGCGATTAACGAATGGTACTCGCTGCCGCTCAAATCTCGATCGTTCTTGACCTTAACGAACTTATTTGAGCGTCGCTGGACGAATAAATTTCGCAAGTTTGATTCACTAGGATTCTATGTGGATGTTAAGCGAAGCGTGCTTACGCATCTGTACAAAGCGCTTACCGGGCCAAATGCTGTGGAATGCCCGCTCATGCTTTTTGAGAGCAGCAATGTGTGGGTGGAAGAACTTAACTTGGGTTTGTCGATGATTATGCAAGTCATGGAGCCGACGAAAGATTCGTTCGCCATTCATAAATATATGATGGAAGAAAACGAGGCTGCGGTGCAGATGTTTTTCCATATGACGGTCGTATATTGCTACAAAGCATTTGGCAAATTGCCGGAGCGTCTGCAAGTGTGGAATTTGATGAATGGCAAGCAATACCGGATGAATCCGGAGGATATGGATTTAAGCAGCTCCATGGACTATTTAAAACTTGTTTCAGAAGTCTATATGCAAAATGATAACTGTCCGTGCTGCTCCGGCCGGTTAGTCATGTAAAAAGTAGGGGGAGCTTCATGGATAGCAACCGATTTTGGCAGTCCAGCAATGATTTATTGCCGCTGCGTTTCACAACATTGACCACTTCAAACGAAGGGGTTCTGTACGCGGGAACAGATGGAAAGGGTGTCTTTCAATTCACGCCTCTCCGCTCCTGGGAAAATGCTTCCCAAGGTTTGCCTGATCATCTGCATATTCACCGCTTGGATTGGGTGGATTCTCAATTATACGCTTCTACGAATTGTGGTTTATATGTGCTGGAAGATGAGGTTTGGAAACAAACCTCTGTCGTCGATCCCTGCTACCGGGTGATCGGCTGGGGGGATCGTTTTGTGTTGACCTCCAAAGGGCTCCTTTGCGGCAGCGAAGGCAAGTGGCAGCCACTTGCCTACCACAACAAGAAAACGTTCGACATGTTGGTAACTCCTCACTTTCTATTCCTTGGTTATGAAGATGGCGTCGCGTTCTATGATTTATTGACAGGGGACTGGTGTGACCTTCCGCTGAATCAAGCGGTGACCAGTTTGGCTGTCTTCAACCAAAAGTTGATAGGCACAACCTCCCGTGGAGGTTTGGTAATGGGCAATAAGATGGGCGGTTTCCATCAAATACGTTTTGAAGGCATGCATTTGAACCGGTTAGTCTCGTATCAAGGAGATGTGTACGTATGTGCCAATATAGGGATCTATAAGTTGATAGATTTAAAAGGGCGCATCCTGCTGCATTCCTATAATGTGCAAGCTGAAGTGACCGATTTGCTGATTTGGAGAGGTATCATGATGATCTCCACGCTGCAATCCGGGATTAAATATAAAAATGAGCATAAATCGGCATTTCAGACCATTTTATAGGGAGATAGGGGAGTATAGTGATGCGCAAGGTTGTTTTAAGGATTCATTTAATCCTTAGTTTAGTATTGGGGCTCTTCATTGTCACAACCTGCACGACGGGTAGTCTGATCATGGTTGAGCCTGAGGTGGAAAGCTGGATGTATCCAATCGGCCAATCGCCTACACCGGGTGATGTCGGAGTGGCGGAGATTCAGAAACACGCGGATGCTTTGAATCCGGCTTTTAAAACGGATTGGATTGATATGACGAAAACGGACGGTTTTTATCATGTTCATCTGTCCAAGGAAGGCAAGGACGGCCGCTTGATTTATGCGGATCCAGGCACGGGCGAAGCCTTTGGAAAAGTGTTGGAGGAGCGCAAGGAGCCGTTCGCAACGATCTATAATTTGCATCGTTATTTCTTGCTAACCTCGGTCATCGGTAAAGCGAATGCCGCTTCCGTTGTAGGATATTTAGGGATTGGACTGATTCTCATTTTGCTGTCAGGCGCTTATCTGTGGTGGCCGGGCATTCGTAGAATGGCCTCTGGTTTTAAAATTATTAGCAATCGAAGCAAGTTGCTGCACAATATGAGCTTACATAAGGTAATTGGGATTATATCGATTCCTGTTCTGCTGTTTGCTGCGCTGACGGGGGTTGTCAATGCTTTTGAAAAGTCGATTCCAACCATCGTCGGATTTAAAGCGAAGGAAGAAATTCCGGCAAGCGCCCTGCAGTCCAAAAGCAAGGACGGGACTCCGCTTCCTGTAAACCGTGTCGTGGACCTTATCAACCAAGCCTATCCGAGCAGTAAATTGATTAAAATTACGTTTCCCCAGAAACCTGGGCAATCGTATCAAATCGGATTAAAGGAAGGCTTGGGAGCTTCTAGCGGCAGCAATAGCACGGTATATATGGATGCATCTAATGGTTCTGTTTTGTACAAAACGAACCCGCATCTGATCATCAACCTCTACAACACTTGGCGCAAAGGTCTTCATTTTGCTACTTGGGGTGGAGAAACGACGAAACTGATTGCTTTTGTGTTTGGCATGATGCCCCTGTTCCTGATGATTACGGGAATCGTCATTTGGCAGCTTAAGGCGCGCGGTCGCAAACGAAATAAAAAGCAGCAAACTGCGGCTACGGTGGCGGCATAACACGACCTACATACAAATCCCCCTTTCAACATTTCAGTTGGCAGGGGGATTTCTTATTAATGCAGGAGCAATTTACGATAGGCGCTTGGGGTTAGGCCAGTGTGCCTTTTGAACAGCCGATTAAAATAATCGGCATTCTGAAAGCCTGAAGCGTGCATCACTTCATAGATTTTCAAATCCGGAGATGCCAGAAGGCGGCAGCTATGCGTTATTCTTTGCTTTTGAACGAAACGCATGTAGCTAGTTCCCAGATGCCGGTGGCAGATCCGCAGAATCTGGCGCTCGCTCAGCTGGAATTTCTCAGTTAACATCGGTAACGTATAGTCATCGGGCATCGCATGAGTAAGGTAATCAAGGAATTGTTCAACGTTGCGGTTTGAACTTCTAGTTGGGGGAAGGGGCAATGACTCCTTATTGGCGTCACTGATGTGGGCCAAGATAGGGGCAAACCGCCATTCGCTGCAGCGAATTAACAATACGAGCAGTTCAGTAACCAAGGCCATGGCCTGCGTTAAATATGCCGCATCTCGTTTGGCTAGAATGTCCTGCATGCTTTCACTGATCCTGCGAATAGCCCCTAGGTGATCGGTTGCCTTGGCCCAGCGCTGGAGGGAGTCGGTATGATCCCCCTTACCAATCAGCCAATCGATCATTTGCTTGATGGATAAATCAGGCAGGCAAACCTTCAGATGTTCGAGCCATTCCGAGCGAATAATGATATTGCGGACGATCAGCGGGGCGGCACGCTTGGCCGGCGAAGGACGAAAAACGTGAGAAACACCGATGGGCAGGGCGAAGACATCCCCCTCCTGAACGTGCATGGGTTGGCCATCGATATATTGGATGCCTTTGCCATCAAGCACAACAACGATCTCTATAAAATCGTGAACATGCTCTAGCAGCCATTGGGTTTCTTTCACTTCATTCACATAGAGAAAACCGTTCTCTTCGATGTATTCGGCGGCAGAATAGGAACCCAGCTTTCTTGGCATGGTCATTCAGTTCCCTCATTTCTTGGGACGATGTCCGAAATGGTGGTAGGCAGGTCTGTTTTGTAAGTGGTTGCATGATTACTTCAATTATACAATATAGACAGGTTTCGAAACTATGGGATGGCCTAAGAGGTGAGCGATGACGATGGCAACTTATGAAGCAGCAGCCTATTATTTTCCCAATTACCATCGGGATAAACGAAATGATGCGTGGCACGGAGAAGGATGGACGGAATGGGAGCTGGTGAAACGTGCGGAGCCTAAATTCCCCGGCCATCAGCAGCCGAAAGTGCCTTTATGGGGTTACGAGGATGAAGCGGATCCGGCTGTCATGGCTCGTAAAATAGCAGCGGCGGCCGATCATGGCCTTACGGCATTCATCTTTGATTGGTACTGGTATGAGGATGGCCCCTTCTTGCAGCGAGCGCTGGATGAAGGGTTTCTGCAAGCATCAAACAATGACCGATTGAAATTTTCCATTATGTGGGCGAATCATGATTGGATCGATATTCATCCCGCTCAGCGCAGCCGACCTTACAACGTGCAGGCCGAAGGCCAAATCAGTGAGAAGGGCTTCGTTGAAGCGACAGACCATATGATTCAGAACTACTTTTCACATCCATCCTATTGGCGTGTGAATGAAGGGCTTTATGTCTCGTTCTACGAAATTCACAGCCTGATTCGTGGTTTAGGCGGAATTGCGGAAACGGCGCGAATTTTACAAGAGTTCCGTGAAAGAGTGCGGGCGGCCGGATTAGGGGAGCTGCACCTAAACGTCGTCGTTTGGGGGCTGCAAATACTGCCTACGGAGCAAAAGATTGCGAATATCCATGAAGTGCTGGAGCAGCTTGGTCTGGACAGTATTTCTTCGTATGTATGGATTCATCATCAGCCGCAGGATCTGTTCCCGGAGACGGATTATGCAGCCATTCGAGAGAAGTCGCAGCTTGATTATGAGAAGTTCACGGCAGACTATAAGCTGCCTTATTATCCGAATGTGACGATGGGCTGGGATTCCTCTCCGCGAACGGTGCAATCGGAAACTTTTGAAGATTTGGGGTATCCGTACATGGCTACCCTCGCAGGGAATACACCACAAGCGTTTAAGCTGGCTTTGGAGGGTGTCAAAGCATTTCTCGATCGCGGCATGACGCAACCTCCCATCTTCACCATCAATGCGTGGAACGAATGGACGGAGGGCAGCTATTTGGAGCCGGATACGATCAACGGAATGGCCTATTTGGAAGCGATCCGAGATGTATTTGGCGGCAGGCTGCAAGAGGAGGAAGGGGCCTCTACGAAAAAAACACTTGAACGCTAAGTGGACTTGTCGTACAGTTTTAATAACCTTAAGTCGGAGCTGGCCCTTCATCTTGGAGGGCTGGCTTTTTATATTTCTTGAAAGAAAGAAGGGGCTTACAACGAGACTTTACGCATTTTTGTTGTTTTACGCAGTCATTTATATGGGGAATGCGGTGTACGGCACATTTTTACCGGTATACCTGTATAACGTCAAATTTTCTCAGGAGCAAATTGGCATGCTCCTCAGCCTTGGACCGCTCGTTGCCATGTTAGGCCAACCGATCTGGGGAGCACTTGGTGATCGTGCCAAAACCAAAAACAGTGTGCTTGCTTTGCTTTTAATCGGGAGCGGCATTTCCATTATGTTCTTCCCGCTTTCGCATCAGTTCATTTATTTGCTTATATTAATTTGCGTGTTCATGTTTTTCCAAACGTCTATTTTCGCGTTAAGCGATGCGATAACATTGGAAGAATTGGATCGGCGTCCCAAATGGAATTTTGGTTGGATTCGCCTTGGAGGTACCATTGGTTTCGCCACGATGTCGCTTGTATTCGGGATCGTCGCCAAATCCCACATTAATTCCATGTTCCCTGTCTATGCAGGAACGATGCTTGCCGGGTTATTGCTGCTATGGTGTTTTCCGCCAGCGGCGAGCCGTCAGGCCAATGTAACCGGCAAACGGTTTCGGGAGCTATTCCGCAATGGGAAGCTGATGTTTTATTTAGGCATTAATTTTATTGTACAAGTTACACTGGGCTATTATTATGCCTTTTTCCCCATTTACTTCAAGGAAATGGGGGCTGACAGCTTGCTGCTCGGATGGTCGATGGTTATTTCTTCAATGAGCGAGCTGCCGTTCCTGTTGTTTTCCGGTTGGATCTTCAAGCGCGTTTCGATCTCGATGATATTAATCATTGCCGCACTCGCGTCTGGCATCAGGTGGTTCTTATTTTCCATCATTGATCAACCGTATTGGATTTTACCGGTACAGGCGCTGCATGGTGTGATCTTCATTGTATTGTCTGTGACCTTGGCGACATTCATTAACCGTGAAGTGCCTGCTGAGTGGAAAGCCAGCGGTCAGACGCTGAATGGCTTGCTCAGCCTTGGAGCTGCCCGCATCATCGGCAGCTTCTTGGGGGGAATCATGAGCGCTGCGTACGGCATGAGACAAGTTTTTCTATACAGCTCATGGGTGTCTATGGCGACTGTGGTTGTATTCGGGCTTGTCGTTTGGCTGCGGAGGAAGCAGAATGTGCCGAGTCCCTCGTTGACGAAGTGAGCTTGGGCCTGTAGTTCCCATTGATAGAACCTGCTAACACCGAACCCTGATGGATTTGATCCGTCAGGGTTTTTCCCACCCAAGGTAAAAATCGTGCACAAATAAGTAAAAATAATGCTTGATTTTGTGTTTTCACTTGCTTCCGCTTGGATAGTCGCACATTTATTGTGATAGATCGACAAAATCATACAAATTAGACTCCTTTCCGATACAAGTAAAGACTTGTATAATATTAGGAAATGAAGCATCCATAGCTGTGGCCGGATTCCTGACATGATCGGAAATCCGTTTTTTTATGTAGAGACAGGGGTGTATACGATGTATAAAATCGTGATCGTTGATGACGAAGTGGAAGTCAGAGAAGGCATCAAAGAGAGCATCGATTGGGAGCGGCACGGCTTTGAATGTATTGGAGACTACCGAAATGGCAGCGAAGCGTTGGAAGCCATCGCAGAACTTCGGCCAGATCTCGTTTTGTCGGATATCTGCATGCCTTTTATGGACGGAATTGAATTAACCAGGCAGATTCACTTGAATTATCCGTATATCAAGGTAATTATCCTGACGGGTCATGACGAGTTCGATTATGCCCAGAAAGCACTGCGTTTGAAGGTGCATGATTATATCGTCAAACCAATAACAGCTAACGAGCTTCGCCAACTGCTGGATAAAGTCAAAGATGAGATGGATAAGGAAGCTGAAAACCGTGAGAATCTTTCACTTCTGAAGATGCAGCTTCATCAAAGTTTGCCTTTGTTAAGAGAACGGTTTCTTGAGCAGTTGGTGGGTGGTACTTTGCGGGATGACCGGGTACAAGAGAGATTCGCGTATTTCAGCTTGCAGCCAATTGCCCCGCCTTATCTGGTTGTTGCGATTGACATCGACGACTTTGATGACATCAAGAAAGAGAAATGGCAAAACGATCCGGAGCTTTTCCGATCCGCAGCCTTTAATATTGTGCAAGAAGTGACGGAGGGGAAAAACGCCATCGTCTTTCGGACGAGGGAGGAGCGAATGGTTGTCATTTTCTCCGGCGAAGCGGAAGAAGGGACTTATGAAACTGCGCTTCATGTGTCGGAAGTGATTCGTTTCTGCATGGAGAAATATTTGAAGTTCACGGTCACTGTAGGTGTCGGCACGTTGTGCAGATCTTTACATGAGCTCCCGCAATCTTATAACGGAGCGATTTCTGCACTGGACTACCGGTTTTTGCATGGGAAAAATAAAGTCATTTCCATCCAGGACATGGAAGGCGCCAAGAAACCGGCACAGCAGCTCGATATCGAGTGGAATCGCAGGTTTGCAACGCTAGTCAAAACGGGGACGCTCGAGGAAGCTCACCTATTGACGGGGCAGTTAATAAGCAATTTAAAGGCATCTTTGATGCCGATAGGAGCTTGTTATCTCCAAATTCAGGCGATTATTATTGCCATTATGACCACCATTCACGAGCTTGCTGGACATGACAGTGCGCATTTTCAAGGCCATGATATGGTGATAAAAGATATTAATCGGTTCAAAACGCTGGATGAGATCGAAGCTTGGCTGAAGTCGATTTGCAGGGAAGCCATTTCGTATATTTCGGAGCAAAGAAACGATCAGACGAAAATGCAAGTTCGGAGCGTGACCGAATATATCGACGAGCACTATTCCGACGAGAATCTCACGGTCGATGACCTCTGCCGCCATGTGCATTTGAGCAGAAGCTATTTCAGTACCGTTTTCAAGCAGCACAAAGAACAGACGATCATGGAATATGTAACGCGGGTCCGCATTGAAAAAGCGAAGGATTTGCTGCAGCATACGGTGCTGAAATCCTATGAGGTCGGGGCGAAAGTAGGCTATTCCGATCCACAATACTTCAGTGTGTTGTTTAAGAAAAACACGGGAACATCCCCTAAGGAGTACCGAGATAAGCTGTTAAGGGAGAAAATCCAATGAGAAAAGATAAGGATGTCGGCATGTTTCTTTTTAAATTTAGAAGCATCCAATCCAGTATTTCTGTCGTCTTTTCTTGCTTGATTTTATTTTTGATAACGATTACAAGTTATATTTCCTATCAGCTCTCGGCTGACGCGGTAGAAATGAATTCCAAGCACTACATAGCTGAAATTATTCAACAGGTTAATATCAATATTCAATCCTACATAACCAACATGGAAGATATTTCTATGCTGGCCTCCACGAACAAAGATGTGAAGTATTATATAACGGGAAACGGCTTCATTAGCGAAGAGGAACGCAGACCGTATGAGAAACGAATCTCGGATTTATTTCAATCGATTTTAATTACACGGAAAGATATTGCCTCGATCATGGTTTTTGGATATAACAATCGTTTTGTTTCTGACCGCAGGATTACAAGTTTGAATACGAACTCCGGGTTCGAGGAACAGCCATGGTACAAAAACGCGAAAGCGGAAGGCGGCAAATCCGTCATCTCTGCACCGCATGTCCAAAACCTTATCCAAAACGAGTATCGTTGGGTGGTATCACTCAGCCGGGAGTTAAAGAGTGCAGACGGTATAACGGGAGAAGGTATTTTCCTTGTTGATCTCAATTTGAGTGTCTTGAATGAAATATGCAGCCATATTAATTTGGGCAAAAGAGGATATGTGTTCATCATCGACAAGGATGGAAACCTCGTGTACCACCCCCAGCAGAAGCTGATTAACAGTAATCTCAAGACGGAGATGATCGATCAGGTGAAGCAGTCTGGCAGCGGCAGCTTTGTTACGGGGGAAGGAAACAAGAAACGGATCTATACGATTCAAGAAACACATTTTGGTTGGAAAATCGTGGGGGTCGCCTATGCCAGTGAACTGATCGCCAATCAGAATCAAATTAATTTGTCTTATTTTTTATGGACGATTCTAGCTTTAGTCATCGCGTTATACCTCTCCTTTTTCATCTCTCGCCATCTATCAAGACCGATCAAACTTCTCCAGAGCAGCATGAAGCAAGTGGAAAAAGGAGATTTCAGCATCCGTTCGGAATTTCGGAGCGGGAATGAGATTGGACAATTGGGTCAGACCTTCAATATCATGGTTGGCCGCATCAAAGATTTGATGAATCAAATCATTCAAAACGAAGAAAGCAAACGAAAAAGCGAAATGAAGCTGCTGGAAGCGCAAATTAACCCTCATTTTTTATACAATACACTGGATTCGATTATCTGGATGGCGGAGCGAAAAAAACACGAGGAGGTCGTTCTGATGACTTCATCGTTAGCCAAGCTGTTTCGCGCGATTATTAATAAAAACAATGAAACCGTGCCCGTTCGAGTGGAAATTGAGCATATCACCAACTATTTATTGATTCAAACGCTGCGGTACAAAGACAAGCTTGATTTTCAAATCGACATAGATCCCGGGATTCTTGATATTCATATCCCCAAAATTATTTTGCAGCCCATTGTTGAGAATGCGATCTATCATGGTATCAAAAATAGCTTGGAGCCTGGTTTGGTTCACATAACGGGGAAAGAAGACGGGGATACGATTGTTTTTGTAGTTGCGGATAACGGGGTCGGCATGGAGCCGGAGAAGCTGGATCAGATTTTGAAAATGAAAGATGGCATCGTCCGAGGTATTGGGGTTAGCAATGTTCATGAACGCATTAAACTTTTTGGCCATGAGTTCGGTTTAAGCTTTCGCAGTGAGAAGTGGGAGGGGACGGAGGTTACGATTGTGCTGCCCAAATGTGTCCAGAAAGGAGCGCTAGATGGTTCTTAAAAAGCCCGTGTTTTTGGCCGTGCTGCTCGTCATTGTGATTGGCTTCTTAGTGGTCTACAGTGTGGAGATGCTGCGCATTACGAATCAGAGAAAGTTTGAGATCGCCGTCGTATTGAAAACGAACAATATTCGCTCGGATTACTGGCAGATGGTGAGTTCAGGTGTAAAGGCGGCAGCCAAGGAGCTGGCTGTCAACATTGAGATTACGGGTCCGTTATCAGAAACGGACACAGCTGGCCAAATTCGTAATTTGGATGAGGCGCTTGTGAAGAAACCTGATGCGATTATTTTGGCAGCGACCGATTACGAAAGACTTACACCAACGGTAGATAAAATAAGAGCGGCCGGCATCAAGGTGATTCTGATTGACTCCCCGATTCAAACGCATGTAGAAGCAAGTCTTATTGCAACGGACAATAACGAGGCGGGTAGAAAGGCTGGAAAGATATTGGCCGGTGGACAGAACGGAAGCTTATACCGTGTTATGACACTCAGCAGCCGGAAAGGCTCCATCGTCGAAAAGGATCGTGAGGACGGTTTTAAAGACGCTATTGCTGACTTTCCGGGTGTTGAATACGCTGGCAATTATGCATTTGACGGGACGGAAGATGGTGCTTATGACAGTGTGAAAAATCTGCTTGCACAGTATCCGGACATTCGAGGGATTGCTGGCTTGAGTGAAACAGCTGCTCTGGGAGCAGCCAGGGCTGTGAAGGAGAAGCAAAGGTTAAATCAAATTAACATCGTAGGTTTCGACAGCTCCATTTACCAGATTAAACTATTGGAGGAAGGCAGTTTACAGGCAACAATCGTTCAAAAGCCATTTAATATGGGGTATTTGTCCCTGGAAACGGCTGTGCAAGCTTTAAACGGGATTAAAGTGAATCCAAAGGTGAATATAGATGCTGTTGTTATCACGAAAGAAAACATGTATACGCAGGAAAATCAAGAGCTTCTCTTTCCATTGGTAGAAAAATAGGGGTAGAACGGAAGGGTGAGTCGAACCGGTGAGAAACTTACATAGACGTACAAAAGTATCTTTGCTAGTACTCCTTCAAATGACGACCACGCTGTTAACGGGATGTATGTGGAGAGATGCACGCCTTCCAGTCTCCACCGATCATGAGGCTCAAGCGACTATTTCGTTTGTAGCCCCGGAATATAGCGCGTCTACGAGACCTTATTTTGAAAATGTCGTGAAGGAGTTCGAAGTCAAGTACCCCAATATCAAGGTGGAGCTGCAGGTCATCAATTGGGACATTCTGGACAGTGCGTATAATACAATGATTAGCCGCAATCAACCTCCGGATTTACTGCTCACGAACATTTACGCACATTTCGCGAAAGATGGACTTCTCAACAACATGGATGAACTTATCTCCCCGGGATTGAAGGATAAATTTTACCCCTATCTGATGGACAGCAGCAAGATGAATGGCGTGCAATATACGGTTCCTTATGTAACAACACTCCGGGAATTGTATTATAACAAAGATATTTTCAATGATGTCGGTCTGACAGAACCTCCTACAACATGGACGGGTCTAGAAGAAGGAGCACGCCTCATCAAAGATAGAAAGCAAGTGGACGGTTTTGGCGTCGATCTGACGGATAATGAAATATGGGCTTACCTCTCCTATTTCTTCTACGGTGCCGGAGGTGGCTGGATGAAGGATGGCGAGTGGACGATCAATTCTCGTGAAAATGTGGAAGGATTGACGTTCCTCAAGAGCTTGTATGACAAGGGCTTGACAGATCCAGAGCCGGCGATTACGACGCGTGATGAAAAACAGCGAATTCTAGGAAACGGCAAACTCGGTATGCTGATCTCGGGTAATTATTTCGAGGCTGTCGTACCGCAGGAGTTCCCAGGATTAAAATGGGCCAAAGGGCCGATCCCCGTTAAAGAAGGCCAGACGCCTATGGTGCTTGGCGTACAGGATGTGTGGATGTCGTTCAAAACCGATCATACCAATAAGGACGCCTTGTCTAAATTTCTTGATTTTATTTATGAAGACGCCCGGTATGAAGAATTTGTTCTTAGGGAGGGATTTCTGCCTACGATTCGGACGGTGGGGGATAAAATGGCGGCAGATGATACCTTGATAAAACAAAATTTAAATGCGATCAAAAATGCGAAGTTCTACCCGATTAATCATCCGGCATGGTCTGCGGTCCTTAACGCAACTAGAAATATGGGGCAGACGGTGCTGCTTGGTCAAATGACGCCCAAACAGGCACTTGACAGGCTGCAGCATATCGCTTTGGAGAAGAGTCGCTAATTTTATACATGTTGCACAAAAGTCAGGAAATGATTCCTGGCTTTTGTTTCGTCGTCCAAAAACAAAGAAAAGACAGTACATTTTTAACTATTTACAGTACTAAATTCAATGGTTGTATAGGCGGGAAATTACTATGATTAAAGTGTGTAAAGGAATTGCAAATACCAGAAGCGGACGCTTTCCTGCACGTTTGCTCCGCAAAACTCTTGGGAGGTCTATACGATGATGAAGCCAAAAAAAGCAATGACATGGGGTATGGTGTTATCGACGGTGCTGCTGATAACGGCCTGCGGAAGTAATAACGCGAATACGACTACGGCATCTGTGAAGCCAGCTGAAAGCGTTAAGCCTGTGGAAAGCGCGAAGCCGGCTGACAGCGCCAAACCGGAGGGAACGAAGCTTGCCGGTGACTTTGAAATCCAATATTTTGTCGGCGGCTATGGCGACGCTTGGTGGAAACAAGCCATTGCCGATTTCCAAAAACAAAATCCGGACTTGAAGATTAAAGAATCCGCCGGAGCGAAAATTAATGATCAAATGAAGCCCCGTTGGCTGCAAGGCAATCCGCCCGATTTTGTTTACATCGACGGAGCTGGCTCTAACACAAGGCAAATGGTAACGGACGATCAGCTTATGGATATTACGGACTGGCTGAAGGATGCCAAAAACGTAGATGGCAAAAAGATTCTCGATCTATTGATCGCTCAGCCGGAAGAATATAAACCAGGCAAAGCCTTTGCTGTACCGCTTGTTTTTGGATCATGGGGCACATTCTACGATAAAGCATTATTCAAAAGCAAAGGCTGGCAAGCGCCTGCTGACTTCGAAAGCTTCATGGCTTTAGGAGAGAAAATCAAAGCAGATGGTCAAATGAGCGATTACATTCATACAGGGGTGTACCCTTACTACATCAATGGGGGCTTATTGGACCCGACGATTATCGCTATGAACAACTACGATACCTCAATCTTCAAGAAAATTAATGGACTTGAAAAAGGGGTTTGGAAGAGCGAACCAGTCATGAAGTCACTCGCCAAAATCGTGGAAATGAGGGACAAAGGGCTTATCGATAAAGGGTCTCCGGCGCTGAACCACACGGATTCCCAGTCCCAATGGCTGCAGCATAAAGCAGCGTTCATCCCGACAGGCATCTGGGTTGAAAGCGAGATGGCCAAGGATATTCCAGCTGGATTCGAGTTCGGATTCCTGCCTTCCATCGGTCAAGACAAAGGCGGCAAGTTCGTAGCGAACCCTTACACCTCCACAGTGGCTATCGCGAAAAAAGCGAAAAATCCTGACGCAGCCAAAGCCTTCATGCAATTCATTTTCACTGAAAAGCAAAGCAAGGCTTGGGCAGAGCTTTCCAAAGCTCCTTCCAACATTAAAGCAGATCTGGAAGGTACAAATGCACCGGCTTTAACCAAAGAAGCAGCCAAGTTCTATAATTCACCAAATACGGTTGTTGCGCCTGAAATCGTGATCCCAGAAGAACTGGTAACAGCGAGAAACAATGCGACGATTGCGCTTACGAAAGGTGAAATTACACCTCAGCAATGGGCGGATCGCATGGAAGAAGCGACTGACAAAATTCGCTCGAAAGAAAAGAAATAAGTCACCATAAGGATCTGACTGATAAACAGGGAAGCTTGCCTGCTTCCCCTTATCAGTCGGAATTTTAGATAGGAGGGAAGTATGAAAGAGAGAAAGACAGCTGCAGCTGGCCCGATAGATCGGAAAATGAGTGGTAGAACCGGAACTGCGAAGATGAAGCGGAATATGTTCATTCTTTCCTTTATTCTTCCGACTTTGCTACTTTATCTCGTTTTTACCGTCTACCCGATGTTCAAAGGCATTTATCTAAGCTTGTTTGATTGGTCGGGTGGTTCTGAGACTTATAATTTTATTGGTCTTGGCAATTTTAATGATATGTTCCATGACAATGTCATCTTGAAAACCATTCGAAACGACTACATTCTAGTCATCGGTAAAGTCATTGGCTTTATGGTTTTGTCCATGTTCTTCGCGGTAGCGCTTACTCGGCTCAACATCAGAGGTTCAGGCTTCTATCGGATCATTTTCTTTTTGCCCAATGTGCTTTCCGTAGTTGTCGTAGGGGTTCTCTGGCGGTATGTGTATAATCCGAACCTTGGTTTTCTGAATTCCTTTATCTCTTTATTTACGGATAAAAAGTTCGATTTCGCTTGGTTAGGCGATAAATGGTCGATATTCGCGCTTCTGCCGCCTTCCATCTGGGCAGGGATCGGATTTACCATCATTTTGCTCGTCGCAGGCATTCTTAGCATTCCGTCTTCCTTATTTGAATCCGCTGACATTGACGGCGCCTCACAGTGGGAACAATTTTGGCTCATTACTCTTCCTCTTTCGTGGGAGCAGATCAAGACATCCGTGGTCTGGATTGTGATGACGACACTGAATGGCTCATTCGTCATCGTGACGATCATGACCTTTGAAGGCGGAGTTGATAATGCCACACAGGTTATGGGCTCCTATTTATATTTGAATGCCTTCAAGTTCGGCAAATTCAGCTATGCGTCTGCGATTGGCGTTCTCATTCTGGTTCTTTCTTTGATCACGACAGCAACCTTGCAGAGACTGATGAAGAGAGAAACCATTGAATTAACGTAGAGGAGTAATGGTTATGAGTCAACGTATGATGAATCCGGCATTTCGCGTGTTTTTCAAAGTGTGTCTGATCGCTTGGTCCATTTGCATTTTGTATCCGCTGCTCTGGACCATTTTCAGTTCCTTGAAAGATAACCAGCAGTTTTTTATTGGCAAACCGTGGGACTTGCCAAACTTCCCTTTACTATGGTCGAATTTTTCGTTCGTGTGGGGAAAATATCATTTTGGCCAAAATTTTATGAACTCCCTTGTTGTGACAGTAGTCAGCACAGTCCTGGGTGTGCTCTTGTCGGCTACGACCGCTTATGTCATTGCCCGATTTACCTTTCGAGGAAACGGTTTACTGTACTATTCGTACCTTTCCTATATGATGATTCCAACATTTCTGGGGATCATTCCCTTGTTCTTTTTGCTGAATGATCTTCATCTAACGAACAATTTATTCGGTCTCATGTTAGTCTACATGGTTACTGCCGTGCCGTTTGCCGTATTTGTCCTAGTCAGTTTTTTCAAATCGCTGCCAAGTGAACTTGAAGAAGCAGCTTCGATTGACGGGGCTTCTCATTATGGCATCTTCTTCCGAATTATGCTTCCGCTTGCCAAGCCGGGATTGATGTCCGTAGCGATCATTACGGTGCTGAATATTTGGAATGAATACGTGTTCGCGCTTGTACTGATCAATGATCCAACCAAATATACGATCCCGGTAGCCATTGCGGTTATGCAGGGGGAAATGCAGTACAGAACGGAATGGGGCCCCCTTTTTGCAGCCCTGATTATCTCCATGGGACCGACCATTGTATTCTATAGCATTTTTCAAAAGCAGATTACAGGAGGAATTACGGCTGGGGCGCTAAAGGGTTAGCAGCAACATGATATCCCTCGGTCGTTTAGCCATATGAGGTTGAAAATGAAGAGGAGAGTGTAGGAAGTGAAGACGCTTAAACACGCATTTGGTTTTGTTTTTTGCCTGATGTTCGTCGTAGCCATCATCTTCTTGGGCGGGACCACGACACATGCGGCAGCGGTTGGCGACATCACGAACTTCGAGAAGACGGATGCGAAGACGTTCACCATCACATCGGGATCCGATAAGGTGAAGGTCATTTTTAATCGCGACGACATGGTTCGAATCTGGCTTGGTGTAGGCGGGAATTTTCAAACGCTAGCGGGCAGAAGCTCGTCTGCACCGAAAGAGCCAATCGTGGTTAAGGAGGATTTCGGCCCGGTCGCTGTGGATTGGACAGATGAGGGCAGCTACTACAAAATCACAACAGGCAAATTCGTTTTACGTGCTTACAAAAGACCGATGAAATTCGCGATGTACAAAAGCGACAACGCGACCGTTGTTTGGCAAGAGGAGTCACCGTTAAACTACAGCTCATCCTCTACAACTCAGAAGCTTGTCAGAGGTACTGATGAGTACTACTACGGCGGAGGCATGCAAAATGGATTTTTCTCTCACCGGGATAAGACGATCAAGATCGCCAAAAACTTTGGCGATTGGGGCAGCGGTACGGTCTCCAATCCATCGCCGTTTTACTTGAGCACGGCTGGTTATGGCGTACTGCGGAATACGTTTCAAGACGGTACCTACGATTTCGGCAGTCCCGCACAATTGACGCACAATGAAAATCGTTTTGATGCGTACTATTTTTACGGCGATACGATGAAGGATATCTTGAACGGTTATACCGATTTGACAGGCAAACCTTCGCTGATTCCTAGATGGGGAATGAGCATGGGGGATGCGGATTGTTACAACACAAGCAATACAGGCGCCAACAAGCCGAATAAGCTGACGACACCGGATGTTCTGAAGGTAGCGCAAGGCTTCCGCGACAATGACATGCCGGGCGGTTGGCTGCTGCCGAATGACGGCTATGGCTGCGGATATGTGCAGCTGCCGAGCACCGTAGCGCAGCTTCATGATTTGGGCTTTTACACCGGTTTGTGGACGCAAAACGGTCTTGCGAATATCGCCACTGAAGTAGGCGTGGCCGGAACTCGTTTGAATAAGCTGGACGTTGCGTGGGTCGGGCCTGGGTATGACTTCGCGCTGGATGCAACGAAGCAGGCGCATCAAGGCGTTGAGAGCAACTCCGACTCTCGCGGTTTTGTATGGTCCGTTGGCGGATGGGCAGGTACACAGCGCTATTCAACCGTTTGGTCCGGCGATCAATCGGGGAACTGGGAATACATCCGTTTCCATATTCCTTCGATGATCGGCGCCGGTTTGTCAGGCATGACCTACGCAACCGGTGACGTGGATGGGATCTTTGGCGGCAGCGCGCAAACGTATGTCCGCGATTTACAATGGAAAGCGTTTACACCAATTCTGATGAGCATGTCCGGTTGGGCATCCGTTGATAAACAGCCATGGCGCTATGGGGAGCCTTATACAAGCTATAACCGTGATATTTTAAAACTTAGACAGCGCTTAACGCCTTATTTTTACACCTATCTGAATGAAGCTTATGAATCGGGAGCCCCGTTCACGAGAGGGATGGTCTATGAATTCCCGAACGATCCGAATACGAAAAATACATTAACACAGTATCAATTCATGTCCGGGCAGTCCCTGCTCGTAGCACCGGTTTACAAAGATACGACCGTAAGAAACGGGATTTACTTGCCAAAAGGCAAATGGATCGACTACTGGACGGGGGCTGAGCATTACGGTTCCAAAATGCTGGACGAATACAGCGCTCCGCTGAGCCGTGTGCCGCTGCTCGTCAAAGCCGGCGCCATTATTCCGATGTATCCGGAAACGCTTTATGACGGCCAAGTGCCGCCTAATCCGATAACGTACGATATCTATCCTTACAAAACTTCATCTTTCACAATGTACGAGGATGATGGGATAACGAGAGAACACCGCAATGGCAAATTTGCGAAAACGTTAATTACTTCCATCGCTCCGGAAGCTGGAACCGGCGATTTGAAGGTTCAAGTAGGAGCAAGCATTGGCGATTACAACGGAAAGCTGGCGGCACGCACCAATCAATTCCAAATTCACATGCACGTGAAACCGGCTAGTGTGGCTGTTGGCGGTTCCGCTTATACAGAGCGTGCAAGTAAAACAGAGTTGGCGGCATCAGCAAGCGGCTGGTATTTTGATGCGACAGATAAAGGCGGTATCCTCTATGTGAAAACGCCGGATATGCCGTCGAATCAAGGATTTGAATTAAAAGTAGCCGGTTTTGAAGCGGATACGACACCTTTGACAGATTCAGAAGTCATTACACTGCCGGAACCGGATAACGACCCAACGAAAATCCCGCAAGGAGACATAGTGGCAACAGCGACAAGTACTGATGCGACTTCTCCTTTAGTGAATGCACTTGACGGAAGCACGGAGACGGTGTGGAGTACGAAACTGGACGGCAGCGCACCATTGCCACAGTCCATTACACTGAATTTAGGCACGAAATTCTCTGTGAATAAACTGAAGTACCTGCCAAGACAATATCTAGGCACGGATGGCATTATTACAGCTTATAACATCTATGTGAGTACAGATGGAACCAATTATACGAAGGTAACCAGCGGCACATGGAATGCGGATAAGCAGGAGAAAACCGTGACGTTCCCTACCGCTGAAGCGCAATATGTCAGATTGGAAGCAACAGCTGGCGTTAATGGTTTTGCGGCAGCGGCTGAGCTGAATGTGTACCGGGATGGGACTGTGCCTGTACCTCTGGCAATTCCGAAAAATCAGCTGAAGGCTTCAGCGTTAAGCTTCCAGCCGGGCAGCGAAGCGTCCAAAGCCATTGATGGCGACGCCAACTCCGTCTGGCACACGAAATGGGATGGCTCAGACAAATTGCCGCAATCGATTATTGTTGATTTGGGCAAGGTGCGCAACATTAGCCAATTCCGTTATGCACCGCGTACGGACGCTGGAAATGGCACGATTCAAACCTATAATCTGTATGTCAGCACCGACGGCACGAATTATACCAAAATAAGTTCGGGCTCTTGGACTCGAAATAATATTAAAAAGTATGTTCAATTCGAAGCGGTTGACGCTCGCTATGTGAAGTTAGAGGCTGTAGTCGCCGTAGGCGGGTTTGCCTCAGCATCTGAGCTTGATGTGTATGAAACGCCGCAGGCACCGCCAACCTTGGGAGACATTTTGAAAGGCAAACCGGCATCTGCAGACAGCTCGGATCCGTCCTTCGCGGCAAGTAACGCCAATGATGGACAAATGGATACGATGTGGATGGCTGGTGATACGAACGCTGACCATGTATGGTCCGCTGATTTGGGCAGCATGCATGCCATCCAAGGGCTGGAGATCGCGTTCGGACAAAGCGATAAAGTGTACAAATACAAGCTGGAAGTCCGTGAAGCGGGCAGCAGCAATTGGATTCAGGTTCTAAACCGCATGAACAATACGGAAGCAGCGCCAGTCCTCAAAGATACGTTTGGCAGCCAAGGGCGTTATGTGAGAATTACAATTACAGGACTGCCTGATGCGAATACGAAGGCTAGCATTGCGGACGTGAAGCTGATCGGCTTGCCGATTGTCGGAACAGCGCCGGTAACGGGCATTACGCTTGATCGTTCGGCGATGACGATGAATGTGCTTGATGCGCCGATTGCCTTGGAAGCGACTGTCATGCCTTTGAATGCTGCCAACACAGGCGTGACTTGGAGCACAAGCAACCCTGCGATTGCCATGGTAAATGCGAACGGAGTCGTATCTGCAAAAGGCGCAGGAACAGCTACGATCACCGCAACTACGGCAGAAGGCGGTTATAAAGCTACGGTAGAGGTTACGGTAACGGGACAAACCGGTTTGGTGAAAATTCCGCAAACGCAAATGACGGCAACGGCTGCAAGCTTCCAGGCCGGTAACGAGCCGAACTTGGCGATTGACGGAGATCCGAGCACCTGGTGGCACATCAAATGGTTTAACGTTGATCCGCTGCCACAATCGATCGTTTTGAATTTAGGCGGAACTTACAAAATCAGCAAATTGGAATATACGCCTCGTCAGGATGCCGCTAATGGTACAATTACCGGTTACAACGTATATATCAGCGACGACGGCAATCAGTATACGAAAGTAGCGAGTGGAGCATGGCTGCAAAATAACAGCCTGAAAGAAGTGAATTTTGCACCCGTTCATGCTGCATTCATCAAGCTTGAAGCAACAGCTGGCGCAGGCAATTTCGCTTCTGCTTCAGAGCTGAATGTGTATAAGGTGGATGTAGTGCCGGTGCCTACTTTGCAAACGATTGCTTTCGATGCAGCAAGCTATGAAGTGCAGCAAGGGCAATCCAAACCTGTTAAGGTTACTGCACAGTATTCGGACGGAACTAATCAAGATGTGACAACTGCATCCGTGTTGGAGATTGGCAATTCGCTGCTGGCTACGATAGCAAACGGTACGATCACGGGTGTTTCCCAAGGGGAAACGGTCGTTACGGCAACGTATGGCGGGAAGCAAGCGTCTGCACCTATCAAAGTGACAGTAGTTGCACCACAAGCTCCATATACAACACTAACGGGAAGTAGTTCCAGCATTCAAGGCGGACAGCCGCTCCAAGTCGCTTATGGCGTAAACAATGTGGCGCAGCAAGCTTATGCGGAGGATATCACATTAACTTATGATCCGAATGTCATGGAATTCGTATCAGTGGAGCCGGTGTATCCAAACCTGAGCATTGTTAAAAAAGTGATGGATGGATCGGGTAAAATTCGCTTGATTACCGCTAGCGAAGGCGCAGGTCACGCCGTAACAGGCAATGCGCAATTGTTAAAGCTTACTTTTAACTCCAAAGTGACTTCTACGGCTATTACGACGTTCATTGAAGTGACGGACACTACGCTTGGGAATGAGCTGGGCAACGAGTTCAAAGCGTTAAATTCCTCCCTAAGCGTTCAAGTAACACCAATTCCTGCCGGCACTCCTGGCGATTTGAACAACGACGGAAGAGTGTCGATCGGCGATTTGGGCATGATGGCAGCTAACTACGGTAAAAATACGTCAAGTCCGGATTGGGCGAGCATTAAACACTTGGATTTCAACAATGACGGAGAGATTGAAATTTCCGATCTGGCCTTCATTGCTTCGAAAATCATGGAATAGTATCTAAGTTAAAAGGAGGGACTCTTGAACTGACGGTTCGAGTGGTTCCTCCTCTTCCACTTAACTGACAATGAAAAGGAGTAAAATCCAGATGCATGCCAAGTCATTTGCAAAAATTCGGAAATCAGTCTTAAGTTTACTTGTAATCGGCGCTTTGACATTTAACAGTTTGCCGGGGAAGACAAACGGAGTAGCAAGAGCTGAAGGCATCGATTTGCCAGGGGGCAGCCAAACGGTAAATGGCGCAACGTTATCAGCCGCCGTGACCGATGACGTCTATGCACCACGCAAGCGTTCTGACGGAAACTATCTTGTTTTTCCCGTTATCAGCGATTTGCAGATGGGCAACCGCACGACAGACGCTCCCAAGTTCGAGCAAGCAATGGATCAGCTTCGAACGTTGGTGCCTGACTATGACGCCATCGCCATTGCAGGCGATCTGACGGAGCACGGGGCCATTTCCGAATACGATACGGTCATGAACATCTTCAATCGAAAGAAAGTGCCGTCAGCCGCCAATTTATTCGTCATCGGCAATCACGAGTACATCAATGGCCTGACGCCTCAGCTTGCGCAAGACCGCTTTGAACAAAAGACGGGCACAGAAAACTATTATTACGATAAATGGATTAACGGTTTTCATTTTATTATGTTAGGAACGGAAGATTCTACGAGAGACGGCAAAATGTCAGATGCCCAGATCGCCTGGCTGGAGCAAAAGCTGGCCGAAAATGCGGATCCGAACAAGCCGATTTTCGTCTTTCATCACCAGCACATCAAGGACACCGTCTACGGCAGCGACCTTTGGGGTTATTTCAACACCAAATTATATAACGCATTAAGCAAATATCCGCAGGTCGTGACGTTTACGGGACATTCCCATTATCCGATTGACGATCCCAGGTCGATTCACCAGCAGGATTTTACCTCACTAGGCACGTCAGCTATCAGCTACCCGGAACTTGAACCAGGGAAAATTCAGGGCAATTTCCCAGACGATCATATCATGCAGGGATTAATTGTTGAGGTACAGGATGGCCAGGTTGTCATTAAGCGCAGAGATTTTCATGCTAATAAGTGGACTGGCGAAGATTATGTGGTACGTTATCCAGCAGACAAATCAAAATTCACCTATACAAACAGTCGCGATCAGGTGAAGCCGGCTTTTCCTATAAGCGCACATGCCAGCGTAGATCCGTCTTCAATTCAAGCGCAGAAAATCAAATTGAATTTCGATCAAGCAACGGATAATTTGATGGTGCACTCGTATGAAATCAATATGATTAAAGCGGATACGAATGTACAGTCCATGTCAATAAAAGCGTTTTCAGAATGGTACTATGACCCTGTTCCAAGCTCGCTGTCGCTGGACATTGCCGGCCTTCGTCCAAACACGCCTTACAGAGCTGAAATATGGGCGCTTGATTCCTTCAATAACCGCAGCGACACAGCGCTAACGACGGAGTTTAGAACGGCGCCGGCAGCTTCGATTGATGAATTGGCCGTCATCGACATCGACTTTGCCGACGGCACAGGCAAGGATCGGTCTACAGCGCACAATGATGCTGTGGCGAATGGCAGCGGTGCGACGATTGCGTACAGCAACGTGTTCAAAAAATATGTGGGCAGAATGAACGGAACCAACGATCAATATTTCCGCATCGCGCCAAGCGACTCCATTAAACAGGTCGTCGGCGAATTTACGCTGGAAGCAGACTTCATTATGAACTCTGTGCGCAATCAAGCGATTTTCGGTAATACGGAGAGCGGAGGTCTCTCATTTGAATCGACAAGCGGTGGCAATGTGGAGTTGTGGGCATACATCGACGGGGCCTATAAACGTATAGGGGTCACCCTGTCGGCAGGAATACCCTATCATCTGGCGGCTACCTATGACGGTACACAAATCGTGCTTTACTTAAATGGTCAAAAAGTGAAGACCTTGAATGCCACCGGTCAACTCAAGCAGCCGAATATGAATTTTGCCATAGGGGCCGACCCTTCCAGCGGTAATAAGGGCGGTATCGTGCTAAATGGCGATGTCAGCGTGGCCAGACTATTCAGCACCGCTCTTACCATGGAGGAAGTTCAAAAGTCGTATCAGGAGCAGGCCAACCGGATGGCAATTACCGAATTTGACCAGCTATACGCTGATTTAAATCAAGCTCGGGCGCTTGCTGACAACCCGAATGTTACAGGCAGCAGCTCAGGACAGTATCCGCAGGCAGCGATGGAGGAATATCGCTCTGATATCGTCCGGGCAACGGGGACGTTCCAATCATGGTCGACGACCAAGGAGCAGGCTGTAAATGCGATTGCTTCCCTCCAAGCAGCAAAAACGCTGTTGGATAGCAGGAAAAATCAAGCAGCGCCTACCTTGCAAACCATCGCTTTTGATGCGGTGAGCTATGAAGTACAGCAAGGGCAGTCCACACCTGTTAAGGTAAAAGCGCAGTATTCGGATGGATCCAACCAAGATGTGACAGCTGCATCTGTGTTGCAGATCGGCAATACGCTTCTGGCTACGCTAACAAACGGTACGATCACGGGTGTTTCCCAAGGGGAAACGGTCGTTACGGCAACGTATGGCGGGAAGCAAGCGTCTGCATCCATCAAAGTGACTGCGGCTACACCACAAGCTCCATACACAACGGTTACGGGAAGCTCCAGCGTTCAGGGCGGACAGCCGCTCGAAGTCGCTTATGGCGTAAACAATGTGGCGCAGCAAGCTTATGCGGAAGATATCACATTAACCTATGATCCGAATGTCATGGAATTCGTATCGGCGGAGCCGGTGTATCCGAATCTTAGCATCGTGCGAAAAACGAATGATGGAACGGGTAAAATTCGTTTGATCACCGCCAGCCAAGGCGCAGGTCACGCCGTAACAGGCAATGCGCAATTGTTAAAGCTCACTTTTAACTCTAAAGTGACTTCTACAGCTATGACGACCTTCATCGAAGTGACGGACACTACGCTTGGGAATGAGCTGGGCAACGAGTTCAAAGTGTTAAATTCCTCCCTAAGCGTTCAAGTAACACCAATTCCTGCCGGCACTCCTGGCGATTTGAACAACGACGGAAGAGTGTCGATCGGCGATTTGGGTATGATGGCAGCTAACTACGGTAAAAACACGTCAAGTCCGGATTGGACGAGCATTAAACATCTGGATTTCAATAATGACGGAGAGATTGAGATTTCCGATCTGGCCTTCATTGCTTCGAAAATGGTGGAATAAACAGAGGAAGGAGACCCTTGCTAGATTCATTGAGGGTCTCCTCTTTGGGGACTATTTTCGTGCATATAACGGCTGCTGTGTCTGAAAGACTTACGGAGTCGAGTATTAAAAGCTGAAAAAATACGAATGGTAGGAACTTTTGTCGAAGGTCTTGCCATCGCTAATTATCTCGAATAAACTAACAGGTTAATGGGTTGTTATTGTGTGTATTTACATTGTTTTTGTTTTGTAAAATTTACTTTAAGTACTTGTCATTTGTCCTTCTCTCGCATAAGATCACAGAGTAACGAGTTGTTATTGTGTGTTTTTATATTGTTTTAGTTTTGTAAACGTGTTGGCAAGCAACAAAAACTATTACTTTATTTCGGGAGGATGTCCAAGTGAAAGTAACGTTTAAGCAAGTGTTCATGTCTACGTTAACAGCTACGCTTTTAGCAACTTCCAGTTTGTCGGTTACGCTGCCATTTATGGCGGAAACCGCCTATGCCGAAGTCGTTGCTTCGGACTTTGCGCTTCAATTGAAGTTTGAGGACAATGCTGTCGACAGCTCCACAAACGCAACCAATGTCACAGCAGCGGGGAATCCAACTTATGTGGCGGGAAGAGAAGGGAAAGCACTCAATCTCAACTCGACAAGTGCGAACAGGCAATATTTGAATCTGGGCAAGCCGGCTAATCTGCAATTCGGCACAAGCACAAACTTTACATTAGCTTTCTGGGTGAAGTCTCCTGGTGTAGCAAGCGATCCGCCGGTTATTGCAAACAAAAATTGGGCTAGCGGCAGCAATGTAGGTTATGCCTTATCATTACAGCCGAATAATAGTTTGAAATGGAACTATAACACACAGGGCGGGTCGCGAGCGGATGCGGAGATTCCGAATGTAGCTGACGGAAAATGGCATCATATCGTCGTCTCCCATGATCGAACGACCGGGCGCGCGGATTTCTATAAAGACGGAGTACCGGTAGCTATTTCAGTGAAAACTGGCTCGTTATACCAAAGCATATCCAGCAGTATGAATATTGCCGGCAGAACAGGAACGATTGATTCGGGATTGTCCACGATGATTGGCAACGATGGCACAGGGAATTACGAGGTAAGCACGTTTGACATGCAAGTGGACGAAATGCAAGTCATTAAACGAGCTGTCACTGCACAGGAAGTCGGGGATATGTTTAATAGCGCGCCTCCGATAGAGGTGAATGAGAACTTTAAAGGTTCGTTGAACTTGATTGGCGCTGAACATGCCGTACAAGGGAGTACATTCCGGGTCAATTTGGATCTGCGCACGCCAACGATGAGCACGGCAGTGGATAAATCAGTTATTGAACTCGCTTATGACAGCAACTTATTCGAGTTTGTAAACGCAACGAACGCTGTATCCGCAGATACATCCACGCCTGGGATCGTGAAGTTGACCATTCCGGGAGGCATCGTTTACGGCCAAACAAATCCGCTTGAATACAGCAAATCGAGAATTTCTGAAGTGTTTTTCAAAACAAAAGCAGCTTCCGGGCAAGGGCAAATTCAAGTAAGCAAAGCAGAGTTTTATGCCGGCACGACTAAAATGGTAAATGAAACGTTTAATACGCAGCCGGAGACGGTTCAAATTCATCCGAAAGCCACAGAAGACTTGAATAAGGACGGCGTTGTCACGGTTGGCGACCTTGCCCTTGCACAAGGTAATTCCGCCGAACTGCAGAACGCCATTGCCAGCAACGCGCAATACGTTCCGTATAAAAGGGTTGTCGTCATCGGCATGGATGGCGGCGGTTTGTCCGTGATGCCCAATGCGCCGTATTGGGAGACGCCAAGCTCCCTGAAGGAGCAGGTCGGCAATAGGCAGATTGCTCCTAACCTGCGTAGTCTAATTGAGAAAGGCGCTGTCAGCTACACAGCCAAAACGACACTGCCATCAAGCTCATCCCCGAACTGGGGCGCTATGTTGAATGGCGTTGACTTTAGCAAACATCAAATCAACAATACGGAAAGCGGACTCTATTATTATTCGGAAACCTCTCCATATCCGTCCGTTTTCAAGAAGGTGCGAGAAGCTTTGCCGAACAAGAAAATGGTCGCTTTCGCGCAGTGGAAAAACATTTTGGACGGGCATATCGAACCGTCTGTGGGTGTTGAAGTCGGAACAGGAAATGATGAAGCGGACGCAGCAGCTTTTGCACAGTATGTGGCTAGCGGTAAAGCGCTCGATACATCGCTTATGTTCATCCAATTCGACGATATGGACCATGCGGGACACGGTATTGGCTTCTACACGAAGCAATATTATGAGCAGCTGACGAAGACGGATCTGAACGTAGGAACAGTTGTCAACGCGCTGCGAGACAAAAACTTGCTAGATGACACCTTGATTGTCATGCTGCCAGATCACGGCGGAGGCACGGAGAACGCCAATACGACGCTGGGAAGCGCGACTTCACACGGACAGGATTCTCCGCTGGCGACAACGATTTTCTTTGCGGCAAACGGAAGAACGGTGGCAACCGATACGGGCAAGGAGAAAATTTTGCAAGGTGGAACGACCAAAGATTTGGCTGCCACGGTATTGAAGGCGCTGGGCATTAACAGTACCATCGGTGATTCCCAAGGGATTAACGGCATGTTCGTCGCTCAGAAAGATCAGAACAAAGCGGATGCGCCTAATTTACAGCTGACGAAAGTGGTAGCTCCAACAACGCAGCAGCTTAAGTATTATGAGTTGGCTGTCAGCAATACGGCGTCTCCTGCCAAAGCGATGGACATTGTTGTTGCAACGAACGGACTGAACGTAACGGCGGTAGAATCCGTTCAAGAAGGCGTGAAGGTTATCCGCAGTGAGTCCGCTAATGGACAAACAAGAGTCGTGCTCAGCGCAGACAACGGCATTACACCGGATGCAGCTTTGTTGAAGATCCAAGCGACAGCGCAAGATGTGTCTGCCACCGCTACATTGGAAACAGCCGTTGTTGCCAATGCGCTAGGACAAGAGACGCTCCCGAATTTGAAGAGCGCAGTGCGCGAGGATACAACCGTGCAGATTCCTGTCACGGGATTGCAGCTTGATAAATCCACAGCAACGGTCAAACAAGGACTAACGACAGAGTTGACAGCTGCAATAATGCCAGTGAATGCGAGCAATAAGAATGTCACTTGGAGCAGCAGTGATACGACGATAGCGAGCGTGGAGAATCAAGCGGGTAAGGGAATTGTAACCGGAATTAAACCAGGGACAGTGACGATTACAGCCACGAGCGTTGACGGCGGTTTTCAGGCGACAAGCCAAGTGACTGTGGAAGCAGGCGTACCTTCCAATGCGGAGACGACGCTAAGCAGTGTTACTTCTGTCACGCCAGGCAGTGAATTCGTTGTTCGTTTAGGACTGAACAATGTGACGAGTCAAGTTTATGCCGAAGATTTTGTGATCAATTATGAGGATAGTTTGTTGGATTTCGTGTCGGCTAAATCGGTGAAAGATAAAGTAAGCCTAGTCGTTACGAAGAATACGTCAGGTAAATTACGGCTTATTTTAGCTAGCGAAGGGGCAGGGAACGCGATTACGGGAGAGACACCGCTGGTCGAGGTCACCTTCCGGGCAAAGTCGATCACGCAGTCGGCATCAGCAGCGATCACGGTAGCAAGCGCCATGCTGGCTGACAGCACTGGCACGGAAACAGCAGCCGCCGTATCGTCCGTTGGAGTGAATATAACTGTGGGCACTTCAGGCGATATTAACCACGACGGCAAAGTGAGCATCGGTGACCTTGCTTTTGCAGCTGCGAATTATGGTAAATCAACAGCAAGCCCAGATTGGCAGGATGTGAAGGCAGCCGATGTAAGTGGAAATGGCGTCATTGACATCGATGACCTTGCAGCGATTGCAACGAAAATCATCCAATAATTGAACATGCAGAGATCAGAGAAGAGTCTTTAAAGAGTCTCTCTCTGATCTCCTTTTACCCTCTTTTCTCAACGTGCGTGAATGTGTGTGGGCTCTGATACAAAATGTGTCATCATTCTACAAAAACTCATGTTCACAGAAAACTTTGTCGAATCCATCCTGTGAAACAAGTAAAGAAATTAAACGAAAAAGTAAAGATAATGCACACGATTTGGACAATACGTACTGTATCATATGGAGAAGACAATCGCTTCTCATACGATACAAAGGAGCCGTGAATCATGCACTTTATTAAAACGTTTAAACGCACTGTTTCTCTAGGTGCTGTTGCGCTTTTGGCCGCCAATGTGGTGAATGTTCCTCTCGGAAGCAGCAGCCAAAAAGCCTATGCGGCAGTCATTCCTTCGCCATCAGCCATACCCACGGTCGTAAGTACCTATGTGGTAGCTGACAAAGCGCAGATCGCGACGCTCGGCGAGCAACTTCAGTTGAAGGTAATGGCCCGCATGAGCAATGGTACGGAAGTAGAGTTGAAAAAGACGACCGCCTCCAACTCGACAGACCCTGAGCTCAGCAGCGTTCATTATACGTCAACCGTACAAGGTGTAACGATTGATGATGCAACAGGTATTTTGACGTACGATGGCTCTGCGGGCAATGTGCCTGTGGATGTTAAAGCGGACATCAAGTATTTGGATGTGAAATATTTTGAAGGTTTTGAAGGCGGGAATATTGGCAGCTTTACCTATGACCCGAGTGCCACGACAACGACCTCAACGGCGGTAGTAGCCAAAACAGGGGCAGGCATTCCGGCACATAGCGGCACGTATAGTGCCAATCGTACTGGACCAACAACGAATACTGTAAGAGTTGATATGGGCGCAGCACTGAATGGTGTAGTTACGGCATGGTTTTATAATGGATCTGCTGGGGCTGCTTCTCCTTCTGACCAATCCAGAAACAATATCTATGTCGGGACAAAAACGACATCTGGAGGCGTGAATGTATCAGCCGGCCTACTTATGGGAGAACATTGGGACGGTGCCACAGGTTCGGGGACTAAATTTATTACGAGATTGATGAGCTCATCTTTCTCTCCTACATCCGTAAATCGTGGAACAACACCAGCCTGGCATGAATTTAAATGGGATCTGACTTCGGGCACGGATGCCAAAATGTACATAGACGGGACTTTGGTTGGCACAACTACAGCGGAAACGAAATATCAATACGTCGCTCTACTGGGCAATTGGTTGCCCAATAATGCGGTAACTTACTACGACGATATCAAAACAACTCAGCTTGGAACCAGTCTCTCGACAACTCTTTCGATCCCGGTTACAACCGCTGATTTGGAAGGATTAACAGTAGCAGGTCAAGGTGGAGCGGCAGTAATTACAGCAGATGCAGGTACATTACAAATGCTAGCTGCTGCAAATCCGGCCGGCGCTCCTGCCATGGTCACATGGAAAGTCGAAAATGCAGACGGTACGCCAACGAACCTCGCAGAGATTTCGGCAGCAGGTTTATTGTCTGCGAAGGGGAATGGGACGGTCAAGGTAACGGCGACTTCTACGGTTAAGCCGGAACTATCTGATAGCGCTTTAATTACGATCACAGGCCAGACGATTAAAGCAGCAGCTATCACAATCCAAGCGCCAGCAGGAGCAACAAGCTTTACAACGCTTGATCCTGTTTCACTGAGCGCTGAAGTCATACCAGTTGGTACGGCGGATCCAACGGTGACTTGGGCGATCCTGCAAGGGGCGGATGTTGCAACGATTTCGAGCGCGGGCGTTCTTACGCCAGTCAAAGCCGGCACCGTGCAAATTCAAGCGACAGCCAATGATCCTAGCGGTGTGAAAAGCAATATTTTGCAGCTAACGTTCGATGTCAAAATGACCTCCCTGACGGTGACAGGAGCAGGCGGAGCGACACAGATCACTTCGCGTGCCGGACAACTTCAAATGGGAGCGACCGCTCAGCCTGGAGGAGCGCCAACCACCAATGTAGCTTGGACGGTAGAGAATGGAACGGGAAGTGCTTCGATTAGCAGCACCGGCTTGTTGTCAGCCGTAGACAATGGTTCCGTAACGGTAAAAGCAACGGCGCAAGACGGCAGCGGTGTCGTCGGTCAAACGAACATTCAAATTTCGGGTCAAGGAAGCCATACCTTCTATGTCAGTTCCTCGACAGGCGATGACGCGAATGATGGATTAAGCGCAGCTTCACCATGGAAAACCTTGAATAAAGTCAGCGGGACGACATTTATTCCTGGCGACAAGATTTTGCTCAAAGCCGGCGATTCATGGGATGGTCAATTATGGCCGAAGGGATCAGGAGCGGAAGGCAATCCCATTATCATCGATCAATATGGCACAGGCAACAGGCCTATGATTAACGGCAAGGGGAATAATTTTGATCAAACGATTTACAACTCAACCACGACCTACAACTCAGGAGCTGTTTTTCTGAAAAATCAGGAATACTGGGAGCTTAACAATTTAGAAGTAACGAATGATGACAATTTTGCGGTTGAAAATAACGACTCTGCTGCGCTTCGTGCGGGTATTTTCTTTACCATCGATGCCAATGAAAGCGATCGGGTGTACAACCACATTTATATCCGCAACTGTTATGTTCATGATATTGATGGCAACAACAATGCAGGCCCTAAAGAAAATGGCGGCATTATCGGCGTCGTCAAAGGAACGGCTCCAACAAGTCAAGTGACTAAGGCTAGATTCAATGATGTGAAGGTTGAAAATAATACGATTCGCAAAGTCGATCGCGTTGCCATTCGTGTTGCGGCTCATGCGAACTACGTCGGCGATGATTCCTTCTCAACGACAGCCACATTTAAATATGGCAATTGGAACACGGGCTTTTACATTGCCCACAACACGATGGAGGATGTAGGCGGCGACGGGATTATTTTACGGGATACGGATGGGGCTGTACTGGAATATAACTATTTGAACAAATTCGGTACGCGGGTTGCGAGCAGCAATGCCATTGCAGGAATTTGGCTGGCTGTCGCCAAGAATACGCTCATTCAGTACAACGAGGTTACGGGAGGCCCTGCGAATAATCAGGACGGATGCGCCTTTGATTTCGACGAATTCCTGATTAATACGGTTTACCAATACAATTACAGCCATGACAATCCGATGGGCTTTATGCTCCTGATGGGAACCAATGAGAATGATGTTTTGCGCTACAACGTCAGTCAGAACGACGGTATTATCTTCAGACACTTTGCTTTTGACGAGAAGACAACGGGCTCTATTTACAATAATGTGTTTTATTATGATGGCAGTAAAAACCAAATTATGGGTTCAGGCAACACTGTGAAAAGCGGTTATAGCTTCTATAATAATATTTTCTATAACACGAACACGACGACACCAACGAATTGGCTGAACAACAGCTGGAGCAATGCTTTATTCAGCAACAATGTGTTCTATGAAGCGGGTGGCGTTCATCCTGCCAATGAGCCTAACGATGCCAACAAGGTGACCGCTGAACCTAAGTTTGTGAATCCTGGTGGTGCAGGAGCAGGTTTGGCTTCAGCCAATGCATACGAGCTGCAACCGGACTCGCCTGCGATTAATGCAGGGATGGCGATAACGAATAACGGCGGTAAAGATTATAAAGGCGATCCGTTATATCAAGGATTCGCGGATATTGGAGCATTCGAATACCAAGGCGATACAACGGGAGCGAATCACCGTCCATTGATTTCGAATGCGAAATACAGCGTGAAAGTAGACCTCCCTGTTACAGGCAAGCTTTCTGCAAGCGACCCTGATGGCGATCAGCTGCAATTTTCAATCGTGAGCAATGGGTCTTTAGGTACGGTTCAACTGTTGAATAGTACGACCGGCGATTTCGTCTATACACCTAACCCAGGCGCTACAGGGAACGATAGCTTCACCTTCAAAGCATCCGATGGCTTGCTCGATTCGAATATCGGAACAGTAACAGTAGCGATCGCGCAGTCGAACTTGCTCCAAAACGGTGGTTTCGAAGCCGGTACTACAACGCCGCCTCCTGGCTGGACTTCATTTTATGGTACGGGAGCCGCCATCATTAGCGATCCTGCCCATGTGCATTCCGGCAGCAATGCCGTGAAATTCATGAGCAACAATTCTGGGGCTGAACAAGTGGTAAGCGGTTTGACGCCGAATACGAACTATGTAGCCAGAGGTTGGATTAAAGTTATGGATGCCGGAAATACGCAAAGCATCGGCGTCAAAAATTATGGCGGCAGCCAGATTTCCAAATCAATCAGCACACTGGATTACTCAGAAGGTAAAATCATTTTCAAAACAGGAGCTGCAAATACATCGGCCAACATTTATTCATGGAAAAATACGAATGCGAGCAATGATGGAAAAGTAGCGTACATCGATGATTTCTCCCTCTCCTTATATGAGAGCCCTACAGCAGTAAGCGCAGCTGTCAGCACCGTGCAAGACGTTGTTTATACCGGCAACTTATCGGTCAGCCGTTATGATGGGGATGCCCTGACGTATGCGATTGCCGTTAATGGCACGAAAGGGACAGCAGTAATTACGGATCCGGCAACAGGTGCGTTCACGTATACACCGAACCCGGGCGCAACAGGAACAGATTCGTTTACGTTCAAAGCCAATGACGGTATAGCCGATTCCGAAGAGGCTGTCATTACGGTAAACATTGTGGCTTCACCGATGACGCTCTCGACAGAGCTAACGGGAGGAAGCACCGTTCAGTCCGGTGAGCCGTTCATAGTCACATACGGTTTGAAAAGCGTAGCAACAGCGGCATTGGCTCAAGATGTAACCGTTCAATATGATGCCAACGTGATGGAGTTTGTCTCAGCTAAATCCGTGATTGAGGGCGTCACCATTATCAAGCCGATTACGCAATCAGCAGGTACGCTGAGAATGATCATCGTAAGTCAAGGTACAGCTCATGCGGTTAGCGGTAACGCGCTAGTGGCGGAGCTGACTTTCCGAGCGAAAGTCGTCACGCAAAATACGACAGGAACTGTCACAATATCGAAGGCTGTTCTCGGGGATGCACAAGGAGGAGAGGCGGAAGCAGCGGCTTCCAGCTACAGCGTAGCCATTATTGCACCGACTCCAGGCATGCCGGGCGATCTCACGAATGATATGAAAGTGACGATTGGCGATTTGGCTATTGTAGCAGCTAACTATGGCAAAGATACAAACAGCCCGGATTGGGAGCAAGCGAAAAAAGCAGACGTTGTGGCCAACGGTAAAATCGATATTGACGACCTCGCGTTTGTAGCATCCAAAATAGAGTAAAAAATAGAAGGGGAGTCAGGGGAGTCAAGTGCTCCCCTCTTTTTTAGCTTTTCGCCAAGGTGATGTCTAGCTTAATTAACGGAAGGTGTCCGCCTAAGGAGGTACGAATGAAACATAGAATCCAATTTCACCTCATTCTTACGCTGCTCGTTCTCATTTATGTCATTCCATTTGCACCATATGCCGCAGCAGCATCCAATCCTGCAGACGAATTTGACGCGCTTCGTACTAGAATGTTTACCTATTTCACGGGTGGAAATGGTTATGATCCGAATGATCCGGATATTTCCGTGAACATCAAGTTCAAGAGCGATGCCGTAAGCAATGAGAATTTGACCGGCTACTGGGATACGATGAATAAGGCGGCGAACAGGAGCTACTTATGGGCTGATTTGCAAAGCACGACGAAATCAAGTGAAGTTTCCTCCCACTTTACGCGTTTAAATCAAATGGCCATTGCTTATTCGACGATTGGTTCACCTCTCTATCATAATGTAAATCTTAAAAATGATATCGTCAGCGGTTTGGATTGGGCTTATGCCAATCGTTATAAGGAATCCAAAAGCGAATACGACAATTGGTGGGACTGGGAAATCGGCACGCCTCAGCTCGTTAATAGCACGCTCGTGCTTATGTATGAGGATTTGACGCAGGCTCAAATTGATAATTACATGCGGGCTATTGACCGATTTGTGCCTAATCCCAGCAAACGAACCGCCAGCTCGGTCGTTGAAACAGGCGCCAACTTACTGGACAAAGCCTATGTGGTATCTCTTCGCGGCGTAATTGGCAAATCGAGCGCCAAAATTACCCAAGGCCGGGATTCTATGAGTCCGGCATTTCTATATGTGAAGAGCGGAGACGGTTTTTATGACGACGGATCGTTTATTCAGCATACATATGTAGCCTACACAGGCGGATATGGGGATGTGCTGCTCGGAAGAATGGCGGATCTCATGTACTTATTGAGCGGATCTTCTTGGAGCATTACAGACCCGAATGTGGCTAATGTGTACAGATGGGTCGATGAATCTTACAAGCCGCTAATTTATATGGGAGCCAGCATGGATAACCTGAAAGGACGGGGAATCTCACGGCAAAGCGGTAACGATCATACAACTGGCTGCTCCATTATCCTGAGTATGCTGCGTCTGGCAGAAGGGGCGCCGCCCGAACAAGCGCTGAAAATCAAGCGGATGGTCAAGGAATGGATCTCAACGGATACAACGTTCGCGAACTATTATACGGGTGCAAGTATGTTTGACATGATCCTGGGTAAAAAGCTGATGAGCGATGGTGCGATAACGCCTCAAGGCAAGCTGGTAGGACACTTCCAATTCCCCGGGATGGATCGTGTCGCTCAGCTTCGTGAACATTTTGGACTGGGCATCAGCATGTTCTCGCCTCGTATTTCCGCCTTTGAATATGGCAACGGTGAAAATATCAAGGGCTGGTTTACGGGTGTCGGCATGACGACCTTGTACAACAATGATTTGAAACAGTACAGCGACAATTACTGGGCTACTGTCAATATGTATCGTCTTCCTGGGACGACAACAGACGGTTCTGGAAGCGGCACACCGGTGGATTGGAAAAACTATGCGAACCCGAACACATGGGTGGGAGGATCTTCGGTCGACCAACTTCACGGTTCTGCGGGAATGCAGTTCTCTCTTACTCAAAATACGGGAAGTCCCTTGCAAGGGAAGAAATCATGGTTCATGTTCGGTGATCAAATCGTCGCCGTAGGTTCCGGCATTGCAAGTACAGACACGGCACGTACGGTTGAAACGATTGTTGAGAACCGGAAGTTAAAAGCAAGCGGCGATAATCCGCTACTTGTAGACGGCGTAACCAAAGCAAGCGGCCTTGGATGGTCGGAAACAATCAATAACGCGCATTGGGCGCATTTGTCCGGGAATGTGCCAGGCTCCGATATCGGTTATTATTTTCCAGGCACAGCATCCATAACTGGACTGCGAGAATCCAGATCTGGTACATGGAAACAGATTAACACAGGAGGAAACACGGATCTAGTGACGAATTCTTATCTTAGCCTGGCATTTCATCATGGCAAAGCACCCGCAAATGCGACTTACGCTTATGTCGTGCTGCCAGGCAAGGATGCAGCTGCAACGGCAAGCTATGCGGCTAATCCGGATATTCAAATTCTGGAGAATTCAGCCGACGCCCATGCAGTAATAGATTTAACTTTGCATGCGGTTGGGGCTAATTTCTGGAACGATGTAACGAAAACCGTTTATGCCAACAATGAACCACTGATCACAAGCGACAAGAAGGCATCAGTTACAATGCTGGAAGCGGATGGGGAAATTCACATCGGGATTTCCGATCCGACGAAAGCGAACACAGGAACGATTCAAGTGGAATTGAACCGCAGCGCAACAGGAGTCCTTTCCCTCGATCCTGGGATTACGGTTACCCAAGTCAGTCCGACGATTAAAATGAGCGTTCGAACCAACGGGGCTTTCGGCAAGACACTAGCAGCCAAGTTTAGTATGAAAGCGCCTTCTACGACCGAGACGCCCGTCTTGGTCCGTGCCGAAGGCGGCGCTTCGCAAGTTGTGTTGTCTTGGACGGGGGTACAAGGAGCAGCTGGTTACCGAGTGAAGTATGGCACTTCGCCAGGTGTCTACACCAAAACGCTCGATGTCACATCGGTTAGTTCCACGAATCAAGTTGCCGTAACTGGCTTGGAAACGGGGCGAACCTACTATTTTGCCGTGATGGCCTATCAGGCATCCGGTGAAAGCGGACTTTCAAATGAGCTATCCGCCACACCGGTTCCGATCGTTACGATCTTCCCTGAAGCGGATGTGTATGTCCGTGACGGCTCTTACGCCGGTACGAACTATGGGACGGCAGATAGTCTGGTCACCAAGCAGGATGCTGCAGGATACGCACGGCAATCGTACTTGCGATTCGATCTTGCTTCCATCTCAGGAGTCATAGAGAGCGCTAAGGTTACGCTTGTTCCGGTTGGAGTGAGTATGTCCGGCACAACGAATCAGGCGCAGCTTGTGGCGGATAATAGCTGGGGAGAAGCGGCCGTTAACTGGAACAATAAGCCTGCAGCAGGAGCGGCATTTGCGACTTGGACGCTGACATCGGCCTATACGCCGGCTCAATTTGATGTAACAAACCAAGTGAATGGAGCGCTTGCAGCGGACAAGAAAATGTCCCTGTTGATTGCCTCTACTTCGAATCAGGGAGCGAAAGGGGACGTAAGTTACGCTTCCAGGGAGCATGCCAATGCCGCGTATCGGCCTGTTCTTGAGGTCACGTTAATTACGCCTCCAGCAGCATTATCCACTGAGCTTTCAGGCGGCAGCACGGCAGCGAGTGGGGAAACATTTAAGGTCACAGTTGGGCTAAAGAACCTGGCGCAGCCGGCATTTGCGCAGGATGTCACTTTGAATTACGATGCGAATGCGATGGAATTCGTATCTGCCACCTCAATGATTGAGGGGGTTTCCATTTTGGAGCCGATTAGGCAATCAGCAGGTAAGCTTCGACTCTTTATTGTCAGTAAAGGCGCAGCTCATGCCATTAGCGAGGACGCGCAAGTTGTGGAGCTGACGTTCAGAGCCAAAGCAGTTACGGAAACTAAAACGGGGAATGTCGAGATTTCGAAGGCGGTTTTAGGCGATTCAGCAGGGGGCGAAGCGGAAGCGGCGGCTTCCAGCTATCGTGTAGCGATAGTGGCTCCAATCCCTGGCATTCCTGGTGATCTTACGAACGATAGGAAAGTGACGATTGGCGACTTGGCCATCGTAGCTGCCCACTACGGGAAAGATACAAACAGTCCGGATTGGGAAGAGGCTAAGAAAGCGGATGTGATTGGCGATGGTCATATCGATATTGACGACCTTGCCTTTGTAGCCGCAAAAATAATCCAGTAACTAGAAGAGGATGACGTATAATGAGGCGTAAAATCGTACTTGCTACTTTAGTCTGCAATCTTGGTTGTTCCTTGGCACTACTCGCTCCGGCTTATGCGGAGGATGCTTCCCAATTCGTGATGAAGACCTCGGATGCCGAGTCTACAGGCGAATTCACCGTTACGCTGCAGGGGGAAAATCTGCAGGATTTATATGCCTATGAAGCCAAATTCTCGTTTGATGCCAGTAAACTTGAAGTGGTCAAAGCAGATACCAAGATAGAAGGCTTCTCCGTTTCGCCAATAGTGAAGAATAACGAAGTGACATTTGCGCACACCAAAGTGGGGAAAGTGGATGGTGAGAAGGGGAATATAGACATCGGTACCATTACTTTCAAAGCCAAGAAGGTTGGAACCTCTCAAGTGACATGGACCTCTATGAAAATTGTAGATCACAATTTGAAAAATCAATCGATTGCGCTTACTAAATCTGCCGATTTCACCAAAATCTTCAGCGATCTTAACGGTCACTGGGCCAAGTCGGATATTATGTTGATGGTCGATAAACAGATTGTGGAAGGCATGGATGACGATCATTTCGCACCGGATACGAACGTCACACGAGCACAGTTTGCTACCTTACTTGCCAAAGCATTGAACCTGAAGGATGGCGCTGGAGTTAATCCTTTTACGGATGTCGCGGCAGGCTCCTGGTATGAGGACACCGTGAAGAAAGCTTATGCGGCAGGACTGATCAACGGTGTTGCTGACGATACGTTTGCCCCGGAGAAGAACATTACACGCGAAGAAATGACAGCCATGCTCATGAGGGCGAAAGCTCAGGTGACGGGGACGAAAGTCGAAGAGATGACGGCAGGCGCCTCGATCCAGTTCTTGGATGAGAACTTGGTCAGCGATTGGGCCAAACACGTTGTTGAGCTTGCTGTGGACGCTGGCTATATGAATGGCCGAACCGAGCAAGAATTTGCCCCGCAGGAGCATGCTACAAGGGCTGAATCCGTGGTTGTGCTGAAAAGGTTGTTAGCTGGAATAAACGTCAAATAGTTTATTGAATCGAAGAGATTGCTTTCTACCCGACCGTTCTGGTCAGGTGGTTGGCAATCTTTTTTATTTATAGATAAAAAAGTAAAAGTTTTTGCTTTTGCGTCGCTCTACCTTGACTCAACCTTTATTTAACTTTTTTGTTAAAATCTAAGTATGGAATCGAATCTACTCAAACAAGTATTTTTCGTTGTAAAGACGGCTGTGGAGCAAAGTTGAAGGGCTACGTTGCATGACATACAACGTAATGGTGTGGTCGGACCGCGATTGCGGTCTTTCGTTGCACATCATACAACCATTTGTTGCAAAAGGTGAATTGTAAGGGGTTTATATGCAACGATCGTTGTATAAAGTGCAATATAGAGGCGAAGTGAGGCCCCTTTACGGCCAAATGGTTGTGCAAAATACAACATAGCTGTCAATGTCGCTGCTATCTCTCCAGCGGTTCCTTCCTGAGGGGAACTACAAGGCACTATTTCATCGAAATAGGCTCCTCGTCACGTGGAGGGGAACTGACGTCCTCTATTTGTCCGTTTTCTTGAAGAAATCGGGGTTAGGCGGTCAAATAGGGCCCTGCTGTTCCGCTTGAACGCGGAAACGGGCATAATTTGTTAGAATAACGCCCTCTAGTTCCTCTAAGTGGCCAGCCAGCTTACCTTTCCTATGTAGATGCCCCCTCCGCCAAAATTCGCTCCTACTGGGCTCTTAACAAGCTAAACTACGGAGGGAAATTAACTCCTCCAATGATTCCTTTCTCCTCAACGAGGAACTACTAGGACTGAAATAGGCCCTTTTTAAAGCTCAACCTTTATTAATAGAAAGTATAAGTTTTTACTTTTGCATTGCCCTACCTTGACAAACGGATTCGTCCTAAAGGACAACGAAGTCGTTTATTGGCGGTGCTCAGCATCTTTTCTTGTCTGGAGCAAAAAGTAAAAATATTACACAAATCAGTAAAATATCAGATTCATAAGTGAAATTGAAAAGGCTTTATAGTAGATCTATACAATGATACCTATGTAGAGAGGTGAACCGTGTGTTGATCAATAATTCAGAAAGGGTTGCTTTACCTTCGGCTGCCTCAAGGCCCAAAAGAGCTTTCTGGAACCAACCGAGAAAAGAGGCGTTTGCGGGATGGTTATTTCTATCGCCAGTGTATGTATGCATACTGATTCTTGGCGTGTTTCCGGTCTTGTTCTCACTCTTTTTAAGCTTTTGCCAGTGGAACTTGGTTGGCGGACTTTCAAGTATTAAAGTCATTGGATTGGATAATTTTAAACTGCTATTCGAAGATGACAAGTTCTATATGGCTTTGAAAAACAACTTAACGTATACGGTAATTACAGTGCCGATCGGACTTGTTCTAGCATTAATTTTATCGGTCCTTATACATGCCAGAGTGTTTGGGCAAAGCTACTTTAAAATTGCTTTTTTCATCCCGTACATTTCTTCGATAACAGCTCTTGGCGCGATATGGAGCGCTTTGTATCATCCTTCCTTAGGCCCAATTAATCAGTTTTTGCTTCGCTTTGGGATCACCAACCCGCCGAAATGGTTAGCGGATACGCATTACTCATTAACATCGATTATGATTATCGCGATTTGGGCAGCGTTAGGCTATCAAATTATTATTTTTATTGCTGGTTTGACGAATATCCCGGATGAGCTTTATGAAGCAGCTAATATGGATGGCGCCTCTTCCTTCCAACAATTTTTCCGGATTACACTTCCCTTGCTGGCTCCGACAACTTCGTTCTTAACAATAACAACACTGATGTCATCCTTTAAGGTGTTTGATTTGATTGCATTCCTCACGGGAGGGGGGCCGAACGATTCATCCACCGTGCTTGTCTATCGCATTTATGAGGAAGGCTTCCAGAACTTCAGGATGGGGTACGCTTCAGCGATTTCATGGGTGTTGTTCCTCATTATTGGCATCGTGACTTTGCTTACTTATCGGCTGCAAAAGCATTCCGCTTACGAATAGCAGAAAGGAGAGAGCTAGCTTGTTATTGAAAAAGATAGATATACCCAAATGGATCACTACGCTGTTGATGGGATTATTTTCGTTCCTGTTCCTTCTGCCTTTGCTTTGGATGCTCTCGGCGGCTGCGAAGTATGAGAAGGATGTGATGGTATTCCCCATTCAGTGGATTCCATCCAAGTGGAACTTGATCAGCAACTTCCAGGAAGTTTGGCTGAGCAGTGTTCCGTTCACTTTGTTTTATTATAATTCGCTGAAGCTAGCGCTTACGATCACCTTTGCAACGCTGCTTTTCTCTTCCATGGCAGCATTTGCTTTTACCAAGCTCCAATTTCGTGGACGAAACATGGCTTTTGGGATTTTACTTTCTTTGATGATCATCCCTTCCGAATCTACGCTCGTGCCTCGCTATCTGCTGCTCAAGTGGCTTCACTTATATAACACGCATGCGGGATTAATGCTCATGGGGATGTTCTCGACGATCTATTTTACCTTCTTGCTGCGGCAGTTCATGGTTTCCATTCATAGTGAATATTTGGAAGCGGCGAAAATTGATGGAGCGGGATATGTTAGAATGTACGTGCAAATCATCCTGCCGTTGTCGAAACCGATCCTGGCAACGGTAGCCATCATTAAATTTATCTGGGTTTGGAACGATTATCAGAATCCGCTGATTTTCCTTATATCGAAGCAATTGTATCCAATTCCGCTGGGTTTACAGCTTTTCAAAAATGAATTTGCCGACAATTACGCCGTCCTGATGATGGCCTCTGTGGCTGCTATTTTACCTCTATTAATTATCTTTATCATCCTGCAAAAGCAAGTGATTAAAGGCATCGCACTTGGTGGGGTAAAAGGTTGATTACGGCCGATAGGAAGTAAAGATATGACACAAAGAGCGCAAAATATTATACCGTCTTGGGGAAATAATCCGTGTAAAATTCTGGATATCAACAAAAAAATTGAACTATTGGGGGACGTCATATGAAAAAAAAGATGGCCATATTGCTGAGCAGCGCCTTATTGACGATGTCAATTTTGAGTGCATGCAGTTCGGGTTCAAATCAAGGAAATACAGGATCAGCAGCTGTAACAACAAGCGCAGCGCCTGCGGCAACACAATCGGATGCGAAGCCGGTGAATCTTAAGTTTTACACGTGGGATAATGAAACGAATCAAGTTGCCCGCCAAAAGATGATTGATGCATTTCAAGCCAAATATCCGAACATTAAGGTGCAGAATATTTCTTTAGTTCCCGGGAATTCCGTAGAAAGCATGAAGAAAATGGATGTATTGATGTCTTCCGGAGAAGAAGTGGATGTCCTTGAGTACGGAAACATTGATGAAACGTTGGCGAGAGCGGCTGCGGGCGTCCTTGCCCCCCTGGATGAATTTTATGCCAAAGGGAATGTAAAACCGGAAGAGGAGTACTACATTAATCCGAAAGTAAATGGGAAATATTACGCAACGATGCTCACATCAAGTCCTTATTTTGTGCTGATTAATGAGGATGCCTTGAAGGAAGCCAATCTATCGCTGCCATCTTTCGATTGGACCTGGGACGATTTCCGGGAATATGCCAAAAAACTTTCGAAAGGCGAAGGCAACGATAAACGGTACGGCGCTTATTTCCACACGTGGGGCGAGTATACGAATCTAATTGCTTATTCCGATCTCAAGAGCCCTTATCTGACAAGCGATCTCAAGCCTGGTTTCAATGATCCGTCGTTTGCTTATTTCTTCAATCTGCGTCGTGCCATGGAGAAAGATGATAAATCCGTCAAACCTTTAGCTGATGTTGTTGGAGCGAAGTTAAGTTATATCACGGAATATTTGAACGGCAAAGCGGCTATGCTGGCAACAGCGCCATTCATGCTTGATAATGTTATGAACAAAGAGAAGTATCCGCATACGTTCAAATCGGTCATTGCCCCGCTGCCTCGCGCCTCCAAAACCGGCGAACAAGGTATTACCAACATCGGAGGATCTTACGTCTCAGTTGCATCCAATTCGAAGCACAAGCAAGAAGCTTACGATTTCATTCGCTATATGACGACGGAGCAAGAAGCAAGACTCGAATTGTCCGGGTACAAAAAGGCTGATCCCAAAGCGATTGTAGATCGGCTGTATGGCAAAGCGGCGGATATTATCGACGTAACGTCGCTGCAAACAACCATTTTTGATAAGCGCATAAAAACGAATTTCGATCCTGCGATCTCCGTTTCATACGGTAACCAGTTGAAGGCTGTATTGGAAAAAGGATTTAGCAAATTCATGCTGGATAATACGACAGCCGAGGAAGCGCAAAAGTGGATGATGGATGAATCGGATAAAATCGCCAAACAAAATGCGAAATAGGCAATAGGGTCCTCATGGACACACGGGTAGAGGGCGTAATTACGTCCTCTATGTTTTCGTTCATAGGGAAACAGTCGTTATGCTATGATAGGGGTAGTTGAATGTTAGTTACATGCTTAGCATCCAGAAGGCAGAAGGAGTTCCTATGAGAATAAACTCACTATTTCGATTTTCCTTTTATCGACGCATTCAAATCTCATTTCTCTGTTTTATTTTACTGCCGACTGTCGTTGCCTCGTTTCTCAATTATTCGATTACGCATAACAATGTGAAGGAGAAAATCTTTCTCAGCAATCAAACGGTGCTTACCGTCATTGCCAAGGATATATCCAAAACAATTGATGATATGACCTATGCCTCGAACTTTTTTGTTCAGGATGAAAATGTGAAAAAACAGCTGCGCAATTTCATGGCGATGAAGCGCATTGAGAGTTTCCATGATTTTGAAACTTATTTGCAAATCAAAGATTTTTTCAGCCTGGTGGATGTCAAAACGATGAATCCGGATATTCTGATGTACGTGTCCAATCAAGCTGGATTTATCGTACAGTCCAGTGAGATCCAGGGAGCGGACCCGGAAATGACGAGGCAGCAGTACGAAATCGTCAAATCGCGAGTGGATCAGTCAAAGCCGAATATTCTACAATGGCTCGGAACTGTACCAACACAGGGGACAAACGCATTATCCAACAAGGCCTATTTGCTTGCAAGGGTCATCAAATCTCCAAGTGATACGCAACAGTTAGGTACTTTGTTTATCTCCATACCGGAGCGTTATTTTATGAAAGCGTTCACTCAACTAAACACTTCGAAACTGGCCTTGTTTGATGCTGAAGGCAAATTGATTGCGGGTGATCCGATCGTCTCTTATGGCATGGATGCTACCGCGAAAAATAGTATTAGAAATGAAAGTTTGATTCAATACTCAGGCTGGAAGCTCATCAGTGAGACGCCGGACGCGCAAGTGACCGGTCAAATTACAAAGACATTTTTCATTACGCTGCTGCTGATCATCCCTTTTTTTCTGATCTTTTTTGTCGTCTCGATGTACGTAGCGAAGCGGCTTCATCGGCCCATCCGGCAGCTTCAAGCAGGGGTTAAGCAATTCGGCAATGGCAATCGCCGGATTCGGTTTGAACAAGACGGCAAAGATGAAATTTCGGACTTGGGCCGAACCTTGAATATTATGCTGGAACAAATCAACCAGTTGATTGTGGAAAATGAACAGGAGCAAGAGCAGAAACGTGAATTAGAGCTTCAAGCGCTTTATTCGCAGATCCGTCCACATTTCCTGATGAATACGCTGAATTCCATAAAGTGCAATTTGGCTCTGGATAATGAGATGGTCCATAGTCAAAAAATTAATTCATTAATGAGCTTATTAAGGGCATATATGAAGTTCAATGAACCTTCTAGTCTAGGTAATGAGTGTAAATTGCTGTTTCATTATGTGGACATTATGCAAATGCGCAGTGATCTGGTGGTTCAGTTGGATATTGAGCTTCCTCCGCTGCTTGCAAATTTAGGTTTCCCGAAACTGCTGCTTCAACCCATTGTGGAAAATGCCTTTGTACATGGCTTTAAGAAAGCCGTTGATCAACCACGAATTGTCATACGAGCTAAGCAAAACGACCATCGCGTGGAGATTTCTATCTCCGACAACGGATTAGGAGTGAGTGCGGAGAAAATAGACCTGCTCAATGCCGAACTGCAAAGCTCACAGGATACAGAAGCCTGGCAAACGGATAAGCGAGTAGGGTTGTGGAATGTTTTTCAACGTCTGAAGATGACTTATGGCAGCGCCTCAACCATGATTTGCTCACAGAGCGAACTCGGCGGCTTGACCGTTACACTCGGATTTAAAGAGAAATTACCTACAGGGGGATCTAAATGTTGAATGTTATGTTGGTAGATGATGATGTGCCGATGATCAAATATTTAACGAAGTTGATTTCTTGGGAATCGTTGGGGCTGCGGCTTGCTGCGACGGCAAATTCTGGCGAAGATGCCATGCAGATTTTCCATGAAACGCAGCTCGATTTGGTAATTACGGATATTGGGATGCCGCAAATGGATGGCTTGGAGCTGGTCGCTCAGCTGAAAACGCTGAAGCCTGAGCTTCAGGTCGTATTTTTGACCTGTCATGAAGAATTTCATTATGCCAGAAAAGCCGTGCAGCTAGATGCTGTTGATTATTTAATTAAAGATGAATTAACCTCCGAGCAGCTCGATGAGAGCTTGCGCAAAGCGATCCAGCTGCTGACTGAGGCCAAAAATCAAGTAGAGGACATCGTGTATAAGCAGGATTTGATCAAAAATAAAGATTTGCTCAAGCAGACGTACTTTCAGCAGCTTCTTACAACGTCCTCTGCCCCGGAGATGCTCAGTTATGGGAAACGGTTAGGCATTAACTGGGGGCATTCACACTTTCTTATGGCGATTGGTTCCTTTCATAGAGCTTCGGTCTATAAGCAGTATAGATTTGAAGATATGAATTTGCTGCTGTACGCAGCCGGGAACATAGCGAATGAGTTGTCGCTGCAATCGCAGCAGCAGGTTACTTTATTTTCCGATGCGGACGGTCAATTGATATGTATTTATAATTATCAGCCGAACTTGAGCTTGAATACGACTACCCTGTTTAAGGATTATTTATTGTCTTTACGCGAACTGATTAAACAGTATTTGAAGATGGATGTGTTCCTTCATTACGGAACTCCTTTTAAAGGAGTGGAAGGGATAAGCGCGAATTACAAGACGATGAAGATGTGGCAGAAGTCCTCGTTTTATGAGGATGATACGTTTGGAGCGATCAAGTTGCTGGAAGTCCCCTTGTGGAATGTCAATCATTCGTTGGAAGAACAATGGGATCGGATTACGGAGGCGGTCAAAGACGCCACTACGAATGGGATTACCCAATCCCTGTGCGCTTTGGAAACTTTCGTTCGTGAAGAGCGAATGGAGTCGGGGATGTTCCTTGCAGCGTGCTCGCATCGCATTCGGCTGATTGAATTGGATGCTAAGCATAAAAACGAAGAAACGTTCCATAGCTGCTTATTGAGGTGCAAGCGGTTAAAAGAAAGCCTTGAATTAATCAGCTGCAAATTGGAAGAGCTGCATGCGGCCTCGATGCATATGGCGATAGATAAAAAGCCGAAGCTTCAGCAAATCGACCGGTATATAACGGATCATTTGGCAGAAAATATTTCGATGGTGGATATCGCCTATTATTTGTTTCTGAATCCAAGCTATTTTTCGCGGTATTTCAAGCAGGAAACCGGTGTGAATTTCGTTGATTACTACCATCAATTCAAAATGAAAATTGCCTGCGGCTTGTTAAAGGAAAAACAATACAACATTGAAATGATAGCGCTGAAGTTAGGCTATATGGAACGGACGTATTTTTCAAGAATATTTAAAAAGTATGTAGGGGTTAGCCCTAAGCATTATAAATAGCCTCGGCTGGCGGGACTCGAAACTTCTTAGGAATGATAAGGGAACGCTGAGGCACTATTTCAAGGGAAATAGTTTACACAGAGTGGACGATTCCAGTTGTAAGCGTGTACACTGGTAGATAGACGCAAAAAAGGCAAAGGCATCCAAACGAACGGAACTCCGCTTTGCTCACCGTCGACATTTCGTTTGAACAATGGAGGCTGAACATGAGGAAAACGCTATTTAATCGGCTGCTGTTATCTTATATGCCGATTTTTATTATCGTGGTCACGTTTACGTTTTTCGTGTTTTTTCAGGTGCTGAGTGAACAAAGCCGCAAAGAGGCGCTGAATGCCAACAAAATGTTGTCCTTGCAGGCGATGCGCTTAATCGACACATCGCTGAAGGCGATTGACAACATGGTGATGATGGAAACAATTAACAATAAAGAATTGGCTGATTTTTTCAATAATGAATCCAAAAGTAATGTGTTCACCAATATTAGCGCGGTCAAAAAAATGCGCGAGATGATCGCCTCGTACCCTATGATTGATTCGATCTATTTGGTGCGGTTTGAAGACAATTTTGTGCTCAGTAATGCGACAAGCGATCAGCTAAGCAATTACAAGGATGAGCCGTTTATTCAGAGTGCCAAGGACCCGTTAGGCAGCAAAAAATGGTCAGGGGTAAGAGACTTCGAGCAGTTTTCTGTGAAAGGCAGCAAGCCTGTAGTCAGTCTGGTGCGGGGAGCACCATTCATCACAGGCGAGAAGGGAATGATCGTCGTCAATGTGGCGACGGATTCGTTGCGGACCAGCATTGCGGACTTGTATGATCCCAAAACAAGTTATATCGGTCTTCGCGACGCCGTGGGCAACGAGTTGTTTCGTGATTCCCGCTCAAATGAACAAACAAGGATTTTCTCGAATTATGTGTCCAGTTATACGGGATGGTCCTATCAAAGCGGGCTTGTGAACGGTAAGGTGTTTCATGTGATTTCCTCCCTCTACAACGTTTGGTTTATTATCGGAATCGCGATGATTGTGGTTGGATTTGTGTGGCTCCTTTATGTGACAAGACGCAATTCGAAGCCGTTGGAGCAAATCGTGGCGCGTATTCGCGGGTACCGTCTCCCCTTGTCCAAGGAAGGGGGAGATGAATTCTCGTTCATCGAATCCGCTTTGTCCAATATCATTGAACAATCCAATCAGTATCAACAAAAACATGAAGAAGACAGGCATCTCCGGGCGAGATACTTGTTTCATCAGCTCATTGAAGGCGACACGGGGCTAACGCATGAGGAATGGGTGGAAGAAATAAGCAGTTTGCAGCTTCCCTACGTTTCCAACCGCCAAGTGGTGCTGGTGATCGAAATGGATAAATACAGCGATTTCTGCTGTCAGTACTCACGCAAGGATCAAAACCTTCTCAAATTTGCGCTGCGCAGCGTTATTCAGGAGCTTGCTCCGAAATATGAGCTCGTGCTTTGGGCCGAGTGGACGTCCGCTTCTCAGCTGAGCGTTATGGTGTTTATGGGGAACGAGGAGGAAGCCGGCGTTTCCTCGATCCTTCAGCTTTTTGATCATGTGCGTGAGTGGGCTCAAGAGAACTTGAAGTTTACGGTAACGGTGGGGATCGGTGAGCAGGTCGTACAGCTTGCGAGCGTTGCGAATTCGTATAAAGAAGCGCTAAGAGCGCTTAAATATAAAATTGCGCTTGGCGAAAATAGGCTGATCACAAGCGAACATATCGCCAATCACGGGCAGGCCGAAGTATTTTCACATCTCAATGCCATGCGATCTATGATTCAGTCGTTCAGACTTCTTGAAGATGAATGGAAGACGAAATATGACGAGCTATTTGGCGAAATGAAGCTTGGGTTATTAACCAAAGATGAAATTACAAATCTGATGAACTATTTAATTTATTATTTGGGCCGGGAAATGGCGGGGATGACCAAGGAGTCTCAAGAAATGTGGATGCGGGAAGGTCTTCCGGGGCTTAGCAAAGTTATGGATGACTGCCATTCCCTTGAACAAATGCGGGAAGAATCCCTGAACATATTGGACAGTCTATACGCCGGTCTGCTGGAAGCGCAGGACAGGCGGCTGCATGCAGCAACGATTCGCGACATGCGGAAGTTTATCGAAGAAGAATATGCCAATCCGAATATGTCGCTGGATTACCTCAGTTCAACCTTCAACATTAGCAGCAAATATGTGAGCAAGCTGTTTAAAGAAGAGACGGGACAGAAGTTCGTCGACTTCCTGATCGATATCCGCATCCAGGCAGCGCAGCGACTGCTCGCGGAATCGAATGCTCCGATGCAAGAAGTTGCGGAGCAGATCGGTTATACAAGCGCAATCTCTTTCAGTCGTGTGTTTAAGAAAGTGATGGGCTGTTCGCCTAGCGAATACCGCGAGGATGCGGTGCGCAAAGAGACCGGGTGAATTTCGTTAAGTGGTAGAAAATAGTTTGCTTGGCTGCAGCAGCTCCGGAGAACCTCCGGGGCTGCGCGTTTTTTCAGACGATGCGAAAACGGTTAAGGGCACGATTCTTGTTTCTTGCAGCTGGCTGCAATCGCCTTTACGATGAAGGTGTGAAAGCGCATTCCATCCAGACGAAAGGAGAAGGAGCCTATGTTAAGCATGCAGAAGGAATTAGGAATGTCCATGAAAAAGATGAAGCGTCACTGGCAGTTATATCTGGTTGTCTTTTTACCGCTGCTGTATTTGATCATTTTCAAGTACATTCCTATGGCTGGCGTCGTCATTGCTTTCAAAGACTACAACGTCATCAAAGGTATTTGGGGCAGCCCGTGGGTGGGCCTGAAATACTTCGAACAGTTTTTCGAATCGCCGAATTTCTGGCTATATTTGAAGAACACGCTGGGCATCAGTATGTACGGTTTGCTTGTTGGCTTTCCAGCTCCGATCCTATTGGCGCTCGCTTTGAATGAAATCCGTAACGGTTTCTTCAAAAGCAGCGTGCAAATGATTACCTACGCGCCTTACTTTATTTCGACGGTCATCATGGTGTCGATCCTCATAGTCACCTTGTCGCCAAACGTCGGTATTATCAGCAAGTTCCTGCATACGCTCGGTGTGGAAAATACCAATCTCATGGGAATTCCGAGTTTGTTCAAATCGATCTACGTTTGGTCGGACGTTTGGCAGCATACGGGTTATGGCGCCATCATTTACATTGCGGCTTTGTCAGGTGTGAACCCTGAGCTTTATGAATCGGCCAAGGTAGATGGCGCATCCCGAATACAGAAAATCATAAACATCGACATTCCGAGTTTGATTCCGGTTTCCGTCATCCTGCTAATCCTCAATCTAGGCAACATCATGAAGCTTGGCTTCGAAAAAATATATTTGATGCAAAATCCGCTCAACGTGAGCACATCGGAAGTCATTTCGACCTATGTGTACAAAGTGGGGCTGCTCAGTTCCAGCTTCAGCTTCTCGGCGGCGATTGGTTTTTTCAACTCGGTTGTTAATTTGATTCTTCTTGTAGGGGTCAATTACATTGCCAAAAAGTTGTCCAGTTCAAGCTTGTGGTAACCGCTGGCCCCTTAGTCCGTAGTAAGGAGGATCTTCTATGATCAAAACGTCAAGCATTCGCGAATCGCAAGGCGACCGATTGTTTCTGCTCAGTATTTATATCTTTCTGATCGCGGTGTTAATTGTCGTCCTGTTTCCGCTCATTTTCATCGTCAGTTCATCGTTCAGTTCACCGCAAGCCGTTGTCTCCGGCAAAGTGTGGCTGCTTCCTGTGGATGTTACGCTGGAGGGCTACAAAGCGGTGTTCCGTAATCCGCAAATCGTAACCGGTTACATGAATTCGTTTATTTATGCCGTGGTTGGTACGGTCGTCAACGTCGCATTAACCGTCATGCTGGCCTATCCCATCGCCAGAAAAACGTTCTATGGCCGCAATGTCATCATGGTGCTGCTTGTGATTACGATGATGTTCGAGGGAGGATTAATCCCATTCTATCTCGTAGTCAAAAATCTGCATCTGCTCGATACCCGGTGGGCGATGATTTTGCCTGGCGCCATGGCAGTGTTTCAAGTCATTATCGCTCGCACCTTTTTTCAAACATCGATTCCTGATGAAATTGCCGAAGCGGCGGAATTGGACGGCTGCAGCGATATCCGATTCATTACGAGTATCGTACTTCCACTTTCCAAGCCGATTCTGGCTGTACTGACATTAATGTATGCGGTTGGCCATTGGAACGCTTACTTCGATGCCTTGATTTTCCTGAAATCACCGAATTTGTTTCCGCTGCAGATCGTTCTGCGCAACATTCTTATTCTTAATACGATAGATCCGACTATGGTGTCCAAGGTTGATCAGATGCTGGCCCAGCAAGGTCTGAAGGACCTGCTTAAGTACTCGCTTATCGTTGTGGCAAGCGCACCGGTTCTCATTATTTATCCGTTTGTGCAGAAGCATTTTGTTAAAGGTGTCATGATTGGTTCATTAAAAGGTTGAAGGAATAGGATTGTTAAATTGGGAGGAGCTGTTACGATGAAAAAATGGCATCAATCATACACAGGTTTGGTGGGGGTTGCACTTTGTTTCTCTCTCGTCTTGAGCGCCTGCAGCACAGAGTCCGGCACACCAGCGGGAGACGCCTCTACAGGCAGCGCGCCAACCGCAAGCGAAGATTTTACCCCTGTTGGGCAATATCCGATCGTGAAGAAGCCCATGACGATTAAAATGTTCGCCCCGCAGCTGGCCAGCATCGAAAACATGGAGACGAACTCTTTTACCAAATATCTGCAGGATAAAACGAACATTCAAATTAAATGGGACCTCGTGCCTGACAAAGCGTTAAATGACCGCAAACAGTTAATGCTCGCAAGCGGTGATTACCCTGAAGTGATTTTGCAAGGAGCTTTAACGAAAGATGAGCAGATGAAGTACGGCAAACAAGGCGTATTTATTCCGCTGAACGATTTGATTGATACCTATGCACCTAACTTCAAGAAAGCAATGGCTGATCTGCCCTACTTGAAAAGTTCGATCACATCGCCGGACGGCAACATTTATGCCCTTCCGCAAGTGAATGAGTGCTATCACTGCAACTATGCTCAAAAGCTGTGGATTAACCAGGCCTGGCTGGATAAGCTCGGACTGAAAATGCCAACGACAACAGACGAATTTTATGAAGTATTGAAGGCATTTAAGGAAAAAGATCCGAACGGCAATGGGAAAAAAGATGAAATCCCGCTGACCGGTTCAGATGATATGTGGGCAGGCAACATCGCGTCCTTCCTGATGAACGCCTTTATTATCGACGATCAGATCGATAAAGACAGCGGCACTTTCCTGCAGTTAAAGGATGGCAAGGTGGATTTAACTGCCAATAAGCCCGAATGGAAGCAAGGTTTGTTGTACCTGAACAAGTTGTACAAGGAAGGCTTGATTGATCCAGCATCCTTTACACAAAACTCCGATGCGATTCAGCAGTTGGGTAACCGCCAAGACGCGAACGTGCTGGGCGGTATAACGACCGCGTTGATCAGTTACGCGCACTCGCCGGATGAGAAGCACCCGCGCCACAAGGATTATGTTACCGTTCCTCCGCTCAAAGGGCCTAACGGTGTGCAGCAGGCCGGCTATTTTGCAGGGATTGGCAGTTCGCAAATGGCGATTACGAATAAAGCAACCAAAGAGCAGCAAATTGCTGCGATCCGCTTAGCCGACTATTTGTACACGGAAGAAGCGATTGTTCTGGAAGAGCGCGGCACGGAAAACGTTGGATGGCGCAAGGCGAAGGACGGCGAGCTGGATATGAACGGCAAGCAGGCGAAATATGCGGTTATTCCTAAGGTCGACAACAAACCTACGCATAATGATGGGTGGGAACAAATTGGGCCGTCACTCCGTACGTTCCAATATCGCGATTCCTGGGCAGCACTGCAAGATCCGCTTGCAGAAGGGGCGTATGAAGTGCGTTTGAAACGTGAATCAGCGAAATATGAACCTTTTCAATCGAAAGTGATGTATCCACCCAGCGTGTTTATCGCATTGGAAGATGCTGAAGTTGCGGCACAGTTGAAAACAACCATTCGTGATTACATCAAGTCGAACATGGCGCAGTTTATTACGGGCAGCAAAGACATTGAGAAGGAATGGGACAGTTATGTAAAAGGCTTTGACGGCTTGCAACTTGGTAAATATATAGAAATTTATCAGAAAGCTGTTGCCAAAAAGTAACATCCGAGAGAGCTTGCACCCTCCTCTGGAAAAAAAGCAGAACAGTTGTACAGTTTTAATGTAGAAGATTATGAGCGATTATACCAAGGGAATGAGAAAGGTCGGATGATATGAATCTTGTTCAGAAGTTAACCCCCACAGCCAGACAATTAGCTTATCAGAACTGGGAATTTGGCTTGTTTCTTCATTTTGGGCTGCGCACGTTCTATGAAGGTTACGTTGATTTCGATGAAAGGCGGATGGATCCGGCTGCATTCAACCCCGCTCATCTGGATTGTGAGCAGTGGATTCGAACGGCCAAAGAGGCGGGAATGAATTACGCCGTTCTAACAGCGAAACATCATGATGGATTTTCCAACTGGCCTTCGCGGTTTAGCCAATTTAGTGTGGCCGCTTCTCCGTGGAAGGAAGGGAAAGGGGATGTCATTCGCGAATTTGTTGAGGCATGCCGTAAATATGATGTGAAACCGGGGCTGTACTATTCGCCGTTTGATGGCTCTGCCGATTTTTACACCCAGGATGCGAAAGCTTATGATGATTATTTCGTCAACCAAATTACCGAACTGCTTAGCGAGTATGGTGACATTGACATCCTGTGGTTTGACGGTTGCGGCTCTGAAGGGCATTCGTATGATTGGAATCGCATCATTAGTGAAATTCGGCGCTTGCAACCACAGATTTTAATTTTTAATATGGGGGATCCCGATTTTCGCTGGGTAGGCAACGAGGACGGTATTGCCCCGGTGCCCTGCTGGAATGTCGTAGATGCAACAGAGTTTTCCATTTTGACGGAGAAAAAGGAGCAGTTAGGCGATCGTTTGTGGCTGCCTGCGGAATGCGATGTTCAGATGCGGGGGAATTGGTTTTATAGCGACAGCGATGAACATACCCTGAAAAGTGTGGAAGAACTCATGAGCATTTATTTGCATTCGGTTGGCAGAGGCGCAAACTTGCTTCTCAATATCGGGCCGGATCGAAACGGTTTGCTTCCTGAGAAGGACGTGGAAAGGCTGCTTGATTTCGGTGCGGAAATTCGCAGACATGTAGGGAGTCCATTTGCAACGCTGGCGCAATGCGATAGAAGGGACCACCATACGTGGGTTTACGAGACGGAGCAAGCACAAATGCTTGATCTTGTTGTCTTGGAAGAGGATTTGACAGAAGGCGAACAGGTAAGAAGCTTTAAAATTAGCATCATCACGCAAAAGTCGAGACGACCTGTCACGATTTATGAGGGACAACATATCGGCCACAAAGCTATCGTTCGCGTCCCCGCCATCAAAGTCCGTGGGGTTCTGGTTGAGATCACGGAGAGTGATCAAGAAGCCACCCTTTTAGGACTAAGTTTTCATCATGTGGGCAATGGAAATGAAAACGGGAGGTAAGCAGATGAAAATCGGATTAAGTTCGTATAGTTTGCTGCAAGCGTTGAAATCAGAGAAAATGACCATTCTGGATGCGGTTGATTGGGTGAAGGCTAATGGGGGCGAACATTTGGAGCTTGTTCCTTACGGCTATACGCTGGTCGATAATCTGGAACTCGCAGATCAGCTTAGAAATAAAGCGAAAGAGGTCGGCATCGACCTATCCAACTATTCTATTCCAGCTAATTTCGTGCAGGAATCGGAGGCGGAATTCGAAGCGGAGATGGATCGCGTCAAGCAGCATGTTGATCTTGTGCATCGCTTAGGCATTCGGCATATGCGCCATGATGTTACCGCTTTCACTTTGCCTCCTGAGAAAATGACAATCCAATACTTTGAAGACAGCTTACCGCTTATTGTTCGCGGCAGTCAAATCATCGCTGACTATGCGGCCGAATATGGCATTACGACGACGATTGAAAATCACGGCTTTTCCGTGCAAGCCAGCGATCGCGTACAGCGAGTGCTGCTCGAAGTCAACCGCCCCAATTTCAAAACAACATTGGATGTAGGCAATTTTATGTGCGTTGATGAAGCACCGTTGGTCGGTGTGCGCAAGAATTTGCCATATGCGTCCTTAATACATTTTAAGGATTTTTACTTCAGACCATACTTCCAGGACCCGGGAGAAGGCAATTGGTTCCGGACGTCGAACGGGAATTATTTAAGGGGCGCGATCGTCGGCCAAGGAGATATCGAGATCCGGGAGGTCGTCAAGCTGATCAAAAGCTCAGGCTACGACGGCTATGTAACGGTGGAATTCGAAGGCATGGAAGATTGCGAGTTGGGGTCCCGGCTCGGCATGAACAATTTGAGAAGATTGTGGAATGAAAATTAATTTGAAGTTAAAAGGCTGCCAGACTGCTTGCTACAAGCGGTTTGGTAGCTGTTTTTTTTACTGCGACCCCGGAGGCCCGAGCGCCGTAACCCCGTAACCCTGGAACCGTGGAACCCCGTAACCCCGTAACCCCGTAACCCCGTAACCCCGTAACCCGTAACCCGTAAGCCGTAAGCCGTAAGCCGTAAGCCGTAAGCCGTAAGCCGTAACCCGAAAACCCGAAAACCCGAAACCCAAAACCCAGTAACCACGGTACCTTGAACCCCCCCCCCGCCGCCCGAACGTCGCCCCCGAACCATTAAGCATGTTTTACGGACGCTAACTTCTACATATAGCGCATTCCGCCTACGTTACCGTTGAGAACCAACATCTCAGCTAGAACTAACCGGTGCTGCTCCCCCTCATATGGGAACTACAGGGCGTTATTTCACCGAAAAACGGCGTCTGAGGCGGCGAAGGGAACTGGGGTCCGCTATTTTGCCATTTTTAGAAGAAATGGCGCTCTTTTAGCTGAAATAAGATCCTGTAGTTCCCCTACTACTCACGAACCTCCTATTTCACCAAAATAGCGTCCATTGGTTCCCTTGAATAGTAATCAGCACAGCCGAACAGCTTGTCACGCGACCCAGACCAACTCGGTAGCATCGTCAGCCCAGTCAGCCCCATCAAGATGCTAACACATCAAGACTGACACCCTCGCTAATCTCACCAATTCCGCGAACACTTCCACTATAGTGCTGAAAACCAGCGTATCAGTCTCCGCTATCCCTTCGGCTGGCATCTCTTCGTATTAACTCCGCTTGCGGTAGTGATTGGGCGCGAGGCCGCCATATTTTTTAAACAAACGGGAGAAGTAGCTTTCGTCCGGATAGCCGAGGGCGTCGGCGATTTCTTTAATTGGCAGGTCGGTGCTGAGCAGGAGTCGTTTCGTCTCCTCCATTTTCAAGCGGTGAATGTAATCGTGCAGGGGGTAGCCAGTATGCTGGCTGACCAATCGGCGCAGCGTGGACACGGCCATATGATGTCGATTGGCTAGCTGTTCCGCGTTAAGCGGGGTATACAAGCTCGTCGCGATATCTTGCAGCACATCCACTGCCTTGGAAGTGGCCGCGTGGCACTGCGGGAGTTTGGATCTGGCCATCCAATTGAATAGCAGCGCCTCAAGCTGAAGGGCAGCTTGATCGATCTGTGTAGGAGATCCGCTCTCAAGAAGCAGGAACATGGCATCGAGCTGCGCGATCCAAGCTTCTTCAAAACCGACGCGCTTCACGATGTCGATCTGCACGAGCCAACTGCCAAGCCATTCCTGAATACGGCTGCCTTCAAATCGCACATAATATTCGTCCCAATGTCCCCCCTCCTCCGGGCCGAAATCGACTACACATCCAGGAAAGACAAAGAACAGGCACCCTTTCTCGACTTGCTGTAACGGTCCCTGATTCAAGCGGTAAAAGCCGCTGCCGCCGGCGATATATAGAAATGCCCAACTATCGAAGGCGGCGTGGCTGCGCTGCAGCGTTCGCCCCGGTAAGTGTCCCATTCCCTTTATTGTGAGAGAGGGGATGCTGAGCTTGGACGATTCGATTTTGAGATCCACGATACGAATTGGCTGCGGACTGATCATATAGTCCAAGAAGCGTGTCATGGGTGTCATTCCTTTCTGTTAGATAGCAAGGTAAACTGAAGCTGTATGATGATAATTCCATGTGGCCAACCCACTAGTCAAAAGTTACAGGAGTCATGTAAGCGCTATTTATAGTATAAGTGAAGGAGACCTATCATGCCAACGTTACAAGCGCAATTCGAGACACGCTGTCTTTCCTCTTTGGTGAAAGTTTTTGCAGACGAAGAGCTTCAAGCTGCAGCGTACCGCGCCGCCTCCGCCTTGCAAGGCGAAGTTTACTCCTTTCAAGTTGCCTATCGGAGCCAAGTTCACCTGCCTTTCTCTTTGGCGGTAACGTCAACTTTGCAAGAAGGTATCCGTCTGCGCAGTGTGCAGTTGGTGCCGGCTGAATTTCCCAACAACCCGAACCATGACGGAGACGTGCTGCGCGATACCCCGGGGCTATACCCGGATTTGCTCGTGCCTGTGCCGGATTCGGGGATGCTTAAAGCGATTCCCAAACAGTGGCGCTCGATTTGGGTCACGATGGAGGTAGGCTCTGACGTGCAGCCAGGTTCGCACACGGTAAGTATCGCTTTCGTCGACACGGCAGGGGAGACGCTATCGAGCGAAAAGTTTACGCTCACCGTGCTGCCTGCCGCACTACCGGAACAAAAGCTGCTCCATACGGAATGGTTCCACACGGACAGTCTGGTCGTCTATTACGGCTTAGAGGTGTTCAGCGAGCGATATTGGGAAATCGTTGAATCGTATGTGCAGACGGCAGCAGCGTACGGCTGCAATATGCTGCTGACGCCGATTTTTACACCTCCACTCGATACGGAGGTCGGTGGGGAACGTCCAACGGTTCAATTGGTGGACGTCTGGAAGAACGGCGAATCCTACACGTTCGGTTTCGAACGGCTGAAGCGCTGGGTCGAGATGGGGGACCGTAACGGGGTGAAGGTGTTTGAGCTCTCGCACCTGTTCACGCAGTGGGGTGCTAAGCATGCTCCGAAAATTATGGGCACCGTTGATGGCAGAACACAGCGCATTTTCGGCTGGGAGACGGATGCGGCAGGCGAAGCGTATCAGGGCTTTCTGGCACAATTTTTACCGGAACTGGTCGGTTTCCTCAAGGAAAATGACTTGTCGGAGCGCACCTATTATCATATCTCGGATGAGCCTACGTTCGAGCATTTGACGTCCTACAGCAGCGCCAGTCTTTGGGTGCGGCAGTTTATGGGGGACGTCCCGTCTCTGGATGCACTTTCCGACATATCTTTCTATGAACAGGGGCTTGTTCAGACGCCGGTTGTTGCGAGCAACCATATTGAACCATTTTTGGAGCGTGGAGTTGAGCCCTTATGGACCTATTATTGCTGCTCCCAATATGAAGCCGTCTCTAACCGCTTTCTCTGTATGCCATCTGCGCGCAACCGCATCTTAGGCTTGCAACTCTATAAATATAACATTGCAGGTTTCTTGCACTGGGGCTATAACTTCTGGTTCTCGCAATATGCCAAATTCCCGATCGACCCGTATCGGAATACGGATGCGCATTATGCGTTCCCTGCCGGCGACCCGTTTGTCGTGTACCCGGGACAAGAAGGAACACCGCTCGTCTCCTTGCGGTTGGAAGTGTTCCGCGAAGCGCTGCAAGACTTGCGAGCTTTGGAACTGCTCGGCTCTCTCATCGGCCGGGAACAGACGATTGCGTTGATGGAGGAAGGCGCTGCCGAGCCTATTACTTTTGCGTCCTATCCAAGGGACGAGGCGTGGTTGCTCGCTTGCCGGGAACGCATCAATGCGGCCATCGGGCAAGCTGCAGCGAGTGGCGTGAGAGCAGAACTTTAGATGCTGTCCGCCTAAGCTCGAGTTTGTAATTATCGAATTCGTGTCACCGCTCGGTACGAACAACTTGAGAAGTCTGTGGCACGAAAATGAAGTGAAAAGGCTGCCTCCGCTTGATTCAAGTGGTTTGGCAGCTGTTTTTTTATATGTTTTACGACGCTGTCCCCCTCATAGGGGAACTACAGGGCGTTATTTCACAGAAAAACACTGCGTGAACTGGTGAGGGGGAACTGTGGTCCGCTATTTTTCCATTTCTAGGAGAAATGGCTCTTCTTTAGCCGAAATAAGAGTCTGTAGTTCCCCCGCCACTCACGAACCTCCTATTTCGCCAATATAGCGTCCTGTGGTTCCCTTAAAAAAGTTCCACACAGTCGCCCAACTCGTTAAGCGCCCCAGATGCGCGGCATCGGCATCGATTCCTTGCCCAGCTCGGCCCAAATATACCGTAGCAGCAGCTCGGATTTGAGCGCAGCGTATTCAGGATCGTTCCACAGGTTTCGAATTTCACCCGGATCTTCTTGCAGATCAAAAATTTCACCGTAGGTTTGATTATAATACACGGTGATTTTGTATCGCTCGCCAACATACGTTTTCTGATGAATGGTCGTTGGCTCATGCCGGAATTCACAGATGGCGTGGTCGCGAGCCATGCTGGCTTTGCCGGTCCATACCCGGCTTTGGTCAACTCCCGTCATATGGTGAGGAATAGGAATTCCTGCCATGGACAGGAAGGTAGGCGCCAAATCGACGAGCGATTGGATGGCCGGCGATGTTCGACCCGCAGGCACATGTCCGGGATATCGAACGATAAACGGAAGCTTGATAAGATCCTCGTAATGAAAGCCGCCTTTATACTGCAGGCCGTGCTGGCCGAAGAAGTGTCCATGATCGGTGGTAAACACCACGATGGTGTTGTCGGCAAGGCCGAGTTCATCAAGCCGATCTAGGATACGCCCTATATATTTATCCATACAGCTGATCATGCCGTAGTAGGTTGCAACTAATTGCTTGCGCTCACTTTCAGGCAGCTTCGTATGTGAATGATACCCGTGTATACCAAACCCACTTTCACGCAAATGGGAAAAATCAGGCTCTGTCTCTTGCGTTAATCCGAAATGCGGTGGATTCCGATTATGCTCGCCAGGTGTAACGGTAGGAATCGTCAACTGATTCGGATCATACATCGTATCCCAAGGCACCGGAACGAGATAATCCGGATGAGGGTCAAAAAAACTGGACCACAAAAAGAAGTTCTCTTCTGAATTTTTGTACTGCTCTAGCAGCGCGTTTGTTCTTTCGGCGATCCAAGTATTGTAATGGTACTCCTCCGGGATATCCCAGTGATGCAGTTGGGAGGGATCCATCGTACCTGTTGGAGCGAGGAAATAATCTCTCCAGTTCGTACATCCTTTTTCCTCCATCCAAAGCGCATAATGTTGACCAACAAGGAATTCATTCGTATGGTTGCGAGCTAGCTCTACATGATCAAAGCCATAGAAATCTTGGTCGAATGTTCGCCAGAATTCAAGATCCTGCAGAAGCGGGACAGACTCAAGAGAAGAATAGGCTTCGGTTGCTCGCAGGGGCTGGAAATGTGCCTTGCCGACTAAAGCGGTACGGTAAGAGGCTTCTTGGAAATCTTCGCCGACCGTATGGCGGTCCTCGAAAAGCTTGGTGCCAAGTGTCCAAGCCCCATGCTGGCTGGGGTACATGCCGGTGATAATGGAAGCGCGAGTAGGTGTGCAAGTCGGATTCGGACAATACGCACGCGTAAACGTTGTGCCCTCCTGCACCAAACGATCCAGATTGGGAGTGGAGAGTTCAGAATTAAAGGCACCCAGGGTGTCCCAATGTTGTTGATCACTTGTGATCAAAAGTATATTAGGTCTTTTCAAAGTGTCTTCTCCTTTCTAATATGAAGATAAGAGTGATTGATTTAAGTATAAGATTGATGGGGATATAACTAAATATCAATATGTTTTTCACTTGTCATTATGTTGTATTCACTATGCTGTATTCATCTTGTCGTATTCATTATCTTGGCCAAGGAGGAACAAGAAGCCATGCAAGAACATGCGTTAGAATATGCGGATTATTGGTTTTCTCTGCCACACCCATTACAAACAGCGGGAGGCTGCTGGATTGTGAGGGCGGGACGGAATGAGGCAAAGCCTAATTATGTGGCAGGTCCCAAAGTGATTAACCAGACTAGCATTCACTGGATACTGCAGGGGAAAGTGAGGGTTGCCACCAACAATCGGACAATTGAACTTGCGAAAGGTGATTTGTTCTGTTTGTTTCCTAAACAAACGTATACGTACAAAACGATTCATGAATCAGATGAGAAACCGCTCAAAATGGCGTGGCTGGCGATGGAAGGCAATCAGCTTCCTCACCTTACAGCACAATTAGGGCTCACGACAGAAATATTCTGGTTGCAGCAGATTATCAACTCGGAAGTAGGAGAGGCTTTGCAGAATGTCCTCGAAGCGGTCAGTCAACCGGAAAAAGACGCTCTTCAAGAGCAAAGCATACTGTACAATTTGTTTTGGAAAATGAACAGCGCCTCCACGCTTTTAGTACGGGCAAGAAAGGCAGACTGGCTTGATGATGTGAAGGAGTATCTGGATTTGCACGCGACAGAACATATTCGAATTGAAGATGCTGCGCGTTTAGTTGGCGTTCATCGTTCCCATCTGTTCGCCTCCTTTCGCAAAAAATACGGCGTCTCGCCGCAGCAATATATACAGAAGATCAGACTCACGAAAGGGGCAAGCTTGCTGAAAGAAACAGCATTATCCGTAACAGAGATCGCACTATCGCTCGGATATCCGGAGCTGTATTCATTTACCCGCTCGTTTACCAAATACTTCGGCAGTTCGCCTAGCGCATACAGAGGGACTTCCAAAAGAATAATTTGCTAGAAGGAAAATAGGAGAGTGTTGCGTAGGAACAGCACGGTTTTGAATGTATCGGAGACTTTGGGAATGGCAAAAAGGCTGGGGGCTCCTTCATATCGGGCTAGATCTTATATTGGGCTGCCATCGCGGATATAAGCGGTTGGCAGCCTTTATTAGGTTAGACGGCGAAAAGCGCTGGGCGACAAACCGAATTTCCTTTTAAACAGCTTGGAAAAGTGAAATTCATCATAAAATTGCAAATGAGCAGCGATTTCTTTGACAGATAAGCTTGTTGTCTCCAACGATATCTTTGCCGATTCGAGTTTTAGATTCAACATATATTCGGTGGGGGATAGGCCTGTTATCGAACGGAAGCGGGAGAAAAAAGTCGTCCGTGACATGCCACTTTGGTCGATAAGTTCATCAACCCGGATGGCTTTGTCCAAATTTCGGTGGATGTAGATCATAATTTTATTAAGCTCTGTATGGCGGGCGGGAAGGGCCGCAGAATGCTCCTTAGCAAAAAGAAGCATCACTTCCTGTAAGATGATATTTGCAGAATACGCATATCCAAATGGCTCAGCAATCAACAGATCGATGATCCGTTCACAGTGTTGAATGGCATCGGCTGCTTTCCCCGTCGAAACCACCTTGTTTACGGGAAGCTGCAGAGCGTGTATGGCATCCATAGAGCTGAAATCAAGGAAATAAAATTTCCAGTCATTGTCCTGACATCTGTACGTAGTAGGTATCCCATCTGGTACAAAAAAATAAGTGCCTGCGTGAAACTCATAGTGCTGCTCATCTTGCGTAAGAAGCCCTTTCCCTTCATAGGTGATAAAAAGGCCAGGAACCTCAAATCCTTTTCCTTTCGTTATATGGTAGGAATCGTTAGCTTGCACTTTCCAGATTGAAATAAAGGATGCAAGAGGAAATGGTGTACTTCCTAAACCATACGGGATATTCATAAAGGACATGAAACGTCGTCTCCTTGGGGATTGTTCTAATCTACATTAGAAGTGGTGGAAAATAGCGAAAATGGTTCATCTATTTGTACAATTATACATGAATTTATGCTATCGATCCATGGATGGAAATACATATTTCCTCTACACTTAAATCAGATACAACAAGCAGAGGAGTGTATGGACAATGATGGTGAAGGTAGGAAATCGCGAATTAGAGCTGAATGGCGAGCAATTGACGGAGCTTAGAAGCTCCAATGATATTTTGCATGACAAGCAGGCGTTGCGAGAGCGAATGGAAGAAGACGGTTATTTATTGATCCGCGGATTTCATGAGAGAGATAAGGTGTTGGCAGCTCGGATGAGCATTTTGGAGAAAATGGCACAAATGGGCAAGCTGGATCGCGACACGCAGTTGGAAGAGGGTGTGATGGCCGACGGCAGCAAAACCATTTTCATGGGAGGCACAAATGAAGATCTGCCTGCCCTGTTGAATGTATTAAATGGTGAGCATATCATGCGCTTTTTCGACGAATTCATTGGGGAAGAATCGCTTACTTATCACTACAAATGGCTGCGTGCGGTAGGCAAAGGGGATTTTACCGGAGCGCACTACGATATTGTGTATATGGGCAGAGGAACAAAAAATGTCTACACCGTATGGTCGCCGCTTGGAGATGTTTCGTATGAAATGGGAGGATTGGCTATATGCCTGGGGTCTCACCGTTTCGAAAAATTGAAAGCATCCTACGGATCCAAGGATTCAGACCGCGATGGCATCGGCCACTACACCGATGATCCGCTTGTTATTACGGAGAAGTTTGGCGGTAAATGGGCAACCACCGAGTTTCAAGCTGGGGATGTGCTGATTTTCGGGATGTTTTTGATGCACTGTTCCCTTGAAAATACGACGAACCAGTATCGCATCAGTGTTGATGCGAGATATCAATCGGCCAGTGAGCAGGTTGACGAGAGATGGAGCGGCAAAAAGCCGAAGGGCCATTTTAAATAAAAGAAGAGGCTGTCTCCGAGTCAGAAATGACTTAGGAGATAGCCTCTTCTTTTTCCGCTGTGACCAGGTATCATTGGAATTGGATGACGATGGAGTCCATGATCGGTTCATATCCAATTTGCCTATAGACATAATTCGATGTTGGGTTGCTTTGATCTGCGTATAAGCTTGTTGTTTGATACCCGCGATTCAGCAGCCGTTGCGTATAGTCTGATACACAGTCGGAGGCGTAGCCTTTTTTTCTTTGATTAATGGGCGTGTACACGTAGGAAATGGTAATATTGTGCCTAGTAGGGCGAGTGGCCGTAGCCATGGAAACCAACTCTCCATTCACTTCCCATGCCACTAAATTTCCTTTATTAATCAGAAAGGTGGCTTTGCTGGAAGCGTCTTCCAGGCTAATAGCTTGATTCGTTTCCTGGCAGAATTGATAGACCCACTCTTTGATAACAGGATGGTCGCTAGCGATTACTCGCCGAAGTTTTCCGTTTGTTTGTAAGGTGTTTTTAACTTTTTCCAGTTTGTAAATGATTTGTTCCATGTGGACATTGGCAGATGTCCCCTGTGCTAGGGAAACATACCTAGCAAGTTCCGTGGTTACTTTCTTTTCGCCAATTAAACCCGGGATGGGTTGAACGGTCTGCACCAACTTTTCTCCAAGTTCTTGTATGTCCTGAGAAGATAGTGCCGTGGGTTTGGATAAAATAATTTGTTTGGGTTGTGTTTGGAGCAAAACCAATCCTATGTCATCATTTTTCCGTACAGCAGCCATGAAAAGAGGAGTTGTATCTTGCTCGACCAGAGATTGCAAAACACCTAGCAATAAATTGTTGGCGGCTTCATCTTGTTCCAAGAAAGAGCTCACCTCTTTTTGAAATGCGGTCACACTCTCATACTTGTCAAAACGTATCAACGGTACCATCCCCTTCGAAATAACAGCGATTATGAATAAAAGGTTAATACATCATAAGTTCCCACATATACTCAAGTAACATTTTGTAAAAAGCTGCTCGTTATTACCTAACCGAAGGTGAGGCTGTCGCTATGCAAAAGAGGTTGGAATCTGATGCGGATCTGTTTATCGCAGCTTTATCGCAAACACCGGTCTCTGTGCTGCAGACGGATGCTGAAGGAGTTTACTGTGAAGTAGACCGCGGAATTATTGAAAAGTTCACCAACAAATCCGTCCGCTTAAGCACGATTATGGATGAAATTGCTTATTACTACCGAGACGATGGAACTATTTTTCGGGTGGAAACGAACTAAAGTGTAGATATCTTGCGAATAATTTAATGTTAGGCGAAAGAATCTACAATATCAATAGGTAAATGGGAGAGTGACCATACAGTGGGTAAATGGAAAGCGGGAACCGTCGGCTTCGTTTGTGGCGCCTTATTCTTCTCAGGGCTTACTTACGCGGCGACGGATGCGGTCGGCATAGACGTTTATTTTCGGAAATTGCAGTATTATTTCGATGGTGAGAACAAGCAGCCGCCGAAGGATCTACAAGGGTTTATTTACAAAGATACCACGTACGTACCGCTAAGATTTTTGTCTGAATCACTGGGGAAACCGGTAAGCTGGGATGATGCAACAAGCTCTATCTATGTTGGGGACAAGCCGGTTCAGAATCCAACGTCAGGATCGGGAGCATTGCAAGTATTTCCAAAAGATAACCCATGGAATACCGATATTTCCAGTTACCCTGTCCATCAGAAATCGGCGCAGTACCTCTCCTCAATAGGCCTCAATACAAGTCTGCATGCGGATTTCGGGACGATGTGGGAAGGTGCGCCAATTGGCATTCCCTACACGATCGTAGGCGGGGATCAGCCGAAAGTCAATGTGACGTTCACCGACTATGGCGATGAGAGCGATCCCGGTCCCTATCCGATCCCGCCAAATGCGCCAATCGAGGGCGGACCTAACAGCGACGGCGACCGTCATGTTATCGTAGTTGATAAAGACAATCAATACTTATATGAACTATACAATGCGCACCCTACTGCAGACGGTTGGCAAGCTTCAAACGGCGCCAAATGGGACTTGAAATCCAACGCCTTGCGGACAAAATACTGGACGTCCGCTGATGCGGCCGGTCTGCCGGTTTTCCCTGGTCTCGTCCGGTATGATGAAGCTTCTACTGGTGAAATCAACCATGCACTGCGGTTCACCGTTCGCAAAACACAAAAGGGCTTCATCGCCCCAGCCACCCATTATGCATCGAGCAGTACGGACCCTAATCTTCCTCCTATGGGATTAAGATTGCGGCTGCGGAACGATTTTGACATTTCCGGCTACTCAAAGGCGAATCAAGCCATCCTTCGTGCGATGAAGAAATATGGCATGATTGTCGCGGACAACGGCAGTGATCTCTATGTCAGCGGAGCGCCTGATCCGAAATGGGATGACGATGACTTAAGCAAGCTGAGCAAGCTCAAAGGCAGCGATTTTGAGGTCGTGGACACCGGTCCGATTGAAAAATAGAAGTCTAGCGGGGCCAACAATAAAAAACAGCTGTCCAAAGTACCCTTTGAACGGCTGTTTTTTTGTTCTCGATTATTTCAGGACCTTCATCATCGCGGAGATCATGCCAAAATGATTGGCTTCATGCATGATACTGAAGTTGATTAGCTGTTCAATTGTTGCGGCTTTCATCATATTCTCCTTGACTGCAACGTCCAGCTTATCACCCAAGGATTCACGAATTTGGGAAGGCTGCTCTTTCAGCTGCGCGATGATCACATCCCACGCAGGTGGTTCTTCTTGCCAATCCGCAGGTTTTGTGCCATTGCCAAAAAAGGAGATATAGTTCGCCGGTACTAACGAAGGTTGTTCGGAAAGCGCGAAGATGAGGCGATCCGTCACCGCAAGTACGTGACCGATTTGCCAATGAATGCTGTTGTTAAACCCAACCGGCACGACATTTCTTTTGTCCTCAGGAAATCCTTCAACTAATTGCAGTAATCGATTACGGTATCTGTCTAATGCTCCGAATAAAAAGGTATCTCTCATTCTTATCCATCCTCCTGATATTATGAAATGAAACGGGATCGGTTTCTATTGTACCACTCGCAGCAGCTTCCTGACATATTCCTTCGGCGTGCAGCCATTATAACGTTTGAACAGCTCATAAAAATGAGCCATATTTTCGATCCCAACAGCAACGGCAATATCGGTGACAATATCGGTTTTGGTAATGAGCAGCTGCTCGGCTTTGCGAATCCGCTGCCGGTTCACATAATCCGTGAAGGAGACGCCAACGCATTTTTTGAAAAATTTAGAGAAGTACGTATAGCTCATTCCTGCGCTCCGGCTAACTTCTTCCATGTCGATTTTTTCCCCCAGATGGGCTTCGACATAATCGAGAATGGGCCTCATAACGGCCGCGTCCACAAAGCCGAAAGGCTGCAAAAGCTCACGACGGTCATGGCGCAGCAACGTTAGCAGCAAATGCTTAATGTGCATGCTCATAGCAATTTCATAGCCTTTGGTTTTGTCCATCATTTCGGCATGAATGTCGACGATAATGCGGCCGATTTCCTGCTTGGCGCGCTCATTTTCGAGAAACATATAGTTCAGGTCCTCGAGCGGGCGCACCATTTCCGAAAAATGCCGATAATACATCATCATCGCAGGATCAAAATAGGGCTGAAGATCGACGTGGAGCACGATGTACACGAGAGGTTCGTCTTCCGGCTTATGACTGTGATGCAGCTGGTTAGAACCGATAAGGACAACTTCTCCGGGAGAGAGGTAATAAAGATTGTCCGGCGTACGAATATCCAGCTTTCCTTCTTGCACGATAATCAGTTCCACCTCTTTATGGTAATGCCATTGCTGCGCAAGCTGTCGACTCTTCGGATTGGTGTTGGTGAACTGCCAAACCTTCATGCATAGGTGTTCATTCTGATAATAAATGGGTTCTTTGAACGTTTCCATAAGTAATACCACCTAATCATCACTGCAAATTTGGATATAAACAAGACAAACCCTGTCATTTTTGAAAAGCTGTCGAATCGGTATGATTGCTTTAATTAGTATACAACAATTGAAAGGGCGAGTGAGAGATGAAAGTAGCAGTAGTCGGCTGTGGCGGTATGGGTCAGTGGCATGCGAAGTGTTATGCGAAAATGCCCGGTGTAGAGTTGGTTGGCGTATGTGATGTTCAGCAGGAGTCTGCGGTAGAAGCTGCCAATAAAGTAGGGAGCGCAGCGTTCAGTTCATTTGAAGAGATGCTTGCGGCGGTCTCGTTTGACGTGGTTAGCGTCGCAGTACCAACCTTTGTACATAAAGAAGTTGTGCTTCAAGCCGCAAGAGCGGGGAAGCATGTTATTTGTGAGAAACCGGTTGCGCTTGATCTGGAAGATGCGGAAGAGATGATTTCCTGCTGTGAGGAAAATGGAGTTCGCTTATTCATTGGTCATGTCGTGCGGTTTTTCCCTGAATATGCGCAGATGAAGCAGCAGATGGATGCCGGCCAAATCGGCAGAGTTGGTGTTGCAAATGCCCGGCGCGTGGGCAGTCATCCGGGAGAAGCCAGACCTTGGTTTCTGGATGCTGACAAAAGCGGAGGCGTGATCGTCGATTTGATGGTGCATGACATCGATTTCATGCGGTGGACACTCGGCGAGGTCAAATCGGTTTACGGGATGAACAAATGTGAGGGAACGATGGATTATGCGCTGGTTACGCTCGTTTTTGAAAGCGGCGCAGTGGCTAATTTGGAGGCCTTCTGGGGATATCCGGGCTCCTTCCGTTATGCGGCGGAGTTCGCAGGCTCCGAGGGACTTGTCCGCACGGATAGCATGAGCGCGCAATCTTTGCAAATACGCAAGGCAGCACCTCCAGAGAGCGGGGGGAAAGCGGTTGAAATTCCGCAAAGTCCGAACTTCTTTGATCCGTATTACATTGAGCTTGAACATTTTCTGAGTTGTATCCGCGACGGCAGCGATCCGATCGTAACCGCTCAAGATGCATGCGAAGCATTAAGAATCGCCAAAGCTGCGCTTGACTCGATTCAATCCGGCAAAGTCGTGCTGCTGTAAAAAGAGCCAAACAATCAGGGAGGAACTTATCATGGATTTATTGAAAATTGGCATGATTAGCTTCGCGCACGGTCATGCATTCAGTTATTTTAATAGCTTACTAGAGCTGCCTGAGGTCAAAATCGTTGGGATTGCCGATGAAGTGACAAGCCGGGTTGAGGGTATCGCCCAGCGCCACGAAGTGCCGTATTATGCGGATTACCGCGACTTGCTCGCACAAGATGTGGACGCCGTGGTCATTTGCTCGGAGAATGTTCACCACGCCAAGCTTGTGATCGATGCGGCCAATGCGAAGAAGCACGTGCTTTGTGAGAAGCCGCTCGGCACGACAAAAGAAGAGATGGAGCAAATGATTGCGGCCTGCAAGCATAACGGCGTGCAGCTTATGACAGCATTCCCATGCCGCTACCTGGCGGCAGTCGTGCGGGCGAAAGAAGCCATCGAGCGCGGTGAGATCGGTGACATCGTCGCGATTAAAGGGACGAATCACGGAGGGAATCCCGGCGGATGGTTCATCGATAAAAGCTTGTCGGGAGGCGGGGCCGTTCTTGACCACACCGTGCATGTGATGGACTTGATGAACTGGTTCCTACAGTCCGAAGTGAAGGAAGTGTACGCTTATGCGGCTACGCTTTTCAGAGAAGAGCTGGAAGTGGAAGATGCGGGCATGCTGCACATCAAGTTTGAGAACGGCGTATTCGCGGTTCTGGATACGAGCTGGTCGCGTCCGAAATCGTTCCCGACTTGGGGAGACGTGACGATGGAGATCGTCGGCACACAGGGAGTCATCACCGTGGACGGCTTTGCGCAGAAGAACGACTTGTTCAGCAATGCAGCAGGTAAAGGGCAATACACCTTCTGGGGAGACAACATGGATGCGTTTATGATCCGTGACTTCGTCAAGGCGCTGCGCCAAGGCGAGCAGGTACCGGTCACGGGAGAAGACGGATTGAAAGCGGCACAAGTCGCGCTTGCCGCTTATGAGTCTGCCAAGCTTGGTCAGCCTGTGGCGATGTAGGATGTGAGTTCGTTTCATTTAGTTCCTTGGACTAGATGGAACGGGCTTTTTTTGTTATCGCTCGAGCGATTCCTGCCTGGTTAAGGGAACTACAGGGTACTATTTCATCGAAATAGGCTCTTTTTCGAGCGGAGGGGAACTGTGAGCCGCTATTTGTCTGGTTTTCAGAAGAAATCCGGATTAGGCGGTCAAATAAGGTCCTGTAGTTCCGCTTGAACGCGGAAACGGCTGAATGTGCCAGCATAGCGGCCTGTAGTTCTTCAAAGCGATAGAAATCGCTCGTTTTTACACACTTGATTATAGAAATCCAATACTCTTGATGTTTAGAAGAGAGGGAGATTGGAGCTATGATTAAAATGAGCAGTCAGGCACTTTTTATCGTGCCGCTGAAATTATCTTGTTGGGGGAGTAGATATGGAAAGTGAGCGAATCCGATTTGGGTTAATGACTGATATTCATCAGGATTTGATGTACAAAGCAAGTGATCGGCTTCAGGCCTTTATCGACGAGTCGATTCAAGAAGACGTGGATTTTATCATCCAGTTAGGTGATTTCTGTTTTCCGCTTCCAGAAAACAAACCATTCTTTGATATATGGCAGCAATTTGCCGGGCCGAATTATCATGTTCTGGGCAATCATGATATGGATAAATGTGATAAACAGATGATGATGAGTTTTCTCGGTATGAAGTCCAATTATTATTCGTTCGACTGCGGGGACTACCATTTCGTTGTTCTGGATGCCAACTATTTCCGTGTGGACGGTCAATATGTGGATTATGCGTTTAGCAACTATTCGAAAGAGGGGCATACCGTCAGTCATGTGACGGATGAGCAGTTAGCGTGGTTGAGGGAGGATTTATCCCAAACGGACAAACCTACGATTTTGTTCAGCCATCAAAGCCTGGAAGAGACATATGTTGGATGTAATGTCGGAATTCATAACAGCGACAAACTTCGTGAGATTTTACGAGAAGCCAATCAATTAGCGGGTTTCCGTAAAGTGATTGCTTGTATGAATGGTCATAATCATCTTGATGGCGTTAAAGTGATCGATGATATTTATTTCATTCATATAAACAGTATTTCTTATTATTATCTAGGGTCTCAGTTCAATACGGTTCGGTATTCCGAGGAAATCACAGCGAAGCATCCGATTCTCAGGCAATCCGTTCCCTACGAGGAACCTCTTTATGCCATAATCACACTTGAGCCTGGACTCCTCACGATAAAGGGAAAAAAATCGACGTATGTCGGCCCTGATCCGCTTGAAATCGGGCATAATAATGCCAATGCAGGTCATGTGGTATCTGCAAAAATATCATGCAGGCAATTGAAATTTTAAATGAAAAAAGAGGAATTATGACGTTTACTCTCACAATGTGGGGGAAACGTCTTTTTTATGAACCCCAAAAAAGATCATGTAAAAAATCTTTTACTCTAATTACTATTATATTAATGGACTTGAAAATACTTACAGGGTCGTTTCTGTAGAAATCACTCGTTTTTACATACCGAATTATAGAAAAACCAGATACTTGTTGTTTAGAAAAGCTAGGTATCGGGCTATGATGAGGTCACACCAAAGACAACCTGCTAACAACAGGCCAGCGAGGGTAAATACGAAACGAGGAGTGTTTTACATGGAGAGAGTACCTGTAACTTTAAAGGCCAGAGGAGGTTCCACAGCGCATAAACTTCCTGCTTTTTGGAAGAAGCTTAGGCAGTCGCATCAGTTACTAGTTTTAGCTTTTCCAGCTTGTATCTTTGTTTTTGTTTTCCACTATATTCCCTTATACGGACTGATTGTCGCTTTTAAAAATTACAATTACAGGGATGGTATCCTTCACAGTCCATGGAGCGGATTTGAAAATTTTAAATTCATTTTTACTTCCAGCAATGCTTGGGACATTACCCGAAATACGCTCCTTTACAACATAGCTTTTATTTTTTCCACGTTAATCGTTTCAGTTCTTCTTGCCCTTCTTTTGAATCAAGTCTCGAAAAAGTTTGTCAAGTTCCATCAAACCGCCTTGTTTTTCCCTTATTTTATCTCGTTCGTAATCGTGAGTTATGTATGCCTGGCTTTCCTGGATATGAGTCACGGGTTTCTAAATACGATATTGTCCTGGTTCGGTAAGGAACCTGTTCTTTGGTATAACGAATCACAATATTGGCCTTATATTTTAGTGTTAGTTAATTTATGGAAAAACGCCGGTTATTACGCCATTATCTATTACACGGCCATTATCTCCATAGACTCTGAGTATTTTGAAGCGGCGGAAATAGATGGCGCAAACATCTGGCAGCAAATATGGTCAATTACTCTTCCTTTGCTAAAACCATTGATGATTCTTCTTGTCCTGCTTCAAGTAAGCCGTATTTTCTTCGGGAATTTCGACCTGTTTTATAACGTTACGATGAACTCTACGCTCCTGTATCCAACGACAGATATCATCGATACGTTCGTGTTTAGAGCTCTAAGGGTTAATGGAGATATTGGCATGGCATCGGCTGCCGGTTTCTATCAATCTGTAGTTGGTCTTGTCATCATCTTACTTACAAACTTCGTCATTCGAAGGGTTAGTAAAGAAAACGCCCTGTTCTAAGGAGGTACTTCTCAATGATAATCAAATCGCGTATTAGTCTCTACATCATCCACATTGCATTATTGTTATCCTCGATTGCCTGTATCATTCCAATTGTGCTTGTTCTCACTGCATCTTTGACGAAAGAAAGTACGATCCTTACAGAGGGGTATTCCTTATTTCCGAGTTCAGTCACATTGGAAGCGTATGAATTCATTTTTAATAATCCCAAACAAATTATTAATTCCTATTTGGTCACGATTTTTGTAACCGTAACCGGTACTCTGCTGAGCATCATGGTTACAGCTATGGTTGCTTATGTGATATGTAGAAAAGACTTCTTTTTAGCGAATAAAATATCATTTTTTATCTTTTTTACGCTCTTGTTCAGCGGTGGATTAGTCCCATGGTACATTCTAGTCTCGCGGATTTTGCATTTAAAAGATTCCCCGTTAGCTCTTATCCTGCCGTATGTTGTAACCCCTTTCTTAGTTTTGTTAATGAAAGGATTCATGTCGACGATCCCATTCGCATTAATCGAATCGGCGAAAATGGATGGAGCAAGCGAATATCGCGTATTTTTCTCCATCATTATTCCTGTTAGTAAATCCGGGTTAGCAACAATTGCCTTGTTTTCAGTGCTCATCTATTGGAACGATTATTGGTTAAGCTTATTGTTTATCGACACTGGGAAGTATGTCAGTTTGCAACTTTTGCTTTATCGGATCATGTCTAACATTGATTTTTTAAATAGCGCTCTGGCCGTTGCGAATACATCTAATATCGTGTTGCCAAGCCAATCAGCTAGGTTTGCGCTGGCGGTCGTTGCTGCAGGTCCCATGTTATTCATTTTCCCCTTTTTTCAACGATTTTTTGTCAAAGGAATTACAGTTGGATCCATTAAAGGCTAGAAGCTTAACGTTGGTTTGATACCGTAAGGTTTCAAATAATCTCAAATTGTACGATTTAGGGGAGGACAAACACATGAAAATGAAGAGTAAGAGGAAAGTTGCTGGAAGCGTATTGTCGATTGTATGCGCAGTATCTTTAATTAGCGGATGCACTGGCGGAAAAACGGGAGAGCCAACCGCAACGGTTTCACCGGCTGAAAGTGTGAAAAGCGGTGCAGTGGCGACTAGCCCTGCCAAGCTTGATCCTGTGAATTTAACGATCTACAGAGTTGGTACACCGCAGCCAGATGAGAAAGCGGTTATCGATGCCATGAACAAGATTACCAAAGAAAAAATCAATACAACCATCACATTGAATACCATTGACTGGGGTAATTACGACGACAAGATGAAAGTAATTATTTCGGCGGGTGAGGATTGGGATTTAACGTACACAGCTTCATGGACCAATAATTTTTATAACAATGTGGCAAAAGGGGCTTTCCTGCCGTTAGATGATCTACTCAATAAATACGGTACGCATATCAAGGAAACGATTCCTGCGCAATTTTTTGATGGGGCTCGTGTGAATGGCAAGCTGTATGGCATAACAAGTTATCAGATTATGGCAACAATGAAAGGGTTTTCGATTAAAAAAGATCTAGCCGATAAGTATAAGCTGGATAAAACAAAGATCAAATCATTGCGTGATTTGGAACCATTTTTGGAAAATGTGAAGCAAAATGAACCAGGCATTGTACCTACGACGAGCGGCGCACCGGTTTCCACAGAGCTGCTTTCCAGAATGGATACTGGACTTATGTATGATACCATTACGGGCGATACGGCCAATCCTCTTGTAATTAATGTGAAAAATAATGATTTTAAAATTAAGAACTTGTATGAACTTCCGGAAACGCTGGAACTAGCCAAAATGAATCGCGATTGGTACAACAAAGGATATATTCGCAAAGACGCAGCTACGATTAAAGATTACAAAGCGGAACAAAAAACGGGGAAATATGGGATGTTCCCAGCGGGAGCGGTGAAGCCTGGCAATGAAGGCGATACGAAAGGATGGGCAGGATACGATGTAACCGATGTTCAGTTAAGTCCATCTTATGTTTCCAATACGAGTTTAATTTCATCTTTGGCAGCGATTAACCAAAACTCCAAAAACCCCGAACGTGCGATGATGTTTCTGGATCTATTATTTGCCGATAAAGAATTATATCAATTATTGTGTGTAGGCATTGACGGCAAGCATTACAAAAAAGTGGACGACAAGACGATTGAATCCTTGGCAAACGGCGGATATAATCCGGGAACGGATTGGGAATTCGGCAGTCAGTTTAATATGTTCCTTCGTCCAGGACAGCCAAAAGATGTGTGGGAGCAAACGAATAAAGTGAACAAAGAAGCGATTGTTTCCCCATTAATCGGCTTTGTTCTGAATCGTGATCCCATTAAAACCGAGATGGCCCAAATCGATGCGATTATCAAACAGTACAATGGTGTAACGAACTCGCTGCTCAACTTTGGTACTGCTGAACCAGAGAAGGTCATGGCTGAAATTAACGATAAACTGAAGAAAGCAGGCTTGGATAAAGTTACTGCGGAAGCTCAAAAACAGCTGGATGAATGGCGCAAGGCAAATAAAAAATAAAAATGAAATGACCGCTCATAGCTTATTCAAGCTATTGAGCGGTTACTTTTCCATATAGTTGATTATTCTTTTCAATTTAATATGTTTACTATATTATGGATATACAAGAAATATATTGGGGGTAGCGCTCGTGAGCCAGATAAAACTTCCTAGGTCTATGTTTATACGTATGTTTACTTCATTTACGCTTGTATTTATCTGCATCTTACTGGCGCTTTCCTATATCTTATACGTTAATTTTCAAAAAATCGGCGTTAATTTCGTTTCTGACGCTAATTCGAAGGCACTATCGCAAATCAGCTACAGCGCAACTTATTTGAACGAAGCTTCGAAGACATTCGCCATTTCTTTATTGACCAATTATCGGGTACAGTCGGTTATGTACAATGCGAATAATGATTATAAAGATATCCAAGAGGCATTGGTGGATGTCTCCAAATTGAAGGACGCGAATCAGTTCGTTCATTCCGTCTATGTTTTTAATGGAACGAGCAATCAAATTTATTCGACTTGGCTTCAATCTAGCAATACCAAGGATTCTTTTTTCGATCAAGGCCTGATTTCTATTATTGATGAGAAGAAACAGGTAACAAGAGGAAAGTTTTACCCTATATTGAGGCAAATTCCTGTCTTTATTTCAGCCGATGGGAAGGATATTGACAATAACCAGAAGATGAGTGTTTTGACATACATTTTCTATGAATATGAAGATACAGCAGATCGCGTAAAGGGCGCCATTATTGTCAACGTAAAAGTAGACTATTTGAAAAATTTAATTCAATCACTTTCCTCCAACGGGAAAAATCAGGGAACTACTTGGATACTAGACGAGAAAGGACAATCGATTCTTGGGAACATGGATCAATTATCAGGTGAGGAGAAATCGGCTGTTCTTAAACCCATTCAAGAAAGCAGCAAAGGCAAGGATGCTTTTTTCTCAGTAACGATTCAAGGAAAAAAGCATCTGATTACCTATGTAACATCCGAGACTTTGAATTGGAAATTTATTCATATTGTCCCCTATTCCATTATTTTTCATGATATGGAGCGGCTTGGCTGGATTACGCTTGCTTTTTGTTTGGGAATTTTGATTCCAGGAATATTCATCGTGTTCTATGTATCCAAAAAGTTGTATTCTCCTATTCGTGGTCTGGTTGGCAAAGTTTCAGCGTTGCCTCGTTCACCATCATCTTCAATTGAAAGTAAAGATGATATTGGTTATTTAAGTGATGTCATTTCGATGGCCATTCAACAGAACGAAGTGTCCATTGGCGATAAGAAGACAGCTTTTTCCATTCGGAAATTAGAGTTCCTGCGGCGGTTAGTCAGCCATTCTTTGGATGATGATCCTGCTGATCTGCAATCACGCCTTGATCATTATCAAATAGGCTTATATGCGGATAAGCGCCATTTTGCCGTTATTTTCCTGATTGACCGTTATGAGGATTTTATAAGAACTTACAGCGCTGCAGATCAACAACTCTTTCGCTATGCGATAGGGAATGCAGCGGAGGAAATAGCGTCGCGTTCTACGAATAATTGTGCGGTTGATTTGGGAGATGAAGTTGTCCTCATTCTGGAAGCTTGCGATGAATCCTATGAGAAACAGCTTCGAGATATAAGTCTCATTATTGCGGAACTTCAAAACTGGATCCAGAGCAATCTGAAACTTTCGATGACAGGTGTAATCGGGTATTCGGTCAAACAACTTCAGGATATATCCATTTCTTATCAAGAAGCCGTTCAGTTTAGCAAGTACAGGTTTATATTCGGGCAAGGATCGATCATCTCGTCGGATGAGTTAAAACATATGAAAACGGATGACTTTCGACCGCCGCTCCAATTGGAGAAAACATTTGACGAGCTTCTTGTATATGGGAAATATGAGGAAGCCATTCAAGCCTATGAACAGATTGTCGCCTATTTAAATCATTATTCCTATGATATTGTCATTAGTTACTTATATTATTTGGCATTTAATATCTATAAGCGGATCAAAGAAATTGAATTGAATGGATCGACCACGTTCAATATTCAATATAGTACGTTCGTACGTATGATTAGTAGAATGGAAACCATTGGAGAAATCAACGCTGAGTTCCACGTGCTTATTCGTCAAATAGCCGAAAGCATGGTGGATTCCAAGGTGAACCGAAATCAGCAGATCGTAAGTAAAGTCATTGGCATCATAGAATCCAACTATATGGATAAATCGTTATGTCAGGATAGTATTGCGCTACTATTGAATCTATCTAAGTATCACTTGGGTAAAATATTTCGAAATGTTCATGGCAAAGCCATTGCTGAATGGTTGATGGATTATCGATTGAGTATGGCAGCAGAACTGATTACAAAGCCAAATACAAACGTTGCAGAGATTTTGGATAGAATCGGCTGGGAGAATCAAAATTATTTCTATAAAATGTTTAAGACGAAATATGGTGTTACGACGTCTGAGTACAAATTGCGGAACACGACAGTAGAAAACAAGATGTATGATAATGGATTTCCATCATGAATAAGAGTAAGCCGCCGATTCGAAAAAATTGGCGGTTTTTTCGCTTATATCAAGAGTATTTGCTGATAGTTTTATAGAAATCGCTATTTTTTGATGTGTACATGAAATTATAAATGCTATATGTTGGGGCTGGGAGGTGAATGTAAGGGCTTACATTAAGGGGTGCTAGTTGGATATGCTTCAGGAAACCAAACATAAAATCAAGGAGGAAATATTATGAAGAAAGTAAAAGCAGGATTCATAAGCATGATGGTTAGTACTCTGCTTGTAACAAGCTTAGTTTCAGTGGGGGCATCGAATCAAGCTTATGCAAATGTAGGAAGTACAACACTGCCTGTTCAGAAAACAGGTAATTGGGATGATTTGAAAATCAATTGGACAACGCCGGCCAGTGGGACAGATTTTACGGGAGCTCCTGTCGGGAATGGTTTCTTCGGTGCAAAAGTTTCAGGAGGTGTTGCGACAGAAATTCTTCAACTAAATGATAAAACGTTTCATTCCGGCGAACCTTTCAATCATACGAATCCAAGCCGCAAAACCGCTCTGGAAACTACAAGAAGTTTGCTTGCTCAAGCGGATACAGCGACGTCAGTAACGTATCGCGAAGAGAAATTAAAGCAAGCGGATACAGCCGCCAAGGGGATGTGGGGATCTGTGCAAATGTCCAACTTTCTCCCCATAGGCAACATCGTCCTAGATGTGCCGAACACAGCAGGATATACAAGTTACAATCGGGAGCTTCATCTGGATAAAGCCACTGTGAAAACCACGTATAAAGTTGGAAATACGACGTATACGCGTGAAGTATTTGCCAGCTACCCTGATCGCGTTATGGTTATTCGTATGACGAATGACGGCGGTCAGCCAATGAGTATGACGGCCAAGATGACGCTGCCTTCGCAAATGAATACACATGGAACTGTAACTTCATCAGGCAATGAAATACAGATGGCAGGCACAGCTCCGTACAACGAGGACGCAAATACGTGGGCAAACGGGAGAGGCATGACGTTCGATGCTCGTCTTCGCGCCAGAACGACAGGAGGAACGATCACAGCATCTGGCGGTAATTTGAACATTTCAGGTGCATCGGTCATTGAACTTCTGTACGCCGACGCGACAAGTTACAAGGATCCATTCACCAATCCCAATCCAAGCCAAGGTGGCATTAATCCAACTCCAATCGTAACGGGGATAATGAACGCGGCGTTTGCCAAAACCTATAGCCAGCTCCTAAGTGCCCACCAGACTGATTATCAGAGCTTGTTTCGCAGGTTATGGACCGAAGTTAACGGGAATACGGGTGATGCCAGAGCCAATGTTCTCTCCTATCAATATGCCCGTTACGTTTCGATTTGCACTTCCAGAGCGAATACATTCGACCGTCCGCACAACCAGCAGGGAATGTGGAATTACATGTGGAAGCCAAGCTCGTGGGGAGCGCATTTTTTTAATGAAAATGTAGAGAAAATGTATGCATTGATAGAGACAGGGAATCTCTCTGAAAATGGCGATCCGCTTTGGAAGTATATTAAAAACTTGGCTGTAAACGGGGCGAAAAATGCGCAAGCCGATTTCGGCTTTGACGGCTGGTTTGTTCCCCATTCTTCCGATGTTTGGGCAAAATCGGAACTTAGTGCAGGTGACAATGAATGGGCGATTTGGCCTACAGGCGGTATGTGGCTCATGTTTAATGTGTATGACCATTATCGGTTCACACTGGATAAGTCCTTTCTTAGAGATACAGCTTTCCCTCTGATGAAAGGTTCTGCAGAATTTGCATTGGATTTACTTGTTGCAAATAAGGATGGCTATCTCGTGACATCGCCTTCTACATCTCCCGAAGCTAAGTACGTATTATCAGATGGAACAAAGATTGCGGTCAGTCAAGGTTCGACGATCGATATGACGGTGATTCGAGAATTGTTTGAAAATGTACTGGAAGCAGGAAGTATATTGGAGACAGATTCTCCTGAAGATGTTGATTTGCTGAATCGAATTCGAACGGCCTTGCCGAAGTTGCTTCCTTATCAAATTGGAAACAGTGGTGAAATCAAGGAATGGAATAATGAGTATGTTAACTCTCAAGCCAATCACCGTCATGCCTCCCATTTAATTGGCGTCGGTTTTCTCGACCAGATCACGAAGAGGGTCACACCTGATTTATTCGAAGCAGCTAAAGTATCACTTACCATGCGCGGATCGGGTGGATATCACCCGGATGACTCGTACATGTGGGCACGACTTAACGATGGGAATAAAGCCGCTTCCCGTGCAACCATTTATCCAGCGAATCCTTCGGTAAACGAATGGCAAATAAAAAACGCCTATTATCCAGAATTGTTTGTGCAAAGTCATACCGGAGAAATTGAACTTCTCCCTTCGCTGCCTTCCGCATGGTCGAGTGGCAAAATAACGGGCGTGAAAGCGAGAGGCGGGTATGAACTGAGCATCGAATGGGTAAACGGGCAACTCGTATCTGCTCAAATTGACTCCCCGACGGGTACGGTCCCTGTAATTCGGTACGGTAATCAACTTCTGAATCCGTTTACCGATTCACGGATTACATTCGTACGCGGAACTACACAATCTGCATTCAATCAAATTGAAGCAGAGAACTACGACAGCCAATCCGGCGTCCAGCTTGAGAGCGCCTCGGATAAAGGCACGGGTTATGATCTCACATCGATTGATAATAACGACTTCACCGTCTACAACAATGTTGATTATGGAAGCGGTGCAGCTTCATTCTCCGCGAGGGTTGCGAGCAACGGACCCGGAGGGGCTATCGAGATTCGCTTTGGGAGTCCGACAGGTACGCTGGCAGGTACTTGTACGATACCGTCTACTGGAGGAGGACAAATTTGGCAAACCGTTAGTTGCGGAGTAACGGGTGCCACGGGCGTGAAGAGCGTATACCTGGTTTACAAAGGAACCGGCGGCCCTCTCTTTCATCTGAACTGGTTCCAATTCAGCCAATCTGCTTTGGTTGGAGGCGTGTATAAACTCATTAACGCGGGGAGCGGGAACCTTGCATTGGACGTGAAAGGAAATGCAACAGCGGATAGTTCGCCGGTCATTGCATCGACAGATAGCGGGACTGCAAGCGAGCAGTGGAATATTAGCGACAATGGCGATGGAACATTCAGACTGCTAGGCGTCCCAAGCGGCAAAGCGCTGGATGTATCCGGGGCCAATACGGTTGATAATTCGTATACCATTATATGGCCTTATAACGGCTCTGCGAACAAAAGGTGGAAATTCAACCCTAATGCGGATGGTACCTATACCATTGTTGGTGTCCAAAGCAACAAACAACTAGATACGCTGCTAAGCGGCACGGAATATAAGGTGGTTATTAAGACAGCGAACGGTGCAGCAAGCCAGAAGTGGAGACTGGTCAAATTGCAATGATGATATTGGTTTGGTTAAAAGAGTGCCCCTTGTGGCACTCTTTTGTCATAAGTGCTTAATTGTAAAGATTTTGTTGATAGTTTTATAGAAATCACCTTTTTTTGATGTTTACGTGAAAAAATAGATGGCATATGTTGGGGCAAGGAGGTGTAGGGCAACAATGAAAATTCATTTTCTTGGGACGGCTGCGTCTGAAGGCTTTCCGAACGTATTTTGCAGTTGTGAGGCATGTCTCGCTGCACGACAGCTTGGAGGAAAAAACATTCGTACGAGAGCTTCCGTTATCGTCGATGATACGTTGAAGTTCGATTATTCGGCGGATTCACAAATGCAGGCCCTTCGCGATGGAATAAACTTGGGACGTATAGAGCATTTGCTGGTGACCCATACGCATTACGATCATTTTTATCCGGGAGATTTGACAAGTCGCATTGAAGGCTTTGCTCATGGTATTGAACATCCGCTATGGATTCATGGCAACGATCTTGTTATGTACCATGCCCGGCAGGCTCTCGGGAAATTCGAGGGCACCCGAATTCGATTTAATCGAATGAAACCCTTTCAGAGGACAGCTGTGGGATCGGCTTGGGTTACGCCACTTCTTGCTGATCACGACCCTATGGAAACGTGCTTGCTATACTTCGTGGAGAAAGACGGAAAAACCCTGCTCTATGGGAATGATACGGGATGGTTTCCAGAGGATACTTGGGCTTGGCTTAGAGGCAAGAAGGTTGATATGGCGATACTTGACTGCACGCATGAAAAGACTGGAATTAAACAGAAGAGCTACCACATGAACGCGGATACGATTCTGGACGTACACGATATATTCGTTAAAGAGCAAATCCTTCATGATAGTGGTCGAATCTATGTCACCCATTTTACCCATAATTCCGCTCTTCTGCATGACGATTGGGTGACCCTCTTCGAACCTAACGACATTTGCGTAGCGTATGACGGTCTTACTGTTCATTTCTAAGTTTAAGGAGAAAATATGATTACTACTTCCGAAGATCGACTTAGGGAGAATCAGCGTCCTGTTACGATTATTGCGGTCGTTACCGCGCTTAGTCTGCTCGGAGATTCCATGCTGTATATCGTACTTCCTATTTACTGGAGAGAAGTTGGCCTCCATGCTTTATGGGAGGTAGGGGTGCTTCTTTCCATCAATCGCTTTATCAGGCTGCCAATGACCCCGTTGATTGGTTTACTTTATAAGAGAATGTCATTACGCACAGGTCTTATCCTTGCCATCGTGCTGGCAGCGGCGACAACGATCGGCTACAGCATGTTCAAGGGTTTTATCATTTGGCTTGTTCTTCGCAGCTTATGGGGAATCGCCTGGTCTTTCTTGCGCATGGGCGGCTATTTAACCGTTATCCGCTACTCCGATGATACGAATCGTGGCCATCTGATGGGACGATATAACGGGATATTCCGTCTAGGAAGCTTAATTGGAATGCTTGTCGGCGGTGTCCTCGTTCCGCTCGTGGGGATGCCGATTGTTTCCATCGCTTTTGGGGTGTTTATGCTGATTGGTCTTCCTTATGTCGCCGTCTATATTTCCGGTGCTAAAGCGAATCAGTCAGACGTTTCTCTGCTGCAGAAGGAACGTATCGACAATCGGGCGGCAATCTGGAAGAAGCCTGTGCTTAAAATCGTTGCAACCGGGCTTTTCGTTTATCTCCTCCAGACTGTTCTAAGCGTCACGTTGAGCTTGCAGATCGAAACCAACTATCCGCAGCCGATGACATTGATCGGAATTGTCGTGACAAGCACGATGCTATCAGGTGTGCTACAGTCAGCTCGCTGGGGGTGGGAACCGTTTCTTGCCTCATGGATAGGCTTGCGCTCTGACGGTTCGAAAGGGCGTCTGCCTCTTTTTTGCCTCACGCTGATTATCTCTGCGGTCGGGTATGCCTTGATACCCTGGCAGCTTCCGATTTACCTGTGGTGCGCGATTATATTACTTGTCTTGGCGGCAAGCACAGCTGTTTCGACGCTGATGGATGCTTTGGCATCGGACGTCGCCCGCTTTTCATCCGTCGTTGCAGTTATGACCGCTTACTCTGTTGCGACCGATATGGGCTCCGCACTTGGCCCTATGCTGGTCTACTTAGCGGTCAGCTTGCCTAATGGCATAACGTACATTTATTTAGGCAGCGCGCTCATGTTCCTGCTGATTGCATTATGGTACAGGCCAAATGTCAAACAGAAAATGAACGTCTTACCAAGTGAACGCGATCTTGCGAAAACCGAATAATACTACACTTACACCCAAGTGGAAAGGAATGAATGAGGTGCGACAACGATTTAGCATGGATAAAGATTGGCTGTTCCATCTAGGTGAAGTTGATGTTCCTGTCAACAAATCGCATAACAGCATTTACGGCATGGCCAAAGCGGGAGGCGCCATTGGACCCGCCGGCATGGAGTGGAATGATTCAAATTGGGAAACCGTACAGCTTCCGCATGATTGGTCGTATCAGCAGCCATTCGACCGGGAAAATGGTGTGCCCAATTTCGGATATAAACCGCGTGGCGTCGGCTGGTATCGGAAGAAATTCAGATTGCCCGCAGAGGATCTGGGAAAGCAGCTGACGTTGGAGTTCGACGGCATCGCAACCGAAGCTTCGATCTATTTGAACGGAAGCTTGTTGGAAAGAAACTTTAGCGCGTATACCAGTTTTACAGTCGATATCTCGGATCGAGCCTATTACGGTGATCGTCCCAATGTGCTGGCCATCCGCGTGGATGCTACAAAGGCCGAGGGATGGTGGTACGAAGGTGCCGGTATTTATCGACATGTCTGGTTAACGACAAAATTGCCGCTGCACATTGCAGAGCGCGGGATTTGGGTCAAACCCGAAAAAATCAATGACACGCTTTGGCAGACGCATATTGAAACGATCGTTGATAATGAATTGGAGCACGATGTACTTTACACGTTAACGACATATATTCAAAATGCCAAAAATGATGTGATTCAGAAAGCCAGGACGGAGAGTAGATGTGCTGCAGGCAGCAAAAATACGGTCGTTCAGAAGTTAAACATAACCAATCCTGCCTTATGGGATATTGATGCGCCTCATCTTTATCAAGTACATTCCGTTCTGACGGTAGAAGGTCAGCTATATGACACTGAGGTGACTTCTTTCGGCTATAGAACCATTCGCATTTGTCCAGATAAAGGGTTTTTTCTGAATGAACAACCTTTGAAATTAAAGGGAACCTGCAACCATCAAGATCATGCCGGTGTTGGCGTAGCGCTTCCTGATGGACTGCAGGAATACCGGATTCGGCGGCTCAAGGAGATGGGCAGCAACGCCTATCGTGCGGCGCATCACAATCCGACTCCGGAACTCCTGGACATTTGCGACCGGCTGGGCATACTTGTTATGGATGAGAACCGCAATTTTGAATCGTCCAGAGAAGGTCTGCGCCAACTTGAAAATATGGTTACCCGTGACCGCAATCATCCTTGTGTAGTATTCTACAGTTTGTTCAATGAAGAGCCGCATCAAGGAACGCCAATCGGTCGCCGTATGGTTAAACGAATGATCCAGACGGTCAAGCGTTTGGATCCGACTCGCCCGGTTCTTGGAGCTTTGAACGGCGGAGTGATGGAAGACGAAGGTACGGCAGACATTTTGGAGATTACAGGTTTCAATTATATGCATACCAGCTATGATAAATTTAAAGCGAAACATCCAGCACAACCGATCATCGGTTCCGAGACCGTAAGCGCGTTCTCGACGCGCGGCAACTATGTGGGCGATTCGATCAAGCAAGTCTTTGACAGCTACGATCAAGAGAAAGCTCCGTGGGGAGCTACGGTGCGCGAGGCCTGGCAAGCGGTAGCTACTCGTGATTTTGTGATGGGGACATTCGTTTGGACAGGCTTTGATTATCGCGGGGAGCCGACACCTTATGAATGGCCAAGCATTAACACGCATTTCGGTGTTATGGATACCTGCGGCTTTCCCAAAGACGCGTACTATTTGTATCAAGCTTATTGGCTTAATGAACCGGTTCTCCATATGCTGCCGCATTGGAACTGGCAGGGACGAGAAGGGCAGCCGATAAGGGTAATGACGCATACCAACTGCGAAGAAGTGAGCTTATATGTGAATGGCCGATTTATCAGTAGAGAGCATGTTGACCTATATAAGCAATTGGAGTGGGAGGTTCCTTATGAGCCTGGCGGCGTTCGCATGGAAGGCTACAATAACGGTAAGCTTGTGAAAATTACGGAAGTTGCAACGACGGGCGAAACGGCTTCACTCCGACTGGAAATGCAGAAACCCTATCTCCATGGTAACGGGAAGGATGCTATTGCCGTTAATATGTACGCGATCGATGCGCAGCAGCGCTTTGTTCCGACAGATAGCCGGTTTGTGACTTTCACGATTAGTGGTTCTGGTAAAATACTAGGCGTCGGCAATGGCGATCCAAATTGTCACGAGGCCGATGCTGCACAGGCAAGAAGTTTATTTGCCGGCTGCTGCCAGCTGATTGTACAAAGCGTCCCCGGCTCTGATCCCATTGTGTTGCGAGCGAAAGCTGCTGGCTTGGCACCGATGACGTGGGTCATCCCGGTGAAGGAAACGGCCGAGCCTCCTTACATCCATTCCGTCAAGGAGACTTATGTGAATGACTGGCATGTAACGCAGGAGCCTTACCGCGAAAGGCCTGATCCCCTCATGATTATGGATCCGACGGATATGAACACTTGGGAAAAGGTAGACGTCAGTTATGGCGCCTTGAATATGCTGAAAGGGATAACCGGGTACGTTGTGTTCCGGAGTCAATTGCGCTTGTCGGAACAGGAAAGTTCTAGCAGCGGCACCCTCCGGTTTAATGAAATTGAAGGTGATGTTGAAATCTACGCGGATACGGAATTGTTATTGGTGGCTTCGCTCGTTGAGCCGACTACATTGGAAATTCCGTTGCGAAAGGTTAACTTGAAAGGAAAGAACACGATTACGTTATCCGTGCTTGTACATATGACGGAGCAGATGAGTAAGCCTGGTATCAGTGGTTCGGTCTGTTTATTGACTTAGCAAGATTATCCAAGTGTTATCTCTGTATTCCCCCGATTGAGATCCCCTTCATTTTTCCTGAAAACTTAGCTGCGCAACTTGGCTCCCCGCCAAGTCCGGCTGCAATATTTAAAACGAAGAAGGCTGCCGATGATAGCAAATTGGCGGCTTTTTCATGTCAGCTTTTCATGGCAGCTCAAAATTTATTGAAAAAATGCTTAAAAATGAAGAATTTGCTGATGGTTTTATAGAAATCTCTCACTTTTGATGTTTACCTGAAAAAACAGATGGAGTATGTTGGGCATGGGAGGTGAATGTAAGGGCTTACATTTTTGTGGTTCCTTCATATGCATCAGGTTACTTCGTAGAAAATCAAAAAGGAGAAGGAGATAAGTTTTGAAAGTGTGTTGATTCGCAGCAAATGCAATTCTAATTAAAGGGAGATGTGTTGATGAAGCCATTTATGAAGACATTGGCAGTATCAGTCTCACTTGTTTTATCCTGCGAGTTACTCTCGCCATTAGGAGCCTATGCAGCAAGTACTTATCAGCCTACATGGGAATCCGTTGATCAGCATAAGGCCGCCCCAGAATGGTTTCAAGATGCTAAGTTTGGCATTTACTATCATTGGGGTGTTTTCAGCGTTCCAGCCTTTGGCAGTGAATGGTATCCTCGCAATATGTACGTACAAAATGGCAAAGAGTACAACCATCATGTTAGTTTGTATGGTGCCCCTTCTTCGTGGCCGTATAACAATTTCATAAATGGTGCACAGGATAAGAATGGGAATTGGGTGGAGTTCGCTCCCAAGTTGAAATCAGCTGGAGGTCAATTCGATCCTAACGATTGGGCGCAATTGTTCGTTGATGCGGGGGCAAAGTTTGCGGGTCCTGTTGCTGAGCATCACGATGGTTACTCGATGTGGGACAGTTCTGTAAATGAATGGAATTCGGCGGATAAAGGCCCCCATATGGATCTCCTTGGTACCTTTGCAACCGCAATTCGTAACAAGAATTTGAAGTTGTTGACAGCGCTGCATCATGCTTATAACAGTAACGGTTACTTTCAATACGCTCCTGCTCAATCAGACCCCAGTTTGATGAAATTGTACGGTCAACTGCCGAAAACGCAGGAGGATCAGCTCTGGTACGATAAACTGAAAGAAGTGATCGATACTTATCAGCCTGATATTCTTTGGCAGGATTTTGCTTTGACGAAGATAGATGAAGTGCAGCGTCTCAAGTTCTTATCGTATTACTATAACAAAGCAGTAGATTGGGGCAAAGAGGTTGTCGCAACCTATAAAACCGGCGGTGGATTCAACTTGAATGGTGAAGTTGTCGACTATGAAAGAGGAGGGCCAGCAGAGTTAACTTCTAATTATTGGTTAACGGACGACAGCGTTGGCGGTTGGAGCTATACACCTGGCATGAGCTATTATTCAGCACCTGCGTTGCTTCACTCCCTGATCGATCGTGTAAGTAAAAATGGCAACCTGCTGCTTAATATTGCGCCAATGGCAGATGGAACAATTCCACAGGAGCAAAAAAATATTTTGCTTGGAATGGGGGATTGGTTAAAACGCTATGGCGAAAGCATTTACTCGACGCGTGCTTGGACGAAGTATGGTGAAGGCCCTACACAGCTTGGCGGAGCGATTCAATCAAAGCCTATTGTTGGAACGGAAACAGACATTCGTTTTACTCGCAACAAAAACAACAACACGTTATATGCCATCGTTCTGGGATGGCCGGGGAATGGCGCCACATTGAACATAAGCACACTTAATTCAAATCAGATTAAATTGAATGCGCTTTCAAATGTGCAATTGCTAGGAGAGACCGCCGGTACCTATATTAATTTGCCAAACAGAGTCCAAAATCAGGAAGGTTTGAAAATTACGATGCCGGCAAACAAACCATTCACTGCAAGTGCCTATGTGGTAAAACTAACGTTCACAGGGAGCATTCCCGATTTGCATCAGGTATCGGGTCCAACTTTTTACAAACATGTGCAATATGAAGGAAATCGAATTCCTCTCTCTTTGGGCAATTACACAAAATCAACTTTGCAAGCGGCTGGAATTGAAGATAATAGCATTTCCTCCATCAAGGTACCGTCTGGTTACAAGGTGACTGCCTACGCAGATGACAATTACAGCGGGACTTCTTGGACTTTTGTAAGTAACAATAACAATCTTAAAGACACTAGCAATAATGATTTAATTACCTCGCTCAAGATAGCTCTGGATTCAAATGCGTACTTTAAACTTGCAAATCGTACGACAGATTTGGTGCTTGATGGAGGAGGGAGTGTGACCTCTGGTTCGAGTGTGAGGGAAAATGTGTGGAACAGCAGTAATGATGCTCAATGGAAGTTCGTCGATCTCGGTACAGGATATTATCAGATTCTTAACCGGACCAATGGTCTGGCACTGGACGGTACAGGAAGCGGGATGGCAACAGGAACGACTACGAAGGAAACAACGTGGACTGGCAGCGAGAATCAACAGTGGCAATTGACGGATCTGGGAGACGGATTTTATAAAATAACGAATCGGTCTAATGGCTTAGTTCTAACAAGCAGTGGAAACTTTAAGGGGGAATTTACCCCTCCTGTGTATGTAAACAAGCTTTCGACTTGGAATGGGAGTACACATCAGCAGTGGAAGATCGTGAAGGTTAACTAATAAAGGAGGAGATGCTATGAAGAAAGTAAAAGCAGGTTTCATAAGCATGATAGTTAGTACTCTACTTGCAACAAGCTTGATATCAGTTGGAGCATCCAATCAAGCTCAAGCCAATGTTGGGAGTACCGTGCTGCCTGTCCAGAAAACAGGCAATTGGGATGATTTAAAAATCAATTGGACAACGCCGGCCAGTGGGACGGATTTTAACGGGGCACCTGTCGGGAATGGTTTCTTCGGCGCAAAAGTATCAGGTGGTGTTGCGACAGAGATTCTTCAACTTAATGACAAAACGTTTCATTCCGGCGAACCGTTCAATAACTATGATCCAAATCGCAAGACGGCTCTAAATAATGCAAGAAGCCTGCTGGCAGAAGCGGATACAGCGACAACAGTAACGTATCGCGAGCAGAAATTAAAACAAGCTGAGACGGCAGCCAAGGGGATGTGGGGATATGCGTACATGGCTAACTTTCTGCCCGTCGGCAATATTGTCTTGGATGTCCCGAATACGACGGGATATACGAATTATAATCGAGAGCTTCATCTGGATAAGGCTGCTGTGACAACCACATATAAAGTGGGAAGCACGACTTATAAGCGCGAAGTATTTGCGAGCTACCCGGATCGCGTGATGGTTGTCCGAATGACCAATGACGGCGGACTGCCGATGAGTATGACAGCCAAGATGACGCTGCCGAATGAAATGAACGGACATGGAACCGTCTCTTCATCGGGCAACGAGATCCAAATGACTGGAACAGCCCCATACGCTTACTCTCAATACCCAACCACGCTGTGGGCAGACGGGAGAGGCATGACGTTCGATGCTCGTCTTCGCGCCAGAACGACGGGAGGAACCATAACAGCAACCGGAGGCAATTTGAACATTTCAGGCGCTTCGGTCATTGAACTCCTATATGCCGATGCGACAAGCTACAAGGATCCGTTTACGAATCCGAATCCAAGCCAAGGCGGCAACAATCCTGCTCCAATCGTAACGGGGATTATAAACGCGGCGTTTGCCAAAACCTATGACCAGCTCTTGAGTGCCCACCAGACTGATTATCGGAGCTTGTTCCGCAGGTTATGGACGGAAGTGAATGGGAACATAGGTGATGCCAGAGCCAATGTGCTCTCCTATCAATATGCTCGATACGTTTCCATTTGCACTTCCAGAGCGAATACATTTGATCGACCGCATAACCAACAGGGAATGTGGAATTACATGTGGAGTCCTCGCTCGAATGGAGCGCATTACTTTAATGAAAATGTAGAGAAGATGTATGCATTGATTGAGACAGGGAATCTTGCTGAGAACGGCGATCCGCTGTGGAAGTATATTAAAAATTTAGCGATCAACGGAGCAAAAACCGCGCAATCCGATTTCGGTTTTGACGGGTGGGTGGTGCCGCATGCATCCGATGTGTGGGCAAAAACAGCGCTTGGCGCCAATGACAATGAGTGGGCGATCTACCCAACAGGCGGCATGTGGCTCATGTTTAATGTTTATGATCATTATCGGTTCACACAGGACAAAAGCTTCCTTCGTGACACGGCCTTTCCTCTCATGAAAGGTTCAGCGGAATTTGCATTGGATTTACTTGTTGCTAATAAGGATGGTTATCTCGTGACATCGCCCTCTACTTCGCCAGAAACGAAGTATGTTTTGTCAGATGGTACAAAAATTGCCGTGAGCCAAGGTTCGACGATTGATATGACGGTCATACGAGAACTGTTTGAAAATATCCTTGAAGCGGGGAGCATATTGGAAACAGATTCTCCTGCGGACGTTGAATTGTTGAATCGTATTCGAACGGCTTTGCCGAAGCTGCTTCCTTATCAAATTGGAACTAGCGGTCAAATTAAAGAATGGAATAATGATTACGCAAACGTTGATCCAAGTCATCGCCATGCTTCCCATCTCATTGGTGTTGGTTTTCTGGATCAGATTACGAAGAGAGGCACGCCTGATTTATTTCAAGCAGCTAAAGTATCGCTAAACATGCGCGGTTCAGGCGGATATCACCCGGATAGCGGGTACATGTGGGCACGACTTAATGAAGGGAATAAAGCCGCCGCCCTTGCAACCATTTATCCGACCAATCCTTCGGTAAACGAATGGCAAATAAAAAGCGCGTATTATCCAGAACTCTTTGTGCAAAGTCATACCGGGGAAATTGAACTTCTGCCTTCATTGCCTACAGCATGGACGAGTGGCGAAATTACAGGCGTAAAAGCGAGAGGCGGGTATGAGCTCGGCATCAAATGGGCAAACGGGCAACTCGTATCCGCTCAAATTGATTCCCCTAGCGGTACGGTACCTGTAATCCGCTATGGCAATCAGCTTTTGAATCCGTTTACCGATTCGCGAATTACATTTGTGCGCGGAACTACACAATCTGCATTCAATCAAATTGAAGCAGAGAACTACGACAGCCATTCAGGCATCCAGCTAGAGAGCGCCTTAGACAAAGGCACGGGTTATGATCTCACATCGATTGATAATAACGACTACTCGGTTTACAACAATGTTGATTTTGGAACCGGAGCAGCTTCATTCTCCGCCAGGGTGGCAAGCAACGGTCCAGGAGGGACCATTGAAATCCGCTTAGGGAGTGTGACGGGGACGCTGGTAGGCACGTGTACGGTACCGTCTACTGGAGGAGGACAAATTTGGCAAACGGTAGGTTGCGGAGTAACGGGCGCCATGGGCGTGCAGAACGTATATCTCGTTTACAAGGGAACTGGCGGCTCTCTCTTCCATCTGAACTGGTTCCAATTCAGCCAGTCTGCTATGGTTGGTGGCGTATATAAGCTTATTAATACGGGGAGCGGGAACCTTGCCATGGACGTAAAAGGAAATGCAACGGCAAATGGGACGGCAGTCATTGCGTCACAAGATAACGGTGCTGCAAGCGAGCAATGGAATATTAGCGACAATGGCGATGGCACGTTCAGGCTCCTTGGCGTTACAAGCGGTAAAGGACTGAATGTGAACGCAGCAACGACGACGGACAACTCAAAGACACTTATATGGCCCTATGCGGGTTCATCAAACGAAAGGTGGAGATTCAATGCGAATCCGGATGGCACGTATACTATTCTTGGAGTCCAAAGCAACAAACCGTTGGATACGCTTTTAACCGGAACGGAATACTCGGTGGTTATTAAGACGGCGAACGGAACGGCAGGCCAGAAGTGGAGACTGGTCAAATTGCAATAATTGTATCGGCTTTGTAAAAGAGGTGCCCTTGGGTGCCTTTTTTTTATTAATAGGTTTTGCAGTTTCAGGGGCTGGCTGCCTTGTCCAGGTTCAAAAATAATCATGAATAGAACAAAAAACATCATGAGCCTTCCACTCAGGAATCGCTATAATTTATTTGAGACATGCTTTTGAATTTACAACTGTAAGCGTTTTCGTATTTTGTCGAATAAAAAGAAGGGGATGAACCACGCAACCGGATTGAAATTGCGCACCAAGTTATGTCGAATTATAAGAATTTTTGTCGAATTTAAAAAGGAAAAAGGACATTTTCTCAAAATAACCGAATGTAAGGTGAGAAAGACAGCTAATGTATTTTGACATGACGGGGTGCCAGGATGAAGTTGTTTGCTAAACCGTGGACGTTTTCGGCGACGCTCCATGTTTTGTTAGTTGTGATGGTGGTGTTCCCCATCGTGATTATTTCGACCATGATTCTGCAAGTATATAAACGAGATCTGCTGCAGCAAACGACAGAACGTTCGCTGCAGACGCTGCATGCGGTCACTTATTCTGCCCAACAAGAGATTAGCAAAATTGAGTACGTGACGGCGGCAGTCGGCGTCGATCGGGATATTTTATCGATTGCGACTGAGTTGCATCAAGCGGATGAAAGCAATCGCTACGCATACATTAATGCGATGGAACGTGCGCTAAGTCGATATACTTATTCGATGTCAAGCCAACTTCTGGCGATTCATTTTTTTTACAAAGACGGCGGCGTATATTCATTCCAGCAAAATCTGTCCACGGATGAGCAGGAGGTTCGCGCCATGGAGTGGTACCGGAGAACGTTGAAGCAAACGGATAACGTCCAGTTTCTAGGCCTGCAGCGTATGATGCTGTTTGGCCAGACCGAACCGGCAGGGCTATCGGCGGCCATTGCCCCGAGCGCTTTTCATACGTTGAGCGATGTTGAAATGGTTTGTTTTACATTGAATGAAGAAGCGTTCGAAAAAATTTTTCTGCAGCAGCCCTATGATAAATCAGCGTTTGTTATTGTGACCGGGGAAGGGCAAGTGATTGCATCAAGCAGCAACTGGGATGAAACGAGTGTAAGTCTGGCAAGGCTGGAGCAAATAAAATCAGCTAGTGAAGGGCATTTTATCGATAAAGCCAGCGAGACGGAGATGCTTGTCACGTATGCGGCAGTTGGTCAAACAGGGTGGAAAGTCGTGCATGAAATTCCGTATAGCGAGTTGACTGCCAATTATAACCGAATTTATAAGATTGTACTGCTTGCTACCTTTGCTGTTATTGCGGTATTTTTGCTCATTTCATTCTATTTAGTGAAAGGCCTTACGAGACCCATTCATGTGCTGGTACGCAAGATGTCCCTGGTCATGGAAGGGGATCTGAATGCCAAAATCGGCACATCGGGCATCGCAGAAATGGCTACGCTTGGACGCACATTCAATCATATGCTGGACCAGATTAAGCTGTTGATTCGCCAGCGCGAAGAAGAGGAGCAGATGAAGCGGAAGGCGGAGTTTGCTGCCTTGCAATCGCAAATTAACCCGCATTTTCTCATTAATACGCTGAATGCCATTAAGTTGATGGCGCTCATCAGCAAGGTGGATAATATTCGGAACATGACCAATGCCTTGATGCGGCTTGTTTCTTCTTCTTTTAACCGGGGAGGCATTCTTACGCGCTTTTCCGATGAAATCGAAAATTTAAAGCATTATTTATACATCATGGAAATCCGTTATGGTCATAAATTCGAAGTCGAATGGCAGATTGATCCGCAGGCAGAGTCGAAGTATTTGCTCAAGCTGCTGCTGCAGCCGGTTCTGGAGAACAGCATTGTACACGGGATGGCCGGCAAGGAATCGCAAGGTAAAATCGTGATTGCAGCTAATGTTCATGAAGGAAGCCTGTACATCGTCATTGCGGATAACGGTGAGGGAATGACCGAGGAACAGCTAACGCAATTCCGAGCAAAAAGCAGCCCACATACGTTCTCGGGAATGGGGTTTGCCAATGTGCACCACCGCATTCAGCTGCATCACGGAGAGGATTACGGCTTAACCCTGGCTGCGAATGAACCGGAGGGAACGAAGGTCACGATGAAAATTCCGCTTATTTTTAAAAATAAAGATGAGGAGTCTCTGTAGTTCAAAAAAGATCAACTCTATAGCCGAAAAGATCATTTGGATGCGTTTACATCGCGGGTATGATAAGAGTAGAACAAATGATTATAGAATCAATCATTGGAGGGGTAACGAAGATGGGAAAAAGAAGATTAATGGGTACCGCATTAGTTAGTGGGATCGTGATGTTGAGTGCATTAACAGGCTGCGGCAAAGATGCGGCTACACAGCCTGCAGCATCAACCAAGCCGACAGAAACCCAAGCGGCTGCTGCGCCAACTGCGAAACCGGCTGATCCGGTTAAGTTGAAGCTGGCGATGTGGGATGCCAAGGGAGACATTACGTTTTGGCAGGAGAAAGTGAAAGATTACACCAAATTGAAGCCGAATGTTACGGTTGAAGTGGAAAAAGTGCCGGACAACGGCGGCCAATATTTAAAGGTGCGCTTAGCTGCAAATGACTTGCCGGATCTGTTCTACCTAAAACCGGCGCATATGCAAATTTATAAGCAGTCGCTGCTTCCGCTTGATGACCTGAACGGGGCCAAGAATAATAAATTCCCGGCAAAAATCGATGGGAAAATATTGGGAGCACCACTCGTTTCTTTCTCCGAATTCGTTTACTTCCATCCGAGCGTTTTCAAGGAATTGAACCTGGAAGTGCCAAAAACATTACCTGAGTTGATGTCAACGATGGAGAAAATTAAAACAAACGGCAAATACACACCGATTGCCATCGGAGGTAAGGAAGATTGGACGTTCTATCCGTTCATGGAATTCGGACCGCATATTCTCTCCGGGGATGAGAATTACTTGGCTACTTTGGCGAAAACACCTGAACCGTTTGGAGATGGCAGCACATTTGATAAAGTTGGAAAAGTGATTAAAGAAATGTCGAGCAAAAAACTGGCAGGACCAGATGCGCTCTCGATCTCCTTCGATCAATCCACGCAATTGTTCGAATCGAAGAAGGCAGCAATGATTGCTGCCGGTCAATGGTACTACGGTGATTATGTGAACCGTGTAAAAACGGACGATGACGTTGGCGTATTCCCGCTTCCTTTTAGAAGCACAGAGAGCGAGCCGTTAACGGCTATGACGTTGTCCGATATGAATATCGGGATCAACAAGAACAGCAAAAACGCAGCGGAAGCCAAAGCCTTCTTCGAGTGGATGTTCAGCAAAGACGTTTACCAAGGTTATATCAATAACGCTCAACAGTTCTCCACCATCAACGGCGTGAACTCGGAAATTCCTTTCTTCAATAAGTGGACGGAAAAGTATCCGTTTAAACCGTTCATTTACAATGCGACAGATGAGGCTTTTGCGAAAGTAAGCGGCGCAGCTCAATTTGATTTCAAAAAAGCAGCACAAGAAATTTATTCTGGCAAACCGATCGAAACAGTGGAAAAAGACTTAAACAACAAGTGGAAAAAAGCGGTTGAATCGAACAAATAAGTTTGGAAGAGAGGGCACTACCTAGGCGACTGGCATAGTGTCTTCTCTTATATACAGGAGTGATCATATGAATTATCGCATGCAGCAAAAAGTCGTAATTTTCTCGTTTTTACTTGTACCGGTTTCGCTCTTACTGTTATTTCTAATCTATCCGACGCTTCAGCTATTCCGCTACAGCTTCACTAGCTGGGATGGCTACAGCCCAAGCTTCAAATACATCGGCTTCGAAAATTATGTCCGAATGCTGTTTGATTTCCCTGAAGCTTGGCAAGCGATTAGGAATAACGGTGTGTATTTTTTGCTCCATACCATCGCGATTCCACTCGAATTGACGACAGCCGTGCTGCTGAACAGAGTGCTGCGTGGGAGTGCATTCTTTCGTTTTTCCGTGCTAATGCCTTACATTATTAACGGGATTGCTGTGGCATATATGTTTAGCTACATTTACAACCCAATAAATGGTCCGCTGAACGAGTTGTTAAAGGCAGTCGGGCTAGAATCATGGATTCAAAGTTGGCTGAGCGACTCCAACGTCGTTAATTATTCCTTAGTGGTTGTCTCGCTTTGGCGTTACAGCGGTGTGCATGTTGTCTTGTTTCTAGCCGGTCTGCAATCGATTCCGAAAGATCTGTATGAGGCGGCTGAAATCGATGGAGCGAACTTTTGGCAGCAGCAGCGTTTTGTTACACTGCCAGGCATCCGTCGGGTCGTAGAAATCATCTTGTTTATGAATGTATCAGGAGCTCTGCTGCAGTATGATATTCCGCTTGTCATGACAAATGGCGGTCCAGGAAGCGCAAGCTCGACATTCGGTTTATATTCGCTTCAAACGGCGTTTACGTATAATAATTACGGTTTGGCCTCCTCTATGGCCGTTATGCTTTTGTTATTAATTATTATATTTTCATCGCTGCAGGCTTGGATTGTGAAAGACAGGAGTGAAGCTTGACATGGAACGTACACAACTATTGAAACAAACCTACAAGCCGGAAGTGCCGAGCAGGACTCGTTCGATGAGTACACAGCGATTAGTTGGCCATATCGTTTATTATGTTTTATTTACCTTAATGGCTGCGATCGTTTTCGTCCCCATTTTGCTGGTCGTATTTGGTTCTTTTAAAACAAATCTGGAGCTGGCCGAAACGTCCCCTTTTTCGCTGCCCCAAAGCTTTCTCCATATCGATAACTACGTCAGCGCCTTGAAAGAGGGCAATATGATACGCGGTCTAGGCAATTCTGTGCTGCTTGTTGTGTTAAGTATGCTCGGGAATATGCTGCTCGGTACGATGACGGCATATGTGCTTAATCGTTTTCAGTTCCGGATGAAAAAAGTGATTCTCATGATGTTTATGGCTGCAATGATCATTCCGGCCTATACGACGGAGATTGCCAGGTTTCAGCTCATACATGCTCTGGGTGTCTATAATACACTAGGCGCGCCTCTGCTGATTTATATCGGAACAGATATTATGCAGATCTACATTTATATGCAGTTTCTCGAAAAGATTTCCGTACAGCTCGACGAGAGTGCGATGTTGGATGGCGCCTCTTATGTGCGCATTTTTCGCTCGATTATTTTCCCATTATTGCTGCCAGCAACGGCTACACTAGCTATACTAAAAAGTGTTACAATAATGAACGATATCTTTGTCCAACAGTTATACATGCCTAGCGCGAAACTGGCGACGTTGGCGACTTCTTTGACAGCGTTTGTCAGCACACGCAGTTCCGATTTATCACAGCTTTGCGCTGGGATTATTATCGTGCTGCTGCCTAGCGCCATTTTCTACATCGTGTTTCAACGTTATATTTTCAAAGGTCTCATGGATGGGGCTGTTAAAGGATAAGGTGAATGCAGTCAACTTGGCCATTGGAGGATGAATCGGTTGCTTAAAATGATGATTGTTGACGATGAACCGCTTGTTCGCCTTGCGCTTCAGCATATGATCGATTGGCCGAGTATGGGCATTATCGTCGAAGTTGAGGCCGCTGACGGAGCGGAGGCGCTTGACATTCTGAAGCAGCGTGGCGATATCGATCTCATGCTGCTTGATATTGAGATGCCGAGGCTTAGCGGAATTGAACTGCTGCGAGCCTACACGCCTGTTAAGGAAAAGCGGAGACCCGTCACGATCATGTTAAGCGCCTATAGCGATTACAGCTACGTGAGGGAAGCTTTTTTGCTTGGCGCTATTGATTTCATCGTGAAGGCGGATATGGATGAGGAGCATCTTGTGCCTGTTATTTTGAAGGCGGTCAACGAATTGAGTAAAGAGGAACCTCCGTTAAATTCGCTGCCGACAAGTGAGATTGAAGATGACAATGATGCGAAAAGCGAAATCCTCCGTCAGCTTATCACGTTTGATCCGAATCAGCAGGATGAGGTGGCTGCCGTAGCAACAACAGGTATTCACGAGTGGCTTGGCGAAGTGAATCAGTTGGTTGCCGTTATGACCGTTTCACAGGGGGCGCTGGGCAGCAGGCAGGAACGAAGCTTGAATGATGCGAAAACGCAGCGTTTTATTACGCAGTCGGTGCAAACCGTATTGGACGCCATGTCGATCCGGCATTTCATCTACCGGAAAAGCCAAACGGAATACGTGCTTTTCTGCACCTTGGTCCAATATCGAAGCGAAAGCGTGATACGCGAAAAGGTGCAATCCGCTTTTACCATGATGCAAACCCGGCTGATTCAGTATGTGAACGTGTCGATCTCGATCGGTGTGAGTGAACTGGCCAGCGGAACCAAACATTGGTACCGTCTGCACCAACAGGCAGCACATTTGGCGGCGATGAGCTTTTATGCCGGATGGAACAAAGTGTTTTATCCTGAAAGTTGTATGGATCAGGGAAGATCTGGGTCGGGATCTGGATCCGGAGCTGGTGGGAATGCTGGTCAGGACCATGTTCGCAAGCTGCAGCTGACGCTGAAAGCGAATGGGGCAGCCATCACTCAACTGCTCGAACAGGACAATTCGGAGTTGTGGGGCAAGGAGTTTGAGCAAATGCAGCTGCTGCTCGGGCAAACATGGGGATGGCGGCCTCAGGATGTTCAGGCTGCACTTGAGAATTTGCTCTGGGAGCTGGGTGGCTTATTGCACCGCAAAGGGATACGTTGGGATGAGCTGGAGGAAGAGCTTCAGCATCCTTTTGAATATATGAGAAGTTTGGAGACTTTGGAAGAAACGAAAAGCTGGCTATATCGGATCTGCACAAATTTGTACAGCTGGCTTCATGGGAAGGAAAAAGCGGATTGCAGCTACAGCACCGTGGTGGCGACGGCTAAGCAATTCCTTGATCTTCATTATATGGAAGACGTCAACCTGGCGTTGATCAGCGAGATGGTGGGCGTTAGCGAAAGCTATTTGAGCAAGCAGTTTACGAAGGAAGTCGGCAGCAATTTCATTCAGTACTTAACGCATTTGCGTATCGAAGAATCCAAGCGATTAATGAAAAAGAAGGGCTTTAAAATAACCGACATAGCCGAAAGCGTCGGTTATTTGAATGTTGAGCATTTCAGCCGCATGTTCAAAAAAACGACGGGGTACAGCCCTAAGCTGTACCGGGAGAGTTTGTTGAAGTGAGGCTGGGGCGCGAGGTGTGAAGTGTGGAGAGCCGAGTGCCGAGTGCCGAGTGCCGAGTGCCGAGTGCTGAGAGCCGTGAGCGAGTGCCGAGTGCCGTGAGCTGTAAGCGAATGCAAGTGCAAATACGGAGTGCAAAGTGTGATACGCCGAGTGCGTAGTGGCGAGTGCGAAGTGCAAATAAGGGAATGCTAGGGCGCTATTTCAGCGATATTAGTAGTTAGAGCGAGCTAGAGGGGAACTGAGGTCCACTATTTCGGCATTTTCGCCGGAATTGGGTCCCATTTAGCAGAAATAAGACCCTGTAGTTCCTCTCATCTCGGAAATCTGCACGGTATCTTCGAAATAGAGGACGCCAGTTCCCTTATTATCTGCCCTAGCGGAAATCTCCGCTAGTCTTTCTGTGTCTGGTGGGTGGAAAGTTGCAGAATGGTGAGTACAGTGGTTGGATCGTGGAAGGTGGGTAAAGTAGCTTGATTTTGAGAGCCCCCCTGGGAAAGGAAAGGGCAAGGGGGGGGAAGCGCAAGGCTCAAACAATAGCGTTCGTCCTACGACGATGACGTTTATTCCTGCATGCCTATGACGATACAAGTCGTATCGTGAAAGAGTGTGTCACATTTTGCGGAACGACTAAAATAGGTAAAAAATCAACTTTTTACGTAAATTTTTCAATAGTTAGAAGAAAAAACTGCTGCTACGATTTGTATTGTTCGCTGGCAAGGCAACACAAATACAGAAAGGGTGATAGTTTTGCGCAAATTTTTGAAGACGCCTCTCAAAAAGAAAGCTTTATTAAGTGTCATGATGGCAGCTTGTATTTCTTCCGGCTTTACCGGCATGACAACCCTCTTCCCATTGAATACGGCACATGCGGCAGCAGCGATTACTTACACAGGATCCGCCCCGGCCCCGGCTCATAACCTGGCCTTATGGTACCGGCAGCCGGCAACGGATTGGGAAACACAAGCGCTACCAATTGGGAACGGTTACATGGGTGGGATGGTTTTTGGCGGTGTGGAACAGGAACATCTTCAGTTTAACGAAAAGACGTTATGGACCGGTGGACCACGTTCCAAGGCTGGGGGAGGTAGGGACGGCAACCGGGATGGCGCTGCTGATCATTTAGAGGACGTCCGGCAGAAATTGGCGAGCGGGGATGTTGCCGGAGCCTCGTCCATTGCTGAGCAATTTTTGACGGGGACATTAAATGATTATCCGCAATTCGGCAATTATCAAAATTTCGGCGATATGTATTTTGATTTTGCGCTGCCGGCTTCTGTGACTGTGTCTGACTATCGGCGAGAGCTGGATCTCGAAGATGGCATTGCACGTGTGACCTACAAGCAAAACGGAATTGACTATACGCGTGAATATTTTATGAGCTATCCGGATAACGTGATGGCGATGCGGCTTACGAGCAGTCAACCGAATCAATTGAACTTCGATGTCAAGGTTACAAGTCCACAAACGTCACCTTCTATTACCGCAATAGGCAACACGCTGACCCTAAGCGGTAAGCTATCCGATAATGGAATGGCGTACGAGTCCCAGTTCCGTGTTCAATCGGATGACGGGACCGTTACGGCAGGCAACGGAAAATTGACGGTTGCAGGGGCAAGTTCTGTAACCATTCTCATGTCGGCAGCGACGGATTACGCCAACCATTATCCCGATTATGTCGGAACGGATCCGCACCTAACCGTAAACAATCGGCTGGCAGCAGCTTCAGCTAAAACGTATGAATCGCTGCGGACGCGGCATTTGACGGATTATCAGTCTCTGTTTAAGCGGGTATCCCTGAATCTGAATGATCAGATTGCAACGATACCGACGGATCAGCTGCTTGCCAGTTACAGAAGCACTCGCACCAGTGCGCTGGAGTCACTCTTTTTCCAATACGGCAGGTATTTGCTAATCGCTTCGTCCCGAGAGGGATCGCTTCCCGCCAATCTGCAAGGTGTCTGGAATAATTCCACCACACCGCCATGGGGAGCGGATTATCACACCAATATTAATCTTGAGATGAACTATTGGCCTTCGGAAATAACGAATTTGAGTGAAACAGCTATCCCTTATGTTGAGTTTATTGATTCCTTGCGGGCGCCAGGCCGGGTTACAGCCCAGAAACATCACGGAGTGTCCGGTTCCGGATGGACGATCCATACGTTTACAAGCGTTTTCGGCTATACAGCGCCAGGCTGGGATATCAGCAATTGGGGCTGGCAGCCGGCGGCAGGTGCGTTCCTTTCCCAACAGCTGTGGGAGAAATATTTGTTTACGGGCGATAAGACCTACTTGCAGAATAAGCTGTACCCCATCATGAAAGAAGCAGCAGAATTTTGGACAAAAACGCTTGTTACGGATAATGATGGCACATTGGTATCAACGCCAGGGGTTTCGCCTGAGCATGGGACGTTAAGTATCGGGGATTCCTATGATCAAGAACTTGTTTGGCAACTATTTACGAATTGCATTGAGGCGAGCAATGTACTTGGGATTGATGCGGATTTCCGAAATGAGCTCATGGATAAACGCAGCAGGCTTTCAATGCCGAAAATTGGGAAATACGGCCAAGTGCAAGAGTGGAAAGAAGATATTGATGATCCCAACGATCAGCATCGCCATATTTCTCATCTTGTAGGCTTATATCCCGGCAATCTGATCAATAAGGTGACAACGCCTGATCTATTTAATGCAGCGAAAGTGACATTGATACAGCGCGGAGATGAAGCAACGGGTTGGAGCCGGGCGAACAAATTGAATTTGTGGGCTCGTATGCTGGATGGCGATCATGCTGAGAAAATTTTGCAAGGACAGCTTGATGCGAACACGAATACCAATTTGTTCGATACACATCCACCTTTCCAAATTGATGGGAATTTCGGGGCCACGTCAGGCATTGCGGAAATGCTTTTGCAAAGTCATACGGGAAGTATCGATTTGCTGCCGGCTCTACCCATGGCATGGTCCAAAGGGGATGTGAAGGGTTTAAAGGCAAGAGGCAATTTTGACGTGGATATGAGCTGGGACGGTACGATTCTGAAGAGTGCCTCGATTACTTCCTTACAAGGAAAAGTAGCTACAGTGAAGAGTAAGACTTTTACGCATACCGGGCAGTATCAAGTTTTAAAAGCGGACAACACACCAGTCAATTACACGGTCAGCGGGGATACGATCACGTTCAATACCGAAGTTGGGCAAAAGTATGTCATTAACTCCAGTGTAACACCACCGCCACTGCCACCGACGAATGTGGAATCACCTGCACATACGGATACCAGCGTTGATCTGAAATGGACGGCTCCGAGCAGCGGTTCTAACATTGCGGGCTATGTTGTTGACGTCTATCAAGGTGCGAATAAAATGAAAAGCATCGAGGTTGCGGCTGCTAGCACGAGCCTTCAAGTAACCGGACTTAGCGAGAAGCAGCTTTATCGTTTCGTTGTTTGGTCCAAAGATGCGAACGGGACGTTATCTGCCACGAGTGCGGAAACGACGGCTTATACCTTTGTGGGCGATGTTTATTTGCAAAATTTTGATAGCGGAGAGGTTGGAGGATGGAAGAAGACGTCAACGACAGGAAGCGCTACGTTCAGCGTGGAGAATAATGCTTTGAAAGTTGCCTCTGCCCCTGTAGCTATTATGGTGGACGATAACTCGCCTGTGTATAAAGATGCTGATTTGGCCATGAAGCTGAAGATTCAGACGGGAACGGGCAGAGTCGGGATACTGTTCCGATACAACGATGTGAACAACTATGCAGGTGTCATCTATGATTTGGGCAAGTGGCTGTGGTATTACATGAAAGACGGTACTGAGCATTATGGTGATTTGTCTTCAGTCGCGATTACGAATGGTCAAACCTATGATGTCAAAGTGAGCTTCGTTGATTCAGATATGAAGGTATGGATCGATGGTCAATTGGCCGGTTCAGCCACCGTCGGAGATATTCTCAATGTCCCTGGCAAAATAGGTCTAAGAACGTGGTTCGATAATAAAGTGCTGTTCATCGATGACGTCACGTATACGAACACAAGGCCAGCCTCCAATATCTCGGTAACAGGTATTACGTTGGATAAATCGGCTGTTGCACTTAAAGAGAATGAGACGGCGCAGTTCACCGCCACGATTCAGCCAGGGAATGCAACCAATCCAAACATCAGCTGGGCAAGCAGCAATTCATTGGTCGCCAAAGTTGAGGTTATCGGCGGCAAAGCAGTTGTGACAGGACTGAAAGAAGGCACAGCCGAAATTACGGCAACATCTGCGGATGGAGGCTTCCGGGCGGCAGCTCAGGTAACTGTTGCAAAAGCTAGTGGTGTCGTCGCAACGGTAAAAGTTGATGATCGCGATGCAGCTGTTGTGTACACGGGTTCGTGGAACAATTACAGCGATGGCGGGGACTACAGCGGTACTGAGAAATACAGCAGCACAGCAGGTGACTCTGCGCAATTTACGTTTATCGGCACCTCCATTCAGCTAATCAGCATGAAGCAGAGGAATATGGGGAATATCGATGTGTATCTGGACGGCGTGCTGGTTCAAGCGGATATTGATTGTTACGCGCCTAGTACGATCAAACAGGTTGTTCTCTACAGCAAGACCGGGTTAACGGCAGGGCAGCATACAATTAAAGTTGTTGTGAAAGGGACAAAAAGCGCGCAAGCCGTGGATAAAATTGGCGCAATCGATGCTTTTGAGTACACGCCTGCCATAGCAGCACCAAATGTATCAGCTGATGACACGAGCAATGTCATTGTTGGTGCAGACGAAAACATGGAATATTCTGTAGACGGCGGGCTGAGTTACACTTCGTATCATGCAGATCGAATCCCGACATTTAGCGGAAATCAAACCGTATTGGTTCGTGTTGCAGCGAATGAAACCAACGCAGCAGGTCTGATGAAGTCGCTTACGTTTACAGCGAATCCGGTTGAATTGGCAGCTTCTTTGACAGGCCCGGGCTCAGTTGCGGCAGGTGATTCATTTACTGCAGCGTATGGACTGACTCATGCGGGGGAGGTGTATGCGCAGGATGTAACGATCTCGTATAATCCTGATCTTGTGACTTTCCTTTCAGCAAAGCCGCTTACAGATGGTTTGGTCGTTGTCAAACAAGCGGAAAAACCTGGCCAGATTCGTTTTATTACAGCAAATACGGATGTAAATTCGGCTAATGCGAACGGCGACATGCTGCAGTTGCACTGGAAAGCGCAGGCGATTTTACATACGCAAAGCGCCAATTTCACACTATCTAACCTGAAAATCGCAAGTGGTGAAGGCGTAGAAACTCCCGTGCCTGACAGCTCCCTAACTGTTCAAATTACCGTTAATTCAATCGTCGGCGACTTGAACGGTGACAGCAAAGTATCCATCGGGGACTTGGCTATGGTAGCCGCAGCGTATGGAAAAACGGATGCAGATGCGGACTGGAATCAATACAAATCAGCGGATATTAATCATGATAAAAAAGTAGATATTGATGATCTTGCGGCAGTAGCAGCCAAAATTTTGAAATAATTACCGAGGTTATCCGAGGCTATCCTCTCCTCATGAGAGGGTAGCCTGGTTCAAAAAACATCAAAACTAAAGCAAAAAAGATCATTTGTATGCGCTTGCAAAGAAAGTATGATTAAGGCATGCCAGAGATGCAATTGAGTGTTACATCGCGCCCTCAATGATACATGTCGTATCATGTCGGAATATCGCGAAAGTTTGGGAAACAGGGGAACCTAATCAGGGAGGGTGAATGGTTGTATGAAGTCCAGTAGTCGCAAGTTGAAAAAAAGCGTTACAGTTTCTTTAGCTTTACTTACAGCTTTGCAAGTGTATGCCGCTGTCCCGGCAGGTACAGCATTAGCTGCCGATGGGGATGCTTATTTCCAGGATTACAATAACGGACAGGTTGGCGGTTGGAAGAAAGCATCGGGCAACGCGACTTTTAGCGTCGTCAACAATATGCTCAAAATTGTTACATCCGGGGTAACTTTGATGGTGGATGATAACTCGCCCTCCTATCAGAACGCCGAATTGGAAACAAAGCTGAAGGTCGAGAGCGGGCAAGGCCGTTATGGCTTTTTGTTCCGGTATGTTGATGTGAGTAACTTTGCCGGTGTTGTCTATGATAACGGAAATTGGCTCTACTATTACTTGAAAAACGGTACGGAATACTATGGAACGATCGCTTCCAAATCTATGTCTACCAACCAAACCTATGATATAAAACTGAGATATGTGGACTCGGATATTATTTTATGGATCGACGGAGAAAAGGTTGCTGCTGCAACGGTTGGGGATATGCCTTCTGCTCCAGGTAAAATCGGGATGAGAACATGGTTCGACAGTAAAACAATGTACCTTGATGATACGAAGGTCACCCCGTATACGAAGCCTACGCCGCCTAAGCAGGATCCGAATGCCGTTAACTTTGTATCGGAATCGGCTACGATGAAAGCTGAACTGGATAGTACGTTCCCGCGTGTAGACAACTACGTATGGAAAGCAACCGGCGCTATCATGAATGGGCAGAAAAATTATCTTTACGCTGTGAAAATCAATGGAGAAGAGTATTGGCCGAAGACGACGGCGGAAAAAGTGGGCAACAGCGTGATCTACACGATGAATGTGGAAGAGCTGGCCGTCCAACTGAAGGTGAAGATGGAAGTGGTGGACAATACGCTCGATATGAAGTTCACTGAGATTCAAGAAAACGGTTCGACTAAGGTGAAAAGTATTGAATTCCCGAATCATAGTCTAGCCTCCGTATCTTCGACACAGCCGAAAGCACAGGAGACGGCAGCCTGGTTCACCGGTGAGTGGAATAAAGTATTTGAGGAATACAACGACCTGAAAAATGGAGCGCAAAACTTGAATCCAAGCGGCCGTACATTCGGATTCGTCAACTCCGATAAGCTGGCAGCCACGATTGTTAATAATGTTATCAATGGCAACGATAAAGTACGCACGAGTGTTTCGGATGGGGCATCTGGCGAGAAAGTTGCTGCGCTGGCTAACGGCGCTTGGACGTACCGTGAAAGCATGGTTGCACCGGCTCCAGAAGAGCTGCCATGGTCGAAAGTCATTATTACGCCGGATGCGAATAATGACGGGATTCTTGATTGGCAGGACGGTGCCGTCGTGTATCGCAGCCATTCCGATATGCCTTACGGAAGCGACATGATTAAAGATAACATCTCGTGGATTAGCATGAACATCGCAACAACAGGTATGCCGTTTCTGCGTTCGCTGGACCACGCCAAGAAAATTGCGCATCTAACCGACGAGTTCGGCCAAATTGTTTTGCAGAAGGGGTATCAAGCGGAAGGACACGACGATTCGCACCCGGATTACGGCGGGCATATCGGTATTCGCCAAGGCGGGAAGGATGATTTCAACTACTTCCTGACGGAAGGCAAGAAGTATAACATCAAAGGCGGCGTGCACATTAACGCCACGGAGTACCATCTGGACGCATTCCAAACGAAGATGGCGAACATGATTGCACCGCTGAGCAAAGGCTGGGGCTGGCTCGATCAAGCGTATTATGTTGACCAACGCAAAGACATTGAGTCCGGCGAATTGAAACGTCGCTTGGATATGTTGAAAGCAGATACAGGCGACAATTTGGACTTCGTATATGTGGATGTTTATACAGGGGCAGGCTGGAATGCGAAGAAGCTGGCCGATTATATTAACGGCAATGGCTGGATGCTCGGCACGGAATTTGCAGGCCCGCTGCAAGAACAAGCCTCTTGGGTTCACTGGGGCACAGATCCAGGGTATCCGAATCAAGGCGATGACAGTAAAATTGTCAGGTTCATTCGCAACACGAATGTGGACGGCTTTATGAGCGATGCGCTTTTGAAAGGCAACAAGCAGTCCGGTGTCGGTTATTGGCAGCCTAACTCCCAATTCTACAGCTATCAAGAAGTGACGAAAACGTTCTTTAACCAGAACTTACCGACGAAGTACATGCAGCATTTCCCGATTATGAAAATGACGAACGATCGCGTCGATTTTGAAGGTAACGTATCGGTTGCACGCGCTGGAGACGGAAAAATTCATCTGACGAAAGACGGCAATGATATCGCAATTATGACGGATTCCACCGATATCAGTAACAGCACGATCTTCATCCCTTGGGATCCGGTGAAAGAAGATAAGATTTACCACTGGAATCCAGCTGGCGGCAGCACGACATGGAAGGTCCCTGCGTCATGGAGCGGCGTGCAGACTGCGAAGCTGTATAAGCTAACGGATACAGATCGTCAGTTTGTCGGGGACGTGAACGTAACGAACGGGCAAGTGACGCTGAGCGCCGAGTCCAATGTCGGTTATGTGCTGTACAAGACAGCGGCGACGCAAGAAGCGGAAACGATCTGGGGCGATGGCAGTCCGGTCAAGGATCCGGGCTTTGACAGCCATAAGTGGGGAACTTGGAGCAAATCGTCTTCCACTGGAACAACGGATCACATCAGCTTCAAGAAAAACAGCAACGCTGACGAATATTTAGAAGTGAAAGGGCCTGACGATGCGAAAGTCGAGCAAGTTATTACAGGACTTGAGCCAGGCAAAACCTACAGCGCATCCGTCTGGGTGAACGTATATGGAGCGGATCGCAAGTCGTCGATTAGCGTGAAACAAGGTGACATTGAAGTGTCCAACTACTTGGAAGATACGAAGCTGAAATATTTCGCTCCACAGCACAAATATTACAATACCAATTTCCAACGTGTGAAAGTGAACTTTGATGCAGTAAGCGATAAAGCAACACTTGCACTTAACGTAGCGCCAGGTACTGGAACGGTATCTTTCGACGATGTACGTATATGGGAGAATCCGGGGAAAACAGATCAAGCAGGCACTGTTCTGAATGAAGATTTCGAGAATGTCGATGAAGCTTGGGGGCCTTTTGTTTATGCGAAAGCAGGCAATGTGCAGACGCATATGGTAGAAAAAGGCGAAAATCAAGTGAAATCCTATGTGTTGGATGGCAACTTCTCGCTGAAAACAAATGAAGGCGGAGCAGGCGAATGGCTGCGTACACTGCCGCAAACATTACGTCTCGAGACAAATGAAAAGTATCATTTGACAATGCAGGCCAAGGCGGATGTGGCCAATCAGTTCACAGTTGCCGTTCGTGTGAATGATAACGGCACAGTGAGAGATCTGGCGACCAAAACGTTGCCAGCGGGAGCAAGTACGGTTGACTTGACGTTCACGACAGACAATGCCAAAAATGCTTACCTTGCTATTCTAAAGGGAGCAGATAACAGCAGTGCCGAGCTCGGAGGCCAGCTTGTTGTAGATAACATCCGAGTAACAGATGAGACCTTACATGCGGTGACTGGCGTAGTGCTCGACAAAACGGATGTTTCTCTCGCTGAAGGTGGCACTGTAGAATTGAAAGCGTTGGTGCAGCCGGATAATGCGACGAATAAGAATGTGACCTGGTCCAGCAGCGATGAATCGGTTGCGAAGGTTGAAGTTGTTGGAGGCAAAACGATCGTAACTGGCCTAAAAACAGGTAGTGCGAGCATTACAGCAACTACAGTTGACGGCAATTTCCATGCGACAGCACAAATTACCGTCACGAAGGTAGTGAGTGTACCCGCAACAACGCTGATCGCACCTAGCTCGGTTCAAACGGGGCAAACCTTTACGGTAGGTTTGGGTCTATCCAATGTTACCGAAGCGGTTTACGCTCAGGATTTAACGATAAGCTATGATACTTCGCTAATGGAACTTGTTTCAGCGAAGCCTGCTCAATTGGGTATCAGCTTGGTGTCCAAATCAGAAACAACACCAGGTAAAGTTCGCTTCATCGTTGCGAGCGAAGGAGCGGGTCATGCCATCATCGGCAGCGGTGATGTGCTGGAGCTGACTTTTAAAGCGAAAGACATCACGCAGCCGGCAACAGCTCGTTTGGCCGTTGAATCGGCGGTGCTCGGGGATGCAACGGGACACGAGACGAGCGCAACGCTTGGATCAGCGAACGTTTCCATCACAATCCCTGCTCCAGGTACGCCGGGCGATATCAATGGCGACAACAAAGTGTCGATTGGCGACCTTGCCATGATCGCAGCCAACTACGGAAAAGATTGGAACAGCCCGGATTGGTTGCTTGTGAAGAAAGCCGATGTTACTGGAGATAACAAAATCGATCTAGACGATCTTGTGAAAGTGGCTAGTCAGATTATCCAATAGCTAACAACAAATACCGTCAGGATGGAAATTCATCCTGGCGGTATTTTTTTCGCGCTACCTGTTCGCTGGCGAGCAACTGGAAATTGTGCAGGTAATTTAGTCGATTCACCTCATTTCGGATGAGAGTTGAAGAATTAGCTGGATAATTTCCATTTACTGGCGAGAGAGCAGCAGATATGAGCAAATTAGCAGTACAATTTCCTGTTGAAGGTTAAGTGATGGGTGTTGGGGGAGAGATGGTTTTGAGTGACAATGGTTTGTTCGGATGGGGGATGGTGATGGGTGATTAGTAGTGTGGCCGTTTGGTGAAGGTGATTAGTGATAGATAGCGTGACGGGTAGGATGATGGAAATGAGTAACAAATGGTTTGGGGGATGAGGGAGGGGGTAAGTAATCAATGGCGTGATGGGTAGGATGATGGAAATGAGTAACAAATGGTTGTGGTGGGATGAGAGAGGGGGGATAAGTGATAAATAGTGTGATGGGCTGGTGATGTTAATGGTGATTAGTGATCAGTAGTGTAGCGGGATGGGGACTAGTGATAAATGTATGAGGAATGAGGTGACGAAGGGGCGTTTGAGCAGCATAGTTGAAGTAAAATTCATATTTCTAAGGCTTACGTTGCATTATATACAACGTAATAGCCTGGTTTGACCGCGAATGCGGTCTTTCGTTGCACAATATACAACCATTTGTTGTGAAAAGGAGTTTTGTAAGCGCTTTACCGCTTATGTGGTTGCACAAACTACAACATAGAGGTGATCTTTGGCCCAATCACAGCCAAATGGTTGTATTAAATACAACATAGATGCTGTTGCAGGCTCCACTTGGTGAAGAGTCAGTGGGGTGTGATAAATAATGTGATCTGACGTCGAATGAGTTCTTTCAATATCGGGTATAGAACGAGACGGCACAGGGAGCAGCTGTTAAAGGAACTACAAGGCGCTATTTGAGCGCAAACAGCCATTTAAGCAAATCAGAGGGATCACTGGGACCTTATTTTGGCCTTTTGGGTAGTGAAGTGGCGCATTTCACTGAAATAAGATTCTGTAGTTCCCCTTCAGCAGCGGGACTCCCGATTTTTAACGAAATAGCGCCCTGTAGTTCCTTTAAATGCTAGTCTCATCGGCTAATTTTACTAATATTCGGCTTAGTTTGGTAAGTGAGATCAACTTTCAGTATCTCGCTATTAGTATGTCATATATATTCTTTCCTCATTGGATCTAGCATCATTAGCCCCTTTTCATCGAAATAAACAAATATATATTGTGTAATATATATTCTTATGTTACATTTATGACGTACTAAACGAGATAAGGGGGATGGAGATGCGAGTTGGACTCAGCGGTACTGGAAGAATTGGAAGGCTCGTCTTGAGAAAAGCGTTGACTGGTTCGCAGCAGGATTTCCAAATAGCAGTAGTAAACTCAACTTGTCCCATTCATGTATTAGCCCATTTGTTGAAGTACGATTCCGTGCATGGCACTTGGGACGCCAGAATTGAGGTTACTCCAGATAACGTGTTGATCATTAACGGACAATCCATTCGCGTTGTTTGTGAAAGAGAGCCGGATCTGTTGCCTTGGAAAGAACTAGGCGTTGAAATGGTTGTCGATGCCACGGGGAAGTTTAACCATCGGCATGGAGCTGAACGCCACCTGTTCGCAGGTGCCAAGAAAGTTCTGATTACGGCACCCGGAACAAATATGGATCTGACGTTGGTCATGGGCGTCAATGAAGGCACGTATGATCCTTTGCAGCATCACTTGATTTCCGCAGCTTCGTGTACAACGAACTGTATTGCGCCTATTTTGCACATCTTAGATCAGTCATTTCAGGTCAAAACGGGATGGATGACAACGGTGCATGCCTTTACGAATGATCAGAACCATTTGGACAATCCGCATAAAGATTTACGTCGTGCCCGATCTTGTACGAACGCCATTATTCCGACTTCCACTGGGGTGGGGAAAGCGCTGGCGGATGTTTTGCCGCATCTTGCTGAACAGATTCAAGGAGTATCGGTGCGTGTGCCGACTCAGGATGTCTCGCTGTTGGATCTTCAAGTGGCGGTTAACCGCAACGTGCATATTGAGGAAGTAAAATCAGCCATGAAACAGGCAGTTGCCGGCCCGATGGGGGACTTTGTAGACTACAACGAGCTGCCACTTGTATCCGCGGATTACATCGGCAATGCGAAATCCGCTATTATAGATGGTCTTACTATGATGACGAAAGATAATCAAATTAAGCTTTTAGCCTGGTATGACAATGAATGGGGTTACGCTAGTCGAGTCATAGACGAAGTAGCTTATATCTCTCGTGCAGAAAGCACGCTCGAAAAGGAGGGAACGTCATGTCTCATACAATCAGTGTAACAATGGAAGCGGGAGTAGCTGTCCAACCAAATGAACTTGGTCTCATTATTTGTAAATCTTGTAACGAAGTACTTGCAACGCTGCCTACGGATGGGTACAAAAAGTTTTATGTAGTTTGCCCAGGTTGCGCACGGAAAGATAACAATAAGGAGGCATCCGAATGACGACGCAGAAACAGGTGGTCCCCTTCCAGGAGGGAGACGCCTCAATGATAGCTCTTCTTGGCGGAAAGGGGGCCAATTTAGCGGAAATGACGCGTGCCGGCCTTCCCGTTCCACCTGGCTTCACCATCACGACGGAAGCATGTTTAGCCTTTTTTGTAAAGGGAAATCGGCTCTCGGACTCACTGCTTGAACAAGTTGAAGCTTCGCTTAATCAGCTGGAGAAACAGAAAAATCAAACGTTCGGTGATGCGGACAATCCGCTGCTTGTTTCTGTGCGTTCCGGTTCGGTCAGCTCGATGCCGGGGATGATGGATACGATACTGAATTTAGGCTTGAATGATAAAACGGTCCGAGGATTGGCTGCGCATACAAATAACGAAAAGTTTGCTTACGACTGTTACCGGCGTTTGCTGCAAATGTTTGGCAGCGTCGTGCTTGGCATAGAGTCTGGCCATTTCGAAAACTTGCTGCATCGCTTGAAAGTGAAGGAGGGCGCTCACCAGGATCAGGATGTGACTGCTAACGGGTGGAAGGAGCTAATTGAGGCGTATAAGGCTTGCATTTTGAGTAAAACGGGCAGAGCCTTCCCGCAGAATGTCTATGAGCAGTTGAAGCTGGCGATTGAAGCTGTTTTCAAATCGTGGAACAATGCTAGGGCACAAACTTACCGGAAACTGAATCGGATACCGGATGAGCAGGGAACGGCCGTCAATGTGCAGAGCATGGTTTTTGGCAATATGGGAGGGAACTCAGGCACAGGTGTTGTTTTTACGAGAAATCCGTCTACGGGAGAAAACACCTTTTTTGGTGAATATTTAATTAATGCACAAGGGGAGGATGTCGTCGCCGGGATCCGCACACCGCTGGTTATTGCCGCACTTCAAGAGGAAATGCCTGCTATTTATGAGCAGCTTCTAGACGCCTCCAAGCAGCTTGAGAAGCATTACAAGGACATGCAGGACATCGAATTTACGGTAGAAAATAATAAATTGTACCTGCTTCAGACGCGAAGCGGCAAAAGGAACGCCCAAGCTGCGCTTAAGATCGCAGTTGATTTGGTCCATGAAGGTGTATTGACCAAGCAGGATGCCGTCAGCCGCATTGAAGTGCTGCATCTGGATCAGCTGCTGCATCGAGGGATTGATGAAGCGGCGGTCATCGATGTGTTGGCGCTGGGACTTCCGGCTTCACCTGGCGCAGCGGTTGGCCAGCTTGTTTTTGATGCCGACACGGCGGAAGAATGGGTGCGGGCTGGCAGGACCGTTATCCTCGCCAGAACGGAAACGACGCCGGAGGATATTCATGGCGTTATCGCTGCGGAGGGCGTGCTTACAAGCCGAGGCGGAATGACAAGCCATGCGGCGGTTGTCGCCAGAGGGATGGGGAAGCCATGCGTGTGCGGTTGTGAAGAGATACGGATCGTGCCAGAAGAGAAGCGCATGTTTGCACAGAACAGGCTCCTGGAAGAAGGGGAATGGATCACCTTGGACGGTGCGACCGGTCGTGTTATTGCAGGGGCTATGCCTTTGCTTGAAGCCCGAATGACAGATGAGCTGCTCATTATGCTGGAGTGGGCGGATGAAATTCGTACGCTGAAGGTGTTTGCGAATGCGGATAATCCGCACGATGCCGGTATCGCAAGGCAGCTTGGCGCCGAGGGAATTGGCTTATGCCGAACGGAGCATATGTTTTTCTCCCCGGCTCGTCTGCCTGTTGTTCAGCGCATGATCCTTGCAGAAGACAAGGAAGCGCGCTTGAAGGCGCTTGCCCAACTGCTTCCGATGCAGCAGTCTGATTTTGAAGGGATTTTCGAGCGCATGGATGGCCTCCCGGTAACGATTCGCCTGCTGGATCCACCGCTGCATGAGTTTCTGCCTAACCTCGATGAGCTGCAAAAAAGGCATGCCCAGCTGACATACGAACGTGATGGATCCATCAAGGAAAAAGAGGAAGTCGCATCCTTGCTCCGCAAGGTGCAAGCGCTGCATGAAGCGAACCCGATGCTGGGACAGCGGGGCTGCCGCTTAGGGATTGTATATCCGGAAATCTACGATATGCAAATTGAGGCCATTTTCCGCGCAGCTTCCATATGTATTGACGCAGGTGTCCGGGTGCATCCGGAAATCATGATTCCGCTCGTCGGCCACGCCAACGAGTTGAAGATCTTAAGAGAACTCGTTGACTTCGTGGCGCAGCAAGTACTGGGGAAAGACAAACTTCGCGAATGCCCTTACCAAGTAGGGACGATGATTGAGGTGCCGCGAGCTGCATTAACGGCTCGTCAAATTGCGGCACATGCCGATTTCTTCTCATTCGGCACGAACGATTTGACGCAGATGACGTTTGGCTATAGCCGTGATGATGCGGAAGGGAAGTTTCTGACCCATTATGTCAATCACAAGCTGCTGCCGCATAATCCGTTTCAGGTGCTAGACACCGAAGGCGTCGGTCAATTAATTGAACTGGCAGTGAATGTAGGACGATCAGTGAAGCCGTCTTTAAAAACAGGCATCTGCGGGGAACATGGCGGAGACAGGGAGTCGATTTTTTTCTGTCACCGGATCGGCTTGGATTATGTAAGCTGTTCGCCATACCGGATTCCTTTGGCTCGGATAGCCGCTGCTCAAGCGTTTCTTTTATACGGGGAGCCTGGAGCAAGTGATGTCGCACAAGCGATTTGAAATAAGAAACAAAAAAAGGACCTTCCTTTGTAGATAAATCTACTCGTGAAGGTCTTTTTTTGATTACTTCGTAAGTTTAAATTGTTTCAATAGGCTAGCGATTGTGTCTTGGTTCAAGTTCAATGCGCTCATTTGACCAGTCAAAATCCCTTCAATTTGAGACACAAGTCCACGAAGTGCTGCTAAGTTTGCGGAGATCGTTTCTGGCGTCGGATTTGTTACGTTGAGTTGAGCTACGAATTGACGTACGGCATCAAGAACTGCAGGAATGGCTGTTCCCGGAAGAACGTTTGTACCGGAAATATTCGTGATTTGATTAAGAACGTTTTGGATGTCTGTCATTGCTCTTTCATCCAAGTTCAATTTGCTAATTTCGGCTTGAAGCTGGTTCAGCCATTGGGAGCTTGTAGGGTTATCCATGTTTGCATCCATAGCGGCTTGGAGTTCACCAAGTTTTTGTAAAACAGCGCCAACAGGTCCTTCTGTTACTCCACCTGGAAGTTGTTTAAGCATTTCTTCAAGTTTTTCTAAAAGTTGACTCATTTGCTATCCCTCCTCTCTAGTATCTATGTTATGTAAGTTTTCGCAGATGTGATTGGATGATAGCTTATTATTTTTATTTTCATAGACTAGATTTTTGCCGCTTTCGGATTTGCTCTAGCGATCATACGATATTTTGATATGAAAAACATTCGATAGAATCTGTTTCTCTATCAAGATGATCGAATGAGAGGAGGAACAAACATGCCAGACAACCGGATTCGGATTAACGCCGACTTCTGGAAGGGCAAGAACGTATTTGTCACAGGTCATACAGGGTTCAAAGGAACTTGGCTCAGCTTATGGTTGCAAGGCATGGGAGCTAACGTGACGGGATATTCCTTACAGCCGCCGACGGAGCCGAGTTTATTTGAGCTTTGCCGAATGAAGGACGTGGTATCGTCTTATATTGCTGATATTCGCGATATGACGGCGTTATCTGAAGCTATTGTAGAAGCAGCTCCGGATATCGTTTTTCACTTAGCGGCTCAACCGCTGGTTCGAGCCTCTTATTTGAATCCCATAGAAACCTACGAGATTAATACGATGGGAACTATTCATTTACTAGAGGCTGTACGTCAAGCTAAGAGAAACAATGCTCCCATCAAGGCGGTTATCCATGTTTCAACCGATAAGGTTTATTCGCAATTGGATGAGGAGAGAGGATACCGGGAAGATGACCGTTTAGGCGGCGGCGATCCTTACTCGAACAGCAAAGCTTTAACGGAATTGATTGTAACCAGCTATCGACAAATGTTTGAAAAGGAAGAACAAGCATGGGCCGTGCCGGTTGCGCTAGCGTCGGCGAGAGCCGGCAACGTCATTGGCGGCGGAGATTGGGCCGAAGATCGGCTGATTCCCGATTGCTTCAGGGCTATTCTTCAAGATGAGCCGGTTAAGCTCCGATATCCGCAAGCCGTTCGCCCTTGGCAGCATGTCCTTGAGCCGCTTCACGGTTACCTGCTGCTGGCCCAGCATGTTTATGATGACAAGCAGTATGCAGCAGCGTGGAATTTTGGTCCTAATGAGGAGGATACGATCTCAGTAGAGCAAGTCGTATGCAGCTTATGCCAGAAATGGGGAGATCAAGCGGCCTATCTCATCGATTCGGCGGAGCATCCGCATGAGGCTCCTGTTTTGCGATTAGATTGCACGAAATCGCGCGATTTACTAGGGTGGTCACCTCGCTGGAATCTCGATATGGCGATTACGAAATCGATTGAATGGGTCAAAGCCTACGACCAGTCGGGAGATTGCAGGGAGATTTGCAGCAAACAAATACAGGAATATGTAGAGGGAAGTGAACAGCGTGATCATTAAACCCGGCAATCTCCAGGGCATTTATGACATTACGTTAGCTCCCAATACCGATCACCGGGGTTATTTTACCCGACTCTATGATGTAAATATCATGAAGGCGCATGGCCTTCACCGCAATTGGGTGCAAGAAAACCGCTCTTTTTCCAAACAGAAAGGCACGATTCGGGGGCTGCATTTCCAACACGAGCCTCATGCAGAAACGAAACTCATTTGGGTTAGCAAAGGAGCAATCCTGGATGTGTTTGTCGATGTACGGCAAGACTCTCCCACCTTTGGCTGCTATGAAAGCAGAGTGTTATCGGAGGAGAATTTTGCCATGGTTTATATTTCTCCCGGTTTTGCGCATGGGTTTTGTACCTTAGTGGACAATTGCGAGGTTGTTTATAAGGTAGACAATGTCTATTCACCGGCGCATGAAGGCGGGATTTTGTGGAAAGATGCTTCGCTTCAAATTCCATGGCCTGTCGATCAGCCGATTATGTCGGCGAAGGATCAGGTGCTTCCAACGTTAGATACTTTGAAAAGGAGAGATTGAGATGAATCCACTTGTTAGCATTCTAATTCCAACCTATAACAGGCCTCATTATTTTGAATTAGCGCTGCAGAGTGCTTTTAATCAGACGTATGACAATATTGAAATTATCGTTAGCGATAACAGCGATAACAATCAGACGGAGCTGGTCGTCCAGAAATATCAAGCGATGCCTGGCGGTGCTAAGATCAAATATTTCAAAAACCCTCAAAACCTGGGTCCGATTGGGAATCAGCAGCAAAGCTTAAATTTGGCAAATGGCGAATTTATTAACTATCTCATGGACGATGACTTGTTTCACCTGCGAAAAATAGAAAAAATGATGGCTTACTTAATCCAGTATCCCGATGTCACGATGGTCACATCACAACGAAGAGTGATTAACGCTGCAGGTCGTCAGTTATATGTTCCGCCAATTGGAACGTTTAAACAATTGTACACGAAAGATACGATTGTCGACGGCCGAGTGCTTACAAAGAAGATACTTGAAGACCGAATTAATTATTTAGGCGAACCGACAACGGTTCTGTTTCGAAGAAAAGCTCTGACGGAGCCCTTTGGCATGCTGCTGGGCAGACAGGCATATTTTGCTGTGGACATGGCGAGTTGGCTTAGTTTGTTAAGTAAAGGGAAAGGTGTCTACATGGTTCAGCCGCTCAGCTATTTGCGTTACCATACAGAGCAGTTGTCGCAGCATGAGATGGCCAAAGAAGTGGCCATGATGGATATCGAAACCTTTAAATTTTTTGCTGTCAACCAAGGCTATGCGACACCGCAACAAATCAAAGAATTTGAGAAACAGCAAGGGAAGATGAAACAGTCTAACAAACAGAAGACGAGCCAACAGACACTTGAGCAGATCAATCAGCAACTGCTTCAAGGTGGGAACAAGAAAACGAACCAAATGTCGAACCAAAAGCCAAATCAAAAGTCGAATCAAAAGCCGATTCAGCCATTCAATGCTGCAGATCTTCAAAAAACAATTAATAAATTGATCAAACAAACGAATACGAAAAAGAAAGGGTGATTCATCGGTGAAATCGATTCTACGGGAATATAAACAAGCGGGAAGCGACCAAATCTCGTCGTATTGTTTGCCGATCATCGTCGATGGCAAGGTGCTCGGACAACTTAAGCCGCTAACGATAGAATCCATTGAAAATGAAGAAGTCATCAAAGCGTTAATGGACTGGAGGGTTGCGGCCGGCCAGTGGTTTGCCACACAATTCCCTGCGAATGAGGAAGGCACAAGGGCATGGGCACAACATCAGATCCTGGAAGTGGATGACCGGATTTTATTTATTCTGGAGGATGAAGTGCAGACGCCAATCGGCCAGATTGGGTTAATGCACTATGATGAAGTAGCCCATACTTGTGAGTATGATAATTTGCTAAGAGGCCGCAAAGGACGTTATGGCAACATTGTGATGCATGCTCTTCTTACTTTAGGGGCATGGAGTTTGCGCGAACTAGGTTTACAGAAAGGATACCTGAATGTACTTTCGGATAATGCCCGCGCGATTCATATTTATGAGACTTTAGGGGCTGTAGAAGTAAAGCGCACACCGCTGCGTAAAGAAGTTACGGGCGAAGTCATCCGCTGGGTACCTGTAGAAGGTCAGCTGTCAGGTGAGCCTGAACGGGAAATGGTCACGATGGTCGTTACCCGGGAAGCTTTTATGAGCAGATTCGGTAAAATGATTGAGCTTGAAAACGGGGAGGGGAAATCGTGGATATAAGGCTGTTCAAGCCATCTGTTGGCAATGACGAATTGGAAAGCATTCAGCAAGTATTTGGTAAAGCATGGCTTGGACTTGGTCCTCGAGTAGGCGAGTTTGAGAAAAAATGGAGCGACTATATCGGCAGCGCGGAGTCGGTAGGGGTCAATTCCTGCACGGCTGCGCTGCACCTGGCTCTATCTGCTTTTAAATTTCCCAAGGGTAAAAAGGTATTGGTTCCAGTCGTCACTTTTGCGGCAACGGCAATGGCCGTTCTGTACAATGGGCTGGTCCCGGTGTTTGTCGATGTGGATGAAACGACTTTTGGCATAAGTCTGGAAGATTTGGATCGCAAATATGATTCGGATTGCGTAGCGGTCATTCCTGTTCATTTTATGGGCCATCCAGTACCCATGGACCAGCTGATGCCTTGGGCAAGGGCGCGTGGCTTGAAGGTTATTGAAGATACGGCGCACTCGGCCGGAGGGAAATATTTGGGCAAAGCCCTGGGAACATGGGGCGATATCGGATGCTTTAGTTTTGAAGAGAAGAAATGCATGACAACCGGTGATGGCGGGATGATTTCGTCGAACGATCCTGAGCTGCTGCGGCCTTTGCGCCATTCTCGTTGGGTCGGGATCAACAAAGATACATGGGAGCGTTACGAAGAAAATGCCTCGTATCATGCGGATGCCAACAGCTGGTATTATGAAATATCCGATATTGGCTACAAATATAACATGAACGATCTCATGGCCTCGATTGGCCTTGTTCAATTGGCTAAGCTCGATAAGATGAACCGGCGAAGAGAAGAGATCATTGGTCAGTATGTAGACGGACTTGCGGGCAGCCAACTTGTCCAGCCGGCAATCCCCTACAATTTGAACGACTCTTCGTATTGGGCATTTGTTGTTCGCGTGAAGGAGAGAGAAGCGTTTATTTTGCATATGAAGAAAAAAGGGGTGTCAACCGGTGTGCATTACATGCCGCTGACCATGCATCCGCTCTTTGTTCCTTATAAGGCGGAAACGCCGATAGCGGATACGCTTTGGCGCGAGCTCGTTACCCTCCCATTGTTCCCTGACTTGACGGATGAAGAGGTTGCGTATGTTCTTGAGAGCGTGGCTTCGTATGCTCCTTAAGGAATAACAGTATGCGGCCGGGAATCCTTGCAGCAAGCGTGAAAAATAGACCGAATGCCTGTGCCTTGTGCAGGAGCGGTCTATTTTTTTGTATAAGCCGGCAATCGTCTGCGCATACAAAAAAGACCTGCATCACAGCAGGCCTTCATGCGTGTTACTCATGAGGGTACGAATCTCAATCTTGCAATGTCGCAACCGTCAATCGTTACTAGGTCGGTTTCCTTTGAGCTTCGAGCTGTTGTGTGAGTTTTTTCAAATCCTTAGCGAGTGAGGATAGCTTTTTGGTTTTCTCACTTACGACCGCCAGTTGATGCGCTCTATCCAATAATTCATTCAGATATAAACCTTGAGTGGCTTCATTCCAATTTGAAAAATTGTCCAGTACTATTTTTCCTAACCTATTAATCATTTTGACAAACGTGGAGGAGTCATCAAAGATGCGCTGCTTTTTTGCCAATAGGGTAGCGTCGATCCAATCGCACTGGCATCCCATTCTCGATAACAGCGTATTGGTTAATTGGGTAGGATGTTTGCGAAATGAGCTCAGGGGTTCTTCAAGAAAAACAGCATCCTTGTTGACAAGCAAAGCAATCCAGGAGGCAACATCGACGTTGTTATACGCTTGTTTGCCGCCAAAGGTACCAAAAGGCTCAAGCAGATCAGCTTTTCTGAAAAGCACCGTTGTCGGTTCGCCAATATAGTTTGTAGCGTCGGTTAGCATTCGTTGGATTAAGGATTGCCCGTTGATGGCAGGTTTTTTCAGAGTTGATAGCTTGAAAGGGGGAGTTTTGGATATTCGGACCGGTTCCCCGAAATGATCAATAATTTGCTTCAGCGAGGTGACGAGTCCAATTTTAGGATTACCAATCAGGTAGGGAAGCATGCGCTCGATTTTCCTCGGATGGAGCAAATCGTCATCCATTAAGTAGTTGATATATTCACCTTTTGCGAGTCGAAAACATTTCTGCTGGTTGGCCGTAGGACCGATGTTTGCCTTGTTTCTTACGTACCTGATTTTGCTGCCGTTCGGTGAGGTCAAGTACGAATTCACCACTTGCTCCGTCGCATTATTTTGGCTATTATCGCAAATGATAATTTCAATATGAGGGTAAGTTTGGTTTAGTGCGCTGACTAACGCTTGCTCCAGAAACTGTGGACGATCAAAGGTTGGCAACAAAATACTGACAAGTGGCGTCATCGTACTCCTCCTTTTTCACCGTTCTTTTTGGCTGGTTTTGCCGTGTATTACCAAATTTTCCACGGAGCTTGTCCTGAGTCCCAGAGTTTCTGCAATTGCTGTTGATCGCGGAGCGTGTCCATGGCGTACCAGAAGTCAGCATGTTTATACGCATGCAACTGCCCTGAGGCAGCTAGCTGCTCCAAGGGTTCCTTCTCGAAATGGGTGGGGTCACCGTCAATATGATCGAAAACCTGAGGCTGTAAGACGAAGAATCCGCCGTTTATCCAGCCGCCTTCACCTTTGGGCTTTTCTTGAAATTTAGTAATTTCTGTGCCATTTCCAAAAATAAGCGAACCAAACCTGGCCGTAGGCTGAACCGCGGTCAGTGTCGCGAATTTACCGTGAGCCTGGTGAAATTTCACGACTTCGGGAATATTCACATTGGTCAATCCATCTCCGTACGTTAAGAGAAATGGCTCATCGCCAATATATTTCTGAATTCGCTTAATACGTCCGCCTGTCATCGTCTCATCGCCTGTGTGCACGAGTGTAATTTTCCATGGTTCTACTGGCGATGAAAGATACTGAGTGGTATTTTTTTGCAGGTCAACCGTTATATCGGATGCATGCAAGGGATAGTTGGCAAAAAAGTCTTTAATGACGTGCCCTTTATAACCTAGGCATATAATAAACTCATTAAATCCGTAAAATGAGTAGATCTTCATAATATGCCACAGAATGGGCTTATCACCGATGAGGATCATCGGTTTAGGCTTGGAATGGGTTTCTTCACGAAATCTGGTGCCAAGTCCGCCAGCTAGAATTACGACTTTCATCCTCATTCCTCCTTTCTATGTTTCTAAAAACTAGCTTGCTATATCATATGTAAATCTCGTTGAAATGACAGTGGCAACTATAAATAGATACATAGAAATGGGTGTACATGTGACGAAAGAGCAAATTGGATGGTTGAAAAAACGTTAAAGTGGAGGATGAAAATCAGACCACTTTTCGCTATAATGAGGACATCAGGGCTTCTACTAAATATAAAATGGGGTAATCACAATGAACATGTACATCTACTATGCGATATTCTCGCTTATCTTGTTATTTGGATTGGTTACAACCTTTATGATTGGTTTTTCACGTAAAAACAGGGAAGGCGACACCACATATTTTCAGAAAACCGGGGTCAAATGGGCACGTCTAACTTCTTTCTACGTCGTTTCGATCGCAGCAGGCTTACTAGCATTGGTGGCTTATATTGTGTATTTAATTCGATAAGAAAAGACCGTATCTTTGCGCTTTTGGCAAAGATGCGGTCTTTTTTTCGTCTTGTTTTCGCTAACGGACCTGGCAGCCGCTATTTCAGCTAAATTGGCTCTATCCAATTTTTAACGGACTCCAGAGCCGTTATTGCTCAAAAAACTAGCCATTTCTCATGTTATTTATGTAAATAGCGGCATTCGAGTCCGTTAGAATTTCAGATAGCCCGTTTTTCATTGAATAAGGTCATCTCAGTCCGTAAGAAAGCCAATGCGCACAGCCAATTCCACACTCAACCATTCGGTACAGGTGGAAGTTAGCTATAAGTTGCTTAAAAGGAGTATTTGGTGGGGCGAGTAAAGTAGCTGAAACACAGCCTGGCGGAGTTTGATCCGTCAGGCTTTTTGATGTGTAAACGCCTCATGCAGGCGAGCAATTCCTATACGATAGATTGTTCCAAAATGATGAACATGAAGAACCCACTTCCCCACTACCATACTTGTATGGTAGTATGGTAATAACATTTGGATACGGGAGGTGAATCACAACGTTGAAAATCAAACCCATAACAAGCACGACACGCGATGCGGTTTATCAGGCTCTGAAAGAGCAAATTCTTATGCTGGATTTGCTACCGGGAACAGGTATTTCGGAGAAGGAAATCTCCGTTCAATTTGGTGTGAGCCGAACGCCGGTGCGTGAGAGCTTCGTTCAGTTATCGCAAGAAGGGTTGCTGGATATCTATCCTCAGCGCGGTACGGTTGTTTCCCTTATCGACCTGGAGCGTGTGGAGGAAGCTCGTTTTATTCGAGAGCAGCTTGAACGGGCTGTTATTTCCTTAGCTTGTGAAAGCTTTCCGGCGGATTCCTTGCAGCTGCTGCGTACCAATCTCGCTTATCAGCAAGTTTCCATGAGCGAGAAGGATTTTAAGAAGATGTTTGAATTGGATGAAGCTTTCCATCGGACGATCTTTGAGGGATGCAGAAAGCTGAATACCTGGGCAATCATCCAGCAAGTGAATGTTCATCTAAATCGGACTCGCATGCTAAGATTAGCCGCCGATCACAGGTGGGATGAGCTCTACGAGCAGCACGAACAGATGGTGGATGCAATTGAACATCACGAAGCCGGCAAAGCTGAAAAAGTGATGAATACACATCTTCACCTCACGGTTACGGATCAAACTGTATTAAAGGAGAAATTTCCGACGTATTTCAAATAAGGAATGACAGGAGGCGCTATCTGCAATGAAAATGGTATTTCGCTGGTTTGGCGAAGGCAATGATACGGTAACACTTGAACAAATCAAGCAAATCCCTGGTGTAGAGGGCATTGTTTGGGCGCTCCACGATGTTCCGGCTGGTGAAGAGTGGCCGATGGATAAAATCTTGCAGGTTAAGGAAGCCGCAGATAAGGCCGGTCTTCATATGAAGGTCGTCGAAAGCGTTAACATTCATGAGGATATCAAGCTCGGGCTGCCCAGCCGCGATCTCTACATAGACAATTATAAGAAAACGATCGTTAAGCTGGCTGAGGTCGGCGTGAAAGTGATCTGTTATAACTTTATGCCCGTTTTTGACTGGGTAAGGACCGATCTGCATAAGGAATTGGAAGATGGATCCACAGCGCTATTTTATGAAAAAGAAAAAGTTGCCCATCTGAACTTGGAAGAGCAGGTACAGCGAATTAATGCCAATCCGAACTTCACGATGCCGGGCTGGGAGCCGGAACGTCTGGGAAGTCTGACTGAATTATTTGATGCCTACCGCGAAGTGACGGAAGAGCAGCTTTTTGACAATGCTAAATATTTCCTTGAAGCCATCATTCCTTTTGCCGAAAAATATGATATCCGAATGGCGATTCATCCGGACGACCCGCCTTGGCCTATTTTTGGACTACCGCGCATTATTACGAGTCAAGCCAATATTCGCCGTTTCCTGGGACTCGTAGATAGTCCATATAATGGGCTGACGATGTGCAGCGGATCGCTTGGTGCGAATCCGGCGAATGATATTGTTGGAATCGTGAATGAGTTCGCTGATCGGATTCCTTTTGCGCATATTCGCAATGTACGTGTGTACGAGAATGGCGATTTCATTGAAACTTCACATCGGACAACAGACGGAACCGTAGATATCGCCGGCATTGTGAACGCGCTGCATGAAAATGATTATGAAGGATTTTGCCGTCCGGATCATGGACGACATATTTGGGGCGAGCAATGCAGACCCGGTTACGGCCTGTATGATCGTGCGCTTGGCATTATGTACTTATGGGGATTGTGGGACGCAAACCGCAGAAAATTACAATCCGGAAGGATGGGGGACTAGACATGAAGGGCATTACGAATTTTCCAGCATTGCAAGGTAAAGTTGTCGTTATTACAGGAGGAGCCGGCGTATTGTGCCGGGTTATGGCCTTGGAACTCGCACGCCAAGGCGGGCGAATCGCCATTCTGAACCGTACCGTGGAAAAAGGGCAGGAGGTCGTGGCTGAGATTGCCGCAGCAGGCGGCGAAGCCATTGCTTTGTCCTGCGACGTAACGGATGCAGAGAGTGTAGCACAGGCCGCAGAAGCGATCCTGGAGCAACTCGGACCGTGCGATATCTTGATCAATGGCGCCGGAGGCAATCATGCCAGTGCGAACACGACGAACGAAACGTTCAAGCTGGAAGACTTGGCGAATCCGGATATTCAGACCTTCTATGACCTAAGCGTGACGGGATTCCGCAATGTGCTTGACTTGAACTTTGTCGGCACGTTGATTCCGACGCAGATTTTTACAAAACAAATGATCGGCAGACAAGACGCCACCGTCATCAATATTTCGTCGATGAGCGCGCCGTCGCCAATGACGAAAGTTCCGGCTTACAGCGCTGCTAAAGCCGCCATTGATAACTTCACGCAGTGGTTAGCTGTGCATTTGGCGGAAAGCGGTATTCGCGTCAATGCGATTGCGCCGGGCTTCTTCTTGACGAAGCAGAACGAGAAGCTGCTGCTGAAGGAAGACGGTACGCTCACGGAGCGTTCGCACAAAATCATTACCCACACGCCGATGCGCCGATTCGGGAAACCCGAAGATCTGCTCGGCACGCTGCTTTGGTTGACGGACCCTAACATGTCCGGCTTCGTAACCGGCGCCACCATTCCGGTGGACGGCGGATTCATGGCCTATTCGGGCGTATAGGGAATTTGCTGCTATCGCTTAGGCGATTGCTCCCTGGCAGTGAACGATAGGGCGCTATTTCATCTGAAATAGCGCTCTTTTTTGTGGAGGGGAACTGTGGGCCGTTATTTGTCCATTTACCTATAGAAAACGGGATTTGCCGCTCAAATAACGCCCTATAATTCCGCTTGAACGTGGAAACGGCTGAATTTGCTAGAATTAGCGGCCTGTAGTTCCTCAAAGGTGTATCGTTGTTGACCAGTTTAGCGCAAATAGGAGTTTTCCCCTCCGCCAAATGTCTATGTAATGCTATGCTCCCCGGGCTCATAACAAGCCAATAATCACTTTTTCGAAAATTTATTCAAACGCGTGCAACCTTTTTTGAAACAGCTCCGTTTAATAGGTAACTCGAAAGGGTGATAAAAAATAACTTGTTAAAAGGAGAATAGTTACTGTGAAAAAATTAGCTACTGCCGCACTATCGACTGTTTTATTGGGAGCATTGTCATTTAATACTGCATTTGCCTTCTCGGATGTTGAAAGTGGACAAGCCGAGGCGATTAATGCACTGCATGATCGTGGCGTTGTAAGTGGTATGGATCACGAACATTTTGCTCCAAAAGGAAAAATTAGCTACGCGCAATCCGTCCAAATCATTGTAAAAGGTTTGGGTCTGAATATGGATTTGCTCCGTTTCGTCAAGCAGCCGCTTGCTTCTGATTTCTATACAAACGTCCAAAATGACTCTTGGTATGCCGAAGCGTTCATCATCGCTCATTACAACGGCGTAGATCTTCCGAAAGATGTGAATCCGAATGCTAGCATTACACGTGAGCAATTCGGGGCGTTACTTATGACTGCGCTTGAGAAAAAAGGCAATTTCCCGCTGATTAACATCAAACCGGCGGACATTAAGGATGCTGATCAAATTACACCGGAGTATCAAGGTGCTCTACAGCGTATGCTCGCTTATAAAATTGCCGCACTCGATAACAACGGCAAGCTAAGCCCAAAAGCGGAAATTACGCGCGGCGAAGCAGCGACTTGGGTTTATAACGCAAGCAAAGTGTTGGACGCGCACACTCAGGTTCCAGCGCCAACAGAAACCGTTGCTGTTAATGTTGAGAAAGTTTCCGATGATGTTAACAAGGTGACATTGTCTCGGGAAACGAAACCAACTGGGGGATATGGGATTGAAATTACCGGTATCCAATTTGGAGAAGACGGCAATGCCGTTATTTCTTACAAACTGGTCGATCCTGCGCCGGATGCCATGAACGTTCAAGTGATTACGGAACCGAAAGCGGTCACGTACGTCTCTTCCAAATACAAAGCTGTAGCTGAACCATCTGCAAAATAATAAAAAGTGCTTCCTCGTCATGCGTGATGAGAGAAGCACTTTTTTTATTGCGACTCGCTAGGTCGGAGTGTTTCTTTCCGGAATGTTCCAGGAGCGAGACCGGTCGCTTTTTTAAACAAATTTTGAAAAGCTGTGACGCTCTCATATCCGACTAATCGTGCGATTTGTTCCACGGAGAACTCGGTAGTTGTCAAATAACGGCGAGCCGCGTGGATGCGCTGGTGAATGGCGAATTGAATCGGGCTCTCCCCGTAAGCGTCCCGAAACAAGTGGCTTAGATGCGAGGGGCTCAGATAAACGTGGTCAGCAATTTGTTTGATCGTGAGGGGTTCGTGGTACCGCTCTTCGATGTATCGTCTTGCCTTTGTTATCGCGGTTTGCGAGGACAAACGCGCTGTCTTCCCAGGGGCATGATGTTTCGTTCGATGAACTTCCAAAAGCAGCAGCTCGAGCAGCAAACCACTTGAAGTTAACGCCTCCGACCAGCCTTCATTAACCTCGTCACAGAGCTCTTGAAAGAGATGTTTGATCCGCTCAGCATTTGAACTTACAGAGAATACCGGCTGTTCATCATCCTCCAGAAGGTGATTCGCCGACAATCCTTCCACCTGAAGAGAGTGAAATCCTGCATAATAAAAGGAAAACGGGGCTTCGATGCGTGAACGCTCTTCGTGCCACACCAGAGGACGAAAGATGACCATATCTCCGGCCCGCGCTTCATAATGCTTACCATCAATCCAATAGTCCGCTTCTCCCTCAGCTATAAAAAGAATCTCCATCATGGCCTCATGACGGTGCAGGGGAAAATGACAGCTTTCTCTGGCTTTGCGATGAAAAGCGATCGCACCTTCCAAGACCGGCCGCTTTAAGAATATAGCGCTCATTTTCCAGTACCTTTCGCAAGAATGAATAGGTTTGTCGCAGCTCTCAGAATCGATAAATCCTTATGAATAGCTTAGCATATAAGCATAGAATAGAACAGTTGATTCAGGGGGTGTGAGCATGCATCAAAACGCAGATATTCACAAGATTGAAGAGGCTTTATCGGCATTGGGTATTTCGGACGATCTTTTGACGGCTGAAGAGAAGAAAAGTCTCGATGACCGAGGTTTCGTCTTGTTTACCGGGATGTTAAACACAGATGAGCTAGAAACGTTTCGCGCCAAGTATGAAGAGTTAATGGACAAAGAGGGGATGAACGCAGGGAAAGAGGTTCATCAGGAGGAAGGGACACGGAGGCTCTCCGACCTGGTGAATAAAGGAGAATGCTTTGACAGGGTCTATACGCATCCGAAGCTATTGGCTTCTATCTATCACGTGCTGCAGCGGGAATTCATGCTTTCCTCGCTGAACGCGCGTGATGCTATTCCTGGCGCCGGACTGCAGGTGCTTCATGCGGATTGGGGCGCACGCCAAGAACACGAGCCGTTCCACGTGTGCAATTCGATCTGGCTAATTGACGACTTCACGCCAGAGAACGGGGCTACCCGCGTCGTACCCGGAACGCATAAGCTGCCTGGTTATCCCCGTGATTACGGCATAGATCCCCTTGCGCCCCACCCGCAGGAGGAGTTGATTGTCGCCCCTGCCGGTTCCGTCGGCGTCTTCAATTCGCACCTCTGGCACGGCGGCACGCTGAACCAAACAGCCAAGACGAGGCGTGCTCTTCACGCGTATTTCACGGCGAGAGAACACAAGCAGCAGCTCGACCAGGCTGCCTATATTCGCAAGAGGACTTACGACCGAATAAGTCCTGCCGCGCGTTATATATTGAATGTATAACTACATTCATTTCAACAGAAAAAGACCTGACGGATGAATATCATCCGTTAGGTCTTTTTCACAGTTTGCGAGCCTTCCCAAGCGCTACCGATGTTCGATGAGGTCAATAGCCCCTAGAACGACATGAGCCAGGCCAAATCCGAGCACACCAGTTGCTGCAAGCTTATACTTGCTACCGAGTAAGGAAGCAGCAGAAGCCGTTACGACAGTTCCAAGAACAGCAGGGATCAAACCTTCACGCATGTGTATCACTCCCACCAGTTTATTTGGAAAGACAAAGCTTATTTTAGATCAAAAGAAAGGAAATTATCCGTCTGGAAGCATTGGGGATCCATGGGGGCTGACGATTCAAAAAAACGGTTGCAAAAGCAGGAAGATCAACTTATGATAATAATTGAATTTATGAAATTACTTATCGATTAATAAAAATATTAATTTAAGGGGCGAATTTCTGTGACTAACCGGATAACTGTTAACGCCGATCGCGCGAAAGGCACGATTAATCGCAATATTTACGGACATTTTTCCGAGCATTTGGGACGATGCATTTACGAAGGTTTATGGGTGGGCGAAGATTCAGAAATTCCTAATACGAAAGGGATTCGGAACGATGTCGCCGCTGCGTTAAAAAAGATGAAAATCCCGGTATTACGTTGGCCAGGCGGCTGCTTCGCAGACGAATACCACTGGAAGGACGGCATCGGTCCGAAAGAAAACCGGAAACGAATGATTAATACCCATTGGGGCGGTGTGGTGGAAAATAATCATTTTGGGACGCATGAATTTATGATGCTCTGTGAGATGCTGGAATGTGAGCCGTATATCAACGGCAATGTTGGCAGCGGAACCGTTCAAGAGATGGCCGATTGGGTCGAATATTTGACCTTTGAAGGTGTGTCGCCTATGGCTGAATTGCGCGAGGCAAACGGCAGACCTGAACCGTGGAAAGTGAAATACTTCGGCGTGGGCAATGAGAATTGGGGCTGTGGAGGGAACATGCGGCCTGAATATTACGCAGATCTGTACCGCCAATTTCAGACCTATGTCCGCAATTATGGCAGCAATCGCATACATAAAATTGCTTGTGGGCCGAACACAGACGACTATCATTGGATGGAAACTTTGATGAAGCAGGCTCATCGTTTTATGGATTCTATTACGGTGCATTATTACACGGTTCCCGGTGATTCCTGGCAGGAGAAAGGGGCGGCAACCGGATTCCCTGAAGACATGTGGCGCGTAACGTTGAAGAAAGCCTTGTTCATGGAGGAACTGATCAGCAAACATTCCGCTATTATGGATCAGTACGATCCGGACAAGCGAATCGGGCTGCTCGTTGATGAGTGGGGGACGTGGCACGACGTGGAGCCAGGAACGAATCCAGGCTTTCTGTATCAGCAGAATACGATTCGTGATGCGTTAGTCGCCGGGATTTCACTGAACATTTTTAATGAGCATTGTGATCGCGTGCAGATGGCGAACATCGCGCAGCTTGTGAATGTGCTGCAGGCTGTGATCCTGACGGAAGGCGAGAAAATGGTGCTTACGCCAACCTATCATGTATTCGACATGTATAAGGTTCACCAGGATGCGCAGCTGTTGGATGTGCACCAGTCCATTACGGAACTTGGCGAGGGGAAACAAGCCATTCCACAAATCTCCGTTTCGGCTTCCAAAGATGAAGAGGGCCGGATACATATCAGCCTTTGCAATCTGGATCATCAAGCTGGCGCAAAGGTAGAGGTCGGGCTGCGCGGCTTGGTCGACAAATTAGTATCTGTGCAAGGTACAACATTGACTTCAGATGCTATTGACGGCCACAATACTTTCGAAGAGACAGATAAAGTCAGTCCAACGGAATTCACAGCGTTCAACTTGATCGATCAGGTGATCCATGCGGAGCTTCCTCCGATGTCCGTCACGGTTTTGGCATTGACCGCGGAGTAAGCCGTGATGCTTGAGAATCGCCAGTGCAAAGGATGCCGCGAGGATTTCAAAGTTACGGCTGAGCAAATTGACAAGATGCTGCAAGCACCTATGTTTCAGTCAGCAGAAGCCTGTGTTCCCGATTCGGTGTACCGTGAGCGGTTAAGCCGGTGCAGCGAGTGTCCTAAGCTCGTCGGCGGTCATACGTGCTCGCTATGCGGATGTATTGTGCGAATTGCCGCCAAGCTGCGGGACAAGAGCTGTCCATATCCGGGCGGGACGGGATGGCAGCGATATATGTAAAATAGGCCTTCCGAGAAGTAGCAAGATATCTACTTCTCGGAAGGCCTATTCATTATTCAGGAACTGATTGAACCCTACTTCTTAATCAACTTCAATTGGATGGCCTGCTCTTCGGTCAAAATGAATTCCTCTTTGGGCCATATTTCTTCATTTTTATCCCGACCAAAGAGTCGTAAAATATCATTCCATACGCCTTTTTCAATAGCTTCCGCGGCTGAAATCATGATTTTCACATCCATCGCCTCCAAGTGTTGTTACTATACTTCTACTAACTCGTTTTGCAGGATATGCTGCTCCCCCCAGGCACACATGGCATCGAGGATCGGCTTGAATGACCACCCATACGGTGTTAAAGAATAGACAACTTTGGGCGGTACTTGCTCATAGCTCGTTCTTTTCACCATACCGTCATGCTCAAGCTCGCGCAGCTGCTGCGTAAGCATTTTCTGCGTGATATCTGGCATCAATCTTTTTAATTCGCTTGTACGTTTGTCGCCTTTATCCAAATGGCATAAAATGACGACCTTCCATTTGCCGCCGATTACATCAAGCGTAGCTTCAACGGGAACATTATAAGGCATAGTTTACCTCCGTATTTAGGGTAGGAACTTTTAAGTACCTATAGTACTTTGGAGTATCTATAGAACTTCAAAGTGCGTACTTATCAAATAGTTCTTGTGATCCTATAATAACACTCAGACAACAAAAGTAAAGTGTTGCTGCAGATCACATCCATTCAAATAGGAGGATATTTATGAGTCAAACTATCGCACCAGCTGCATCTATACAGAAAGATAAGCTGCTTTCAGGGAAATGGGCGCTCCTTGCGCTGGCCATCAGTGCGTTCGGGATTGGGACGACCGAATTCGTTCCCGTTGGTCTTCTAGCATCGGTTGCCGATGACTTGCACATCGGGATTACACTTGCCGGACTTCTCATCTCCGGTTACGCCATCGGGGTTGCAATTGGCGCGCCAATCCTGACTGCACTCACAAACCGGATGAACCGCAAGACATTACTGATGCTTCTCATGGTCATATTCATTGTTGGAAATGTCGCTGCCGCGATTTCCACGTCATTCTCATTTCTGCTGGTTGCTCGCTTTATAACCGCCTTTTCGCATGGTGTCTTCTTCTCGATCGGCGCGACGATTGCCGTCCAGCTCGTTCCACCGCAGAAAAAAGCCAGCGCCATTGCCTTAATGTTCACTGGACTGACAGTCGCAACGGTTACCGGGGTACCGCTTGGAACGTTTATTGGACAATCGTTAGGCTGGAGAGCCACGTTCTGGGGAGTAGCTTTGCTTGGTGTTATTGCAATCATCGCCATTTCAATATTAATTCCAAAAAATCTGAAACAATCGCCACCTGCCAAGTTTTCGGATATGCTCCGTTTGGTAACGAACTCCCGTTTGATTCTGGGGTATGCCATCACAGCGCTTGGATATGGAGGAACATTTGTTGCTTTCACTTATTTAACCCCGATTTTGCAAGATGTAACAGGACTTAATACAAGTGTCGTTTCTATCGTGCTGCTTGTCTACGGGGTTGCGGTGGCGATCGGTAACTCGGTCGGCGGAAAATGGGCGAATCACAATCCGCTTCGCGCATTGTTTTGGATGTTTATTGTTCACGCGGTTATTCTGATCGTGTTAACGTTCTTGTTACCTTTCAAAGTGGCAGGTTTGATTGGTGTCTTCTTGATGGGGCTGCTCGCGTTCATGAACGTGCCAGGTCTTCAGTTAAATATCGTTCAACTCGCTGAAAAATATGTCCCATCCGCCGTAGATGTTGCTTCCGCCTTGAATATCGCGGCTTTCAATGTCGGGATTGCTATAGGCTCATTGGTTGGTGGCTTGGTTGTCGACACGATCGGTCTGCAGCAAACACCATGGATCGGCGGTTTAATGGTCTTGGTAGCTGTTGTTCTCACAGCCGTATCAGCCAAGTTGGAGCGTAAAAAAATCCAGGCATGAATCTAACAATTCAGGAGAAAATATCCATAGAACTCACTTGTAAAGGATGAAATCTGTGGATCAAACAATGACGTTATATGAAAAAATTGGCGGAGAGCCCGCAATCGCTAAAGTAGTCGATTATTTCTATGAACTTATTTTAGCTGATGATACGGTGAATGAGTTTTTTAAGAACACGGACATGGAAAAACAACGGAAGCATCAAACCAAGTTTATTTCCTTTGCTTTAGGTGGCCCGAATCAATATTCGGGTTTCTCGATGGCTAGAGCCCATAAGGGAATGAATTTACAGCCGGTGCATTTTAATGCCGTTGCCAACCATCTCTCCGAAGCTCTTGCGCACTTTGAAGTGCCCCAACCCGAGATTGATCAAGTGATTACGCATGTTGCTTCGCTCAAAGACGATATTCTTTATAAGTAGCCAGATTTGAGGTTAAAATGAGAAGGGGACTGTCCATAATTATGGACAGTCCCTTTTTCAAAAGATTCAAATCGCTTTATTTGTGAATCCAAATCAATCCGGCAGAATTATCTTTCGCTTCACCGATGACCCGGAATTTCAATCCGAATTTCGGCACCAAGCGGCCCGCGTCTGGAATCAGCTCATTCGAATACAACTTGGCATCGGAGAATTCCTCAACGCCCGGCAACGATTTGTAGTTGTATTCACCTCTCGTCTCATTATTGACGTACCATGCCGGTGTTTTATCCAGCGAAAAGGCTGCATCCGCAACTTGATAGCGGGTTGTTTGAGAGACGGAATCTTGTCCGTCTTTCTTGAACACCAGCGGTGCGGCATGAGAGTCTACAACACCGAGGAAGCCCTGTCCTGGATGAACCCCAACCCAGTTATCCAGATAACTGTCATCGGCATACCATACGACGAGTCCGGTGTTGTACTTAACTCCGCGGCTGAACGCCAGCGCTTTGTCAGCTCCTTCGTAGTTTCTCCACTCCAGATAATAGTAGTGCTTCTTCAATTCCATCCCATTGGATTGAACGAAGCCGTCCAGTTTAAAAGCGGAAGCTCCTTCAGCGTCATCGGAGAACGCTACTTTTCCATCAACGATTAATTTCGCGTTATCCATAGCAAAACCGTTCAGAGCGAGTCCGCCATCGGTCACATAGTCGAAGTTCAGCGTCACTTTTTTGCCAATGAAAGGCGCTAAGTTGTAGGATTTATCCACCCAAGCCCCATTCGAGGTTTCGGCGCGTGCGTCTCCGTTCGTGTCGTTGTCCCCAATAACATCGAGCGTTACTTCTTGTCCATCATAGGTAGCCGCCGTTACCGTCAGATAGTCGTATTCGAACTCAACCTCATACAAGGATTTAAAATCAAACGTCGCTGTTTGCGCATTGGTCAAGTCAAATTCCGGCGTAGATAGCGTCGTATGCAGGTTATCGCCTTTAGTACTGTAATAGTAGCGGGAGCCAAAAGCGGGCTGAATGCCTTGGACGGCTTTATCCGGCAAATTGACTTTGACGATTCCAGGATTTTTCGACTTCGTTACACTTTGATCAATAATGGCCGCCTTCCCTAATTGGTTAATGTCCGAAGCGTTAACCTCGGTGACGTTAGCCCAATTGCCGCCCATCGTTTTTTGGAAGAAATCTTTATTCTGCGGTGAAAAAGAGGTCGGAGTCGTACCGGCAATATTTCCGTTCCAGCTGCCGCCGCTCATAATTGACCAAGAAGCAATCGGCTCGCCTTGCCCGGAGTATTGGGTGTCGTATTCATCCGGCAGTCCCAAATCATGCCCGAATTCATGAGCGAATACGCCGACTGCGCCGTCCTCAGGCTGTATCGTATAATCGTAAGCGGCCATCTTGCCGCCCCAATAGCTGACGGGGGTTGAGGTTCCCGCAATCGGGAACACGCCATCCAGCGTCCAACGATGGGACCAAATGGCATTGTCGCCTAAGGCGCCGCCGCCGGCTTCTTGCCCTGTACCCGCATGGATGACCATGAGATGGTCGACCAAACCGTCGGGTTCATTTTGATTACCGTCGCCATCCAGGTCGTACAAATCGAATTTATCATAATCAGCCAAGTTAATGCCTTTGGCAACAGCGGCGTTAAGCGCATCTTTGACGAGGTCGCGAGGACCAAGCGGGGCCAGGTTATCATGACCGCCAGCAGGGTTATCGTCTCCATACTGAGCGGCAGTACCGGGAACCGTTAACCAGTCAGAGACGTAGCCATCAACCGTATAGCTGCCGCCGGACTGCTCTTCGTAGTATTGCTTAAAGGTTTGAATTTTCGATCCATCGAACAATTTAAAATCTTTATCGCCAAACATGAGCTTACGATAATGCTCCGGACTGAAATCTTTGGCGTACATGAAACCAGGTTCTTGTTTCACATTGTTATGTTTTACGTCGGCAAATTCGGTCAACAGCACAAGGACTTTGTCCTCTCGAACAGGGCCGTTATAACGATCTTGCTTGGCGGATGGGATAGGGATTCCGTTGCCGTTGCCGATCTTGAGATTATCCATGCCATGGTTCATTTGCGATAATAACTTCACTTTTTGTTTCGCGACAAAATCTTTCGACTTTTTATCCATTTCATCATGCAGTCTGTTCTTCTGATCCGCTTTGGTGTTTGCTAGTTTCTTATTTTTGACAGATAAATAGCTTTTTACTGCTTTGGATATTTGTTCTGGTGTTGCGCTTTTGTTCAAAAGACCTCGATCCATTAGCCCCTTGGCCAGACGTTCGTCGTTCACGATCATCGCATCGATCGGTGGTGCGTCCAGTGCCTCCAGTGCTTCCGAGTAGCCGGTTTCTGCGGCGGATGCCGTGGTTGCAAAAAGTCCTACCGTTAAACTTGTAGCAAAAAACACGTTCGTCATTTTCATGATGGTCTTATTCAATCATCAAACCTCCTATTAGAAAATTTAATTGACCGTTGTACAGTTAAATTAAATAATAGATTCGCAAATCTAGTAAGTGCTGCTAGACCTGCACAATTCGACCTACCACTTATTTCCTTTTTCGACTTTTCCTACTTTTCGGAACGGTGGAATTTGTAGAATAAAAGAAGATAAAAGAGGTTAATTTATCCAAAAAAGGGTTTTCAGGAGGCTGTTATTATGTCGTTCGACCCAAGTAAGGACCCATTCCCGCAGTTTCCCAAATCGGTGTGGCTAAGCGAGACCGAGATGCCAACTTATCCAAAGCTGGCCAACGACATTGAAGCTGACGTGGCTGTGGTAGGTGCAGGCATCACGGGGATGACAACCGCTTATTTGCTTGCAAGTAAAGGGTTCAAGGTTGTTCTTGTTGATGCAGGCAAAATTGCAAACGGCACAACAGGGCACACAACTGCTAAAATCACCGCGCAGCATGATTTGGTGTATGACGAATTTATTTCTCATTTCGGCGAAGAGAAGTCGCGGCTTTATTACGAAGCGAATCGTGACGCTTTGAATTTTATAAAGAAATTGGTCGTTGAGCAGGCGATCCCCTGCCAGTTCAAAGAAGAGGATGCCTACATCTATACCATTGAGGAAGCGAATGTGGCGAAGATAGAGGCTGAAAGTAAAGCTTACGAAAAGCTCGGAATTCCTGGAGGTTATTTGGCGCAACCACCGCTGCCGTTCCAGACCCAGGCGGCGATTGTGATGAAAAACCAGGCGCAGTTCGATCCGATTCCCTTCCTGAAACATATCGCACAAGCGTTCATTCAGCTTGGCGGACAAATATTTGAACAAACGACTGTTGTGGGTGTGGACAAAGGAACTCCGGCAACCGTGAAGACAAGCGAAGGGTTTCGAATTACTTGTAACTTTGTCGTGTCATCTTCTCATTTTCCGTTTAATGACCGAAACGGTTTTTACTTTGCAAGGCTGCACGCGGAGAAATCGTATGCCCTTGCGGCTAAAACCGAAATAAGTTTGGCTGGCGGCATGTATATCAATGCGGATACGCCTGCACGTTCGCTTCGCACGGTGATGGTGAATGGGGAGGAGCTGCTGCTAATAGGCGGAGAGAGCCACAAGACGGGACAAGGGATTTGTACGTTTCAGTATTACGAGGCGCTGCGGCAGTTTGGCGTTGCCCAATTCAACTTGCAGGAAGTCAGGTATCATTGGTCGGCGCAAGATTTGTTAACACTCGACAAGCTGCCTTATATTGGGCGAGAGGTCTCTGATGAGTCGAACATTTTGATCGCGACGGGCTTTAAAAAGTGGGGAATGACCACCAGTGTCGCTGCGGCGATTCTCAATACAGCCCTCATAGCAGGTGAGAAGAGTCCCTATGAAGAGCTCTTTTCACCATCCAGATTTCATGCGGACCCTATGATCAAAACCTTTATCATGTCGAATGCAAATATCGCCAAGCATCTAATAGCCGGGAAGTTCGATATCGTCCATCGGGAAGCAGAGGAGCTGCAAAACGACGAAGGCGCTGTAGTTCGAGTGAACGGAAAGCGAGCAGGCGCCTACCGGGATACGAGCGGAGAGCTGCATGTTGTTGATACGACTTGTACGCACATGGGCTGTGAGGTCGAGTGGAACGAGGCGGAGAGATCATGGGACTGCCCATGTCATGGCTCGCGGTTTTCTTATACAGGCACTGTGATCGAAGGGCCAGCCAAACAACCGCTAACGCAGGTGGATGTACGCGGCGAGCAAAAAAAATAACAATTCACCCCCGTTTGTTCGGTATAATATAGGCAAGCTATATGATTTCCGTAAATGGGGGACTGATATGAACATCGCAAAGAAAGTAACGTGGTTAGAGCTTTTTTATGACTTGCTGTTTGTAGCTGCCGTATCTAAGGCAACACATGTGCTGCTGCATGCTGACCACGGGACGGTTTCACTGGAGTATATCATCAAATTTGTGCTTATTTTTATTCCCATCTGGTGGGCATGGGTAGGGCAAACGCTGTTTAACAACCGATATGGGCAGGACGTCTTCGCTCACCGCATCTACATGATTCTGCAACTGTTTTTTGTGCTCATCATGACGTTTAGTTTATCGCCGGATTTTGATCGATATTATGTTCCATTTTTTATAGGATACATAGGTTCAAGGGTGTTAACAGCTCTTCAATACTTAGCGATTCATAAAGGGGAAGAATCCCATCGTGCTGCGACGGCGCGATTTCTAGGGACGCGGTTTTGGATCGGCATCGTGATTTCGAGCGCATCCTTATTTTTCGACTCCTGGGTCAGGTATCTGATTCTCTACGCGGGAATTGCCATAGATGTATTTCTACCGGTCATTGGTAGACGATTCCTGGTACATACGCCTATTAACACGCACCACTTATTGGAACGGTTTGCCTTATTTACGCTCATTCTATTAGGGGAATCAGTCGTGAGTACGTTGGCTGTTTTACAGAATAGCAATGGTACATGGGCATCGATTTTGTTTGCCGCGCTGGCTTTTATTCTAGTTATTGGGATTTGGTGGCAGTATTTTGAGAATATCGAGCGAAAAGTGGATAAGGCGCTGCAAACGGCCGGACAAACGATTATTTACGGTCATTTGCTCGTTTATTTATCCCTAAGTACAATCGCGGCATCGATTCAACTGTTATTTTTGGAGCAATTGGATTACCACTTTATTTTGGTGATGGTATTTCTCTCTGTTCTGTTGTACTTCGTCTCGACGACGATCATTTTTCATCGGTACCGGCATAAGCACCTGCAGCTGAGACCCGTTCATTTGGCACTATTTTTAGGAATTTTAGGCGGGTTCTTTGTTATCGACTTGTTTATCGTTGTACCTAACTATGTGATTATGGCTGAAATGGCCTTGTTTTTTCTGGTTTATGCGAGATTAGCAACCCGTTAGTTGTCCAAGCAAACAAGAATTTAAGGGAGGCACCGCTCAATGATTTCATTTCCGAAAATAACGCAAGAAAAGCTGCTGCAGCGATTAGCTCATCCAGGCAAAAAAGTCCGCATGGTGCTGGATACGGATACTTATAATGAAATCGACGATCAGTTCGCTGTCGTTTATGCGTTGAAATCCCCTGAGCAGCTGCAAATTGAAGCTTTTTATGCGGCACCATTTCATAATGAATTATCAGACGGGCCAGCCGATGGCATGGAGAAAAGCTACCGCGAACTGCAGAAAATTTCTGCACTGCTGCCGGAAATGTCCGGCATCCCGATCTACCGCGGATCGACGGGATATTTATCCGGAGCCGAGACGCCGCAAGAAAGCGATGCGGCGAGAAATTTGGTGGAGCGGGCGATGGCCTCTCCTGAGGACGATCCGCTGTATGTAGTAGCGATCGGCGCCATAACGAACGTCGCTTCCGCGATCTTGATGGAGCCGAGCATCATCGAGAAAATCGTCGTCGTTTGGCTCGGCGGACACTCTTTGCCTTGGCCAGATACAAAAGAATTCAACCTTGCGCAGGATTTGCACGCTTCTCGAACTGTGCTCAATTGCGGCGTGCCGCTCGTGCTGATTCCGTGTATGGGCGTCACTTCGCACCTGCTTACAACGTTATCTGAAGTGCGGGAGTTTGTGAAAGATCAGGGAGAGATCGGCAAGTATCTCTATGAAACGTATGAGAATTGTGCGAAAGACCATTTTGCCTATTCGCGTGTCATTTGGGATATTGCGACGATCGCATATCTGATCAATGAAAGCTGGCTGCCGAATGAGCTGGTGCACAGCCCGATTCTGTCGGAAGATTTCCGCTACAGCTTTGATGCTTCGCGGCATTTTATTCGTTATATTCACTTTGTTCGGCGTGACCGTGTGTTTAAAGATTTCTTCAGCAAGTTGGGAAGCTGACAGAGTAATGCTAATTGGGAATCCCTCCATCCCTTGGATGTGGGGGATTTTTTTGCGGTGAGGCAATTTATATTTGAGAGGAGCAAACTTATGTACATAGCCGGAATTGATATAGGCACAACTTCCATATGTCTCATCGTAACGAACGCTGAGGATGGGCGCGTCATACGCATAGCGTCCACCAAAAATGATGCGGCGCTTCCTTCGAAGGAATTTTGGGAACGTACCCAGCAGGCGGACAGAATTGTCCAGTTGGTTCAATCGTTAATAGAAGAATGTCAGGATGACTGGGAGGATGTGCGAGCAATCGGGATCTCCTGTCAAATGCACGGCATACTGTATGTAAGCAAAGAAGGCAAGGCAGTTAGCCCGCTCGTGACTTGGCAGGATGGCCGAGGCGAGCTGCTTTTGGAATCAGGCCGATCGTATGCCATGGAGTTAAGTGAACTTACCGGCTTTGATTTACATACCGGATACGGCTTAGTTACTCATTATTATCTAACCAAACAGGGGAATCTTCCGGGCAGCGCAGTGAAGCTGTGCACGATAGGCGATTATGTGGCCATGCAGCTATGTGATGAGAAAACACCTTGCATCGACAGTTCCAATGCGGCAAGCATTGGTCTATTCACGCTGCCGAACAGGCAATTTGACAAAGATCAGTTAATCGCAGCCGGGATGGATGCTGAATTTCTGCCGGAACTTGTCCACCATACTGCTATCGCGGGTGATACGGCAGATGGGAAAAAGGTGCTGTGGGCGATCGGCGATAACCAAGCCAGCTTCTTGGGGGCAGTACCTACTTTTCGAGGAACCTTGCTCGTGAATATCGGAACAGGCTCGCAAGTGTCCGTCTACTCGCCGGCATATTTCGAAAGCCCTCATTTGGAAACACGTCCATTCATGGATGGCGGGTATTTGCTTGTGGGAGCTTCGCTCAGCGGTGGGAAATCGTATGAGCTGCTGGAGCAATTTTTTCGTGATGTTTGCAGCACATTCGGTTTACTGGATAATAGAAGCTTCTATGAAACTATGAATCGACTAGCAGAGGAAGCTATCATAGAGTCAGTGCCTACCCTCAAGGTAGGTACCCAGTTTTACGGAACCAGAGAACATCCGCATAGGACGGGAAGTATTGAAGGGATCAGGCCGAATAATTTTAATCCTCAGCAGCTGATTGTCGGCTTTCTTCATGGCATCTTGGATGAGTTGGATGGATTTACGAAGTGCCTCCCGGCAGAGCTCCTTGAGCAGTTAACAAGATTGGCCGTATCCGGTAATGGCATACGCAAGAACATGGCCATGCAGCAGATGGCTCGTACCAAATGGCAATTGCCGCTTATATTCCCAAGAGTGAAAGAGGAAGCGGCGTTTGGCGCTGCTATTCATGCTGCAGTGGGAAGCGGCCTATATAGCGACTATTCAGAAGCGCTTCAAAGGATGCAAAGAAGCGATTCAGATGATCGCTAAACTTACCTTTACGGAGACGGCATCGGAGCTTGCTACTGACTCCTCTTTCTTTTAAAACGCGTAACGATAAGCATCAAGGGGATGAACACGGCAGTGAAGTAGATGCCCGTCAAGCCATAGAAGGAATTCGTTAATTGCAATCGTTCGTGATCTTTGACAATCAGCTGCCCGGCGATAAATAACACAAGGATGATGATCAAAGATAGGCGAGGATTCGCACGGATTGAAAGCTTCAAGCTGTGAGTAGCCGACCACAAGCCCAGCGAGATATTGGCCAGCATTTTAACAAACCAAATGGAAATTATAATATATTCCACTCTTTGCATCAAAGGAAATTCAACAATCGAAATCATATTCAGCGTCGGCCAAATGGTGTGAATAATTTGGCCTTCGCTATAGTACATGAATGCAACGAGAGCGACCAGCATGTACATACCGATGGCGATGACAATGGACAATTGCGCCCATTTTTGTGACTTTGCTTGCTGCTCGATGAATGGATACATGACCAAAAGCACTTCGAATCCTAAAAAGTGAGGAAACATGGTTTCGGTAGACTTGAGGATTTGCGCCGTCGAATGATTGAGGGCAGGAAGCATGTTTTGCGGATGCAAATAGGGAATAACCATAAGTGTCAGCGGTGCAATAAATAGAAAAATACTGCAAGTTGCCCAGAAGCTTAAGCCGGTAACCGTTCGAAAACCTCCAGACACCGTATAGTAAATGAGTACAAGTGCAACCAGCGTAAGCGGCATCATTTGCATGTAGGGAAATATCCAAACCTGTACGACTTCGAGGTAGGTTCTAAATGTACAGAAAGCGCCAAAACTGAAATACAACGCAATGGCCAGGTTAAAACAAGTCCCAACAATTTTACCGAAATAACGGCGGTTAATGGACACAATCGTTGTATCTGCCTGATTACTGCTCGATAGAATCTTATACATCATCCAAATGATGAGATGTACGGCAGCTGCCGCAATTAAAATAGAAAGCCAAGCGTCATACCCGGCATCCTGGACCAGATCACGCTGGAAATACATCATACCGGCATCGATCACACTGGAATAAATAATGAAGCTAAGCAGGTAAGGAGAAACAGTGAACTTTTTATTTATTTGTTGATGCATGGTTGTCGTTTCCCCCTTGTAACGTAAAGTCCTCGCTTATAATTCCCCAACACCGCTTTGCTCGATAGACAAATGAACAGTAACTTGTGTCCGCAGCTTCGGGTAAGTGGCATAGAAATCTTTTTCATTCCAGGTCCTTGTCCGGCTTCTGACGAAATCGCCAAGTCCGATCGGATCTACCTGCTTGGACTGGCACAGCGCAATAAAGTCCTGGGCTTCTTTTTCTAAATAGCTGCCTAATTGCCGTTCGAATGTATCCCTTTGTTCCTTCGTATTCAGGTGCAACCAGGAAGGGGTATCCTTGATCAATACTCTGACCCTAAGCCCTATCTCAACAATTGGTTCAGAGGCCGATGTGTTGTAATGGTAATTTGCTTTTGAAGCAATGCTTTTCATTAACACATAATCGTGAATCGTCGAATTGTCGTTGTCCGCTTTCATTGGCATGAGTAAGTTTCCATTTCGAGAAGATTCCGTCAATAACTTCAGTAGGAAGGCTTCTCGAATGCTGACTTTTGTCACGAATTTATCTTGTTTAAATAGCGCTAAACCGTCAATTTTCACTGAGCCTCTTTCAACGTTGAAGTAGGGCAGGAAAATATCGCGACCCTCCCCGTAATAATTAAATAAGAGATATTTAAAATTCATTTTGGGCAGATTGCCCGTTTGAACATTTTGCTCAACCATTCGCATCAGATAAAGCGATTCCTGGGCTTTGTTGGCGACTTCCATCATTTTAGAAGCCTCTTTATCCGTTACGCCCATCTGAACTTTGCTAGCAATCTTCGGATCTCGGCAGAAACCGCTGATCACAGGGCCAATGCCCATCTCCGCATACGTTTTTGAGAAAAGCACCATGCCCATCTGTCCGTATTGAATCGTTTTGCTGGTTTTGGTGTTTAACCGGGGGATCATATCAAAGCTGGAGTCAGATTCGGTCAGCAATAGCTGCGAGCTGGCTTTACCTTTTTCTATATAGCTGGTCAAGATGACCGAGCAAAGTGAACGATCACCCACTTTATCATAACCGGCTGTTTGAACAAGCTGTATTTTATTGATGATCTGCTGGTTGCTGCTGCATCCAACGGCAAATACACAGGAAATCAGCGCCATAGCAGCTTTATAGACCATTCACGTACACTCTCCTTTCCAGCTCGTTCACTCCTGTTCCCAATCAGTTTTCTTTCTCCGGGGTTTAGGAATATATCGGAGTACCGTTTCCGGCTTCAGATACGACTGCCTTTTATTTGTATATTGGTAGGATGAGCGGATAAAGCTGTCTCTTAGATCCTTGGGCCGCAGTGGATACAGGGGTACGGTGTAAGGACTTCCCAACGATGTCAGTCTTGTAATATGAATCAGGATAAAGCAGATCCCGAATATCATACCGATCGACCCCCAGTACGAAGCCATAATAATGATGGGAAATCGAAGGAAGCGGATCGTATTTGACATTTTGTAAATAGGTGTTGCAAATGAAGCCAACGCGGATAAAGACACGATGATGATTAAAATGTTACTTGTTAATGCGGCTTCAACGGCCGCTTGTCCGACGATGATACCGCCGACGATACCAAGCGTTTGACCGATCTTGGTGGGCAGCCTGGCTCCGGCTTCGCGAAGAAATTCAATCGTGATCTCCAGAAAAAGCACCTCTAGAACCGGAGAAAACGGTACATTTTGCCTGGAGAAAATAAGCGGCTGCAACAAATCCTTGGGAATGACTTCGTAATGGAACGTTGTAATCGCCGTATACAAAGCAGAGGCAAAGAGCGAGAAAGCAACGCCCAATATGCGAATGATCCTGAAAAATGAGCCCAATATCCAAGGCAAGTAATAGTCTTCGGGCGAAATGAAGAAATCGTACAACGTCGAAGGTCCTGTAATAAAATAGGGAGACCCGTCACTAATGACGGCAACCTGGCCGGAAATTAAGGAATAGATGACTCGGTCCCTGCGCTCCGTTGATACAAATAAGGGGAAAGGGGACAACGAGTTGTCAGAAATAATCTGATCCAGCTGTGCAGTATCGAAGACCACTTCAAAATCAATGCTGCTGAGCCTCTCTTCAATAATAGCCACGTTTTCCTTGCTCGTGATCCCGTCAATATAGATAATAGCCACTCTCGAATTGGATAAACTGCCAATCGATATCGTTTTTATGATCAGGTTAGGCAGTGCGAACTGGCTGCGAATCAGGTGCAGATTGATGTCAAGGTCCTCGACAAAGCCAACCTTAGGCCCAACCACACTGAATTCATTATCCGTATCATTGCTTTTACGCAGCCCTGCTTTACTGATTAATGGAACTAACGCGCACAAAGTATCATGCTCATTCTTTTGGATAACAGCATATCCCTGGTAAAGTTTTGATTGTATATCAGCAATTTGGTCGGTAATCTGGATGCCTTCAATGGTTATGAGCTGTTTTAAATCATTCAGATGTTGAATTTCCGCTCCAGCCGCGTTATTTTCAATTGCACGAAGCAGCTGCTCTTGCAGAAGATGTTCATCAATCAGAGTTTTATAATAATGAATGGTTAGCGGAGGCTCCGTGAATGCAATCGTGCTGCTGATAAAGTCGCTGGACCTTCGAGCAAGCAGGAGCAATTGTTCTATGTCTTTGGCCTTCGTATTCAACATCGCACATGCCATCCATTCTTCCTTTTTGTTGGTATTTTTTGTTATTTGCTGATTTTTATGCATCTTCCTTCATCTTCGTTTAGGCTATGACCTTAACATACGCTAACTTCTAAGTAAGATAAGATGAGTCCTCACCCTGCATCAGAAGTATAGTAAACATGTAAGCAATGCGAAGCTAGGGAGGCATGTTGAGATGAGCCAATTAACGAAGGAAGAAGTCGCTTTTTATAAAAAGAATGGGTACCTGCTGCATCATAAACAGCTGTTTTCTGCGGAGAAGCTGGCTGAATTAACCGCTATTTTCGAGGATCAGCTGGCCCAGAAAGGCAGCAAATTGTCCGATGAATTAGATACGCCGCATTTTCGGGACGAAAGACTTCTCAAGTTCCTGCTGTCGGACGAAGCGCTCGATTTGGTGGAACCGCTGCTAGGGCCGAATATTGGATTATGGTCCAGTCATTTTATATGCAAAGATCCATTGATCGGTCGAGCAACGCCTTGGCATGAAGATTCCGCTTATTGGCGGGGACGTGTAGACCGACTGGACAAAATCGTAACCATTTGGCTCGCCATTGATCCTAGCAGCAAAGCGAACGGATGCATGCAGGTGATTCCCGGCACCCATCATCATGGATTCTCCGAGTATGAGTCGGTTGACAGAGCCAAAAATCTCTTTAGCACGCAAATCAAAAATTTGGATACATCCAAAGCCGTTCACTTTGAACTGGGCAGAGGAGAGTGCTCGCTGCATGATGCGCGGATCGCACACGGTGCCGACCCGAATAGGAGCGCTGACCGGCGCTGTGGATATACGATGCGTTATTTTGCAACGGATACGAAGGTGTTTCCAGAGAAAAACAAAAATTTCAAAGTGTGGTTGGCTAGAGGGAAAGATATAGCAGGAAATCAATATGCCAATGTGTAATAGTGCTTAAAACGAGAGGAGCGGGAGCGGATGCGTAGAGAAGATCAGCCAGAGCGATTAAAGAGCGAGAGGTTTATTCATCCGTCCAAATCCTTTCATATCTACACACAGCATGTGGATCGGCTCTGCGAGCTGCATTGGCATGAATTTTACGAACTTTGCTTTGTATGTGCGGGGCACGGAAGAAATGTCGTCAACGGTGTTTCCTATGACCTGCGTCCCGGCAGCTTGTTTTTGCTGACCCCGGCTGATTTTCACGAGATTGGCCCTCTCGCAGGCGAAACGCTGCATCTGTACAACCTCGTGTTCTCCGACGATTTATTTAGCGGGGAGCTGAAAACGTTATTTTTCCAAGAAGCGGGAGACTTTCGGAATGCGGATATGCGAGAGAGTTTTGAGAAAATCGAAGATGAGTTTCGCTTGATTTGGGAAGAGTCCCAGCATCAGAAGATGGGGTATACACATATCGTGAAAGGGGCGCTGGAACGTATTCTGCTCTATGTCGCCAGAGCAACTTCCGCAGCCAAGCGGCAGGAGGAGAAGATTGCGCACCAGAAGCATCCCGATGTGCAAAAAGCGCTTCTTCATATCCATCATCATTTTCGGGAGGGCATATCACTGGAAGAAGCCGCCAAGCAGGCTGGTCTAGCGCCGAATTATTTCTCCCATGTTTTCCGCAAAACAACAGGTATTCCGTTCCAAACCTATTTACAGGATCTCCGCTTGAAATTTGCCAAGTCACTGATTATTTCCTCCGATTATCCGATTACGGAAATCTGTTATGCTTCGGGTTTTCAAACGTTAACGCATTTTGAACGCGTATTTAAGCAGCGCTTCGGGCAAACGCCGAGAATGGTTCAGAAATCGCGTTCCTCCGAATGTTGACTAGATTATTTAGTCAGATGTTACAATTGATAGCCCTTATAGCCTGTGCTATACTCTAGGCAACTTTTGGTAAATTCAAAAGGGTCAAGGGATAAAGGGGAGGAAACATTCACATGTCAGCATGGATTGGTCAAGGGGATGTCGTTTTATTTCAAGGGGACAGTATTACGGATGCAGGACGTGTTCGCGACAACGGGAATGATTTGGGTAGAGGGTATGCCTTGATGGCAGCAGCTCAATTTTCAGCAAAATACCCGGAAAAACAGGTGCAATTTCTTAATCGCGGCATATCGGGCAACCGTGTTGTGGATTTGCAGAAGCGCTGGGATCAAGACTGCTTGAATTTGAAGCCTGATTTAGTGTCCATCTATATTGGGATTAATGATACGTGGAGACGTTACGATCGTAATGATCCGACATCGACGGAGAGTTTTGAAGCGGGATACCGCGATTTACTGACGCAAACAGCCGAAACAGGCGCAAAGATTGTGCTCATTGAACCTTTCGTGCTGCCCGTACCCGAAGATCGCAAGCAATGGAGAGAAGACCTCGATCCCAAAATCACGGTTGTCCGTGAATTAGCCAGAGAGTTCGATGCACGTCTAGTGTGTTTGGATGGCTTATTTGCTCAAGCTTCTACGAGAGCTGAAAGCGCATTCTGGGCGCCGGACGGCGTACACCCATCTCCGGCTGGACATGCTTTGATTGCCAAAGCTTGGCTGCAGGCTGTTGGCGCTATCGAGTAAACAGAAGCCTATTCATTCAGCCATAAGCCGTATTGCTGGCGGTATTGCATCGGAGTGAGACCGGACTTGGCTTTGAACATTCGTGTAAAATAGTTGGCATTCTCCACGCCAAGCTCATAAGAGATTTGAGAGATCGGCTTCACGCTTGTAGCGAGGAGCCTTTTTGCTTGCTCTATTTTTAGACTATGTACAAAATGGAGCGGGGCTTGGCCGGTTTGCTTAATAAACAATTTGCGCAAGTGGGAATCGCTAAGCTGCACCAGCTCGGCAAGTTCCCTGATCTCAGGCATGCGGCTAGGATGCGAGAGCAGAAAATGAATAATCGTATGAATGCGGTTATCCATGTGGGTATAAGGTGAAATCGGCTGCTCCGGCATCTCGCGATTCATCAATTCATAGAGAATACGCAGGAGAGAAGACTGCATGAGCAGGGAAATCACCGGGGAGTTGTCCCCGATATGTGTCAGCATATCACGAATCGGGGATTGCACGTTGTGCAGTGCCTGGTCGAATACGACAGGTAAATTGAGCACATGCCCCCAGCTTCGATGGCTAAGGAGAGAGATTTCGGCGTCAAAATTAATGCTCGTTAGCGCAAGCTCTCCGGTAATTGCATGGTAGCTGATATCTGTATGAGCGGGCAGGATGCAGATATGACCTTCCTTACAGGTGTACCGGATATGATCGACTTCCAGCAGGAAGCTGCCTTGCTGGACAATCCATAGAACGGAATGATGCAGCGTTCGGTGGCTGGCCTGCCATTTGTAATCCAGCTCATACTGTTTAATATGCAAAAAACGAATATCCAGAGAGTCAATGATTAATTGATAGGAGTTCAATGTACCAGCCACCTCGCTTCGAGTTTCATTTGTCTTTTTAGCCCATTGTAGCATGAGGGTTTGCGTGAAAAAAGAACTTCTTATCCCCCTATTTCTGCGGTACGACGCCTCGAATGGCTTCATTCCGGTTTGGCCTGTCTTCGCCGTGTACCAGATAGGTGCGGATACGCGTTGTATCGCCGCCCCACTCCTCCATCAGGAACTTCACTTCAGGCGTTGTATAGCGCACAGAGAAAGCTACGCGTGGGATGTTGGAGTTGTTTTTTTCAGAACCATGGAAAGTTGCTTCATTGAAAAATGCGATTTGACCAGGGGACATTTCGAGGTCAACCGCTTTCGACTCATCGATCGCTTCCGCTGGCAAGCCTTCCGAGAAGGCACTTTGATCGGTGCCTGTTGAGACATGCGCAACTTGCGCTTTGTGAGTTCCCGGTATGACTCTTAAACAGCCGTTCTCACGGATGGACCAGCCGAGGCTTACCCAAGCGGTTGCATTAATCGCAGGCTCCATAGGCCAATAATTGATATCCTGATGCCACGGAATAAATTTATCGTTATTAGGTTCCTTATACCAGAAATGCATCGCCCACAGAACGAGGTCTTCGCCAAGTATTTGCTTCATTGCTGCAATAATGCTGGGATGGGTGGCTAATTCGTATGCCCAATAATGGTTTTGATGCCAGGCGGACAGGTTCATTTTGGTGGGACCGGGCTCGTATTTCGACTGTTGGATGACATCGAAAAAACGATTATAGTACATATCGGCTTCTTGCAGCGATAATCCTTGCGTCGGACCACTGTAGCCTTCCTCGCGAAATTGCTCGATAGAAAACGGATTTCCTTTAGTAATCATTCGCAAAACCTCCGGTTGGATTAGTTTGGAATTACTTATAATCTTATTGTAAGGCGACGCCTTCGGAAAAATAAGTGATGAAAACGATTAAGAATAGCACAAAACGATTATTTGCAAGAATCCATGGTGAATGTCGCCAATCACCAAAATGGCAGGAAATATGGGTGTGCTTGCCGAATCGTATAAGTTGCAATTTCAAGCTTCTAATGAGGACGTTGTGATGGGTAAAGGGGTCAACGAATGAATAAATTACTAGATGTAAGCTTACTCCTACACATGTTGGATGATATTGAAGACTCGATTTACATCATGAAGGTGGATGGCGCTGATTTGAGGTACTACTACGTGAATCGGGCAGCTACACACTTTAGCGGGAGATCAATGGAAGACGTAGGGCTGACATTTTTTGATACGAATGCAAGTCATATGGCCAACTATTTACATAAGAAATATATGCGGGTGGTCAAAGAGCGGCGTACGGTTAAATATGAAGATGGTTTTGTGCTGCCCAACGGTATGTTAAGCGGGGAAAGCATTCTCACTCCTATTTTTGATGAAAATGATAATCTGACCTATATCTTCACCGTAACGCGTGACATCACGGAACGCAAAATCCATGAGAATTTGCTCTATGATTACGCTTATCATGATGAACTCAGCAGGTTGTACAACCGGAGATATTTGTTGGAACACGTGATACATCCAGCTACCTTGTATTTACTTGACTTGGACGACTTCAAAAATATCAATGATATGTTCGGACACGATGTAGGGGATACCGTTCTCGTAGAGGTTGCGAATCGTCTCATTCAACAGTTCGGCACGAATTATACGCTGGTGCGTTTGGGCGGAGATGAGTTTATTGTTGTTGCCAATCAAGAATCCGAGCCTGCGGAGCAGACGGCAAATACCATCATTCAGCTCTTCCAGAAGCCGTTTAACGTAAATGATCGGCAAATGAAGTTAAGCGTAAGCATTGGCGTATCGCTGAGAGTCGAAGAGGAGACCATTCAGACCCTGCTTAAGCAAGCGGATATTGCTTTATATAAGGCGAAAGGCGCCGGCAGAAAAAGCTTTCATATTTACGAAGCCGCTTACAAATACGATCATGTCGAAAATTTTATTCATGAGCTTGCACTCTCTCAGGCGATTGAAAAAGAGGAGCTGTATCTGCAATATCAGCTGATCTATCATCCGGCGAAGCAAGCGGTGATTGGAGCGGAGGCACTTTTGCGGTGGCATTGCGGCAGCAGGGGGATCGTCCAGCCCAATAGCTTCATCCCGGTTGCTGAGGAAACAGGATTAATTGTCGATATCGGGTACTGGATTATTCGGCAGGCCTGCAAGGATTGGCATCTTTTAAAAGAGATATATGGCGCTGAGTTTAAACTATCGGTCAACATTTCCAGAGTTCAGTTGAACGAAGAGGATTTCGTTGAGCAGCTTTTAAACATCATTGGGGAAGAGGAAGTAACTCCTCATTCCATCGAGCTTGAAATCACTGAAAGCACGACAGTGCATTCCATGCAGGAGGTTCAACTAACCCTCCATCAGCTGCGCGCGCATGGTTTTACCATTGCTTTGGACGACTTTGGAACCGGTTATTCGTCGCTGAGCATGTTAACCTTGCTGCCAATTGATAAATTGAAAATTGACAGATCTTTTATTGCGGATGGGAATGCGCCGTTAATTGCAGCAATGTTGGCTATGGCGAAAGCGCTTAAGCTGCAAGTGATCGCCGAAGGCATTGAAACGTATGAGCAGTACGTGATGCTGAAGGAGATGGCCTGTTGGGGAATCCAAGGCTATTATATCAATAAGCCGACTGATCTTCCTTTGCTTCCGAAGCATGTGGAGTTGGAGGCGTGATAGTGGTGCTTAAAAGAACTTCCATACTTCGAAGGTAGGACACCTTGCACCATAGCAAGTCACATTACGTGCAGGAAACTTAGTTACCTCGAGGTAAGTCATTTTCTAACATCTGGCTATCAGTTATACTCTTGAAGGTAGGACATGTACTGATGACAAAGGAGGCTTATCAAGTGGGGACGAATGAGAAAATAGGCGGCGGTGGCTTTCACCACCTTGCGTTAAGAGCGAATGATTTTGAAGCGACGGTGAAGTTTTATACCGAGGGCTTAGGTTTTACGGAAAAGACAAGCTGGGGCGAAGGGGATAAAAGAATCACGTTGCTGGACTCCGGGGACGGCAACTATATGGAGGTTTTTGCTGGCGGATCAGGCGAAGTGAAACCGGAAGGTTCCTACTTCCACGTTGCTTTCCGAAGCAATGACGTAGACAAAGCGGTTGCAGCGGCAGTGGCTGCCGGCGCGGTTGTGACGGTGGAGCCGAAAGATGTTGTCTTAGGCAGCAATCCTTCGACACCGGTTAGAATCGCCTTTGTCAAAGGCTTGAACGGTGAAATCCTTGAGTTTTTCCAAAGCACGGGAGAAAACCCGTTGTAACATAGTGAGCTCTCCTCTTCAGTTCAACTGGATTGGAGGGCTTTTTTTGTAATAAAGAGGGGGTGTGATACAATTTTCACGATAGACGAGTCATTTGGAGGGAAACGATGAAAGCATTAATATTTGAACAATTTGGCGGACCGGAAGTGCTTCGGTATGCAGAGATTCCTGACCCTGGCCTGGCGTTAGGACATATTATAGTTAGGACCAAGGCAATTGGACTCAATTTTGCTGATGTTTATCGTAGACGGGGAAACTATCATTTGGCAGGAAAACCACCTTTTATACTAGGTTATGAGGGTGCTGGGATCGTTGAACAAGTTTCACCGGATGTGACGCACATTCAGGTTGGCGACCGTATCGCCTTTTGTGATGTTCCTTTTGCGAACAGCGAATTGGTCGCTGTGCCTGTTGATCGAGCAATACCGGTGCCATCCGATATTACATTCGAACAAGCTGCCGGCCTCCTTCTTCAAGGCATGACGGCGCATTACTTAGTCAATGATAGCTATGCCGTTCAGGCAGGCGACGATGTCGTCGTTCATGCCGCGGCAGGAGGCGTGGGGCAATTATTGATTCAACTCGCCAAGAGCAAAGGGGCAAGGGTCATCGGCTTGACCTCTTCGGAAGCCAAACAGATGGCCGCGCTGCAAGCTGGCGCAGATGTTGTATTCGGTTACGACACGGAGTGGGCGCAGGAAGTGATCCGCTTTACGGAGGAGAAACAAGGCGCTAACGTTGTTTATGATTCTGTTGGGTCCACGTTAATGGAGAGCTTTGCGGCTGTAAGAACGAAGGGGACAGTCGTGTTCTATGGCATGGCGGGAGGAGATCCGCCGCATGTAGATCCAAGAATGCTCATGGATTCTTCGAAGACGTTAACCGGCGGCGATTTGTGGAACCATGTGACCACTTTGGCCAATCGGATCGAGCGTGCAGAGGCGCTGTTTCAAGCACTGCGTGAAGGCATCATTCAGATGGGCGGCCTGACGAGCTTTCCTTTGAAGGATGGCGCCGAAGCGCATCGCCTCATTGAAAGCAGGCAGAGCACCGGGAAAATTTTGCTCATCCCATAACCAATAGGCCATTTCATCACGAAGTGAATGTACTTCTTCGGGATGAGATGGCCCTATTTATTAGGCATATCCTGCAGCGCCTCGAAATAGAGGACTGTAGGTCCGCCTACTCTTGCATGAACCCTCTGCGAACCTCAAGCCCTTGCTCCGAATACCTCGCAATTAACTGATCGTCGGCCTCGGCATCAGTAATCAATAGATCAATTTCCTTCAGCGAAGCAAATGAAATTAGCGCAGTCTGATCAAATTTCGTATGATCGGTAAGCAGAATCTTTTTCTTCGAAGCTTTGATCATTCGCTTCTTCAGCTCCGCTTCATCCCGGTGAAACACGGAGATACCCCGTTCCAAGTCGATGCCCGTGCATCCAAGGAAAGCAATATCCACATTAAGCTCATCAACCATTTGGATGGCGCTTGGCCCGATAATCGTATAAGTGCCTTTGCGGCGGTAACCGCCCAACATGCAAAGCTCGATATGAGGGCTTTCCGCCAACGTAGCGGCGATTTTCGTATCGTTCGTAATCACGGTCAGCGCGCGGTGTTGGATGAGCTTCGCAAGCTCCAACGTCGTCGAGCCTCCGTCGAGCAGGATGATTTGGCCGTCCTCAATCCACTGATAAGCCTCTGCGGCGATCTGTTCTTTCTCTGCTTGCTGGCGCACTCTTCGTTTATGAATCGGCAGCATCGAATTCGAGCTTTCGACGAGAACGGCCCCACCGTGTACTCTTTTCAAAATACCGGAAGCTTCTAATTTCTCTAAGTCCTCGCGAATCGTTTTCTCAGTTACCTGATAGGCTTTGCTCAGCTCAGAAACCTTGATTGAACCTGCCTGATTCAGCAGCTCAATGATTTTGGAATGTCTAACCTCGGATAACATCGTTCCCCCGCCTTCTATCATTTTCCCAGAAAGATTGTAACGTGCATTTGTGTTTGTTCCTGTTTGTTTGATTGGTCATTTGAGTATATCAAAATTGGCAGCAATAATATACCCAAGCTCACACAAAGAAAGCCCATAGGCAATCCTCTTCGAATCAGGTATCTTGTTGAGATTGACACATCGCAGAGGGAAACGAGGTATTTGATGATGAGGCATCTTTGGAAAAAGCTTACGGACATTAAACTGCCCTTTTGGGTCATGTTTATGAATACATTCAGCATGGCAGTTGGCTTTTATATGATGATTCCGCTGCTAGCTTCCTACTTGATGCACGATTTGCTGCTGAGTGTGACGATTGTGGGCGTCATTTCGGCTATACGCAGTCTTAGTCAACAGGGGCTTTCTGCCTTTTGCGGCACCTTAGCTGATCGGCTTGGCTATAAGCGGACGATTTTGATCGGATTGTTGATTCGGACCTTTGGTTTCGGGATGTTCGGCTTCGTTGACCATGTGCCTGGCTTGATTATTGCCTGTTTTTTCTCCGGCTTGGGCGCGGCGTTGTTTCAACCGGCAAGCTATGCATATTATGCAGCGCTATCGACTCCTCAAAATCGGATCACCGTCTATGCGATTCGTGAAATGCTGAGCAATCTGGGGTTTGTCGTGGGACCCGTTTTGGGCGCGCTTTTAATGGGGTTTCATTTTAAATATGTGAGTTTGACGGCGACGCTGATTTTTGTCTTTTCCTTTTTCTTAAGTCTCCTTATATTGCCCCGAATTAAAAATGAACAGAAACTGCAGGACGCTCGCATGCTGCCGCAGATGAAAAAAGTGCTTCTTAATCGTGCTTTCCGCCGCTTTATGGTGTTCACCATGATATCGTGGTCGCTTGTCGCGCAGCTCTATATGGCCGTTCCGTTTCGGGTGAATCAAATTGCGCCAGAAGTAAATATCGGACTGATTTATTCTTGCGGAGCCGTCGTTATGGTGCTGCTTCAGGTTCCATTTGCCAAGCTGGGCCAATCGAAAATGCAGCCCTTCGGCGTGCTGTCACTCGCTACATTGCTGCTTGCTGCCGGACTGTTCACCATTGGGATGACGGGGTCCATGATCGGGATTTATGCTGGGGTTATTGCGTTTATGATTGGCCAAGTTTTTTTGCAGCCGATGATGAATACGATGGTGTCTGAGTTTGCAGGGAGCGGGAGTATAGCCAGCTATTTCGGTTTTAATAGTTTTGCGCTGTCCATCGGCGCTATGATCGGTAATGTGGGAGGTGGCTATCTGTACGATTTGGGGACGGTGCTTGGCTGGCGTGCACTTCCTTGGATTTGTTTCCTGCTGTTTGGTCTTGTGAATATTTTCTTTATGCTAAAAGAGCAAGGGCGCCGGACAGACTCGAAAACGGTGTCGGTGTGAGTCGAGAATTGGACCTGGCGTTGCTTTCATTTGACGCCGGGTCTTTTTTTGATTTTGAACAAATAGTCCATGCTCTTGCTCATTCTATACATTCAACCTGGGCGAAAACCGTGGTATCCTGAGTTTATAAGACAACCAAGGAGGCAAGAAATTGCTATGAGTATGAACAAGTTGAATATTGGTGTAATTGGAGCAGGTTCGATTTCCGAAATGCATTTCGAGTCCTACGTGAAACAGGCCAACGCTAATTTATACGCGGTGTGTGATCTTAATCGTCAAAGAGCTGAAGATAAAGCAGCAAAATATAACATAGAGCATATCTACACGGACTATCATGAATTGCTCGCTAATCCAGAGATCGATGCCGTTAGTATTTGTACATGGAATAATACGCATGCTGAGATCAGTATTGCGGCTTTGCGCGCAGGCAAACACGTTTTAGTAGAAAAGCCGCTTTGTAAAACCGTTGAGGAAGCGCTGCGTATTCAAGATGCTGTACGTGAATCGGGGAAAACGCTGCAAGTAGGTTTTGTTCGCCGGTATGATGCCAATGCCCAACTGGTCAAATCGTTCATTGATCATGATAATTTGGGTGAAATTTATTATGCAAAAGCGTCTTGTATTCGCCGTTTAGGCAACCCAGGCGGTTGGTTTGCGGATTCAGAACGTTCTGGCGGCGGGCCTTTGATTGATATCGGCGTGCATGTCATCGACCTATGCTGGTATATGATGGGCAGACCGAAGCCGGTTTCCGTCAGCGGGAATACGTATAATAAGCTTGGGAACCGTGCGAATGTTCGCAATCTTTCCTTTTACAAAGCGGCTGATTATGATGTAGCCCACAATACAGTTGAAGACATGGCGAATGCCTTGATTCGTTTTGAAAATGGAGCATCGTTGCTGGTTGATGTTAGCTTTACGCTGCACGCCAAAAAGGATGAGATCGCCGTTAAGCTTTATGGGGACAAGGGTGGCGTGGAAATTGAGCCTGAGCTTGTTTTTATCACGGAAATGCACGATACGATCCTGAATGTGTCCCCACAAACGGATGCGAAATCGATCAATGTACCGCAGGCTTTCCAAAATGAAATTAATCATTTCATCGAGAGCTGCCAAACAGGCAGTACCCCAATTAGTCCTGTTGAAGACGGCGTTAACATGATGAAAATGTTGTGCGGTATTTATGAATCGGCTGCGAAAGGCCAAGAAATTAAATTATAGTCCGGTAGAAACTAGCATGGAGGTACTCACATGAAATTGGGCGTTAGTACGTATAGTTTATTTCAAGCGCTGAAGTCCGGCGAAATGGACATCATGGCGGTCATCGATTGGATTGCGGATCAAGGCGGAGAACATGTTGAAATCGTGCCTCTGGGTTATGATTTGCCTGGAAACTTTGAGCTGGCGGATCGCATTCGCGAAAAGGCGGCATCACGTGGGATCGAAATTTCCAATTACGCGATTGGCGCTAATTTTCTAACGGATTCAGAAGAAGCTTATCAACAGGAAATTGAGCGGGTAAAAGGTGAAGTGGATCTCGCGGCGAGACTCGGCGTGAAAAAGATGCGGCACGATGTCGCGCAAAGCGCGGACCGTTCGATTGCTAATTTCAATAATCAGCTGGATCGTATGGCCGAAGCTTGTCGTCAAATTGCTGACTATGCCCTGACTTATGGCATTACGACAAGTGTTGAAAATCATGGTTATTTTGTGCAGCACAGTGACCGGGTTCAAGCGCTAATCCAAGCCGTTGACCGTCCGAATTTCCGGACGACACTGGATGTGGGCAATTTCATGTGTGCGGACGAGAACTCAGTGGCAGCTGTGAAAAATAATATTTCCTTTGCCTCAATGGTCCATATCAAAGATTTTTATCTGCGTCCGTCTCATCAAAATCCAGGTCAAGGCTGGTTCCAGACTTTGCAGGGGAATTACCTCCGCGGCGCTATTGTAGGACACGGAGATATCGATATGAGAGCAGTGCTACGCGTTATCAAGGACTCTGGTTACGACGGTTACATTTCCTTGGAGTTTGAAGGGATGGAAGAGTGCAGAACGGGTACGTTGATCGGGTTGCAAAATATTAAAAGACTATGGGAAGATATGGAATAGGCAGTCATTCATAGCTTTCTGAAAGGTGTTGACAATTCGAATGAATCCAATTGGTATCATGGTGGACAGTCTCCGGCTTGGCGTGCGGGACGGCTTGAAGAAAGCCAAAGAGCTTGGCGCTGACGGGGTACAGATTTATGCCGTTTCCGGCGAGATGGACCCAACGAATTTATCATCCGGAGCACGCAAGGAGCTGAAAGATTACATTGCCTCTCTGGGGCTTGAAATCTCAGCATTGTGCGGGGATTTAGGCGGTCACGGATTCCAGGATGCTACTGTGAATGCGGAGAAAATCGAAAAATCCAAGCGTATTCTGGATCTTGCGGTTGAGCTTGGCACCAAAGTGGTCACAACGCATATCGGTGTCGTACCTGAGCTAACCAACGATCCGATTTATGAGACGATGCACCGGGCTTGTGAGGAGTTAGGGGTATATGCCAAAAGCTTGGACGCTTATTTTGCCATCGAAACCGGTCCAGAACCTGCAGCGCATTTGAAAAGCTTCCTGGATTCCCTATCTACCAACGGAGTTTCGGTTAACTTCGACCCTGCGAATATGGTTATGGTGACAGGTGATGATCCGGTTCAAGGCATTATCACGCTGAAAGATTATATCGTCCATACGCATGTAAAAGACGGCGTTCGCTTGCGCCAGGTTGATCCGCGCGAAGTGTACGGCTCTCTGGGATACAAGCCGATGAGCCATGAGCAAATCGCCGAGGACGCTACGTCCGGGTTGTATTACCGCGAGCTAGCGCTGGGCGAAGGGCATGTTGATTTTGCGCGTTACTTCCAAACGCTGCGAGACATTGGCTACAAAGGCTACTTGACGATTGAACGTGAAGTTGGCGAGCAGCCGGAGAAGGATATTGCTAGCGCTATTGCATTTATTCGGAAATACCAATGTTAAAAGTGGGACTGAGGATATGATGTTATCCTCGGTCTTTTTTTATGTGCAGGTCTGGACTTTTCCCCACTTTTTTAAGACAGAAGCCCAAGTGTTTAGGAGTTAATAGATGGTAAAGTGGTTCTATAAACAATTAATCTTATGGGCTTGTGTATATAAAAAGGAGCTGAATTTTCTTGACATTATCAAACACTGCGCAAAAGGTTTGGCAGGAAATGATGCAAGATCACACCGGAAATTGGGGTATGGACATTGAGCATTGGGATTGGGTGCCGGGCGTTGGGTTGATCGCGATGCTTGATTATTATGAAGCTACAGGTAAGCCTGAAGTTCTGTCTTATCTGAAGCAGTGGATCGAGCGGAATAAGGAGAAGACGAAAGGAACGAAGGTGATTAATTCGATTGCCCCGTTTGCGATTTTCCCTGCCCTGTATCGGCTTGAGGAAGACGTATGGTTCCGGGACGAGGCCGTTCGGATTGCGGAGTGGATGATCGCGGAGGCGCCTCGTACGAGGGAGATGGCCTTTGAACATACGGTAACGGAAAATGCGGTATTCTCCGAGCAGGTGTGGGCAGATACCCTATTTATGGCCGTATTGTTCCTGGCTCGGACTGCGTCACTTGTTGGCAGCGCGAAATATGCCGAGGAGGCGCTGCAGCAGGTGCTCATTCATCTCAGCGTGCTGCAAGATGAGAGCAGCGGTGTGTTGTTTCACGGATGGAACTGCGACTCCGCGGATCATATGTCCGCTGCACGGTGGACACGGGCCAATGCGTGGGTTGCGGCAGGTGTTCCATTGATCGTGAAGGAGATCGGACAGCTCATTCCTGTTCCTGCTGAACTTAAAGAACGTTATGAGCGCTTAATCTCCGGTCTTATTTCGTATCAACAAGAGGACGGTTTGTGGAGCACAGTGATGGATCATCCTGAATTTTACCGGGAGGTATCCGGTAGTGCGGGGATCGGCTATGGCATTCGAAAAGCGATGGAGATCGGCCTCATCGAACGTAATGACCGGCATCAGTCAGCTGCTGATCGGGCGTTGGCCGCAGTGCTTTCCTCCATTTCGGAGGATGGCGTCGTGTCTGGTGTCTCTGGAGGTACTCCGGTCATGAAAAGCATTGCAGCATACCAAGAGATTCCGCAGTATCCGACTTTATATGGGCAAGGACTTGCGCTCATGTTGCTAGCTGATACTTGCCGGGATTCGGGAGAGTAAAGTAAGTAAATAAGCCAGAAGGTCTATTCAGACTTTCTGGCTGTTTTGTTTGAATTTGTACATTTAAATTCAATTTCGGGCACCGCTTACTGTTTCCTTGCGATACTGTTTGGGAGTAAGGGCAGTGCTTTTTTTGAACACGCTAAAAAAATGCGAGATATCGCCGAACCCCGTGGCCGCGGCGACCTCGGTGACGGGCAGGCGCGTTTCTGCCAGTAGTCGTTTTGCCTTATTCAATCGATAGTCTGAGAGGAACTGTTTCATCGTGCTGCCTGTGGTTTCTTTGAACAAGTTAAACAACCTGGAGCGCGAAACGGGAAAAAGCTCCAGCAAGTCTTCGACATGCAAATCCTCTTGATAATGAGCAATCAAGTAAGAGAGCACATTACCGATCAACTGTTGATCTTCCGACCTATTGGAGCTTGCAGCATCATGATGTAAACCAAGCAGCAAGAGGAAAAATTCTGCCAGGCATTTTAGCACAATTAGCTCGAAGTGCGGCTTCTTGTCTTTTAGTGTTTGTTCCAGCTCGGCTAGCAGCATTTGCAGCTGATCCAGCTGTTGAACGGACAAGAAGTGATGGCTTGACTCGGGGTGCATCGCTTTTAAGAATCCGGAGATCGACAAGTCTGTCGTTTGACAAAGTGCGTGAATGCCCTCCATATAAGATTCATCGATGGAAAGGACATATCTGTGGAAATCCTGATCCAGCACATGATAGGGACGATGAATGACACCTGGTTGGATGACTGTCAGTGTGCCGGCGTGCAGGGGATACAATTGATCACCGGCAATGTAAGAGCCTGTCCCTTGGAGTACAAAATAAAACTCATAACCATTATGGGCATGCAGCAGCTGTTGATGAAGCGGCGACTTGCGGAGCTCGCAGTGCACAGGATAATTCGCCAGAAAATGATTCGTAAAGTCGTCAATGGCGTAATTACGGACTGTTGTAGGAATCGTTGTGCTCACGAAGATCGCCTCCTTGTTCTCAGTAACTGCACTTACTATACGAGATTGGATTGTTTGTAGACAAGTTTTTTTTAGTAGCTCCTGAATTACAGCTAACGGACCGAGCGGCCCTTATTTGTAGAAAATATAGCTCCGCGGAATTCTAACGGACGCCAGAGCCGCTATTCACGCTAATATCGTGAAAATTGGCTATGGATTGACCATATAACGACACTGGTGTCCGTTAGAGTTGAGAAATGGTCAATTTAGTGCAAATAACGGCTGTGAGGTCCGTTACTGAGCAGAGGCTACTTGGGTGGAGCAGACGATTGAGTCACATTGGATCGCATACGAAGGGTTGGATGATTGTCATCGTTGGGACACGCGATGAACAGGAGGCGTGGGAGCTGCAGAGGAACTGGGGCAGCTGCCACTCAACCCGCCAAATAAATAGCAGCCAAAAAAACAAGCTGCAAAACCGTGCGGACCGGCAAGGAAGGCGTGGGCTCCCCGCCAATCGTTAATTTATGGCGGGCCGCCCGCACATTGGAGGGGAACATGGCGATGAGCAGCACCATCAGGCAGATGGAGGCGATACGGGATGTGGCTGGAAACAAAATGCCGATAGCAGCGGCAATTTCCAACCAACCCGTGACGGTGACGATCAAATCAGGTCTTGGAAGAGCTGGTGGAACCATGCGGATGAGGTCTGGCCGTCTTTTTCCCCAATGAGCGGATGCTGTTAGCAGCAGCATGACAGCGACAGCGCCCTGCATAGGCGTATGCCAGCCTTCAAATTGGGATACACCAAGCAATCCAAGTACCCAAAATATCAGATAGGAGACAATCAAAGCATAAAAAGGAATCATTGCAAATCCTCCTTCTATTTTTTCAGTAATTGTGTCATCATACTGGCGAAATCTTCGATTTGAAACCCCGTAGTTACCATCGGAATTGTGGAACGGACGCGTAATCCGAGAGAAAGAAGAACAAACAAATCGGCTGTTTTATCGGCATCCACCGATTCCGGAATAACTCCGTGTGATTGGCCGGTAACGATCCATTCCTTAGATACCTGCACGGAGCGTTCATAGTACAGCTTAAGCGTTTCGGCAACTGCCGGCTGATCTTCTTTACCGAGCAAATAGATCAAAACTTTGTTGGTCACTTCCTGTGCATCGTCCAGTGCTCGGAGATTTTCAAGGATTTTCTGCATCGGTCCTTCGAACGTTGCGCCGCCTTGCTGCACGACAGCCTGAAAGCGTTCATTGGTTGCATCCAACCGTTCCTGCAGCACCCAGGCGAAGATTTCATCTTTACTTTTTACATAATGGAAAATAGCGCCTTTGGACAAACCGGAGCGGTCCATAATGTCCTTCATGGTGATCGCCTCACACCCTTTTTCCCGGATGAGCTCTTTGGTTGATGTCAGGAGAACTCCCGTTGTTTGCTGTCTGCGCTCCTCTTGTTTCAATAAAATCACTCCTTTTCATGTTTATGCGATAACTCCATTATAAATACCGACCATCGGTTTGTAAATGACGAGAATTCGGAGGATCAACTTCCACAAATTGGATTGATTTTTGAGCGTCTCGGACGGACAGAAAGGTTGTCTAATCTTCGAAGAGTATACGATGTCGGGTCTAAACAACATACTGCAGCATATAGGGGTCGTACATCTTGCAAAGACGAAAAGCAATTCGTGGTATATTAGAAAAAATGCTGTGGTTATGCCCTGTACTTATTATCGCTATCGGAAGTCTTCCTAACGTTGCTGGAAGCATGTGGTGGGATGCGTTCGGTGTGCTTTTATTTGTGGCTATCCTCATCATTTGCGGAACAGGTTTGCAACAAAAAGAAGAAAATTAATATATTTATAATAAAAAATTAATGTTTATACTCTATCATGGATCTAAGGGAGTGATAGATTATGACATCTTCTTACTTCGATCAATGGTTGGATGAGTATAATGATTATCTTAGGCTCTATGAGTTATTTGGTGATAAGGAATATTTAGACGAAGCTGTAGAAATTCGCAATAGTTTGCAAGTGATTGTAGCTAGGGCCGAAAAACATAAATCAATCGTTTCGAAGGTAATGAGCAGCCAGATGCACGCATATGGCAATGCCTAACTCTATTGAAACGAAAAACAGACTCTAGCGCTTCTATTGCGCAGAGTCTGTTTTCATAGACACCTTTATTCGGTGGCAGCTTCGGATTGTGCATCGGCCTCAGGGGTCGTGTCCAATTTTTGTGTGCCAAGTATGGTGACAAGAACTGTCTCAGGATCTGAGAGAACTTCAACGTTCTTGGGTACTTTAAGATCAGCTACGGTGAGATGTTCACCAATGCTTAGTGTACTGATGTCAAGTGCAAGGGATTCTGGCAGCTTATTAGGCATACATCGTATCATGACTTCATGTGACTCTACTTGGAGAATGCCGCCTTCCTTCGTGCCTTTGGCTTCTCCAATAAAATGGATGGCAATCGTCGTATCCAGCTTTTCTTTCATATCAATTTGCAAGAAATCGACATGCAGTAATTGGCCAGTCAGAGAATCCTTCTGGACGTGATGGATAATGACGGATTCCTTTGATTTCGAGGGCAAAGCTACATTCAAAATGGCATGCGGATTGCGTTTCAGGGATGCTCGGATTTCTTTTTCCGGGACGGTGACATGTTCGGAATCCATACGAGAACTGTAAACTACAGCGGGAACTTGACCTTGTTCTCTCAGTTTCTTCACGGGACCTGTTCGTTCAGATAGTAAAATCGTTGTGCTCATGTTCGGCACCTCCGTAGCGTAGTTAGAGCGGCGTTCAGCCCTATATTCATTTACCCGCTAGCGTGAGGAGTGAAACAGGAAATAAATAGGAAGTTTTTTTTTATTTTGGGCTTCTTTATCTTTCCATTTGAGAGTAAAATAGAGGACAAGAGGAGGATTGATAAAGGATGAGTACACTGAAAAGTTTCACTGATTCTGATCAACATATTTCGTTGGAGTTAAGAGATGATCATCTGACTGTGCTGCGTTTACACGGTGAAACGTCTATTTACCCTTTCAAAAATATTACTCTTGCCTCTGAGCCGATTCCAGAGTATCCCTTGAACCGCGTGGCGCTCACGGTTATTGATTTTAACACTGGTGTAACCGATTTCAAATTTTCTTCTAGTAAAAATGATTTTGAGATTTTCGTGCAAACATTGATGGAAGTTCATAGTGAGTTTGTGCCAAATCATTAAATCTATAATCAGTGATGAATACAATCAGGATAGGCGAGGCGACTCGAGCTATCCTTTTTCTATTTGATTTTTATGATATTGATTTCTGAAAACCTCAGGGGTTAAACCTACGGACTTCCGAAAAGTTGAAATAAAATGCGAAGCATCCAGAAAACCCGTAGTTTCCGCGATCTGCTTAATCGTCAAGTTATGCCCGGTAATGAGCAGTTCTTTGGACTTCTGAAGCCGCAGCTGCAGCAGGTATTGATAAGGGGATAAGCCAAATGCTTTGCGGAAAAGCGTATTGACGTGCTGCGGACTGACGCCTAGCTCATTCGACATCCAGGTCAGTCCGACATCGGCGGAACCAAAGTTGTGCTCCAATTGAAATAGGAGCGGCAATAAGCGCTCATGGCTCTGCGAGAAGGAGGCGCTTTTGTTGACGTTGCCGTGTTTTTTGAGCAAAGTGAGAAATTGATAAACCTCCAGCGAGCCGTTCATTCCCGTGAAATCATAGCTATAGCGATATTTTTCGTAAAAGTATTCGTGTATGTTGGCCAGCGGAGTATCTATTCCCCAGCTGATTTGCGTGGATAACGGGAACTCCAGGGCATAAACGATAGAGGCAGCGAGTGCGCCGTCAAAGGTTAAATACCAAGTCGACCATTTGGAGGAGAGAACTTTGTACTCGTGCGGAATGCCCGCGGCGAGCAGCATGCCTTGATTCTCGCCAAGCTTGATGGATTGATTATCGAGGATGATTTCTCCGGCGCCTTCAATCGTTTGCAACCAATGAAAGCAGGGATAACCGTCCTCGCGTTTATAATAGAGCTGCTGACTCTCATAGCCGACCGTTTCCAAGATCAGCGGCAGCTTGCGGTCCGTTTCGGTGATGACGAAAAACTTCCTGTAGTCTATAGCCATTTCAGATAGTCATCTCTTTCATTTTTTAATATATCATGCGTAGTATCTTATATTTTAAAAGAGATTATTGTCAGTTACAATAAATACATCGTTGATGATAATTATACAACACCAATAAAGTGAGGTATTAATCCATGGCTAATAAGTACGTCTACACAGCGCCTTTGAACGGTTATCCGGAATGGAATAACAATCCGCAGATTTTTCAATTGAACCGTTTGGAAGCGCATGCAACGTTGATGCCTTACCGGTCGGAAGCCGAAGCGCTTGCAGGAGTTCGGGAAGCCTCTGACTTCTATCAAACTTTGAATGGAACGTGGAAGTTTCATTTTGCAGAGAATGCTGAGGGGCGGCCTCAGGAGTTTTATAAGAACGGCTACGATTGCAGCGGCTGGTCCGACATTGCGGTGCCATCCCACTGGCAGCTTCAAGGTTTTGATTTTCCACAATATACGAATATCATCTATCCATGGGTAGGTCACGAAGAGGTGAAGCCTCCTTATGCGCCTGTGAAGTATAATCCTGTCGGCTCGTACTCCCGGAGCTTTACGATTCCGGCATCTTGGGCGGAGCACCCTGTATACTTGAGTTTTCAGGGTGTTGAATCCGCTTTTTATGTATGGGTAAACGGGGATTTCGTTGGTTTTAGTCAAGACTCTTTCACACCTGCGGAATTTGATATTACGCCATACTTGGTTGAGGGTGAGAATAAGCTCGCCGTTGAAGTGTATCGGTGGAGCGATGCAAGCTGGCTGGAGGATCAGGATTTCTGGCGGCTAAGCGGAATTTTCCGCGATGTCTACCTGTACGCTACCCCAGTCGCACATATTGCAGACTTCAAAGTGCTGACAAACTTGGACGAAACTTTTGAGAATGCCGAACTGCGGATTCAAGCAAAGGTTACGAACTATGATGTCCTTGGCACAGGAACGCACCTTGTAGAGGCTGTTTTATATGACAGTGAAAAAAAGCCGCTATGGTCATCTCCTCTATCCGCGGCAGTTGAACTAAGCGGAAGCCTGAAGCAAGACGTGGAGCTGTCCGTTAAGGTGGAAAATCCGGCACTTTGGAGCGCAGAAAAACCTAACCTCTATACGCTGGTTTTGAGCTTGAAGGACGAGAAGGGAAGCCTGCTGGAAACGGAGAGCTGCAAAGTAGGTTTCCGTAAGTTCGAAATTCATGATGGGCTGATGAAAATCAACGGTGAGCGCATCGTATTTAAAGGCGTCAACCGCCATGAATTTGATACTGACCGTGGCCGCAGCGTCGATAATGATAGCATGATTGCTGATATTTTGCTGATGAAACGATTTAATATCAACGCAGTGCGTACTTCTCATTATCCGAACAATGCACGTTGGTATGAGCTATGTGATGAGTATGGCTTATATGTCATTGATGAAACGAATCTGGAAACGCACGGATCGTGGAGCTATGCCCAAGAGGAAGAGGGAGACACGGTTCCAGGCAGCAAGCCTGAATGGACGGGGGCTGTACTGGATCGTGCGAATTCTATGATGCAGCGAGATAAAAATCATCCTTCGATTGTCATTTGGTCGCTCGGGAATGAGTCATGGGGCGGGGATAATTTTATTGAAATGCATGACTTCCTGCGTGAGGCGGATCCTTCCAGAATCGTTCACTACGAAGGGGTTTTCCACTGCCGGGACTCTGAGGCGGCCTCAGATATCGAAAGTCAAATGTACTCCAAGATTGACAAAATTGAAGAGTACGCGAATAACAAGCCGAAGAAGCCGTTTATTTTATGTGAATACAGCCATGCGATGGGGAATTCCTGCGGCAATTTATTTAAATATTGGGAGCTGTTTGAGAAGTATCCGGTTCTCCAAGGCGGCTTCATATGGGATTGGATCGATCAATCCATCCGTACAACAACGCCTGACGGTGTGACTTATCAAGCTTATGGCGGCGATTTCGGGGATACGCCGAATGACGGCAATTTCTGCGGTAATGGTTTAATTTTCGCTGATCGCACACCGTCACCGAAAATCTATGAAGTTAAAAAGTGCTATCAAAATGTGAAGATTACACCGGTTGATTTGGCAAAAGGCCAAGTAGCTGTGACGAATCAATTTTTGTTCACGGATCTAAATGAGTTCAATTGGACGTGGACGATCGAGCGTAATGGCGTTGCTGTTGGTGAAGCGAAGAGCGGTCAATTTACTGTGAAGCCTGGAGAAACGGCCACAATTGAACTCGAATTGGATGCGTACGAAGCAGCCAGTCCGAGTGACGAGTACGTGCTTACAATCAGTCTTCAATTGGAAGCTGATACCTTATGGGCGTCAAAAGGGCATGAGGTCGCATGGGAGCAATTCCTGCTGCCTGTCCGACAAGCGTGGGCGCATGTTGATTTCGTTGCGCACGCAGAAACTGCTGCAGCCGTATCTGAGCTTGTTGCTGTGCAAATTGCCTCAACGAACGATTCGATTACGCTGAAAGGAAGCAATTTCTCGCTTCAATTCCAAGCGACAAGTGGCAATATCACTTCCTATCTCTACGAGGGAACTGAGTTGTTCCTGACAGGACCAGCGCCAAATTTCTGGCGCGCCTACACGGATAACGACCGTGGCAACAAGCATCATATTCGTTGCGCACCATGGCAAGAAGCCGGCAGCGGAAGAAGGCTGCAGTCCTTGCAAGCGAAATCTGGCAGGGATGGCCGCGCCGAAGTTCATGTTTATTATGAGCTTGCTACAACGCCGGCTTCAACAGTGAAGTTGGTGTACACCGCATCGCAGGATGGGGAGGTCGAGGTGCGCATGGAGCTAGTTCCCGGCGCTAACCTGCCTGAGATTCCGGAGATCGGCATGATGTTCGAGTTGGACCATGCCTTCCAGCAATTAAGCTGGTACGGCCGCGGGCCACACGAAAATCACTGGGATCGCGCGACAGGAGCGAAGCTTGCCCTGCACAGCGGAACCGTCCAGGAGCAATTCGTTCCGTACCTACGTCCGCAAGAATGCGGAAACAAAACGGATGTGCGTTGGGCGACATTAACGGATAACACAGGCCGCGGACTCCGTATTACGGGACTGCCGACCGTGGAATTGAATGCTCTGCCGTATTCGCCTTCGGAATTGGAAGCTCATGACCATCCTTATAAGCTGCCGGTCAGCGAGAAGGTAGTGCTGCGCGTGAATTACAAGCAGATGGGCGTTGGCGGAGATGATAGCTGGGGGGCAAAAACGCATCCGGAGTTCACGTTGTTCGCCAATCGTACGTATGCTTACTCGTTCAGTTTTAAAGGAGTCTAACTGGGCTGCCATTGTGCAAGGATGTTAACAGCAATTAAAAAGAGGGGGCACCTCGCCATTTCGATGGCTATGAGGGCACCCTCTTTTTGTAGTTAATGCGATACTGCGCCTTGTTCTTGAGTCGGATCAAGTTTCTCTTTGCTCATGGCAATCGCACAAATGAAGGCGATCACTGCCGGAACAATTGTCCATGCGAATGTGAGAACGATAGAAGACGATAGCGCACTGGTGATTTTTTCTAAAATAGGACCTGGAATGTCCAAACGCTTAGCCGGGTCGAGCAAGGTATGTGGGTCGCTGGTAGCCATACCGGCAGGCATTTCACCTTGCCCAGCGAAGGCATCCGTCAGCTTTCTAGTAAATGCGTGGCTTTGGATGATTCCAAACACGGTGATTCCCAACGTCATTCCTAAGGAACGAAGGAAATTTAGTGTAGAAGAGGCCGATCCGCGCTGCCTGGCATCAAAGAGATGAATCGCGGCATTGCTCAATACCGAGAAGGAAGCCCCGATACCTAAACCGACGATAATCATATAGATCGTTACAAGCCAGCGTGGCGACTCAGGAGATAACGTCGTTAGCAGAGCAACACCAACTGCCAAAATAAGAGTGGTAGGAATCATAATGCTGCGGTAGCTCACTTTTGTCATTAAGAAGCCGCCGCCCGTTGCAGTGACGACAGAACCTAACATCATGGGCAGTAAAACTAGGCCGGAGTTCGTCGCTGTTCCGCCAAGCACACCTTGAACGAAGATGGGGATATAAACAGAAGCCGTAATAAAAGCGGCGCCGCTAAAAATGGCTACGGCATTGCTGGAAGCATACAACCGGCTTTTGAACATGGCAAAAGAGATAATCGGCTCGGCAGCGCGGCGTTCTACGAAAATGAAGATGATCGTTAACACGGCGAACAGTGCCAATAATCCGAGGATAAACGATGAATTCCAAGCATATGTTTTGCCGCCTAATTCAAGCGCGAACATAAGGGAGACGATGGCTCCGACAAGCGTCAATGCGCCCCACCAATCGATTTTTTGCTTCGAATGCTCAACGGATTCGCGGTAAAAGAAAGCGATAAAGATAAAGGCGATCAAACCTAGCGGCAGGTTAATGTAGAAAACCCATTTCCAATTCACATAATCCGTAATATAGGCGCCTAGCAGGGGACCGAAAATACTGGACATACCGAATACGGCGCCGAACAATCCGCCAAGTTTACCGCGGCTTTCAATCGGAACGGCATCAAACATGATGGTAAAAGCAATCGGCACCAGCGCACCGCCGCCAATCCCTTGAATGGCCCGATAAATGCTGAGTTCAATAATGGAATTAGCCGTTCCACATAAGATGGAACCTAGCATAAATACGATAATCCCGAAGATGAAAAACTTCTTTCGTCCATACATATCGGACAATTTCCCGAATATCGGCATGCCGGCCATCTCGGCGACCATATAGGCGGAAGTAACCCACACGAATTTGTCCAAGCCGCCTAATTCCCCTACGATGGTACCCATCGCTGTAGCTACAATGGTGTTATCCATCGATGCCATCAGAATGCCAAGCAGAAGCCCGGCGATTACAATGCCTATTCCTTTATTTTTGGTTTGTGTTGACATGAAGGTGGTATTCCCCGCTTTCTTCATTAAATGATGGTAACGTGCGTGAGATTCGCTTTAAAGCCTTTTAAAACGGCATATGTGCCTTTATCCATCTTAGCCCCGTCAAAAATTGTTTTTTTGACATCGGTTTTAAACGAACAGTTTTGAAAAACGGCGTTGCGGAAAGAAGTTTCTTTTAACCCAGTATAATGAAAAATAGTTCCGGTAAAAGTTAGGTTATCCAAACATACGCCCGCTAACTCCGAAGAGCTGAAGTCGGTATGGTTAAATTGGCAATTTCGAAAAGTAGCTCCCTTGAGGTTGGACTTTTGAATCTTGGCATGGGTCAAATTAGAGCCGTCAAAATTGCAATTGTCCAAGTTGCTGCATTTAAAAGAAGCATTCGTTAAATCTGAATGGCTAAAATCAGAGCCCTGCAGGTTGCTGTAATTAAATTTCCCGTCGTGGACTTGAACAGCTTTCAAATCTGACTTTTGCAAATTTTGTTTCGAAAAATCAATGCCAACGATTTGCTGCAGCTTCGTCGTACTAGCATGGATGCTTCCGATGAGCTCGGAAATTTCGCCAATAGACGCGATTGTCCGCTCAAAAGCGGCTTTTTCATCAAGGCCATCCTTTTGCAAGTCGCTGAATCTTTCCTGCAAGTCATGAAAAAGCTCTTCTTTTAACTCCCGTATTGGCTTTAAATCCTCGTAGTTGGAGAAAACTTCGTCCAAATAAGCAGAAAGCTTGGTATTCATGGATGATTCCACCTTTCTTATATGAATAAATCGAGAATGCTTTTTGCATGTTCCCAATTCCGCTTGTTCGTATCAAATGTCTCTTGCCCTTTGTCGGTGATCCTGTAATACTTTCTTCTGCCGCCTTGCGTTTCGTCTCCCCAATAAGAAGTAATGTTCTCTTCCTGTTCAAGGCGTTTGAGGCTGGCGTACATGGTAGCTTCCTTGAGTTCGTACTCTCCGCCTGTAGTTACTTGCACAAGCTTGGAAATTTCATAGCCATACTTATCACCTGACATTAAAAGCTTAAGAATGATGCTATCGGTATGCCCGCGAATAAGCTCAGACGTTATTTTTAAGTCAAAGATGATCCTCACCTCCTGTTTTACATTATATTCAAGAGTACTATATCTGTCAATGTAGTCCTGCGGAGGATACACATCTTTCATTGACCGCACAGAACGGGGATGATAAGTTAGAAGAAGTATTGGGAAAAATTGCGCAGTATCCAGTTGGAATTGTGTTTATTTAGAAAGGTGGTTTTTTGCGTGGCATTGAATCCAGCACAAACCGTAGTAGGACTTGTAGGCACGGGTGTTATGGGTAAAAGCATGGCAGGTCATTTTATGAAGGCAGGGTATCAAGTTCATCTGTACAATCGGACAAGATCCAAAGCACAGGACCTCGTTGATCAGGGTGCACATTGGCAGGATTCCCCTGGACAATTGGCTCAGCAGTGTGATGTCATCATTACGATGGTAGGTTTCCCTAGTGATGTGGAAGAAATTTATTTAGGCGAAAATGGTATCCTGCAGAACGCCAAGCCAGGAAGTTATGTCATCGATATGACAACGTCCTCGCCCAAGCTTGCCAAACAAATTGAAAATGAAGCGCGTTCCCGCGGGTTATTCTCACTCGATGCGCCTGTTTCAGGCGGAGATGTTGGAGCGAAAGAAGCGAGATTGTCGATCATGGTTGGCGGATCGCGCGATGCGTTTGATGCGGTTTTGCCGTTATTTGAGAAGATTGGCACGAACATCGTCTATCAAGGGGAAGCGGGAGCGGGCCAGCATACCAAAATGTGCAACCAAATCGCCATTGCCAGCAATATGATGGGCGTGGTTGAGGCGCTTGTATATGCAGAGAAATCAGGATTAGATCCTGCGACGGTGCTAAAAAGCATTGAATCCGGCGCAGCGGGCAGCTGGTCATTAAGCAATTTGGCGCCGCGGATGATCGCCGGCAATTTTGCACCTGGCTTTTATGTCAAACATTTTATTAAAGATATGAAAATTGCCCTTCAATCGGCTGAAGAAATGAATGCGAAGCTGCCAGGGCTTGCTCTTGCCAAATCGCTGTATGAGCAGCTGGCGGCCAGTGGTGAAGAAGACAGCGGGACACATGCTTTGTATAAGCTAATAAGCAAACTTTGATCGAAAAAGCTCGGGGGAGAGGGACGACCGTGAAAATTGTCATTGCACCTGATTCTTTTAAGGGCAGTTTAAGCGCGAAAGAGGCTGCTCTAGCTATAGCGAAAGGCATTCAGAAGGCTGCACCGACATCGGATAACGTGCTTGTTCCGATGGCTGACGGCGGCGAGGGAACCGTAGACAGTCTCATAAGCTCGACACAGGGGACCAAAATCAACGTTTCAGTAAGCGGGCCGTTGTTGGACAATGTGATAGCCGAATACGGCGTTCTTGGAGACAATGAAACCTGTGTCATCGAGATGGCTACGGCTTCAGGGCTCTATTTGATCTCGGAGGAAGAGCGCAATCCTTGGCTGACGACGACCTACGGAACAGGACAGCTTATCAAACATGCCTTGGATCATGGGTATCGTAAGTTTATTTTGGCGCTTGGTGGCAGCGCAACCAATGACGGTGGAAGCGGCATGCTTCAAGCGCTGGGGTTGGCGCTCCTGGATGTGGAAGGACAAGCTGTTCCGCATGGTGCGCTAGGTCTTAAGAAGATTCGCAGCATAGATGCTGCGAATTGGGATGCTAGAATAGCGGAGTCGAGTTTTACGATTGCCTCTGATGTGGTTAATCCGTTCATCGGCCCGCAAGGAGCGTCCTATGTGTTTGGCCCTCAGAAGGGGGCGACCCCTGAGATGCTGCCAGAGCTCGATGAGGCGCTCCGCCATTGGGCGGATATCATCGAGGCGCACACGGGCATAGCCGTACACCATCTGCCTAGCGCAGGGGCAGCGGGCGGGCTTGGCGGCGCGTTCCAAGCTTTTTTCCCGTCAACCGTTCAGCGTGGCGTTGAGATTGTCATGGACAAAAGCAACCTGAGCCAGCACTTGCAGGAGGCATCTCTCGTGTTTACGGGAGAAGGCCGAACAGACGCGCAGACGGCTTCCGGCAAAGCTCCCATGGGGATTGCTCAAGCGGCGCAGAAACTTGGCGTTCCTGTTTTTGTATTGAGCGGTTCCATCGGACCCGGCGTGGAGGCTCTCTATGACCATGGCATCACGAGTATCCATAGTATTGTTAATGGACCGATGTCCTTGCAAGAAGCGATGGAGAGAACCGAGGAGCTGCTGACGCAAAAAGCGGAACATGTCATGCGGACTTATCTGGCTGCTCGGAATATGTAAGCTTGTACTTTTTGAAAAAGTCTGTCTTTCTTCCCGCGGTTGCGCCGGAGATTGGCAGGCTTTTTTTGTGAGCAAACCAAGTGCCCTACCGTCAACCTGTGCGTCATTTAGCTAACTTCACTCACTTGCCAATAACAAATTTTAATGACCATAGCGAGAATTCTGCTATGGCCTCATTTGAGGGAACTGGAGTCCCTTATTCAGAGGAAAACCGAAAACGAGCTTTTTCCCCGTTGAGCGGAACTGTGGGGTCTTATTTTGCAGCCACGGCATGTTTATCGCAGGAAAGAGACAATATAGTTAAAATGAACGAAACCGACTGCCACTTTGCGTATACGTAGGTTAATTTTGAGAA
>NZ_WSEM01000006.1:0-311271 GCF_009757995.1 Paenibacillus anseongensis
CAACTAGCTAATGCGCCGCAGGCCCATCTATAAGCCACAGATTGCTCCGTGTTTCATGACTCTCTCATGCGAGAAAACCAGTTATCCGGTCTTAGCTATCGTTTCCGATAGTTATCCCAGTCTTATAGGCAGGTTGCCTACGTGTTACTCACCCGTCCGCCGCTAAGCACCGAAGTGCTCCGCTCGACTTGCATGTATTAGGCACGCCGCCAGCGTTCGTCCTGAGCCAGGATCAAACTCTCCATAATAGAAAAGCTGATTGTACTCATTGACTTGCTAGCGAGATTTTGCAATCTCATTTATAGTCGATTACTCGACTGTGCTTACTCACTCGTTGTTCAGTTTTCAAAGATCAAGAACTCTTGTCCTATCCGCTCTCTTTCGAAAGCCGGAAGTTCAATATACCATACTAACTTTAGTTTTGCAACTTGTTTTTCTCAAGTTACTCGTTATTCCCGCATGTCTCAGCGGCAACTTTTATAAGATAACATAGATGCCGCTTCCGAGTCAACCCATATGACAACTGTATTTTCCTTCCACCTATAACAAGGTCAGTTTTAATCCAACAAGCAGAAGAACACCCGGTACACCTAGCACCGTTACTGTTCCTAGTGTAGCTGTATTAATCGGCAAATCCACCTGTGTATAGGTGCTCAGCAAATTTAAAGCATATAGCAGGAAGGCTGCTACAACAACATTTAACGTCAGACCAGACAATAATCTGCCAGCCCCTCTGTTACGCAATACGGTAACCAGCAGCAATAGTGAGGATAGTATGAGTAATCCCCATACCGCATATTTAATATACACGTCTACACCTCCAGTAATCGATCAGTGTCAATCATGCTCAGATTTAGCCTTTTAGCCTGCTTGATGAGCATTTCAAATCTCTTCTCAGCCGCCTCCATCGCATAGATGGCATAGTCAATCTGATCCTTGTCCAAGGCAAACTCAAAATGCGCCTGAGCTGCCACCCAATTCGCATGTGCCGAACGGATCTCTTGCAGCAGCAATTGCTTGTCCCGCAGAAGTTCCTCTTTTGCCCCTTTTTTCGTCTGTGGATTCTTCCTTCCGTGCATACCTAACAGAGCTGGTCTCATCAGCAAACCTCCATGACCCCAAATACGGGTTAATCTACCCTTATGCTTATGGGGGAAATAGAGCAAATAGAACTATGCACTTCTTTTCGCGAAACAAAAAAAGAGAGCTCTGCAGCTCCCTTTTGCATGATTAACGGGTATTTATAATTCCCTGCGGCCTTCCATGGCTTTGGACAGTGTTACTTCATCGGCATATTCCAAATCTCCGCCAACAGGCAGTCCGTGCGCGATACGCGTAACCTTCAGGCCAAACGGCTTCACTAACCGAGACAGGTACATGGCTGTAGCTTCACCTTCAATATTCGGGTTCGTGGCCAAAATTAATTCCTGTACGGTTTCATCCCCTAACCGCTTGAGTAACTCGGCGATATGAATTTGATCGGGTCCGATCCCTTCCATAGGGGAAATTGCCCCATGCAGGACATGATAATAGCCTTCGAATTCTTTGGTGCGTTCCAAAGCAACCAAGTCCTTAGGCTCCTGTACGACGCAAATGACAGAACCATCCCTGTTCTTATCTTGACAGATCCGGCAAGGATCGACATCGGTAATGTTGCAGCAGACGGAACAGTAGTGGAGGTTTCTTTTTACGTTGACGAGCGCCTTCGCAAAATCAATCACATCTTCTTCTTTCATACGAAGTACATGAAAAGCAAGGCGTCCCGCCGTCTTGGGGCCTACCCCCGGCAGGCGGGAGAAAGCGTCGATTAACTTAGAAATCGGTTCGGGGTAGTACAAAGGAAGTTCTCCCTCATCTTTCAGAATCGTAGCTCATGGTTGTGATTAGAACAAACCAGGGATGTTCATGCCACCTGTGAATTTGCCCATATCTTTGTTCGCGATTTCTTCCGCTTTGGTCATCGCGTCATTGACAGCTGTAAGCACAAGGTCTTGCAGCATTTCAACATCATCCGGATCAACCGCTTCAGGCTTGATTGTGATGCTTTGTACTTTCTTGTGTCCATTCACTGTACAAGTAACAACGCCGCCGCCAGCTGTGCCTTCAATGATTTTCGTGCCCAGTTCTTCTTGAGCCTTCATCATTTGCTCTTGCATTTTCTTCACTTGTTTCATCATTTGGTTCATGTTATTCATTTTGTTTGCTCCTTTGTATTTAGTTTAGTCTTCTTTAATGGTCACTAAATCTTCGCCAAACAGTTGAATTGCTTCTGAGATCCACTCCTCTTTGGGAGGAGATCCCGGGCTGCCTTCTTCCGCCACAAGCTCCAGAACTTCAGGCGCGCTGGTAGTCGCATCACTCTTGGCGTCGTCCCACTCCTTGCGCATAACCGTAAGCAAGCGCATGGACTTGCCGAATACTGAGCTGAGCACTTGCTCGATAATGAGTTTGTTCTCCGGTTTCTCTGTGGTGTTACGGTGCATTTCATTCTTGAACGCAACCAATACCACATCATCGAGCATCGAGACCAGATCACCGTTCACAAACCAAGCATGGACAGTAATCTTTTTCTCCTTGACCAGACCCAGTACTTGACTCCATTTCATTAGAGCTGCCTTGGTATCCGGACCTTCCGAGGCCTTCAGGTACCCATCGAGCTTAATCCCTGACTTCTTGGACGGCGCAGAGGCCACCGGCATTTTGGGAGCTGGTTTCGTTTCAACGGCCGCACCCGATACTCCCGATTTTAACAGTCCTGCTATCTGATCTTCAAGTTGTTTGAGCTTCTGGGTCATTTGAGCAAAAAGATCGCCTTGCGGCATCCGGCTTCCCGGATCTGCCCCTGCGCTGACAGCCGTATGTCCTTCGCCGCTATGACCGCCGCACATTTTCATAATTGAAATCTCGAGCAGGGTTTGGGGCTGGACGGAATACTTCATCTCACTCTGATAGTGATTCAGTATTTCTATCATGCCCATCATTTCGTTTGGCGTAAAATGGCTGGCAATTTCACTGAGCTCGCGCATATCGAACACGCGTTCTGTAATGACCGGCGAATTCGGCACCATACGAACCATGAGCAAATCGCGGAAATAATTAATCAAATTCTCGATGCATTTGTCTGCGCTTTTACCTTCCTGCATGAACGTATCAATTAGCTCTAGCGCGGCGCCAAGGTTCTTGTCTTTGATACAAAGCACGAGCTTCTTGAATTGATCGGAAGCCACCCCGCCGGTGATGGACAATATGTCCGAGAGCTGCACTTCCCCTGTTGCAAAGGAGGTCGCTTGATCCAGAAGGCTGAGCGCATCGCGCATCCCGCCATCGGACAATCTCGCAATATAATGGAGCGCTTCCTCGTTAATGGAAATCTGCTCCTGATCACAAATATATTTCAGCCGCTGCACCTGATCATCCATCGAAACACGGCGAAAATCAAAGCGCTGACAGCGAGAAATAATCGTTGCCGGAATCTTATGCGGCTCCGTCGTCGCTAGTATGAACATCACATGGGCCGGCGGCTCTTCAAGTGTTTTGAGCAGTGCGTTGAAAGCCTCTGTAGTCAGCATGTGCACTTCATCGATGATATAGACCTTCTGTCTGACTTCGGTAGGAGCATACTTGACTTTATCCCGAATATCCCGAATTTCTTCAACACCGCGGTTAGAAGCAGCGTCAATCTCAACGACATCCATGACAGCGCCATCCGTGATGCGTTCACAGGCAGAGCAAGCATTGCACGGCTCTTCAGCTGGACCGTTTAAGCAGTTAACTGCTTTGGCTAATATTTTGGCCGTACTTGTCTTCCCTGTTCCCCGTGGTCCGTTGAACAAATAAGCATGGGTAAGGCGATTTTCTCGCAAAGAATTCTGCAGTGTCTGCGTGATATGTTTCTGACCGACAACCTCACGAAACGTCTGAGACCTCCACGTTCGATATAGAGCAATATGTGCCATAGTGTTCCTCTCCATTAATCCCTGCGTGGAATGCTGAATCCATTATACTATATCGCAACAGGGGATGAAATAGAGGATCAAACATGGAATCCAGATCTGATGCGGATAGACAAAATAAAAAACGCCTCAAAAGAAGGCGTCCAAGTTCAAAGTCATATGAGATTACATTATAAACCGTGCACCTGTTATTGATAAAGTGATACAAGCGAACTCTTATCGTTAGCTCAAGTCAGGCAGCCCCTCGGCACATGAAACATCTCACTTACGGCTGCTTCCTTCCAGACCTGACCGGGTTCATGAGCATTCATTGCGAAGGACCCAACTCTCAACACCACGTGTAAGAGCCAGACCTCACATCACAGTACCGCTAACAGGAATTCAACCCCGCTACAGCGGATTGCGAGTTACAGGGCACCGCTACCTCCCCGTCTAGCACAGTAAAAATAGTATAGCTGATTCACCTGTAAATAGCAACTAAGGGGGAAAATATACCTGATCGCCTTGATCACCTCGACATTTTCACCGTTGTTTTGTAACGCGGCATATTGGTATCAAAAGCGTTTTGCACTTGAGAGCGAAGCTCTTCAACTTGTGCCGCCGTCAAGTTCGGCTTTGCTTTTATTTTCACACGAGCATTAGGTCCGTTGATGGCAATATTGGACTTCTCGATTCCTTGAAACTGTGCGAGCACATTTTTCATTAAATTCGAATCATCCTCGTAGTGATGATACGTAGGATTCAGCGGGTCGTTTGGATTCACATTGGTGATGCCCAAATACCCGTCCCGCTTGTAATTTTGCGCTTTATAATTGCCCGTATCCGTCTGCGGCGGGTTTTTGTTACTCGAATTGATGCCGCACCCGGCCAAGCTCATGGTAAGCAGGATGGCTAAGGTTATTCTTCGCATACCTTTGAACATAAAAACACCTCCCATTGGACTCTAAGTCTAAACTTAGGATGACCAAGGGAGGACGTCTTATGCTGATTGGCAGCAAAGTAATTGATACCAATTAGATTCCGTATTTCTTTTTGAACTTGTCGACACGGCCGCCTACATCGATAAACTTTTGTTTACCAGTGTAGAAAGGATGGCAATTGGAGCAAATCTCAACGCGAAGATTTTGCTTGATTGAACCCGTTTCGAACACATTACCACAAGCGCAAGTCACTGTGGTTGCATGATAAGTAGGATGAATACCTGCTTTCATGTTGGTTCACCTCTTTCCGCCCTGAATCATTTGCTGAATCAGAGTTAATGGACGTACCTTAGGTACTTTTGCATTGTAGCATATTCGCAAGTTCGAATGCAATGGAAAAACGAGTGGAAACCCCTAACTTAGAGAACCATTGTCGTATTTCTGTCGCTGGCGTAGAACTTTGGCGTATGCGAGTAAGATCCAAGCACAACATCCGGCAATTCCTGCTCGAAAATCTCAATCATTTGCTTCATGCCAAGCAGCTCGCCCCGAGCCTTAGGGATAATCCCCAAATAACTTTCAGGGTCAATATTCAGGTTGCGCAATTGAATTAATTTTAATCCCGTTCTTCGCACGAATTCGATCATAGCCTCAATCTCTTCTTCCCGATCCGTTACTCCAGGGAAAACAAGATAATTGATGGAAGTAATGACACCTTTGTCCGTTGCATAGCGAAGAGATTTCTCTACATTTTTCAGCGTATAAGCTCTAGGCTTGTAATAGGCGTTGTAGTGATCGTCCAAAGCACTGATCGTACTCACACGCATCAGGTCAAGCCCGGCGTCTACGATGCCACGGATATGGTCTGTCAGCCCTGCATTCGTGTTGATGTTGATGTAGCCCATCTTCGTTTGCTCACGAACCTGCTTGATAGCCGGAATAATAAGCGCCGCTTGTGTACTAGGCTCACCTTCACACCCTTGTCCGAAGGAGATGATGCTATCAGGCGTGCGTAGATGCTCCAGCATGATTTGCGTGATCTCTTCGATCTGAGGCTTAAAATTCATACGCGTCTGCGGAGCCACAAAGCCGCTCTCATCCGGTTGTTCCGATATACATCCGAAGCAGCCTGCGTTACAGGAATAGGAGACCGGAACAGCGCCTTCCCAACGCTGCAGGAAGGTATTCGAAGCGGTCAGGCACTCATAACCGAGTGCGCAGTTGGATAAGTGCGCGTACAAGCGGTTTTCCGGATACTTGGCCGTCAAGGTTTTGACCTGGGACTCCAGCTCCGTCACATCGCAATGAATCGGATTCCAGAAGTAGGGATTATCCGATAGTCGAGCAGCTACATAGAAGGCATCATCCTTCCATACAACAGCCGTATAACCGAACAGCGGCAGCGCCTTGGTCTTGTCGGATTTGACGTAACCAGGAAGCAGCAGGCGGGTAAACCCCTGCGGCAACAGTGCACCCACAGCATGATAATCGCCTGGCACCAGCTTCATATCGCCAGTCTCAGCATCTATGCCTACTGGCCGTGTAAAAGGAAGACTGACAAGCGTCGCCCCTTCGGGCAGCGGAATCAATTCGTCTTCCATAATTTCTGTTATCATTTCAGCATTTCGACCAAGCGCCAAAAAATCCGGGTGGTCAAAAACGTTTCCTTGTGAGTCTGAATAAACCAAATTCATAACGGTACTCCTCTTTATGCGTTAACGCATCTTCCGCATCTCCTTAAGATGCTGAGTTTTTCACTTTTCCTTTGCTTGCCCCTGTTGACGTTGAAGCGCCTGTCGATGGAGAAGCCAAAGAATCCAGGAACTCTTGATTCGTTTTCGTTTCGGCAAGTTTTTTGATGAAGGACTCGGTGTATTCGTGCGAATCGTTCATGCCTTTGCGGAGCGCCCATACCTTCTCGAGTTCGTCTTTGCTCAGCAACGCCTCTTCGCGGCGCGTACCGGATCTGCGAATATCGATAGCAGGGAAAATACGGCGTTCCGCCATTTTACGATCCAGATGCAGCTCAAGATTACCTGTCCCTTTAAATTCCTCGTAGATGACGTCGTCCATACGCGAACCCGTCTCCACAAGTGCTGTAGCGAGAATTGTTAAGCTGCCGCCTTCCTCGATATTACGGGCAGCACCGAAGAAACGCTTCGGACGATGAAATGCGCCAGGATCAATACCACCGGATAGTGTCCGGCCTGTTGGCGGAACTACAAGGTTGTAAGCCCTAGCCAAACGAGTGATGCTGTCCAGCAAAATAACAACGTCTTTCTTATGTTCAACTAAACGCATAGCGCGTTCCAGGACTAATTCAGCAACTTTAATATGATTCTCAGGCAGCTCGTCAAAAGTAGAAGCAACAACTTCTCCTTTCACAGAACGCTGCATGTCCGTAACTTCCTCCGGACGCTCATCGATCAACAGAACGAAAAGCTCAATGTCAGGGTAGTTCGTAGAAATACTGTTGGCAATTTCTTTGAGCAGCAATGTTTTACCTGCTTTGGGAGGCGCAACAATCAATCCACGCTGGCCTAAACCTACAGGCGCAAGCAAATCCATGATGCGCATGGAAACTTTGTTAGGCTCTGTTTCAAGCGTAATACGCGTATCCGGATAGAGTGGCGTCAAGGCCGGGAAATGAAGCCGCTCAGCAGCTGTTTCCGGTTTCTCGCCATTAACCGCTTCAACCTGAAGAAGCCCGAAATAGCGCTCATTCTCTTTAGGAGGACGGCATTTGCCTGAAACAATATCCCCGGAGCGCAAATCAAATTTGCGAATCTGGGAAGCAGAAATATAAATGTCTTCTGAGCTTGGAAGATAGTTAATTGGACGCAAGAAACCAAAGCCCTCTTGAAGGATTTCGAGGACACCTTGCATAAACATTAGACCACTTTCAGCAGCTTGTGCACGTAAAATTGCAAAGATGAGTTCTTTTTTCTTCAGCGTACCGTAATATGGAATCTGATGTTTCTTAGCTAGTTTATATAATTCAGTAAGCTTGAGTACTTCAAGCTCAGCAAGCTGCATGCTCATGATTCAACCACCAAACTATTAAATTTTCAATTGGATTCTAGCATTGCCTGTTGTCTGGAACTTTATTCCTTACTCCTCGCTCTCGCGCCAAACCTCGGCACCCAGTGAAGATAAATTGAAGACTAAGTTCTCATACCCACGGTCAATAAACTCTACCCCGGACACCTCAGTGATACCGCCAGTTCTTACGCTAAGACCGGCAAGCACTAGGGATGCTCCTGCTCGCAAATCCGTTGCCCGAACCTTCGCCGAGCTAAGCTCGGAGCCTTCGATAATGGCGGAGCGCCCCTCGACCTTCATCTTAGCGCCCATCCGCACGAGCTCAGGAATGTGCTTGAAACGATTGCTGTAAACATGATCCGTTAGTATACTAACTCCTCTAGCTTGGCACAATAGGCTTGCCATTGGAGATTGCAAATCTGTTGCAAACCCTGGGTAAATTAATGCTTTTACATCGACGCTAGAATACTCAGGCTGACCTACTACACGAATGGATTCATCCATCTCATAGATATGTACACCCATTTCTTGAAGTTTCGCTGTTAATGCTTCCATATGTTTAGGAATGACGTTATCTACAGTCACATCGCCGCGCGTAGCAGCTGCTGCAATCATATACGTTCCCGCTTGAATCCGGTCAGGAATGATGGAATGGCGGCAGCCATGCATCTCCGTTACCCCTTCGATCCGAATGGTATCGGTACCAGCACCCTTGATTCTTGCACCCATCGAGTTCAACAATGTAGCTACATCTATAATTTCAGGCTCTTTCGCCGCATTTTCAATAATTGTATTGCCCTTGGCACGTGAAGCCGCCAACATAATGTTGATCGTAGCCCCTACGCTCGCCATATCCAAGTAAATCTTAGCTCCACGCAGCTCTTTGGCCCGAATTCTTAATGCGCCATTCTCATTGCTTACTTCAGCCCCTAAAGCCTCAAAACCTTTGATATGCAAATCGATTGGACGTGGTTCAAAATTGCATCCGCCCGGCAAACCGATATTCGCTTCCCCGAACCTTCCGAGCAGCGCTCCCATCAAATAATAGGAAGCTCTTAACTTCTTAACTTTTCCATTAGGCATTGGAAGAGACTTCATTCTGCTAGGATCGATCGTCATCCGATCTTCGTTCCAGTCGATGGTAGCCCCTAAATCCGTCAAAATTTCTGTATATGTAGCCACATCGCTTAAATGCGGCAGATTATCCAACGTTACCGGCGTTTCAGCAAGAATCGCAGCTGGAATAAGTGCAACCGCACTATTCTTAGCTCCGCTAATTTGAACAGTCCCTCGTAGTGGACGTCCCCCGACCACCATTAATTTCTCCAACATGATTCTCCCCCTAAATCCAGGTGCCTTCCTGTAACGCAAACTCCTCAACCTAAACGCGAATTGCAACCAAAATTGTATCACAATCTACTCAAATGAACATGAACAAATAAAAGGAAAAAAGGATATCCATAAGAAAAACGCTTACAGTCCTAGTAACAACTGAAGACAAAAAATAGAAGAAGGAAACGCCCGCAAGCATGCAAACGGCGGACATTTCGCATCCTCCGTTTGCGTCTTGCGGCATTTCCCACTGCATCTATACAATTATAATTAAGCTTGGTTGCTGCTTCCGAACAATTGAATTTTGGATTTTACAACTTCGACCATTGCGTTACGAGCTGGGGTTAGATATTTACGAGGATCATAAATTTTTGCGTCCTTGTTCAGAACTGCGCGGATCGTTTCTGTGCATGCTACTTGGTTCTCTGTGTTAACATTGATTTTACCAACGCCTGCAGCGATCGATTTACGAATCATTTCGTCAGGAACACCCGAACCACCGTGCAATACAACTGGAACTGGGATTGCTTTGGAAACTTGCTCGATAATGTCAAAATGGATGTTAGGCTCGCCAGCGTACATACCATGTGCTGTACCTACTGCGATTGCCAAACAGTCAACGCCTGTCTCTTCGTAGAAGCGGATAGCTTCTTCAGGTTTTGCAAGGTTAGCGTGCTCTTCGTCTACGGAGATGTCATCCTCAACACCACCGATTGTTCCAAGCTCACCTTCAACGGATACGCCCATTGCACGAGCCGCTTTAACAACTTCTTTCGTCAAACGGATGTTTTCTTCGAAAGAGTAGTGTGAACCGTCGAACATAACGGAGCTGAATCCTGCGCGGATACATTTCATTGCTACTTCAAAGGAGCTGCCGTGATCCAAGTGCAAAGCGATCGGCAGACCGGATTTTTTGGCTGCAGCTTCAGCAATTGCTACTGTAAATTCGATACCCATATATTTCAGTGCGCCTTCGCTAACACCGTAAATGAAAGGGGATTTCAGTTCGATTGCAGCATCCACAATCGCTTGAGCGAACTCAAGGTTGTTCATGTTAAATTGACCCACCGCGAATTTGTTCGCTTTTGCTTTAGGTAAAAACTCATTCATTGAAACCAATGCCATGTTTCTCTTCCTCCTAGAACCTTTTTGTAGTTTTGCGTAGACCGCTCTTGTCATACCTGAGTTATTATAGCACATATACTTTCAAATGATAACCAAGCCCACGCTTCTCAGCCACAAAAAAAGACCCTATGACTAGGATCCCACGGCAAAACCACTGCTTGACTCATTATTTAACTGCATATTAACCGCCATCCGCAACTCATCAATGTCAAAAGGCTTCGTGAAATGCATGATAGCACCCAGGTCCGTCGCTTCTTTAATCATATCCAGCTCACCATAAGCTGTCATCATGATCACTTTGATCGAGGCATCGATTGCTTTAACGTGCTTGAGAATATCTAGGCCATCCATACCGGGAATTTTCATGTCCAGTAATAGTAGGTCCGGCGAAGAATTTTTGACGATTTCTAAAGCCAATTTACCATTAGAGGCTTGATAAGTATCGTATCCTTCGTTGCTAAAAACCTCCATTAGCAGTACGCGAATTCCATTTTGATCATCGACAATCAGTACCTTTTTCTTCATCCGCCTAGTTCCCTCCCGAAAACGAATAACAAATCCCCTGCACTTCACAGATACATAACGTATTCGCTATTCATTTCCGTTTTCCTTCACGAGAGAGAACCAAATTGAAAACTTTTACAAATAAGTTGTTTTACAGGAGGTAGTTCACATAGCGAGTTAGCTACGCGCAATTCCTTGAGCAGCCTTCACGAATTCACGGAATAGCGGCTGTGGACGGTTCGGACGGGATGTGAATTCCGGATGGAACTGTACCGCCAAGAACCAAGGGTGGCCTGGAAGCTCCACCATTTCGACCAAACGGCCGTCCGGGGACGTACCGGAAATGCGCAAACCAGCGGATTCGATCAATTCGCGGTATTCATTGTTGAACTCATACCGGTGACGATGTCTCTCGTAAACAAGTTCATCATTGTAGCATTTCTCCGCCAATGAACCTGGAACAATTTTGCATGGATATAGTCCAAGGCGCATAGTACCGCCCAAATTCTCAATATCCTTCTGTTCTGGAAGAAGATCGATAACCGGATAAGCTGTAGTCGGATTAATCTCGGAGGAATTCGCTCCATCCAAACCTGAAACAGAACGCGCATACTCAATAACAGCCACCTGCATACCCAAGCAAATGCCGAAGAAAGGAATTTTCTTCTCGCGAGCATAACGAATAGCAGATACTTTACCTTCAATACCACGATCGCCGAAACCGCCTGGCACCAAGATACCTTGTACGCCGGAAAGCAGATCATCCACGTTGTGGTCATAAATTTCTTCCGCATTTACCCAACGAATGTTGATCTCGGAGTCGTTATCAATGCCGGCATGTCCAAGCGCTTCAACAATGCTCAAATAAGCATCATGCAAAGCAACATATTTCCCGACAATGGCGATTTCTGTCTTCTTCGTCAAGGATTTCACTTTACGAACAAGACTTTCCCACTCGGTCATGTCCGGTTCATTCGTTTTGAGCTTCAAATGGTTAACGACATAATCGTCAAGTCCTTGTTCGCGAAGCATCATTGGCACTTCGTAAAGTGTTTCTGCATCTTTACACTCGATCACAGCGGCTGGATCAATGTCACAGAATAAGGCAAGCTTACGCTTCATATCTTCTGTCAAAGAATGCTCAGTACGGCAAACAATAACGTGAGGCTGAATGCCTAAGCCGCGCAGTTCTTTCACACTGTGCTGTGTCGGTTTTGTTTTCACTTCACCTGCAGCTTTGATATAAGGAATCAGCGTAACGTGAATATACATCACATTCTCGCGGCCGATATCATTTTTCATTTGACGGATAGCTTCCAAGAAAGGAAGGCTCTCGATATCGCCAACGGTTCCGCCGATTTCAGTAATAACAACGTCGGATTGTGCCTCACGGCCCGCTCGCAATACACGATCTTTGATTTCATTCGTAATGTGTGGAATAACTTGAACCGTACCCCCGAGATATTCCCCTCTACGCTCTTTGGTAATAACGGAAGAGTACACCTTGCCTGAAGTCACGTTCGAGCTTTTGGACAGGTTGATATCGATGAAACGCTCATAATGGCCTAAATCCAAATCCGTTTCAGCTCCGTCATCGGTTACGAAAACTTCACCATGCTGATAAGGACTCATTGTCCCTGGATCCACGTTGATGTACGGATCAAACTTTTGAATCGTAACTTTCAGACCTCTGTTCTTCAGCAATCTTCCTAAGGAAGCTGCAGTAATTCCTTTGCCAAGGGATGAAACTACGCCCCCCGTAACGAAAATGTATTTTGTCACTATGTACGCCTCCTAATAGTTTTTTAGTTGAAAAATTGCAACGTACGCATACGTTTAGTAGTGCCAGATCACCGGCCTGTGTCTTTCTATGCAAAAAGCTTACAGCGTAAGCATTCGCTATCGTTGTCGTGGTGCCACTGCCTCAAATTTAGTGTCTACTAAATGAGGGTTTTCATGAAAATCTGGTGAAAAAAACAGCCTGAAAACAAAAAAAAGTGACACCCGTGAGTAGACGGGGCACTTTTTGAACGCTTGCGCGATTTGTTAAGATTCTTTTAAAGCCCATGCAATAGTTTACTCTGAACGGGCTGCGGCTGTCAAGACAAGTTATTTGTCGTCGTCATCCTCGTCATCCAGATCGGATTCATCCTCATCCAAATCGGAATCTTCGTCGAGATCGTCCTCATCCTCGTCATCAGACTCCTCGATACCTTCTTCGCCAAGATCCTCTTCGATCTCTTCATCCTCAAAGAATTCTGTATCTTCTTCCGCTTCTTCCTCTTCGGATTCCGTACCAAACGCATCGTACTCGTCTTCCTCTGCGTATGTATCTTCTTCCTCCGCGTAGATGTCCTCATCCAGATCGTCGTCTTCATCATTGATGATTCTTGGACGCTTCGCGTTACCAACCGCATCATCCGATTTCTCGACAGGGTACCAACGCTTAAGGCCCCATAGATTTGTACCTACGCAAGCAAAACGTCCATCGATGTTGATTTCCGTATATAGTTGGGCAATCACTTGCATCACATGCTGCTCGGATAACCCTTTAATTTTTGCAATTTCTGCCATCAAGTCACGGTAATAAAACGGCGTATTCGCCGATTTCAATAATTCAAACGCCAAATCCACCATCGGCATTTCGCGTGCTTGTTCTGTGGTGATTTTGAGTGTGTATTCGCTACTCATCTAAGGCACATCCCTTTCGACCGTCTTCTTCACTTCTTCTATCTACCTTATCCAATATCTTCATTAAGTAAAACCTATTTTTTCTAAAATTGCAACTACCCGCAAAAAACCTTTCGGACAGGCCCCCCCTAAAATGAATACAAGCGAAGGTCCCCCTCCGCTTGCGACTGTATCCTAAGGAAGCGGTATGAGCGAGTCACAGCCGTTTCCAGTACCTGAGGAAGAGACACTCCTGCTCGCGCCTCTCTATTTATCCTATGTAAAACCAGCACATCTGACACGGCTTCGCACCCATTTATTTCTATAAAGGCTATCACACGGTCAGAAGGGGTGACCTGTACATAGGATAGGGAGACTCGATTATTAGCTGTCATGGGGGGATGGCACGTATGGATATAGCCACCTTTCTTCATTCGCTTCATGAGGAAATCGGACTCACCAAGCAATCAGGGAAGAAGCATTTGATCCGTTTCTCATCAGCCAAGGACTACTACGCATGCAAATCCGAGCTGAAGCGAATGAGATCCCGCCTGGCCAACCTGTCCAAGGTTCGCACGATCGACATTATTCACGCCTTCTCCTGCACGCTCCGTCCCGACTCGAAACTCAAGCAGTTCACAGGCAATCCGGTCATCGAAGAGGATACCAAAGTTACCGTTCACCAATCGGTCGGAAGCAGAACCCTCATCAAACGTGCAACCACGCTATCTGGCTCCGGCTCCCACACCATCCCCTGGGGCGTTGATCAAATTGGCGCTCCTGAAGTTTGGAGCAAGTCGCTAGGCCAAAACATCCATGTAGGCGTCATCGACACAGGCATCGACTACAATCACCCAGACTTACGCAATTCAATCTCGCGGGGAATCAATTTATTAAATCGCAGCATGCTCCCCTATGATGATAATGGCCACGGCACGCACATTGCAGGCACTATTGCTGCGACTGGCCGCAATTCGGGAATCGTCGGTGTCGCACCCAGATCGATTATTCACCCTGTCAAGGCATTTGACCACAGTGGAAGCGCTTATGTCTCAGACATTATTGCCGGAATCGACTGGTGCGTAAACAATGATCTCGATATTATCAACATGAGCTTCGGCATGAAGTCATACAACCGTGCGCTGGAGCAGGCTGTTTTGAACGCGTATTACAGAGGAAAAGTCATTGTCGCTTCATCCGGTAATGACGGCAAACGGAAAACGATTGATTATCCTGCTCGCTTCTCCCAGGTCGTTTCCGTTGGAGCCACAACACGGCTAGGCCGAATAGCTCCCTTCAGCAATCGCGGCAAACAAATTGACATCTATGCACCAGGTGAACGAGTTTACTCGTCCTGGCTTCACGGCAAATACAATGAGCTTAGCGGCACATCCATGGCCACGGCTCACGTCAGCGGCGTTATCGCGCTGATGCTGGCCATCAAGCCCTTGTCGCCGCAGCAGATCAAAACCGCGCTGCGCCGGTGCGCGCTGGGCATTAACAAGCGCGAAAGCACACGCTGGCAGCCAGGGCACCTGAATGCCAGACGGGCTTTGCGGGCTGCGAGGCAGATCAGAGACTCGCAATGAAAAAGGAGTTAAGCGGCTCATGGCTGCTTAACTCCTTTTTTGGGTGGAGCGGTGAATTACATCCGCTCCGGTGCGGATACGCCGACTACGCGAAGCGTGTTGGCAAGGGTCGTGCGCAGTGCGCCAAGCAAGGCAAGGCGCGCTTGCGTCAAGGCCGCGTCATCCGTGATGACGTAGTGGCCTCTGTAATAGCTATGGAACTGGCTGGCCAGTTCGTAGACATAGCGGATCATCCGATGCGGCGCGTACTGTTCCGCCGCAATCGCGATCTCTTCCGGAAGCTCGCCGATCTTGCGCAGCAAGTCGAACTCCGCTTCCGAGGAAAGCTGGGCAAGGTCAACCTGCTCCAGCGGGAGCACCGCGATGCCTTGCTCCTCCGCCTGGCGGAAGATGGAGCAGATCCGTGCATGTGCGTACTGCACATAGTAAACCGGGTTCTCATTGGACTGAGAAACCGCCAAGTCCATGTCAAAGTCCAGATGCGAGTCCATGCTGCGCATCGCGAAGAAATAACGGATCGGGTCGACGCCGACCTCATCCATGAGATCCTCCATCGTAACCGCTTTGCCGGTACGTTTGGACATTTTGACCTTTTCCCCGTTTTGGAAAAGGCTCACCATTTGCGCGATCAACACGACGAGTCGATCCGCTTCGAAGCCCAGCGCCGTCATGGCCGCTTTCATCCGCGGGATGTAGCCGTGGTGGTCGGCGCCCCAAATGTTGATCAAGCGCTCAAAGCCGCGCCCGAACTTATTACGGTGGTAAGCGATGTCCGGCGTCAGGTACGTGAAGGAGCCGTCATTTTTGATCAAAACGCGGTTCTTGTCGTCACCCAGTGGTGTCGTGTTCAACCAAGTTGCGCCTTCTTCTTCATAGATATGTCCATTGTCGCGCAGTTCTTGTAGAACGGGTGGAATCAAGTTATCTTCATAAATCGACGTCTCGGAGAACCAGTTGTCGAAACGTACACCAAAGCGGCCTAAGTCGCGTTTGATTTTGTCGAGTTCTTTTTTCAAGCCATACGTACGGAAAAAAGCACGGCGCTCATCGTCCGGCAAGCTCAACAGGCGATCTCCCTCTTCTGCGGCAAGATCAGCCGCAAAGCCTTTGATATCTTCCCCGAAGTAGCCGTCTTCCGGCATTTCGGCATCTTGTCCAAGCGCTTGCAAATAGCGAGCTTCAATGGATTTGGCCAGATTCACGACTTGGTTCCCCGCATCGTTGATGTAGTACTCCCGAGATACGTCGTACCCTGCAAGGTCCAGCACGTTACACAGCACATCTCCCACAGCTGCGCCGCGGGCATGTCCGAGATGCAAGGAACCTGTCGGGTTGGCGCTGACAAACTCAACTTGCACTTTCAGCCCTTGACCCACGTTCCTTGCCCCGTAACGTTCACCCTGTGCGAGCACGTCCGCGATAACAGGATAAAGGTAAACCTTGTTCATTTTAAAATTAATAAAGCCCGGTCCGGCAATCTCTGCTTCCGCGATATTCGCTTTATCTTTCTGCAGGTTCGCAATGATCTGTTCGGCGATTTGTCTTGGATTCTGCTTGGCAATACGGGTCAATTGCATCGCAATGTTCGTTGCGAAATCCCCGTGTGTTTTTTCCTTCGGTACTTCCAGAATGATTTCCGGCAACTGCGCGGCATCCACAATGCCAGCAGCAGCAACTGCATCTGCTATCGCTTGCTTCACGATGACTTTGACTTCGTTTAATACGTCCATTCTTCTTACTCCTCCTGAATTAACAACTTAATCCTGTATGTCCCCGCATGCGTGCCGGATGCATATAAATCGTATTTCCATCGCGTGATTCCGATGCCCTGTTCCGCTTCGCTTGTCAGCTCGTGCGTCTCGATTTCGAGTTCCAGGCGACCTTGCGGCGTATGATAAAATCCGAGTCGTTTCTCGCCAGGCACAAACGTTTGCTCCGCTTGTACATCTCCTTGGCGGACGATGCGGATCTGATTCTCTTCCAGCTTAATAAGCGTCACTGTTCGTCCAAGTTCGCTGCGCTCTTCTTCATAGCGGATGTAGGTGTGATTGCCTTTGCGGTACAGGTCTCCCCGCGCCTTCTGCACAGTTGTCTCGCTCCCGCTCCGGCTCTCAATGCGAATGCGCACACGCGCTTTATCCGTCATGATTCGTCATTCTCCTATTCTGCAGGTCCTCTTTGCACCTTATGTCAAGATAAGGCAAGTTAGGTATTAGTTTATATGAAAGGTTCGACGAATTCAATGTATCACTGCGATCAGCGTTCAGGAATGATGTCGAAGACAGCTCTTTCTCATGCCAAAAAGCCCCAAATCTCACGAATACGTGAAATCTGAGGCTTTCCTTGGCGTGCTTTGTCGTTATTAAATGGCTGGAATTGGCATCCCAATGTTTGCCCACTGCTCTTTAGAAGGACCATAGGCTCCGATGACAGGCACGCCTGCTTGGCGCATCAAAATCGTGAGCTGTCCACGGTGATGGATTTCATGCTTAAGGAACGCGAACAGCGTTTCGCCGATTGTCCACTGCTGGCCGAACATGTTCACGACTTCCAGCATTTTTGCGTCTGTTAACTGTGTGCGGGCAGCTTCCAGGATCCCGGCTGTTGTTGAGCGGTAAGCATCCGCTACGGTTGCAGCCTCTGATGGCGGGCTGATGGCGGCAGAAGGCGCATCGAATTTGAGCCCGGCTACGAGCAGCATACCGCGGTCATTGTGCACCAAGTGCCACGCGATAAAACCTAGCGGTCTATAGCCTTCGGCTTGCGGCTGTTGTAGGGAGGCGTCTGTTAAAGCGTCGAGCAGTTGCTGTGTTGTGGCGGATTCGCGTTGGTATTCGTTAATAAAGCTATCTACGGTAGTGAACATAGGAATTACCTCCATGGTTGTGTGATTTCATACTTCATGTACTTAGTATAGTGGAGTGTGACTGACAACAGTATGGCAGTGTTGTGGAGGTCGGCGGAATTATTTTTGGTGGTACTTGGGAGTCCTCTGCGAGCACTACTTCTCGGCTAACGGACTGAGGGGACTCTATTCGCCGCTTTTGGGACAAGTTTAGCTTCTAACGGACTCACGTGCCTTTATTTGCCATGAAATGGCCCAAAACAGCGACAAAAGAGTTAAATAACGGCTCCTCAGTCCGATAGAACCTCAAATTCGCTGAATTTCGCAGAATAACGGCTTCTGAGTCCGTTACAGAACATTGGCTACTTGGGAGGGCTGGCGAATGAGTTGCTATTGGTGGGTTTCATGGTACTTTGACTAGCTGGCTTCTACTGGTGGGTTCCATGGTACTTAACTAGCTTGCACTTATTGGTGGATTTTTGTTACTTTGACCGCCAGTTTCCCCCTGCGAGCACTTTCTATTGGGGTTGGGGTTGTACTTGCACTTGCACTTGCATTTGCATTTGCATTTGCATTTGCATTTGCATTTGCATTTGCACTTGCACTTGCATTTGCACTTGCATTTGCACTCGCACCTGCACTCACAACCCCCACAAACAAAAAAGCCGCCTCCCTCTCACAAGGGATGACGGCTTGTTCGCTTATTTAATCAAATCTTCAACAAATTTAGGCAACACGAATGCTGCTTGGTGTAGGCGTGCTGTATAGTACTTCGTCGGGAATTCCGGAATGGAAGCTTCCTCGACTTGAAGAGGGTCATGCTTTTTGCTGCCCATTGTGAAGGTCCAGAGACCGCTTGGGTACGTTGGGATATTCGCGCTGTATACGCGTACGATCGGGAAGATTTCTTTGACGTCACGGTTAACGGTTTGGATCAGATCTGCTTTGAACCAAGGGTTGTCCGTTTGTGCAACGAAGATTCCGTCTTCTTTTAAAGCATCATAAATGCCTTGGTAGAAACCTTTGGTGAACAATTCAACCGCGGGGCCAACTGGCTCCGTGGAATCGACCATGATAACGTCGTATGTATTTTTGTGATCATGAATGTGCATGTAGCCATCGTTTACGATCACTTCAACGCGCGGGTTGTCCAATTCACCGGCAATGGTAGGCAGGTACTTTTTGGAGTACTCGATTACTTTACCGTCGATGTCGACCAGAACGGCTTTTTTCACTTTCGGGTGCTTCATGATCTCACGGATTACGCCGCCGTCGCCGCCGCCCACAACAAGAACTTGCTCAGGGTTCGGGTGAGTCACAAGTGCAGGGTGAGCAACCATTTCATGGTAAACGAACTCATCTCTTACCGTTGTCATGACCATGCCGTCCAGGGTAAGCATCGTTCCCCACTCTTCGGTTTCGATCATCGACAGATCTTGGAAATCCGTTTGCTCTCTTACGTAAGTCTCTTTTACTTTCGCTGTAATGCCGAAGCTATCTGTCTGTTTCTCTGTGTACCACAAATCCATGTTCATACCTTCTTTCGCTTCTATATTGGATGAATAATTACTGACATTGGTTATCTCTAACAGTGTTCCACCGGTCCAAAATGTCATGCAAAGTCGGCTAAAATTTCCCGTCCCTTCACACGCACAAATTGTATTATAGTTCATTACCCCCAAATTGCAATAATTTCCTAGGCCTTTTCCCGAATTCGCAAAAAATATTTACAATTTATTGAATACGGAAACCCATGCTTTTCCATACTGGTTAATACGTCCTTAGGGCGAAGCAAGAAAGGAGGTAGGAATCGATGTCCGAAAATGAAAACAATCGTCAGCCCTCTTCAGGCACTCCGCAAAAACAAAGGGAGCAAGAGGTGCCTGCGTCCATGCGATGGATGCGCCGTATTAAAAAAATGTTCTCCTTCTTCTTCACTACCTGTGTGTTCATGCTCATTGCTGCGGCCATCTTTTTCGTATATTTACGCTCGCAAACGCTGCCTGTCACGAAGATGCTGCAAACTTCCCAAATGTTTGATACACACGGCGAACTCATCGACACATTCTATTCCGGGCAAAATCGGCAGGTCGTTCCATTAAATGAAATCTCCCCATACCTTATCAAAGCTACACTTGCCGTGGAGGATCAACATTTCTATGATCATTTCGGTGTCGATGTGAAAGCTGTTGCCCGTGCAGCGATTGTCAATGTGAAAGCGATGGCGAAAGTGCAGGGCGCAGGTACCATCACGCAGCAACTGGCGCGAAATTTGTATTTGACGCATGACCGTACCTGGGCGCGTAAAATTAAAGAAACGATGTATGCCGTTCAATTGGAGATGCAGCTAAGCAAGGATGAAATTCTTGCGGATTATTTAAATCAAATTTACTACGGTCATTCGACCTATGGCATAGAAACAGCTTCAGAACTATTCTTCGGCAAACACGCCAGTGAATTGACGTTAGCCGAGAGCGCCTTGATTGCCGGTGTCCCGAAGGGGCCACGTTACTACTCCCCTTATTATGATATGAAAAATGCGCTGGACCGGCAAAAAATCGTGCTCCAAACGATGGTCCGCAGCGGATTCATCACGCAAGATGCCGCAGACGCTGCCGGCAAAGAGAAGCTGACCATCCAACCGCTGACGAAGAAAAAGCCGGCAGCCGCCCCCTATTTCAGAGATTATGTACGGACGCTGGCCACAGAAAAGCTCGGGATCCCTGAGGAGCAATTCGACGAAGGCGGCATTCGCATATACACGACGCTCGACAAGAAAGCGCAGGAAATTGCCGAAAATGTCGTCAACCAACAGTTAATCGGCAAAACAGAGCTGCAGGCAGCTCTCGTCGCCATTGATCCGCGAACCGGTGAGATTAAAGCGATGGTCGGCGGACGCGACTATTCAGAAAATCAATTCAATCGAGCTTTGTCGAATACAAGGCAGCCGGGGTCCTCTTTTAAACCAATTGTGTATATGGTAGCTCTGCAAAATGGGTATACCCCCGTCACACAGGTGAAAAGTGAACCGACGGTGTTCACGTATGACGAAGGGCGGCAACGTTATACGCCGAGAAACTTCAACGATCAATATGTAAACGCGAATATCGATATGCGGCAGGCGATCTCCAAATCCGATAACATCTATGCGGTTCATACGATTCTGGACGTTGGCCCTGCGAAGGTAATTGATCTGGCCCACAAGCTGGGCATTGACTCACCGATGAAGCCTCTGCCTTCACTGGCGCTCGGTTCCTTCCCTGTTAGCCCACTAGAAATGGCGTCCGCTTTCGGAACAATTGCGAATCAGGGTCTGCATAAGGAAGCGACAGCGATTGTGCGGATTGAGGATGCGAATGGTCAAATTTTATATCAAGCAGCCCCGAAAGAGGAGCAGGTAATTGACCCTGCGGTTGCTTATGTGATGACGAGTCTCATGGAGAGTGTGTTCGAGGAAGGCGGTACGGGTAACCGTGTTGCCAGTACCATCAAACGACCGATTGCCGGTAAAACCGGAACGACCGATACGGATGCTTGGCTGGTCGGCTTCACACCGGAGCTCGCTACTGCGGTATGGGTCGGCTATGATAAGGACCGGGACATCTCTACCGTCGAGTCTCATCTGGCATCGCCGATTTTTGCAGAATTCACGGAGCAAACGCTGGAGGCCATTCCCCCCAAGCTTTTCCAAATTCCAGAAGGCGTAGCCAATGTCTATATTGATCCTGTGAGCGGAAAGCTGTCCAACGAGGATTGCCCGAACGCTCATCTTGAGGCTTTTCTCGCCGGCACGGAGCCAACGACTTACTGTACGGGCAAACCCGCCAAACCCGCTTCGGGCGATGATAAAAAGGACGCGCCAAAAGGCCAAAACGGCTCTTGGTGGAACGACCTCAAACGCTGGTGGAACGACTGATTTCCAGCCTCCACGCGGCTTTCCGAGAACACAAAAAGGCAGAACTAAGCGCGTCTTAGTCTGCCTTTTTGCTGTCCTAGTATATGAGGTAACATACACTAGGGTCTAGTATACTCGGTTCACATGAACGTAACAATGGATGACACATAATGTTCATAACTTCCAATTATGGCTTGGTACAATTACGAAAGGGCATCTTTCAGCACTTGATCCGAGCGGTTCCACCATTCTTCGTTATGGCTGATCAGCTGTTTTTTCAAGGCTGCACGCTCGCTGTCGGACAAGCCATCCAGGATGAATTTACGCTTCATGGCTCCATCCATCTTGTTTACATGATCGGCCAGAATCTTCCATCCTCGGCGCGCCTCCGTATCAATCAGCATCTCGCAAGCAGACATGCCGGCATAATACGCTCCCTCTTCGGTGCGGTCGACGGCAACCCATACGATCCACGCCTTGCGTCCGTTCGGCACATCCTCTTTGTTCGTCGAAAATTTAATGCCTTTCTCGATTTTACTCTTGGCATGCAGTGTGCCCTCATCGAGATAGGCTTCATCTCCATCGATAATTACTCCTGATACATTGCTAAGATCGATTGCTCCAGCGCCGAATCCTTTGTGATTGACTTTGGAGCTTACTATATTTAAGGCCAGCTTCTTTTTATCCGCTTCCATCGTTGCACCTTCCACTCATCGTAATGTTAAAATGATACCTTTGCTTTTATTGTAGCTAAAGTAATCCATGAGAACAAGAGCAGAGAACCGGGGCTTGGCCAGCGCCTATTTCAGCCGTGTTAACAAATCTTTTCCACTCACAGAAATATTCCCTAGGTTGTCTACATATACATGCTGTAGATGCTTGTTAGGCGGGGTGAATCTATTGAGTGTTTTATTCAAAAACCGAAAGCTACAATGGTTCGTTGTCATGCTCCTTGCAGCAGGCACTGTCTTGCTGTCTGAAACTTTGCTCCCATCTGCAAGTAAACTGACGGTGCCCGTCGTCTCTAAGGAGGAACCGTCAGCTCCGGCGCCGGACATGCAGCCTGCTGATCGCGGCAAATCTTCGGACAAACAAACGCAGGAACCGCTGAGCTACCGCATTGCGGAGTATCACATGAATGTTGCCTATACGCCGGAAACAAGGCAGCTCAAAGGGCAGCAAGCGTTATCGTGGGAAAATCCGGGAACGGTTCCTGTGCAAGAGATTTATCTGCATTTATATCCGAATGCATTCGCATCTAAGAAAACCACGTTTATGCGGGAGTCCGGCGGCAAGCTAAGGCAGGATGAAGCTACGGCGGATAGTACCGGTTGGATGGACTTGCTTTCCGTAAAAACGGAAGATGGCGAGGACCTTACGCCACGCATGTCGTTTGTACAACCTGATGACGGCAATAAAGACGACCACACGCTGATCAAAATACCGCTGTCAAAGCCGGTGGGAGCCGGCGAACGAGTCACACTCAAGACGGAATTTCTCGTCAAGCTGCCCCAGGCCTTCGCCAGAATGGGCTATGTGGACGACTTCGTGATGGCTGGGCAATGGTTCCCTAAGGTCGCCGCTTATGAACGGGCGGGCACAAGGGGACGTACCGAGCCAGGTTGGAATCTCCACCAATACCATGGGAATTCGGAGTTTTATGCGGATTTCGGCTTGTATGACGTGAAAATTCAAGTGCCGGCGAATTACACGGTTGCCGCGACAGGGTTCCCTGTGAAACCGGCGGTGACGGAGAACGGGACGAAAACGTACCAATTTTATGCCGATGATGTGCATGATTTCGCATGGTCAGCTTCGCCTCACTTCGTGTATGTGGAAGAACCCTTCTCTACGCCGCAAATACCAGGTGTGAAGATCAAGCTCTATCTGGATCCCAATCATCAGGATTTGAAAGACCGTTATATGTACGCTGCCAAAAAAGCGCTATCCCGCTATAGCCAGTGGTACGGATCGTATCCTTACTCGACTTTGTCTATCGTTGTACCTCCTCCCGGAGGCAGCGGCGCAGGCGGAATGGAGTATCCTACGCTCATCACCGCTTGGGGCGCGGACGACAAGACGCCGGATCAGGAATTGGAACGCGTTGTTGTGCACGAGATCGGACACCAATATTTCTATGGCCTCGTGGCGAGCAATGAGTTTGAAGAGGCTTGGCTGGATGAGGGCTTTACCTCCTACGCCGAGGATAAAGTGATGGAGGCCGACTTCGGAGCGACCCCTAATTTGCCGGTCGAGTCCAGCTACATTACTTCTCCGAACGCCCTGCGACAAAACGCATGGGCCTATACCGGACATGATCAATACGCAGAAAATGTGTATACCAGAGGCAAGCTCGTGCTGAAAGCAATCGAGAAACAGGTCGGCACCAAAAACATGGATCGTATCATGCGGACTTATTTTCAAAAATGGCAATTCAAACATCCCTCCACCAAGGACTTTCAAAATGTGGTCGAGGATATAACCAAAACGAAGTGGGACGACTTCTTCAATGAATATGTCTACGGCTCAATGATGGTTGACTATTCGGTTGAAAGCATTCATGTGAAAGCCACTGGCAGCAAAGGAACCGGCCCTTACGAGAGCACGATCCTCATCTCCAAGCGCGGCGGCAATTCACCTGAAGTGCCGATTCAGTTCCATTTCGCCGACGGTACGATGCTCGACAAAACATGGGACGGCAAAGAGAGCAGCATTGAGTACAAATTAACCCACACGACGCCTATAGACTGGGTTCGTATCGATCCGAACTACTCGCTCATTCTGGAGAACAAACACATTAATAACTTTATGCAAGCAGAAGTGGACACCAAGTGGAAACTCCGCCTGAATCTCGGCATTATTCAATTCCTGCAAGCTATTTTCGGGTGGGTGGCCTGGTAGGCGCCCACTCTACAAGGCAAGTTTGCCTTCAGAAAACAACGCTTAGGAGGGACACCGGTGACAACCTATCTCAAATCCGGCTTCAGGGCGGCGCTACGGCAACCCTTCGCTACGATTGTCTTGTTCATCTACCAAATGTGCTGGGGGATGCTTCTATATAAGCTTGTACAAGGGGTGTTAGTGCCCCTCATGCACCGGTTTCCCGGCGGCGACCAGCCGAAGCAAGCACTCCAGCTTTTTCTGGCCGAAAGTCAGTTTCAGTTATTCAAAACGGATCTTAGCCATTCTTACTTGTGGTGGCTGGCCGGCCTGCTCCTGGCGCGCATGTTCCTTACCCCGATGCTGAACGGCGGTGTCTATTATTCGCTCACCCATTCCGATCAAAATGCCGGCTATCGCTTCGTTCGAGGCATCAAGGAGCTCACGCTCCCCTTCTTCGCCGTGTATTTGATTCGAATCGCTTTGTCTCTGCTGCCGCTCATCTGGGTGCTGCCCAAAGCGCAGAAGGTGTTCGCTCACAGCACATCTTATGAACAAGCTTCCCTCGATTTACTGCCTTGGCTGCTTGGAATGCTGGTGTACGGCTTTCTGCTGCATCTGCTCTTCATGTATGTGCAGTTCGCCATCGCGGCACGTCTCGGTATAGTCTCCACGGTTCTAACGTTCATGCGGTACTCTTTTCCGATTATTGGCCTCTCTCTGATACTTTTGCTGAGCTCGGGACTTTTGGCAGGGATCACGGTAACAACGACCTATATCTGGGCAGGTCTGGTAGCGCTAATCATTTATCAACTTTTCCCGCTCTTCCATATTTTCATGCAAATGTGGTCCATTACGTCGCAATTCCAGCTTCTTTCCGCCAAATTAAGCCGTTAAAAAGCAATAAATAAAACCATAAATGGTTTAGATTTGTTCAATCCCCTTGCAAAAGGGGATTTTTTTGTCTGTAAAGCGAACCTTTACACATTTTTTCAGACCCAATTGCACGAAAAAGGAGGAATTTCGATGTTTATGACGAATTTAAGAGACTAGCATTAAAAAACCAAATATTTCATGCCGAATTCCTCATTTCTTGGGGAAACGGGGGAACCATACCGGGTGAATTGATCTTGCAAGACAGGGATCATAGGGAACCTTCAACCGAACCCTCCAGCTAACCTCGTAGGCACCGGAAGGAGACAAGCAGTTGAAAAAGGTTGTTGCTCTTCTTTTTAGTCTTGTTTTGTTTTTGAGTGTAGCTTTAGGGAGTGTGTCTGCGTCAGAATCCACATTGGACTCAACGGTTGACGAATTGATGGGAGTACCGTACCGCGATGCGGGAACGACAACAAGAGGCTTTGATTGCTCTGGTTTCACCGCGTACGTATTCAACAAATTCGGCATTGACCTTCCTCATAGTTCAGCAGCTCAAAATAAAGAGGGCTACTGGATCGACAAAAGTGATCTTCGCAAAGGTGATCTTGTGTTCTTCGACACAGGGGGCAAAGGCATTTCTCACGTTGGTATCTACTTGGGTAACGGTGAATTTATTCATTCCGCATCCAATGAAGGTATCGTGAAAAACAAGCTAAGCGAATCTTATTATGCGAAAAGATACGTATCCGCTAGACGTGTTCTGTGGGATGATATCTACAATCAACTAACTGCTGAATCCAAGTAATTTTCTTGTTTCATCATGAATAAAGCCCAGACAAGCGTTAGCTCGAATGAGCCGCTTCTCAGGGCTTTTATTCATTTCTTGTGGCTATTTTGTAACTTGACATAGCGTGTAAGCCGTCCTATAATTACGGCATCATGTTTCTAGGGTTCCGTGGTGCTGCAGCGCCAGTCTGGTCCGAGAGAAAACACACAGCGAATACGCTGTGATCACGGAGGGGAAAAAGCCCGGGAGTCTTATCGCAACAGCGATACTGCTTCCAGGCTTTTTCTTTTTGCCGCGGTCAGATAGGCATCTTCGCATATTCTTTCTTAAGGAGTGATTCACAGATGGCATGGCTTTACTTGGTCATTGCAGGTGTTTTTGAAGTAGTTTGGGCAATCTCACTAAAGTTCTCCAACGGTTTTACACGGCTGGTTCCGTCCAGCATCACCATTGTCGGTATGATCATCAGTTTTTATTTTCTGGCGGTAGCTACAAAAACTCTTCCCATCGGCACAGCTTACGCGGCTTGGACGGGAATTGGCGCTGTAGGCGCAATTATCATCGGCACCCTATTTCTGAACGAGCCCGTTAGTTTACTGCGTATCCTATTCATGATCCTCATTCTGGTCGGTGTTCTCGGCCTTAAATTCACATCCGGACATTAAGCCAAGCGCTTCCTTCTTTACTATGGTCGATGATTCCTAAGCCACGATGTAGCTAACATACCAGAAGGAGCTGCCGACAAATATTCGCAGGTGCTCCGACAGCGGCTTAAAGATTTCATTCAACTCTTCGTACGAATAGTAGTTTTTAATAATTTCATGCTTGGAGCCATCGGCCAGCTCCCTTCTTTTGTACGTATCTTCGCTATGTTCACTCGTAATCAGCTCGCCGCCTCTTCCCGGGACATACACATTATCCGCAATGAACACGCGGGCTCCCCGACCAAGCCGCTCGTGAAATCCTTGCAGGAACGAATCCAGTCGATTTTTCGGGATATGCGAAAACCAGAAGTTGGCGAGTCCATAGTCAAAATCCCCTTGTACTTCCGAAAGCCGGTAAGCGTCCCCTTCGACGAAAGAGGTATTATGCAGCGGCCAAGATTTAGCTGCAGCAATTTGCAGCACCTCCGGTCGAACGTCCACCCCAACGATGTGTTTGGCTGTCTCCGCCATGAACTGCGTCCAATATCCCGTACCGCAAGCCACCTCCAGGACACGGCTCCCAGCGACCTGCTTCTTCACGATATCCGCCAGCATCGCAAGCTCTTGCTGATAGTCCGCATCTTCGCGGGCATAAATCCGTTCATATTCAGCTGCTCGCGCGCCGTAGTAATCCTGCATGCCTTCTTTCTCTTCATTTAAAAGCCGCTGCCTATCCTTCACCTCGTGAACGATCCGCTGTTTAGCTGCCAATAAGTCGGCGAAAATAGCTCCGCCGTGCGAAGCATAATTCGCGAGAAGACCATGCGTCGCCATCACAATAAGCTGTGTCATCGACAAGCCAGTTTCCTCAGCCATGCGCTCCAGATCGGTCTTCACCTTTTCAGGCAAGTAGACGGAAAGTCTTTTGGTCTTATCATTTTTATCGTCCATGGGGAGATTCCTCCTTTGCATTTTTATTATTTTAACATATATTATGTGTCATTAAAACACATTAATTGTACTTTTCATACTATAAAGGGAATTTAGGCTGCATGAAAAAGGCAACACTAGCCACACACCCTCGCAAATCCCTCTAGTAAACATAGAATACAAAGCAAGTATATTCATATGTTGATAGGAGATGGAGAAATGATTCCCAAACAACGAATGGCTGGAAAACCGAGCAAAATTATTCGGCTCCCCAAGAGCGCAGGCCTGCCAAGAAGCAAAGCCATGCTGCTGTACCGCACACAGCTTAGAAAGTATCATAAACCCGGTTCGGGTCGCTTTCTAAGCCAACGCACGGTTTCGATCGGCACCGACAACTCGTGGTTTAATGCGCAAATCATTCCTCGCGACCCTGCGTGGGTGCCTGTTACTAATGCCAACTACGTTTGGTATTCCGGCAACTTGAACAGTGAGAATGCGATCATTTCGACACGTTTCACGCTTTCTGAACGTAGAGCCATTCTCGGCGCTTCTCTCTTCCTATCTGTCGACAATTATGCCGTTGTCATCATCAACGGCGTGCCGCTCCTCTTTGACGGACCGCAGAATACGCCTTCCTTCTACAATCCGGGGCGCACTTTCGACATTCGCCGATTTGTAAGGCGCGGACGCAATGATGTCGTCATCATCGCCTTTAACCTTGGCGGGCAGCGCACCGCGGAAAACCCTGCCGGCGTTGCCGCCAGGCTCGATTTTCGACTCAGCAACTTGCAGTAAAAGATCATCTGCATACAAGGACAACCGACTTCGTCGTCCTGCTAGGACGAGCGCGTTTGTCAAGGTAGATGCGAAGCTAAAGTATAAAACTTATACTTTCTTATCTACTGAAAAGGCCGGGCCTCCATCCTTAGATGGAACCCGACCTTTTTTTTACATGAACTGTCGTTCGTTCCCGTAACGGCGCTTCAATTGACTCAAGAAGAACTGGAGCGAGAGGAATAACAAGGCAAAGCTGGTTCCTACGCTCAAAATAATCCAAGGATGCAGCCTAATATATCTGGAGCCGTACGCGATAAGGGACAACCATTCGCCCGATGTCGTAATGGTAATGGAGTAGCCGGCGTCGCTGTCGCCAATTGTTTCCGTACCGCCAAGTACGATATTAAAGACGGCCAATTGCCCCAGCAGGAAGAGCACTTGCATGAATTCGCTAAGGAACATGAACGTCATTTCATTCCTCATACAGGGGATTAAATGCCGGACCGTGCGATGAAAAACAGAGCCTCCCATTAAACGCGAAGCTTCAATAAATAATTTATCATTAAAATAACGCGTCCGTTCAGCGATCTGATGCGCTAGGGGAAATACGCCGATGAATGTGACGAGAATGACAAAGGTGGCGGAGAAAAGCATCTTGTAGTGCGCGTCCGCTTTCGCCCACTGATCGAGCCTCAGCCCGAAATACATCCCGGCTAATGGCGGGAATAAAAATACAAACGCAGGCACGGAAGCCACTACCCACTGCATGGCTTTTAGAACACCCCACCCTCGGCCGGTGGTCCCGCTCCACAATCCCCAAGGCAGCGCGATAACAAAACGAAGCAGCGTTAGAACTAAAGTCGTCCCCAGCGTATACTTCAAACCGTTAAGCAGCAGGCTCAACATGTCAAAGCCCCGGTGATCCGTCCCCAACAAGAACGTGCTGTTCGGTGAAAACGGCGGAATGTTGTAGCGTGTTTTCCCATCTTGTTGATACTGAATCATGTTGATTTTGTCCTCCGGCGCGATGCCGTGCGGCTTCAACCATGTACCAAATATCGCAACAAGAAGAATAAGCACAATAAGAGCAATAGAGAGATAGAATGCGATAGATGAACGTTTGATCATTGTGAGGCGACCTCCCCTGTGCGAACGACAAACTTTTTACGCAGCAAGGCATACAGCACGTGAAAAGCCATCGCGAGCAGCACGAGCATCATGCAAATGACGGACATCGATGTGACGCTTTGCATGGCAGGCGAGGTAATGAAGCCGCCCAGGCCGAAAATGCCGCAGATCGCCTCCGCAACCGCCATACTCGCCAGTGCTAGCGTCGTCGCCTTCGGCAGAATCGAGAGCAAGTCGAGCATGACGTTGCGCAATACATGAGAGATCAGCACCTCACCGCGGGTCAATCCTTTGGCTTGTGCGGTAACGACATAATCCTGACCCAGCTCCCTCGCAATCGCGACCCGCATTGTACCGTAAATCGTAACCGATGGGATTAGCGCGATGGTGAGAAATGGGATGAGGAACGGCGTTTTATCACCAACTTGCACGATCAGCAGCACATAATGGCCTAGAAACTTCGTCGCATAGATTGCGCCTAATTGAATAAGAACAATTAAGAAGAAATCGGGTAAGCCCACAAGCAGAGCCTGCGCGCCATCTAGTACAAGACCTAAGCGGCGCCACAATGACGCCGACATCGCCATGAGCATGCTAAGCACAATTGCCAGCAGCAAGCCTGGGATGAAATATGTACAAGTGCGAAGCAGCATATGGGGAAGCTCTCCGATGACAGAGAGTTCATTGCGGTTGTACGGGCTGCGGAATTTACCGAAATCGCCATGGAAAAATCCTTGAATTTGGTCTTTCACAGAATAGCCGTAATACCGCCATGAGATAATGGGACGCTCCAATGGAACCGCTGACGCGCGGTAAATGCCCTTGACCGTCAACGCCTTGCTGACGTATTCCCATGACTCGCCATAGGGAACGGACAACAAGCCCGTTTTGTCATTGAGGACGCGGCTTCCCGGCAGTTGATCGCTAATTTTCTGAATGCTTGTATCCGGTCCGAGCGTGACCCGAATTTGATCTGGCTGGGTAGATAAGAAGGCATTTCGGATGTTGCTCAGAAAGAAGATGCATACCAGTGTAAACACCCCGAGCAGCAGCCACCGAATCGTTGACTTCAAAACTGGTCACCTCATTCTATTATTCACCGTTGGTAGATAACTATTTCATAGTTTACCATGATTCATTTGGGAGTACTATCCATTTATATGGCATTCTTCCTTAGGCGAAGGGAACTACAGGGCCCTATTCTTGCTAAATCAGCTCAATTCAGCTGCTGGAGGGAACTACGGGATTCTATTTCCTCGAGAAAGCCGGAATTTAGGCAGATATCTGTAAAATAGAGGACGGTAGTTCCCCTCCAGTTACGTACATATCGATTCCTGGCAAAATAAAGGACCGGTGTTCCCTTACGCTTGGTGCATGTACCAGTGTTGTATCGGTGTTGTATCGGTGTTGTATCGGTGCTGCAATCGGTGCTGTACCGCTCCGGTCCTTCCCTGCTGCACTAGGTGGCGCCAAAACAAAAAACCTGGCACGCGATCACAAAGATCGCTGCCAGGTTTTTTTCACGAGCTAAACTGCGCTTGATGCAGACGGCTGTAAACGCCGCCCACTGCGATAAGCTCCTCGTGACCGCCTTGCTCCGTGATGCCTTGCTCCGTCACAACGACGATACGGTCGGCATTCTTGATCGTCGCCAGACGGTGGGCGATCACAAGCGTGGTCCGGCCCTGCGACAGCTCAGCGAGCGACTGCTGAATCGCCGCCTCGGTCTCGGTGTCGAGCGCTGACGTCGCCTCATCGAGGATGAGAATCGGCGGATTCTTCAAGAACATCCGCGCGATCGCGAGGCGCTGCTTCTGTCCGCCCGAGAGCTTGACGCCGCGCTCGCCAACGACCGTGTCCAGTCCCTTCGGCTGGGACTGGATGTATCCTTCCAGCTGCGCACGCCGTGCAGCTTCCCAGATCTCGGCATCCGTCGCGCCCAGCTTGCCGTAAGCAATGTTCTCCCGCAGCGTGCCGGAGAACAAGAACACATCCTGCTGCACGATGCCAATTTGCCGGCGCAGCGATTCCAGCTGGATACTTCGTATATCCATGCCGTCTATGGAAATGCTGCCTTCGTTTACATCGTAGAATCTCGGCAGCAAGCTGCAGATCGTTGTTTTGCCTGCACCGGAAGGGCCTACGAACGCAACGGTTTCTCCTGCCCGAATGGTTAAGGAGATATCATTCAAAACCCGGTCTTCCTGCCCGTATCCGAAGGAGACTGAATCAAATGATATTTGGCCGACCAGATGGTCGACTTTCACGGCGTCAGGACGATCCGACACTTCGGCCTCGGTATCCATCACTTCGCAATACCGCTTAAACCCGGCAATACCTTTGGGATAACTCTCAATGACGTTATTAATTTTCTGAATCGGACCCAGAAACACATTGGTCAAAAGAACGAAGGCAATAAATTCCCCATAAGAAATTTGCTTATCAATCACGAACCAAGTTCCGCAAATCAACACGAACACCGTCACCAAACGCATGAGAATATAGCTTAAGGAGACATTCCATGCCATGATTTTATATGAAAGCAGCTTTGTGATCCGAAACCGCCCATTGTTATCCTCAAACAGTTTTTTCTCGTGCGACTCATTCGCAAAAGCCTGAACTACACGAATACCGCCAATGTTATCTTCGACTCTGGCATTAATGTCGGCGAGATCGCCCATCATCCGGCGGAACGTTTTGGTCATTTTTTGATTAAAATACACGGCGATCCAGAGCAGCACAGGCACAATCACAAAAGTTAGCAGTGCCAACTTCACATTAATGCTCAACATCAGTAACAGCGCGCCGATTAGCGTCATTACCGCAATAAACAGATCCTCAGGACCATGATGCGCTACTTCGCCAATCTCCAGCAAATCATTCGCCATACGCGACATTAATTGGCCTGTTTTGTTATTGTCATAGAACCGGAAGGAAAGCTTCTGCAGATGGTCAAACATTTTTTTCCGCATATCCGTCTCAATATTAATCCCCAGCTTATGCCCCCAGTACGTAACGACAAAATTCAACACGGTATTCAGCCCGTAGACGGCAAGCAGCCCTGCACAAGCCCAAAGAATCCAAGCCCAATTCCCGGCAGGCAGCAATTTATCGACCACTTGATTAACGGCTAGCGGAAAACCAAGCTCCAGAAGCCCAGCTACAACCGCGCAGGTAAAATCCAAAATAAATAAGTGCTTATACGGCCTATAGTACGAAAAGAAACGTTTCAACACGTTAGTTCACACCTCCATCGATTATTATACATCAAAGAAAATGAATGAGGAAAAAAATAGGCGGTTACCGGACGACAGCTGTCCACAATTCTCATATATATAGTTGAACAGCATTCTGTGTGTGGAGGAACGGACAATGCTTATCAACACTTTGGACACACGAACCGCGATCTTCCTTGCCGCTATGTGCAGTCAGAGCTACGGGCTGTTTGCGAATGGTCCGGAAAGCGTCATTTTACCACGCAATTATCGGATGGTTGCTTCCTTTACGGCCACCTCGGTTTTTAGCAATAAAGAATTATTCGGTTTTATTGCAGAGTCTGATACGCAAATTGTGATTGTTTTTAGAGGCACGAGCTCGACATCAGACTGGATTTCCGATGCGATAGCCAGACAGACGGCATACCCCTACGCCAAAGACGGAGGCCTTATCCACAAAGGCTTTCTCGACATCTACAATAGCGCACGCAAGCAGATTATAGCCGTCATGTCCAAACTCTCCCCGCGCAAAACCCTTTACCTCACTGGACACAGTCTTGGAGGATGTCTCGCCAATTTGTGCGCCCTCGATCTTACGGCTAACACGAGATTTAAGGAGCCCTCTGTCTATACCTATGGTTCACCGCGCGTTGGAAATCCGGCATTTTCCAGCCTTTTCAACCGCAGAACCGGGCCTCGTTATCGCATATATAATACCAATGACGTCGTCCCGGAGCTTCCGCCTTTCATCTATCGATCTCCCCGAACCGACCAAGTCTACCACTATCTGCATGTCAAAAAAGGCGTCGAGCTCACCTACCAAGCCGGCTCCGTATCCGCGAACCACGCAATTAGCGGCTACTTTGCCGAATTGGCAAAGCTGGATCCCCGCTATGCGGAACAATTGCAAAATCGAACTCCGGGATTTTGTCCGTGATCCTTGATCCATAATTCGAGACCCGTGAACCCGTGACGTACCCGCAAGGTTTAAACAGCACAATAACGGCAAGGATAGAGGTTGATGCTTATTTTCATACAAAAGGGGTGCTCAGCCTTGGTCCTGGTTTATTTCCTTGTTTTAACTTGGTACTGCCTGCATGTGTTAGTTACACTGCCCAAAAAACTGCCGCTCATTACGAATGTGCTGCTCTATATGCTTTTGTCCATCATTGACATTAATCGCATGACATTATTCAGTGTAAGTCTAAACTTGTACCACTTTAGCAAACAAATTCCTGAATTCCTTTCGGTTGTCCTATATCGAGATTTTATCTATTGTTTTACGCTGCTTACTTTTGCCAATGTGTATCTCACAACTTCTAGATTTCTTACAAAAGTGCTTATTTCTCTCTATGCCTTCCTCTTCCTCCTTATGTGCTGCTTCATCCTCAAGTGGACAGGTGCCATAATCCCTCTGACATGGAACGCCTATTATGACAGTATAACGCTGCTGATCATGTTGGTTGTGACGTATGGTCTAGGTCGATGGCTGCTGCACTTCACGCGGAAGGAGCGAAAAGCATGAATGATGAAGTTTATTACGACAACCACTTTAATGCGAATGAGTGGTTTGTTATCGCTATGATCGTTCTCGGGCTGCTAACCGTTGTGATATTGCCAAAAAAATTCACCCCTGTACAAACCCTGTTCACTTTACTGATTGGGATTGTATTTGGTCTTATTTTTGATCATACAATTGGACTGCCTCCCTTTGATCTCTACGATGTCGGAGATGATTCCAATTACCACTGGTTCGATATCTTTTCCTATGCCATGTACGCTCCGTTCGGCTACCTCTTCATTTATCTATACAAATGGCTGGGTCTAAAAGGTTTTTACATTATTCCTTACATAGTAATCTGGTCACTCCTGAGTGTAGGCATCGAATGGCTGAGCTTGTTGGTTGGCGTCTTTCATTACAAAAATGGATACCGGCTCATGTTCTCCTTCCCTATTTACTTGTTTCTGCAGTCGATTCATTACCTGCTGTTTCAGACACTGCTCGTGAATAAAAGCAGCGTAAACGAAAATAAAAATGCGTAAAAAACAAAAGGTCCCCTTCCACTCAACATCGAGCTGGATGGGGATCTTTCTTCATTTTTATACGTTTTCCTTCACAGCAAAATGTTTCTGAATCAATGAAATCTGACCGGCATGGATACCTGTGTGATACATCAAGCGCCCCACCGCTTCCAAAGGCGTCGATGTCCCAATGGCCGTCTCAACGGGGATATGCCATTTTTCCTCCGGTAATTCACGCATAGCTTCAATTAAGTAAGCGTTGGACGCGGCCAGGAGGTCGATCAGTTCCTCCTTGTTCGTAAAGACGGCTTTGCTGGCGGAAGGGCCTCCGCTCGTTTGCAGCTTAAGCCCCTCTGGAAAGCTTCGACCAAAAAACCAGTTGGCGAACATATATTCCACTTCCGCATTATGTCGAAGCATATAGCCAATCGAAGCAGAACCCAATTCAAGGGTCAGGTCGGCCTCCGGCAACTTTCTCATTGAGGCGTGGAAACGGTCTTGAATCGCATTCCAAATCGGTAATACGGTTGCAAAACTCATAGTGATTACACTCCCTTTTTCGAATAAATTATGAGGACTTTGGTTGCTGATGGCCATCTCTTGCTACATGATCAAATTGCTCCGCCGTTAAGTCGATATCATAGGCTTGACCAAAACCTGCCACATACCGGCCCTGCAGAGTTGTCAGTTCAAACAGTGAGAAGTCCAGCGTCTTCAGCATATTGATCGTCGGCTTGCCGAATGCTTCACCGAAGAGTTCAAAAATGTCTTCATGCCCCTCATTGCCGATGTTTGTGGCTTGGCATACAAAGCGCGCCCGTTGTCTGGCGAACAAATTCTCAGTGGAAGTTTCATCTTCAATCAGCATGACATCCACGGAGGGATTGGACTCCATATAGCGGTAATGGTTGGCAATCCGGCTGAGATAGATGTACAACTTGCCCTCTTTTTTAACAAAAGGGGCATACGAAATAAAAGGCTTGCCCTGCTCATCGACTGTGCTCAACATCAGGGATTTCAGGCTGTCGGTAAATTTTAAATACTGAAGTTTCATACTTTCTTTGTCCAATTGTTTCATAAGGAGTTCCTCCGCATTTCTTTAAGTTATGTACGATAAAGCTTACTTTCATTGAGGCAGTTTCACTTCATGTTCCCCACTTAATAGATGATAATGGTTTTCATTATCATTATATTGATAATGAAAACCATTATCAATAGCGAAATGAACTTTTGGTCAATTTATTATTTATCGACGTAATTCGCCCAGATTTCTGGCAAAGGTTTACAAATATCTTGTTTTAATTTACAATTTTCAACAGGAAGATTACTTATTCGACATAAACCTACAGAAGACAAATTTTGATAGGGGCCTTTATACAAATGGAACTTTTAATAAGCGAGAATCGCTGTCAAAGAAATACGATAGCCTTGCGATTATTGCTGCTAAATTTCACGATTATCATCCTTGTCATCACTTTTGCTTACATAAGGCTTGGGTTAACTGCTCCCCATTATTTGTGCATGGCTGCCGCCAATGTCTTGACCCTTTCAACCTATGTCATCTTCTATTCCTATCGCAAGGATTCCGGTTGGATTGGTTATATCCCTATTGGGGGACAGTTTCTCAACACAATGCTACTCATGATGTTTGTGCCTGCCGTAACGAATACTTTTAGCAGTATTTACATCGTTGTTATAGCCGCTGTTTTTATGCGCAGAAAAGTGATGTTTGTCGCCATTTCACTTGTGTTGGCAGCGGACGCCTACTTCTTCTTTTTTGTAGAAGCCAAGAACTTCGTGCTGTCGTCTCAAATCCTTGCAGGCATTCTTACGTGGTCACTGCTCATTATCATCAGCTTGCTCCTGGTTTCCAGCAATAACAGAAAGCTTATGGAACGCTTTTTCACGCTTCAGAAAGATACGCTGGATAAAGCCGAGCAGATCAAGCATATGGCTTCCACGGATCGATTAACGCTACTTCCAAACCGGTTCTCCGCTTATGAATTTTTGGAACAGGCGATCCAGCAAGCAAGTGCTGTTAATGGCCGAGTTTGTGTGATTTGGGTGAATATCGATAACTTCCAAATGATTAATGATTCTGTGGGGTATGCCACAGGCGATCAATACTTGCGTTTTTTTGCCCGTAAAATGGTACATATGTTCACTCCCGGCATGCATGTTTCGAGATCAGGGGGAGATGAGTTTAACCTCATTATGGATGTAGGCGACAAAGATACGGATTTCATAAATACAGTTCATGCCATCTGGAAAGCCTGCCAATCCCCTTTTCAAGTTGCCGGCGTTTCCTTCCCGCTCAAAGTAAGTATGGGGGTCGCCCTGTATCCGGATCATGGGCAAACGGCCGAGCAGCTGCTCAAGTCTGCCGATGTCGCTATGCGTAAGGCCAAAGCCGGCGGGAAGCACCAGTTCCGTATTTTTGATGAAACGATGCGATTAGATCAGCTTTATAAGCGGAAGCTGGAAGATGCGCTGCAGGGCGCATTGGCACAGAATCAGTTTACGCTGCATTTTCAGAAGCAAATTCATGTGCCCAGTGGAGAGGTCAAAGGATATGAGGCTTTACTGCGTTGGCAACAGCCCGATGGGGTGTACATTCCCCCTAGTGAATGGATTCAGCTGGCCGAAGAGACCGGGCTCATTGTGCCGATCGGTTATTGGGTGCTGCAAACAGCTTGCCATACAGCTAGGAAGTGGCAGATTGCCTCGCAGATGTCTTTTACCATATCCGTCAATATCTCTGCGCTTCAATTGATGCAGTATGACTTTGCGGATCAGGTTCTGGCCATATTGGAGGAGACTGGACTGGACCCCCGCCACCTTGTGCTTGAACTTACAGAGACTTTGCTTATTCAATCGCTCGAAACATCGACCAACCACCTCAACCTCCTGAGGGATAAAGGGGTGCGCATTGCGCTCGACGACTTCGGCAAGGGTTTCTCTTCCCTTAGTTATATTAAGCAATTGCCTGCTGATATTATCAAAATTGATAAATCCTTCATTGATCATATTGACGATTCAACCGTAGATCGGGTGATTATGGAGTCGATTATCTCCCTCGTTCAGCGAATTGATAAAGAGGTCGTTGCCGAGGGTGTAGAGAAGCAGGAGCAGCTGCTCATTCTGCAAGCGGTCGGCTGTGATTTTGTACAGGGGTACTATTTCAGCAAACCGCTGCCTGAGCATCAAGCTTTTCATGCACTCGTTCAAGTTTAACGACAGAAAACCGCTCCCAAGTCGGGGGCGGTATTTTTTTATGTGAAGTAACATCTCCCTTATTCGTCAAAAAGTGCCGTAGATAAATACCGCTCCCCGGTATCCGGGAGGATGACCACGATCGTCTTCCCTTTATTCTCTGGCCTTTTGGCGATTTCCGTCGCCGCATAAGCAGCTGCACCGGATGAGATGCCGACCAGCAGACCCTCGGTCTTCGCCAGAGCGCGAGCCGTCGCGAAAGCATCCTCGTCGGATACGCTGAAGACTTCATCGACGAGGGAGGCGTCGTAATTATCCGGCACGAAACCGGCGCCGATGCCTTGAATTTGGTGCGCGCCACGCTGGCCGCCCAGCAGAACCGGTGAATTGGCCGGTTCTACGGCGATGACTTGCACGGATGGGTTCCTTTTCTTCAAAACATCTCCCACACCCGTAATCGTCCCACCCGAACCTACGCCTGCAATAAAAATATCGACATTCCCGTCTGTATCCCGCCAAATTTCCTCTGCCGTCGTCTTTCTGTGTACCTCAGGATTAGCTGGATTGCTGAATTGCTGCGGAATGAAAGCATTCGGCAGCTTCGCTGCGAGCTCCTCTGCTCTCTTCATCGCTCCCATCATTCCTTCTGAAGCAGGCGTAAGCACCACTTCCGCACCTAGCGCTTTCAGTAATTTCGTGCGTTCCATACTGAACGATTCTGGAATTGTAATGATTAAGCGGTATCCTAATGCCGCTGCTGCGAACGCAAGGCCTATCCCTGTATTCCCGCTGGTTGGCTCTATAATAACGGTATCCGGTTTGATTTGGCCGGATTTCTCGGCTTCTTTGATCATGGCGAAACCGATACGATCTTTGACACTTCCGGCCGGATTAAAATACTCCAACTTCGCCATGATCTTGGCTTCAAGAGCCTGCCGTTTATTGTAATTCCAGAGCTCTAGCAGCGGCGTGTTGCCGATTAGCTCTGTCAAATTATTGTATATGGTCGCCATCTCGTATGACCTCGCCTTCTATATATTTATTAAACCCATGAACTTACTCGGATAATAAAAGATAAGAAAAGTATAGCTTGGAAATGGCGAAAAATGAAATCAGTAATGTTGATAAGGGAGTGCGGTATTTTCTTATATATGAGGATTTGGTATACTTATCCAGACGAAGAACGTCCTTATGCCTCGCGGCACTAGGGCGTTTTTTTATTTTATCAGCACTGAGGAGGTTGAGAATATTGGATTTTGAAAGGTTACATGCTTCATTTATTACGAATCACACAGCTTTACGGAGCGGCGAACGAAAGGGGCGGTTAGTGAGGGGACATGCGTATGCGGAGAAGCTTTTTCTGCAGATGGTGTGGATGCCGTTGTTCGGAAATTTCGACAACTTGCACCCAGAGTATGAAATCTACGATTGGAACCGTAAATCTCAGTTTCTCGATTTCGCGTACATGACACCTTTTGGGAAGTTCGGTATTGAATGTGACGGCTTTCAGACCCATGTCAAAGAGATGGACCGCGAGAAGTTCAGCTATGCGCTGAATCGGGAAACTTTCCTGACTGCTTTGGGCTGGAAAATGATGCACTTCTCCTTCGACGATATCCAGAGTCGCCCCGAGATCTGTCGGATGCTTCTACAAATGGTAGTCGGACCTTGCATGCTCCGAAACGACGCCGCTGCTCCAGTACCTGTCATGGAGAAAGAAGTGTTGCGGCTGGCTTGGATGCTCGGCCGGGCGATACGCCCACAGGACGTCATCCAGCAATTCGACGTTGATTTCCGCACTGCGCGCAAGTGGCTGCGTGGCTTGGTCGAGAAGGGATGCTTGTCACCCATTACTACGGGGAATAGCGTCCGTTCCTACGAGCTGAAGGAGGGATCTTGGGAGCATCTGTGATGTCCGGATGCTTCGTAACCCTCTTTGGAGAGAGGTGCATTGGATGAAATCCAATGCAGGGGCTGCTACAGAGGTCGAATGAGCGATTTCATTGGATGAAATCCAGTGGGAGCACCTGATTCGAGGTTAAAAAGGGGAGTTCTGGCTGCCTTCATTGGAAATCATCCAATCGGATGGCTGATTTGAAGGTGAATCTCTGTCTTTCATTGGATTTCATCCAACGGGGGGGGCCTAAATCCCTCTCTCAAACCGCTCACTTAATGTAGCAGTAAAGATCTTATGTTACACTGTGATGAGAAATCATCGCGAATGTTAGGAGAAATTGACGAATGAAACTGGTATCGTGGAATGTGAATGGGCTGCGCGCATGCGTGAATAAAGGCTTCGTAGATTACGTCAAGCAAACGGACGCCGATATTGTCTGTGTTCAGGAGACGAAGTTGCAAGAGGGACAAATTTCCCTCGAACTTGGCGAAGATTACAAGCAGTACTGGAACTACGCCGTTAAAAAAGGCTACTCCGGCACGGCTGTTTTCACGAAGCTCGAGCCGCTTTCCGTACGCTACGGCATGGAGGAAGATGAAGAGCCCGAGGGGCGGATTATCACGCTCGAGTTCGAGGATTTTTATCTGGTGACGGTGTATACCCCGAACGCCAAACGGGATCTTTCCAGGCTGGACTACCGCCTGGAGTGGGAGGACCGCTTCCGCAGCTATCTCGGTCAGCTGGACGCGAAGAAGCCGGTCATTGCCTGCGGCGATTTGAACGTCGCTCACCAGGAGATCGACCTCAAGAACGCCAAAGGCAACCACAACAACTCCGGCTTCACCCTGGAGGAGCGCGGGAAAATGACCGAGCTGCTAGGGGCAGGCTTCATCGACACTTTCCGGCATCTCTACCCGGACCGTACCGACGTCTACAGCTGGTGGTCCAATATGCCCGGCGTGCGAGCGCGGAATGTCGGATGGCGCATCGACTATTTTATCGCTTCTTCGAGGCTGGGCACCAACATCGTCGCTGCCGACATTGACTGTGAAATTTTGGGCAGCGATCATTGCCCTGTTCGTTTGGAAGTAGGCTTTTAACCTCCCCAAAGTGAAAAACCAAAAAGCGCTCTCTCACCATCCGGTGGGAGAACGCTTTTTAGCTAGGAATAATCATATGTTAGGTCACGTCGCTGACGAACGAAGGTTATGATGCATCTATACAAGTAGATCAGAAGCACAAACATCTCAAGCCCCCAAATGATATAGGTCGACGTCTCGCTCACTTCAATTTGCAAATAGTTAAAATCTGCAAACTGTTTGCGCACGAATTGGTCCGCCACCATTTGAGCCACATGATTTACAATCGGCACGAAGTCTTTACCATACCCTTGCTCTGTTATATAATCTTGAACTTCCAGCTTGAGCATATCAACTTCACTCCATGAGAATGCATGCACCCACTTCATAGAGCCATCCGAAGCTGGACTAAAGCTGACGATGAAATCGTTCTTGTTGCCGTTCTTCCATTTATCCTGAAGGGCATAGCCATACGCTTGCGGCAGATCCGTTCCCATATTCACAAAAATGAGATTGACCTGCTTCCACGACTTCATCTCCCCAGGATGATCCGGATCAGGCACCGCTTTGTTCAACTCAGTATTCCATGCTGCCAACGCCGCCAAGGCATTTTGCCTGTTCGGGACATTACCTACGATTCTATCAACATGAAGCACCTCCGAGACGAAACTCGGATATTCAGGCAGATCAGGATAATCTTTCAGATCAATGTCGCTATGTTTAAAAAGACTGTAAGAACCTCTCACCTTATTCACATACAGATGCACGGAGGCTGAAGGTGTCCCAGGAGGAAAATATTTGGCCAACTCGGCTGCCGAATTGGGTGATCTGTCCGTAAACCTGGTCCTTCCGTCCATGGACCTGCTCACCTCAAACCATCCGTTATCCGATGTTTTAAGTTTGTTTACCGCCTCTTGGTGCTCGTAGTGGCCGGGCTCTTTGGTACAACTCTTGCGGCCTCGGCTGTCCGTAGAGCATTCTTCGCTGCCCGCGATCCATTCGTCCCACTCTTCTTTGTGCTCCCAGTCCGTAACCGACCCGGACCAGACCTCCGTATCGACCGTCCTCAGAAAAAAATCACTGGCTACTACTCCCGCGAATAGGATGACTGCGAGCACTGAAGTCAGTACATATCGCCACCATTTGCGGCCCGTTATAAGCTCAATAGCAAAACCCACAATCAGAACGAGGAATAACGCTGCCCAATACGCCATCTGCTACCTCAGCTTCACTTCGTTATCTTTGCCTGTTTGATACGCATCGCTCGTGCGGTCTGAAGTAATAATAAATTTCTCCGCGTCCATCATTTGGAAATGGAAAATCGCATTCATCAGCACATGCTTCCGAATATGCGTGTTGTACTCGCGGACTTGATCGGCAATTTTCTTCTGATTTCGATCAAATTCGGTACGCGTCGATGATATTTCATTTTGCAGCTTCGTGTACAAATCCTTACTCATATGCGGGTTCTGCTCCTGCACCACTTTGAAAAGCACCTGCGTATCCGTGTAACGGCCTGCAATGAGGTCGGTATATACCTTTTTGATATCATCTGCCTGCATATCGGTGACTTGGGCCATTTCCTTAAACCTTTTCCACATGTTATCGTAGTTTGACTTATTCGCGACGTGTTGCGACTTGATTTGTTCATCCAGCGCAATCGCCGTTCCCCGTTGCCCCCATACAACAGCTGCTGTAATGATTGCAATTAACACTAGTAAGCCGATAAAACCAAGGCAACCTACCATGAAAATCCCACTCTTGTTCCTCATCAACAAACCCCTCTGCATATAATTTCCATCTGTTTCTCTTATTCTAGCACATCTGGACGACATAATAGGTCAAGATTTTACAAAATTTATGGGCAGCAGATAGAATTATGGTAATTGCAAAAGCGCCGGAATGTTTTCAGGAAAAGCCGTGACTTGTATATGAAGGTTATAGTCTCCTATTTGAAAATGAAGTCTATCTTTTTCCAGGGTGTACGGGATGTTTTTACCCTCTAAATTATTACTAATTCTGTTCAACACTTGGACATTTGGAGCCCCGAACGTAACTTTCATAGCAGGCTGCAGGGCCGTCATGGCAATAGGAAGCCATTTTCTCTTTTTCGAAACAACAACGACATGTGCGGTTCCCCCAATAGCAAAAGTAAAGTTGTCTTCCACGTTATCCAATTTAAAGTCAAAAAGCTCCACAAACAGCTCTCTGATTGCAAACACGTTGTCAACCGGAAAGCCGATTTCTCTCAAAAACAGGATCTTTAGATAACCGCTAGGAGGAAGGACTCCCTCTTGTACATAGGTATGCGCAAGAATTTCTAACAAATTGCCATCACCGTCCCGAAAATAAACATTTTTACCGGTTTCGAACTCGTCGACAGATCTGCCGTCAGACCATTGCAGAAGCGTTACCCCGGCTTTTTGAAGGAGGTTCACTATGTCATCAAACGCTGTGAAAGGAACCTCAAACGCCATATGAGCAGGACATAACGGCTGGCCGCCCTCTTTAAAAACCAACTTACAGTGTTCTGAAGGTTGAAGGTGTATTTCATCCACAGCTTCGAAACTGATGGGAAATTGGAGCTGGTTGCCATAAAATTGTTTCACGCCCTGAATGGATACGGTATTCAACTCTACTCTAGCAAAATGTGTGATCATGGTAGGCGCACCTCCCTATCTGTTGTGTATGAAACAACATATGCATAAGAATCGCCATGGTAGAGGGCAGTTTCGTCCCATATTTTAGAATGGCTCAGTTAGAGGGACAGCGGCTTCGCCGTTCGCGACGGACGAATAGTGTCGGAATTGGTAAGGGGATAATAATTGACAGTAACCGTGTTCTTATCTAAAATAATATAGACAGACCTGTCTCTTTTTTTCATTAATAGACATTCTTTTTTAACATATAGAAAAATATCTTTGGGTAGGTGAATTTCAGATGGAGAAGAAAGAAACAGCCAAGGAGCGCATTTTGCGAGTTGCCGATGAGTTGTTTTATCGTGAGGGTGTGCGTGCGGTCGGCATCGATCGGATCATTCATGAATCCGGTGTGGCCAAAGCCAGCTTCTATCGAAGCTTCGCGACCAAAGATGAGTTAGTAGCTGCGTACTTAGAGCTGCGTCGCCTCCAGTTTCTAGGGAATATCGAGCATGCACGGAAGGAGCATCCGGAGTCCAAGCTCGAGCAGCTCCTTTTTTTGATGGACTATTTAGCTGAACGTATGAAACGCCCTACGTATCGGGGGTGTTCCTTCATGAATACAATCGTGGAGTTCCCTGAACCTGCGCACCCCAACCATGCCAAAGCACTTGAGAGCAGAAGCGACATTTGGGATGAGGTAACATTATTGGCCGAGGAGGCTGGTCTTCCCAATCCCCGTGACCTCTCCGAGCAGATTCGGATGTTATGGAGCGGCGCCGCTATGGTAGCTTATATAAACAAGGCTGATTTCAAACCAGAGTTGTTCTCTGTTGCAGCTAAGACGCTAATAAACAGCCATCGCGTTGCGGCAGTATGAGGAATCGCGATGGCTTTAGCGTGCGATGACACGGCATGGCGAAAAAAGCCCGACTCCCATTAAAGGGAATCAGGCTTTTTTGTTTGTTCGCTGAGTCTGCTAGGCTTACTCTTATTCCTCACCCGTCGCAATCGGGTTATCTTCCCAACTGATCCAGTCGCTCCAGCTTCCGCTGTAGAGCTTCACGTTGTCAAAACCCGCTTCGCTCAGGCCCAGCACGTTCGGGCAAGCCGTCACGCCGGAGCCGCAATAGACGATGATTTCATCGGCATCGCGCAAGCCGGCAAAATGCTGCTCCTGCTTGGCCGCAGGCAGCCAACCGCCATCAGCACCGAGCACGCCTTTCCAGAAGTAGTTCCGTGCGCCGGGAATGTGACCGGCTACTCTATCAATCGGCTCTTCCAAGCCGAGGTAGCGGCGCTCCTCACGCGAGTCCACAAGTACAACGCCCGGGCGGCCGAGCTTGTCCTTGACCTCATCCATGGAAGCCAGCATGGTGCGCTGCACTTTCGGCGAGAAGGTCCGCGGGTACGTGGCAGGCGCTTCATCTGTAACAGGGTAGCCCGCCGCTTTCCATGCGGTATATCCTTGGTCGAGCACGTACACCTCGGAGTGCCCGAGGAATTTCAGCATCCACCATAGGCGCGAAGCCATGGCTCCGCCTTGATCGTCGTAGGCGACGACGGTTTTGGTACTGTCGATCCCGAGGCTGCCCACGAGGATGGAGAATGCACCGAGATCAGGAAGCGGGTGCCTGCCTCCGTGCGCCATAATGGCACCGGACAGGTCCTTTTCCAAATCCACGTATACAGCTCCCGTTATATGATCTTGTTCATAAAGTTTTCTGCCAGATTCAGGTTGTCCTAACGCAAAACGGCAATCCGCAATGACGATATTGGCATCGCCCAGTTGTCCGAGCAGCCATGATTGACTTACTATATTTTCCACAGATTATGCCACCTTTCCCTACCTGCAATTAATTCCAGTTACCTCTACTTATTTTATCGTAAAAATGTTGCGCACGGAAGTTATGTTTCGGACATACAAAAAAGACCGTCGAGGCGTTAGCCTGACAGTCCGACCAGTCGAGACGACCGGGGGTAACGTTTGCCTGGGAGGAGACAGTCCAAGAGGCCGAGACGACCGAGAGCAACGATTGCCTGAGATCGGCGATAGTTTATGCAATCTCGAGGTGCAGGAGCGGTGACCTTTTGCTGCCTCCATAGAAATAGAGGAACTACGGTCCTCTATTTCTGCAATTCTCGCGCATTCCACTTCCTCAGCGGAACTACAGGGCTCTATTTGCCCCAGCAGCTCCACATTTCCGCCAAATCCGGCCGGCGAAATAGCGGCTCATAGTTCCCCTTCATCCATCAGAGGGGCAACTATCGCGCGAATAGCGGACCGTAGTTCCCTCACCCTCGGCGGCAACCATCCATCCGTCACTGCCCACCAGGCAACAGCCAGACGCAGCAAGCTACAATTAATCCCCGATACCAATCGTGGGATTCACAGAATAGGTGAGCCAATCGCTGCGATCTCCGCCCATTTTATCGTAAAAAGCCTGCGCACGCAGGTTATCCGTAGCCGTGGTCCATGAAAGATTCGCGTAGCCATGTCTGGCCGCATACCCTTTGCAGGCGGCGAAAAGCTTCGCGGCCGCGCCCTGACCGCGTTCCGCTTCAATAACGTAGAGATCGTTCATCACCGCTACTTTGGAGGCACGCAGTGTACTGAAGGTAAAATACAAGGTCGCAAAACCGACCAATTTCCCCTCTTCCGATTCCGCTACAAATTGGATGCCGTCCTTTTGCTCCAACAGATGGTGAATCAATCCGTTCAACTTCTCATCCTCTGGCTGGCGATATTGGTAAAAGTCCACGATATAAGCGATCATTAACGTTTTTAACTGGGAAATATCTTGTATAGCAGCTTCACGAACTGTAACTTGGGCCATGGAAATGACCTCCTCATCCAAATAAAATCGTTATCGTTATTGTATCCAAAATCCCCAAAATTTGTTTCTCACTGCTCCTCCATCTCCTTGCGATACAGCAGGTAAATCATCCAGGCTAACACGAGGCAAAATCCCGCAGCCCAATAGAAAATGGACGCCACATGCATGGATACGCCATAATAAGCAGAGGAATAAAGAATAAACGCAGTCAAAAGAGCAGGAAAAAACACATGATTCCGGGGACGCCACGGTTGATTAGCATGTTTGGCATCATTACGTTCCAGCCGCATCGTGAAACCTAATCGGTTCTTGTTCAAGAGCAATGCCGTCAGGCACGCAAGCAGTGCGGCATAGATTTTCAGAGGACGATACCAGGAATCCAGACTGTCAAAATAATCGTAAACGGGAACATCCGTTACTAGCGCCACCCCGATTAGAACAATGAATAAATAAATCGTATAGCCTACAGCTCCAAGCAATACGATCATGAGTGCATGCAGCTTGCGCAATCGCAATACATAGTGAACACAGATGGCTTCCAGCACGATAGCAAGCATCGGACTCCAAGACTTCGTGTCCACAAGGAACGTAAATAGTTCGACCAAACAGGAGATAACCAAGGTGAAGATGAGCACAAGTGGCCATTTCTTATTCACAGAAATTCGAAATGTATGTAATCCCAGCATGAGCATAGAAAACAGAATACAGGCAGTAAATGGAATATGTAAAAGCCAAAGCCAACCCATGCGATCCTCCAACCAATAAATGAAAAGGTGATAATAATAGTGGTAAAAGCAAGCTTACCCTGGCGAGTTGTACCGTTAACTAACGCGCAATGCGAGGAGTTATGTACGTGGAAATATCCGTCTCCCTACGAGCTGTACAATTGGCCCTCTTGGGAAACCATGCTACGGGAGCAAACCGAATTCGCTGACCCGCACATTCGGGCGGAACAGTACCGAGCCGTCGTCGATGATAGTGGCAGGCTATCCGGCTTCGTCCAGTTCTTCCCGATTGTCGGCGTCACGCGCTTAGGTCTGGGACTCCGTCCGGATCTCTGCGGGAAAGGCAGCGGAATTGGCGTCCAATTCGTGCAGCTCCTGACCCGTGAAGCGCTAAAGCACGCCCCCGGGCAGGAGGTCGACCTTGAAGTGCTTGTCTGGAATGAGCGCGCCATCCGCACTTATGAGCGTGCTGGTTTCACCATCACGGATACCTATGAAAAGCAGACGCCTACAGGCGTATCGAATTTTCACTGCATGGTGTACGACGAGAGCTTATCTAATTAAGCTTCGCCGGAACCCGCAATAACCTCTTCAAATGCTTGATCAAACCTGGCAGCAGATTGAAAATCCAACTCTGTCAAACCGCCTGCATGCCATGAGGTAAGCCGCAAGGTCACCATTTTATAATCAATGGCGATCATGGGATGGTGGTTATCCGCTTCAGCAATACGGGCGACATGATTCACAAAAGAAATGCCCAGCATGAACTCCGCGAAACGGTATTTTCGCAAAATCCATTTATGATCGTCCGTCGTCCAGCCGGTGAGCGCCCCAAGCCTTTGATCAATCTCGCTATTCTCAAGTTTCACGTTCTTCCGCCCCTCCCAGCCTTACTCGTTCTCCCGGATTCCCCTACTAATCCCTCACTTACCCATTACTCAAAATCATAAGCGACCGCCTCGACTTCGCTCTCACCTGCATATGTGCGCAGCAGATCAAGGAACGGCTTCCCGTAATTGCGGTATTTGACCTCGCCGACACCCTTGATTCGCAGCATCGCAGATTCCGAGGTCGGACAGCTTTCACTCATCTCACGCAGCGTGCTGTCGGAGAATATGATATACGGCGGCACTTTCTCGCGTGCGGCAATTTCCCGGCGAAGCAAACGCAGCTGCTCGAACAACGTATTGTCGATAGCAGCCGCTTTAACCGGCTGTTTGCGCACCTTTTGGTACACAGGCAGCTTCCCTTGAAGCACTTCCGCTGCGGGCTGCATTAATCGGACTACCGGGTACTGGCCTTCGGACAGCTGCAAGAACCCCTCCGAGATCAGCACATTAATCAGATCGGAAATTTCTTTTTCCGGCAAATCCCGCATAATGCCATGCGTCGGCAGTTTGTCGAACCGATATTCGACAATTTTCTTCGCTTTCGAGCCCTTCAGGACTGAAGCAACCATCGAAATCCCGAAACGTTCATTCATGCGGCGGATGCAGGAAAAAATTTTCTGCGCTTCAACCGTAATATCCACGGTATCGCGATCGTCTTTGCACGAGCTGCAGTTGCCGCAGGTGTCTTTCACATTCCGCTCATCAAAATAATGCAAAATAACATTCCGCAGACATCTTGGTGAATAGCAGTAATCGATCATCGTCTGCAGCTTTTTGTATTCGTTGGCTTTGCGCTCAGGCGAAAGCTGGTTCTGCTCAATGAGGAACTTCTGCGTCATAATATCCTGTGCGCTGAACAGCAGAATGCACTCGCTCGGCTCCCCGTCACGTCCTGCGCGACCGGCTTCCTGATAATAAGCCTCCATATTTTTCGGCATATTGTAGTGGATGACATAACGCACGTTCGATTTATCGATGCCCATCCCGAAGGCATTCGTGGCAATCATCACCCGAATATCGTCATAGAGAAACGCTTCTTGCATGTAGGAGCGCTCATCGTCGGTTAATCCGGCGTGGTACTTGCCTGCGGCGTAGCCTTTTTTCCGCAATGACTCGTACAGCTCCTCCACATCCTTGCGGGTAGCGGCATAGATAATGCCCGGCTGGTGCGTATGCTCTTTTACATAATTGTGAATGTAATCCCGCTTGTTCTCTCCTCGAAGAATTGTCAGCTCCAGATTATCCCGCGAGAAACCGTTCACAAAGATGCCCGCATCCGACAGGTCGAGCAGCCTTGCAATATCCGCCGTCACTTCGGCTGTCGCTGTAGCGGTAAAGGCCGCGACGATCGGGCGATTCGGGAGCTCGCGAATAAACGGAGCGATCGAGACATAGCTGGGACGGAAGTCATGCCCCCACTGGGACACACAATGCGCCTCGTCAATAGCCACAAAGGGAAGATTCAACGCCGACATCCGCGCGCGAAACCGCTCTGACTCCAGCCGCTCGGGCGCGATATACAGCAGCTTGTATTTGCCCTGCATCGCGCCTTGCATCCTCTGTTCCACTTCTCTGGCTTCCAGAGTGCTATTAATGAACGTCGCAGGAACTCCGAGCACGCCTAGGGCATCCACTTGGTCCTTCATCAAGGAAATCAGCGGAGAGATGACGAGGGTCACGCCCTCCATCAGCATCGCAGGAACCTGATAGCAGATCGATTTACCGCCGCCCGTTGGCATAATGCCAAGCGTATCCTTCCCCTCAAGCAGGTTGGAAATGATATTTTTCTGCCCCTCACGGAATTCCGGGTACCCGTAAACTTGTTGTAAAACCTTCCTTGCCCCATCCAGCATAGCTTTTATACACCTTTCTTTAGCTCACTCAAAAATCAGACCAAATAGATAACGGAAACGAGCTTTTCCCCGTCGTGAACCTTCAACACGTGATTACTCGGATCATGGCGAACCGAGCCTGCACCAACATGCATGACAGGGCTGTTGCCCAATCCATAGAAAATATCGTCAGCCAGCGTACGCAGGCACTCTTCCTGTTCTTCAGGCTCAAGCTCCTCCCAATCGTCCGCACTCATCTCCAGCAGCTCGTAGAAACCATTCACCATCTCAATGCCACGTACAAAATCAGTGACAATATCCTTATATTCTCTTCCGAATTTAATACCCATTGTAAAGTCTCCCTTCGGTAGCTAACCTTCTAGCTTCACTTTATCATATTATAGGTTTGAATGCAGGGTTAACCGTTTTTCCCCCGGATAAAAAATTACCCTTTGGCATAAACTGTGGAAATGGGCAATTTCGGAAAAAATCTGTTACTATGGAAGAAGGAATGTACCGCTCGGAGGGTAGGAAAGCACACATGCTGAAACTGCAGATTCCCAAAAATCGAATGAACTACCTAATCAAGCAAATCCCGCTGCATTTTGATGCTGCCGTACTGGAGCAGGGCTGGGAGTACTATCATAAAGGCCGCGTGGCGGATGTCGATCTGAAGGGCACAAGCATTCAGTCGACGGTTGCAGGCAAGAGACTGCACAACACGACGGTGAACTTAGAGAATTTTCAGGACAGCTCATGCAGCTGCTCCTTCGATGGTTTTTGCCAGCATATCGGTGCTACGTTCTTCAGCTTATACGCTCCCTATGGACGGCCCGAACTGCTTCTGCAACAATTAAAGCAACAAATATTCGCCCGCAAAAAACCTTTGCGAGGCGCCTCCCCGGCACAGGAACGCAAAGAAGCCGCCAAGGCCACTAAACCCGAAGAAACGGCTTTGCCTGCTGATTGGCATCGTTTTTTTGAGGGGAGATTTCATGGGTTCTCGATTTCGCATCAGCACTCCATTGAAACGTTTTATGACTCTGCGTTAGAGTCTTTGCCTGGCTTTGCCGCCGATTGGAAAAGCTCGATGCGCGAGATCTATATGCTTCATATCGTGCTGTTCATGATGCGTAAGATCGAACAATTTTATCAAGAGACCAAAAGCTCTTACTTGTCTTATTATCACGAAAACGGGTGCAAAATCGCCGCAAAAAACTGTGAGGATAAGCTCGCCCAGCTTACACAAGGGATGGATCTGAATGCCTCCTTCGTGGCTGAACCCAAACATATGCTGGCTACGCTCAAAATGCTCGGTGAATTCGCGCTGCAAGGAAAAGACAGCCCGATTGACTGGCTTTTCGTGTATCGATTCATCTGGTGGAAGCTGTCCGCGCAAACAGCCGCGCAGAAAGAGGAGATTCAGCGCCTCGACGCCCTTCTGTCCAAGAAAGATCAGCCTGCTAAGAGAAAAGATGCGCTGATTGCGGCTAGAGCCCATTTTCACATTATTCAGGGAGATACAGACAGTGCCTTCAAGCTGCTGGAACTTTTGGCTCATCCTCATGCTAAGGATTACTTCCTGTACCTGAATTATTATTACAACGATCAGCAGTGGAACGACATGCTAGTCTGGCTCCGCTGGTTGTTCAAATCGATTGCCCAGGCCAATCACGATGATTTCCGGACCTTTTGCCAATACTGGCTTGATACAACCAAGCATTTGGAATCCGACAGCGAATGGGTACAGGTCATGGAGTCTCTGCTGCCTCGCTCTTACTACTATTACACAGCCTATTTGCTGCAGACCAAAAGGTATCGGCAATGGGTGGATTTGCAGCTGGCAAACCGTATTTCGCCTTTAAATCTGTACACGTTGGAGCTAAAAGCAATCGAAGAGCACGATGCCGCTTTGCTGCTCCCTCTGTATCATCAAGCGGCGGAACGTGCGGTTTTGGAGAAAAACAGAGCTTCCTACAAAACAGCTGTCCGGCTTCTAAAGAAGCTGCACAGCTTATACAAACAATTAGGCCAGAACGATCGCTGGGAGCACTATGTGTATCGTTTAGCGGATAAATTCTCACGCTTGCGTGCCTTCCAAGAAGAGCTTAAGAAAGGAAAATGGATTCGATGATCGAAACCAGCGCGCTGACGGTTCATGTAAGCTCCCTCCCCAGCGGCTCCTTGTTTCTATGGGGATCCCGCGAGAACGGCGGTATTTGGGACGCCCTTGATTTGAAAAATATGCTTTTTGCCTGGCACCGTGCTTCCTTCTATGGCACTTTCATGGAACCCAGCGAATGGCAAAATCGCGAAGGCATTGAGCTGCAGCCACTTGAGGCGCTCGAATATTTCAGCGATCCGCAGCCTGTGCAGCATTTGCAGCTTAGCTGGCATCAGGACTCCGCGGATTTCATCCGCTTGGCCCCTGCGGTTCGCGAGGCATTAGCCACCGGAAGCTTCATGCCGGATTACGAGAAATGGAAGGCCGGCGAAATGGGCTGGAAGCTGCAGCTCCCTGAAGAGTTGCAGTCTCTGGAATCACCAGCCGTTTCCCGCTGGATTCATGCGCTTATCCCCGAATGGGTGGACGCAGACGGCATCATGAAAGACAATCTGCGCAAGCTGGAGGCGGCATACCCGCTCATGCGGCGAGGCGAAATCGCCGCCGACCTCTGGCTCGACGAGGAAGACTGGCTCGTCGCCATCGGCTGGCGCCAAGACCGGTCGCCGATGCGCACGTGCCTGCAGCTCGCAGAGCCGGACCTGGCGCATGGCGCAGGCTGGCAGCTGCGGGTGCTGCTGCAGGACCGGCTGGCGCCGGACGTGCTGCGCACGGTGACGCCCACCGGCGAGCCGGTGGCGGGCGAACTGCCGCTGCCGGAGGCGTGGCAGCCGGAGCTGAGCCGCGTCGAACGTGACGCGGCCAAATGGCTGCGCATCCTGCCTTGGCTGGATGCGGGCGAAAGCACCCTCCGTCAAACGTTGACGGAGGAAGAGGCTTGGCGCTTCCTCGCAGAGGGAAGCGTGCGGCTCGTGGAGGCCGGGACCAGTGTGTTCCTCCCGGCCTGGTGGGATCGCATCCGCAAGATGAAGCCGAAGCTGCGCGCGAAGATCAAGTCTTCCGTCGGTTCCGGACGGGAGACGATGTTCGGGCTCACTCAGCTGATGCAGTTCGACTGGAAGCTGGCTGTGGGTGATCTGGAGCTGACCGAAGAAGAATTCCGGCTGCTGCTGGAAGAAAAGCGCAAGCTGATCCAGATTCGCGGCAATTGGATTCAGCTCGATCCGAAGTTCATGGCGCAGGTCGAGCAGATCATGAAGCAGGTGCAGAAGAAGCAGGGCCTCTCCTTCCGCGACGTGCTGGAGCTGCACTTCGCAGGCGATGCCGCCGGGCTGCTGCCTGCGGAAGATGATCCCGATGCGATGCGCTACATCGAGATGGAAGTCGAGCTGAACGAGCAGCTGCGCCACATGGTCGATCAGCTGACTCAAACGGCGGCGATTCCTACCGTGGAACCACCGCCAAGCTTCCAAGGCTCGCTGCGCCACTATCAAGTGGACGGCATCTCTTGGCTGTTGTTCTTGCGCCGTTTCGGCCTTGGCGGCTGTTTGGCCGATGATATGGGTCTCGGTAAAACGATCCAGTGGATCACCTACCTGCTCACCGTCAAAGAGACTGAGCAGCCTGCGGCGCCTTCTCTGCTGATCTGTCCTACTTCTGTTCTTGGCAACTGGCAGATGGAGCTGAAGCGTTTTGCCCCTTCACTCAAGGTACATCTGCATTACGGACCTCAACGGTTCAAAGGAGCTGCGTTCACGGAAGCTGTCGGCAAAGTTGATTTAGTGTTAACTTCTTATACGCTGTCCCATCTGGATGAAGCGGAGCTGGGTGAAATCACTTGGAACTCCATCTGTCTGGACGAAGCGCAAAATATAAAAAATGCTTATACCAAGCAAGCCTCGGCGATTCGCCGTTTGAACGCTTTCCATCGCATTGCTTTGACGGGTACTCCGATCGAGAATCGGCTCACGGAATTATGGTCGATCTTCGACTTCGCGAATCCCGGCTATCTGGGCACAGTGCGCGAGTTTACACATCGTTACGTGAATGCGATCGAGAAAACGCGCGATGTTGAGATCATTAATAAGGTTCAAAAATTGATCCGTCCCTTCCTGCTGCGCCGCGAGAAGAAAGATCCCGCGATTCAGCTCGATCTGCCGGAAAAAAACGAGTCCAAAACGTTCATCTCACTGACCGCCGAGCAAGGCTCGTTATACGAAAACTACATCCAGGACATGTTCGACCGGTTGGATACGCTCTCCGCCATGGAGCGGCGCGGACTCATTCTCGCCGCTCTGACGAAGCTCAAGCAGGTGTGCAACCACCCTGCTTTGCTGCTCAAGGAAGGCCTGACCGCTCCATGGAGCGGTCGTTCGAACAAGCTCGAGCGCCTGCTCGAGATGGTGCAGGAGCTGCGCCAAGAAGGCGACAAATGCTTGATTTTCACGCAGTTTGTCGAGACCGGCAACCTGCTGCAGCATGTGCTGCAGCAGGAGCTGGGTGAGACCGTGTTGTTCCTGCATGGCGGAACAACCAAAGCGGGTCGCGATGAGATGATCGCGAACTTCCAGGACAATGCTGAGCGGCCGGCAGAGGAGCAGCGAAATGTGTTTATTCTTTCGCTGAAGGCCGGCGGCATCGGGCTCAATCTGACGGCGGCGAATCATGTGTTCCACTATGATCGCTGGTGGAATCCCGCCGTCGAGAACCAAGCGACGGACCGCGCCTTCCGCATCGGGCAGACGCGCCATGTGCAGGTGCACAAGTTCGTCACGCTCGGCACGCTCGAAGAGCGCATCGACGAGATGATCGAGCGCAAGCTCGGCCTGAGCCAGCAGATCGTCGGCACGGGTGAGAACTGGATCACCGAGCTGTCGACTGACGAGCTGCGCGACTTGTTCTCGCTGCGGCGCGAGTGGGTCGAGGCTTAGAAGGCGCGACTCATTCTCCAGAGGATGCGCGCATTGTTTGTCGCAATATAAGGGAACCATAGGCCACTATTTAGACTAAAATGGAGTTTTCAAAATTTCAGGGGAACTACGTGGCCTTATTTCAGTGAAGTCGGCGCGTTTCTCACCGAAATGGAGCAAATAGAGGAACGTAGTTCCCCTACGTTTGCTCACATGGCTATTTTAGGTAAAATAACGCCCTGTAGTTCCCCTGTACTGCGAGGGGACTCCTATCCACACAAAAAGACCGTCTAGGCCAAAGTGCCAGACGGTCTTTTCTATCTCACCTAGATCAGTAAATCCAAAAACAAATAATACCCATCACCCAGCGCACAGGAATAGGTCTGAATCTGATGCGAGGTATCCAGATCTGTGTATACTTGTGATAAGATCCCCTGCTTTTGCAGGTTCATCATGAGGATGTTGGAGATGAAATAAGGGCGCCACGTCCAGTTCGCCCCGCGATAACTGTCGTCTTTGTTCCATGCATCCTCTTTGCGTATGTAGTTGGATGAAATTTGATAACCATCCTCCATGCAGATGTAGATCCGTATGCAGTTTTCAGTCACAGTTGTCGTCGTATGTTCAATAAGCTGATCCGCGTCTTCTGCCGTTAGAATGCGAATAGCCGATTGAGTGACTGCCTCCAGGCTTTGATGAATGACGGAGAGATGGCGGTTCCGCTGAAATTCCCCTTGGCTGAAGAGGCCCATCTCTTCTTTCAGCATGGGTTTAAACCCATCCTTATGCTGCAAATATGGCTCCGCCTTCGAAAAGAGATAACCCTGCACATATCTAGCACCAACTTGCAATGCGCTGTGCAGCTCTTGCTTCGTTTCAATGCCCTCGACCAGCAGGGAGGCGCCCATTTGAGCCGCCAAGATGGAAAAAGATTGCATCAATGCTTTGTAACCCGCATGAATCGCGCTTTTTTTCAGTATATTAAGATCGATTTTCAATATTTTTGGCTGCAAACTGGCGATGCGATCGAAATTGCTGAACCCGCTGCCTACATCGTCTATCGCGATAATGCAGCCGAATTGCCGATATAACTCTACAATTTGGGTAAGCTCTTGCAGCTTTCCTGTAAATTCTTCTTCGGTAACCTCTATCACGATACGCGCAGGATTGATGTCATATTTCCGCAATAGTTCAATCGTCGGCAGCACGCCTGTGCGCTTATAAGTCCGATAGATCCATGAAGGTTTTAAGTTAATGAATAGTAAACTTTCATCTTGCGTAGAGGCAAGCTGTTCAATAGCCCGCTCTCTTAAGTGTCGATCAATGAGAAGCTGCACATCTTCCGGAATGTCAGGATTTTTGAAAAAAGGCCCCAAGCTTTCGACAATATCCTCCCTAATTCGCCTTCCCAACGTCTCATAGCCGATGATTTCCTGCGTCTGAAGCGAGAGTATAGGCTGGAAGAATGGACGTACTTCATGTCTCAGCGGAATCCTGCTGTCTTTAACCTGCACGGTGTGCGCCCTCCTCCTGTGAAACCTTCATGTAGTTAAATGTCACATAAACTATGTAATGTATAGTATTGTAAACGACATTGTCGCTTCTTGCAATGAATTCATGGAAGAAAACATAACATGATTGATTTTTAGAGGAATATTGTTGAGCCTTGTCGAATTTCAAACGATTCCCATTCATTTTATTCTATGTAGAATTCAGGTGACCTAAGTGGCAATGAAAACATTCACGAGATCGCGAATCTCCATGTTATACGTCATTTTAATCGTGGCATTACTTGCTTTTGTCAGTGTATCGAACTATATTGCTTCCCGTAATATGGAAAGTGAGAGCAATGCGATCGTGAATGATGCCATTCCGATCTCCAAGACCACGAACAGCCTGCTGACCGACCTGATTAATCAGGAAACCAGCATTCGCGGTTTTGAATTAACGGGCAATGAACAATATTTGAACCCCTATACCGCAGGCAAAAAACAGTTGGAAGATGATCTGAACAACATCCGTATTTATGATAAAAAATATCCGACTCTCCAACTCATTATGGATACGCAGGCCATACCGGCGATCACCAATCTGCAGCGCTTTTTTGACAGTCAGTTGGAACTCATTCGCGCAGGCAAAACGGATGAGGCTCGAACCCGGATTAACTCAGGCAAAACGATGATGGATCGTTACCGTGTCATCCACTCCAGTATTGAGAAGACGATTGTACAAATCACAGAAGACGCCTACAACTCCTCTCTCAAAGCTGGCCAAAACTCTCGTACGATTACCATGGTTAGTGGCATTATTGCACTCATTGCAGGTGTGATGTCCATCTTCATCTCCTTCCGGGCTATTCATGCCGAAGAGGAGCTTCGTAAAAGCGAAGAAACCTACCGATATATGGCCGAGAGCCTCGAAACCCAGAACGAGGAAATCATTGCACAACAGGAAGAGCAGCAAGTCACTTTGGCCAAATTGTCCGAAAGAGAACGGGATCTTGAGCTGATTTCTTCTTACCAAGAGAAACTGACCGGTTACGTGGAGCTCAAGGATTTCTTGAAGCACACGCTGCCTGCTCTGCTGAATTCGCTTCTGCAGGATGCGGCTCTCGTTGTTATGAAACGTGACGCCGAGCCTGGCAATGGCGATACTGGCGGCACTGGCAGTACTGGCAATCCCACCTACGAAGTCATCCATTCTATCGGATACCCGAAGGAACATATTCGGGTTCATCAGGACGAGTTATTTGGACCGGCAAGGCGTGTTTTTGAAGAAGGCACGAACCTTGTGCACACTCGGGATGTAACCGGGCATGAGAAGGGCGTCCATGGCGGGATGATGCATGCCGTCGATCATTACGTTCCTCTGCTTGACGACAAACAGACGGTTATCGGCTTCTTGCTCCTAACGAGCTACCAAAGCTCCGTGTTCCAAGAAAACAACCAACGCCTGACGAAGGGCTTGGTCCGTCAGTTCGGCTTGGCCTTTTTCGCTCAAGTGATGAATGACGAGAGAGTGAAGCAAGCCGCTCATTTGGCGGAATTGAACGACGAGCTAATTGCCGAGAAGCTCTTAATTGAAGGGCAGCGCGACTTGATTCAAAATATTTTGGAATCGGCGCACGAAGGTATGATGATGTGTGATTCCGAGGGGACGATCCTTTTCGCGAACCATCGAATGAGCCGCTATTTTGGCTTAAATGCGCGCATCGGCGAGAATTTGGTAGCTGGCTGCCACGAGATTGCAGCTGAAACGCCGAGCTTCTTCGGCGCAGCTTCATCAATCGAAGCGCTGATTAACGGAACGCATACGCATCTGACACAGCGATTTGGCTTTGTATTGGATGATCAGCCTCAGCATGCTGAGCTTTATGCGACTGTCGTCAGTGAAGATACGGAGCAGCAGGGTTATCTCTTCGTTTTCCGTGACCGAACGGAAGAAGAGCGCGTTGATGAAATGAAAAACGAGTTCATTTCCATCGTCTCCCATGAGCTCCGGACTCCTCTGGCGAGCGTGCTTGGCTTCATTGAGATTTTGCTCCATCGTGAGCTGCCGCAGGATAAACAGAAGAAATACATGGAGACCATTTATAAGGAAGCTCATCGCCTCTCGAATTTGATTAATGATTTCCTTGATTTGCAGCGCATGGAGTCCGGGCGGCAGCTATACCACTTCTCCCCGATCAACTTGCTGCCGACCGTTCAGGACATCGTTGATCAGTGGCAGGATAAGCAAAACCACAACATCGTCATCCATCGGCAGGAATCGGAACTATGGGTGCGGGCTGATGCGGATCGGATTCGGCAAGTTTTCCACAACCTGATCAGCAACGCAATTAAGTATTCTCCGGGCGCAGAACGGATCGACATTTATTTATCCGCAACGAACGGCAAAGTTGTTGCTTCCGTGCAGGATTACGGGCTCGGCATCCCTGAGGAAGCGCATGATCAGATGTTCTCCAAGTTCTTCCGTGTCGATAACTCCGACCGACGTCAAATTGGCGGAACCGGCTTAGGGCTAGCCATCGTGAAAGAGATCGTTGAAGGGCACAACGGACAAATTTCTTACGAGTCTCAGATGGGTGCCGGCACTACCTTCCGGATTGAATTCGATCAGTATGAGCTATCTTCCATGGAGGGGAAAATCGTTATTTTCGAAGATGATGATGACCTCGCCAAGCTGATCCAAATTGCGTTGAATAAGCTGGATCTGCCTTCCATCCAATTGCGCTCTGCCGAAGAGGGAATTATCGCTTTGAACCGTTGCAAGGGTGAACCGATTCTGTTCATCGTGGATATCCATCTCGAAGGTGTAAAAAACGGATGGGATTTCATCGCTGACTTATCCAGGCACCCGTTGTACTACCAGACTCCGGTTATTGTCTCTACCGCACTGGATCAACCGCATGATTTCCATGAGAAAGAAATTCAGAAATATCTCAAAAAACCTTTCTCCATGGAGCGTCTAGTCCAAGTAGCGAAAAATTTGCTCGATAATAAGAAAAGCAATGCGTACGTTTTTCCGGCTCAAGACAAAGATTCTCTCTCTACTACTTTGCAGCGCAACGGCATCGACGTGGTTGAGATGAAGGAAAATATGGATATGATTGAGGTCGAAATCAAAAGGCCTTCTAGCTAGCCTGCCATCTCTCCTCCTCCTTGTTGAGGTTGGGGAGATTTTTTTATTGTAAAGCAACAGGGATTTCTCTGCCCGGCAGCCAATATACTAGAGAAACTAAGTCATTTACGCAGGAAGGGTGACCCTGGTGGCAAAGCTTGAACCCGCTTCCAATCCCATGCAGACACGCAGCGTTTGGACACTGTTCTTCTCCTTACCGATATTCGCTTGGGCCATGTACGATTTCGCGAACACCATCTTCTCCTCCAATATCGTGACGGTCTTTTACCCTTTTTATTTAAAAGAAACGTTAGGAAAAAGCGAAGAGTTGAATCAGATAGCCAGTACTTTCATCACGTATTCCAATGCTTTATCCAGCTTTTTTCTCGTCCTGCTTTCGCCTTTATTCGGGGTGTGGATCGATCGCACGGGTAAAAAGAAGGCCTACCTTGTCCCCTTTACGCTCATTGCCGTCGTGGCGACTCTGCTTATGGGCGCTTCGGCCATCTGGCATACCGATCAACAGTGGATGGGGCTTAACACCTCTATTCTAGGTGTGATTTTCTTTTTCATGATCGCCAAATTCTTTTATAATTCCAGCTTAATCTTCTACGACTCCATGATTTCGGATCTGGGCAGCGAGCGTGAAATCCCCATCATTTCCGGTGTAGGCGTAGCCGTTGGTTATGTAGGCACGCTAGTCGGACTTGTCGTTTTCCCTTTAATTAACGGCAATCATTATGAAAACACATTTATTCCTAGTGCGCTTATGTTCTTACTATTCTCCCTGCCGATTATGTTTCTCTACAAAGAGAAACCTTCCAAGCCGGTAAGCGAAAAAAAGACGCTTCTGAGCGGCTACCGCGAGATTTGGGCAACATTCAAGGAGGCGCGAAAATATCAAGCCGCTTTCTTGTTCATGATCGCTTACTTTTTCTTTAATGACGCCATTGCTACAGCCATTGCTGTCATGGCGATTTATGCGAATACGGTGATGGGCTTCACAACGGGGCAATTTATTCTCCTCTACTTGGTTTCTACCGTATCCAGCATTATCGGCTCCTTCCTCTTCGGCTATGTCACCCGCAGTGTCGGGCCTAAAAGAGCCGTCACGATCGTTGCCTTCGTACTTATCGTCGCGATCGCCATCGCGGCCTTAGCGACCAGCCAAAGCCTGTTCTGGGCTGCCGGCAGTCTCTATGGTGTATCAATGGGCGCCATGTGGGTAACGTCCCGAACCATGATCGTGCAGTTGACGCCTGTAGAGAAACGCGGCCAGTTTTTCGGCCTTTTCGCTTTCTCCGGCAAGGTATCCTCGATTGTTGGGCCTGCTCTGTACGGATCCATTACCTTGGCGCTCGCCTCCACAGGGAACTTCGCCAGCCGCGTCGCGCTTGGCTCGCTTCTGCTGCTAGTCGTGATCGGACTCATCGTGCATATGCGGGTTCCGCAGAAATTGCATTCTTCCACATAGTTCGTGTACAATAGCTTTTAATCATAAGCGGAAAGGAGTGGGGAATATGAAGGGTCCTGTGATCGTGCAGCAACAGCATCGTTTCCTATTTCTCATTTCTATTAAACACTAAAGCATTCGTTGCTTTAGTGTTTTTTTTCGCTCTGAAGCCGTCCTGATCTCACGGGCAGCGTTGATTTTGCAACAGCACAAGGATAGGAAGAGAAACCAATTGTCTGATGGGAGGAGAGATCCATATGCGGTACAAACGAGTCCTCATTAAGCTAAGCGGCGGGGCTGTTGCGGGAGAAAGCGAGTTCGGTTTCGATCCGAAACAACTGGATCATATTGCCAATGAAATTATGACGGTTGTTCAGTTAGGTGTCGAAGTGTGTCTTGTGATTGGCGGGGGCAATATCTTCCGCGGCAATATGGGCGAGAGCTGGGGCATTGAGAAAGCAGAGGCCGACAATATCGGAACTCTCGCTACCGTAATCAACAGCTTAATGCTGCGCGGTGTGCTGAAGGCGAAGACCGACGCGGAAGTGCGCGTCATGACAGCCATTCCGATCGCCTCCGTGGCGGAGCCTTTTATCCGGCTTAGAGCCATTCATCATTTGGAAAAAGGGTACATCGTTATTTTCGCAGGGGGTAATGGACAGCCTTTCGTCACGACAGACTACCCATCGGTCCAAAGAGCTATCGAAGTGAACTGCGAAGCGATCCTCGTTGCGAAGCAAGGCGTTGACGGCGTGTTCGACAAGGACCCTAAACATCATAAAGAGGCTCTCCAATACAAATCTCTCCACTACAACGACGTCATCCACCACAATCTGAAGGTCATGGATCAGTCTGCCTTTATTCTGGCGCGGGATTATCACATTCCCATCCATGTATTCAATTTCGACAAACCCGGCTCCATGAAAGAAATATGCGCAGGGCAAAATACAGGTACAATCATCAGCGGCTCCTCGGAGCTTATTTATCAGCAGGGCTAATAGAATTTGTATTTTCGACGAAATAGCGCCCTGTAGTTCCGCTCACCAAGCACTACGAGACGCACAAAAGGATAGAGCACAGTATCTAGCAACTGCCGCTCTATCCTTCTTTATATTTACTCGCTTTGATCTAGCATCAACACATAGTAATCATTCGCATTCTTTGTTCTAAAGCCGCAAGATTCGTACAAACCCAGCGCCTTCTCATTTTCGACCGAAACTTCGAGTTTGATCAACCCCGCCCGATGCTTCATCTTCAGCTCCCCGATAGTCTGACTCAAGATCACACGTCCATAACCCTGGCCCCGACGCTCCGGCAGTACACAAAAGCCGTAGATGAATCCGCTGGCATCCGTCTCAATCATGGCTCCGATTTTACCAATCGGCACTTTCTGTTCTCCGTGCCCAAGCTCTGCGATCCAGGTTTTTTCCTTGTCGCCGGTAATCGTTTGGTTCACGTATTCTCTCGTATCCGCTTCGGGCATATTAAAGCCAGACATGTTCAGTTGAACGAGCAGCTCGGTATCCTCTACATTGGCGGAGCGCAGAGTCAGTAGTTCTTCACCGTTTTGTGCCACTACTTCCGCCCCCTCTTGAAGCTCCATCACGTATTCAGAGAACTGATAGTCCGCACCTAGCTTCGTCAAAAAAGCCTTCCCGCTCGCCGATCCCCGTTCATTGATGAAAATGGCCTTCGGCACCCCTCGGCTTCTGCACGTTTCCAGCGCTGTCTGGACCAATTGCCCAAAGATACCTTGGTTTCGTGCCTCCGGGTGTACCATTCCGCTAATTTCCACTTCCGTGGACAGAAAAGAATATATCGCGAGAAATCCGACAATCCGGTCATCCCGGTAAAATAAAAAGTCATTCGTCACACCCGGCGGACGATCCGATAATGTCCCCCAGTTTAGTTTAATCTCGATATGGTCATGGCGGTTACATGTCTCCCATAGATCCCTAACTTCCTTCAGCTCCTGTGGAGACAGTCCTGCCCTTGCAAATATGCCTTGTTTCAATAGATTGTCCTCCATACCTACTTAGTTGCTTGCCTACTGTCATTATACATGTCTGTTCTTCAGCGTGGTAAGCTAATAAATGATTTTACATAAAGTTTCGTGCACCGTGAACGATTGATCCCTGTTGTTCGTACTATCTAAGAATTCAGGCAGAGAGGGTGACCCTTGACTTGGAAGAGCAAGATTGGCTTGATCGGGCAACGCGGGGAGATCGCACCGCTCTGTCCCAACTGTTACAGCAGCATTATGATTTTGTTTACAAATATTTGTTGAAAATAACGCTCAATCCGTCCATGGCGGAGGACCTGACGCAAGATACCATGATTCGATGCATCGAGAAAATAAACTTATACAACGCAAAATCCAAGTTCTCCTCTTGGCTGATCACGATAGCCACCCGTTTGATGATTGATCAGGCGCGGCGGCGCAAACGCGAAAAGAAGTGGCAGGAGGAACAGCAGGTGCAGGCCCTGCGTCAGATGCAGTGGCACGCCGAAAGCCGGAACGAGGATTGGCCCGATGTGCTGAACACCTTGGCTGAAATGCCTGAGGAAAGCCGCATTCCGGTTATTCTCAAGCATTACTACGGCTACACCTATGAAGAAATCGGTCAAATCCTTGCCATCGCGGAAGGGACTGCCAAATCAAGAGTGCATAACGCTTTGAAACATTTGCGAAAGGAGCTCGTGTAGATGGACGACTTTCAGGACGCTAATCATAAAAAGCCTCAGCTGAGCGGATCTTCAGAAGATCAGACCGACGCTTCTGCTAATGAGGCTGACGTTCTTAGGCTGCAGCAGGGGCTAGACGCGTTAGACGGCTTATTCCCTGCCTCGCGTCCAAACAGCGCTTGGTTCGATCAACAAATCGCAGCCGTACAGAGAAAGCAGCGTTCGCGGCTGCTCGGTGATCTGCTCAAGCTGTGGGGCACCGCCCTGCTGCTGTTCTATCTCCTTTTCATGGTCGCAGCTTCACAGCCGGTTACCTTCATTACCTTCCAAGCTTTGGCGATCATTGCGCCGCTAGCTTGGCTACTCCTCAGAAAGCAGGTGGATTCACATGAAACATGAAAATTGGGATGCACTACCTATATGGGCTTGGATTGGCATCGCCCTTATTCTGCTCGTGCAAAGCACATGGCTATTCGTTGATGCGCGCAAGAGGAGTGCTCGATATCCTTGGTTTTGGGGGATTTGGGGCATCCTTCAGGCACCGACGCCGCTCATCGTGTACTTGTTTGCGGTACGCAAGATTCACCGTACCTTCTCGGGCAAGGGGAATTGAATAGCCTTTAACAGAAGAGCCAGCCCACTTATAGGCTGGCTCTTTTCACTATTACTGCGCCTGCCGGGCATATTCATCCGGCGTCTGGCCGATAATGGACTTGAAATCCTTAATAAAATGCGACTGGTCGTGATATCCCAAATCCATCGACAGCTTGGACCAGTTCGGCCTGACGCTCACATCCGTCATTTCCGCCGCATTCTGAATGCGGGCCAGCTTAATGACCCACTTTGGCGTAACGCCAACGTAGTGGTCGAAAAGCCGCTGCAGCGTCCTTTTGTTCACATGGAAGTGCTCGCAGAGACTGTCTACCTTCGTGATATCCGGCTGCTTGTTAATATAATCAATGATCTCATTGATAAAAGTTACCTGCTCATCTTGTTCCGGCAGCTTAGGCCGGATCATTCGTTCAATCAGCGCTACCATTTGCGGTTCATCCGTCTGCGCAAACATGTCGGTCTCTAACCTTAGCGGATCGGCATCAAATACACTCTGAACGCTCAGCGGGCCCGCCTGCATGCCGGATACCGGCTGCTTGAAGAACGGGTAGAAACCGCCAGGTTTAAATTTTACGCCAAATACACAGCCCTGACCCTCCAAATGGTGGCCGTATTTCTCTTTTCCCGGACCGTAAATCGCCGATTGACCGGGCTCAACCACCAAGTTGACGCAAGGATTCGGAATGACGTGCTGGGTATATGGCTCTTGTCCTCTTAAATCCCACCGAATAATCCAATAATGACGAATTAAAAAAGCCAGATCCTCCGAGGGAGCCACCCTGGAAAGCTGAAATTTCCGTACAGTTTGCTGCAGATTCATAATGCCTAGACTGGGCTTGATAAGGTCTGACATGACGCCGATCACTCCTTGTCGCGTTTTTACAATACTTGGAGCGTACAAACTTCTATCATAAACTTAACACATGCCGAGGGAGTGAGTTTAAGTTGGAATTAAAATACGAATTTTATATTGGTGCAACTTGCAAAGAAGTGTGGGATATTCTGGTGACACCGGAGGGGACGCGTAAAATTCTTTTCGGCAGCGTACTGGAGAGCACGTTCGAGATCGGCTCTGACTTCAGGTACATTGGGCCAGGCAATGACGGTGATGAAACGGTTCATGTCTATGGCACGATTCTCGCCTATGAACCGGAGAAACTTCTCTCCTGCATCGAGCATGCAGGCCCGTCCTATAATCCGAATCATGCGGATTTTCAGTCACGGATGACGTTTACGTTAGAAACAGTCGGCAGCTGTACCAAAATGACGCTCATCAATGATGAATGGACACCAAACCACCCTAGTTTCGAGAGAACGAAAGCAAGCTGGTGGATGATTTTAAGCAATATTAAGACACTAGCGGAGACTGGCAAAACGTTGGACTTCGGTTGGTAAAAAAGCGGCTATCTCAAAGAGTCAACACGCCTTGAGATAGCCTTTTCTCCATTTACAAAGGTAATAGTGCAAGCGATGCTTTCCCCTCAAGCCCCTCAACCATGGCATGCCAAGCCTGCGGTTTATTCGCAAGAACGGCATAGTAACGGCGTAGGAACGTCGCAACCAGCTTCGCGCTGATCTCCTCCGCATCCTCATCCGTCGGAAGGAAGCAAAGATCCAGCTCTTCCACCGCTTCCCCGTTGTTTTCCCATGAAGGATGCACGTACGGGAAATCAATCCGCTTGTAACCGAGATGCGACAAGACTTCTCGCCGTACATAAGGGTCCATCGGCTTTACGCCGCCGAACGGATGCCCTTCGATCCGATATGGATCGTAGATTTCAGCGAACATCCCCAGCATCGGCTTGCCCGACTCAGCCGCCAGAGCCACCAAGTCATTCCAACGTTTACGCGCCAGAAAACGGCCAATGCCAAGTCCTGCTTGACCAATAATCGTGAAGTCCGTCATCGCCACTTGAAAATCGTCATAATAGCGATACTCTGTCGTACCAACGACCTTCCCTTCGTGCACAGCGACGAACACCCGAATACCCGGGTCCTCCAACGGTTCTTTCCACAGGGCATATTCCAGCACCTCTTCCGGTGGAAATACCTCCTTCATCAGATCATGCATTGCACGAAACAAAGGGTTGTCTATACTTGTTATCCGTATGTATTCCATTAGTTCTTCAAGCTCCTTTACGTCCTATTTCGAAATGGATTCCGCCACTCCATCAAAAGCGCATAGTTCAGTGACTCCTCGTCCTGCAAATAATCCGGCACAACCTGCACCGGCGTTCTCCCGCAGCGCAGCAGGAACGTTATCACCGGGTCCTTGCAAACTCCTGCCATGACCGCTTTCACATACTCCTCCACAGTCATCGCTTCAGCCTGCTTATGGTACCCCGGCATGCGCCCGCCTCCAAGCAATCTGCGCAGCCCCAAATGCACAACGACCTCATACATAGACTGCATCATCCACTTGCCAAGACCGAACTTGCGGTATGCGGGCATCACGCAGATATCCACAATATACAGGGTATCGCCGTCTGGCCGGTGCGTACGGATGTAGCCATCGTCGGTTAGCGTCGACCAGCTGTGATCAGCAGCGTGCTCTTCGTCATAATCGACAAGCAATCCCGTGATGGAGCCGACAATACTCCCTTCCACCTCTACACAGAGTGCACCTTGGGGGAATCTGGTAATGTGCTCCATGAGCTGCTCCTCATTCCACCATAACTCCGACGGAAAAGGCGGTGGAAAACTTTCCTGTTGAACGCGAATCAGCGCGTTAATATCCGCTTTTTCATAATTGCGTATAACTGCCTCAATGGGCTTGTCGCCGTCGAAGACGTACAACTTTTTCGCGTATAATTTGTTCGCATTCGTATCCACCATGCTAGGCATACCTCCTCGCCCTGATTAGGACCAATCGGTGTACAGATCTGTCCTGCGGTCACGCCATGTGGTGACAGAGCCTTTTTCGCGGACAAGGGTTAACAAATCCAGATCCAAATCGGCTGTGACCACCATATCACCGTTGATTTCACCTTCGACCATAATCCCTTTTGGCGGGAAAGGCACATCATTCGGAGTAAGCACCGCGGCTTGCCCGAAATTCGCCCTCATGAAATCAACTGTTGGCAGAGCGCCGACCGTACCCGTCGTAACGACGTAGATTTGATTCTCAATTGTTCGTGCATGACAGGTGTAACGCACTCGGTGGAACCCGTGCCGGTCATCCGTACACGAAGGAGCAAACAGCACATCAGCGCCGCGGGCTCTAGCCATTCGGACGATTTCAGGGAATTCTACGTCATAGCAGACGAGTATCGCGATGCGGCCTTTGTCCGTGTCAAAAACCTGCAGGGAATCCCCAGCCCCCATATTCCATTCCTTCACCTCGGTCGGGGTGATATGCAGCTTTTTCTGCTCGCCGACACGTCCGTCCGGATAAAATAAGAAGGCCGTGTTATACAGCTTGCCCTCCTCGGAGGTAATGTGCGTGCCGCCAATGATGTGCATGCCCGTTTGCTTCGCCAGCCCTTGAAAAAGCGTCCGATAAGCCTCTGTAAACGACGGCAGTGCCTCAATCGGCAGCGCTTTGCCATGCTCATCGCCAATGGACATCAACTGTGTCGTGAACAGTTCAGGAAACAGCACAAAATCCGCCTCAAACTCCTGCGCCACCTTCACATAATGTTCCACCTGCGCAGCGAACTCTTCAAAATTGTGTATCGTGTGCAGATGGTACTGCACCGCCGAAACTCGCATTTTCAACGTCATCTCTCCCAACTTGTCTTCATTTCTATAGACCAGGGTTACAAGCTAACAAGCACTCGCCCTTTCACTTTCCCGTCCAAAACCTCTTGCGTCGCCTGGACAACCCCGTCTAATGTCACTTCTTTGTACATCATGCGCTCAAGCAGCTGCGGTTTTAATTCCCCAGCCATCCGCTCCCACAGGGATCTCCGAATCTCGGATGGGCAATACACCGAATCAATGCCCAACAGGTTCACTCCTCGCAGTATAAAAGGAAACACTGTCGCGGCAAACTCACCGCCACCTGTCACTCCACTCAGCGCTACAGACCCGCCGTATTTCATCCGGCTCAACACATAGGCAAGGGATTCGCCTCCTACCGGATCGACGCAGCCCGCCCAATATTCCTTGTCCAGCGGTTTCCTGACGGATGGAGCTAACTCCTCCCGAGGCACTACACGCTCCGCGCCCAATTCGAGCAAATACGCATGATCGGCGGACTTGCCTGTACTGGCTTCCACCTCATAACCGAGCGCGGCCAGCATCGATACACTGTTACTGCCTACACCGCCGGTTGCGCCGCGGACGAGGATAGGCCCCTTCTCCTTGCTCAGCCCGTTCTCCTCCATACGCTGAATCGAAAGCGCTGCTGTAAAGCCCGCCGTTCCCAGGATCATCGCTTCACGATGGGACAGTCCCTTCGGCAAAGGCACCACCCAGTCGGCTGGGACGCGCGCATAGTCGCTAAACCCGCCGTAATGTCCCGTTCCCAGCTCATAGCTGGTCACAAGCACCTCATCGCCCTCGCGAAAGCGCGGGTCTGAAGAAGCCGCAACTGTACCTGCCAGATCGATTCCTGGCACGATGGGGTACTTCCGCACAACGCGACCGTTCGGCGTGCAAGCCAACGCATCTTTATAATTAATACCCGAGTAGCGCACGCGGATCGTCACTTCACCCGGGGGTAAATCTTCTATTCGTAGCTCTTTCACTTGGGTGGAAAAATGCTCCTCCGTCTTCTCCACCACTAACGCCTTAAAGCTATCCATGCTGGTTTAGCCTCCTCGGTCCTCATAGGATTCAATCAAGTGAATTTTCCATCTACTACCCATCTAGTTTACTAAAATCGTGTTCAGTATTCAAAGGTTTCGACGCTTCGATGAAAATTCTAAGGCGGCGGTTGCGCGTGGGGAACTACGGGAGACCTTATTCCGCGAGAATCACCTATTTGTGGGTTCAGGTGGAACTACAGGGCTTTATTCACGCTCCAATCAGCTTAGTTCCACCAAAATTGGCAAAATAGTGGACTGTAGTTCCCCCTCGCCGGCTCCATGCGCTGTTCCCATTGAAATAGCGCATTGTAGTTCATCTACTGCACGCGGAGTGGGAGTGCTCCTCCTCCCACCACAAATCGCAAAAAACTCCCCGGTCCACGTGACCAGGGAGTTCCTCTTATTACTGCTGCTGCGCAAAGCCAGCAGCTATCAAAAACCGTTCAAAAGCCGCTTGCCCGGCTTCATCCCGCTTGAACACGCCGGCGTCGAGCAGCACGTTCATGAACTTGCTGCCGACTTCCTCCTGCAGCACCGCTTTCGCGTTGTCTGCCGTCAGCGCAGCGCCGTGCTTCGCAATCATCGCCTCGATCCAAGCCGCATGCTTATGCAGCGGATGAGAGGCCTCGTCGCGGATTGCGCTGCCGAAGTCGGCTTCGCCTGTGAGGATCTTGGCGATATCCGCCAGCTCCTCCTGCAAACGGCCTGGCAGTACCGCCAGCCCCATTACCTCAATCAAGCCGATGTTCTCCTTCTTGATGTGGTGCAAGTGCTGATGCGGATGGAAGATACCATCCGGATGCTCGGCGCTGGTGCGGTTATTCCGCAGCACCAGATCAAGCTCGTATTCGCCCCGTGCGTTGTTGCGGGCGATTGGGGTGATCGTGTTATGCGGGATCCGCTGTCCGTCCTTCTCGCTGAAGGCGAGGACATCCGCTTCCGCATCGCTGTAGGCGCGCCAGTCTTCGAGCAGCTTGCTCGCCAGCTTGTAGAGCTGCTGCTTGTTATGGCCGCTCAAGCGAATGACCGACATCGGCCATTTCACGATGGCCGCTTTCACGCCAGCGAACTCAGCGTTCGCGAATGTTTGCTCACTTGGAGCTTTCTCCATCGGGAACTGATGGCGTCCGCCCTGGAAGTGGTCGTGGTTCAGAATTGAACCGCCCACGATCGGCAGATCCGCGTTGGAACCGATGAAGTAATGCGGGAATTGATCGATGAAATCGAGCAAACGATAAAACGTATTCGGCGTTGTTTTCATCGGAATATGTTTCTCATGGAAAATAATGCTGTGCTCGTTGTAATACACGTAAGGCGAGTACTGGAAATACCATTTCTCGTTATCCAGCTCTAAGGGAATGAACCGTAGATTTTGCCTTGCCGGGTGATTCACACGTCCTGCATACCCTAAGTTGTCTGCGCAGAGCAAACAGGCTGGGTAGCTGCTTTGCGGCAGCGTTTTGAGCAGGGCAATTTCCTTCGGATCCTTCTCCGGCTTGGAGAGATTGATCGTAATCTCAAGATCACCGTAAGCGGTGCCCGCCAGCCAGTATTCATTTTTCTGAATACGATCCATCCGAATATAATTGGAATCAATCGATTGTTTATAAAAATAATTCGTTGCCGCCTCTACCCCACTGGTCTTCGCCGTGTTCCAGAATTGATTCACAACCTCGGAAGGACGGGGCATAAGCAGCCCCATAATCCGTGCGTCCAACAGATCCCGGTACGTCGCTGTGTTCTCTTCCAGGAGGCCTGCCTCGAAAGCTGCATCCAGCAGATCTTCCAACAGGGATACAGGGCTGCTTAACTTCTCATCCGGTACTTCTCCTGCGTAAGGCTCAGCAAGTCCGAATAAATCAAGCAATGCATTTCGTGAAGTATAGACATCCAATTGCTCGATGAGTCCATTTTGCTTTGCAAACTGAAGGAGCCTCTCTATGGTCAATGCCGTTAACTGCGATGCTTCAACTGTCCGTTCCATGTGCTTCATTCCTTTCTAAACCAGCTTACTCCGCGTAACCGCTCGGGTTATTTTGGTGCCAATTCCATGCGCTCTCAATGATGGATTCCAAAGAATCGCGGCTAGGCTTCCAGCCTAGTTCCGTTCTTGCACGCTCAGAGGAGGCGATCAAGGTAGCAGGGTCACCTGCTCTGCGCGGCTCGATTACTGCTGGGATCGCATGGCCCGTTACTTTGCGGGCGATATCAATCACTTGTTTAACCGAGAAGCCTGTGCCATTGCCCAGGTTATAAATATTGCTTTCTGCTCCGCCGCGGAGCTTCTCTACCGCAAGTACGTGGGCGCTCGCCAAATCGCTAACGTGGATATAGTCGCGCACGCAAGTGCCGTCTTCCGTTGCATAGTCATCGCCATAGATGGAGATATGCGCTCTCTGACCAAGGGCTACTTGCAAAATAATTGGAATCAAGTGCGTCTCCGGGCTGTGATCCTCGCCGATTTTGCCGCCGGCGTGAGCGCCCGCTGCATTAAAATAACGAAGGGATACATATTTGATGCCATGGGCCGTGTCGAACCATTTCATCATTTTTTCCATTGCCAACTTCGTTTCGCCATACGTATTCGTCGGCAGGGTACGATCGCTTTCCAGGATCGGAATGTTCTCAGGCTCGCCGTACGTCGCTGCTGTCGATGAGAACACGATATTTTTCACGCCGTATTGATTCATTTTTTCAAGCAGGCAAAGCGTTCCGTACACGTTATTGTGATAGTATTTGGCAGGATTCGTCATGCTCTCGCCAACTAGCGAATTTGCTGCGAAATGGATGATAGCGTCAATGCTGTTTTCCGAAAAAACAGTATCCAGAAACGCGCTGTCACGCAAATCGCCGACATACAGTTTGCCACCTAGCACGGCATCTCTATGCCCTTGCTGCAAGTTATCGACAATAACAACCTCTTCCCCTTTTTCCAGCAGCTCAGCCACTGCATGCGAACCAATATACCCAGCTCCACCCGTTACTAGAATCGCCATTTACAATACCTCCCCGATTTGTTCGACGCCGTTCCCGATATCACATACATAGAAACTTGGTGTCAATCCTGTTTTTTCCGTATATTCTTTGCCAACTTGATCGATAAATGTTTGTACGCTGTCTTCGTGAACCAAGGAAACTGTACATCCGCCGAAGCCTGCGCCAGTCATACGAGCACCTAGCACACCTGGAACCTTCAGCGCTGCCTCAACCATCGTATCCAGCTCAACGCCTGTTACTTCATAGAGATCACGCAGTGAGTTATGGGAGCCAATCATCAACTGGCCAAAAGCTTCAAGATCATTCTGTTCCAGAACCTCGATCGACTTGAGCACACGATCAATTTCTTCTACAACGTGCTGCGCTCTGCGGCGAACAGTTTCGTCCGGGATCAAGTGTTTGAATTCGTTGAACTGATCCAGGTTTAACTGACCAAGCAATGTGAGGGATGGGAATTGCTTTTGCAAGTAAGTAACCGCCTGCTCACATTGGCTTCTTCTTTCGTTGTAAGCGGAGTCGACGAGGCCTCTGCGTTTGTTCGTGTTTCCGATCACCAGCTTGTAGCTGCCGCTATGGAACGGCACATGGCGGTACTCCAGCGTATCGCACATGAGCAGGATCGCGTGATCCTTTTTCCCATTGGCTACTGCAAATTGGTCCATGATCCCGCAGTTCACGCCAACGAATTGATTCTCTGTTTTTTGCGCCAGAAGGGCGATTTTCACCGTATCAATCGGATACTTCTCAAGCGTCTCCAGGGCGTAGGCCGTCACTACCTCGATGGAAGCCGAAGAGGAAAGTCCAGCGCCGTTCGGAATTTCACCGTGGAACAAAAGATCATAACCTTTCGTAACCGGCATACCTTCTTTGGCTAAGTGGGCAAAGATTCCTTTCGGATAGTTGATCCAGTTATCTTCCTCTTGATAGGTCAAGTCATCTATGGAAATTTGTTTGCGAAGAGCCAGATTGGTCGATGCAAATCCGATGACACGGTCTTGTCTTGGACGGATCAGCAGTGTCGTTCCGAACGTTAATGCAGCAGGGAATACATAACCGCCGTTATAATCCGTATGCTCACCGATCAGGTTAACCCGGCCTGGAGCATGGAACGCTGAAATTGGTGCTGCGGATTCCCCGTAAATTTCAATAAACGTGTCTTTTAAAGCTTGCAAATCTGCCATTCTGGCACCGCCTTTAGTTTTTTATGAGTATGATGTAGGAGCAAGTTTGTAACTTCAGTATAAGAGAAGAATCCAGTGTTGGCTATGGAAGCATGTTATTTCCACATGGAAAAATGTGATTTCACCATTTCTACTTAGATGCTAAGTATGGTAAATTAAAAGGAGCATAAGGACATATCAACGGAGCTGAAGAAAGCCATGCCCAAGCAGGAAAGCTATTATGTCGTTTCGAACCCACTGCCATCCTCAGAGAGCGCTTTGACCGTGCTCTTTGCTGGAGAAAGCCAGACTAAGCCCGTGCATCGGTTAGGCCCTAAAGTGTACGATTACTACTTAATTCACTATGTCATTTCAGGGAGAGGCGTATTTTCCACACAAGGGGAAGAGTATGCGCTAGGCGCCGGAGACAGCTTCATCATCGAGCCGGAGCAGCTTATCAGCTATGTTTCGGATGACAACGATCCGTGGCACTACTGTTGGATTGCCTTTACAGGCGAACAAGCTCCCTCTTTGGTAACTTCAACAGGCATCAATCCCTTGCAGCCTATCCTGCACAACAAACGGAATCGGCATATCCCCGTCTTGTTTCGCCATATTCAGCAAGCTTTGCGAGCCAAGAAAGTGAGTGCACAGCTGAAGTCTATCGGCTATTTACTCCTTCTATTAGGCGAGTACTGCGAAGCTCTCTCCGCGTCCACAACAGCCGGCGTCATAGCAGACGCGGAGAGCGACCGGATCGTGCAGCAGGCCATTCACTACTTGTCCACCCAATATGCCGAGCCAATTACCATTGAAATGATGGCTGAGAGCTTGGGCTATAACCGCGCCTATTTATCTCGCCTCTTCAAGCGCCACACCAAGGTCACGCCCGTGACATTTCTGCTCAAGCTTCGTGTGGATAAAGCACGTCAACTGCTGCGCGAACGGCTGGAACTGACGATTGAGCAGATCGCAGCTTCTGTCGGCTTTTATGATCCGTTATATTTTTCCAAACAATTCCGCCGCTTATACGGCGTTTCTCCGAGTGAGTACCGAAATCAGATCAAATCGCTGTGAAGATGCGTGATTGGTGTCTGTTTAGGGAGCTCGCGGGGGTTCCGGGGGCGAGGGGCGAGGGTCGGGGGTTTGGGGTTTGGGAGGGTGGGTTACGGTTCGGGATTCAAGGGGGCGGCGGCGGTTCGAAATTCGAGGTTCGCGATTGAGAGGTCGCGGTTGCGGGCTGTGTGCGGACTGCGGACTTGCGGATTTGAGGACTTGCAGCACCACAGGCTGCCCGAGCCACTCAAAGGGAACTACAGTCCCTTATTTCACAAGAACCCCCCCCATCATCCGTCCCTGAAAGGAACTACGATCTTTTATTTTGCTGATTTTGGTCGAACCAGCCAGATTCATGCGCGAATAGGACCCTGTAGTTCCGCCCGCCACCTCAAATCGGCTCATTTCGCCGAAATAAGGCCCTCTAGTTCCCTACACACAAAAAAACACCCCTTAGAATCCATAGAATCTACCCCAAGGGGTATTTTCAATGTCTTTTCTAAGAGGTGTTTCATAAGTCTTATCGTTTACCCGGATCGTAAGGCTCGCCAAGAGCCGATGGCGCTTTCGCCCGGCCTACTGCGCCTGCCAGAACCAAGATCGTTAACACATAAGGCAGCATGTAGAGGAACTCCTGCGGGATGTTCTTGGAGAAGTCGAACAACCGCATGAAGTTGTTGAGCGCCTGCGCCATACCGAAGAAAACGGCAGCGCCAAGTGCGCCAAACGGATGCCACTTGCCGAAGATCATCGCAGCCATCGCAATAAAGCCTTGGCCGGAAATCGTACTATGAGAGAAGGTGCTTGTTGTCGTCAATGTGATGGTTGCGCCGCCAAGGCCACCAAGCAGGCCGCTGATCAAAACAGCGATATAACGCACGCGCTTAACCTTAATCCCAACGGTATCTGCGGCACTTGGGTGCTCACCGACGGAGCGAAGGCGCAGACCGAATGGTGTTTTGAACAGCACATAATACGTAACAGCAACGAGAATTAGAGCAATATAGGTTGTCGGATAAGCAGTAAAGAAAGCATATCCGATATAAGGAATTTTCGACAAAAGCGGAAACTCCCATTTTGAAAATACATCATTTAACGTTTCCGTTTGACCAGCGCCATTGAATAACACTTTAACCAGGAACAGCGTGACGCCTGCAGCCAAGAAGTTAATCACGACACCGCTGATAACTTGATTCGCTTTAAAGGTAATGGTCGCTACGGCATGGATGAGCGCGAAGATCAGAGCAAAGAGCATGGCCGTCAGCAAGCCAATCCACGGGGACCAAACGCCCATGTTCGCCTCTTCCGCATAGTAAGCGCCAACCGCGGATGCGAAGGCTCCGGAGACCATAAGCCCTTCAATTCCGATATTCACCACGCCGGAGCGCTCCGAGAAAATACCGCCAAGAGCACCGAAAATCAGCGCTGTCGAGTATACGAGCGTTGTGTTAATAAGTTCACTGAATTTCGTGAAAAACGCGTTAAGCATTGTGAGCAGGTCCATGTTACGACGCCCTCTCTTTCTTGCGTTTGCTATAGAACGGGATGAGCACCCATTTGACGATGCCTTGTGTGGCTACGAAGAATATCACCGAGCCGATAACGATGCGGATAATTTCCGGCGGCACGTCGGCCCCGAAGCTCATTCCCGCCGAGCCGTAGGATAATCCGCCGAACAGCGCGGCCCCTAGGACAATCCCAAGCGGATTGTTAGCGCCCAGCAAGGATACTGCAATCCCATCAAAGCCGTAACCAGGCGAAGCTGCCGCAACGACTTGATAATGAAACACACCGAGAATTTCAAATACGCCGCCAAGGCCGGCAAAAATACCCGAGATAAACATCGCTTTAACAATGTTGCGATTCACGTTCATGCCCGCATACTTCGCAGCATCAATATTATGGCCTACGGCACGCAGTTCATAGCCTTGTCTTGTTTTCCAAAGAATGATATAGAAGACGATGGCCGCGAGGATCGCAATCACGGTGCCCCAGTGAATCCTGGCATGGTTCATTAGTTCCGATAACCAAGTAATGCTAAGCGAAGCCGAGTCCTGAATCATATAAGAACGCTGCTGCTTCGGCTCCAATAAAAATGTATTCACGATATAGTTCGACAGGAATAACGCGATCCAATTGAGCATGATCGTTGTGATAACCTCGTTAACTCCACGTTTTGCTTTCAGGTAACCCGCGATAGCTCCCCAGAGTCCGCCAACAAGCGCTCCGACGATAACGGCCAACGGCGCATGAATAATCCATGGAAGGCCTGTCACTTTCACACCGATAAAAGTAGCCCCCGTCATTCCCATGACGAACTGCCCCTCAGCTCCGATGTTGAATAGGCCTGTCCGGAATGCAAAGGCAACGGATAACCCCGTCAAAATCAAAGGCGTAATCGCACGAATCGATTCCCCGATGTCATACGAATTTCCGAAAACACGGGCGAATAATGCTCCGTAGGCAGCAATCGGATTATAGCCGCCTGCCAGCATGACAAGCGCTCCGAATAACAGCCCGAGCACAATCGCCACGATGGGATTCACCGCAGATTCACTTGTAAAAATACGAGCAACCTTATTCATGAGCCGCTCCTTTCCCTGTGCGCTTACTGCCAGCCATCAGAAGTCCGATCTCTTGATCGTTCGTCTCTTGTGGCAGCACTTCTCCCACAATCTGTCCTTCGTAGATAACGGCAATACGGTCCGATACGTTCATAATTTCATCCAACTCAAAAGAAATCAACAAAACTGCTTTGCCCTTGTTGCGCTGCTCGATCAGTTGACGATGCACGAATTCAATCGCTCCTACGTCCAATCCGCGCGTAGGTTGAGCAGCAATGAGCAGGTTCGGATTCTTGTGTATTTCCCTGGCAATAATTGCTTTCTGTTGGTTTCCTCCCGACAAAGAGCGAGCCTTATTGTAAATGCTTGGCGTCCTTACGTCGAACTGCTTGATCAGCGCTTCCGCATGGCGGTCGATCGCCTCGTAGTTGAGGAAGCCCGCTTTGTTATAGGCAGGATGGAAATAAGTTTCCAACACCATGTTCTCACTCATGGAGAAATCAAGCACGAGTCCATGCTTATGCCTGTCCTCCGGAATATGCGACAAGCCTGCCTCCGAGATCTCTCTCGGCGTATGGTTCGTAATGTCGCTTCCTGTTAGCAGGACCTGCCCGCTATCAATAGATCGCAGACCTGTTAGCGCCTCGATCAATTCACTTTGGCCATTGCCGTCTACACCCGCAATACCCAGAATTTCTCCGGCTCTCACTTCGATATTAAGTTCTTTCAATGCAGCCAGTCCCTGTTGATTCCGAACAACCAGGTTCTTAACCTGGAGAACAGGTTCCCCAAGCTTCACATCTTTTTTATCCACTTTAAAGGAGACATCGCGCCCGACCATTTTCTCAGCCAAAATTTGCGGATTCGCGTCTTTGCTTGCAATGGAATCGATCACTTTCCCGCGGCGAATGATGGTTACGGTATCAGCAATCTCCATGATTTCTTTCAGCTTATGTGTAATGAGAATGATGGATTTGCCCTCTTTCACAAGATTGCGCATGATGACCATCAATTCACTAATTTCTTGCGGCGTCAGTACAGCTGTTGGTTCGTCAAAAATGAGAATATCGGCGCCGCGATACAGCGTTTTCAATATTTCTACGCGCTGCTGCATGCCGACGGAAATATCTTCAATTCTTGCTTTCGGATCAACGCGAAGCCCATATTGTTCAGATAGCTTGCGCACCTTCTCTTGCGCTGTTCTAATATCGACATTGAGCCCTTTTTTCGGCTCCATGCCCAGGATAATGTTCTCCGTTACGGTAAACGGCTGTACAAGCTTAAAATGCTGATGCACCATCCCGATGCCCAGCTCAATCGCCCGATTCGGACTATCAATGGAAACCTCGTTGCCCTGCACTTTTATAAAACCCTCGTCCGGTTGATACAACCCGAACAAAATATTCATCAATGTGGATTTACCCGCACCATTTTCGCCCAGCAAGGCATGGATTTCACCCTTCATCAGCTTCAAGCTGATCGCATCATTCGCCACGATGCCCGGAAACCTCTTCGTAATGTTGTTAAGCTCAACAACAGGGACTATTTCACTCATCAGATCACCCTAAGGATCAATTTTTTTTAAAACCCTCAAAACTAAGAACAAGGCTAGTTATTGTAACTAGCCTTGTTTGAACAAAAGAAACCTATCGTTCGTAACCGCTATGCTTATTATACCCGTATTATGGAGTTTCTGGGACTTTAATTTCGCCGCTGATGATTTTTGCTTTGTACTCGTCAACTTTTTTCAAGATATCCGGAGTTACGTTTTTCTTGGAAGTTTCCGGAAGGCCTACACCGTCATCTTTCAGACCAAGTGTAACGTTTTTGCCACCTTGGAATTTGTTGTCGATAACGTCTTTGGAAACACGAGCAACCGCGTTGTCAACACGCTTCAACATGGAAGTCAGTGTCACTTCATCGCCGAACTCGAGGGATTGGTCTTTATCTACACCGATAACCCAAACTTTTTTACCGTTTTTCACACGGTCTTTTGCTTCGTTGAATACACCGTTACCTGTGGAACCAGCTGCGTGGAAAATGATGTCTGCGCCATCGTTGTAGATGGTTGCTGCCGCTGCTTTACCAAGGTCAGGCTTATCGAACGCGCCTGTATAGTTGATTTGAATTTTCGCATTCGGATTAACTGCTTTCACGCCGGCTACGAAACCAGCCTCAAAGCGTTTGATAACCGGGATGTCGATACCGCCAACGAAACCGATTTTGTTGGATTTTGTCGTAAGACCTGCAACCACACCTACAAGGTAAGAACCTTCTTGCTCGGAGAATGTTACGGATTCTACGTTTGGAGCTTCTACAACGTTATCAATGATCGCTAGTTTTGCATTCGGGTTTTGAGTTGCAACCGTTTTAAGCGCGTCACCCATCAAGAAGCCAATACCCCAAGTCAGGTTATAGCCGTCTTTTACGAATTGGTTCAAGTTCGGCGTGTAGTCTGCATCGCTTTTACTCTCTAGGTTCTTAACGTTTGCGCCAGTTGATTTTTTCAATTGTTGCAAACCTTCCCATGCGCTTTGGTTAAAAGATTTATCATTTACGCCGCCAATGTCTGTGACCATGCCGATTTTGAAATCTTTACCGCTGTTGTTGCTTGGTGCTGCGGATGCTGCGCTACTTGCAGCTGGTGAAGCGGAAGCGGCCGGTTTAGTTTCTTCTTTTTTAGCACCGCAACCTGTCAAAGCAACTGCGGACACAGTGACAGCCATTAACGCTGTTGTGAATACTTTTTTCATCATCTTTACCCCCAAAAATAAATTTAAAATTGTACCTTAAATCCCACATTCTAGGTTGACCAGAATCAGTTAAAATATGTATGTCTGATCATAGACCGAGTGTATCACTTTGGTACTTCAGTGAAAAGCAATCCTACGGCAAATGATCATAATTCGTGATGTTAACCAAGTTGACATGGTCTTTTTGTATAGCCCCACAATATAGGTTTTAAGCCCCAATTATTTATTATACTACCGCCGGTCAATAAAATCTAGATGACCAATTTTAATTTTTTTTGGTCATCAATGTGAGGAATTGTCCCGAGGATAGTGGACTGCTGAACAGTTTTCCTTGCACCTCCGTACATTGCAGAAATTTCAGGTATTCGAATTGCTCTTCCGTTTCGACACCTTTCGCGATTAACTTCAATCCTAATCGGTGGGCCATCCGAACGATAGCAGCTGCAAGCAGTTGATTCTCGTCATCATCGACTAGGTCTCTGATCAGCGTGCTGTCCAGTTTCACACTATCCAGCGGCATACCTTCCATCCCGCTTCGCGTAAATAGGCCCGTACACAAGTCATCCATGGCAATGCGTACGCCAAGCTTTTTCAGCATCGTCAGCTTCTTGCTTGCTTCCTGCACGTTGGAAGACGTGATGCTTTCCGTAAGGTCCAACTCGACCAGGCAAGGATCGATACCCGTTTCTTGCAGCACATCCGCTATATGTGCAATAAAATGATCATCTTTAAACTGTGAAGATTTAATGGTGAACGTCATTCTGATCGGCTCTTGGCCAGCATTCTGCCAGTCTCTCATCTGCCGGCATGCGGCCTGAAACGCCCACTTGCCAATAGGGACCATGAATCCCAGTTCATCGGCAGCCTTCCGCCAATCCATGAGCTTGCTCAGCTGCTTAGACCCCTTCTCCCAGTGGAGGCTGACCTCTGTGCCGATAAGCTTACGGTCTGCGATTTCATATTGCGGCTGATACCGTAATTCGAACTGTTCCTGCTCCAGAGCCAAGCGCAGCTCATTCTCCATGTGAGCTTTGCTCTTCACCATCGTATCAATATCTGAGGCATAAAATTGGAAGCGGTTATTCTCATGGTTTTTGGCCTCGTACATCGCTTCATCCGCACGCTGAAGAAGCTGTTCGGGCTTAGTTCCATCGAGCGGATATAGCGCAATCCCCATACTAGCGGTTATCGTAACGGTTTTTCCATCCAGGATAAAAGGTTCATCCAGCACATTTTGAATGCGTATAGCTACGGCTCTGACGTCTTCCGGCTTGGTAAAAGATTCAAGCAAAATAATAAACTCGTCGCCGCCCTGCCGATACACCGTATCCGAACCACGCAGACAGCCCAGCAATCTCTCCGCAGCCAAACGAATGAGCTGATCGCCAGAGGCATGGCCGTAAGAGTCATTAATCTCTTTGAATCTGTCCATATCGAGAAATACAACTGCCGCAAGCTGGTCATAACGCTGAGCATGAAGAAGCACACGCTTTAAGCGGTCCTCGAACAACCGTCGATTCGGCAAGCCTGTTAATGTATCATGGTAGGCCAAGTAAGCCAGCTGCTTACTCTTCTCCTCCTGTTCGATACTGTTAAGCCGCAAGTGACGGATGCGAATGGCAAAAAAGAAGCAAATGAGTGCTTGAATGAGAACGAACAAGATCATCTTCGGGGTAAATGTAAAAGAAGCAGCAGCAAGTAGATTAGCCGTCAGCAGAAAGAAACCAAGGATGCCCACATAGCGCAGCTCCTGATCTTTCATCTGTTGAATCCACTTTATAAAAAGGCTTCTCATTCGGGGGGAACCTCCATTCCGGTCATCAAAAAAGGCTATTCCATTTGGAATAGCCGTAGGCATACCTGTATCGGTAAACTGCTCCTCTCGGCAGCCCAGCCGTCATCGTTGCGGCGGCAACCTTAGACCCGGAGCTTTGCGTCCTTACCTTTCGGCAAGTTTGCCTTTTACAATATTCAGGTAAACAAAGAAAAAGCAGGACTATTTAACTATATCATAATTTTTTCTACTCTGGCTATTATTAGTTAAATTAGCAAATTAAAAAGTTTAGGATCTTTATTGATCTCGATGTAATCATAGTCCTTGCGGGACAAACGCTCAATAAGGCCCTCATAATCATCTTTATTCTTCAACTCGATGCCGACTAGTGCTGGAGCATCATCCCGATTATTCTTTTTCGTATACTCAAACCGGGTAATATCATCTGTCGGCCCCAAAACTTCCTCCAGAAATTCACGCAAAGCGCCTGCACGCTGAGGGAAATTGAGGATGAAATAGTGTTTCAAGCCCTCGTACACGAGCGATCTTTCTTTGATTTGCTGCATCCGGTCTATGTCATTATTACCACCACTGATGATGCAAACCACGTTTTTGCCGCGAATTTGATCCCGGTAAGCATCAAGCGCCGCAACAGGCAGAGCCCCTGCAGGCTCGATTACGATGGCATTGTTGTTGTAGAGTTCTAGAATCGTCGTGCATTCCTTACCTGAAGGAATAACAACGATATCATCGAGCTTTTCTTTACAAATATCAAAGGTTAACTCGCCTACCTGCTTCACGGCTGCGCCGTCTACAAATTTCTCAATCGTAGACAAGGTCACGACTTTTCCCTGCTTGAGCGACTCCTGCATACTTGCAGCGCCCTCTGGCTCAACGCCAATAATCTTGGTACGAGGAGAAACGCTGTCCACATAAGTCGCCACACCGGCTACAAGACCGCCGCCTCCGATGGTTGCAAAGATAAAGTCAGGCGTATCGGACATCTGATTCATGATTTCCAGACCGACAGTCCCTTGTCCCGCGATCGTGCGAATATCATCGAAGGGGTGAATAAACACCTTGTTCTCTTTGGCGCAGTAGGCTTTGGCGTGATTGGAGGAATCATCGAAAGAATCCCCTGTCAGAATTACTTCTACAAAAGAGCCGCCAAATAATTTCACCTGCGAAATTTTTTGCCTTGGCGTCGTCGTTGGCATGAAAATTTTCCCTTCAATCCCTAACTGCTTACAAGAGTAAGCAACGCCTTGCGCGTGATTGCCGGCGCTTGCGCACACGACTCCCGCTTCGCGTTCTTCCGGCGTCAAGCTTTGGATCACATTGTACGCTCCGCGAATTTTAAAAGAACGAACGACCTGCATATCTTCACGTTTCAAATAAACGTTACATTCATACAAGGTAGAGAGCAGCTCATTGCGTTGCAGAGGCGATGGTTCGATCACCTTGCTGAGCACATGATTGGCCCTAATAATTTCTTCCAAACCTACTTTTCCGGAAACAACCATTTTCTCTTACTTCCTTTCTCTCCAATATGCGTAATAAATTTTAAAGATTATTGTAGCATACTGAGGAGCGCCTGTAAGAAAATATTATTGGAACATTTTATGAATGCTGATGTTTCACTCCAAAATATGGTGGGTATTAACTAGCAAGATACTTATAAGGGAGTGATTGCTATGTCAACACCACCACGAAATATTGAGATTGAAGAACGCCATGTGGAGAAAAAATCGGATTCCAGCTTAGTAGCCTCCACCTTCATCAAGTATGCTGCTTACATTATTATCATCTTCGGAGTTCTATATTTCTTAGTGCACTATGTATTTCCAAAGTTTTAGAACATGAATAAGCGCGTGAAGAAAGGGCTATCTTGCGGGTCTATGACCTGTAAGATAGCCTTTTTTTCAGTGTACACGTTAATGGCCACGCGAATCTCGCGCTATTGGGGAACTGGGGTGACACGAGATTCACATGCCTTTCATCCGGCTTCGCACTACTCACGCCGACTCCATACCCGCTTCCTAGTAGTAGTAATGCGGTTGATCTTGAAGCTCCGCCCGTTTCTGCAAAAAGCGGTAAAATGCGCTTGCCGCTTGGGCTTTTGACACTTCTTGCTGCGGCGCAAACTTGCCATCGTTAAGGGACATAATGTTAAGCCCCACTACAATCGCAGTGGTACCTACTTGCTTAACTTCAGCGGCATCCGCGAATTGGCTGTTGAACACGCCGTCGAATTTCGCCAAGTTTTTGTACCCAAGTGCCTTAACGATCAATTGTGCCATCTCTTCGCGACTTAGCGTAGCCTCTGGGTTGAAATCAGCGCCAACGTCCAGCAAACCGCGGTCAACCGCATTTTCGACATAGGCAAAATAAGGGGAAGCGTTGCTCACATCCGCAAAGGAAGCTTTGCGGTCCGCTCCGTAGTAGATGCCGCCGTTCCCGCCATTCATCGCGATAACCAGCATTTTGACCAGCTCGCCCCGCTTAATCAATTGATCAGGATTAACCTTGCCATCCTGCACATCAAGCGCTTGATAGTCCAGCATCAGCTGAAGCTCGTTCTTAGCCCAGTGATTGTCAATGTCACTGACATTCACTTTATCCAGGGACGTAACCTCACCTGTTTGGCTGTTTCTCCATTTTCCAGTTTGCGCGTCAAGCAGGAAGGGTTCCCGGTTGAGCTTTGGAATAAGCGTGTAGACAAGCTTAGCTTCAAATTTCTCATTTGCGTTGGTGACTGCTGCAGTTGGAGGAATTTCTCCCGCAGCGATCATCAGGTTGTATTTCTCGATAGGTATTACGCCATTGGATCCGCCATATTCGAGCACATAGTTCAGTTTAATGTCGAACTGGGAAAGCCACAGCTCCTTCGCCTTGTCGAGCGCCAGAATCTCCGGCTTTTGCTTCGGATAAGGCATGTCGCTGAGCCCGAATTGATAGTTCATGATTTGGCCTGTCACGCGATCGATGCTGATTGTTACACCCTCACCACCTGCACTAACACCATCAATGACGCGATTAAAGCGAATATCCCAATTCCGCATATGCTTCAGCTGCTCTTCCGAGTAATCCTTGCGGATGGCTGGCTGAGCACCAACTGGTCGGTGTAAGAAGGAATCTGCGCTTTCACGAAATCTACGCTTTTAGCAACAGCATCCTCCAAGGAAACTTTACCTTCGATGTCTTTATTGTTATCAGGGCTGTATGGCACATAGCTGTTAAAATTGGTGATTTCTCCGGTTTTGCTATTTACATTTGCCCAGACTCCGCTTCCAGCTATCTTGCCAGTCGGGTCCTTCTCAGAAACGGTGTTCCAGCTTAAGTTCCAATTCGAGTTGGTTTCCCCGGTTTCAGGGTTCGTCCCTTCATTGTAGGTAGCCTCTTGGAGCTTGTAGTCCGAGGAAAGATTGAACACCGTGATGACTTTCTTCACGGCTTCCTCCTTCGTCAGGTTCAAAGCAGCCGATGGACGTTCAGCCAGCGGTTTGTCCGTTAAAGGCTTGGAATCCTCCGTATGCGGAACCGGGTTCCATACTTCTCCGGTTAGCGCATTCAGCGAAAACGCTCCCATCATGTAAGAAATAATCGGTAATTTCTTGCCTTTAGTACCATATGGAATCTGATAGAGCAGCGAGAGATCTGCTTTATCGTGGAATAATTGAGCAGCTTTTTCTTTCGTAATAGGCCCGGTATTCGCTTGGAAAGTGACGTCATCAGACCAATTGTAATTATAATTCGTTACTTGACCATCGCCATTCACACCGACCGAAATACCATTCGCAGAAAAAGGAACACCGTCAACCGAACGATCGAAGCGGATGTTGTACTGATAATTCCCGTTTAACGGTGTACGGAACGCTTTCTCTTCCGAATCGTCGTAAAGCAGCTCTTTCTGCTTGTCTGGATTCACTTTAGCAATAAAGGCGGAAGCGACATCTTTGGCTGCAGCGAAGTCAACCTTCGGCGGATACGCCGGTTTATGATCCGGATCACTGTCATTCATTGAATAAGCCGTCAGCGTTCCATCCAGGCCATTAATCGATACGTTCAAATAACCGTAGGTCTGATCTTTTACTTTTTTCACATAATTAATGTTCCACGTAGGAGTATTTCTGCCATTCATGCCATAGTAAGCATTTAAGCTAATCGATTGGAAGGTGAAGCCTTCAGGCAGCGTGATATACGCTTTGGCCCGCTCTATCGCTTGTTCTTTCGTAATTTTGGCATCTAACATCTTGTTGTCGACGACGCCAGGATAGGCAGGCACTGCAATTGTCTTGCTGTCTACACTCACTTCATTGGCCCAAACGGCCGGAGCAGCCGTGAGCAGCAAACTTGAAGCTAGTACCAACGTTCCTGCTTGTTTGACTAATTTCAAAGTCCTCTTCCTCCTTTGGGAAATAAAAATTGCCATAATAACCCTTGACGCTGAAGAGAAGGAAAAAGTTGCTTTAAACATACAAAAATTTAAAAATAAAAAACACATCTTCAAGCCCCCTTCAAAGAGGCATGAACATGTGCTGATGTTTTAATTGCCGTTAGGCAGCTTGCTCGTTTTGGCGTTTTCTTGGCTAAGGGTGTGCATGAGATCTTTCATTTCACCTTGCGTCAAATCGCGCCATTTGCCTACCTTTAAGCTCCCCAGATGAATATGCATAATCCGAACGCGCTGCAGGCGCACCACCCGATAACCGAACGCTTCGCACATACGACGAATTTGCCGATTAAGCCCCTGAGTCAGGATGATGCGAAAAACACGATCGCCCACCGGATAAATTTCGCATGGCTTCGTTACCGTGCCCAGAATGCGCACTCCGCTAGCCATTCCCTTTAGAAACATCGGCGTAATGGACTTGTTCACCGTCACGATGTACTCTTTGTCATGATTATTTTCTGCGCGTAAAATCTGGTTCACAATGTCTCCGTTATTCGTTAAAAGGATGAGACCTTCCGAATCCTTATCCAGTCTGCCGATCGGGAAAATACGTTCCGAATGCCCAACAAAGTCAACAATGTTGCCTCTGATATGAGCTTCCGTCGTACTGGTGATTCCTACTGGTTTATTGAGCGCAATATAGACATGTTCCTTCTTCTCGCCAATCGGTTTGCCATCGATTCGAACTTCATCGCCAGGACCTACAACGCTTCCAAGCCCGGCAACCTCGCCGTTGATCGTAATACGTTTCGCTTCTACCCACTTGTCCGCTTCCCGCCTGGAGCAAACTCCTGTCTCGCTAATAAATTTATTGATTCTCATGCTTGGGAAATCCCTTCTATGCCGTAATCCTACTTTTCTGATATCCCCTATTATGATGGATTCCCTAATTTCGTTCAAGTCAGGTGTCACATGGCAAATAGAAAAAGAAAATCGCCCTCCATCCTGTGAACGGGAGCGATCTAACAGTGATCTATTTTTTGGGCATAGCGCGAACGCTACGCACCAATTTGCGTTGTGCCACCGTCAATGGCCGCGTAAAAGCATAGTTGCCTTTCGGCGCAGGGTTAATGGCCGCACCGCTTTTGAAAGTGCCTGTTCCCGCAAGAACGGCTACTCGAATATTGAATGTATTCATTACGCTAGCAATCGGTGTCGAGATAGAACGAGGACCGCTACCTGCGAAGTTCAAAGCCGCTGCAAATTGTCCTCTCATCCATACAGACCCGGAGTCGCCAGGCAGAGAGATGTTCGTAGGAGCCGTGAGGATCGTCTGATTGCGGAACTGCAGCGTAGCGCCACCCAACTCGGGATAAGGTCCGATATTAATTTGAACGCCGATACTCTCCACCGTGCCGATAACAAACCCTGTGGTACGTCCTGATTTAAAGAAACGGTCACCCACACGGTAGCTGAGCAAATGACCTTGCGGATTCACGAATTGCCCTGTATTACTGACCAAATATCTCGGAGTGAGCAAGCTGTTGTTAAAAGGTATCGCCGTTGCAGCATCCATGAAGTTCGGTCCTGTTAGATTAAAAGGAACAAACCGGAATGCTGTACCGACACGATCTGTTACATTGACGCCACCGTCCAGGTTCCCCGGTTGAACAATATTCGCGCCGAATCTGTTCGCTTCAATAAGCACATGGTTGTTGCTCAACATCAACAGTTGGCCATTCTGGATTACGATCAGACCGCAAGTCCCTGTTCCCCGATTCTCTCGGCCAATGCTAACGCCGCCCGGAACGGGACGATGTTTGCCGCGGAATTGCGTGGCTCTGAAACGTTTCACCGGAGGTTTCACAGACCGTGACATCTTTTTCGGTGCCGCTACAGAATTGGGTCTGAAGGGAGCTCCGGCAATATAGCGGACGGGGATGCTAGTGCCGACAACCTTTGCGATGTTTTTACCGATGGCTGTCGTAACCGCGCCTTTGCGCGTGTACACGATAATCGCCGCACCGCTTCCAGGTTTATCCGGGTCGGCATAACCAACACCAGTACCCAGAACACCCGGCATTTGCAGCGTTGCGAAAAGCCTGTCATTTTGCCTTAAAGCCTCATAAAAGGTCGCCATGTGCATTCTCCTTTGTAAGGGGATGCATTCAACTTATGCTAGCCTGTGTGAGTTTGTCTCCTCTACAAACCTATCTTTAAATAAAAAGATGAATTACTCTTAGACGCTTGTACCAAGAGCATTTCTCTATGGAAAGCAAGAAGCGTATAATAGAATTCACAACGTTTGAAACTTGGAGGCTTGTTATGCATTTTCTTCTATTAGGAGCAACAGGAAGAGTCGGAACTCGCGTTTTGGAGCGAGCTTTGGCAGACAATCATAAAGTAACTGCACTGGTACGCAACCCGCAAAAGGTCAACCAGCGCTCAGAACAGCTTACCCTACTGCAAGGTGACGCCTGCAATCCCGATGACATTCGTCGCTCCTTGGAGAGCGTAGACGTTGTCATCAGCTGCCTCAATACCGATGGCGGTACGGTCCTGACGGAGTCTACGCCTCTTCTCATCGAAGCCATGAAGGCGCAAGGCGTAAACAGGGTCGTCACCATCGGCACAGCCGGCATCCTGCAAAGCCAAGAGCACCCCGGCCTGCTGCGCTACGAGACGCCGGATACCAGGCGTTCCTCTACGCGAGCCGCCGAGGAGCATCGCAAGGCCTGGGAGCTGCTGCAAGCCTCCGGTCTCTCTTGGACGGTCGTCTGCCCAACCTACCTGCCAGACGGCGAGGCGCTCGGCACCTACCGTGTCGCGCGCGATTTCCTGCCGGAGGATAGCAAGTCGATCTCCGTGGGCGATACGGCGGATTTTACCTACAGCGTTGCGTGTTCGCAAGAGTATGTTGGCTGCCGCGTAGGATTGGCTTACTAATGGAAAAGAGGCTTTCCCAAAGTCATCCACTGACCGAGGGAGAGCCTCTTTTTGCCTTTTAATAACGTCATCTTCTTTCTTTGGCCAAAGCAGCAATGTTCAGCCATGAGATCACGATACCGACAACGCGGAACACGTACCCCGCAACCGGGATAAAGCTCAAAAACGCCATAATGATGTTAATGACTGTCTTGGTCGTCGTTCCATTATGGGTGAGGATCGCAAAGACCAAGTTCACAAACACGAGCGGAATTACCCAAGTGTACGACCACAGGTAAACGAATGGGATCAAGCCTAGCAAATATCCCACAGCGATCGCGATTTCCGACAGCAGCTGAAGCAAATTCAGTAATCGAAGTGTATCTGTACGCATACAACCCCTCCATTTCAGTGAGGAAATGATTTTATTGCTGTTATTGTAGCATAGGCAGCGCAAAAAAACCGCCCAGGCAACATGGCCTGACGGTTTTTTCTCGATTGCGCCTGAAAAGCCGCCTACAAGCCGCTCCGCACTCCGTCCTCGTCGGCGGCTGCCGTCTCCGGATGGCCCTGCTGCAGCTGGTACATCTGGTAGTAACGCCCGAGGTGCGCCATCAGCTCCTCGTGGTTGCCGCGCTCGACGATTTCGCCATGGTCGAGCACAAGGATCTGGTCGGCGTTTTTGATCGTCGACAGCCTGTGGGCAATGATGAAGGTGGTCCGCCCCTTCGACAGCACCTCGAGTGCCGCCTGAATGACGGCCTCGGTCTCCGTATCGATGGAGGCTGTCGCCTCATCGAGAATCAGGATCGCCGGGTCGAACGCCAACGCCCGAGCGAAAGAGATCAGCTGCCGCTGTCCGGCCGACAGCGTGCTGCCCTTCTCGATCACGGGCTCGTCGATGCCGTGCGGCAGGCTTTGAAACATAGCCGCTGCGCCGACCTCACGCAGCGCCGCCTCGACCCGTTCCCGGGTGATAGACGGATCATCCAACGATACGTTGGATGCAATCGTCCCTGTGAACAGGAACGGATCTTGCAGGACGATGCCCATATGCTGCCTAAGCAGCTGTTTGGGCATCTCGCGCACATCGCGGCCGTCGACCGTGATACGGCCCTTGTTCACATCGTAGAAGCGGAACAGCAGATTCAAGATGGAGCTTTTGCCTGAGCCGGTGTGCCCGACAAGCGCAACGGTCTGCCCTTGTTTGGCCTCGAACGTGATGTCCTTCAACACGTCTTCGCCTTCTTTGTAAGCAAAACGAACATGCTCGAACTTCACGTTGCCCAGATAACGCTCCGATTTCTCAGTCGCCACAGGAATGCCCTGCTCATCCAGCAGTTCAAATACACGATCGGCCGATACAATGGCTCGTTCCAGGTTCGGCAGCTGATTCACGATCCCCACCATGGGGTGGAACATCCGGTTCAAGTAATCAACGAATGCGTATAGCACACCAACCGTAATTAACGAATGTAAGGAGCTTCCCCCGACGTACCAGATGAGACCGAAAAAGAACAAATTCCGCACAACGTTCATCAGGTTATGGGAGGTCAGCGAGTTCAGGCTGAGCAATTTATTTTGATAATGCGTGTATTCCTCGTTCAATTGCTCGAATTCTTCCGTCGTTTCCTTTTGTCTGCGGAAAGCTTGAATGATCGTCATGCCTTGAATCGCCTCATTGATCATCCCGTTAATAGAACCGATCCGTTCACGAATCTCATGATTATAGTGCGAGGCATATTTACGGTAAACGATAATCCACACATAAAGCAGAGGAAGCACCGGCAGCGTGAATAAAGCCAAACGATAGTCTAGTATGAACAAAGCTACAATAATACCAACGATATAAATCGCCCCTGTAAAAAAGTTCGCCAACACCTGAACGTACAGGTCTTTGACAGACTCCGTGTCGTTGGTGATCCGAGAAACAATTTTACCTGCAGGCTGATTGTCAAAATAATTGATTGGCAGCCGCTGAATTTGCGCAAACACATCGCTCCGCATGCGCTGAATGATCCGATTCGCCGCGGACTGCAGCAGATACCGCTGACCATAGGTAAAACCGGCGCCAATGAGAATTAACACGAAGTAGACACCTGCCAGCTTCATCAAACTGAAAAATTCAGGCTCATAAAACGTGTAAAGTTCCTGCATGCTGAGCTTTCTAGCCGGATACTCCGCTTGGTCTGCGCCCTGCGTGATCGTCAACTTCCCATCTTCCGTCAACTTACGGACGCCGTCAAAGACGAGCGGTTGATCCACCCATACAAACTGGGTGCCCACCTGCAGAATCCGAATTTCATGCCCCTTCGGCTCCCCTTCCGCAAAATGATCGCTCCGTTTATAAAAGCCTCCGTTCATCGGAACTGCATTCTCGGTTTTCGTTGCCGATGTAGTCTCGAACCACGGCTTCTCAATACCGAGAATGTGCGTGTCGATCATCTTCTTGGCGATGAAGGGACCTGCCAGCTCCGTCGCAACTGCGACTGATAAGCATAGCAGTGCGATCAGCAGAGGTTTTTTAAACAATGCTGCATATTGAAATAATCGCTTGCTTGTATGTTTCATTAGGGTTTTCACCTTCTTTTCATGAGATCATCGATTTATCCGTTCAACCAACCTGCTGCTCCTCTAACTGCTGACGGTCGTACTGCTCTTTATACCAGCCGCCGAGCGCGAGAAGTTCCTCATGCGTACCTTCTTCCACGATGTACCCTTCATCGAGCACGAGAATCCGATCAGCATGTTGAACCGCAGACAGGCGGTGCGTTGTGATGAGTGTTGTTTTGCCGGCGCGCTCGGAGCGAATCCCGCGGATAATTTCGGCCTCTGTCTTGGCATCCACGGCAGAAAGCGCGTCATCCAGCATGAGGATTTCCGGATCTACATAAAGCGCCCGCGCGATGGATACGCGCTGCTTTTGACCGCCGGATAAAGCCACGCCTCGCTCGCCAACCAAGGTTTCCAAACCTTCCGGCAGGAACTCCACGTCCTTACGGAAAGCGGCCAGTTCAAGCGCTTGAATGAGCTGTTCTTCCGTGCCTTGGCTGGCGCCGAACTTAATGTTTTCCTTCACCGTTTTGGAGAAAAGAATCGGTTCCTGTGGCACATATCCGATCCATCCATGTACAGTGTCGATCGTCAACTGCTCTATCGGCGTATCGGAAATGGCAATCGTGCCTTTGCCAGGCGGATATTCGCGCAGCAGTTGTTTGAGCAGCGTCGTTTTGCCGCTTCCGGTCCGCCCTACAATGCCTAGCGTCTGTCCGCGCTTTAGCTCAAAAGAGATATTAACGAGATTGTCGATAGAAGATGACGGATAACGGAAGGTGACTGCTTGGAAGCTAATCGAATTGGGCAGCAGCATGGTTGTTGCATTCGGTTCGTCTGTGACATCCGGTTTGTAGCCCAGGGTCTCATTCACCCGATCCAGCGAGGCATTGCCGCGCTGCATGATGTTCATGAGTTCTCCGATTGCGAACATCGGCCATATCAACATGCCGAGGAACGTATTGAAGGAAACGAGTTCCCCAAGTGTCAATTCACTATGAAACACCATGTATCCGCCGTAACATAATCCAATTAAATACGAGATGCCGACCAGGATTTTGACCGTTGGTTCGAATAGCGCATCGATAAGTGCGACGGCAATATTTTTACGAAAAACATCGTCTGTCATCGTTTTAAAACTTTGTTCACTAGCTTTTTCCTGTACAAAAGCACGTATGACACGCACGCCGGCGATCGTTTCAAGCACCCGGTCATTCATTTGACCGAAAGCATCTTGAGCGAGAATGAATCTTTCGTGAATACGTCCGCCGTAAATGGTGATCGCAGCAGCCATGAAAGGCAGTGGAAGGATTGAAGCAAGCGTCAGCTTCCAGCTAATGAAGAAGCCCATCATGCTCAGAATAGTCAGCATAAACAACGTGGAGTCTACGAAGGTTAAAATCCCGAAGCCCGCTGTCGTCGACACCGCTTGCAGGTCGTTCGTAGCTCTAGCCATGAGATCGCCCGTGCGGTTGCGTTCATAGAACGTTGGCGTCATGCGCAGCAGCTGCCTCATCAAACGGGAGCGGAGCACGCGCTCCAGGACGAAGGCGCCCCCAAACAGCTGATACAGCCAAACATACGACAAGCCATAGCCGGCTACAATCAGCGTCCCCCAGAAGGCGAGCAGCTGGAACAGCTTGCTGCCTGTTAAAGTCCCCATGTGTATACCATCAATCGCATAGCCGATCAGCTTCGGAGGTATCACATCAATAATGCCGACGATAATGAGCAGCCCAATCGCCAGCGTATATCGCTTCCAATTCATGCGGAAGAACCAGCCTAATTTTTTCAATACGATAAACATTGCTTTCATCACTCCTTTACTTTACTTATCCACGCAAAAAGGCACACCGCACGCAGCGATATGCCTTTTCTTTTCAAAAATCAGAAAAGCGCTCGTTACGAACTTCTTCGTAACCCGCGCTCTTCTTCATTAGCGTATATGAAGCGGTGCAGCCGCCGAACAAACACCATCAAGGCGTTGCAGTATCGGCTAACAGGCGGGTTACTCCGTATGAATTTGTATGGTCGTTATCTTCGTGCTCAAAATGCGCGTTTGGATCCAGAACCAACTTAATCATCTTGAAACCCTCCTTCTCTACCGCAAACCAACTTGCGTCCTTAATCATTTTCCAAAAGTTGTATAACTGCGCTTACAGAGGTGATCTTAACACCCTTTTCAAGCCCCTGTCAATCGGAGAAAAAGACTATAAAAGAACTATCTTTCCCACATAATTTCAGATCAGAATACTTGCTTTTTCCCCTTGTGCGATTGTCACACATGTTTCAAAATCTCGCGGCATATTCATTACATATGAGTTCATATCGCGCAGGGGAGTGGATGGGCATGGTCGATCAAGTGTTTGCCTTGTTAGGATGGATTGCCGCATTCGGAGTCGTAATTGGAGGCGTTGTTGCACTCATTGCCAGGTTCGTTTCGCGCGATTCGACGAAGTACGATATGATTTTTCTGTGGGATAATCGGTATACGCTGGAGGAGTTAGAGTTGGACGAGCCTGTATGAGGATTAGACAAAAACAGGGCTATCTCAACGGGTCTGAATCGGCCTGATGGATAGCCCTGTGTTTATTGTGCTACAGACGATGACGCTGGGCCCTTAGCTCCTTGAGCTCCAGGTCCTTGCCCATTTGGCTCACCTTGCCCGCCAGGTACTTGTCCACCTGGTGCTCCGCCTCCTGGCGCCATGGCCGGGGCATTCATGGGTCTATGTACCATTTGACCGCCAAGATGGCCTGTATAACTGACGAGGATCACCGCCGCGAGCGAGCCGATCAAATACATCGGATGCCGGCCGGTGTCTTTCTTTTTCCAAATAAGCAAGCCAACACGAACGACCGCAAGAACAATCGCTGCAAGCATAGTTAATTTCGCATAGAATTCATGAGGGACAACCAGGGGATTACGCCAAGGAGACGGGCCCGTCATGACAGCGGCAACCGCGCCAAGCGCACCTACCACAAGGCAAAGCATGCCGGCAGAGTGCCACTCCCGTTTTTTCATGATCATCGCAATGATATCAAAAACAAAACTGAAAATAAGAAGTGCGATAGGGACATGCGTCACTATGAAGTGCAGATTTTTCAAGATATAATCCATTAATCTCTCTCCTCACTCATCTATTTTGTTTACACTACAAAGTGTAGTGTTAAATAAATGGAAAGTCAAGCCATGCCAATCAGGGCTCTAAATGAGCCCCATCAGCAGGATAACGATGAGCAGGGATACCGCTATTCGAAGCCGTGGCCACGGTAGTAACAAGGTCATTTGCGGGTCAAGAATATGTTTGATACGAACATTCATGGATGTTTCTGCGAAAGAGGCGTGAGATAAGGATAGATTCGGTGCCGGTGATTGTAGTTTAAGGAGTTTGAGGAGAGCGCTGCCCAAATCGGCAGGTTGATTCATTTGACCAATGGCATACTTATCTGCCCTTAGTTCAATCATAATGGGGTATTTCTTAGCCAGCCATGCAAAGATCGGGATATACCACAGCGCTTTAGACATGATGGAAAGCAGGAAAATAGCGAGCGGATCGCGATGCTTCATATGGCATTTCTCATGGTCGATAACGGCATGAAGCTCTGTAGGGTCCAACATGTCGAGCAACCCCGTCGATAAGATGATTTGCGGCTTCCGAAAGCCTATCGTCATGGCGGTTGGCGCTTTGGAAGAAATAATGCGCAGTTGATGCTCAGCAAGCTGGTACATGCCGCGGTATTGCAAGGTAAGCGTAGCATCCTGGTGTTTGGCAACCAGCTTCTTGGCTTTCATCGCTTGAAAGACTTGACGTGTGATTAGCAAAAGGACCGCGCTAAGGGTATAAAGGATCACAACATTCACCAAATTAAGCGCAATGGGTGCAGGGATATGAAGATTTTTGAATAAGATGACGCACAAATCAAAGATGTTATAGCGTGCATGCCATTTGAAGAGATGCTGTCCCACAAAAAGCAGCATTTGTCCCAAGACAAGCCCCGATAAGGCTAAAGAAGCAGCGTACAGCCATTTCAATCGCTTTTCCATCATCGTTATCGATCCTTTTTCATTTCTTTGATTTTTTGCTCCAATTGGTCGAGCAGACCGGGATCTACTTTATCCAGCGCATCCACCATATGCGTCACCGCCAAGGAGCCGAACTCTTCAATCAGATCAAGCGTGAGCTCTTTGGACTGAGCTTCCATGAAGGCTTCTCTTGTAACAACCGGTTTGTACTGGTACGAGCGGGCAAGCGCCTTTTTCTGCAAAATACCTTTGTCCACCAAGCGGTTCATCACTGTCATGACGGTGTTAAAATTGTTTGCTTTGCTGTCGTTGTCGAGCTTCTGTTGAACATCTTTAATCGTCATTTCTTCGACGCTGTTCCAAAGAATCTCCATGATCTTGGCCTCTAAGGGACCAAAAAAACGGTTAAGCCCGCTTCCTTCATATTTAAAATTTTGCATTTTCATGATAGACACACTCCTTACACTACAAATTGTAGTAGGAGTCGTGCAGCGAAGTCAAGATATGCTGTTAAAAGAGTGGGATTTCACTTTACATTTCGTTAAAAGAGATCTATAATACTTACATATAGTAAGTAATTAATTATTTTAAAGCAAAGGAGCGATTCTTATGCATATACAAATATTTTCGGCTGATCAACAAGGTGTTGGGGCGTTTGACGGCGGCAAATTTATCGAGCAGCGTGCCATTAGCTTTCCGCGTGAGAAAACGGCGGTAGATCGTGTTGGCCCTTTATTCTACTGGGCTTGGGGGCACGCAACCGATGTTGCTGAAATCGGCATGCATCCGCATAAAGCGTTCGAAATCGTCACTTATGTGATTGAAGGTCTCGTGGAGCACCGCGATTCTCTTGGTTCTTTAGAGACTGTTTCTGACGGCGGCGCTCAAGTCATTCAAGCCGGATCCGGCGTCTCACATGCGGAAGCCTTCCGCACCGCTGGCACCGAAGGCATGCAAATCTGGTTCGAGCCTCACCTTAGTCAATCGGTGAAAAAGCCCGCCACCTACAATCAATACGAACATGAGCAATTCCCGGTCGTCCAACAAGATGGCGTGACGGTGAAAAGCGTTATTGGCGGAGAGGCTCCGATTCAGTTGGATACAGACGCTAACATGTTTGACTGGAACCTTGAGCCGGGTGCATCGTTCACGTACTCCCTCCATTCGAATCGGCAGCTTGCTTTCCTCGCTATTCGAGGACAAGGCAGCAGCGAGGCCGCCGCGGACGGCAACGGTCCTCAGGCTTTGTCTCATAAAGATTTCGTCGTTGTCCAAAATGACAAACAAGCGGATGAAGTCCTGCTGTTGAAGGCGGATGACGAGCAGGGTCTGCGTATCATCGCGATTGAGGTTCCGGTAGATCCGGGCTATGCGTTGTACCATAAATAATACGATGATGTTGCAGTCGGTAGGGCTATCTGAGTAGATCAGGAATGATCTGGCGGATGGCCTTTTCAGCTTGGGTGGTGGGGAGTGGCTTAAGTGCTGAGATATCAGGAGTCAGAATGGCTTGGGTGGAGTCGAACTACGATCCCTTATTCTGTGATCATACGCCCCATCAGCTAGCGGATGGGAACTACGGACCTCTATTTTGCCACTTCGCCGCCAAATGTGAGCTTTTCGGGGCAAATAAGGCCCTGTAGTTCCGTCTAACCCTGAGAACTGCCTATTTACCCAAAATAGCGCCCTGCAGTTCCTCCTACGCACAAACTACCGCAGAAAACCAAAGGAGCTACCCCAAGTAGTTGAACTACTTACAGGATAGCTCCCTTGAATGCTATTCCAACGATTGAAGCCTAGCTTCGTCCTCGCTGAGCGATTCAGCAGCTTGCTGCACGGCCGGCGCGTCAGATTGATCGGTTGCCTGATCCAGCGCGTTCTCGGCTTTACCGATAGCGTTCCGGGCCTCTTGCAACGTCTGAGGTGTTGGATGGGACATCGCATGATTCACCGCTTGATGGACATTATCGGCTGAATTTTGCGCGGAAGAAATCGGATTCTGTGACTGTAGACTTGAATCGGTCTTGGTCATCGTTTCAATGAGCCTCCTCAAATTAAAAATCATTACATGGGCTATATTGAGACAATTGGTCACATTTTATACCCTGTATTTCATTTCAACCTGATCTGAAGCGTTCCATCGGAGGAAAGCCGCAAAAATCCAATAGGCCAGACTCGCCCCAAATATGTTCAAAATCAAATCATCCACATCCAAACTCCCCACTCTGAGCAGCATTTGCAACACTTCCAAGCCTACCAACGGGCAACCAAAAAGCAGTAGAAACACCCAGTACCGTCTCGCCACCCTAAACAAATAAGGCAGGATAAACCCATATGGCATGAAGACGCCTACATTACCAAATAAATTGATCACCCATGTCCGCATCGAAAATAAATGAGCATGAAGCATATACATCCCAATGGTCCTGAAAGGAACTATGTTGTAGTTATACTCAAAATTCCCCCCGCTTCGCAGGCTCTCCCGCCCGAATCCCCAAAACATCCAATACAGCAAACAGCCCGTATAACCGATAAAAAGCAGCCACACGAGCCCCCGGATAAGCCTCTTCCTCATGATGATCGCCCTCGCCCTCCCTGCTCTCTTTGCATTCCCCGCCCTGCTCTCCCAATAAAGAACCCTCCCTTCAGTCACGACTGATGAGAGGGTCATTAATTCCCTGCTGATTCCGCAGGCTATTTGTTCACGGCATCCAAAAATTTGAGAGAGCCAAAAGCTTTTTTCAAACGAGCTTCATTAGCCTCTGTTCGAACCGCTTCGTCCATGCGCAGCGTAACGGTATAGGTCATTTGATTTTGGCTGAAAATGTACGTCGTTTCTTTGTAAGGCACCTTGGCGCTCACATAATTAACTTCGTATTTCTTCGCCTTCACGCCGCCAAGCACTGTCGTTTCCTCGTCGGTATAGGCATATTCGCTATCGCTATCGTGACTCTTCTTCTGCGCAGCGTCCTCTTCTTTTACCGCATCCTCATAAGGTGTGATGGTATCTGCGTTGATCGTCAAGTAGCCTCCGGTGAAAAGGAAGGACTTGCTCACTTGGTCTTTGTTGTCGTAGGACTTGCTGCTTGTCCACATTTCAGGAATTTGCAGGGTGTATTTATATTTCTCATTCTTGTAGGTAATGGTACGATTCGGATCCATCAGTTCGTCCAGATCTTGAATGAAACCAAGCTCTTGGTCCATATGGTCTTTATCCACTTCGATCGTGGTGGTTAAGGTGTGCAAGAGATCATTGATCTCAGCCCCCTCCTCCTCCTGCGGATAGCTGACTTCAACCTCATACTTATATTTATCCTTAATGAAAAAGAGGGAGTACCCCGCGGTCCATTTGTTGCCCAGTGTTTCGGCATGAGCTGTCTTTAAAGCTGGAACGCCGGCCAAAGTAAGCTCCTCAGGGGCGCTGATCTTACGATATTTCTGCACATACTGCGCTTCAAGCTGCTTGCGCTCACGATCCGCCCACGCGGCTAACGTTTCGCCGGATGAAGCCGACGTCACCTCAACCTGCAGCGATTGGGAATAATCAGAATTAAAGAAGGAGGAGTTTCCGGTATAACTGCTTTTCTGCCAGCTAGAAGGCAGGGCAAATGATAAGCCATACTCATTCGTGTAGGTCGTATTGCCATTAGAATAGACCGAAATATCTTTGAGCGATTCATCTTGCGCATTAAAGGAAAGCTTAAATGAATCAAGTAAATCATTATAGCTATTTTGTTTAAAATCGTTATTATAGTGATCTTTCATTACAAATAATTGCACTTTATACAGGCGCCCTTGGTGAAGATAACCACGCGTTTGAATGTAGCCGTCATCTCCGGAGCGGCCAACAATTTTGGCAAACGGACCGCCTTCGCGCTTGACATACTGGCGCTCCAGAATCGTGGATGCCGCCATATCACTGTAGTCATCCTCTTCGTTACCGGTCAATTTGTTCAAAAGCGCCGACGGAGACAGCTCATCGCTCTCGTTATCCACTTGGATGGACAAGGAGAACTCCCCTTTGGCATCCACGAAGCTAACCGAGTCACCCTCCTCGGATTGGTGCCCTTTTACCAAACCTGCCGGGTATTTCATCGACCAGCCAAAATGGCTGTCGCCGATCTTGGTTTTACCGCGGTCCGCGTCCAAATCAGACCCCTCCGCGTCTTCTTTCCACTTCGTTTCGGGATGCAGCACTTCGCCAAGCGTAACAGACTTCGTCACGGACGCACCCTCTGACTGAATGGTGATATCCACTTTTTCATCCGGCAAATACTTCTTAATCGCCTCATTGTAGTCGACCAGCGTCTTCACCTTGTTCGCCCCGATGGAAACGACCAGATCGTCCTGCTCAATTCCAGCTGCGGCAGCCGGTGAGTCAGGGTCGACGTAAGCAACACGAAGTCCTGTTGAGCTAGGTAAACCAACGACAGCCTCCCAGCTTTCTTCGAGCTCCAGCCCTAAATAAGGGCGTTCCACTTTCCCATACAGTTGAAAATGCTTCAACACATACTTGACGGTGTCTACCGGAATGGCAAAGCCGAGATTTTCAACCCCGAAATCGGCATATTTCATCGTATTAATACCGATAACCTCACCGTTCATGTTAATCAATGCGCCCCCGCTGTTGCCAGGATTGATCGCCGCATCTGTTTGAATAAGCTGATATTGCGAACTAACCGAGCGGTCAAGTCCGCTGACAATCCCTACGGTAACGGAATTTCGCAAAGCGAAAGAAATCGGCGTCCCAATCGCCGCGACGGTTTCCCCTACTTTAATGTCCGAGGAAGAAGCGAAAGTCGCGGGCGTTAGGCCGGTGGCGTCGATTTTGACTAACGCCAAGTCGCTCTCCTCATCGATATTCGTGGCATGCCCGTTATAAGTAGTGCCGTCCGATGTAACAACGACGATATTTTTCATATCTTTGACTACATGTGCATTCGTCACGATGACGCCATTGGACTCGACGATCACACCTGTGCCATGCGCAAGATTAAAACGATTTTTCTCTAGCGTTTTATCTGAATCGTAGGATGGCTTGCCGATAATCGCAACAACCGACGGCGAGGCTTTCTCAATCACTTTAGGAACCTCGGCATTTATTTCGGCTGCATAAGAAGGTGACGGCCCCTGCAGGGATACAAGCAAGAAGGCGGCCAATAGCGCTGTTGCCCCTTTTTTAGCAACGGTATTCCAATTCCCCATGACGGTCTTCCTCTCTTAACAAAATATGACAGTGACTAGAATCTAGCATATTTGTGATAGAGAGACAATACAAATTTTCCCACATAAAAAGGGGTTTATCGACATTCCGTTATACGCTGCGGGTGGGTGTAGACCGTTAAATGGTCCCTTCGGATGAAGCCGACGACCGTAATCCCTAGGTCCTGCGCCAATCTAAGCGCCAAGTCCGTTGGAGCAGATTTCGACAGCAAAATACCGACTCCGATTTTGGCAACCTTGAGCACCACCTCGGAAGAGACCCTCCCGCTGAAGGCAATCACTTTATCCCGAACGGATATTCGCTGCCTCAGGGCATGACCGTATATTTTATCCAAAGCATTATGCCGTCCGATATCCGACCTGCTCAAAAGCAGCTCATTCGCCGTGCACAATGCTGCATTATGCAGCCCCCCCGTAGCCCGAAAGTCCGCCGACTGCTCCTGCATGAGGTTCATAAGATGAAAACACTGCTGAATCGTAATCTGGAGCTTCGTAGAAACGGTTTTGGCCGTTCGAGCGTCATTGTGAAAATAAAACTGACGGCTTTTGCCGCAGCAGGAGCCGATGAATCGTTTGGACACCATTTGTTTACTTAGCTGGTGCAAGTGCCGCAACTTCACGTGGGCGAAGCCGCGCTCCTCCTCCAAGGTGAGGGACTCGATCTGATCGACGAATCGAATCAAGCCTTCAGAAGCAAGAAAGCCGGTAACCAGATCAACCGAATCCGTTGGTGTGTACACCAGCGTAGCGAATTCCTCGCCATCTACCTTGATCGTCAACGGCGTCTCCGTCGCGATCGTGTCCTCTTGAGGAACAATTTCCGTGCCATTATAGCGGTAAATGTTCCATGTTGTCGTCGAAGAAAGTCCTGGCCCAACCTGATCTTGTTCGTTTTCCATCGTCCTCACCCCGCCTCGATCTCCAGCTCTTCAATCCGCTTCTCGACGTATCGCGTGTCTTTGTGGGCATGGTACGTTTCTGCCTTCTCCACAATAACCGCTGTATTATATTCCGGGATGCCGGCATGCGGCTCGTAAACGCCCTTCGGGATCAAGCTGTTCCCTTCTGGCCAGTGGACTTCGATATTACCGGTTTTGATCTCGGCAAACTTCACCCTGCCGTGCATGCTGCCGAACCGGTTGTAGACCACAATCGCCTCCCCTTCGCTTAGAGCAAGAGGCGCCGCGTCCCCGGGATGGATCAGCACATCGTAACGATCCGCTTCGTTGAACGGATCGATGTCGCTGTAGATCATCGAGTTGAACTGTTTGCCGCGCCGCGTCGTTACGGCAAAGTGACCCTCCGGCTTCCGCAGCTGCGGAAGCTCAATCGGCAGCAGCGCGCCGCGACCATCCGGCGTCGGACAGACGCCGTCCTCGCACAGCCAAGCGCCGCCGTATTGAAACACATCACCGCGCTCACGCAGGTGCTGAATGCCGTTGTAGCTTGGTGCGGCCAGCGCAATCTCCTCGCGGATGGCCGCGGCGCTGCCGCAGCCGAGATGGCGGGCGGCGTCTTCGGGCTTCACGCGGCGGGCCAAATCGGCGTAGATTGCCCACTCCGCGCGGGCTTCGCCGATCCGCGGGCCGGCGATCTCGGGCGAAAAGTACACCATCCGCTCCGTCGAGGTGGACGTGCCTCCCCCGGGCTGCTCGTAGCGCGTCATCGCTGGCAGCACCACCACGGCCTCCCGCGCATCCAGCAGCGTGGAGGTGTTTAGGATGATGTCCTGGTGAACACGGACATCGACAGCGGTTAGCGCTTCACGGACGAATGCCGGATCAGGCATCGTCTCCAGGAAGTTGCCTCCGGATGTGTAAAACAGCCGGAGCTTCCGCTCCTGCTCCTCAGGCAGGAGCGCGTTCTCTAGGGTGACACCAACGATGTCACCCTGCCAGCTCGGCAGCGCGAAGCCCCAGAGCTGCTCGATGCGGCTGCGGTCGGCGGCATTACTGATGTCGCCACCGGGTAAAGAGAAGGGATCCGCGCCCATTTCGCCGGAGCCCTGCACGCCGCTATGGCCGCGGATGGGCATCAGCCCGCAGTGTTCGCGGCCAAGGAAGCCGCGCAGGAGGGCGAGATTCGCCACCTGCGAGATGTTGTCCGTGCCGAAGCGGTGCTGTGTGAGCCCCATGCTCCACACGAAAACCGCGGACGCGGCACGCGCCAGCAGCTGAGCGAACTCGCGCATGCGTTCGCGGGAGAGCCCGGACGACTGCTCAAGCGTCGTCCAGTCCTGCTGCGCCACGTGGTCGCGCAGCTGCTCGTAGCCGTTCGTGTGCGCCTGTACGAACGCGTGGTCGATGGCGGAGCCGGGTGCAGCCTCCTCCATCTCGAACCAGACCTTCATGACGCCGTTCATGAAGGCAATATCTCCGCCGATGTTCACTTGGTACACATCGTCGGCAAGCTTGGTCCCGAATAATGCCGATTCGGGAATCGAAGGGATCCAGTACTGCTCCATAGAGGGCTCATAGTACGGGTTAATAACAATAATCTTCGTCCCTTTGCGCTTGGCCGCATACATATACTTTGTCGAGACCGGCTGATTGTTCGCGGCCACACTGCCCCAGAACACAAGGACGTCCGTTCCGATCCAGTCCTTGTAATTACATGTCGAAGCGCCGACACCGACGGAGCGCTTCAAAGCCGTTTTCGACGGCGAGTGACAGATGCGCGAGGCGTTGTCGATATTGTTCGTACCCAGCAGCCTCGCCACCTTGGCCGCCGCATAATACGACTCGTTCGTGATCCCTCTGGCCGTCAGATAAAAAGCCATCCCCTTCGGGTCAATCGCCCTCGCCTTCGCCGCAATCGTGTCCATCGCCTCATCCCATGTGGCGCGGCTGAATTTCCGCTCCCCCTGCCGCCGTATGAGCGGATAGGGAATACGCCCGAGCTGCCTTAGCTCCGTACTGCTCATGCGGCTCAGCTCGTCGATGTCCGCATGGAGCAGCTCCTCGCGGATCGCCGGCATCGTATTCAGCCGGAGCACGTTCAGCCGTGTCGTGCAGAGATGCGGCCCTGCCAGCGTCTGGTCGTACAGCCCCGACACGCCTAAAGCACAGCCGTCGCATACGCCTTGCGTCAGTATCCGATAGGCATAAGGAAGATTATCCCGGTTCTGCCAAGCAATTTTGGCTGTTTCCCGAATATGCTGCGGCTTTACTTTGCCTAGCCCGAACGGCACTTTGCTGACCCACAGCTTCGGATCGGGTTTGGACGGCAGCGTGATCGGTCCTGTGTGCTTTGTTTTTCCCATTATAAGCAGCTCCTTTATAGCTGGATTGAATTGGTATGATGCAAAAAACCACCGCAAAACACGCCCTGCAAACTTCCTTTTTCGAAAGTTACAAGCGATGTTCTACAGTGGTTAGTCTCCGGCAGGTTCGCTACCAAGTGCCAAGCACTTTTAATATGTATATGCCGCACTCGTGTAATCTAGCTGGCATTCTTTTCTTTAAGTAGTTTTCGGGATCAAGCCCTTTAGTGGGGACTGTTGCTGCTACTGTTGCTCTAGCTCCTGCTGAGTCTAACGGACTGAGCTGCCTCTATTCGCGCCATTTTAGGTGAAAATAGAATCTAACGGACGCCAGCGACGCTATTTACCATGAAATGACCTAAATCGGCCATTATTCAAGTAAATAACGGCTCCTCAGTCCGATAGCCCCTTCTATTTCGTCCAAAAGTCGAAAATAAGTTGTCCGTACGTCCGTTACATTCTGCGAGATCAACCTCAACGGTTCACTGTCAGTCGCCGTGGTTAGATGGTTGGTGTTTCGGCAGCCTACTTCCCACCAAACTTCTTCTCCAAATCTTGATCAAAAACGAATACGGACATCCCCAAGTCCTGCTCAATGTCGATGTCAACGAACAGTTGGACGAATTTCGCGCCGAGCAGTTCTTCCATCTCCACAGGGGGATGGTCGCGATACATCTCTTTGACCATTTCCGTGCGAGCCGTGCGGAGCATTTGTCTGCCATCGCCCGTCTTCGCCATAAACTTCTCCACCGGTGATAGGTTGCCTGCCATTTCGCAGATTGCCCAGCACTTGCAAAATGTCGTCGTGACGCGCTCTGGCCCTTTGCCCATATGCCTTTTGCGATAGGCCTTGACCAGGTTACTGAATTCGGCCTCCATTCGGTTCATCGGCCAGCCACCTTTATGTTTGCTCCTTCAATCATAGCAAGAAAGCGCATACCTGACTAGGGGGAGGTTACGCCTGCGGGCTGCTCTCCTCAATCGCGATCCTCTTCATCCCATCGGCGGGAGTACGCCTTCCGAGTTACCCAGAACGTCGCTCCAAGTATGATAACAAGGGCAATTACGCCCAAAATAATAGCGCCGGTCATTTCCTTCCACTCTCCTTTTATGCCTTATCTATACAATACCTGAAATGTGTGGAGCCGTGCAAAGAGCATTTTACAAGGAGCGAAGTAGTGAAATCGTGTATTGACAGGATCGAAAGACGTATCTAAGATATTAATTAGTCACCTAACAAAAAGGAGGATATCCGTTGTCGCGTCACCATAATCCTGAATCACTCACACATATGATGTCTCATTTGCTGAAAATGCACCGCCGAACGATCGATCAAATCATTCATCCGTATGACGTCTATCCCGGACAACCGCCGTTGCTCCTTGCCCTGTCCGCCGAAGACGGACTCAGTCAGCGCGAACTTGCTGCGCGCATCCACAATAAGCCGGCAACATTGACGGTTATGGTGGACCGCATGGAGAAAACAGGCCTTGTTGAACGCCGTCCAGACCCCACGGATCAGAGGGTTACCCGCGTTTATTTAACCGATAAAGGCAGGGAAGTCACTATCCATGTCAAGGAAGCTATTAAGGCGACTGATGAGCTGACCTTTTCGCATTTTCTGCCTGAGGAAATCCTTCTATTTCGCCGTCTCTTGCTTCAAATGCAGGCGAATTTGCGTCCGAAAGAGGAAGAAAATTAGTTAGCCACCAAACAAAAGAAAGGACTTCTTGCGATGTGGAAACTACGATCATTTGTTAAACCTTACTGGCTGATCACTCTGCTTGCCCCCTTGCTCATGGTGATGGAGGTCTGCATGGATCTGACTCAGCCTCGCCTCATGGCGGCTATTGTAAACCACGGCGTAGCCGAGGGTAATCTCGCGTTGGTTTGGTCAACAGGCTTGCACATGTTAGGCGTTGCTTTTCTCGGCCTTATCGGCGGGGTAGGCTGTACGTTTTTTACTGTGAAAGCCGCACAAAACTTTGGGGCCGACCTAAGGCTCAGCGTTTTTGAGAAGGTGCAATCATTTTCGTTCCGGCAGTTGGATACTTTTTCAACCGGGTCGCTGATTACTCGCTTGACTGGCGATGTGATGCAAATGCTGAACATCCTGCAAATTCTGCTGCGCCAATTTACACGTGAGGCTTCACTGCTTATTGGCAGCATTATCATGGCGATTGTTATTTCGCCAAGGCTTTCTTTGATTTTGCTGGCTGTCGTTCCGATTCAATTTCTTATTTTATTTGTGTTGATGAGACGCTCTACGCCACTTTTTCGGCTGATGCAGGCGAGGCTCGATCGCGTTAACACCGTTATGCAGGAAAGCACCTCAGGCATTCGGGTGATCAAAGCTTTCGTTCGCGCCGCCTTCGAGCGAACCCGCTTCGGCAAAGCGAACACCGCCTTGCTAGACGCAAGCCTCAGCTCCGCCCGCGCTCTGGCGACTAGCGGACCGCTGATGACATTGATTTTGAACATCAGCATTGTTGCGGTTCTATGGTTCGGCGGCGGGCAGACCTGGAGCGGTTCTATGGCGATTGGCGATTTGGCCGCTTTTATCATTTATATCACTCAAGTGCTCTTCTCGCTGGTTTCAATCAGCAATACGCTGATGAATATTTCCCGTGCTCAAGTGTCCGCTGAGCGAATCCGTGAAGTATTGGATACAGAACCGGATATGAACGAACCTGTGCAGGAACGCAGCGAAGTACATACAGAGCGGAATTCACTTGTGGCCGGCTGTGAGTTGGAGTTCGATCAGGTATCCTTCGTGTATGATTCGGCTCCCAATCAGCCTGTCCTTGAGAATATTTCTTTCAAGGCGCTGCCTGGTCAAACGATCGGGATTCTCGGGGCGACCGGCTCCGGTAAATCTACGCTCGTCAGCTTAATTCCACGGCTTTATGACGCAACGAAGGGCCGCATTCTTTTAGGTGGCGTTGATATTAAGGAAATGCCCGTCGAACAGCTTCGCAGTCAAATCGGCATTGTGCTGCAGCAGTCCATCTTGTTTAGCGGGACCATTCGCGAGAACCTTCTTTTCGGCAGGCCGGGGGCTACTGCGGCCGAGATTGAGGAAGCCGCCAAGGCTGCGGAAGCGGATGGCTTCATTCGCCAGTTACCCGAAGGGTACGAGGCGAAGCTGGGACAACGCGGGGTGAATCTGTCCGGCGGCCAGAAACAGCGCATAGCGATTGCGCGAGCTCTGCTCCTGCGCTCACCGCTGCTTGTCCTGGATGACAGCACCAGCGCCATCGATCTTGGCACGGAGAAGCGCATCCAGCGATCCCTGCAGCAGTTGATGGCCGGCAGCACACGCATCATCATCGCGCAGCGCGTCACATCGGTGCTGCACGCCGATCAAATTCTTGTCCTGGATGAGGGCCGCATCGCCGCACGGGGAACTCACGAGGAGCTGCTGGCGACAAGCGCGATCTATCAAGACATTTACCTCTCGCAGCAAGGAAAGGAGACCGCCCTTCATGGCTAAAAAGCAGACACCGGCGCAAAAGCCGCGCGCCAAGCACATCGGTGCAACCCTCCTTCGCATGTGGGGTTATCTTCAGCAGCAGCGCATCGGGCTGATCACGGTTATTATCCTTACTGTTGTCGGCAGCGGTCTTGCACTGCTCGGGCCTTATTTGATAGGCGTCGCGATCGATGACTATATCGTACCGCGAGACCGCAGCGGACTGCTTGGACTCTGCCTTCTTTTGCTTGGCTGTTATTTGTTCAGCGGTGCCGCTACTTGGATTCAATCCTATGTGATGGCAGGGGTATCTCAGCGAACAGTTTGGGAAATGAGACAGGATCTGTTTCGCCACCTGCACAAGCTGCCGATCAGTTATTTTGACAAGACTTCTCACGGTGAACTTATGAGCCGCACGACGAATGACGTCGATAACGTAGCAACTACGCTCAGTCAAAACTTAACGCAGATCATTACAAGTATCGTTATGATTGTCGGTTCTTTTATTATGATGATTACTTTGAATATTTGGCTTACTCTCATTACATTGATTACAGTTCCTATCGTTCTATTCACAACCAAAAAGATTACGCGGCATACCCAACGCCTGTTCAAAGAACAACAGCAGCGGCTCGGCGAGCTCAATGGCTTGATCGAGGAAACCATTTCCGGGCAAAAAGTAGTCAAAACGTTCCGCCGTGAAGCCGCGACGGTCCGCCAGCTGGGTGCGATTAACAAACAGCTCCGCACAGCCGGTACAGGCGCCCAGCAGCTTTCGGGTATGATGGGACCAAGTATGAACATGATCAATCATTTCAGCTTTATTCTGCTGGCTGCCATAGGTGGCTGGATGGTGCTCAAAGGTTGGACGATGGTTGGCGTTATTATCAGCTTTCTCAACTATTCCAGGCAGTTCAGCCGCCCCATCAACGATCTCGCGAATCAGTATAATATGATTCAGTCCGGCATCGCGGGTGCTGAGCGTGTGTTTGAAGTGATGGATCGCGAGACGGAATACGATCCTGGCACAAGTTCCGAGCAGCTAACCGATGTGAAAGGTGAGGTTGTTTTTCAAAACGTCTCCTTCCGCTATACCGACGATGTGCCTACGCTGAACGATGTTACGTTCGCCGCAGAGCCCGGCGATTTGATCGCCCTGGTTGGCCCGACGGGCGCCGGCAAAACGACGATCATCAACCTGCTGACCCGCTTCTACGATGTCGGCGAAGGCTCTATCACCATCGACGGCCGCGATATTCGCAGCCTCGATAAAGACAGTTTGCGCAGCCGCCTAGGCATCGTGCTGCAGGATGTGTACCTTTTCTCGGATACAATCCGAGAAAATATCCGCTTCGGCCGTCTGGACGCGACGGACGAAGAAGTCGAAGCCGCCGCGAAGCTTGCCAACGCGGACGGGTTCATTCGCAAGCTGCCTAATGGCTATGACGCCATGTTGACCGCCGGAGGCGGCAACCTGAGTCAAGGCCAGCGGCAGCTGCTCACGATCGCGCGGGCGATTCTCGCCGACCCCGCGATCCTTGTACTCGACGAAGCGACGAGCTCCGTCGACACGCGCACGGAGCTGCACATCCAGCAGGCGATGGGCGTTCTGATGAAAGGGCGTACGAGCTTCGTGATCGCCCACCGGCTCAGCACGATCCGCGAAGCGAGTGCGATTCTGGTCATCCACGGCGGCGAGATCGTGGAACGGGGCACGCACGAGGAGCTGCTGGCGCTCCGCGGGCATTATTATGAATTGTATGCTAATCAATTCAGCCAGGTTAGCTCGCTTTGAGGAGCCGTTACGGTTGAAGGCTGCCTCCATGGCTGAGGCGGTCAAGCTGTCCGCTATCTCTCTAATTATTTAACGGACCTCATTGACGTTATATTCGTTTATTTCCCTATTTTTCAAACGTAACGGACACCAGAGACGTTAATAGTTACTAAAACAAGCAAAACGCACAATTTTGGTGTGAATAGCGGCTTTGGAGTCCGTTAGAATTTGAAAATGCCCCAAATTCATTGAATAAAGGCTGCTCTGTCCGTTAGAAATGCAAAAAGGGGGTTCCCATTAAACTGGGGCCCTCTTTTTTTTCGTATTTTCAACCGAGATGCTTAATATTTGGTATTATATGGTTTAATAGGGAAACTAAAACTATATCTTTACTCACCATATTTCTAATCGTGAACATCATTAGTTTGATATTCAATTACGTTAAAAGAGCAAAAAAGTAAAACTGCCAACAGCGCGAAAGAAGTGCTAGTATAACGCCCTATTGGGTTGCAGCTGAGTGAATTATTTCCATTCACTTAAGTAGGTGCATCCTAATAGGGCTTTTTTATGCTTTGATTCAGGGCACCCTACCCCTAACACGAATTATCTTCAGCTGTAGTTATCCATCTTAAATCTTAGTTATATCAACACCCTACAGGATTCAGGTACTCTTAGAGATGTAAACACAGTCATTTCTAAGTACATGGGAGGTCACATATTAGATGAAAAAATCACTCAAACAATGGATTGGCGTTGGCACGACGGCTGTTATGGCTGCAACGGTATTAGCAGGCTGCGGAAGTACAGCGAACACGGCTCAGCCATCTACGCAGCCAAGCGCCGGTGCTGCTGCAACCGCTAATGCAAAGCCGTTCGCAGGTAAAACGATCTCGCTCGTCACAGCCAACCACCCTTGGGCAGACGCGATCAAACCTTTGCTGCCGGATTTCGAGAAGGAAACAGGCATCAAAGTGAATGTGGAAAGCTTTTTCGAGGATCAGCTCACACAAAAACTGACGGTTCAGTTCACATCCGGCTCCGCAACGCCTGACGTTTTCATGTACCGACCGCTTCAGGAGGGTAAGCTTTTTTACAAAAACGGCTGGGTACAGCCTTTAGATGACTATGCGCAAAAAGCGAAGGATTACGATTTCAACGATTTCTCCAAATCAGCCATCGGCTCCACAACGGTTGAATCCAAATTAGCGGGCATTCCGATTATTACGGAGCAAGAGATTTTGTACTACCGCAAGGACTTACTGCAAAAGGCCGGCATAGCCGTACCGAAAACATTAGATGAGCTTAATGCTGCGGTGAAAAAACTGCATGATCCGAAAAACGAAATGTATGGATTCGTCGCAAGGGGCCAGCGCTCACCGCTCGTCACGCAGGTGTCGTCCTTCCTGTATTCGGAAGGCGCGGACTTCACGACAAGCGAGAAAGCCAGTATCAATACGCCTGAGGCGATCAAAGCTTTTACCACATACGGTACGCTGCTGAAAGACTATGCGCCTCCAGGTGTGCTTAACATGTCCTGGCCGCAAGCCTTTGGTATTTTCGCACAAGGAAAGGTTGCTTTCTTAACGGATGCCAACTCCTTGTACCAGAACGCCACGGATCCTGCCAAATCTAAAGTAGCTGATCAAGTAGGTTTCGCTGTATTCCCTGGCGGTAAAGCAGGCTCCAAGCCTTACAGCATCACATCTTGGGGACTTGCCATGAATGCCAAATCCGGCAATAAAGATGCGACTTGGGCTTTCATTCAATGGGCAACAAGCAAAGATGTCGTGTTGAAAACGCAGCAAAAAGGCAACCCCGGTGCCCGCGCTTCGGTATGGGATAAACCTGAAGGTACGACCGGATTCCCTGCAGAGCTGGTTCCGATCATCAAGGAAAGCGCCAAAACAGGTGTTGACCACGACCGCCCAACGGTTATCAGTGTAGGTGAGGCTCGTGATGCAGTTGGTGAAATCGTGCAGAAGGTGATGTCCGGCGAAACGAACCTCCAACCGGTTGCCGATAAAGCTAACCAAGCGCTGCAAACAATCATCGATAAAGATAAAACGAGATAAATAGATGTTTGATGGGTGAAAAGGGTCATCTGATGGCCCTTTTTCCTTTCAATCTTTCATACGGCTTCTATACGAAACATCAGAAAGGGTGACTTCAGGTGCAATACAGCTGGTTTAACCGCAACTTAAAATGGATTTATACCCTTCCGGCCGTCATCTTCGTCCTGCTAATGATGCTGTTTCCCATCATCTACACGGTGCGCATCAGCTTTTACGAGTGGAGCATGTCCGCTACGACGCCACCCCTGTGGGTGGGCTTATCCAACTACGCAGCTTTACTAAAAGACGAGCGCTTCTGGCATGCCGCAGGTTCGACGTTTTATTTTACCTTTGCAGCACTCGCCTTGGAGGTTATTCTTGGCATCGCTATCGCTTTACTGCTCTCTAGAGAATTTCGTGGAAAGAACCTCGTCAAAACGGTTTTCCTGCTCCCGATGGTTGCGACACCGGTCGCCATGGGCTTGGTCTGGATGCTGATTTATGAGCCAACAATCGGCGTCGCCAACATGATGCTCAAATCATTAGGGCTAGAACCCTTGCTATGGCTGGCTTCTCCCAATCAGGTCATTCCGTCTCTGGTCATCGTAGATGTCTGGGAATGGACACCGATGATCGCGCTTATCATCATGGCCGGGTTGGCTACACTGCCAACTGACCCCTATGAAGCCGCTGATGTGGACGGCGCAAGTACATGGAGAAAGTTCGTTTCCATCACACTTCCGCTTTTAAGACCAACGATTATTGTGGCAGCTATGCTTCGTTTGATCGACGTTTTGAAAACATTCGACATTATCTACGCAACAACCCAAGGCGGACCGAACTTTGCCTCGGAGACGCTCAATCTGTACGGTTATGTACTCGGCTTCCAATACTTCAAGCTCGGTATGGCGTCGTCCCTGCTTGTCATTTTCTTCGCGCTGGTGATGGGCCTTACGTTATTTATGATTTGGATGCGTAAACGAATGGAGGGAGCAACTTCATGAAGAAAAAAAGAGGTTCACGCTTACTGCAAACCCTGCTCACCTTCATCGTGCTGATTGTTTTTGCATTCCCGTTTGTCTGGATGCTGCTCGCTTCCTTTAAAACACAATCGCAAATTTTGTCGACCGGCCAATTGTTTATTTTCAAACCAACTTTTCATAACTATGTCAGTGTGTTCAAGGAATACGATTTCTTAAAATTCATCTGGAACAGCTTCCTTGTTGCTTTCGGTTCGACGCTGCTGTCCCTTATTCTCGGCCTTCCGGCAGCCTATGCAATTGCAAGACATCACCTGCAAAAGCTCGGACTTCTCATTCTAGTCGCGAGAATCATTCCAGGGATTACGTTCCTGATTCCTTGGTTCATTTTATTTTCCAAAATTCACTTGGTGGACACGTATACAGCCCTCATTTTAAGCCATATGCTCGTCGGTTTACCTTTTATTATCTGGATCATGATCTCCTTCTTCGAGGCTCTGCCAACGGAAATTGAAGAATCCGGCCTTATTGACGGCTGTACGCATCATCAGGTTTTCCTGCGGATTATTCTGCCAATCTCCGGACCTGGCGTGATTACGGCGTCTCTGCTTTCATTTATCTTCTCGTGGAACAATTTCATGTTCTCTGTCATTCTGGCCGGGGACAAAACGAAGACGCTGCCAATCGCCGTATTTAACTTCATGTCTTATTCAGAGATTAACTGGGGCGCTCTTATGGCCGCAGCCTGCATCATTACGCTTCCGGTGCTGATTATCGCCTTAGTCTCGCAGCGCTATGTTGTCAGCGGGCTTTCCGCAGGTGCTGTAAAAGGTTAATTCCGAAGGGGTATCCCTGGATACAATTACGTTAGAGGTTTTTCCCTTCATTTGGAGGACTTCTCTCGTAGGCGTATACTCTAAGGTATAACGCTTAGCGGACCCGGAAGGTGATTTGGCATGCCCTATAAACTTAATATTTTCAGCAAAATCTTAATCATGTTGATCTTACTGCTCATTCCTATCGTGCTGCTGTACAGCTATACGAACCGGATTACGAATAACGTTGTGCAGGATCAGATTCAATCTTCGAATTTAAATCAGCTCTCTTTCTTCATGCATCAGTTGGATGCGGATGTGGAGCGGTTGGCCATGTCCCCCGTCATTCTCGGGAGCGATCCTTATATGAGGGAATACATCAACCGGAGCGATTCACCGGACTATGATGTGCTGAAGGAACAATCGCGAATGATTCAAAAGCTCAGCTTGCAAAGCGTTTCCAGCGGCTGGGTCAATGAACTCACGGTTGCCATACCCAAAGGAAAGCAGGTGCTTTCTTCCAGTATTTTCGTCAACGGCACGGATGTATGGCCTTGGCATCGAGCCATTCAGCGCACTTGGACCTATGAGGTACGGGAGGGCGACAAAGGGATTGGGTCGTTCATCCGGGAAATTAGCGAGCCGATTCGTGCGCAGACGGTGGATCAAGCGAATGTGCTTTATCAGGTAAGGTTCAGCGTACAGAATATGGTGAATCTCATGGACGTGTACAAGCAGGATAAGCGCAGCGACCCTTTTTTGGTGGACGGCAAGAACGCACTGATTGATAACAGCTCTTCCAATCAGCAGATTACGAATGCCATTAGAGAGCGCCTTACCCTGGATGGAGATCTTCCCAACTCCGGTCAAATTCAGTTTGAGATCGATCGCCAGCAGTATTTGATCAGCTATGTGAAATCCACGCAGCTAGGCTGGTATTTAGTTGATTATGTGCCTGTAGAAAAAATACTTTCACCCATTACCATGACGCGCAAATTATTCTACACCACCATCGGACTTCTGCTCGTCATGAGCGTGCTTGCTTCTTTCATGCTGTACCGGAACGTGCAAATACCGATTGGCAAAATGATGCAAAGTGTGCAAAAGGTAAAACGCGGCGATTTATCCGCCCGCATCCACTATAAAGCCAAAAATGAATTTGATTTCCTCATTCAGCGGTTCAATGAAATGGCAGAGCAAATTCAAGTGCTGGTCGAAGATGTCTATGCCGAGAAAATCCGGTCTCGCGAGGCGACCTTGAAGCAGCTGCAATCACAGATTCATCCGCACTTTCTGTATAACTCCTTGTTCTTCATCATTAATTCGGCTGAGATGGAGGATAAGGAATCTGTCGTGGCTATGGCGCAAAATTTGGCCGAATTCTACCGCTATACGACCAGGGTTGAAAAGCAGGCCGTTAAACTGTCAGATGAGCTTGATCTGGTCGGCCATTACCTGAATATTCAGCACCTGCGTATCCATCGTTTGAAATACGATATTTCCGTTCCTGCGGATATGCTGGATGAATGGGTTCCGCGGCTGATCCTCCAGCCTTTGGTGGAGAATGCCATCCTGCACGGCATCGAACGGAGCGTGAAAGGCGATCTTATCACCATAACCGGTGAGCAGGATGAGAATTGGAACCGCGTCATCGTTGAAGATAACGGCGCAGGGCTTAATGAGGCGGGACTGGCCCGGCTGCTGGAACAGCTGCATTCCCCAATGTCGGATGACATTGGCTGCGGCACTTGGAATGTTCACCACCGGCTGTATTACCAGTTCGGAGAAGGATCAGGGCTTACTTTTTATCCCGGTGAAAAAGGAGGCTTGAAGGCTGTGTTAACTTGGAAGCGCGGTGCGCAGATGAACCTTCCGGAAGCTGGTGGGGAGAGCAAACGATGATTCAACTTTTGATTGTCGATGACGAAGCGCATGTCGTAGATCGGCTTCATGCCACGATTGACTGGGCATCCATTGGGATTGAACAAGTATTCAAAGCCTACTCAGGCAAAGAAGCGTTAGAGCTCCTGGAGCAATTCTCCATCGATATTGTCCTTACCGACATTCAGATGCCGGGCATATCGGGCTTGCAGCTCATTGCTGAGATTAACCGCAGATGGCAAAAAACAAAATGCATTCTCTTATCGGGTTACTCCGATTTCAACTATGCCAAGGAAGCGATTCTTCAAGGCACGGAAGATTATCTGCTTAAACCCGTGACCGAACCGGATTTACTGGCTGCTGTCGGGCGGGTCATGGAGAAGCTTCAGAGCGAGTGGCAAGAAGTTTTCTCGAAGCAACGACTCAGCTATACAGTGAAGGAAAACCTCCCTCTGCTGCGAGGGAATTTACTGAGCGACCTTCTTCAGGGGCGCAAACTTACCGAGCAATCTCTCCGGGACAAAATGCAGATGCTGGAGCTTCCGGATTTCCATGAACACCCCTGCGTGCTCATGATGATTCGGCTCGAGTCGGATTTCCTGGAGTACGATATGAGCCGTCTATCCCTTATGGAGTATGCCATCAGCAACATGGTCGAGGAGCTGTTCGCGGAAAAATTCGATAGCTGGCACACGAAAGATGCGCATGATTATTTGATTTTTGTGATGAAAAAGAAGCCGCTGGCCACGGATCAAGAAGACTCCTCCTGGCTCGAGAGAACCGCTTCCGTCCTGCAATCTGCCGTGAAAAATTATTTGAAGGGCAAAATCTCCATCCTGCTGAGCAGTTGGGGGCAATTTCCCAGTGAGGTTACAACGCTGTATAACGCCTCTTTGAGTGCTTTTCGCAAACAAATTGGCAGTGAACATGAGCTGTTGATGCGGCTCGGCGACGAATCCGTTCAGCCGGAGCTTTCCGCGCTGCAAAGACTGTACGAACCTCCTACGCTCAATCATCTTTTGGAAGCCGCCCGTTGGGAGGATACGGAGGATAAGCTCACTTTGATTTTCGATGAAATGGAAGCGAAATTCTCCGAATCTCAGGAGCATTTGCTGGAGGTTTACTTCTCTGTAGCGTCTGCTTTTGCCTATATTGCTCATAAAAATGGCCGGCCTCTGCACCAACTCATCGGCGGTGATTACGACCGGATGACCGAGGGCATCCCGTTTCGTACGGTCAATCAGCTGCGTGAATGGACGATTCGCTCCTTGCATCGGATGAGAGAAGACATGGATCAAGAGCGGAAAGACAGCCGAGTCACCTTGATTAATGACATCAGGTCCTTTATCGATCAGCATCTCGCCAGCGATGTCTCCTTGCAGTCCATTGCCGATCATGTCTTTTTGCACCCCGTGTACGTGTCTAAAATTTATAAGCTGGAAACCGGCGATAACCTCAGTGATTATGTCAATCGCGTACGAATGGATCGAGCCGCCTATCTGCTGAAGAACGGTCACGATAAAATTTACGAAATCGCTACACAGCTTGGGTACCAACGTCCCCACTCCTTTAACCATGCCTTCAAAAAACATTACGGCATGACCCCGCAGGAGTACCGTGATCAATATTCATAGCAAAGGAGGATGTACGCTATGTCGTTGGAAGTTTTGCAGCAGTTGAAAAAATCAAAGGTCATTGCCATCATTCGCGGCATTGAGCCCTCTCAGGCGCAGCCTCTTTTTGAGGCGCTTGAGAGCGGCGGCATCACACTGGCCGAAGTGACACTGAATACGCCAAATGCGCTGCAAATCATCCAGATGATGCGTAAAAAGTATGAGGGCCGCATGGTGATTGGTGCCGGAACCGTGCTGAACGCCGCTTATGCAGATGAAGCCATTCGGGCAGGCGCCCAGTTCCTGATATCCCCGAATGTGGATCAGGGCATGATTGAAAAGGCTTTGGCTAGCGAGGTGCTTCCGATTCCGGGAGCCCTTACTCCAACGGAAATTGTCCAGGCCATGAACTTCGGTGCATCCACGGTGAAATTATTCCCTTGCTCCAGCTTGGGACCTTCTTATCTGAAAGAGATCAAAGGGCCTCTGAACGATGTGAACCTGCTCGCCGTTGGCGGAATTACGAAGGACAATGCTGCCGCTTATCTCGAAGCAGGCGCTTTTTCCGTCGGCGTGGGAGGAAGTTTGGTCTCACTTAGCGAAATTCAAAGAGGGAATTATAAAGCGATTACAACATATGCCGAGCAGCTCATGGCGGCAGTAAACCAGTAAGACATTCTAGGTTATGGGAGAGGAAATTTACCATGAAGATTACGAAGTTAGAACTGTTTAAAGTGCCGCCAAGATGGTTGTTTTTGAAAATCGAAACCGATGAAGGCATTACGGGTTGGGGCGAGCCAATCGTCGAAGGGAAAGCGGATACAGTCGCAGCCGCTGTCATGGAGATGAGCGAGCACATCATCGGCCAAGATCCAATGCGGATTGAAGATATGTTTCAGGTCTTGTACCGCGGCGGTTTCTATCGCGGAGGCCCTATCCTAACAAGCGCGATCTCCGGCATCGAGCAAGCGCTTTGGGACATTAAGGGGAAATTCTACAATGCCCCTATTTATGATTTGCTGGGCGGTGCGTGCCGTGAGCGCACACGTGTGTATTCATGGATCGGCGGCGACCGTCCGAGCGACGTTGGGTTGGCGGCCAAACAGCAGGTGGCCGCGGGGTTTACAGCCGTGAAGATGAATGCCACGGAAGAAATGCATTACATCGACTCGCTCAGCAAAGTGGACGAGGCTATCGCTCGTATTGCCGCTGTCCGCGAAGCCGTCGGCCGAGATGTCGGCATTGGTATCGACTTCCACGGACGCATTCATAAGTCCATGGCCAAAATCCTCGTCAAAGAACTGGAGCCGTACCGGCCGATGTTCATTGAAGAGCCTGTTCTGCCGGAAAATAATGAGGCGCTTCGGGAGATCGCCCGCCACACCTCATGCCCGATCGCAACCGGCGAGCGCATGTACACACGCTGGGGCTTCAAAGATCTGCTCGCGCAAGGTTATGTAGACATTATCCAGCCGGATCTTTCCCATGCGGGAGGCATTCTGGAGACTCGCAAAATCGCCGCGATGGCGGAAGCCTACGACGTTGCAGTGGCGCCGCATTGCCCGCTAGGCCCTATTGCTTTGGCCTCCTGCTTGCAGCTGGACACGTGCTCCCCGAACGCTTTCATTCAGGAGCAAAGCTTGGGTATTCACTACAATCAGGGCAGCGACTTGCTTGATTATTTGAAGAATCCAGCGGTGTTCCAATACGAAGACGGCTTTGTCAAAAACCTGACCGCACCAGGTCTCGGCATCGAAATCAACGAGGACAAAGTTCGTGAAATGGCCGCTATCGGGCACACTTGGAAAAACCCCGTTTGGCGCCAAGCGGATGGTACGGTGGCGGAGTGGTAGGATCGTAGAAAGAATAATGAGGCTGCTCCCGAAGGTCTGTGAGGACCGGTGGGACAGCCTTTTTTTGCGAGTTAGCACGCATGCAGCCACTCTTCTGTAACGGACTCAGCAGCCGTTATTCTGCCAAATTCGGCTGATTTCCCGCGCTAACAGAATCTCAGTCCGTTAGCGACGACAGCTAGCGCTCGCAACACCCTCGAACAAATCAAAAACGGAGCCACGCAAATTTTGCGGGCTCCGTTTTCATCGTAATGATTATTTCAATTCTGTAATAAATCTGTCCATGTCACCATTCGGTGTAGTCACCGATTCGTAGACTCTGATGGACACGTTATTTTGAACTTGGTTTTGAGTCAAATTGCTGAAGCTCAGCGATTGCGAGCCGCTCACCAAGCGATTTGTTCCACTGAAAGGGAACGAACTCGAGCCTAAGGAGCTGCCGGAACCATCCACCAATTCAAATTTCAATTTGGAGAAGTTATTATCTACCAGGACTTCAGGGTCACGTGTAATGTCCAAATCAAGATTTAATTTGTAGGAATAAGATAAGGACGGAGTCGTGATCGTCAGCTGAGATAATGTCCAGCTTTTGAAGTTCAACTTGAATGGATATAAGGAAACATTGTTATGATCATTGTCGCTTTGCGTGCTGACCGTGTAGCTGGCAATGGTGGATTTATAACCCGTTTGGCCTTGCGAAGCTCCTGCAAGGACGCCTTGCACATTCAATTTGTACTGATCACTTTGGTCTGTCGTTGGAATCGTATAGCCATAGCTAACTACAACTCCAGTTCCTGGAGCGATATCCGAAGTACCCAATGTTTGACGGCTTCCCGTATACGTGAAACCATCTTTCCCTGTTAAATCCGCGGCAAGTGCCGGTACTGGAATCGGCTTATCACCTTTATTGACCAGCTTGAACTTCGCTAATCCCGTTTTATTTCCGGTTTCTTCGTTATTCGTCACATGCAATTCTTCCAACGATACAGCCAGATTGGGATTGATGAACTCATTCCCTTGCTCGAATACCATCGGTGTACCAAAGGTATAGTTGCCTCCGGAAGGAACTGTGCTTGTTTCTGTTCCTCCATTAGCCGGAAGTCCGAATCCGATGCGTCCTGTATAGTATTGAAGAGTCGTTGTTTGGCCTTGTTTCAAGAAACTTTCAGGTGTAAGAACATAGAAAGCATTCAATTGCGTACTTGCTTCCGTCGTAACCGCAAAATGGATATATTTCTGTTCTCCCGCATTCAGAGTTATTGGGGATTCCTCAACTCTTTTTCCAATAAAGGATTGCCCATTCGATTTCCCGCTAAGCGTAAAATCCGGAATGGTTTCCGCATAACTTCCCGAATTCTGAACTTTCACTTGTACGATATAGGTTGGCGATTGCCCCGAGAACTGCTTGGACAGACTTGTCGCCGAATATTTCAAAGATGAAGTCACGCCTGGAATGGAGAAGGTCGCTCCCCACTCTCCCATGAGCGAAGCGTCATTGATCACCGCATCATTACCGCGCCATACAATCGATCCAACAGGAGAATCCGCAAGCAGCGTTTCCTGCTTAGGATATACTTTTGTATCCACATCGATCCAAAGAACATCTGTTAAACTTACGTCCGATTTCACATTAATATCGGTCATATAACTTAGTGTCACATCACTCTGAGGCAAAATCGAACGAGCATTGCTTGCGCTTGGCACTAACGTGTAGTCCGTGCCGTCTGACGTTCTGACACGCAATTCGTAATCAGGAACACGTATCGTGGAATTCGACGAATTGGTTAATTTAACGACGGTTCCGACTCTCCAGCCATCCGTTGTTTTTTCCTGCAGGACGCTCTTGACTTGAGCCTGTGAACCTCCTGGAAGACTGTAGGCTTTCAAATCTTCTGCATGGATTTCCGAATGCTGTCCGGAAGATATACTCCCAGGTACAAATTGCTGCTTCGCTGCATAAGAGGAAGTAACCAACAGGTCACGTGTCGCAGGTTGAATTCCCCCGAATGTACCGTCAGTTTGATTGCTGAGCAGGTTCAATTGAATAGCCAACGCGGCATAACCTTTGGCCCAACTTGAGACGGTGTTATCATTAACCCCTGTAGTCCCTTTAGCTTGGGCATCTTTACTTAATCCCCGAATTAGGAAGGCGGCCAGCTGCTCTTTCGTCACTTCGCCTGCCGGGTTGTAGGTGCCTTGGCCAAAGCCGTCGGTAAGGTTAGCAGCTTTCAGCGCTTCGATGTAAGGAAGGGCATAACCATTAGCCGGATCTGAACTGCTCACATCGCTGAAACTGGATACCTGCAAAGTTGAATCTACCTTCAATCCGAAGATTAAAGCCGCCACTTTGGCGAATTGCGCACGGTTCATTTTATCATGAAGGCCAAAAACGCCATTGCTTACTCCATCAAAAATACCTGCTGAAATCATTGCATCAAATTTAGCTTTGGTTCCCGCATCAAGCCCACTTAAATCACTGAAATCCGCTGAGGATTTAGCGCCAGTCGCACCTAGAGCTACAGAGGAAAACAAAGTAACGGCCATAGCTGCGCTCACGATAACGGATAAACTTTTTTTCATTTTCGTACTCCTCTCAAAAGCTGGATATGAATCTGGATATCATAAAATCATTTACTTTTTAACCTCGGTTGGTGCCTTTTTTCTCTGAATAAAGAAAAGGACAAAAGGGATACATATGAAGGCAGGGATTGCAGAAATATAGAACGTATCGGCGATTGACCTGACCAATGACTCTTTTTGCATGATGCCGGCCAGATAGCTAGCCGCAGTTCCTGAGGCTGTTGCCATATCTACCGACCAGGAATAAATGGAGCCTGAAAGCATAGATACCGTATTATTCGCAGTAACCGAATCAACCGGCACATTATCGCTGATGTGTTGATAGTGTTGAATTTGACGATTGCTCATAAGCGCTGTAAAGATGGCAATCCCCAGGGAACCAGCTACTTGACGCACGACGTTAGAAAGTGGCGAAGCATTCCCTACTTGCTGTGGAGAAACCGCACGCATACCCGCTGTGGTTAGTGGCATCATACAAAGCCCAATTCCGATACCACGGATCGTTAATACGGTATTTAGCCAATGGTTAGGCGTATCCGTCGTGAGATGGTGCAGATCCACTGTCGTGACACCTAAGATGGTAAGACCCGTGATACACAAAGGGACAATCCCGAATTTGTCGGCGAGCTTGCCACTGATCGGCATCATAAGCGCCATCGCGATGGACTGCGGCATCATCACAAGCCCGGTCTGCATGGCGGAGAGCCCTTGAATATTTTGCAAATATAAAGGGGTCAAGAACGTACCGCCCATCATACCCATCATAACTAAACTACCCGCAATAACGCTAATGGCAAATTTTAAATTCTTAAAAAGCTTCAAGTCAAGCACAGGCTGTTCGACTCCGAGCTCTACCCAGATCAAGAGTAGTAAACTGAAGAAGGCAACAAACAGCAAACTAATGATGAATAAGGAAGTCCATCCTTGCTGCTGGCCTTTACTTAGCGCCAATAGCAGGCTTCCAAAGAAGACCATGGACAGAATAGCCCCGGTTAAGTCGAATTTCAATCCTTCTCTTCGCGGAGATTCTTTCAGCAAGACCTTCCCAAGTATGACGGCAAGAATCCCGATAGGTACATTGATGAAAAAAAGTAATCTCCAGCTGTAATTCTGGATTAGATATCCGCCGAACGTCGGCCCGAGTGCAGGGGCACACATCGCCGCTACCCCCCACAGGCCAATCGCTGTACCGGTTTTCTCCCGGGGAAACGTGGTATAAATAATGGACATCCCGATTGGCATAATAAATCCGCCGGCAAAACCTTGAATGATTCGGAATAAGATCATTGTACTAGAGCTCCAAGCCAAACCGCAAACTACGGAAAATATGGTAAACCCGGCTACAGAGTAAATAAATATATTTTTATTTCCGAATTTGGCACCGAGAAAGCCGCTCATCGGAATAACCATCGCAGATGCCAAGGTATATCCCGTAATGACCCACTGCATCGTATTAATGTCCGAGCCGAATACGGCAACGAACTTGTTCATAGCTACATTCATTAAGCTGCTGTTCAAAACGGCAACGAAGGTACCCATGACGATGGCGATAAGCGACAGCCACATTTTACCGGAGCCTTCTGATTCTTGTTGTTTCACTGCCGATGCATCGGCCATAGCTGCGCCTCCTATTCGGCTTTTACCTTCGTGCCTTCCGCAATCTTGTCTGCAGGATTCACGACAATTTGTTCATTAGCCTTTAATTTATCCGTAGGCAGCACGTACGACCAATCCTGGTTTTTTTCCTCTGTTTTTACTTCAACGAGGTGGGCTGTGTTGTCGGTTACGGTGAATACATATTCTTTTTGATCTTTTTTAATAATTGCGCTTTTCGGAACTTCCAAACGGCTCTCTTGAGCTGCGTTCAGTTTAACTTCGGCCACCATACCTGCAAAAAGTGAACCGTCTTTATTGTCAACCTTCACTTTGACAGGGAACGTATTGCTATTCGCGTTAGCAACAGGACTTACGAAAGAAATCTCGCCTTTAAAGGTTTGATTCGGCAAATTTTGAATCGCAACATCTACTTGCATGCCCGTTTTCACTTGCGTGATTTGGCTGTCAGACACACTCAGTTCTACTTGAACTTGATCCATGTTCACCAGAGAGAGGATCTGCACGCCCGGTTGAGCGAGTTCACCCACGGAAATGCTTTTTTTGACAATAAGTCCGTCGATTGGCGCGGTAACTGTCGCATTGCTCAAACCGCTGTTAGCAAGCTCTAAACCTGCATTCAAACGGTCAACATCAGCCTGAAGCGCTGAAATCGTATTATCCGTTGGTCCTACTTTAGCCAATTGCAGCTTGGCCTCTGCTCCTTGGAGTTGTGCTTCAGCCGCTTTTTGGGCTCCTTGTGCTTGTTCAGAGGCAGCTTTCGCTTTCTCAAAATCAAGTGTTCCTTTGTCCAAATCTTCTTGCGTTACACCGGAATTACTGTCGTATGAATTTCTTAAACGGTTATAAGTGCTTGTGGCGAGATCGAGTCCTGCTTTGGCTTGCTCCATCGCGGCGGTTGCCTGTTGATAGGCCCCTTGAGCTGCACTAACTGCGCTTTGAAGCCCTTGAATTTCCTGGGAACGGGCACCTGCTTTGGTATCGACAAGTTTCGCCTGCGCTGCAACAAGGGCAGATTCCGCTTGTTTCACTTGCTGCGTCAGATCGCTTGTTTCCAGTTGAACCAGCACATCGCCTTGTTTGACTTTACTACCTTCTTGCACGTTTACGCTGGCAACTTTACCAGCAACTTTGGATACAATTTTAATATCCTGATCCGGAATAACTTTACCGCTTAACCCTGCTGTTGCAGGTTGACCCACTTTAATGACTTGAATCGGTACGGCTGCAGAATCCGCTTGTCCTGAAACTTTGGCGCCACATCCAGGAAGGATCGCAATAGCTGCCAATATGAGAATCGCTGGAACGATTATTTGTTTTCGTATATGCATCGTCGACTAACTCCTCTTGTTTTAGTTGCCCTTCAAATGAATTTTGATTGAAGTGCTGATTCCGGGTGATAATTCAAGCCCCTGATTGTCATCAATCGAAATTTTGATAGGGATACGTTGGGTGACTTTTGTAAAGTTCCCGCTAGTATTCGTAGCAGGCAGCAGCGAAAAGGTCGACGCAGTGGCTTTACTAATTTCTTGCACTTTGCCTAGCAGCACTTTGCCCGGGAAATTGTCCAAATTGATTTCTACGACTTCGCCTTCCTTGACCTTATGAATCTCTGTTTCCTCCACATTGGCCGACACGTACAACTTGTTCGTATCTACGACCATCGCTACCGTTTGACCTGGTGAGGAGACTTCTCCGGCTTTCACCAATGTTTTGATGACAGTTCCTTCAATTGGTGATCGTAGTGCCGCTTGATCGAGGCTGCTTGTGGGCAAATTATTGTTGTCTTGCTGCCCAATGATCTGATCGGCCAACACATGATCTCCTTCGCTAACTTGTAACGAAGTCACTTTTCCGGTAATCCGCGGCATTACTTTGTAGATGTCTCCGGCAAGCCTGGAATCATCCGTAGTTAGGTAGTTTTGGCCTTCATACCAAAAATAACCGCCGATTCCTCCACCGACAACGACCAAAGCGGTCAATATGATATACAACATTACTTTACGCTTCATGATTTCTCCTCAACCTTCTTTTCCAAATGTCTTGTAATCAAATCAAAAGAATTATGAATGGTGACTAATTCTTCTTCTGAGAATCCATTTAAAAACTTAGAATAATTAGCTTCTTGAAAAAAAGAATTTTCTTCAAACCTAGCCAGTTTCTTCTCAGACATATAAATCCAAGTCACGCGGCGATCCACTTCGTCTTTCACACGTTCAAGCCAACCATCGCGTTCAAGCCGATCTATGATACCCGACACGGTACTGTAAGATAAATCAACAGCGTCGACAATCTGCCCAATCGTCTTGGGCTCCTTCTTAATTTGACACAACGTCATGAATTGGGGAGGTGTTAAACCCAAACAATTAATCCTTTTAGCTAACGACTCTTTATGGTATCTCGTCAATTGCCTCAGAAGTTTAGCAATATTGGTTTCAAGATACATCCACACACCTCATTTCAGACGAATAGAATTGAAGAGCGACATTGACTCCCCCAAAAACAAGTTGTATCATAAAACTACATTGTTGTATTATACAACTTTATAGAGGGTTGTCAATCATCATTTTCAGCCTCTTTTCAGATTCAAAATTGGAGTTGGGTATGTTACCATAGTTCATATAGCTAATGAGGTGAAGAAGTATGAAAATAGATTCATTGGAGATTATAGAACTTGAAATGGCCATATTCGTTCGCCGCCTCACGTCCTTGTCATCGGATAAGAAATTCGGAAATATCGATCGCTCTGCTTATCTGTTGCTGCACCAAATATCGGCTCATGGCTGTGCTGGCGTAAAAGCATTGGCGGATATTTTTCAATTGGATATTTCCACCGTCAGTAGACAAGCATCTTCATTAGAGCAGAAGGAATACGTGTACAGAATCCCTGACCCCCAAGACCGAAGAGCATACACTTTGCAAATAACGGATTTGGGCAAACATGAATTAGATGAATATAAAAAGGCAAGGTCGGTTCGATTTAAGGAAGTACTCAAAGAGTGGTCAGATGAAGAATGCCAAACATTCGCACAATTGTTACGAAAATTCAATATTACGATCAATGAAAGTCGTGCCAAAGAGCCCAGCTAGTATTAGTTGGGCCAAAAAAAGAGGTCAACCAGACAGAAAAGATCCGGTGACCTCATACAAAGTGAAACCTTTAAAACAAATCCAGCTGCCTCGGCGCCAGCCCTTCATAATCAAGCCCCAGCATCGCCATCAACTGCTTGGCATTCCCAGCCGCGTGTCCGCCCGAGTTGTTATTGAACACCACACAGACTTCCCGTGTTTGCTCCTGAAGTTGCAGAAGCCAATCCTTCCATTCCAATAATTCCTGTTGATTGTAGTTGTATAAATATCGCACATCGCGCCAATTTGCCTCGTTGTTTTGCACCCATCCGCTGACATTTCGTCCGTGGAATCTTACCATTGTCATATCGGGATGCGTGACCTCTAGCACGGTAGGAACGGAGCCCAATCCCACTTGCGGCTCGTCACAGATGCTATGCATCCAACCTTCGCGCTTCATGAAAGTGAGCGTCTTCTCCTGCATATCCTCCTTGAACCAACTCTGATGGCGGAATTCCAGAGCTACAGGCACATCACCCATTCGCTCTCTCGCATCGCGCAGCACATCCACATTTGCTTTATTGCAATCGAACCAAGGTGGGTACTGGAACAGCACCGTCTTCAGTTTACCAGCTTCTTGAACGGGTCGAATCGATTGCAAGAAAGTCTCAAACATCTCTCCGATCCCACCGGCAAAAGGATTCGCCCCCCGCAAATGCCCCGTCATTCCCTGGTACGCCTTAATGATGAAACCGAATCCTTCCGGTGTCTCTTGATTCCACTTCATGTAGTTGCGTTCTGGCTGAATCGCGTAAAACGAAGTGTCCACCTCCACAACCGGAAAGTGTGCGCCGTACTCCCGCAGCTTCCCTCTGCTGCCGCCCAGCTCGTGATCGCCCCATCCGGCAAGTCCGATATTGATCATTGTAAGTTCCCCTTACATCGCTGATTTTCTTTTATTGTAGCTTTTTGAAGGGGAGTTGGACAACTGAGGGGGCGCCCAGCTAATCCAGCTCGAGAAGAGCTATCATCTCTTCTCCTTTTCTCATTGCCCGCTACGTAGTCGCCTAGAAATTTAAAGCTATCTCTTTATCTTTCATGCGAAGGTAAAGACTAAAATCGAGTACATAAGATATTCATCCAAATCTATTGGTATCTGTGTGATCTGTCCTAGCGTAGTCCTAAATCAGCTGCAGCAAGGCAAGCTTTGATTGATAGTGTCCAATAACAAAGGAAAAAGGGGTGGTCAGCAGCTTGAAAAAAGCTGCTGACCACCCCTTTTTCTAATTTGCTGAATCTATTCAGCCAGTGGATTAGCATGATAGATTTTTAGAAATTAATTAGATATACAAAAAATAAAATTTCCATAAAACGGAACTATTTCCCTATTCTTGGTGTCTATTCTATTGAGATTAAAAATCTACTAATTATTAGGAGGATTGTTGAATGTTTAGAATATTCGTTAAGAAAACAGTATTTATTCTTTAGTTTTATCTGCACAATCAGAACTTATCTAAAAAAAATAGGAGGAATAATTCTATGAATCTTTTATCTCGTGCTTTGTTAAGAACTGGTGGAGTATTGGCCCTTGTATGTGTGTTGGGTTTGTCAGTAACAAATGGCAGTGCATTTGCTCAAAATAAGGTGGACGAAAGATATTCAATCGTAACAGTTGATGGGAAAGAGGTCATTCGTGACTCGGTTGATAGGGTTTACATATCTAGCCCTGTTTTATCGGATGGTACTCAAATAACTTTACACAATTATAAGAGTATCCTCGAAGAATCCGATATAGTCCAGAAGAATATAGAACAAGAAAAAGCAATTACAGCTAAAAGCGGAACAGAAGATTCACTAACTAAAGACTTCTCAGCAGCAAGTCTTATTACGATTCCTTCTTACGATGAAGATTTAGGTTGGCAGGCAACTGGAACTAAAGTTCAAGTTTCAGCATGGGTACAGTGTCCAGCGGGTACAACGGCTTGTACGATTCAATCTACAAACCAGAAGACGATCTCTCACTCTTTTTCTACAAATGTTGAAAGTGGCTGGAAGGAATACATTCGTATTGGTGCGTCTTATCAATTTCAATATCAATTGGCCACTTCGACCTCTTACACATTGCCTATAGACCCAGGCAAAACAGGATATATGTCATTTAGACCTTGGATCAATTACACACGCGGCGTTGTAACTGTAAAGTATTATACAAATGGTTGGTACAGCGGATCGACAACGAGTGGTATGGTATATGCTAACGGACCAGATAAATTATCGAACGGTGAAGCTAATGGTATATATGCAGTTGAATACCCATACTAATAAATGTAAAATGTAACTAATAAGGGAAAGGTTTACACAACATAGTTTGTGTAGATCTTTTTTTCAAAAAAGGAGGTTGGATAATGATTCAGGCATTAAGATGGGTACTAGTCGCTTCCGGATCTTTCTTACTAGGACTAGCTGGATTAGAAAGGATAATTCTATTTTCAGCGGTTTTTAATAAGACACATGCAATGGATAAAGAAGCAATACTCCTCAATATTCCTAAATATTTTTGGAATATAACGAATTATACATTTTACTTCGGCTTGATAATGCTAGTGACAGGTATTGCAGTAGTTGTATATTCGAAAGTTAAAAGCACGCACTAATTAATTTTTTAAACAGAGACTGTCCTGCCTACTGTTGACCAGGGATAGTCTTTTTTATTTAACAAATTAAAAAATGAATCCTACTCAGTATAATTATGAATGATTTGCATTAAAACCAGCAGCTCTAGCATTTTTAAGAAAATCGCCGCTTTATTTCTTAAAGGCCTTGCGGCGTTTTTATGTGAAACTCTTCTCCTAAAACGAAACATCAAACATCTTCATCCAGAATACCGTCAGAACTGCCGACAAAGCATAGGCGAGAAGCGGTTTGACGGAGAACAGCTTGAGCATAGGAAACATGATGATATTAAAAATAATCGACCATCCTAAAGACCAGCCGTATTGATACTCGATTCTACCCGTCAGGGAGTAAATGTACTCCACTCCTCCATAGATGAGCACCCATTGGACATAGTGAAAAAAGACCTTCATCCGGCCCTTCGGGAAATTCGTCAGAAACAGGAGTGCCGTGGCGGGGAAAGTGAGAAAGGTGTAAATCAATTCCGTGAGGCCTGTATCCCCGAACCAGTCGGGAGTCAGCGTCCAGAGCATACGCTCAGCGCATAAATAATTGTATAATAAATTACCTATAGCGAAATACATCATCGTAGGTTGATACTTCTGCCAGTTCCGCCAATCGCCCCATCGATACGAAGCCCAAACACTAAAAATAGCCACAAATAAGTGCATAACGACATATCTCCTTCTCGTTGTATCTATTATACAAACAATTTACAATTATATACAAATAAGTTACAGAATTATACATTATGAGCCTTGCAGCATTCCTGACATAACGCTGTCAGTGAGCTTGCTGTATTGTGGAATAAAAGCGTGTAGGAGGCCTATGCATGACTGAACATACGGATAAAATCTTCAGCCGCCGCGACCTCAACCGGGCCCTCCTGGCCCGGCAGCTGCTGCTGCGGCGATCGGACATGCCGGTCCTCGCGGCGGTCCGGCATCTCGTCGGGCTGCAGGCGCAAGCTCCCAACCCACCCTACGTGGGGTTGTGGACCCGCCTGCAAAGCTTTCACCATGAGCAGCTGTCGCAGCTCATCCTGGATCGAAGCATCGTGCGCATCGCCTTGATGCGCTCGACGATCCACCTCGTCACGGCAGACGACTGCGTGACGCTGCGCCCGATCCTGCAAGCCGTGCAGGATCGCGGCTTGCAAGGCGCGTTCGGCAAGAAGCTTGCCGAACTGGACCTGGACGCGCTTGCCGCCGCCGGGCGAGCGCTGCTGGAGGCACAGCCGCTCACGCTGGGTGAGCTCGGCAAGCGCCTCGGGGCCCAGTGGCCGCAGCGCGACGCCACGGCCTTGGCGCAAGCGGTGCGCTGCCGCTTGCCGCTGGTTCAGGTGCCTCCGCGAGGCATCTGGGGCGCCGCCGGGCAGGCGGCCCACACGACCGCGGAGGCGTGGCTTGGCCGCCCGCTGGCGGAGGCGGCCAGTGTGGAAGCCATGTTGCTGCGCTACTTGGCGGCATTTGGGCCTGCATCCGTGAAGGATATGCAGGTATGGTCCGGGCTGACCCGGCTGCGCGAGGTCATGGAGCGGCTGCGCCCCAGCCTGCTCGTCTTCCGCGACGAGCACGGCAATGAGCTGTTCGATTTGCCGGAGACGCCACGACCGGACGGAACTACGCCTGCTCCCCCGCGCTTCTTGGGGGAGTTCGACAACATGCTGCTGTCCTACGACGACCGCTCCCGCATTATGGCCGAGGAGCTGAAGCAACGTGTGTTTACGGATAACGGCATCATTCGTGCAGCGCTGCTTATTGACGGTTTTGTCAGTGGCATTTGGTCCATTGTGATGCACAAACGAAAAGTGTGCGTGTTAACAATTACGTTATTTCGGGAGATATCTGAGGTCGAACGTGCTAGTGTTGAAGCCGAAGCAGAGGGGCTCTGTGCTTTTCATTTTCCTGAGGCTGAATCCGTGGAAATCTGCTATAACTAAAAAGGCTGCCCCACACGGTCGGAAACAACCTTTGAGACAGCCTTCTGGGCTATATGAGTAGTTATCTTGGGGGTGGAGGGGAACTGTGGTCCACTATTTTCCAATATATACGCAATTATTTGGATGGAAGGGACTACGTTCTGCTATTTTATCAGATTCAACCTAAATGCCGCTTAATCACACCAGATAGCGCCCCGTAGTTCCGTCTCACCTCGAAATGAGCCTCACTGGGCTCAATTAAGACCCTGTACTTCCCCTATACCGCGTTGCTGACCATCATGTCACACATAAAACGCGCAACCGGCCTATTTCGCAGTTTTTTCAGCCCATTTCGCCTTCAATGCGCTTTCAACTTCCGCAAGAATCTGATCGGCTGTCTTACCGTCCGTAGAAATACCCAGCTTCTCAGCACGTTTATTTAATGCTGTGGCTTTTTTCGCATCTTTACCTGCTGAGAGAGCTGTACGAAGCTCTTTCGCTGTTTTGCCGTCTGTTGCAATACCCGCCACTGCAGCTTTCGCCTGCAGTTTCGTCAACTCAGCTGCCTTCAGCGCCTCTCTCAGCTCTTTATTCGTCTTCCCATCCGTGCTAATCCCCAACTTCGTCGCTCTCGCTTGCAGTTTCGTCAACTCGGCTGCTTTCAATGCCTCTCTCAGCTCTTTGTTCGTCTTCCCATCCGTGCTAATCCCCAACTTCGTCGCTCTCGCTTGCAACTTCGTCAACTCCGCCGCCTTCAATGCCTCTCTCAGCTCTTTATTGGTCTTCCCATCTGTGCTGATCCCGAGCTTCGTCGCTTTCGCCTGCAACTTCGTCAACTCCGCCGCCTTCAATGCCTCTCTCAGCTCTTTATTCGTCTTCCCATCCGTGCTGATGCCCAGTTTTGCTGCGGCTTTGTTCAAGCGCTCTGTGTTTTGGGCAGCATTTGCTGTTTTCAGTTCATCTTTGATCTGTTTGTTCGTTTTACCGTCTGTCGATATGCCAAAAGCTTGCGCTTTATCCAGTAATAATTGTTTAAGCGGATGAAACGTGCTGCTCTGCGATTCTGCCGCGAAAGCCGCCACCGGAACGGTTAATGCGATTGCGCCTACCAAAGCTAGTCCTGTTAATTTTTTCAACATAAGTATCACTCCTTGATTGGTCTATGGTTATGTTTACCTTACGAACCCTATCTTAGCGGATAATTATGTCATAAGTTTGTCATGGTGCGCAGCTTAGGCAGCCGGTAAAAATATTTTAAAAACCGTCCCCGCCCCAATCTTCGACTCAACTCGAATGGAGCCTCCGTGGGCTTCAATGATATGTTTACAGATCGTCAGCCCGAGGCCTGCGCCGGAGCGATTGCGGCTTTCATCCGCTTTATAGAAGCGATCAAACAGATGCGGCAGCTTCTCCTCCGCAATGCCCTGGCCGTTATCCCAGACTTCGATCCAGCGCTCATTTCTGACGGTTTTCACCCGAATGCCCGCCTCTGATCCCTCTGGAATATGATTAATCGCGTTATCCAGCAAATTGATGAAAACCTGCCTCAGACGATCGGCATCCCCCTGCACCCTGTAGGAAGTTTCAGCTTCCGAACTCAGCCCGATCCCTTTGGACTTGGCTTTCATCTTCAACTGGGTGACCACGTGGGTAATGACATCGGATACATCCATAGGTTGAAAACTCAACTTCACCTGCTTCTCCTCAAAAGACGATAGCTCCATCAAATCATCCACCAAACTGCTCAGTCGCAGCGTCTCTTGGAGAGAAACTTGAATGAACTCCTTGGCATCCTCCGGCTCCACAACACCGTCTGTTATCCCCTGCAGGGAGGCTCGAATCGTCGTCAGCGGCGTCCGCAGCTCATGTGAAATTTCAGAGAGAAACCTTTTGCGCCCCTCTTCCACCTTCTGCAGCTTGCCTGCCATACGATTCAGCGATCCCGACAGCGATGCAATCTCGTCTTTCCCACGAACGGGGACCCGTCCGCTAAAATCCCCCAAGGCCAGCGCTTCCGCTGTCTTGCTCATGAGCTGAATCGGCTTCACAAAATGCCGTGAAACAAAATACAGCACAGCCATCGCCAGCAGCGCCACCGAGACGGCCGAGATATAGATCGCTCGATTGATATCGTTGATCGTTCCCTGGATATTCTCAATTGGCGTATACAGAAAAATTGCCCCAACCACACGGCTGTCCTGCACCACAGGGCGTCCGACAATCAACATTTTCACCGTACTATTCTGGGTAAAATTGCTTCGCACCGTCACCTGATTCCCTGCCAGCACTTTATCCAGCCATTCCTTGCGTGCCGGGGACTCGCCGATGGACTGGAGTTTGTCCGCATTCACTTTTGGATGCTTGATCAGAGCCACGCTAACGTTGGACGATTTCTCTATCGCACTTATTTGTTTGCGGAAATCCTTCTGCAAGGTGGCCCCATCGAATAGTTCTTTGGCTAACTCATCGACCTGTTCAACTTTCTCCAGCAAAAGTTTTTCGCTGCGGTCATATGTCTTCTGTTTCATGGAATAACCGATCGTTCCTGAAATCGCAAGAATAGACACCACCGTGATGGACATGTAGATAAATAAAAGCTTGCGGTAAAAAGAGTTCAGCATGTCTCAGGCCCCTCGAACTTGTAGCCAATGCCCCACACGGTTCGAATGCTCCAGTCTATTTTTCTTTCCGTATGGGCCGATAGCTTCTGTCTTAGACGTTTTATGTATAAGTCAACGACACGATCTTCCCCCTCAAAATCCCAACCCCAGATCTTGGCGATGAGATCTTCGCGAGTGAATACCTGATTCGGATTGCGCACAAAAAACAGCAGGAGCTCGTACTCCTTCTTAGGCAAAGCGACCAGTTGACCCTCTACGGTGACATCGTGGGACAGAGCGTCTACCTTCAGGCTGCCGACTTCATAAATGTTGGAGGGCGCCGACGCTTCCGTGCGAATCAGCGTTCTGCGAAGTATCGTCGTCACGCGAGCGACCAGCTCGTTCGGGTCAAAGGGCTTGACCAGATAATCGTCTGCCCCCATTTGCAACCCTTCGATTCGCTCCTCCACGTGAGCTCTGGCTGTCAGCATCAAGATCGGTACGTCGCTCATCGCGCGAATCTTCTGGCACACGGACCAGCCGTCCCGCTTCGGCAGCATAATGTCGAGCACGATGAAGTCGGGCTGCAGCTCTTCGAACTGCGTGAGGGCCTGCTCGCCGTCATTTGCGGTCATCACCGCATAGCCGCTTTTTTCTAAGTAAAGCTTCGTAATGCGGCAAATATTCAGATCATCGTCTACCACCAAAACGGTTTTCACAAGGCACACTCCCCTGAAGTTAGGTTCTATGACACCATCATACTGGATATTTGTGAATAAAAAATTTATTATTGGCGGATTGCCACCGCTTCCCCCGTTGCCGAGACGGCTTTTTGGGGCGCCTCACTTCGCTTCCGCCACCTTCTCGCTGCCGAATCGGCCTTTTTGGCTCTCTCGCACCAAATCCAGCCTGTCACGCGTGGGTTTCTCACTCGAGAAGGCTTTTTAGGCCGGCTCACTTCGCTTCCACCACCTTCTCGCTGCCGAGTCGGCCTTTTTGGCTCTCTCGCGCCAAATCCAGCCTGTCACGCGTGGGCTTCTCACTCGAGACGGCTTTTTAGGCCGGCTCACTTCGCTTCCACCACCTTCTCGCTGCCGAGTCGGCCTTTTTGGCTCTCTCGCGCCAAATCCAGCCTGTCACTCGTGGGTTTCTCACTCGAGAAGGCTTTTTGGGGCGACTCACTTCGCTTCCGCCACCTTCTCCCTGCCGAATCGGCCTTTTTGGCTCTCTCGCGCCAAATCCAGCCTGTCACGCGTGGGTTTCTCACTCGAGACGGCTTTTTAGGCCGGCTCACTTCGCTTCCACCACCTTCTCGCTGCCGAATCGGCCTTTTTGGCTCTCTCGCGCCAAATCCAGCCTGTCACGCGTGGGTTTCTCACTCGAGACGGCTTTTTGGGGCGCCTCACTTCGCTTCCGCCACCTTTTCGCTGCCGAGTCGGCCTTTTTGGCTCTCTCGCACCAAATCCAGCCTGTCACGCGTGGGTTTCTCACTCGAGACGGCTTTTTAGACCGGCTCACTTCGCTTCCACCACCTTCTCGCTGCCGAGTCGGCCTTTTTGGCTCTCTCGCGCCAAATCCAGCCTGTCACGCGTGGGTTTCTCACTCGAGACGGCTTTTTGGGGCGGCTCATTTCGCTTCCGCCACCTTTTCGCTGCCGAGTTAGTGTTGCCGAGCACCAAACAAATCAAAAAAAAATCCTAGCCTAAGCTAGGATTTTTAAAATTACACTTCAAAAGAGCTTTTCAGCGAAACAATCAGGTTGAACACCAGTTTGTCGTTAGTTGTATGCTTCGGATCCACGTTGAAATAACCGTGACGGAAGAATTGGAACTTATCATGAGGCTTCGCTTCTTTCATACCCGCTTCCACGAAACCTTGTACGATTTGCAGGGAGTTCGGGTTCAGGTTTTCTAAGAAGGAGGCATTTTCGTCTTCTTGGTCATCCAAGATAAGCGGTTCGTACAAGCGGAACTCCGCAGGTACAGCGCTTTTCGCATCGACCCAGTGAATCGTGCCTTTGACTTTACGGCCTGTAAAGCCGCTGCCGCTTTTCGTTTCGACGTCGTACGTACAGTGGAGCTCGATCACTTTGCCGCTGTCGTCTTTGACGAAATCGTTGCATTTGATGAAGTAAGCATTTTTCAGGCGCACTTCATTGCCGGGAAATAAGCGGAAATATTTGTTCGGCGGATTTTCCATGAAATCCTCTTGCTCGATGTAGATCTCACGGGAGAATGGAATTTGGCGGTTGCCCATTTCCGGGTTCTCCGAGTTATTCTCGGCATCCAGCAGCTCAACGCTATCCTCCGGATAGTTGGTGATGACGACTTTCAGCGGATTGAGAATACCCATCGTGCGGAGCGCCTTCAATTTCAAATCTTCGCGGATAAAATGATCCAGCATTTTCGCATCAACCGTGCTGTTACTGCGGGCAACGCCGATTTCACGGGCAAAAGTGCGAATCGCTTCCGGTGTAAACCCTCTGCGTCGCAGTCCGGAAATGGTTGGCATCCGCGGATCATCCCAACCGTCAACAGCCTTCTCGTCTACGAGTTGTTTCAGCTTTCTTTTACTCATCACAGTGTTCGTGAGGTTCAAACGTGCAAATTCGTACTGTCTCGGCACATTTGGCATTTCGCACTCGCGGATGACCCAGTCGTAGAAAGGTCGTTGATCCTCGAACTCCAAGGTACAGATGGAATGCGTGACACCCTCGATCGCGTCCTCAATCGGATGCGCATACGCGTACATCGGGTAGATGCACCAAGCGTCACCCGTATTGTGGTGGTGAGCATGAACCACACGGTAGATCACCGGATCGCGGAAGTTAATGTTCGGCGAGGACATGTCGATCTTCGCGCGCAGCACGCGCTCGCCATCTTTGAACTCACCGGCGCGCATGCGCTCGAACAAGCTGAGATTTTCTTCCACGCTGCGATCACGGTGCGGACTGTTCGTACCAGGGGCAGTCAAGGTACCGCGACTTTCACGGATTTGATCCGCTGTTTGATCGTCAACGTAAGCCAAACCTTTACGAATCAGAATCACAGCGCGGTTGTACATTTCCTCGAAATAATTCGAAGCAAAAAAGAGACCGTCCCATTTAAATCCGAGCCACTCGACATCAGCTTTAATGGATTCCACATACTCTGTATCTTCCTTAACGGGATTCGTATCGTCAAAGCGGAGGTTCGTTAGCCCTTTGAACTCATCCGCCAATTCAAAATTAAGAACAATTGACTTCGCATGTCCTATATGAAGGTATCCGTTCGGCTCTGGGGGAAAACGGGTGACCACCTGGCTGACTTTGCCTGAATTCAAATCTTCGATTACAATATTCTTAATGAAATTGGACGGGGTGCTCGTTGGAGTCTTCGTTTCCATATTGCGCCAGCCTTTCTCCCAATGGTTAAAGTTTTATTTTCTATCATACACTAAAAGTTACTAAAATATAAAGGAGCCCGAGCGATGGAAACATTCGATCATTATCTGGATAAATACGCAGAACTCGCAATTCGTGTAGGATTAAACGTACAGAAGGACCAAACCGTCGTCATCATGACGCCAATTTCATGTGCAGAATTCGTGCGCAAGCTGACTAAAAAAGCCTATGAGGCAGGCGCGAAAGACGTTGTAATCGACTGGGATGACGATGAAGTAAAAGCGCTGCGCCTTAAACATGCGCCTGAGTCAACACTTCGTGAATACCCGATGTGGCGCGCCAACGGCCTGGAAGAAATGGCGAAAAACGACGCTGCATTTTTGCAAATTTACGCACCGAATTCCGACTTGCTTAAAGATGTAGACCCTGAGCGTGTTGCTATTTCCAGCAAAACAGCAGCTACAGCGCGGGAAGGCTTCCTCAACTACATGCGCAACAATCAAGTCAGTTGGTTGATGGTCTCTTACCCGACGGCCGAATGGTCCGCTAAGGTATTCCCGAATTTGAGCGAAGCTGAGCGTGTTAAGAAGCTTTGGGAGCAAATTTTCAAACTTACTCGCGTGGATAAAGAAGATCCTGTTGCTGCATGGAATGAACACATTGAGACTTTGACAGGTAAACAGAACATGCTGAACAGCAAGAAATATAAGCAGCTTCATTTCAAGGCAGAAGGCACTGATCTGTACATTGAGCTTGCGCCTAAGCACCAATGGGTTGCTGCAGGAAGCGAAACCGAGAAAGGTGTTTTCTTCATTCCAAACATCCCAACGGAAGAAGTGTTCACCATGCCTGCCAAAACAGGCACGAACGGAACGGTGCGCAGCACGCTGCCACTGAGCTATCAAGGTTCTCTTATCGATGGCTTCTCGCTTACTTTCGAGAACGGCAAAGTGGTAAAAGCAACCGCCGAAGTAGGGCAAGAAGTATTAAACAAAATGCTGGATATGGATGAAGGAGCCCGCTATTTGGGGGAAGTGGCACTTGTGCCGTATGATTCGCCGATTTCCAACTCCGGATTGATCTACTACAATACATTATTTGATGAAAATGCCTCCTGCCACATCGCGTTGGGTAATTCGTATCCTTTCACGATTGAAGGCGGAACGTCGATGAGTCTCGAAGAGCTTAACCAGAATGGTTTTAATAAAAGCTTAATCCACGTCGATTTCATGATTGGTTCAGCCGACATGGCTATCGATGGCTTATCGGAAGATGGCACTCGCGAGCCTTTGTTCCGCAATGGCAACTGGGTGTAAGAATAACAAGCCATCCTCTCTCAACAAGAAGACCGCCAAATCTGGAGCATGAGCCCCTTAACTTGGCGGTCTTTCTTCAATGGCTGTGATAGTTTTTGACGACAGCAGACTCTTTTAATACCCATCTGGCTTTCTTCCATTGCCACAAAGAGGTGGCGTAACCAAGCGTATCGGCGTTCGCAATGCCGGTAATACGCTGCACTCCTCTCAAATCACACTTCCCGCTTCCAGCCTTATCAACAGGCTTCAAGAGGCTGTATGCACCCACATCCACGATAATCGGCTTCACAACCTTACCGTCTTTGTACACGCCGAACTGTTCGTAATCGTCTTTCCGGTCTTTGATATCGATGTTAAACGATTTACCGCTCTCTTCGATCTTCATTTTCACCACATAGTTGTTCTTAAAAGTTGCATAAACGCGGAGTGGTGCAGGCAGCGGGATGGCGGTCGGCACATTATCTTTCAGTGAATAGAGGTAAAAGGTCGATAATCCGCCGCTTCCCCCATTTTCCGCGGAAACATAAATCTGAGGCAGCTTCTCGCCGATAAAATCGCAGAACTGCATGTTCGGATTGTATCCGCCTTGCAGAGGGATGACGACTTGCGTTTGCCCAGGGCTCATCACAACAATGAACAGCTGGTCATAATAGGGACTGTTCATGTCCAGCTTCGTACCGGAAAGAGCCACCTGATCCAGCACGCCGTCGCCTGTCACATCGATGTCGCGCGTCTGAATGAGCTGCGCTTGTCTAAGCTGTCCGGGCTGCTGCTGAGACGATGGCGGCGCTGGAAGGTCTTCGTTGTTCACCGCTTGAGCCACAATCGTGCCCTGGCCCCCAAGGGATAGGCACCCCAGAAGCAAGCCTACTACCGCTGTTTGCAGCGCTATTTTAGCGCTTTTTTGAAACATGTGAATCATCAGACTCCCTTTGACTTGGATTTGAATTCGGCTTATTGTTTCAAATTTTTCCAAGTTGTATGCGGGAATCTGGCGTTTTACAGATTAGGAGGCCGACGATATTTCGTTGCCAGCTCAAAGGCATACCCCAAAGCCAATAGCTTCCCTTCACTGAACGCTCCAGCGGAAAACATCACGCCCATTGGCCCCTCAGCGGTATAACCGGCAGGCACGTTGAGCAGCGGATAGCCGGCACGAGCTGCAATGTCATAGCCCTCATCGCCAGGAAAAAACAGCGCATCCAGCTGATGCTCCTCAAGCACATGATCAATGCCGCGAGAACGCGTAAGCTCCTGATATTTGGCTAAATTGCGGTGATATTCATCCTCTGTCAATGTACCGCTCGTTTCATCCGACCAAATCAGTGTATTTTGACCATACACCAACGCCTTCTCTGCATGCTCGTGATTGAACGCAATAACCTCCTGCAAAGTATGTACAGGAACGGAGGCATCGAGCTTGGACAGATAGTCGTTAAGGTCTTTTTTAAATTCATATCGAAGTACGTCCGAATTCCACTCCGCCTGCTCGCATGGAAGCGACACGGGGTCAATCACAACGGCGCCCTGCTCGCGCAGCACTTGGATGGCGTTTTCAGCAATACGTTGCTCTTCCTCGTTCAAATCTTTGTAGAACCATCGAGGAATGCCAATTCTAGCCCCTTGAAGGCTATTTGCGTCCAGAAAGGTTGTATAATCCTTCTCTCTTGGACTGTTCCCTTCGCTGGCAAGACTCAAAGGGTCACGTGCATCCACGCCAGTCAGCGCTCCGAGAAGCAGCGCCGCGTCCATAACTGTCCGTGTCATCGGTCCTGGGGTATCCTGCGAGTGAGAGATGGGAATGATGCCAATACGGCTAAGTAATCCTACCGTAGGCTTCAGACCGACCAAACTGTTATGATGCGCAGGGTTCACGATAGAACCGGACGTTTCCGTCCCGATAGCCGCTGCTGCAAAGCCGGCTGCGGTTGCTGCGCCGGATCCTGAGCTGGACCCGCCAACCTCAAACCGTCCCGGACCGTAAGGGTTCAGGACTTGTCCACCTCTGGAACTATAGCCTGACGGCATCGGTCCGGACATGAAATTGGCCCATTCGGTCATATTCACTTTCCCTAATAACACAGCCCCGGATTCCCGCAGTTTGGCGGCGATAAAAGCATCCTCAGCTGCAAATGATTGCGCTAAGGCCATAGAACCGGCACTCGTATGCATGCGGTCACCCGTATCTATATTATCTTTAAGCAGGATCGGAATGCCGTGCAGCGGGCCTCGGCTTCCCTGCTTTTGACGCTCATCATCAAGCGCTTGTGCGATTTGGAGGGCATCCGGATTGATTTCCAGCACGGCATTGATAATCTTATTACATTTTTCAATTCTTTTTACATAGAAAGCAACCAGATCGACGGCACGAATTTCGCCCGCTTCCATAGCTTCTTGCAATGTTTTGATATCGGCTTCTACAATCCATTTATCCGGTTTTTCAGACAAATTTGATCGCCTCCTGTAAGTTTCGAGACATGACTGCCTAAGTTATACTATACTCTTGGTGTGGGTATTTTTGGAATGCATTCCAGCGGGTATTTTCCGCTCTTCAAATAAGGCAGGTGATCCTCGTGCAAATGATCAAACGAATAACAGACAGCGATATGTTGGGCGGCGATCCTGTATTGATAGACCGCGTTTCCCGCTATTCATCCCGGGGCATTCTCATTGACGGCTTGATGAACATTGCGATGATGTATTTATCAGAATCAGATCTGTACAAACTGCCTGGCGGCGGGATTGAGGACAACGAGCTGCCGAAGGCTGCTTTTTTACGGGAAATCAAGGAAGAGACCGGCTATGAGGCGGAAATTACGCACGAATTAGGCGTTATCGAGGAGCATAAGAACCGCAATCATTTTATGCAGCTTTCCTACTGTTACATTGCCAAAGCGCACCACCCTTCCAGCGCCCCTTCACTAACCGAAAATGAATTGAGGCTGGGGATGTCCGTGGCCTGGATGACACTCGATGAAGCTTTGGACGTGATGGCTGCCTCCCTGCACAAATGTCAGCGTTATTCGGCCAAATTCATGCTTTTACGCGATAGAATCATTCTGGAACATGCCGTTAATTTTTTAACCGGACAAGACCGGGCGAAAGGAACGTATTTTTAATCCGTGAGGTGTTTTTTTGAAAATCGACCGTTTACTAGCGATCACCATGCTGCTGTTGAACCGCCGAAGAATAAGCGCGAAGGAGCTTTCGGAGCGTTTTGAAGTGTCTCTGCGAACCGTTTATCGGGACGTGGAAGCCATTAACCAAGCGGGTATCCCTATCGTGTCATTTGCCGGGTTGAGCGGCGGGTATGAAATTATGGACCAGTACCGATTGGAGCGCCAATTCCTCTCCCTGGAAGAGCTGCAATCCATCATCGTCGGGTTAAAAGGAATTCGTTCCACGGTCGGCGACCAGGAAATCGGCAACCTGCTCGATAAAGTCGGCGCACTTGTAGCGAAGTCGGAACAAAACACCGCCGCCCGATTGGACGACCAGCTCATCATTGATATGAATCCATGGCGACGAGGCGGCGAGGATAAAGAGAAGCTGAATATGCTGCGATCCGCCATTAAGGAATCGAGACAGATCTCCTTTCAATATATCTCTTCACAAAGCGAGCAGTCCATTCGCACAGCGGAGCCTATGAGCATCGTCGCCAAAGGGTTTGGCTGGTACTTGTACGGCTACTGCCTGCTTCGTCAGGATTTTCGGATTTTTCGGCTAAACCGCATGAAGGAAATTGAAGTGCTCCCGGAGACGTTTGAACGCCGCGCTGAGGTGAAGGAACCGTTTCAATATGGTTGGGGCAAAAGAGACCCTTCCACATTGATTAATATGGTTTTGCATGCTCAGCAAAGCATCCAGGCGCAAATTGAGGACTATTTTCAGCCTCAGCAAATCGCTTATCAGACGGATGGCTCTATGATTATTACGGCCAGACAGCCGGACGAACCCTGGCTGCACAGCCTTCTGCTCGGTTATGGGCCTAGTGTGCGAGTTCTCGAACCCGCCCATCTCGCAGTCACCATCAAAGAAAAAGCTAAAAAAATTGTTCAGCTCTATTCCTAACACTGACATTATGCTGTCAGTCATGGTTGTCTATACTTAGGGTATATCCAATCTAAGGAGGCTTTCCTCATGTTTAGATCAATTCAAGATTTCGTGAACGAATGGAAAGAAGAATCTACAGCGACACAACGCGTACTAGACACACTTACAGATGCATCCCTGAAGCAGCAAATCGTGCCGGACTTCCGCACACTCGGACAGCTAGCTTGGCATATCGCCACAACCATCCATGAAATGTTATCTCGCGTAGGACTCGAATTCGAAGCGCCGGAAGGGGATGAGCATGCCCCTGCCTCAGCCAAAACCATAGCCGATGCTTACCGCGCTACATCAGCGGCACTGACAAGTGCCATCCAGTCCCAGTGGACAGATGCCAAGCTTACAGAATCCACCGACATGTACGGCCAAATGTGGCTGAATGCAACAACGTTGCGTATCCTGATCTCACACGAAATCCACCACCGTGGCGAAATGATCGTTTTGATGCGTCAAGCCGGTCTACGCGTTCCGGATATTTACGGACCCACGCGCGAAGATTGGTTGGAAAGAGGCATGCAGCCGTTAGTCTAATTGACAACTCGAGTCTTGTGACCCTCCATGAGCTATAATAGAAAAAAAGCCCAAGGAGTGGTCTCACTTGCACAATCAAACCGTTATCGTTACCGGCGCTAATTCCGGAATGGGACTTGCAACAACCGTGGAGCTCGCCCGTAAGGGGGCTTACGTGATCATGCTGTGCCGCAGTCAGCCAAGAGGCGAGCTGGCGCTTGCCGAAGCCCGCCGCCAGAGCGGGTCAGAGCACATCGAGCTCATGCTTTGCGATCTTGGCTCTCTCGCCAGCATTCGTGCGTTCGCTGAAGCCTTCCTCGCCAAACATCAAGTGCTGGACGTGCTTGTGAACAACGCAGGCGTGGTCACCGTGAAACGGCAAACAACGTCCGACGGTTACGAAGCGATGCTCGGCGTGAACCATCTGGGCCACTTCCTGCTGACCCAGCTGCTGCTCAAAGCCCTGGTTCGCGCCCCGCAGGGGCGGATCGTCAATGTCTCCTCAGGCGCCCACAAGATCGGGCGCTTTGACTTCAACAACCCTCACCTGACCCGAGGGTTCAGTGTTTGGAGAGGCTATTCGCAATCCAAGATTGCGAATATTTGGTTTACACGCCAGCTGGCCAAGCGCCTTGCGGGCACAGCCGTGACGGCGAACGCGCTGCATCCCGGCGCGGTCGGTACAAATATCGGTGTCGATCGGGACACCGGTTTCGGGAAGGCCGTTCACCGCATGCTGCGGCCTTTTTTCCTAACGCCGGCACAGGGCGCGGAGACAGCCATTTATTTGGCGTCCAGTCCGGATGTGTGCTCAGTTAGCGGCGAATATTTTTATAAGAAGAAGATTGTGCCTGTCTCCGAGAAGGCCCGAGATGATGAATTCGCGGAACGATTCTGGGCATGGAGCGAGCGGGAAGTTGGATTAAATCTTGGAAAATAAGGGGAGAATAATCGAGGTTTACGATTCTGATACACGGAGTGTGGCTTCGATTGGACTTCTTTCATAGCCAGGAATCCTTAACTGCGTTTGAATGGATGATGAGAGCTGTTGTGGGCTACTTTTTCCTGCTCATTGCCGCTAAATTGCTCGGACAGCGCTCCATTTCTCAGCTTAGATTCCTGGATTTCATCATTGCATTAATTTTGGGAAATATTATTGCCCACCCTCTCTCAGATGAGCGTTTATCGTTGACCGGCTCTATGATTTCCACCACCGTACTTGTAGTCTTGTACATCTTGACATCCTGGTTAAGCCTGAAGTGGAACGTGCTTAAGCATTTTCTGGATCCGGCGCCTTTGACGTTAATCAAGCACGGGAATATAGTCATGAAAAACTTGCGCAAAGCGCGCATTTCGGTAGACCATCTCTTTTCTGAACTGCGGAAGCAACAGATTGAGGATATTGATAAGGTGGCTCTTGCTTTATGGGAGCCAGGGGGAACGATTTCCGTATTCCTTGAGCCGCAGTACCAACCGGTTACGCCCAAAGACATGCACCTTCCTACCTCCTCCTTCTCATTGGTGAAGCCGATTATTGTTGAAGGTACGATGAATGAGAAACAGCTAACCCAGCAAGGAAAAAACAGAAAATGGCTGGAAGCCCAGATTCATGCTAATCTGGTTGATTGGGACGATGTCGTGCTGGCCACCATGGATGATCAAGCTCAAATACGGGTATATACAGAAGCCGATATGACCGAAAAAAATGAACGAACGACTTCCTGAGAAGCGTCCGTTCATTTTTAATTAATGACTAAAACGTTTCTCGATTCTCTTACTAATCACCATCGAAGCCCCTACGAATAGAACGACATAGATCAGACGGGACGGATTCTCGATAAACCGGTGAATATCATAGCCGATAAAAGAAACCGACATCACCATAACCGCTTTGCCGGCAAGCACAGCAACCAGAAAGGAACGGAATCTCATTCCGACTAACCCTGCCGCCATATTAATGACGACGAACGGTCCTACGGGAAAGAGACTCAGCAGAAACACATAATTAAAAGCCTGCCGGCGAGCCCATACCAGACTTTTCTGCACCTTCGGTTTCTGCGACCACCGCACTAAATAGGGGTGCCCGGCCACTTTTTTCACAATCGCGAACGTCACCAAACAGCCGCCTACGATTCCGATCCATGAGTACAAAAATCCGAGCCATAGCCCGTATACAGCCGCATTTACGCTAATAATGACTAGTGTCGGCAGAGGCGGGATGAATGATTTCATAAAAGGCAGAAGAAGACCCGGCAACGGGCCCAGCGATCTGTATTTATCGACCAGCATGGCCAAGTTCTCTTCCGTCATATAAGACAGAAGCTCTGATAATCCCATTGGGAAACACCTACTTTGCTTGCAAGAATGAATGGCGGAAGCGCCGCCGTCTATAGGCATGATAGCATATTTTACGAGATTGGAGCACGTTTTGGGGCGAGTGCAGACAACGAAAACAGGGCCGTCTCAACATGTCAGGAATGACCAGTTGGATAGCCCCTTTCCAATTCAGGATATTCGGACAAAAAAAGCCCACCGAGCCGTGTAAACGGTTACGATAGACTTTACGTGTTCTTCTCCCTGGCTTTCTTGCGATCAACTACACACTGTTCCCACTTCTCCTCTACTTCCTTGATCATAGGATGCAGCATATCGTACATCGCAGCCAGCAACGAAAATCTTTGGGAAAAATGCTCCAGCGATTCTTTCTGCTCGGAACTGCAAGTTTCGATGTTGGGGATTTCTTGTACGGTTTTCTCCGCCCATTTATGAAATAATTCCAAATCCTGCACGATTTTGCGAACGTGATTCAGACTATAACTTTCAGAAACATAGTAATAATCTCTTCGATCATTACTAGAAGGCATCTTCTTGCACATGCCCATTCTTTCCATATTGCGTATTTGAATGCTTACAGCAGCTTTGGTAACGCCAAGCTGTTCCACAATATCCTGCAAACTAAGAGGACAAGTAGCGAACATAAGCTGTGCGAATATTTTCCCAACAAGCGGACTAAAGCCTTTTTTTTCGTAATTCAGTGACATAAAATCGCTAATTGTTTGCTTCCACTCAGAGAAAGTCTGTTCATGTTGATCCATCGCTACTCTCCTCCTCTGTGAAAAATTAAGATGATAATGATAATTGTAGTCAAAAAAAAACAGCCAGTCAACTTTAATGTCGAAATATTGACAAAAATCGATATTGTGAACATTGTGTAACATTTCACAATCCGGAATTGACAATACCCGTCAGCGGACTTATATTATGATCATTAACAACGTTGTTAACGATAAATACTAACGCAATACAGTTAGTAATATTTTATAGATATACGAGGGAGATGTTTCGAGTGAAGAAACCATTCAAAATTTTATCAACAGGCACACTTGCTGCCGCAATTCTACTTTCAGGCTCTGCTCTTACTGCAGGTAAAGCATTCGCTGACGAAGCTGTTCCAGCAGCAAAATCAACTTTGGAAGCAAATTCATTTGCAAGCCAACTTATCAACTATCACCTTTCTATCCTTGCTAAGGATGCCGCTCAAGCCACAGGCAAAGACGAAGACGATATTAGAGACGCTCTTGCTGTTGGTGACACGCTGCCTGAAGCTACTGGAATTAGCAACGCTGATCTGCTTTCTGATTTAACACCCATCATTACCTTTGATTTACATAAGGCAAGCAGCTACGGCATCATTTCAGCTGACGAATTGTTAGCTAGCGAAGCCGCTGTTGCTGAACAACTGGGGGCCATCTTGGAAACAAAAGGCGATAAGCTTCCTACTGCTGACAGCAACGCAATTCTAGCTCATCTTGTGATGAATCGATTGGACAGCGTCGTACGTGATACAGCCAGCTTTGCAAGAAAAGATCAAAATGACATTTCCGAAGCTCTTCGCCAAGGGAATACACTTGTTCAATCCGCAACATCTTTAGATCCAGGCGAGTTAAAAGATGATTTGCTGGGCTTGCTTAAACAAGATCTGCAATTCCAGGTCTCTACGTACGGAGTGTCTCAAGCTGATGCCGATCGTTTCTACGCCCTAGGCGCAGGTAAACTTTCCGAAATCATGAATACATCCGGCTACAATCCAGATAGCGTGAAATGGGCAGCTAAAGATTTAAGTAAACTTGTTGCTAGTCGCATTAACCATGTTATTACCGACACAGCTTTCTTCGCTAGAAAAGATGAGAAAGACGTTCGTGAGGATTTGCTACAAGGCAAAACACTTGTCGCTTCGGCAGCTAATTTAGATCCAGGCGAACTAAAAGAAAAAATTTCAAATGTCATTCGACAAGATCTTGATTTCGTAGTCGCTATGGGTCAAGCTACTCAAGAAGATGCTAACAAGTCTTATGCAGAAGCAGTTTCCAAAATTGCGGATATCATTAATACACCTGGTTACACGCCTGAGACTGCCGCGGTTCAAGCGGATCTGCAAAAGGTCATTCAAGCTCGTATCGATCGCGTGATCAATGATGCAGCTGTTTTCGGTAAAAAAGAAGAGCGCGATGTTCGCGAGGACCTTCGTCAAGGTAAATCACTTGTTGCCTCTGCAGCAAGATTGGATCCAGGCGAATTCAAAGAAAAAGTTTTGAACCTTCTGAGACAGGATCTTGATTTCCAAGTATCTTTGAATCGCGCAACACAAGCAGATGCTAATAAATATTATTCCGAAGGTGCAGCGAAGCTTACCGACATTATCAACACACCTGGTTACACACCTGAATCTGTTACAACTCAGGCCGATCTAGAAAAGGTCATTCAAACCCGTATCGATCGCGTAATCAACGACACCGCCGTTTTCGGTAAAAGAGAAGAGAAAGACGTGCTTGAGGATCTTCGCCAAGGTAAAACCCTTGCAGCTTCTGCGGCTAACCTAGATCCAGGCGAACTGAAAGAAAAGGTTCTGAAAGTCCTTAGACAAGACCTTGATTTCCAAGTTTCCATGCACCGGGCAACACAAGCAGATGCCGATAAGTACTACTCCGAAGGCGCTTTGAAGCTCTCAGAAATTATCAACACACCTGGTTACACACCAAGCAAAGCGTAATCGTTAATTGAAAAAGAGCTGTCTCATAGGTCAATCCTGACCTTTTGAGACAGCTCTTTTTTTTGCTTCTATTATAGTTGAGCAAATACTCGCCATCTTACATCATCCGCGAGCCGTTGAACTTCCCGCTCGAGCTCAAGCCTCGAGCGGGTTCACCGCCTCATGGAGCAGCTGCTCCAACTCGGCGGTGTAGGCCGCCTGCTGCGCTTCGTTCCAGCCGAAGCGCTCCGCCATGAAGGCGATGGCCGGCGCCTTCCACTGCCGTGCCCACGCGATATCGAAGAAGAGGGCCCCCGTACGGCGGATGAAGAAATCCGCCGGCTTCACAGCCATCTCGCACTCGATCGCGTACACGAGCGAAGCGAGCACAGCGGCGGGCATCTTCCGGCACTCCGCCTCATTCCAGTACTGCGCCACCAAGGCAAACACGGCATCCACATTGGAGCCGTAACGGCGCGCCAGCAGCGCAGCCTCAGGACTCGTCAGCCCAAGCCGCTGGCCTTGGCTGATCTTGCTCTGCAAGAACGACTCCAGCTTCGCGGAGCCGCCAACCTCGCCGCCGGAAATCGGCAGCGTGCGGGTACGGCTCGGCGACAACGCCGTCGCCGAAACCAGGCCCTCCGCCACCAGCATGGCGGCGATCTTGTCTACGACCGTCTCCGCCATTTTGCGGTAGCCGGTCAGCTTGCCCCCGGCCATCGAAATAAGGCCGGAGTCCGACACGAAGATTTCATCGCGGCGCGAAATCTCCGAAGGATCTTTGCCCTCCTGATGGATCAGCGGGCGCAGCCCGGTCCAGCTCGACTCCACGTCCGCTTCCGTCAAACCGAGGGTCGGGAACATCTCATTCGCGGCGCGCAGCACATACGCGCGGTCCGCCACGGTGATTCGGGGATTCACGATATCCCCTTTATAATTCGTATCCGTCGTCCCGACGTAAGTTTTGCCGTCACGCGGAATCGCAAACACCATGCGTCCATCCGGCGTATCAAAATAAATCGCCTGACGCAGCGGGAATTTGCTCTGATCAAACACCAAATGTACCCCTTTGGTCAGATGGAGCGTTTTGCCTTTCTTGGAGTGGTCCATTTCACGCAGCGTATCCACCCAAGGTCCAGCTGCATTCACAATCTTGCTCGCAAATAGCGAGTAGGACGATTTCTCGCCGTCACCACCCAGCTGATCCGCCACCCGAACGCCAACTAATTTGTCGTTTTTCATCAGCAGCTCTTCTACTTTGGCATAATTCACAGCTTGTGCGCCAAGCTCCACAGCCTTTTTCATAACTTCAATTGTCAGACGCGCATCATCCGTGCGATATTCCACATAGTAGCCGCCGCCTCGCAGATCTTTCTTTTTCAATAGCGGTTCATGCCCCAGCGTCTCCTGTGGACGGAACATTTTACGGCGCTCCGCTCGTTTCACTCCCGCTAAGAAATCGTAGACCCTTAAACCAAGAGACGTAGACAGCTTGCCGAACGTGCCCCCTTTATAAAAAGGCAGCAGCATCCACTCCGGCGTCGTGACGTGAGGACCATTTTCATACACAATCGCGCGCTCTTTGCCCACTTCAGCGACAACCTTCACATCCAGCTGTTTCAAATACCGCAGCCCTCCGTGCACAAGCTTCGTCGACCGGCTCGACGTTCCCGCAGCATAATCCTGCATATCAATCAGCGCCGTGCGCAGCCCTCTGCTCTGGGCATCAAGCGCGATGCCTGCGCCAGTAATTCCCCCGCCGATTACGATTAAATCAAAAGTCGTCTCCGACATGTTTTGCAGCATTTCTTGTCTTTTTAACCCGCTAAAGCTATGTGTCACTTCTCGCATCTCCGTCATTACAGTCATCTTAATTATCTCCCTTCGTATATGAAAAATAAAAAGCCGCAACAAACCTAACACGCTATCACGTGCAGGCCGCTGTGGCTTCTCCCTAGTCTCCAACCAAATTATTAACTTGTTATAAGTATATCATAGCATTGCCCAAATTATTTAAAAGCCATCGCGGCTCCAACTGCTTTTTTCCAACCACTGTACAATTGTTCTTGGCGTTCTGCCTCCATCACAGGCTTGAAAGCCTCATCCACCTGCCACTGTGCCGCAATCTCCGCTTGATCTTGCCAAAAACCTACAGCCAGCCCAGCCAAGAAGGCTGCCCCAAGCGCTGTCGTTTCACTGATAACCGGACGCTCCACCGTGACGCCAAGCATGTCGCTTTGGAACTGCATGAGGAAGTTATTCCTCACGGCGCCGCCATCAACCCGCAGCTTCGTGAGCTGAATACCGGAATCGTCTTCCATCGCCTGCAGCACATCTTTCGTCTGATAAGCAAGGGATTCAAGCGTTGCCCGGATAAAATGCTCCTTGGACGTCCCCCGCGTCAATCCGAAAATCGCGCCTCGAACGTCGCTATCCCAATAGGGCGTACCCAAACCAACAAAAGCCGGAACGACATACACGCCGTCCGTCGACTCTACACGCTGGGCATAAGCCTCCGTGTCCTGCGCCATTTTGATCATCCGCAGCCCGTCACGCAGCCACTGAATTGCAGAACCCGCAACGAAAATACTGCCTTCCAGCGCATACTCCACTTTCCCGTTCAGTCCCCAAGCAATCGTGGTCAAAAGCCCGCTGCGCGAAGGAATCGCATGATTGCCTGTGTTCATCAGCATAAAGCAGCCGGTGCCATAGGTGTTCTTGGCCATCCCTTTTTCAAAACATGCCTGCCCGAACAAGGCCGCCTGCTGATCACCCGCCGCACCCGCAATCGGGATCGCCGAGCCGAACAAGAGATTTTCCTGCGTATGGCCGTACACTTCCGAAGAAGAACGCACCTCTGGCAGCATGGAAGCCGGAATGTCCAGATAACCTAACAGCTCTTCATCCCACTTCAGCTCATGGATATTATAGAGCAACGTTCGCGAAGCGTTGGAGTAGTCCGTCACATGCGCCTTGCCGCCGGTCAGCTTCCAAATCAGCCAAGTGTCCATCGTGCCAAACAGTAAATCTCCACGCTCCGCTTTCTCTCGCGCGCCATCCACGTGATCCAGAATCCATTTGATCTTGGTCCCCGAGAAGTAAGCGTCAATTAAAAGCCCCGTGCGCTCGCGAAAAATATCATTAAGCCCTTGCGCCTTAAGCGCTTCGCAAATATCTGCTGTCTGGCGAGACTGCCATACAATGGCATGATACACCGGCATTCCCGTATGCCGATCCCAAACAACCGCCGTTTCACGTTGGTTCGTGATGCCAATACCTGCGATCTCCGCCGGCTGAATGCCGGATTCCGACAAAACCGCCGCGATGACTCCCTGAATCGATAGCCATATTTCATTCGCATCATGCTCTACCCAGCCCGGCTTCGGGAAATGCTGCTTAAACTCCTGCTGGGCCGTGTGCACGATGCTCCCTTTTTGATTAAATAAAATCGCTCTGGAACTTGTCGTTCCCTGATCCAGCGAAAGAATATAGGAAGAGGCTTCTGCCATTGTTCTACCTCCAAAAGTTAGGATCGTTGATGATACTGCTGCCACAGCTCTGTGTTCGACGTCGTCACGGCTGTCGCTCCAGCTCCTAATGCCTGCTCCACATCGCCTACAGAACGAATGAGTCCTCCTGCAAAAATAGGAATACCCGAACGTTCCTTCACTTCCTTAATAATGTGCGGAATAATGCCAGGAAGGACCTCGATGTAATCTGGCTGCGTTCGTTCCAAGAGCGTATAGCTCTTTTCAAGTGCGCTGCTATCCAGAAGAAAAAGGCGCTGAATGGCGATGAGCCCATTCTGTTTCGTCTTCGTGATGACCGTGCCCCGTGTAGAAATGATCCCGGCAGGACGAATGCTCTGACACAGGAACTCCGCTGCATACTCGTCATTTTTCAGCCCTTCAATCAAATCCGCGTGCAGCAGCAGCTTTTTGCCGTTTGCCCGGCCCAGATCCACGATGTTTTTCAACTGTCCAACATGGCTGTCCAGCAGCACAATATAGGTATAAGAAGTTTTTAGCAGCTTCTCTAAATCCTTCATTTTGCGAATCGCCGGTAAAATTCGTTGCTCCTGCAAAGACAAGCTCATCATCTCCGTTCACACGTTCCTATGCACGCCCCTGAGGGATGACAACAAAAAAACTCACCAAAAGATATGCCCATTCCTATGAAAATGGCAATCCCCTGTGAGTCTCCTGTTCTCCGTCACATGTTATTAACTTACTTCCCATTGTACTGACACCTGCTCCACCTGTCAATGAGAACCGCGCCCATTCTAAATCATGTTGATAACGCCTTGCGTACGGCTAAAATGTATTTGGATTGATCGAGAGGATTCACGCCTCGCCGCTTCCGCTCCGCGTGCACATCCGGTGGACTCGGCTGGTAGCCCCCGAACGACGAAGTGATAACCCCCCTGCCTCCGGACATCGCACTAAGCTTCACTGGATAGTCCAGAGAAGTAGCCACGGGCAGCCGGCCTTCAACGACAAATCGATCACCGCTCAGCTGCGGCGGATCAAAACTCGCCCGCATTTGCACCAAATCGCTCAGCACCTTGCCTCCGTAAACCTCTGGAACGGTAATCCGCACTTGCAGCATCGGCTCAAGCAGCGTAGTTCCCGTTTGTACCAAACCCTGCATGAGCCCCATCGGTGTCGCAACAGCAAAATCAAGCGGGTGCGTATGCCATACATGATGCTCACCCTCCACGAGCGTTACCTTGAGATCGGTAACTTCCCAACCGAGCAGCCCTTGTTGCAGCGCTTCCGGCACTCGGCGCTCCACTTCGCTTTGGTACTGCGCCAACAATTGATCGGCGCGTACCTGCGACGAATACACGAGTCCGCTGCCAGGCGCCCCGGGCTCGATGCGGAAGCGCAGTATGGCCCAGCACGGCTTGGGCATCGTATAAGCAATGAAGCCTTCACCTGGCTGAGAAGGCGTTTCTTTGTAGATCACGGAAGGCTGATCGAACCTTGCTTGCAGCCCGAATCGCGAAGCCAGCAGACTGGTCAGAATCTCAAGCTGGATAGCACCCATCACCTTCACATGCAGCTCACGTTCCTCTTGCAGCCATTGGAGATCAAGCAGCGGATCCTCGTCCGTAAGCTCCTGCAGCGCGGCAACGAGTGCTGGGTACTGCGCGTCGCTCTCCGCATGCACCTGCACGGTCAACAGCGGCACGGCAAGCCGTGGAGCCGGCGGCACCGCATCAGGCCGGCCCAGCACGTCGCCGATGCGCACCTGCGTCAAGCCACAGATAGCCGCGATGTCGCCTGCCGCTACATAACCGATATCTTCGGCGCGGCGGCCGTCAATTTTGCGAATCTGGGTCACCTTCTCCTCCACGCCCCGCGTGGCATTGAGCACGGTGTCCCGGTTGCGGATCGCCCCCTCGTAGAGGCGGACGTACGCCATTCTCCCCATGGTCTTGTCCCGCTCGACCTTGAACACCACGGCCGATAGCGGCTGCTCCGCGCTGCCGCTCGGCCCGGGCAAATAATCGAGGATGGCTTCCATCAGCTCCTCGATCCCCAACCCTTTGCTCGATGCTCCAACGAGCAAAGGAAAGGCCTGCCCCTGCCGCGCATAGCGCTGCAGGGTTGCTTTTACATCGCGTGCCGGGATGGGCACGCCTTCGATGTAGCTCGTGAGCAGCTGCTCATCGAGCTCGGACAGCTTTTCGACCGCTGCCGCGAGGTCGAAGCCGGGCGCGCCTGACGCGCCCTTGACCAGCACGTTCTCCGCACCGCGGAACGTGTCTTCGACGCCGAGCGGTGCATAGATCGGCACCGCCATACCCGTGAGCTGCTTCTCTATGTCGCGCAGCACTCTGTCCGCGTCCGCGCCAACGCGGTCCATTTTATTCACATAGAGTAGAGTTGGGATTTGGAGTGACTGCAGCGCATGCCAAATCATCTCGGTCTGTGACTGGACCCCTTCAACGGCAGATACAATCAAAATCGCACCATCCATCACGCGCAGAGAACGCTCCACCTCGGATAGAAAATCTACGTGTCCAGGAGTGTCTACCAGATTAATAGAAGTTTCTTTCCATGTAAAAGTGGTTGTCGCACTGCGCACCGAAATGCCGCGCTCCCGTTCCACATCCATAGAATCCGTTTGCGCCGTGCCGCTATCCACACTGCCTAGGGCGCGGATTCGCCCGCTATGATAAAGCAAATGCTCGGTTGTCGTCGTTTTGCCCGCGTCCACGTGAGCGAAAATGCCCACATTTCTTCGCGGAATAGCTTGATCCTTGCCCATTTCGTCGGTCATTGAAGTGCTCTGCTCCTTCTATTTACCAGCCTTTGTCTCCCTATTATACTTGAAGAACAGACACCTACGTACATTTACCCGTAAACTTTTGAGGAGGTAAGCGGCTATGTTGGATATTGATCCCTCTAACTCTGATTCTAACTCCAATGAACAAAAGCCAACCGTTTCATCGCGTACAACGATCCTGCTGCATCAAAAGCATCCTGCTATCCTGGCGCTTTCTGAGGCTGACCACCGTTTAGCCTGCCTTATTCGCCTGGTTGGCGAGCTGACTTTGACACCGAGTGCCTCCCCTTTCGAATCGCTGGCGATGTCAATTATCTCCCAGCAGCTATCCACCAAAGCGGCAGGTACCATTAAAGCCAGAGTGAAAGAAATCGTTCCCGAATTCACTCCGGAGCTTGTGCTCGCCGCGGATGAGAATGCTATCCGGCAATGCGGAGTCTCTTTTCCCAAGATTCGCTATATTCGCGATCTTAGCATGAAAGTCATAGCCGGAGATCTGCGACTGGACGCCTTGCATGAGCTGGATAACGAGGAGCTTCTGAAGCAGCTTACAAGTGTCAAGGGCATTGGAACTTGGACAGCAGAAATGTTCATGATGTTTGCTTTGTGCCGGCAAGATATCATGTCCGTCGGTGATGCCGGTCTCCAGCGCGCTGCCCGCTGGCTGCACCAATTGGAGGAGCGCAAGGACGGCAACTACTTGGGGCAGATCGCCCCGGCATGGTCCCCGTATCGGACCTTCGCCTCGCTGTATTTATGGCGTGCCGTCGATATGGGCTTCGTAGATTCCGGGCTTTCGGTGGAAGCCTGTCTGGATTCGTCGGTGATTGTGGACGAGACGTGAAGTAGAAGCAGATCAGCTTCATTGGACAATTTCCAATGAAAACACCAATCAAACACCCATATTGCTCATTTCGCTGGACATAATCCAATGAGACTATAAGATCCGGCGTTATAGAAGCTTGATTAACCTACTTCATTGGATTTCGTCCAATAGAATCACAAATTAAGCCTTCATATCACTATGTTCATTGGATTTCATCCAATAGAATCACAACTTTACCAACTTTTATCCTCTTATGCGTGCCAGTTCTGTTTGTAGCGTGATAGAATGGCGCAGGATTGGTAAAGTAGCTAAAAGCAAAGCCTGACGGATCACTTTCTCCGTCAGGCTTTATGATGTCGCTTGCTATGTTGCACTTTCTGCCGTCCGCAGTCCCCTCAAATAAGTCTGAAGCAGCCGCCTCAAGCTCTCATCACGCTCAAGCCCCATGCGGAACCCATTCCTGTGCTCAAGCGACGCGAAGCCATGCACCATACTCCGAAAGCCGCGCACTACATGCAGCGCATCCTCCTCACTGAGTCCATACGGTTCAAGAATCCGCAGTAAAAAGAACACAACATCATTGCCCGCCTCCTTCAACTCCGGATCTTCATAATCAGGCAAGATGGAAATAGCCTCATATAATCCCGGATGTTTCCGGGCAAAATCCACATAAGCAAAACCTACAGCTAACAAAGCATCGTCTTTCGCTTTGCCAATTACCGCATCGACCATGGCGGCTTTGATGAGCATCAGTCCACGCCGCGAAAGCTGCCTCCGCAGGTCTGGCAAGCCTTTAATATGATTATAAAGCGATGGCGTTTTTACGTTTAATTTTGCTGCTAATGCTGCTAATGTCAGCCCCTCGACACCCTGTGTATCTGCCATTTCTACAGCTGCTTGAAGCACGTTTTCTGCGTCTAGTCCTTGTCGTTGCGCCATTGATGTCCCGTCCCTTTTATCTAAATGTTTGCCGCTGTCATCTGAAATTTCTGAGCTGCCTCCGCAATGGCGCGATCAATCACCGCCAGCGGCTGTTCAATCATTACCCCGTGCCCGACCGCAAGAAGGCTTGGAGACAGCTGTCTCAATTTGCGTGCGCTCTCCAGCGACACTTCTTTGTTCCATGTGGCCATGGCCGGGAATGGAAACCAGAACTTCATCAAACCGGAAACTGCCACCCCACCGCGAACTTGAAAAGCATCACCGGCAATCAACGCACGGCTGCGTACATCCAGAAATGCCATCGATCCCGGTGTATGTCCTGGAGCCGAAATAGCTTGAAGCGAGCCTACGCTATCGCCATCTTTTAACAACACATCCGGCTTGGTCTGCACCGACTTCGGAACGTCCCCTTTGATCGGGTAATTCGGCTCACCGGCCTCCAGTTCCTTGCTTCCCACCAGCAGTTTGGCATCTCTTCGCGAAATATACACCTTCGCCTGCGGCAGGACTTTTTTCAAACCATCCAATGCGCCAATATGATCGCCATGTGCGTGCGTAAGCACGATGCGAGTAATGGGTTTCCCGATGCTCTCTGCAGCCTGAAGAATGCCTTTCACACTGAATGGCAAAGCCGCATCAACCAGCGTCAATTCATTCTCTTCCTCCACCAAATAACAATTTACCGGAAAAAATCTCGGCATAAAAGACACCTGATACAAAAAACCTATTTTCGTTACTTTCATTTTGAACGCCTCCCGCTTGTTATCTATATAAGTATAATAACTAATGTCGTTAGTTTTGTAAAGCTGTCTTTGGCCTAAATCTCATTTATTTTTCTAATATGATAAAATAACAGTTATCGCACTACCTAATCATGTAAAAAAGTGAGGATTTCCCATGAACACTGAAACGTTAGAGCTTTTTCGTACATTGACTGAACTCCAGGCAGCTCCTGGCTTCGAACGGGACATCCGTAAGTTTGTCCGTGGTGAAATGGAGAAATACACCGACGAGTTCGTCCAAGATGGCCTCGGCAGCTTGTTCGGTATCCTGCGCGGCGATGAGGCCGGTCCGAAAATCATGGTTGCCGGTCACTTCGACGAGGTTGGCTTCCTGGTTAGCGGCATCACCGAGCACGGCACCATCAAATTCCAGCCCCTCGGCGGCTGGTTCAGTCAAGTGCTGCCCGCCCAGCGCGTGCAGATCATGACCGAGCAAGGGCCGATCATCGGCGTGATCGGCTCGGTGCCCGTGCACTTGCTGGACGAGGCGGCACGCAGCAAGCCCGCAGACATCAAGACGATGTACATTGACATCGGCGCAGAAGATAAAGCCGATGCCCTCGCCATCGGCATCAAGCTCGGGCAGCAGATTGTTCCCATCTGCCCGTTCACGCCCCTGGCCAATCCGAAGCGGATTATGGCCAAAGCTTGGGACAATCGCTACGGCGTAGGCCTCGCGATTGAGCTGCTGAAGGAGCTTCACGGCGGGCCGAAGCTCCCGAATGTCCTGTACGCGGGCGCTACCGTACAGGAAGAGGTTGGCGTGCGCGGTGGACGCACGGCGGCGAATCTCATCCAGCCGGACTTGTTCTACGCGCTGGATGCCAGTGCCGCTGGAGACATGACCGGCGACCGCAATGCTTTTGGGCAGCTGGGACGCGGAGCGCTGCTGCGCATCTTTGACCCTACGATGATTACGCATCGCGGCATGGTTGAGTTCATTCTGGATACGGCGGAGACGCACAAGATCCCGTATCAATATTTTATTTCAGCCGGCGGCACTGACGCCGGACTGGTTCACGTGCAGGGTACAGGCATTCCTTCTGCCGTAATCGGTGTCTGCGCGCGTTATATCCATACTTCCGCGTCGATTCTTCACGTGGATGACTATGCCGCAGCGAAAGAACTGCTCATTAAGCTCGTGCAAGCGAGCGACCGTACGACGTTAAACACGATCCATGCGCAAGCGTAATTCGTGCTCAAGACTATTACCCCGCCCTTCGGCGGGTTTTTTTTATGCAAATGTAGAACTTATGTTCCAATATATGGTATAATTAGCAGAATCATAGGATCATAGAAAGAAGGCCCGTAATGACGTATATCATTCGAGAAGCAAACCCCCAAGATACGAAAGAAATCAGCAATTTTGTTTCCAAGCGGACAGGCAAGATGATTTCCCCTTTGCACATTGAAAATAGGCTGCATTTTATGCGTGACAATCCCGATGAATCCCTCTATGTGTACGAAGAAGAGAACCAAATACTTGGCACTCTAGGGTTTCGTATTCGTCAAGCGGATGATGCCGTTGTGAAGTTTAGCGAAGTCTCCGTGATATCTATGGAAGAAACAGACAGCAGCCAAGCAGCAGCCGATAAGCTGAAAAGCTATGCAGAGCAGCTGGCCCAAGAGCACGCTTGCTCCGGGATGTGGTGGATCACAGGTTCGGAGAACCATGGGGATAGCCGGAAAGCGCAGCAACCGCTTGGGTTTCATGAAACCGGATATCGATTCGTCAAAAGATTCCTCTAAAAAAGTCCGCGAATGAACTACGAAACTTTGAGGAGTGATTATTATGTCAACAGGCTTCAACACAGGAGCCTTTCCTAATCAGGGCAGTGCAGGCCTTTTTATGTTTATTTTTACAATTGTGGCGGTGCTTATTGGCGGCTTTATTTTATTTGTCATTATCAAAGGATTTATCACATGGTCTTCCAATAATTCAGCCCCTATCGAGAACCTGACTTGTAAAGTTGTAGCCAAAAGAATGCAGGTTAGCGGAGGATCCGGAGATTCGAGTGCTAACACGAGCTATTATGCAACCTTTGAATTTGAGGATCGCCAAAGATTAGAATTGCGTGTCGGGCGGGATCAGTTCGGTTATATTGTTGAGGGAGATCAGGGAATACTGACTTACCAAGGAACCAGATTCAAAGGGTTTTCTCGCCATTTATCTTTTCAAGCTTAAGGAGTGTTCAGTATCCAAAAATAATAGATTTACAAAACCTTTACAAAAACTAAGCAATTCGAAGGAAATCAAAGAAAACACGAAAATAGTCAGCAATAATCTCTTTTTAGCAAATATTCTGAATATTTACAATATTATAATAATGGTCTATAGTTGGGTTAGGCTCACTTGAAGGACAAGCCTTACAGCTGGTAAGGACCCCTAAGAGTAGCCAGGATATTCTCAACTTAGGAAGGGGATAGTCCAATGGACAAGGTTAGCGAAACATGCCCACTTTTCCTTCAAACGACGGAAGAAAAGGTGCGGGAACGCGTTACGTTCATCGGGCATGTGGGAATCCAGAAGCGGTAAATGTGATCAGCGTTTATTCGAGGAAAGGATCCTTTATAGTCGTAATTTCAACGGAAGTTGGTTTGATTGGAGTGTGCGTAGGGACAATTGAATACGATGTGTGAAACTTAGAGACCTCCGGTTATCAGTGATAAGCGGAGGTCTCTATTTGTGCTCCTTCTAAGACTCTTGCAACGAGAAGCGAACGATAAACGTCGTCTTTTTCTCCGGTTTACTTTCTACGGTTATCGTACCTGCATGCATATCAATGATCTTTTTCACAATCGATAGTCCTAGTCCGTTGCCTCCTGAGGTTCGATTTCTCGATTTATCCGCTTTGTAGAAACGCTCAAAGATATGAGGCAGGTCTTCCTCAGAAATATTAGCTCCATTATTGGAGATTCGAATAATAACTTCTTTTCGGGTGCTTTCAACATGGACCCCTATGGTACCGCCAACAGGCGTGAATTTGACCGCATTATGAATTAAATTCGTCCACACCTGGCTCAATAAATCTTCATCGGCCAATAGCGTAACGGGTTCCAGATCAATATCCATTTCGATATTTTTCTCTATCCACTGCGGTTCACAGGCAAGAATATGATTGCGGATCTGCTTATCCAGCCGGTAGCTTTTCGGTTCAAAAGGGTGATGCTGTGACTCTAATGACGATAATTTGAGCAAGTTATCACTTAGCTTGGAAAGGCGTGTGCTTTCGGCTTCAATAATTTCCAAATAATGCTTGCGTTCCTCTGACGAGATGCTCTCGTTCTGGAGCGCCCGTGAGAAGCCGCTGATCGAAGTGAGCGGGGATTGAATTTCATGCGACACGTTAGAGATGAATTCCTGCCTCATTTTCTCCAATTGGCCCAGCTCTACCGCCATGTTGTTAATGGAATCAACCAGCTCTACAAAGGGGCCATTGTGCGGATTATTATCAACAGACACATTGAAGTCCCCTCTGGACATACTTTGGATCGCCGCAATCATGGTTTTAAAAAATTTCATCTGCTCGCTGCGGAAGAATCTGCCCAAGCAAGTCATGGTGACGCCCCATAGAAACATGCCGCTGATACAGTTAATAAGCTGAACGATGACTTCGCTTGGGCGCTTATCGATATGGGTGTAAATCCACTCTGTACCGTAAAAGGCAGCCAGCCAGTAAAGAATGATGAGCAGAAAAAAACCTACGGCGAACAAAGTACCGCGTACACGCTGTCCGCGACTTCTGGGGTTTTTCCTCCGCACTTCTTTGTTCATGATGGCAGGACCTCCATCCGGTAGCCTAGCCCCCGTATCGTCGCAATGCGAAAAGCGTGCCTCTCTTCTGGGAACCGTTCGCGAAGCCGATTGATGTGCACATCGATGGTCCGTTCGTTGCCTTCATAATCGAAGCCCCAGATTTGCTCGATCAGCTGGTCGCGCGAAAATGTTTTTCCCGGGTAACTCGCCAGCTTATAAAGCAGCTCAAATTCTTTGAGCGGCAGTGTCAAGCTCTCGGAGCCAACGGTTACCTCGTAGGTTTTTTTGTTCATGCTGAGGTCGCCGACTTGAACCGTTTGGGATGCAGCAATTTTATAACGCTTCAGCAGTGCTTTGACCCGCATCGCAAGCTCGACAGGCTCGAAGGGCTTAACGAGATAGTCATCGGTGCCCAGCTCAAAACCTTTGACCTTCTGCGAGGTTTCGCCCTTGGCGGTTAGCATGAGCAGCGGGATATCATAGTGCTCCCGAAGTTCTTTGCATAATTCCCATCCGTCCATATTCGGCATCATGATATCCATAATGACCATGTCGACTTGGACAGTTTCCAGCAGCTTGAGCGCTTCCGCGCCATCCGAAGCTTCAACCACCTCGAAGCCTTCGTTCAGCATAAAAACGCGAACCAGCTCACGAATATAAGGATCATCATCTACGATCAGGATTGGAGCCATTTTATATCAAGCCTCGCTTCATGTTAGGTCTAATTTTCACTTATTTTAGCATAAAGCACTTTTATAAACTGAATTTAAACCATTGGAGAGACCATTCCTATGTAAGGGCTTTTTTTGGTAAAAAAATTGTGATACATTTTGGAGAAAGTATGTTTTGGGGGGACCTCACCATATGATAACGAATGCGTATACCGAGTTTTCCATGCTTCAAAGCGCTGAAGCCGAAGCTGCTTATCAGCAAGAGGTATGTGCTGAGGGTTATGCCGGCTTTCGCCGCCTGCTGGACGGCTTAACCGAGGCTATTAAAGCAGCCGCAGATGCGGACATCCCTGACCTGGAGCAGGCACTCGCCAAAGCTGGCCGCCTCTTTCCTGAGCCGGTGCAATTCAGCCCGTCGTGGGAACGCATTTGGGTGGAGCTGGAAGCTACCTTAGCAGCGAAGAAGCACGTCCTGACGACCATTTCACCACCGGAACGCACGGGAGAATGGCAGGTCATCATGGATAACCCGAACTTGGTCCAAGAAGTCGTGTGTTACCCCGGACTAGATTTCCATGACGCGGCGTATTTATACGCCTATTTCCGCCCCCAACTGGAAAAGTCGGAATATATCCGCCTTCAGAAGATTCAAACCGTCATTCAAGAGCTTGGCCACTAAGGACGCAGCCGCCATCCATTCATGATTTCAGCTTCGATCTCATCCACTCGCACCAATGCAGGTCTGCATCTACTTTGAGCATAGCTTTTTTTACCAGAACATAATTAGCGAACATAGGGTCATGAAACTCTAATTCCTCAAGCGGTTTCTCACTTTGTCCTTTGACCTTCTCAAAGGACTCCATAAACCGCTCTTTCTTCCCTTTATAATAGCTCGCGCGCTCAACCAACATTTTCAGGGCTTCTTCTTTGTTTACAAGGCCAATGCAGTATATTTTCAGCGCAAATTCATCACGAGTTACCGGCGGGTCTGTAGGCAGCCCGATCCACTCCTGAAGTGCTTTTAATCCGGCTTCTGTTAATGAATATACTTTTTTATCCGGCTTATCTGACTGTACAACGTGTACAAATTCAACATACCCCTTCTGCTCTAGTTGAGCAAGGAGTGGGTATATTTGACTATGCTTAGCTGGCCAAAAAGGCTGAATATGCTGCATAAGCTCATAGCCCGTTCGAGAATCTTTAGATAGCAGGCTGAGCAATCCATAGGAAAGGGTATTCATAGGAACTCCTTGTTATGTCATAATTGACATATGTCTACTTTGGTAGTATGATGATTTTCATTCAAATTATAGAGAATCCGGCGAGTAAGATCAATGGAGAGTGGAGGTATCAAGTGAGTAAGGATGATTTACAGCAAGTTCGTTTCTGGCCGATTATGATTGCCATCTTCTTCGGATCATTCGTTTCGATCTTAAGTATGAGTACAATCAACATTGCTATACCGATTTTGAGTGAACATTTCAATGCTGATTTGAGTAAAATCCAATGGACCATCACCGGATTTATGCTGGCGAGTGGTACAATTGCTCCTATTACCGGTTACTTAGGTGAGCGATTCAGTTATAAGCGACTGTATGCTTTAGCTCTTGTGGGCTTTACTGTTTTTTCATTACTATGTGCAATTTCCTGGGATGCTTCTTCCCTCATTGCTTTCCGTATTATCCAGGGGGCATTCAGCGGTCTCATTATGCCGGCGACGATGACAATCGTGTATCAGGTCATTCCTCGCGACAAGCAGCCTATTGCGATTTCCCTATGGTCGTTATCCGCTATGATGGCCCCTGCCATCGGGCCGACATTGAGCGGCTGGCTTCTGCAGAATTGGAGCTGGCACTGGTTATTCCTTCTTAATGTACCTGTTGGACTTATTGCTATTTTTCTCGTTATCAAACTAATTCCCTTCTATCGTCTTTCTGTACCAAAAAGGTTCGATGCGATCGGTTTAATCACCGTCGTCCTTGGAAGTCTCTCTTTGCTCGTTGCATTCTCTCAAGGCCATGCCTGGGGATGGACTTCGGGTCGCGTCATCGGGTTGTTCGCAGGAGGTATCCTTATGCTTGGCCTCTTCATCTGGAGGGAGCTGAAAGCCGATTCTCCTTTGCTGAATGTTCGCGTCTTGGCTAATGCGCGCTACTCTTTGACACTTATCATTTCTAGTATTGTTACCATCAGCTTATACTCAGGAACTTTCCTGACACCTATTTTCCTGCAAAATATTCAGCATGTAACGCCACTCGATACTGGCTTAATCCTGCTGCCGGCTTCCCTAGCCATGGCGCTCTGTATGCCGATTGTAGGGAAACTATACAGCATTCTGGGTCCGCGTATTCTTCTGTTTGTCGGAATTTCCTTGATTGCGGTAGGCACATTAACACTTAGTTGGTTGAGTGTCGACGTTTCCCGTGGCTATATCTTATTCTGGATGATCGTACGTAACGTCGGGATCGCTTTTGCAACAATGCCAGCCAGCAACGCCGGTATGGAGCAAATTCCGCGCACATTGTCCGGTCATGCAACATCCATGAGCAACTGGGTACGCAACGTTTTTGGTTCTTTCGCTATCGCCCTTTTCACTTCGGTTCTGGCGTCCCAAACCGCAACTCATTCCCGAGAACTCGCAACCAGCGGGATCACGGACAAAGCCGTTATCGGTATGCAGTCCTTTACAATGAGCGTGAACTATGTGTATCTACTGGCTACGTTCATCGTGTTAGTTGCGCTGCCGCTCAGCTTGTTCGTCGGCAAACGTCCGATCGAGAAAGAATCTCCTGCGGCGATTGCTGCGGTGATTAGCCCTAAAGCGGCTAAATGATTGATGAAAAGTCCTCGCCTTTTCTGTGTGTTGCACAGTGAGGTGGGGGCTTTTCGGCGTTATCAGCTGCCTACTTGAATGCATTCAGTGCTGAGACATCCTTTTTGGCTTTGTTGACTCTCGGGTGTGGGGCTACGTTGTATTTTATACAACGATTTAGTGACTTTTATGCACTTAAGCCGCTCCTCATTGCATAAAATACAACAAATTCGCCAAAAAGTGCTGTATATCCATCCTTATGAAGCAAATGGTTGTATTAAATGCAATATAGCATGCTTTAGCAGCATTATTAGGCGTATTTGATTGTATGAAGTGCAATCAAGGGATGGCAAGCATTTGCACATTGACTAGAACGAGCAGCCTGCACTTATGGAGCTGATCCCATATGGATGGATCAGCAACGATTCACTTTAACTTGTTTAACTTCCCTTTCTCGCACCATTCTCTCTAATAAGCACATTTGCTGCATCTTTGTCACTTGGAGTAGCTAGTTCTACATCGGTGGCATAGCACCGATTTCTCTTTAACTTGTTCACCCCCACTTCTCGCACCATTCTCTCTAATAAGCACATCTCTACCCAAACGCAAAAAAAGCCCTCAGCCAAGGAAAATTCCTTAAACTGAAGGCTTCTTTTATTAACCCAGCACCACGCGGTCATCCGACAGCTTGCTGCCGCTGATGTTCTCGAACTCACCGAGCAGCTGCTCCACAGTGAGGTCCTTTTTCCGTTCCTCGCTCACATCGAGGATGATGCGGCCCTTGTCCATCATGATCAGGCGGTTACCTAGACGAATCGCCTGCTCCATGTTGTGCGTGACCATCAGCGTGGTCAGCTTCATTTCGCGCACGATTTCCTCGGTCAATCGTGTGATCAGCTCCGCCCGCGCAGGGTCGAGCGCGGCGGTATGCTCGTCCAGCAGCAGAATCTGCGGCTGGGTGAAGGTCGCCATCAGCAAGCTGAGGGCTTGGCGCTCTCCGCCGGAGAGCAGACCCACCTTCGCGCGCAAGCGATTCTCCAAGCCGATGCCGAGGCGCTGCAGCTGTTCCAGGAACAACGCGCGTCTACGCGCGTTGGTGCCGAAGCTTAGCCCGCGCTTCTTGCCGCGGGTATACGCCATGGCGAGATTCTCCTCGATGGTCATTCGAGGAGCGGTCCCCGCCATGGGATCTTGAAAGACGCGGCCGATCCAACGGCTGCGCTCGTACTCAGGCAGGTGGTGGATCGTCTCACCACTGATCGCCACCTCGCCGGCATCCGGCGTCATCACACCGGAGATGATGTTCATCAGTGTCGATTTGCCGGCGCCGTTACTACCGATGACCGTGACGAAGTCGCCGGGCTTCAGGGTTAAGTTAATGCCGATCAGCGCGATTTTCTCATCGGCTGAACCAGGGTTAAATAGCTTGGAAACATTCGAGAGCTTCAGCATCAGCGGCCACCTCCCTTATTCATTTGCACGGCGCGGGCGATGAGCTCAGCAGAGCGCCGTTTGGCGGTTGCTTTTTGCCGGATAGACCGCTGCACGGATGGCAGGACGAGTGCGATAATAACGATAATCGCAGTGATTAATTTTAAATCAGAAGCATTGAGCCACTCCACGCGCAGAGCCAAAGCAACCACGATACGGTACACAATGGAGCCAAGAACAGCGGCAAGTGTCGCTCGGAACACGCTCTGGGAACCAAAGATCGCTTCCCCGATAATAACTGAAGCCAAACCAATAACAATCATCCCGATGCCCATGGAAATATCCGCAAACCCGGATTGTTGAGCAATCATCGCGCCGGAAAGCGCTACTAATCCATTAGATAAGCTGACACCAAGAATGGTGGTATTATCTGTATTTGCCCCAAAACTGCGAATCATGCGGGCATTATCGCCCGTTGCACGCAGAGACAGTCCCAAATCGGTATGCAGAAACCCATCCAGCAACAGTTTAAATAAAATGACAACAAGGAAACCTACCGCAATCGGAGAGATGGACGTGAACATGGTATCCGAGCCAAGCAGTGAAATGTTCGGTTTGCCCATAATCCGCATATTAATGGAGTACAAGGCAATCATCATCAAGATACCGGACAAAAGGCCGTTAATTTTCCCCTTTGTATGAAGCAATCCTGTACAAGCTCCGGCAGCCAGTCCACCTGCAAAAGCAGCCAAACAAGCGAGCAGTGGAGAATATCCGTGTGAAATCATAATGGCTGCAATTGCGCCGCCAGTCGTGAAACTCCCGTCCACCGTCAAATCAGGGAAATCGAGAATGCGAAAAGTGATGTAGACACCAAGCGCCATCAGGGCATAGAGAAGACCCAGCTCGACAGCACCGCTCATGGAATCCATCATGTTGAAACAACCTCCTAGTTTAAAATAAACAACGCCTAACCTCAGGTAGACGGGAGAAAAAAAGAGATGAACGAAAGTGACGTCCACCCCTTTTGTATCCCAAAATCTTACTGAATAATGTTTTTCTCTTTGTCTTTTACAGCATTTTTCATAGCATCCGTTACTTCAACGCCTTGCGCCTTAGCTGCTTTCAGGTTCAAGATCAGATCCAACTTATCAGGAACAGTTACTTTCATGTCCGCTGGTTTCTTCCCGTTTTTCAAAATTTCCACAGCCATTTGACCAACTTGGTAACCATGATCGTAGTATTTGAAGCCAACCGTTGCAAAAGCTCCTTTTTCCACGGTATCGCGGTCACTGGAGAAGAACGGAATGTGCTTTTCGTTAGCAATTTGAATGATGCCGTCTACACCGCTAACAACCGTGTTGTCGAGTGTAATCAAGAAAGCGTCTGCGCGTCCAACAAGGGATTGAGCCGCTTGTTTGACTTCAGATGTATTCGTTACTGGTGCTTTTATAAGTTTGATGTTGTTTTTCGCCAAAGCTTGTTCAGCATTTTTCGCCATGATCACAGCGTTTGGCTCACCTTCGTTGATAACAAGACCGACTGTTTTTACTTTAGGCATGTTAGCTGCAACGAAATCCATCAATTGTGCGACCGCCATTGGGTTCGTGTCCGATGCACCGGAAACCGTGCCGCCCGGTTTGTCTACATTCGTTACAATTTTAGCTGCAACCGGATCTGTAACAGCCGCAAAGAGAACCGGCGCTTTTTTCACTTGCTGTACAACCGCTTGAGCGGATGGTGTTGCGATACCCAGCACCAGGTCGTTGTCAGCAGAAGCAATTTTTTGCGCGATGGATAAATTGTTCGTTTGATCGCCCTGCGCGTTGTTGAAGTCAACCTTCAGGTTCGTGCCTTCTACGATTCCAGCGTCTTTAAGCGCTGCCAAAAAGCCCTGACGAGTTGCATCCAAAGATGGATGTTCCACGATTTGCGAAATCGCGATTTTGTACGTCTTTGCCGCAGCTGCCGTTGCTGCTGGAGCTGTTGATGCGCCGCCTGCTGCAGGCGTTGTCTCTGTCTTTTGACCACAACCGGCTACGACCATAAGAGCTGCTGATAATACAAGTGATGCAAGTGCTTTCTTTTTCAACCTAATTACCCCTCTCTTTTTTCCCTTTTGGTTGACTTGAACCCATTGCCCGCTCACCACTTTAACGCTTTTGCTCGCCAAAGTGTGTAGACGCTGTTTGGTATCCAAGCTGTGATGCTAATTTACCATAGTTTAATTGGCTGGCGTGTTTCCGTCAATCGTTTTATCCATTCTGTTAATATATGGACGGGATTAGTGCTGATTCTGGTGATAAAAGTCGCGCAGCAGCTCATCCATGACCCGATTTGTCCGCGCGGCCGTCCGTCCTGTACTTGGACTTTTCCCAACGCCTCTAAGCTCATCCACCACCATCCCGATCAAAGGCTGTTGCACATGGGCCGGATTCGGAATTGAAAAATCCTGCACTTGACCGTCCGCTGTTTCCAAGCGAAGATCGCCGCCAAATGTTGAAAACGTGACCTTGCCGAGACTTCCGACAATCTCGTTCACATCACTGCGCTTGTAGCTGTTAAAGCTCCAAATGCCCGTCCCCATCACGCCTGACTCAAACGCATACGCCGTTGTCACGATATCTTCGACTTGCAGCTGTCTGCTCTGATTGCGAGCAAACCCTTTGACCTCGCCAATTGGCCCCAGCAAATAGTCCAAAACATCCAGCGTATGGCTAGCTAAATCGACGAAAAGTCCGCCTCCCGAAAGCTCAGGCTGCAGCCGCCAAGGCAGATCCTGACCCTGGTCTTCTCTGAGCATTTGCAGATAAGTCGTATGGACGAACCGGATTTCCCCCAAAACACCGCTGTCCAGCAGTTCTTTAATTTGATTAAACTTCGGCAAACCCCGGCGATAATAAGCAACGAAAAGCGGTACCCCAGCCTCCTCACACGCGGCGATCATCTCCAGGCACTCCCCGTGATTCCGAGCCATGGGCTTTTCCACATAAACCGGCTTCCCTGCTTTTGCCGCCATCAATGTATATTCATGATGAAAACCAGGCGGCGTGGCGACATATATGGCATTGACATCCGGATCATGAATAAGCGCATTTGCGTCATCATACCATTTAGCAACGCCGTGTCTTCTCGCGTAATCTTCCGCCAACGCGCCATTGCGCCGCATGACGGCCACAAGCTCAGAGCCCGCCACCTTTTGGAGGGCCGGCCCGCTTTTAATTTCAGTCACATCTCCACAACCAATAATTCCCCACCGCACTTTATCCATGAACGTATCCCTCCAGATATCATTTGAATGCTACGTTACTTATTCGACAACCGCGTTCTTCCTCCTTTTGTATAGTGGCACACCATTTTCCATTCTAATTGGCACTATATTTGGACCATTCCCCTTGTTACAATATCGTTAAATTTAAAAAAGCAGGTGAAAAGCAACATGTACATTCCTTCCTATTTTAAAATAAAAGATGACGACATCATGTATGAGGTTATCGAACAAAATGGCTTTGCGACCCTGATTTCCCAGCATGACAACCGCCCGATGGCTACCCACTTGCCGCTTACACTTGATCGCACTAACAAATGCTTGTATGGACATGTTGCTAGTCCGAATCCACAGTGGAGAGATCTTCAGCAGCAGGAGGTCCTGGTCATCTTTCAAGGGCCTCATAGCTATATCTCCCCTTCCTGGTATGAAACCAGCGATTCCGTTCCGACATGGAATTACGTGGCTGTTCATGTATACGGTCAAGCCGAGCTCATCGACGATGAGGATGAAGTGATGGCCTCTATGAGAAGCTTGATTGAAAAATATGAGGAACCCGATAGCCCCTATGATTTAGAATCCGTAGATTCCACCTACTTGTCCGGTCTAAGCAAAGGCATTCAAGGCTTCAAAATCCACATATCGGACATGGAGGGTAAGGCCAAGTTAAGCCAAAATCATCCCGTTCAGCGCCAAGAACTCGTTATTCAGAGGTTGGAAGCTCTCAATCGAGAAAATGAACGGAATATCGCTGCTTTGATGCGAAAAAACCTTTAGCTCAAATAGCGCCTTGTAGTTCCGCTGAGCTGCCTTACTCTCAAGTGCACAAAGGGCTGTTTCAAAAGCAAACTAATCTGCTTTTGAAACAGCCCTTATTAGAAACCTGATCTGCAGCAAGCCGCTGCAGGTTACCCTAATTACCGATGCGAAGGAGCCTCCACGGAAGCCAGCGCCTCCTCAGACACGAAACCCGAATCCGCGGCGAACTGATCCTGCAGTTGAAGCTGCTGCGTAGCAAACTCGCGGTACATGTCATGCGACTCCAGCAGTTCCTGATGCGTTCCGCTGCCGGTCACCACGCCTTTGTCCAGGAAGATGATCTGGTCGGCATCCACCACCGTCGATAAACGATGCGCGATGACCAGCGTCGTCCTTCCTTGCATGAGGTTCTGCAGCGCCTGCTGCACCACAACCTCGGACTTGCTGTCCAAACTGGACGTCGCTTCGTCCAGCATCAAAATCTTCGGATCGCGCAGCAAAGCTCGCGCAATCGCAATCCGCTGCCGCTGTCCGCCAGACAGCTTAATGCCGCGCTCGCCGACTTCCGTTTCATACTGTTGCGGCAGCTCCTCAATAAACGTATCCGCATAGGCCATCTGCGAAGCCCGCTTCAGCTCCTCCAGCGTTACCTCACGCTGCAAGCCATAACAGATATTATCCCGGATCGTGCCTGCAATCAGCGGACTCTCCTGTGAAACATAACCGATCTGGCTGCGCCACGAAATTAGCGAGAACTGATCAATCGGATCAGACCCTAAGGTAACAGAGCCCTTCTGCGGCGTATAGAATCTCTCGAGCAGGGAGAACGTCGTCGTCTTCCCGCTTCCACTCGGTCCTACGATGGCCGTCACTTTGCCGGCTTCCATCGTGAAACTGACATTTTTCAGGACGGACTCCCCTTCTTTGTAGCCATAGGTCACTTGATCGAAATGAATCGGCTGTGAAGCATTCGCTACGGGCACACCTGCATGTGGATTTTCTTCTTCATGATCCAGCACTTTGAGGATAGTATCTGTTGCTCCCATCGCCTTTTGAGCCTGATTAAAAAACTGTGTGATTTGCGTAATCGGCATGACAATTTGGAATAAATAGAGCATGAACGCCACCAGTTGACCCGCGGTTATCGCGCCAGAAGCCACTCGCATACCGCCGTAACCGAACAGAACAACAAACAACATCAGCATAACAAACGTAACAAGCGGTGCCATTAAGGCTTGAATCTTGCCTTCGCGAAGTCCAAATTTAAACAGTCTTTGAATCCCTGAGCTGCCTTCCTGGTACTCTACAGGTTCGGCATTGGCTGCCTTCACCAAGCGGATCTCGGATAGGACACGATTGAGCACAGAAGTGAAACTTGCTGTCTCAGCCTGCATGCCCTTGGAGATTTTGAACATTTGCCGACCCAGTGGAAAAAGGATGAGGAAAGCTATCGGGAATACGCTGAACATGATGAGCGTCATTTTCCAATCCATATACAAGAGCACCGCAATAGAACCGATAATTGAAATAATACCTGTCACGAACCCTGACATATGCTCGGCGATTAGCCCTTTAATCACAGCGGTATCATTGGTCATCCGGGAAATCGTATCGCCCGTCTGATTGTTATCGTAATAGCGAACCGGCAGCACCAGAAGCTTTTTCCATAGTCGCTCACGAATACCGGCCACGACGCTTTGACCCGCGTGATTCAATAAATAAACCGAGACGCCCGAGGCAATTGCCGAACCAACAAAAGCGATCGCCATGCCGCTAATCTGCATCCAATTCAAGTTGTCGAGCGAAAAGCTGTCGACCACATTTTTCGTAAATAACGGTATCACAAGTCCTGCCAATGTTGAAATAATGCTTAATCCTAATGCTATGCCTAGAAGAAGCTTGGGTGGATTCGCCTGCATGATCAAGCGGATGAACCCCCGCCAATTGCTTGCGCTCTGAGGCGCTTCTTTCCTTGTAACCGCCATGTATCTCTACTCCTTTACCCGATCGAATATTCATCCGTCATCTGAATGATTCTTTGCTTTTCAGTATCTCTTTGCAAAATGAATCATACACCTGTATTTTAAACGGAATATAAACAGGAACGAATCGGTCCGGGGATGTAGAGAGGCTGCTCTCACCCTTTATGCCTCCGTAGAAATCTGCCAAACCACACCAAACGGATCTTCCAGGCGGCCGAACATCGTCCCCCAAAACATGCGTTCAAAAGGCATGATCACATGACCACCCTGGGATAACGCCTCGAAAATACGCCTCGCCTCCTCTTCACCTTTAAATTCCAACGTCAAATCCAACCCCTTGCCTCTATCTACCGATTCCGTACCTGCATCCGCCATGAAAAAGCGTAAACCAAGCGCCTGAATCTCCAAATGCATCACTCGCTCCTTCATGGATTCATCAGTCCCCGGCATATCTGCGAACGTACGCAGGCTGACGATCTCTCCGCCAAACGCTTTTACATAAAAGTCCGACTGCTCTCTTGCATTTCTGCTATAAAAATAGGGTGTTAATGTTGCCATGGTTATTCCTCCTATTATGTTTTGATACAAGCTAGAACCTGCTCTGCGCCTTCATTCTTCTAATTTTGTTTTTTGCTGTTTCTTTCTATACAATATAGGGGTAAGACTACATATAGATGATCTCGAGGAGGTAATTCGATGAATACATTTACTTATTATAATCCAACCACGCTGCATTTCGGACAGGGGACACTCGAGAAATTAACTGCGGAGGTACCCAAATACGGTAAGAACGTGCTGCTCGTATACGGCGGCGGAAGCATTAAACTGAACGGCATTTACACCCAAGTTGTTCACCTGCTGAAAGGCATCGATGCTTCAATTTTCGAGCTAAGCGGCGTTGAGCCTAACCCAAGGCTTACAACCGTCCACCGCGGTGTGGAAATGTGCCGGACTCAGAACATCGACTTAATCCTCGCTGTAGGTGGAGGCAGCGTCATCGACTGTGCCAAAGCGATTGCCGTCGGCGCCAAATATGAGGGCAACTTCTGGGATATCGTTACGCGTAAAGCATCCGCAACTGGGGCGCTGCCGCTAGGCACCGTACTGACGATTGCCGCAACGGGCTCGGAGATGAACTCCGGCTCAGTGATTACGAATTGGGAGACCAAAGAAAAGCTCGGCTGGGGCAGCCCATTCTCCTTCCCGAAATTTTCAATCCTGGATCCCGCTCACACAACTTCCTTGCCTGAAAATCAAACCGTATACGGTATGGTCGATATCATGTCACACGTCTTTGAGCAATATTTCCATCATGTCGATAATACACTTCTTCAAGATGGCTTTTGTGAAACCATTCTTCGCACCGTGATCGATACGGCGCCTCGCTTGCTGCAGGATCTCACGGATCTGGAGAACCGTGCGACGATTCTATACAGCGGCACAATGGCACTGAACGGGACGCTTAGCATGGGAGTTCGCGGCGACTGGGCGACGCATAATCTCGAGCATGCGGTGTCAGCCGTCCATGATATCCCGCATGGCGGAGGCCTTGCGATTCTATTCCCGAACTGGATGACCTACACGCTGGATGCTAATGTAGCGCGGTACAAGCAGTTCGCGCAGCGCGTCTTCGGCGTTACAACTACCGGCAAAACGGACCGCCAGGTAGCTGAGGAAGGTATCGCGGAGCTTCGCGGGTTCCTTAACTCCATCGGCGCGCCAAGTCGCCTAGCGGATTACGACATCGACGATTCCACGATCGAGCTGATGGCGGACAAAGCGATGGTGTACGGCGATTTCGGAAACTTCAAGAAGCTTACACGCGAGGATGTCGTTAACATTTACCGGATGTCCCTATAAAAAGGAGCTATCCTTGAGCAGATTCTTTTGCTTGAGGATAGCTCTTTTTTTTAATGGGCAAGCGGCCTGATCACTTATTCCGCCAGCAAAGGGGAACTGCAGGCCGCTATTTATGCTGAATCCGCAAATATCAGCGGTGAAAGGAACTACAGGGTCTTATTTTTCCCCTGATGGACCTTTCCGCCCAAATCCGGCGAAATAGCGGCCCCTAGTTCCCTCCATTCTGCCAAATGGTGGATTCGGGGACAAATAGGGGACTATAGTTCCCACTATCTACCGCAGCACCGTATAGTCGCGCCACTCCTCCGGCAGCAACCGCTGATACAGCGGCTGCAGGTACCGGTCGTCAATCAGCAGCAGCACGCCGCGATCCGTTTCGGAGCGGATAAGCCGGCCGCCGGCCTGCTGCACTTTGTTCATACCGGGGAAGACGTAGGCGTATTCGTAGCCGTTTTTGCCCGTGTCTTCGAGGTAAGCCTTGATCAGATTGCGCTCAGGCCCGAGCTGCGGCAGACCTACGCCAACAACCGCCACGCCGGTCAACCGCTCGCCAACCAAATCGATGCCCTCCGAGAAGATGCCGCCCATCACGGCAAAGCCGACCAGCGTGCCATCACGCCCCGCTTGGAATTCGGCCAAGTACTGCTCCCGCTCCTCTTCCGGCATCTGGACCGTCTGAACCAGGACACGCAGCTGGCTATCCTCTCCCTGCTCACCTACAAGATCCGTAAAAGCCTCATAGACACTACTCATATACGCATATGAGGGGAAAAACACGAAATAGTTACCCGAACGACGAGTCACCATCTGATAAATCGAACGGGCAATCGCCTCCCGGCTTCGCTCCCGATCCTGATAGCGGGTCGACAGCGGCTGGACGAAAACCTCCAGCTGTTCCTTGGCAAAAGGCGAAGGCACGCTCACGGAGTAATCCTCCTCGCCCGCTCCCAGCGTGTCCATGAAAAAGGACAGCGGCGAAAGGGTCGCCGAGAAGAACACATGCGAGCGATAGCCTTTCCCCATCTGTCTGAGCAGATGGGAAGGGTCCAAGCAGAAGAGCTTCACGCTGACCTCGTTACGATCGGACGTGAATAACGTCATATAGCGTTCATCGTACAGCTTGGCAATACGGACGAAATTGTGAGCTGCGAAGTAAGTCTCCAGGAGCAGCGGGCTCGCAGGGGTTCCGCCGCTTGCGGCCAGCTCCTTTTCAGCGCTTGCAAGGAAACCGTCTAGCAGCGCCAAGAGATCCTCCGGCAGCTCCGGTTCCACCAGCATCTGGCGGTCTCCGATTCTTTTGCGCAGCGTAATGAAATATTGGTTGATGGCCTTGGCTGCATCGTGCAGATCAGCGCGAATGCCTTTGAACTCCCGCTGCAGCGCTAGGAACCCGGATTTGGCCAAAGTGCTGCTGTACATTTCCCGCGCCCGGTCAATCAAATTATGCGCTTCATCCACGAGCAAAGTCGTATGCCGCCTCTGCTCCTCGAACAACCTTTTTAAATTGACTCGCGGGTCAAATATGTAATTGTAATCGCAAATGACAGCATCCGCGGCATAAGCGACATCGAGGGAAAATTCAAACGGACAAACACGATGCTTCCGTGCATACGACTCAATGACCGTCCGCGTCATAATCGTCTCCGATTGAAGAAGATCGAGCACAGCGCCGTTAATGCGGTCATAATAACCATCGGCGAATTCACAGTGGTCCTTCGTGCAGCGGACTTCGTCCTTCAGACACACCTTTTCCTTCGCCGTGATGGTCACGACATGCAGCTGAAGGCCATGTGCCTGAAGCAGGCCATACGCTTCCTCCGCCGCCGTGCGGGTGATGGTCTTCGCCGTCAAATAAAAAATCCGCTGCAGCAGCCCCTCGCCAATCGCTTTCACCGACGGAAACAAGGTCGACATGGTCTTCCCGATGCCGGTCGGCGCTTTGGCAAACAGCTTACGCCCTTCGCTGATCGTTTTGTACACCGCTCCTGCCAGTTTCCGCTGGCCTTCACGATAGGCTGGAAATGGAAATGCCAGCTCTTTGATACTGCGATTCCTTCGCTGCTCATGCTCATAAATTGCTTGTGCGTAGGGGTAATACTGCTCCACCACGTCATGCACGAACTGCTCCAACTCGCTGAACGAAGCTTCCTTCACAAATCGGCGCGTATCTTCCGTCTCCACCTGCATATACGTAAGTTGAACCCGCATATGATGAAGCTCGCAATCTTTGGCTACCATATAGGCATAGCACATCGCTTGCGCCCAATGCACGGGATACGAATCTTCTTCGATCTCGCTGATGTCCGAGGAAGTAGACTTGATCTCATCCACCGTCACAGGACCGCCGTCCGTATCTTGAAGAAGACCGTCGCACCGCCCGTCAATTACGAATAGGAGCTCCCGGCAAGCAATTTCAGCGGAAACATACACTTCATGCTGATCCGATTCGCCATATTGCTTCTGCAGTTTTTGGTGTGCCTTCGTGCCTTCAACCAGCGCAGTGCTTGTCCGAAAGCCGGACTCAATACTCCCTCTGCGAAACACATATTCGACCAGAGAGCGCACGGAAATGTTGATCGTTTCAGCCATTCGTCCTTCTCCGTTCTAGAACATTTGTTCTTTATTGTAGCATGCGGACGGACCAAATATCTACTTTTTCAGGAAGGGAGCCCCATGTTCTATTTCAGTAAGATCTTCCTTAAACTGCTGCGAATGAACAACAAGTTCATCTATAGTCTGGCCTTTCTTTTCATCCTTCTATCTGCTATCAGTGCTTATATGCTGGAAAAAGAAACCTTCGGCAGCGTCTTCAATGGACTTTGGTGGGTGATGACAACCGTGACCACCACGGGGTATGGCGACTATGCACCAAAAACCGTGGCCGGCAAGTGCCTCGGCATCTTTCTGTATATTTTCGGAATTGGGCTCATCTCCGTCACGATCAGCAAAGTCGTCGATTCATTATTCGTATACAGACAGCGAAAGGAAGCGGGCAAATTGAGATATCAAGGCGAACAGCATTTCGTAATCATTGATTGGAGCAAAAATGCAGAGCTGGCGATCCAGGAGATTTTGAACACCGATACTTCAACTGAGGTCGTACTGATCGATACCCATGAGAAAACACCGATCGTACATAATAGGGTCCATTATATAAGAGGCAATCCTACCCATATGGAAACTTTGGAGATGGCCAATATGGAAAAAGCCCGCTCCGTCTTCATCTTCGCCAATGAGATCACAGAAGACCAAGCTATGCTGCGCGACCCTTCCTTTGTCGATGGCAAAACACTGCTAGTCGCCACAACCATCGAGCGCAATTACCGCAACGTCCACTCCATCGTCGAGATCAAAAACAGCGAAAATATGCAAAATTTCCAACATGTTAACGTGAATGAATTTATCCTCGGCTCCGAGACCATTTCGCAGCTTGCCGTTCGCTCGGCTTTTTCACCGGGATCGTCAAGGATTGTTTCGCAGCTCTTGACTAGGCAGTCCAGCAGTAGCCTTCAAGTGCTTAGTAAAAGGAGCTCTTGGCGCACATACCGCGACGCTTTTGAGCAGCTGCTCCTTGAGGGGGCGACACTGATCTCCGACCGGGATCAACTGAATATTAACCAGAAGTTAGACCAGCTCATCCCCGAGGATGCGCAGCTTTTCGTCATCTGTGATGCGGAAACCTACGAGCGTCTCTCTAAGCTAAAATAAAACAAATAGGACACCAACCTCTCCGCTCAGCGCAGAAAAATGGTGTCCTCTAACTTTTTCCTTCCGTTCAACCCTTCGGCTTAGCAGCCTGTGCCGGCTGAACCCAACGAAACGGCGTCGTATTCCAAAATAAATCCGGATTCACCTGAACATTATGTGCCCAAAATGTAAAGTGCAAATGCGGTCCCGTCGAGAAACCGGTCGTGCCGACGAGCCCGATAATGTCGCCCTGCTTCACATGGTCGCCTGTTTTCACCCGCAGCTCGGAGAGATGAGCGTACTGCGAAAAAAGCCCCATCCCATGATCGAGATAAATGGAATTGCCGGTCAAATACAGGCTCTCGGCCAGCGCCACGATCCCGTCATTGGTCGCTTTGATCGGTGTGCCCTCCTTCGCGGCCAGATCAACCGCCATATGAGCGCTATCGTACTTCCCGTTCACGTAACGAGTGTACCCATATGGCGTCGTCAAAATCCCCTCGATGGGCTTCACGAACGGCCCGCTGAACAGAAATTCCGGCTCGGACTTGCTTCGCGCCAGATCGATTTTCTTCTGATCGGCGTTGATACGCGCCGTATCCTGCTTCATGCTCTCCATCTCCGACGTGACCTTGAGATACTGCGTCTCAAACTTCTTCGCCACGATGGTGAGTGTCTGATCGCCAATCGGGTATTTGCCGGGCTTCGCACTCATCGAAATCGGCAAATACGTGAAATACCCCGCTCCATATGGCTGGAGCGTATACGTTTTGTTCAGCCAGGTAATCGTCCCTGGTTCATCGTGACGAACAAGCACCGCATCTCCGGGTGCCGCGCTCTCAGGTATGAGCTTCCATTTGGCGCTCATGATCCCTTTCGCCGCTTCCTTCGTGGCGTAAAGATCCTTTTCCTTCGCCAGCTGCTGCAAATGGCCCTTCTCCTTGAGGATGGCTTCCTTGACCTCCGCGGTCATGCCATCCACCCAAGATTGCCCGCCGTCCACGGTGATCAGCAGCGGATTCTTCGCATCCTTGCTGCTGGCGGGCAGCGCCCAACCAATGCGCGGTGTCAGAAACTGCGTTTGCTTCACCGGGAACACGGCCCCGCCTAACGTGGCCGTCGACGGGGCAGGGCTAGAACCATCTCCAGCTTCCAAGCTGAGCAGCTCGGCTAGATTACCGTCGACTGCTGTTTCCGCAGCAGTCACTTCTCCAGCGGCCGGTTGCCACATGCCGCCGCCATCCTCTGTCGCCGCGATTCCATCGGCGTATTTCACCCAGCCATGGTCCAGATCGACCATGCGGAATTCCAATGCCTCTCTAGGCGGAGGCGTGGGCACTGGTGTTGCTGCAGCCGGAGCTTCCTTCCCGGCAACCTTCCAAGATGAGACCGGACCAAACGGCGATTTGCCGATCACGATGACGACACATGCCGCAAGGACACAAGCGCCTACCAGCAGCGGCCATTGCCGGCGTTTTTTTGATTTCACAGCATCTATTCCTCCCTCGCTTGCGATGGGCTAATTTCTTCCAATACGTGTCCATAATAACATAAAAAACCCGAAGACAGCAGGGTCTCCGGGTTTTTGTTATATTAAATTTGAACGCCTTTTTTGAGCGCTTTCTGATCAATGCTCGTGTTATTAACTAAAGGAAGTAACTTGACGCTTCGAACCATAGTGGACTGACACAAGTGGCAAGTCGGAACGTGATCAAATGTAAAATTATCTCGCATCCAGCCTTTACAACCTTCTTGTTCACAAGACCATATTGTCACATTTTCTAGAGGCATCTCTTCAAAGGACTTTTTTCTGGAATACATGATGGACCTCCTCAGCGTTTTACGTAAGTAAACTTCAATAGCTAAATTGAAAAAAGACTGCCATTACAGAGTAAAGGCAGTCTTTTAAATTATATTACAGTTTTACAACGTTTTCTGCTTGTGGTCCGCGGTTGCCTTGAACAACGCTGAACTCAACTTGTTGACCTTCATCCAAAGTTTTGAAACCTTCGCCTTGGATAGCGGAGAAGTGAACGAATACATCGTTGCCGCCTTCAACTTCGATGAAACCGAAACCTTTTTCTGCGTTAAACCATTTTACTGTACCAGTAGCCATGAGAAATACCTCCAAAAATTATTAACATGTTTTTTATTCTTCAAAGAGAAAAAATTCACACATTGCAAAAGGTTCACTAACAAAAATGAAAACCCTTTACAATATGTGAATTCAGGTTCTTTTTGTCGATTGGATTCATCATAACATATCACATTTGAAAACGCAAACTATTTCCAATTCTTACATGCTAATGAAATCGCTTACCCGACCCACTTGATGAATAAATAAGAGAGCGTCCCCAACTTTAGTCTAGGTAGTTACTTGGTCCCCGGACCGTTTGCCGCTTCAGGCAGCGTCTCTATACTGAAGGTATCGTAAACACTTAGGAGGGGCTTCATTTTGTACAACATAAGTATTGGAACTATTCTGGCAGCTTCGTTGCTATTCGTGATATTCACCTGGATCGGGAGTGTGAAAGCTTCTCGACTGCTCTATAGCCGCACCATTGAACGCATGCATCGCAAAACACGCAAGCTATTGTTCTGGGCTTGGTTCCCCGTTATTCCGGCCGCAGCTATTCTTGGGGCTATCGCCTGGATGCAGCAGACCATGCTCACTACCTTTTGGATCGATCGTGCGCTGATCCAAGCACCGCTAATCCTTTTGCCGCTTCTAACTATCTGGTTCATAGCCGTGCCTAAACTGCTCAAGCTGCGCTCGATCACCAAACAGCCACAAGGTGACAAGGAGCAGGAAGCGACAGTTGATTCAACAGCACACTTGAGAGCTGCCGCTCCAGGGCTCATCATTCCTTTTCAAATGACGGCGCTCGCCGCATTAACTTCCTTTTATTTCGCGCTAGTTCCGCCTGTACCTTTCAAATGGCTTGATATTTCCATACCGCTGGCTGTCTTCGTGCTGGCAACGGCAGGACTTTGGTGTAGGCATCAGTTCCGTTACAGGGGGGTAAGTAAGATGGAAGCTTATACGGCTCCGGCCTTTTGGAAACGAGGCTTGGCTATGGTCAGTGTACTCGCCATCCTGGGAGCATCAGGCTATTATCTTTTTAACTATGCCATGGACAAAAGTGAGCTGCCGCCCGAAATCGATATGGCAAGCGGGACACATGATTATGGCGGCGTGATGCCGGTCAATTTGAGTATGCATAATCACCAAAGCGGAATGGCCGCCATGACCACCAATTCAGGCAAAATAACCTCTGTCGCCGACCTATCAGGCCCGCGCGAGGGGATACCGGATCGTCATTTTACACTAACCGCTCAGAAAAAGACCGTCACGCTCAGTTCCGGCAAAACCGTCGATGCCTGGACGTACAACGGGCAAATTCCGGGTCCCGAGCTTCGCATGAAAGAAGGCGAGTTGATCGAGGTTACACTCATTAATCAGGATATTGAGCAAGGCGTTACGGCACATTGGCATGGTCTGGATGTGCCGAATGCCGAAGATGGCGTTGCCGGGGCTACGCAAAATGCGGTCATGCCCGGTGAAACGTATACGTACCGCTTTCGCGCCGAGCAGGTCGGCACGTTCTGGTATCACTCCCATCAGGACTCGCGCGAAGCCGTCAGCATGGGACTCTTCGGGGCTTTGATCGTAGAGCCCAAGACAGAGCCTTTTCAGCCAGTAAAAGACATTACCGTAATGACGCATCGTTGGAAAGGGGCTTCGATTGCCGTTGGCGCCTCGGATCAACTCGAACGCATGGCGATCGCTCCAGGAACGCCTGTCCGAATGCGGCTGATTAACACGGACGATTGGGTGAATCAAAACTACACGCTCGTTGGCACACACTTTGAAGTAGCGGCTATTGATGGAACAGAGCTGAATAAACCAGATGTGTTAACCAATACCCACGTAGTTGTCCCTACAGGCGGGCGGTATGATCTCACATTCATCATGCCTGAACGCCCGGTCTACTTAAATGTAGGAGAGAATCGGAGCGGAGGCATCCTTATGTCTTCCGATGGCAGTGGGGATGTCCCTGAGACTCCGCCTACTTTAGCATTCGATCCTCTTGCCTATGGCAGCCCGACGCCAACCGCTTTCGATGCAAGCAGCCGCTTCGACAGAGAATTTACGTTAATTCTGGACAATAAGCTCGGCATTTTTAACCGCAACTTTGATTTCCTCTATACATTGAATGGTGAGGTATTCCCGAATGCGCCGATGTTTATGGTGAAGGAAGGGGATCTCGTTAAAACAACCTTCATTAACCGAGGGAATGTCGACCACCCGATGCATTTACACGGACATCACGTGCTGGTCCTGTCTCGCAATGGCAAGCCCTCAACCGGCAGCCCTTGGTGGTCAGATACGTTGAACGTACTGCCGGGAGAGACGTATGAGGTCGCCTTTGTAGCTAATAATCCGGGTTTATGGATGGATCACTGCCACAATCTTGTGCATGCTGCTGCAGGCATGTCGATGCACCTCATGTATGAAGGGGTGACGACCCCTTATGCCGTAGGCAGCGGTACACAAAATCATCCCGAGTAAAAAAGAGGGAGGGGATGTAGGGTTCGTGTTAGCATTCATAACATTTCGTTGACAAATGGCCGGCATCCGATTACGCTATAGAAAAGCAGGAACTATACACGAACTGAATAATCTCTTTCGTATAACCTTAATAATCGGATTAAGGGTCTCTACTTAGAAACCGTAAATTTCTAGCTACGAAGAATGTGCGCATTTGCATATTTTTCGCGGCTAGTTTTTTTATGTTCCTGACGTCATACAATAAACAGAAGCAGGAGGTTTATGCCCATGGCGACAATTCTTATTAAGCAGGCAGAAATAGTAACAATGAACCGCGACGGGGATATTTTCGTTGGGGATATTCTCATTGAAGACGACAGGATTAAGGCCATTGGACCTGACTTAGATGTGGACACTGCACAGGTGGATAAGGTGATTGATGCCAAAAACCGAACGGTCATTCCAGGCTTCGTGCAGACTCATATTCATCTATGCCAAACGTTGTTCCGTGGCAAAGGGGACGATTTGGAGCTGATGGATTGGCTGAAACAGCGGATTTGGCCGTTGGAAGCTTCCCACGACGAGGAATCCATTTATTATTCCGCCTTGCTCGGCATCGGCGAGTTGATTCAAAGCGGTACAACGACCATCGTAGATATGGAGACGGTTCATCATACCGACTTCGCCTTCCAAGCCATCGCATCGAGCGGGATCCGCGCTTTGTCCGGCAAAGTGATGATGGATAAGGGAGATGAAGTGCCATTTCCCTTGCAAGAAAAAACATCCGAATCGCTTCAGCAAAGCGTCGATTTGCTTGAAAAGTGGAACGGCCACGACGGCGGCCGCATCCAGTACGCGTTCTCGCCGCGATTCGTCATCTCTTGCACGGAGGAGCTGCTGCGTGAAGTACGCAGCTTATCCGAGCAGTATCAAGTGAAAGTGCATACGCACGCATCCGAGAATTTGGGTGAGATTGAGATTGTGCAGGCCGAGACCGGCATGCGCAATGTCGTATATCTCGACCATTTGGGCTTAGCGAATGAGCGCCTCATTCTGGCGCACTGCATTTGGCTGGATGATGAGGAGAAGCGCATCATCCATGAGCGTGGCGTCCACGTGAGCCACTGCCCCGGCTCGAACCTGAAGCTTGCATCGGGCATTGCCGAGACGCCCGACATGCTGAAGCTCGACATCTCGGTCTCGCTTGGCGCTGATGGCGCACCGTGCAACAATAATCTCGATATGTTCAACGAGATGCGGTTGGCTGCGCTCATTCAGAAGCCCGTGCACGGACCGACGGCGATGAACGCGCAGACGGTCTTCCGCATGGCGACCATCGGCGGCGCCCGTGCGGTCGGTATGGAGCAAGAGATCGGCAGCCTCGAAGTCGGCAAGAAAGCCGACTTGGCGATCCTCGAACTCATCAATTTCCACACGTATCCGTCCTTCGACGTGGATCCGATCTCGCGCATCGTGTACTCTGCGACACGCGCGGATGTGGAGACAACGATCATTAACGGTCGGATCGTCATGGAAAACCGCATCATGCGGACGATCGACAAGGACATTGTCCTGCCTGAGGCAAACCGCTCGATCCAGCGGCTGCTAAAGCGCGCTAATCTGCGCTAACGAGCAAAAGCCAGCCTTCCACCGTATTCCGGTGGGGGCTGGCTTTTTATCCACTACTTACCCCAAAGCAGCTTCCCAGCCTCCAGCTTCGTAAGCTTCGTAACATCGCGCCCTGCGTCTTTCTTCAGAATAGCTTCCTTCTGCGTTTTGGTAGCCGGTTCATTCCGAAGGATCGCATCTAAATTATCATAAGCCACTTTCTTGATCAGTGCAGGATCTCCGATTGCATCCATGACACGATACATCGCCTCGATGGCAGCATCCTCGCTTGCAAGTCCAAAGCCGGAGTCCGTGCTGAGCATAAACTTGTCAGGGAACTGCTTCATAAGAGGCAGGAAATCCTCGATCCGGTTGGAACTTTCCAGATTAAACACGGTAAACCCTGCAAAAAAATCCATATAGATGTTATCATACTTCTCTAATAATTGTTTAATATTCTCAGGTGAATTGTAGGCATTTGCATGACCGAAAATGAAGGTTGTTTTGGGATGCGCAGCCAAGGCTTCCTCCAATTTATCAATCACAAAGCCATTCGGCGGGTCGATATGGATTAGAATCGGCGCTTGATACTCCGCGCACAACTCATAAATTTTCGGTAGAAAGCCGTCCATAGGGTCCTTAGCCTTCCATTGCACTTTCGATACAACGGGAGAATTATACGAAGCGGCAGCAATTTCACCTAGTCCAAAATAACCTTGTTCCAGATTATTCCTCACGATCTCCAAACTAGAAGGATCATGCAGATCAAAGCCTGAGAAATACGGCACGAAGAAATCAGACCTTTCTATATAGGCATCCCAGGCATAGGCATCGGTTCGAATTGCACTTAATTCCGATACATCCCCGAAAAGAATCACGCGATCCATCGCATCCCGCTTCCACATATTTTGCATGCTTATGTACTTCGAATCGCTCGCATCATGGTTATGCGCATCCGAAAGCGGTATAGAGCCATACTGCTGAAGAAGATCGTTGAAGCTTTTTTTTGCAAGCGTGGGCGGTATAGTCTCAACAGGTGTTGCCGCGGTTGTTGCCGCCTGGGAGGTTACAACCTCTGTCGGATTACTTGTGCTTTCCCTGAAATTAAGCGAGCTCAGACTCCAAATCCCGCCCCCAATACAAACGCAAACGCTTACAACAACTAATATACTTGAGCTTTTTTTAGGCATCTTAGACACTCCACTCCTTTAGCCAATCCCGCACAAGAAACCACATGGGTCAAGGGCGAATCCACGTTGATTATGACATTAATTAATTACTTATATTTCAATTATTTTTCCATATGTTGGATTACCGTTATGTATTTTAATTTAAATATCATTCATATGAAATAGGCTGATCCTACTATTTGAAAATATTAATATCCGATAAATATTTTTCTTTTCATAGAAGTATAAAGTAGTTGGTAATCATATACGTCGAAGTACTTATAATGGAAAAGTATGCATAGTAACAGAAAAAAACAATAATTCGAAAAGTACCGTTTTCGTAACACATGCCTGCTCAATCTAAGAGAATATCAAGTATAATGCAGGTATAAATACCTAAATATTTAGATATTTATACCTAGGTGAATATTTGTGTGCTTGCGAGCTGCTCAGGAGGCGAAGAAGATGCAAAAAGTTAACGGTACTCCCTTGAAATGGGGCTGGACAATTCGGAAGAAGCTTATGGCCTTTTGTCTTTTGTTGTTATTGATCCCTACACTTTCCCTATCAATAACCGGTTACTTTAACGCCAAAGATGAAACCGACAGGCTTATTGAGAAAAACCTCGAGAACAGCGTCAAACTGATGGTTCAAAATATCATTCAACTGAATAATCTGGTTAAGAACGGTCAATTAACCAAGCAGCAAGCGGAGGAAGACGCCAAACTTATCATGCTAGGCAGCAAGCAGGCAGATGGGACAAGACCAATTAATCGCAATATTAATTTGGGTGTGAATGGCTACTATTTTGTGCTTAATGACATGGGGGAGCTGCAAGCGCATCCGAGTCTGGAAGGCCAGAACATCTGGGATAAACAGTCGTCGGACGGCATTTATTACATACAGGACATGATTAAACAGGGGCAAAACGGCGGCGGGTTTACGTTTTACAATTGGCCGTTGCCGGGTAGCAGCAAGGAAGCGCTGAAAATCGCCTATGCGCTCAAGGTGCCGGAGTGGAATTGGATTGTTGCGGCGGGATCCTACTACCAGGACTACAATGAAGGGCAGGCTCGCATGTTGCACTCCACGATCACGGTGCTGGTGATCTGCCTTGTGCTCGGAGCGGCGGGAGTTATTTTATTTTCAAACCATATTTCCAAACCGATTAAAAAGATTGCCTCCGAGGCTCGGAAGATGGCGACAGGCGACCTGACTTCGGATGCCTTGCGCATTAAGAACAGGGACGAGATCGGCAAGCTGGCCAGTGATTTTACGACGATGAGTACGAATTTAAAATCGCTGGTGAAGCAAGTGATGCATAGCTCGGATCAAGTTTCCAGTGCCACCCAAACGCTGCAGTCCTCTATTGAGGAAACGACGCAAGCCTCAAGGAACATAGCGGAGTCCACGCAGCAGATTGCTGCCGGCATCGAAACGCAAGCGATGAGCACGGAGCAAAGTTCCAGGGCGATGGAAGAAATGACGCAGGGCATTCTGCGCATTGCTGATACCTCCTCGCAAGCTTATGAAACGTCGATTCAATCGAAGACGGAAGCGGAATATGGCTTCGGGCTGATCGAGCAGTCGATTGCCAAAATGCAGTCCGTGCAGCAAGCGGTCAACAATATCTCCAAGGTGATGGAGACGTTGAATGTGCGCTCCCAGGAAATTAGCGGCATCGTCACTGTGATGTCGGATATCGCCTCACAAACGAGCTTGCTTTCGCTCAATGCGTCCATTGAGGCCGCACGGGCCGGGGAACAGGGCCGTGGGTTTGCCGTTGTTGCGTCCGAGGTGAAAAAGCTGGCGGAAATGTCGAAACATTCGTCCGAGCAGATCAATGAGCTTGTCTTCCAAGTGCAGGCCGACATCGCTTCGGCTTCCAGTTCGACCGTCCAAGGGATCGACGAATTCCAGCAAGGCATGCTTGCTATCGAGCAAACAGGAACAGCATTTGCCAAAATTGTGGAAACGACCCAAGGCGTCGTAGGCCAAATTCAGGAGGCTTCGGCAGCTTCTGAGCAAATGTCGGCAAGCTCCCAAGAGATTACCGCCACGTTGCAGGAACTGGATCGCATTGCCGGGCATTCGGCCAGAAGTTCTGAGGCGATTACCGCTGCCACAGAAGAACAAATTGCCACGATGGATGAGATCGCGCAATACTCCAGCTCTCTGAATCACATGGCGACGACCCTCAAGGAGATGGCACATCGGTTTCATATTAAGGAATAGGCGGTATAGCAAACGTCTTATATACGCGCAGTTCTAAAAAAAGAGCGACTGGAAAATTTTCCAGTCGCTCTCTGTTTAATTGAAACCTCACCTTGCCCGCACGACCCACTCGCAGCTGTTCCTGACGAGTTCCCGATATACGGGATGCTGGAAGGACGCCGCCGCCAGCGACAAACCCGAGCTGGCCAAACCCCTTAGCGGACCTATAGTTCTCTAAACCTCATCTGAGGCTAGAGTAAACAAGTTTCCGATTTCGTTCTTCGACATATACTATTGCATTCATTAAATACAGGGAAGGAGGGACTACAATGGTCCACTTCTCAAAACCCCTCATACAAACTAAGGTCCAAGTAAAGATTAAACAAACCCATAACCCGCAAGTTATCAAAATTGTGCCTGTGGCTGGCCAAGTCGGCGATATTCACGTTAATTCATCTACAAACCGCGTCTATTATGTCTTTGGCGAAAATCTAGTAGGCGTGTTGGACGGTAACACGAATAAAGTGATCGGTAGTGTGCAGACGGGGGATGGCGCTACATTTCTGGCTGTGAACACGCGTACCAACCGAATTTATTCAACAAACTTCCGAGCTGCTAATGTCACTGTTATTAATGGAAAAACAAACAAGGTCATCACCAACGTACCTGTCGGCGAGCGCCCTTTTGGCATTGCTGTTCATCGCATAAGCAACCGCATTTATGTCGCAAATACGAGTGGAACGATAAGCGTGATCGACGGCGTCACCAACCGTATCCTGAAAACCATAAAAGTTGGCGGATCACCTGCCCTTATCGCTATCGACGAACGAACCAATCGGATCTATGTCACTAATGTAATGAAGGACTCCGTTCATGTTATCGACGGCACTACGTTGAGCGTAATTAAAACGATTAAAGTAGGCAAAAATCCAATCATTATGCCGGGTATCATCCCTGAGACAAACCGGATTTATGTAGCTAATAACCTAAGCCGATTTGCCTCTGTGATATCAGGAACAACGCTCGGTAAAAGCAAGCCCATTCAACTCGGAAAACTCCAAAGCGAGCTTGCTGTAAACGCCCTAACGAATCGCATCTATTTAACAAGCGCTCAGCAGGAGGGGAAAGGCAAATTGTTCGTTGTTAGCGGGCTAACCCATACAATTACAGCAACCTTGTCCATTCCCACGTTCTCTTCTCTCCTCGTCAATCCGTTGACGAACCGTTATTATGTTGGAGATACGGACACCCGAAATTTGTTCGTGTATAACGGACTAACGAACCGGCTGCTGGTCAAGCTGCGAACGGGGCAGTCAGCAGGGAGCATGGCCTTGAATAAACGAAGCAACCGGATTTATGTCGGCAATGAAAATTCGATCACTGTCATCCAAGATTACAAATAACAAAAAAGCCCCAAAACCCACAGAAGGTGGGCTTGGAGGCTTTTTTGCGTTTGTGTTATTTATCCTGTTAGTTGCCCCTCAAAGAACCCACTAGACTGTGCTAACTATAAAACTCCCAGAGATTGATGCTGCCCTTCAATAAAAAAATAAATATTTAAAAATTCAAAATATTAAAACTTAAATGACTATTATTGTGAGAGGACCTAAAAACAAACGTTCCATATTATTCTGCTTTTGATTAAGATCCACTCAGGGGAACTAATTTCATAAAAGGAACAAGACAAAACATTGACGTGTTACTATGTGTAAGCCGACAGTCAGGCTTTACAGGGTTTCTATAGTTTTCAGAATTATTAAATAATATTAAAATTTTAAAAATAGTTTATTCAATAAAATTATTTGAGTAACTAAACCACAATAAGGCAGAAAATTAAATCTATTATTAAAAAGCAGCCAAAAATGTGAAATAGTCAGAAAACTACATAAAACGCATGAAATTAAAGCAAAAATACAGAGCAAAAAGAGGGAGGATCACACAAAAATCCATGACGCAAGCTGATCAGAAGGCCGGAATTGCACCGTTGCTTGACGTGACCGAAAAGAAAAACCTTCATATAGACAAGCCATGGCCGAAAAAGCCAACAATCAGGGTGCATGTTTTCCCAGTGTTCGATTGTGAATGATTTGTGTTCATTACTCTCATGTTTCAGGGAGCTGTTAGCTTTTATACTAAGCATAAAGGTGTTCTGACATGAAAGGCGGTTATTCCCGATGAAAGCTGAAACGAGTATTGCTCCACAAAAAGTTCATTCCCGAAAAATAACATCATCCTTCACTTTGAAAGGCCGCTGGGAGTCGCCGTTTGCGGGGTATCTGTTTATTTCCCCGTGGCTCCTTGGGTTTCTGCTGCTTACACTTTGGCCGATGATCCAGTCGATGTATTATTCTTTTACCAAATATACGCTGCTTGACGCTCCGGAATGGATTGGTTTGCGCAATTATGAGCGAATTTTTGCAGATGATGAGATTTTTCGACAGTCTTTGAAAATAACGATTTTGTTTGTCGTATTATCTGTGCCAATTAAGCTGTTTAGCGCGCTGATGGTGGCGATGATGCTCAACAAGAAAATTAAAGGAATTTCGGTCTATCGCACATTCATCTATCTGCCTTCTCTGATTGGAAGCAGCATTGCGGTAGCGATCCTTTGGCAAAACATTTTCGGCATAGACGGCTTTATCAATAAATTTCTTGGCATGCTCGGAATAAACGGCACCAGTTGGATCAGCAACCCCAAGACGGCTTTAGGAACCTTGATTATTCTTGTCGCTTGGCAGTTCGGTTCGTCCATGGTGATTTTCCTGGCCGGCCTTAAACAAATCCCCACCGAATTATATGAAGCATCATCCGTTGACGGCGCTTCGAAAATAAGACAGTTTGTCAGCATTACCCTGCCTATGCTGTCTCCTGTTCTGCTGTTTAACCTTGTGCTGCAGACTATCGGTTCTTTTCAAATGTTTACTCAAGCCTTCATCATTACAAAGGGTGGTCCGATTAACTCCACTTATATGTACGCTTTGTACCTCTATGATCGCGCCTTTTCCCGATATGAGATGGGTTACGCTTCGGCGCTGGCCTGGATACTTCTCGTGGTAATCGCCGTTGTGACGGCAATCATTTTCGCCTCGTCCCGCTACTGGGTATTTTACGAAACAGAAGGAGCGAAAGGTAAATGAGAAACTCACTTATATCTGCTAAATCGTTTAGAACTCATTCCTTATTGGCCATATTCAGCCTACTCATGATCTATCCCATGCTGTGGTGGTTCGGAGCTGCCTTCAAGTCCAATGCAGAAATGAGCTCTCCTTCTCTTCTGCCCAATGAGTGGCTGTGGAGCAACTTCAGCGAAGGATGGGTCGCCATTCCTAAATTTACGTTTACTCATTTCTATCTCAATACATTTGAGTTAATTGCCGGAGTGCTTATTACATCTGTCATTTCCTGCAGTTTGGTTGCGTTCGGCTTCGCGCGGTTGGATTTTCCGCTAAAAAACTTCTGGTTTGCCATCCTGATGGTTACCCTGATGCTGCCAAGCCAAGTGACTTTGGTGCCTCAGTACATCATGTTTAATACTTGGGGATGGGTGAATACGTACCTGCCCTTCTATGTGCCACATGCTTTGGCTGGAGGTATTGGAGGCCCCTTCTTCATCTTCCTGCTGGTGCAGTTCATCCGCGGCATTCCGCGTGAGCTCGACGAGTCGGCCAAGATGGATGGCTGCAACTGGTTCGGCATATACTGGCGAATTGTGCTTCCTCTTACAAAGCCAGCGCTCGTCACGGTCGCTATTTATTGCTTCCTTTGGAACTGGGACGACTTCTTCGGACACCTGCTGTATATTAACTCGGTTAGCAAATACACCGTCGGCCTTGCTTTGAAGCTGTTCGTGGACAGCCAGTCGGCACTGCCTTGGGGACAATTGCTGGCGATGTCGCTTCTATCCATCATCCCTTCACTCATCATCTTTTTTATGGCGCAGCGCCATTTTGTTGACGGCATTGCCTCCGGTGCTGTGAAAGGCTAAAATGAAATAAATATGAAAAAGGTTGCGAAATTGGCAGCCTTTTTCCAGTTTCATAGCATCTTACGAGGGGGATCAGCCTTGTTTACTATGTTCAAGCGTGTCCGCATCGGCCGGCTGTTCTTCGGCAGCTTCGCCGCTTTCATCGCCGTTCTGCTGCTCGTCACCTCATGGATAAGCTACAGCCTCACTTCGCGCGAGCTGGCCAGCAATACCGCTAATTATCAGCAGGATCTATTAAATGAGTTAAATAAACGCCTGGTCATTCAGTTAAACTCGATAGAGCAAATGTCGCTAGCCGCTTCCAGAAACATCGATATTATCGGATACGATCCGCTCGAAAGCGACTTATTTGAGCGCAATCGCCGGAAGCAGGATTTGGAGAATTTGCTGGCGAGCATCACCTACAGCACAACCATGGTGCAGTCGATTTATTTATATACGGAGCGGCCTTTTATGCCGGATTCACAGGGTCCTATTCGCGTCTATAATTTGCAAAAAGTACGGGAAGAAGACTGGTTTCCGGACATTCAAAATAACGATTCCGCTTGGATTAAAGAACGGACGATTCAGACCAACAAAGGTCCGCTCAATGTAATCGGCTATGCCAGAAAACTTTATAACAACTCCGGTATTTACTATGGCATGCTGATGCTGAACGTGAAATCCTCGGAAATTCAGGACCTGATTCGCGGAGAAACGGAAGGCCGAAGCCGGCTGTTATTCGATGCTAGCGGCAGGAAAATGACCTCGATTGGGGATCAAAGCCTGCAAGTTGATGAACTGGATAAATTGAAAGTCGTAACTGAAAAGTCCGGAAGCACGCATCTGTCAACCAAACAGCAAAGCGATTCCCTACTGGTATGGAGCAAATCGCCTTCCAACTGGATGTTGGTCGAGGTCACGCCTTGGAAGAACATCATTAACGGCAGTATCCGTCTGGCACTGATTCTTTTAACGGTAGGGCTTTCCGCTATTATTATTGGATTTTTTGTCACGTTTTTTATTTCCAGACAATTTACCAAGCCCATCCGGTTACTGCTCGCCTTCATGAGCAAGCTACCGGACCGGGGTTTTGCTGCAGACTTGCCTCAAGACTATACCAATGAGTTCGGAAACCTGTTTAACGGTTATCGCAAGCAGATGGAACGCATTGAGGAGCTGCTAGATTCCTTGAAAGCGCAGCATAAACGCCAGCGTGAAGCGGAAATTCAAGCGCTGCAAGCGATGATTAACCCTCATTTTTTATACAATACGTTGGATCAACTAAACTGGCTGGCCATTGATTCAGGCCAAGATAAGATTAGTAAAATTCTCTCCTTGATGGGCAAAATGTTCCGTATCGGCCTATCTAACGGGGAGACGCTCATTCCGATCGCCGATGAGATCACACATGTCGAATGTTATTTGCAAATTCAGCAAATTCGCTGGGGCGACCGATTATCATTCACCATTAACGTCGACGAGTCCGCCAGAGAGCTCTATATTCCGAGGTTAACGCTGCAACCTTTTATTGAGAATGCCATTATTCATGGTTTCCACGGCAGAAAAAAAGGCGAGATCCACGTAAACATACAGTTAATCAATCAAGACATTCAATTCCAGATTGAGGATGACGGTGTCGGGCTGCGTCCCGATTGGAATCAACCGAAGGTAAGAAAGACGGGCGGTTATGGTGTGCGCAACGTGAAGGAGCGGATTGAAGCCTATTTCGGGCCTCCCTACGGCGTTCAAATGACCAGCTCCAAAGGCAATGGCACGCTAGTCACGGTTCTACTGCCACAAATTCAATACAAAGAACAGGTGGAGGAGCGGTATTATGTGGAAAATACTCATCATTGACGATGACTTTCAGGTGCTAGAGGGCATGAAAAAGGCGATTCCTTGGGAGGCCATTGACGCTGAATTCGCAGGCGAGGCCAGCGATGGCGCCGAAGGGCTGGAGATGATCAGCCAAACCCAGCCGGATATCGTTATTACGGACATTTATATGCCTGTGATGAACGGGCTTGAAATGATTGAAAAACTTCGGGAAGCGAACTTTCCAGGAGAGATTATTATCCTGAGCGGGTACACCGATTTCCAATATGCACGGCAAGCCTTGCGTCTTCACGTCAGTGACTATTTATCAAAACCCGTTACCGTAGATGAGCTTCGGACTGTGCTGGAGAAAGTCATTAAAGAGCTAGAAGCCAAAGAGCTGATCAAGATGGAACAAGAAGACATCAGAAAAAAGCTGATGCTCTATGAACCATTCGGGCAGCAGGAATGGCTGAAGTCGGTCATGACCGGGACGTCCCACAAATGGGTTTCCAGCCTAAATCTCCCTCCCGCTGAGCAGCAGCATTGGATTCATCGCCACCACCTTGTCATGGGCATTGAGCTGATGAGCACAATTCGCACGGCAAACCTGTCGCTTATCGATTGGAATCTATTCCGATTTGCGCTGGCTAATATCATTCAGGAAATTTTATCGGAAGATTGGCCTGAATCCGACTTCATCGAGCTTCACAGCCATCATGCTGCGATCATGTTTCATATTGAGCCTTCGGAGCCTGCTGACGCAGCCCTTAACCGTATTCACGCAATCGGCAATCGGATTACTGACTGCGTGCTTATGTATCTTAAACTGAACATCCGGATTGGAATAGGTCAAATGAAAACGGCTTGGCAGGAAATATCCGATTCCACCGAGGAGGCTTTTCTGGATCTGCTCCAGCAAACGATGACTCCGCAGCCAGGCAAATCAACCTCCCTGCCATCGGATTTGGCGATTCGGCCAATCAAGTTTTATCAGGAGCTTGCGGAAGCCATTGTGTATTCGAAGGAAGAGACTGCTTCGCAGATTGTAGACGCCTATATTCATCAATTGCAGCAAACGCCAACGATAACGCCTGCTTACTTACAGTATCTGTGCACAGAGTTATGGACAATCTTCGCCTATTCCCTGTACAGCGTTGGCATTGTGCTGGATGAGTTGTTTCCGGACATGCATCTGCCGTCGGAAATCATGCAAATTCAAACGACAACCCACTTGCAAGAGTGGCTGCGCGCCAAAATTCATATCATCGCTACTAGCCGGCATTGGAATGAGAATTCGAAGCATAAAGAAGCTGTCGATTTCATGATTCAATATGCGCATGACCACTATGCTGAAGAGGTATCCTTGGAAGATATGTCGAAAAAGCTGTACCTATCCCGGAACTATTTGAACCAGATTTTCAAAAAATCAACCGGCGAAACGTTCACCAACTACCTGATTCAGGTTCGAATGAAGAAAGCGCAGGCCCTACTGGCTGAAGGCAAACATCTCATTTATGAAATTTCTGAGAAGGTCGGGTACAAGAACGTCCCTTATTTCAGCTCTATTTTCAAAAAGTATACAGGTATGAGTCCAAGCGAAGTAGGCAAAAGCGGATAACCATCCTTCACCAAACCAAGATTATGTTTTGTGCTTTGTTATTTTGTGATCAAAAGTGAAAGAAGTGTGTTCATTACTATCATTCTTCATTTTTTCCGTTAATCCTATAATGAGATTGTAGGGACGACTAGCCAGCGAGAGGGGATTATCAATGAAAATGCAGATGAGACAATGGGGCATGCTGAGCATGACTGCTTTGATAGCGCTGTCTTTAAGCGCATGCGGTTCTGGGAATAAAGCAAGTACAGCAGGAGGCAGCACAGCTGCAACGACAGCGCCGAACGCCGCAAGCACGCAGCCTGTGAAACTGCGTATTGTATGGTGGGGCTCACAAGCAAGACACGATGCTACGCTAAAAGCACTGGATGCCTATACGAAAAAACATCCGAATGTAACCTTCGAACCGGAATTTTCGGGATTTGACGGATACGCCGATAAGCTTGCTACCCAAGCAGCCGCCAAGAATGCTCCTGATATTATTCAAATGGACCCGGCTTGGCTTTCCGAATATGCGGGCAGGAACCAGCTTGCTGACTTATCCAAAGGCATTCACACCGAAGATATCGACAAGTCGCTCGTAGACTCAGGCAAGTACAAAGATAAACTTTACGCGATCCCGTTAGGCAATAACGCAACCGGCATGATTTACAACAAAAATGCGGTTGATAAACTCGGAATCACGCCACCTAAAAATAACTGGACATGGGATGAATATTTCCAATTCGGTAAAGATGCCAAAGCCAAGCTGGAAAAAGATAAATATGTCTTAATGGATGCAACATCTGACTATACGGTCTACACCGCTTATCAACTGAGCCAAGGCAAAGGCTATCCGATTACGGAAGACGGCAAATTCAACATCGACAAAGACACCTATCTGACTTTTGTTAAAAAATATGCCGAGCTTCGCACAGCTGGTGTCATTCCTCCGGCAGAAATTGCGACCACGGATAAAGAGTCTGACGCAAAACTCGATCTCATGAACAATGACAACGTGTTTATGAAGCGTACTTTCGCTGCTCTGCTACCTGGCTATGAGGCTGTAAAACCTAACGTTTATTCCCTTGTGAATCAACCGAAAGGCGTGCAATCCAGCGGTTGGCTGAAGCCTTCCATGTTCTGGTCTGTAAGCGCGGATTCCAAGTATGCCGAAGAATCCAAGAAATTCATTGACTGGTTCGTGAATGACAGCGAAGCAGCAGATATTCTAACCACAACACGGGGCGTGCCGGTTTCCAAGAAAATGCTCGAGTATTTAACACCGAAGCTCACCCCTGCGGATAAAATGCAAATTGAGCTTATTAAGAACGTAGCTCCTGACGCTCAACCTTTCAATGCCGGAGCTAAAGGCTGGAGCAACTACACAGCGAAGGATTTCAAAACGATCGGCGAGAAAGTTATGTTCGGCAAAGTTACACCGGAAGCTGCATATGATGAGCTTGTGAAAAAGGCGAAAGAGTATCAATAAATTCCCATAGATAGATAAGCACCAAGAAGGGCTGCCCTGAAGTAGATCATCTACTCGAGGGGCAGCCCTTTTGCATGGCACGGACGCCTCCTGAGAGGCGTCTGAGCCTGTCTCTGCTCCGTTTTCTACGCAGTAGCGGATAAGTCTCTCCCAGCCCTCGGAGCGCATCGCAAAATGCCTCTTACGGGCAGCATCTGTGTGGCGGGCCTGTGAGCTGCGGATGCCTAAGGCAAAAAAAAGAACTCTTAACATAATGTTAAGAGTTCTTCTCCGAACTGCTATCTATGCAAGCAAAAGCTTACAGCTTTACAACGTTCTCAGCTTGTGGTCCGCGGTTGCCTTGAACAACGTTGAACTCAACTTGTTGACCTTCGTCTAAAGTTTTGAAGCCTTCGCCTTGGATTGCGGAGAAGTGTACGAATACATCGTTGCCGCCTTCTACTTCGATAAAGCCAAATCCTTTTTCTGCGTTAAACCATTTAACTGTTCCTACTGCCATGGGTAATACCTCCAAAGTTTTAATTAACATGTCTTTTTTCTTGTTTCGAACAAAAAAATTACACATTGGAAAAGGTTTCACAGACTAAAATGATAACCCTTTGCAATAAGCAATTCAGGTTTTACCCCAAAGACTATTAATACTGTACCACACATATTTGGCTAATGCAATTACCCTTCAGAGGCATTTCTTACTAAGGATAAGAGTTCCTCTTTATCCTCTATTTTCAAGGCAATTGTTAGTGCAATTACGACATCATTCGACGGTTGTATTCGACCATTTTCGATGGAATTCAGGATGGAATAACTGACGCCCGCTTTCTCGCCAAGTTTGCGCAGCGTTAGATTTTGCTGTTGTCTCAGCTCTTTCAGCCTGGTATGAAATAACATGCCTCTTCCTCCTCCACTGAAAACTTATTTATCGTTCATTTGTCTGCGAATTTCTGCTCTAATTTTGTCGAAAGGGTCCTGCCAGTCGGGGGGCTTAATGGTTTTGCCAAATTCGTTCTTATGGACTAGACCGTCCGACCACACTTTGGACATGTTGGCGTGATGCACGATGTCAAAAATCGGGCCTGGCTCGACACCCATTTCAACTAAGGTACCCAACACGAAGTACAACTCATCAATCATGGCATCCACTTCATCTTCCAGTGTCGCCGCCTCTTTAAACTCGTCCAGCTCTTCCTGCATCCAAGCTAAGCGTGCTGCCTTGCGGCTCTCCGACAAGCGCTGCGGCGTCGTGCCTACCGGGTGCTCAAAGGTCTGGTGAAACTTTTTCACATCGTCAAAAGCATTTTTCAAATTCATTATCGTTTCCCTGCTCCCTTATGTATGTAGGTTTTCTTTTATATAACACTAAAGGGAGCCATCGGTCAATTACAACCGACGGCCTGTGATGAACCTATTTTTCCAGTAGCTATCATTCATATCCAGCATGACGACGCCGGAGCTCGCCGTGTTGCTCACGAACTTGCCATTCCCGACATAGATGCCCACATGATTGATGCGGCCGGGCTTGGACGTACTGAAGAAGACGAGATCGCCTTCGCGCAGGTTTGCTTTCTTCTTAACAGCTGTCCCCAACTTCGCTTGATCTGTCGAACTCCAAGGGATCGTGATCCCGTTCTTCTTGAAAACCAGCTGTGTAAAAGAAGAACAATCCAGAATCAAACGTGTCGTGTCTCTGACGCCAAATTTGTAACGTACCTTACCAATATAGGATTTTGCCGTGCGTACAACACTACTTGCTTTGCTTGTGCTCGTGCTTGTGGCACTATAGGCTGCAGTTGCAGCAGAATCGCTCGCAGCAGCGAAGGCTGACTGAGGTCCAAATAACATGGTTCCGGACGTTAATAAGGAAAGCGCCAGGCCGATTCCCACGAATGATTTGCTAAGGCGGCTCTTTTTCACTAGTAGCATGATGGGATATCCTCCTTCATGGATCATGGTGATGGGCTTGTTTGGCCCTGGGTCCACCATAACACACATAAAAGGACCGGTATTTACCAGTCCTTTGGGATATCCAAGCGGCGCCTAGCTTTAAGCGCTTTTATTAGAATTTGCTTAAAGTTGGCTGAGTCCCTACCTCTTGACAACACTCACACCGAGTTCGGCGTCTGCTCATTTCGGTATTCAGAGGGGGTCACACCATATTTCTTGCGAAACACCTGCGAGAAATGACGCATGTCCTGATAACCGATCCGATCAGCGACGTCCGCCAATTTCAGCTTAGGGTTCAAAAGCAGCTGCTTCGCCTGTTCCAGACGAAGATGCGTGACATATTCCTTGAATCCCTGGCCGATCTTCTGTTTGAACAACTGACTGAAATAAACCGGATTCAAGTACACGATCGCTGCGACCTTCTCCAGCGACAGGTCGTCATGATAATGCGTGCGAATATATTGCAAAGCCACATCGACCGAGCGGTCGCTGCCGCTCGCATGATGCTCGTAGACCTGCGTCGTTGAAGCTTGACGCATGCGCTGTACTTCGGCTGGCACCGCCTCGAAGCGGTTGATCTGTTCGGAGCTCATAATCTGAAAGGGCACCTTCAAATACTTCACGAGGTGGCTGCGCAGCTCATCCACGAGTGTCGTCAAGAGCGCGGCGTCCGGAAGTGTGACGACGCCGAGCAGGCTTTTGCTGTCGTGGACCGTTACGAAACCTTTGCCGTAGCGCTCAATCAGCTCTTGGAGGACGTTCTCGATAATGAAATTTTCGAGGAAAACGGCCTTATCGCTCTCCATTTTCACCATAATGAGATGGAAATGCGGGTGCTGCTCCATGAAGGGCTTCATATCGATGCGCCCGGTATCCAGCCCTTGCACAAAGCGCTGAAAGACAGCTTCTTGCAAATATTTGCGGTTCGCCTTCAGGAGCTCAGACTCCTCGTTCAGCTCGATTTCGTGAGCGATTTCCTCGCCAAGCTTCCGGATCATCTCGCTGAGCACCTCTTTGCCAATCGGCTTCAGCAAGTAATCCTTGGCTCCGAGCCGCACAGCCTCCTGCGCATACGAAAATTCGGAATAGGCAGAGATGACCACCCATTTCACATTCGGATGCCGGCTCCGGGACATATTCATGAGCTCCAGCCCTGTCATTCCCGGCATGAGAATGTCGGTGAGGACGATTTGTATGCGGTGGCTCCGCAGCAAAGCAATCGCTTGCTCCGCGTTCGCCGCGAGATGAACCTGATGCTCAGGGAAGCGATTGAGCAGCGTGCGTTGGATGCCCTCCCGAATCACCGTTTCATCATCTACGATGAGAATGTCCATGGTTTTACTCTCCTTTCCGAGGAAGCGGCATCGCAATGACGACGGTCGTTCCTTCTCCTTGCTTGCTATGAATGCGAAGTCCATAAATATCTCCGAACATAAGAACGATCCGGCGATGCACGTTGGTAATGCCAATGCCCCGTCTCGTTTGGCCGGATGCACTGGTTGTCTGCGGAGTTTGCAGGGATGCCATAGCTCCGTCAATATCCGATGCGTCCTTGATGAGCTGCTCCTGCATGTTCTGGAGGGCACTCTCTTCGATGCCGACACCGTTATCCTCAATCACAATCCGCAGCTCATGCTCGCTGATCTCCGTGTAGACCCGCAGCACGCCAGGCCGATCAAGCGGCTCCAGCCCGTATTTGACCGCATTCTCAATGATTGGTTGAAGCGTCATTTTGGGAAGGACCACATCCAGACATTCCGGCGCAACGTCCAAAACGGTGCTGACCCTGCCTTCTAAGCGGCTCTCAATGATCGTCATATAATGACGCATTTGATCCAGCTCTTGGCGGAGGGTCGTTTTCGAGGCCTCCTGCCAGTCGCTGCTGTAGCGAAACATATGGGACAAAGCTAAAATAACTTTACCTAAACGGTCATTCTCCCGCTCGTCTAACATCCAATAAATCATATCGAGCGTATTATAGAGAAAATGCGGATTAACTTGAGATTGCAGCGCCTGAAGCTCCGCGTTCTTCTCACTTACGGTGGCGAGCGTGATGCGATCAATCAGCTCATCCATCCGATTCACCATTCGGTTAAAGGAAGACACTAGCGAGTTGATTTCTTCGAACGATTTGACCGTTACTGACCCTTTGAAATTCCCCATCTCCACCTGCTTCATCTCCCGAATCAGCAGCTTAAGCGGTGAGGAAATATTCTGGGAAATAATACTCGCAAGCACCAAGGATAGGAATACCACCGCGAGAATCACGAGGTACAGGTACTCTCTTGTTTTCACAACCTCAGAGTTAATATCACTTTTGGGAGTTAAACCGAAGACGGTCCAATCGGACATCTTCGCTTTGGCGGAAACAATCAGTTGTTCCGTTCGGTCGTCCACGACGATCTCATTGTTTTGCGGGCGCGGCAGGCCTCCGAAAGAAGGCGGACTGTCCTTTTCTCCCGCGGTAGAGGCAATCATATGATCTTCCTTATCGACGATATAAACCTGGCTATTTGGGGAAATCCTCACGTTCGAAAGCGCCGCCAGAATCGGCTGCGGGTTCGTTTCAATGACCAGAACGCCAATCAAGCGATGATCGGTTAGATCGTACAATTTGCGTCCGAATACGAAAACGGAGTCTTGCTGAAACCGGTTGATGATCGAGCCTTTGGACAGACCCAACCAAACCATTTCACCAGAGGAATCCTGCAACTTATGGTACCAGGCCGTACTGGCATAGTCCGCATTAATGACACTGTCAAAGCCGCGTTCATAGTTATAGTTTTTGCCCGCATTCGTAATGATATGAATTCCGAAAATGTCATCTCTGGAATAGTAGGCTGCTCCCATGATATTCGTAATGGTGCGCTCATTAATAATGTTAACCGCTTCATCTTTGCTCGTATCACGATCATGGATTAACCTGAGCATCTCATAATTGCTGTTGAGCGATTTCGTAATGCTGTCATAACCCTGTAGCAGCAATTCAAACAGGCCCACCGTTTGGGAAATATTTTTCTCCGCCAAATCACTGATTTTGCTATGAATAATGTCCGTTGTTTTCTTGTAATAGAGCACGCTTACCACAGTTAAGAGGATCAGCATGCAGGAAATAAAAAGCAAAAACAGCCGGCTATGAATAGAATGAAGGCCCCGTGTCACTTCGAAATCGGTCCCCTTTCGTTAGTCGTTACAGGTTATCATATCACAGGCTGTTTCCTAAACGGCAAAAAGAGAGGGGTGAAGTTAACCCTTCACCGCTCCCGCTACCATACCTTTTGTAATTTTATCGGCTAATAAGAAATAAATGATAATGACCGGCAGCGCACCTAACACGAGAAACGCCCCGATTGCCCCGTAATTTACCGAATATTGACTGACGAAGCTGTTCACCCCGAAAGGCAGCGTTTTGAGCCGCTCGGACGAAATGAATGTCGCCGCAAGAATGTACTCATTCCAAATGTTGATGAACGTCAAGATACATACTGTCATCATTGGAGGAATCGAAATCGGAAGAATAATGCTTCCAAAGATTCGGAAAACCCCCGCGCCGTCTACGACAGCAGATTCTTCAATCTCAGCCGGAATGGATTTCATGAAACCGCTGAGGATAAAGACTGCAATCGGCGTCTGGAACGCGATATAAGGCAAAATGATGGATAGATGCGTGTTCAAAGCATTCAAGTTTTTGAAAATAATCATCAGCGGCAGCAATGTCGCTTGCATCGGAACCATCATCCCGATCAGGAAGATGATCATGACGACTTGGCCGTATTTCCACTTGAACCTTGTAATCGCGAAGGAAACCAAGGAGCTAAGCAAGATAACGCAGACCATTGTAACCGATGTGACGAAAAGACTGTTTTTCAAGTACTGGAAGTAATGCCCCGCTTCTACAGCCGAGGAGAAGTTCTTCCATTGAAGCACTTGCGGGAGGGCGAAAAACCGCCCCGACAAGATTTCCTCATTGGTTTTTAACGAATAAATGAACAACCAAAGCAGTGGATACACTTGTGTAACTACGAGCAACGACAAGAGTGCAATGACCAAAACTTTCAGGATAGAGAAGCTTTTGCGTCTCCGAGTCATTGCAGGCGCAGCTACTGCTGCTTTCCTGACATCTTGCATGGTGACACTCCCCTTCCTTAAGTAAATCTTCTCTCTAGTTTATTAAAGATACCATTGATAATTACAGTTGCAATCAAACATAAGACAACCAAGAATGCAGCGATCGCACTACCATATCCATACTTCATGGATAGGAAGGACATGTTGTACATATGTGTAGAAATGACGTCTGTCGCATGCGCAGGGCCGCCTCCGGTCATAACCATGACCATGTCAAACGCTTGTAAGGAGCCGATAAACGCAAGAACGATCGATATTTTGAAAATCGGAATATTCATAGGGAAAGTGATATACCAGTCAGCTTTAAGGCCTTCCGCTCCATCAATTCGCGCTGCTTCATAAATATCAGCAGGAATGTTCTGAATGCCGGTGAACTGGATCAAAGTGTGGTACCCCAGGTACTGCCACAGGGCCACGAAATACAGAGAGTACATAGCAATCTTCGGATCCGTTAACCAGGATCTCGACCAGCTGTGCAAATTCAACATGTCCAATACTTGATTGAGCATACCGCCCATTGCGGCAGGGTTATAAATGGTTTTCCAGAGCTGTCCGACGATAACAACGGACAAAATAACCGGTAAGAAGTAAGCAGAAACTAGAAAATTCGGCTTTTTGATGAATCGGTTCAAGAGAACGGCTACACCTAAGGCAATTGGAATTTCAACCATTGAAAATACAGCAAACATTAAAGTCCGTTTCACGGACGGCCAAAACACAGGATCATGAAACAACAAGTTACGGAAATTATCCAAACCAACGAATTTTGCACCGCTGATCCCGTTCCAATCCAGCAAACCACTATATAACGATACTAGAATCGGTACAAAAACGAGACAGACATAAATCAACAAACATGGCAGTACAAACATGGCAATCGTCCACTTGGAGACTCTTAACACATTCACTTGGCTCGCCTCCTTCATGAGATATACCAATCGGAATTCACCCTCTACACCTTTGCGGCGCTTAGGATAAATTCCGATTTGGCTGCTAAATGATTATTTATTTACTTTTTGTTCGTATCGTAAGCTGTTTGGTGCTCTTTGCCAACTTCAGCAGGATCTTTCTTCTGAACGAAGAGGTTTTGGATGCTTGCCAAGTGGCCTTGTGCTGTTCCTGGGTTCATTGTGTTATCGAACGCAAGGTCGCCGCCTTTAACTTGTTTGAACATATCCAGAACTTCCATCGCCATATCGGAGTATCCAGCCGCTTTGAAGTCACCATCAACTTTTTGAGCGATACCTACTGCGCCTTTAACCGCGAATGCTTCTTTCGGGAAGTTCAACATGAAGTAGTTCAAGAAATCTTTCGTTTCTTTCAAGTGTTTGCTGTTAGCAGAAACTGCGAACGCGCTTCCTGGTGCAAGCATGAACTCGTCAGGGTTACCTTTGCCTTTAACCGTTGGGAATTTGAATACGCCGACTTTACCGTTAACGGAAGAAGTCTCGATACCGCCTGTTGCCCATGAACCCATGTAGTACATAGCCGCTTTACCTGTTTTGAACAAGTTTTCACCTGCGTTGTAGTCAAAAGAAGTTGCGCCTTCTTGGAATGCGCCAGCTTGAATCAGGTCTTGGAAGCTGCTTACAGCATCCGTGAATGCTGGATCTGCGAATGTTTTCTTGCCGTCAACAACTGCTTGCAGGAAGCCAGGGCCGCCATTTGTGCGAAGCAGCACGTTCATGAACAAGAAGGAACCGGTCCAGGAATCTTTTTCACCGATCGCCATTGGCTGAATGCCTTTGCCTTTCAGTGTTTTTACAGCTGCTACCATATCTTCGAATGTTTTCGGCACTTCTACGCCAGCTTGTTTGAACAAGTCTTTGTTGTAGTAAACGAGACCGATGTTGTTACCATCCGGCAATGCGTAGATATTGTTATTGAATGTGTACCAGTTCAAGATGCCTTCTTGGAACGTGCCTTTCAGGCCGTTTTGCTCAACCATGTCGTTAAGCGGCGCGAACAATCCTGCATCTACGAAAGGTTTCATTTGAGCGGCTGGATTCACGATTGTGATATCCGGAACTTCTTTGGAAGCTGCTTGTGTTTTAAGCTTCAGCTTTTGCTGATCTGTGTTCAGGGAATCAAGTTCGATTTTGATGTTCGGGTTTTTCGTTTGGTAGTCGTTCACGATCTTTTTCAACATGCCGTTTTTCGGATCTGTCGGATCGGGATATATGTTTTGGAACGTAATCGTTACGTTTTCTTTCGTTGTGCTTCCGCCGCTAGGAGCTGCTGATGCGCTTGCGCCCGGTGCCGGTGTCGTTGTGCTGCCGCCTGCTCCACATGCTGTTAAGGAGATAGCCAGTAAGCCTGCTGCTGTTAATTGAAGACCTTTATATTTTTTAATCAATGTGAATCCCCCTCGTTTGTTTGGTGAACTTGATGACCCTATTATCGCTCGAAATTGGCAACCCTTACAATGTGTGAACTTTAGGATTCATGTTTACTTTTTATAGGTTTATGTACCTGAATGTATCCTTTCAAGGGCTTGGGAAAGATCGGCGATAGGGTTTGATGAGCCTTTAGTGGAGCTTGGAAAGAGTTTGAGAAGCGTTTGAAAAAAGCTTGAAAAGATTGAAAGATGTGACTGTCAAAGAGCGTGAAGAGTGGTAAAGCGTGCAGGGCAAGGCTTGCCATAGCCCCGGTATTCAGTAGGATACCCCTTATTGTTGATTGTAGTGACGTACAGAGGCGGTAAGATGTGGTTTGATATCGCAATTTTTGGGGTGCTTGCTCGAACAGTTAATCCGTATTACTGACCAAGAACCGCATATATAACGGTAGATTTTCCCTCTATTTGTCCCGAGACTCCTCATAATGCATGCCGTGAAAATAAAAAACGACCCTCCCACCAAATTGGCAAGGGAGAGTCGTTCTAATAAATAGACTAATAAGCCTTAGGCACCTCAACACGATGAGTTACGCCATCTTCCGTAAAGTAAATATGCGTGTCGAACCCTTGATCGTCCATAAAATAGGACACATACTTCGGCTCGCCGTGCTTAATCGGCACCAGGAGCGTAGCGATCCGGTGGCTGCGCGCAGGCTTCGTCGTCGCCTTAAGATGCCAGTGCAGCGGCAAGCCTTCGATCTCGCTCAGGTCCACGTCCGCGAAGCCCTCATGCTGCGTAAGCTCCAGCTCGCCGGAAGAGCAATAGACGAAGCGACCGTCCATATCGGCTTTGCGGCCTTGGACTTTGAAGGTCTGTCCGTTCAGCTTCATTTCATATAGCGTCTGGAACAGCCAATCCACGGTGCCCGTCTGCGACAGATCGATGTGATCCACGACGACAACATAGGTCCCAAAGAAGTACAGCTCGCGTACGTACCGTTCCAGATAAGGAACGTACTCCTTATACGCTGCTGTGGCATTACTGCGGGAGTAGCCGTAGCCTTTGCGCTGCTCGGCCACTTCAACGAACCCGTTCGCCGCCATGTTCAGCACTTTGTTCTTCTCCGCGTATTGGCCAAGGCCATCGATCAAAATATTATTCGTCGAACGCGTCTGTCTGCGCCAGTTCATGTGCATCGTGGAGCTGAACGCCACATAGTAGCCGCTCTCAATCGCGAGCGGTTCACCATAGGCGTGCAGCAGGAACCCGTTTTGGTCGCCGTGGCTATGGCTGACGGAGCCATATTTGCTGCTCTTTGTAAGCAGCATAATGTGGCGCTCAGGATCCGCCATATTCGAGTGGAAAGCGACCCAACCGATGTCGCGGAACCATTTTACCTGCTCGATGTTCGCATCCGTTGGCACAATAGCTTCCACTTGCGGATAGTCGTGACGGAAAACCATTTCGTCAAAGCGGAAGTCCCACCAGCCGTAGTTGTAAAACTTCATTTCAGAATCGGTATCTGTCTCACGTACTCGCTCAAAATACCACTGATACAGGCCGTTCCCGGTCACACCGGCAAATTGACGGATGTTGAAGCCTGTCTTCAGGCTTACAGGATCTCCCAGCGTGGATTGATCTCCAAAGCTTGCGCGAAGCGTATCCGGGCTGAAAGCGTACAGCGGGAAATCACCTGTTTTCGTAAAAAATGGCCGTTTATAAAAGTTAATACCTGTATATTTTTTCAGCAAGTTCATCGCTTCCGTAACAAAAGCCATCCCGGTTGTCCAATACATCGGACCTTCCGCCCAGCCTCCATCCGGTCCGCCCCAAGGGGAATAGATGCATGCATAGTATTCAAGGGTATAATCCAGCCATTCGCGCGCTTCCGGCTCTTCCTCTAACAAGGCAATGCAGCTCGGAACCAGCACGCTGGACAGCGAACGAACGGCGTGGCTATCAAATGGCACGTGATGAATTTTGGAGTGGTCTATGACATGTGTAGCAATTTGCTGTGCGCGAACAAGCAAAACTTCTCGTACAAGCTTCCGCTCAATCTCCGTTAACTGCCCATGCAGCCAGTCGTAGCCCCATGCGATCGCTCCCGTCATTCGGAAGGAGGCTTCATCGTTGTAATCGCGGCTTGTTGTGCCGTTCGCATCCCAATTGCAGACGTGCAGCAACCACGTTTTGGCGCGGTCCAGCATCTCTTCGTCAGCCAAAATCGTTCCGGCCACCGCCAAATGACGGATGGCATACAGGACTTCTTGCGTGTCCATGTACATTTGACGCCACAGCTTGGCAACACGTTTGTTGCCCGGGTAAGGTTGCGGCTCTGCGATGAGTTCGCGATCCATCCACGGCTTCACAGACTTTTCATAGAAAACGTCGAACCCGCAGTAAGTCGGATCAGCCTCCAACTCGCGTCGGAAAGCATCAATCTCAGCGGACTGAAGCCACAACCGAGGGTGCTGCAAGGAGGTTTCGGCATAGCGGCGATCCCGACTAGGCAGCGGAGTTTCTGGCAGGTCAGCCGGGACTTCAAAGCGTCTCACCTTACTCCAAGCGGTTTGTTCGTCTTTCTCTCCGAGCAAAGCGTAGCGCCAGAAGTAAGTTCCTGCCTCAAAAGCATCATCCGGTGTATATAAATTATAGGGGATCGGCTTGATCGTTTGCGTGTCTGCCTCGGAAAATACGTCCGACTGCGAAATTTGCAGCACGTAACGGTCATTCTCCAGTTGGGCCGGAATCCACGTGAAGCGTGGCGGGTTCTCCAACAGTTCAGTTTGCTCATTCGGCTCGTATTGTACGGTTAATACGCCGCTCTGCGGTTCGTATAATGGCGACAGGGTTGTCATCACGATGCTCCCTTCTTCTATATGAAAATTAAACCTTTATCTTCCGTAAGTTGAATACGTGATGTGCTTTCCGGTTGACCGGGTACGGCAATCTCAATTTCCTGCGTGGAAACACGGGTAATTGAGGCGCTGCTATCGGCCCGATACACGTGGATGAAATCAGCTCTACAGTCATTACGACGGTGCAGGACCGCTGTCAACGGTTGACTCGGGTCGATAGAATCCCCTGGCGTATGTACCGCCAGCAGCTCGTCGCCCGGCTCCGCCAAGGCTGTGTGGAACACGACGGTGTCCTCCCCGAGCGCATAAGACAACTGCACTTGGCCTGTATCCGGCACCAGCCCGCCATTGATCGGCAGCTTCTGTTCAGCCAACGAGGAAGCATCCTTCTCTTGAATCCGAAGTGTGTAAACCTCGTCCCGTTCTTCAAGCGTTCCTGTTAAAGACTGAACAGCCGGGTGCATCCACCATTCCATGCTTCGCGCCCCTTCGGCAAGCTCCACCTGGAACCAATCCAGCAGCCACTCGTCCGTGAGCAGTAGGTGGCGATTCATCGTGCAACCTTCGTAGGCTCCAGTAGATTGCAACCAGGCGTAGACGCACTTCCCGTCACTAGACGCCTCGTAGCGAACACAGCGACCTTCATGCGGCGCTTGAGACATGCCGTCCAGCGACACCGTGTTGTGGCTGGACGTTTCGGCAAACCACGATTTCCGCATATGCGAGCCGTAAGGCACCATGCCAAAATCGGGAGTAAGCGTTTGCGCAGGGTGCATCAACGTTAGATGCAGCTTGTCGTAGTGGCCGTGGGAACCGCCATGCTCGCCGAAATCGGCGAGGAATGACAGCGGGTTCCCCGCCACACGGCCGATGACGAAACCGGCATCCGGCCAGAGCCTTGAAGCCCGCGGAGCCGTAGGAGCCTGTGGGCGCTCGTCTGTGCCATAGAGCAGCGCCTCTAGCTGCTCGCCGCCGGCAGCGCCCAGCTGCCGGTAAGCTTCGCGCAATACCGGCGCGAGGCCGGCAATGCCGTAGATCGCGAGCCCCTGCTCCGCGATCTCAGCGATCTCGCGGGCATAGGGAGCACGCGCGAGCGGCCCGTCATGCAGGGCAGGCAGCGCGCCCTGGTCGTCGGCCAGCTCGGCGAGCGCTTCCAGCATGCCGCGCATGGATTGACCCTCTGCGCCTGTGACGGCGTAGAGGTCAATACCGAAGCGTTGCGCCATCTCCGCAGCGATCAAGTACGCCCGAAGCACGAATACGTGGTAATACGTGCTTCCTTCGAATTCGAACTGATCGGGTTTCACGCCGATCGAGAGATGATGCTTGAAGCCGCCTTGGCCTTCAATCAGCGCTTCCAGCGCCGCTTGTTCGCCGCGCGCGGCGTAGACGCAAGACAATGACGCGTTCAGCCAAGCGGTGTAATTGTTCTCCGCATTGTTCCGCTCATGAATAAGAATGTGCCGGTATTCTTCCATACTCCCGGCAAGCAATCCCAAAAAGACGTCGATAGCCGCCTGCTCCTTCTCATCGAACACAACGCCTTTATCGCGCAGTAACAGGTAAGCGCGAATCAGGGTTGTGGACCAGATCGCTTCCGTGAGCGCTTGATGGAACGCGCGCCCTTTCAGCATCCAGCTCTGCGCTTCCGGATGCACGGGGTAGAGCGGGAACTGCTCGGCGTATTCGACGAGCAGTCTTTTGCTAAGCTGAGCGTAGGAAGCCTCGCCAAGCGCTGCATAGACAGCCGCTGCCTGCAACGCAACGCGTGCCAGCGACTGATGTTTAAACACGAGCCAAGCGCCGCGGTAGGCTTCGCCTTCGATGCTGCAGCCGTGCGGACACGCAAACTCGGATGCGTCGACTTGCCCATCATCGAACACCAGTTCGGTGTGATGATGTGGACAAACATACTGGTGCCACCAGCCACCAGGTTCTTTCGGAATCGACAGGCTGCCGGCTTGCTGCAGCTTGTCGATTTCCTCTTTTAAAATATGGGCGATACGGTCCGATCTAAGCGCGGTACTCATCGCATCATCATCCCGCCGTTGATTTCAATCGTTTCACCTGTTACATAAGAAGCCAAATCAGAAGCAAGGTAAAGTACGGCGCCAGCTACATCATCAGGTGCTCCTTCACGTCCAAGCGGAATGCCGTTAATGGTCGCTGTACGAGCTGCGTCCGTTGTAAATGTCGCGTGGAACATCGTGTTCCCGATAAAGCCTGGGGATACGTTATTCACGGTAATGCCGCTAGCTGCGACTTCTTTCGCCAAGCCTTTGGAGTACGTAAGCACGGCTGCTTTGCTTGCTGCATATACGCTCGAACCTGGTCCGCCGCCGTTATGTGCAGCAACAGATGTCATGTTGACGATACGGCCGTAGCCTTTGGCTTTCATGCCGGCAAGCACTCTTTTGCACATGAACACGGTGCTTTTCAAATTAACATCCATAATGCGGTCGTACATCTCTTCAAACATTTCGGAATTCGGCACACGCTGTACCAGATGACCGGCATTGTTGACTAAAATATCAATGGTGCCACCTAGCGCTTGCTCCACTTCATTAACAAGTCTATCGATCTGCTCGATATTCGTCACATCGGCTTGCACTAACACGGCTTCCCCGCCCGCCGCTTGAATAGCTGCGACAACTTCTTGCCCTTGTGCCACGTTGTTCAGGCAGTTCACGCCAACTTTTGCTCCATTGCTAGCCAAAGCCAGTGCGATCGCGCGTCCGATCCCCGCGTTTGATCCTGTTACCAGTGCAATTTTCCCCGTTAAGTTGATGTTCATATGAATTCCTCCCATGTTTTGTATAAGATATATATGAATGGGAAAATAAGAGCCTCTAGCGACTTCTATTTCCCGTTTACCAACGAAAATTTTGATCGTTCGCCTTGGAGACTAGCCATCTCGATGAGTGTAACGGACTCTAGGAACGTTAAATGAGTCTATTTGCTTCCTTTTTGAATGCTAACGGACATGAGCGACTCTATTTCTTCTTCTGAGCATAGAAATGCCATCATATCAAGCCAATAAGGACTTCTGTGTCCGTTAAAATTGTTCGCGATAGACTTTTGGTCCGATTAAGGTCCTCTGAGTCCGTTAGCTTTTAGATGGGCAAAGACGTGGGGGCCCGGCGGGATTGGCAGCGTGACTCAAGCGTTCCCCAGGCGTTCCTCCTCTGCCTTCAGCCCAACTCGCTTGCCCGTAGATGGGCAGTGGCAAGGCGGGTTTGGCCCGCTTCCATCAGCTCCGCATCTTCGGCCGCGCCGTCTCCGGCATCGTCATCGTCAGGCACGAGCCGCGTCCCCACTCGCTGTCGACCGACAGCCCGTAAGCCTCGCCGAACACCATCTGTATGCGCCGATGCACGTTCATAAGGCCAATGCCGCCTCGCCGAGGCGAGCCGTTCTCTTCCGGCTCCGCCAATCGGTTCTGCTCTAGCTTCTTCCGCAGTTCCTCAAGCCGCTCCGGCTTCATGCCGATGCCATTGTCCTCTACAAAAACTTGGAACAAGCCGTTTTCCTTCTTGGCGTTGATACGGATAAAGTGATGCGGCTCCACGCCGTCCGGAAAAGCATGTTGGAAAATATTTTCAATCAATGGCTGCAGCGTCAGCCGAACCATTTTCTCCAGCAGCAGATATGGCGGGATTGCCACATCAATTTCGAACTCTTTGCCCGTCCTATGCTGCAATACAATCATGTAGTTGCGAACATGGTTCAACTCATTGGCCACTGTAATTTCTTCCAAATTGGTCTGAACGGAATAACGGAGCATGAACGCCATGGCTTCCACCATTTCGGTGATTTCCGTTGAATCCTGAACAATGGCATAACAGTTAATCGTTTCGAGTGTGTTATATAAAAAGTGAGGATTAATTTGCAGCTGCAGCGACTGGTATTCCGCCCGCTGCCGCTCCAACTTCGTCTCCCCTAGCTCCAAGGCATTTTTCTGCTGTTCTAGCTCCGCCTCGTAGACCCGCTCAATCATATCGGATAGGCGCGTCACCATCAGGTTGTAGCTGTGAATAAGTCCGCCGATCTCGTCCGTACGGCCGGATTCATCAATGTACTGCCAATTTCCCTTTTCCGTCTCTCGCATACTGTCTTTCAACCAACGAATCGGAGCAATTATTGAACGCCCGAAACGGGTTGCCAACCACAACGCAATGGCCAGGGTAATCAAACCTACACTGATTGTTGTCGTTCGAATCGTATCAGCTGGTCGCCGCAGCTCGTCAACCGGCATGGAAGCAACCAGATTCCAATCGGAGTAACCCGATTTGCGCGACACAAACATGCGCTCCTCACCGTCATACTTGTAAATGAAGGTCTGGTTGCCGCTTGCCAGCACATGCGAAGCCAAATCGTCCTGCGGCTTGCGCTCGCTCATCGAACGAGGGTAGATGTAGTTTCCAGCATCGTCTATGATGAAAAAGAAACCCTTTTTCCCCAGACTCACCCGATCCCACGTCTTCGCCAGCTCATCCAGCTTAATCTCGATGGCGACGACTCCGCGATTGGCATCCCCGTAAGAAGGTCCTCTTACTTTACGTGCCATCGTCACGACAGAGCCCTGATCCACCTCGCGAATGCTCATATTCAGCAGCGAGATTTTTCCGTCTACCGGCGTCATTTTCATCAAATAATCATACTTTTCTTTCACCAGTACGGGATCAAAATTCAGCAAATTCTGATTCTCATAGATGACTGAGCGCCCATGCTGGCCAACCGCATAAATCATGTTCAACTGTTTATATAACGTCACAACGGAAATGACCGAAATACGTGCAAATTCCTTGATCTTTTCGCTGTAAACATAGTACTCGTACGAATCATCCGGTTTGATTTCCATAAATGCACGCACATCCGAGTTAGAGGAAAACGCATTGCTGAGGAGCTCGTAGGCCTGCAAATAACTATCCGTCTGATAGTTGGCACTGTCGATCATTTGCTCCATGTACTGCTTTACCTGGCCATCGAGCGCTCTGGAAGACTGCACATAGGAGAAAGCGCCAACCGATACGAGGGAGAGCACGATCACAATGAGAAAGTTGGAAAAAATTTGCCGTGACAGCGTCTTGCCTCTCATGTACGAATCCCCATTTGCTGGCGATACTCGGATGGAAGGCAGCCTTCATACTTCTTGAATGTTTTCGTAAAATGCGGGTGGTCAGCATATCCGACTTCCCCCGAAATATCCGTGATGCGCCATTGCGGCTGCTCCAGCAGCTTTTTCGCTTTTTCCATGCGCCTGCGTGTGCGGTACTGCACGAATGTTTCCGATGTACTTTGCTTGAACAATTGGCTAAAATACGATGGGTTGAGTCCGATAAATTCGGCGACTTCCTCTAAGGAAACCTCCTCTGCGAGGTGCGTCTCAATGTATTGCTTCGCTACCTCTACAGGGTCTTTCAGCTTCCCTTTCCGCTTATTCCTCAGCTCATCCAAGTGGCCGTAGACCGCACCGGTGAATCGGAGCCAAGCTTCCTCTTCGCTGTCAGTGCCGGTTAGGGCAAGCTCGCCTTGCATGAGATAAACATCGCGCACATTCAAACGTTGATGCAGCAAGGTATGAATTTCCTGCAAAATATCGAGAAGCCGGTTCAGCTTCAGCTTATAATCTTTGAGCTCTGTATAAATTTCTTCGAGCAAGCTGTCTAATTCCGCCTGGTGCAGCATCCAGACCGCATGCTCCATGCGGCTCGCCCATTGTTCCAGCTTCGTTACGGCAATGAAAGATTCCGAGCTTACTTTGGACTTGGTACGGATCAGCTTCTCCAATACGTTCTGAAACCCTTTGATATTTACAGGCTTCAGCAAATACTCTTTGACACCATAAGAAACACATTTCTGGGCATATTCAAAATCGCTATACCCGGAAATGACGACAACCTGGATGTCCGCATCCATTTCGGCCACGCGGGCGCACAGCTCCAAACCATCCATTTTGGGCATACGAATATCGGTAAACAGGAAGTCAGGTCGATCCTCTTGAATCCTCTGTAAGGCGACAACACCATTCTCAGCCGTTCGCAGGCTTTCGATCGGCAGCTCCGATTGTTCGACTAGCTTTTGTAATCCTTTGCGTATCATCGGTTCGTCATCGACAATGAGGATGCGGTACATGAGGCGGCAGCTCCCTTCTTACCCTTCTGAAATGCCCGCTCCCCACGCGCTGGTTTGCTCGTGAGGAGTCGGTCATGCTCAATTGCTTGAGCTTATTTACGCGGCATCGACACAGTCGTACCGGAATCTTTGCTATTGAACTTCTCTGTAGCTTCCTTGATCACTTCGTTGCCGCCTTTGGACTTCCACTCTTCCAATACTTTCGGCCAGTCGGAGATCGGCTCTTTGCCGTACACCATTTTGACCATGTGAGAAAGAATAACAGGAGGCGCTTGGTCGGACAGCGGTGAAATGTCAGGATTTTTCATTAAGGACTCCAGGCGCGGCTCGAAGTTGATGCCGTCGCGTCCTTCATTTTTCAAAGTCGTATCGTACACGTTCATTAATTTTTTGCCATCTTCTGTCATACTAAGTGTGCCTTTATTATAAGTTGTATCCTGAACCAACCACAAGAAGGATTGGCGGTAACGCTCTTCATCTACACCAGCCGAATCTGTCGGCGATTTGTAGTCGATTTTGCCGTCTACCGTTTTGTACGTGTCGCCTTCGATACCGAATGTGAAGAATTTCTCAGCTTCGTCAGACATCATCCAATCGTAGAATTTGATGATTTGCGCAGCATTTTTCACATTTTTGTTGATGAAGTAAGCACGCGGCGCAGGTCCGTACAAGTAGTGGCCGCCTTTACCGTCCGGTCCTGTCGGGGATGCGATGATTTCGATATCGCCCGTTGGCACCGTCGTTTTCAACTGTGTTTCCCATTGCAGCATTTCATTGGCGTTCATGGACCACATACCTGCTTTACCGGCAAGGATTGTGTTTTTGAATACCGTTGCGTTGATCGTTGCGAATTCTTTGTTGATCAAACCTTCGTCAAACATCGTTTTGTAGGTTTGAAGCGCTTTGGTCATATTCTCTGTGTCGAAAAACTTCGGCAAAATTTGATCGCCGGACTTCTCAAACATGGAGAGGTATGGATAGACGTCATAAGCTCCGAAGAAGGAATCCGCATATTTAAAGTTTTCGCGACCCATGTAAGGGTTCTCAACGCCCATTTCTTTGAACTTGCGAAGTACAGCCATGTACTCATCGACTGTTTTCGGCACGCCTAGACCGGCTTTATCCAGCAAGTCCTTACGAACGAAGATCGCGCGACGGGATGGGTTGGACAAATACTCTGGAATCGCATAGATTTTACCGTTGTATGTTACGTTATCCCAAGCGTCTTTCGGCACTTTTTTCAGCAAATTCGGGCCGTACTGCTTCAGCAAGTCGTCCAGCGGCATGAATACGCCTGCTTTCACGGAACCCGCCATTTCTTTCCCGTTCACACCGCCGCTGCCTTGAACAACATCAGGAATGTCGTTGGTTGCAAACATTTGGATCATTTTTTGTTCATATTCTTTGTGCGGAACAAGCACGATATTCAAATCGGAGTTTGTTAGTTCTTCGAGTTTCTTTACCCATTTGTCTTGGTTGATATCAGGAGACTTCTCCACGTGCCCGAATGCCAGTGTACGCAAGGAGATGGAGAACTTCGTTTTTTCCGCCGGCTTTGCGCTAGCTCCGTTAGCTGCCGCACTGGTTGCCGGTTGTTCTGCTGGCTTGGAAGAGCAAGCTGCCATCGTAGTGGCCAAGAGAACTGCGGCCATCGTCGTGGGAATCCATTTTTTCATTTCTACCCCTCTTTTCATTTCGCTAAAATATGACCTCATACACACTCATTGTAAAAGCGTTTACAATTTGTCGATATGGGCTGTCTTTAGTTCGAATTGTCTTTTTTTTAGAATGTTGTTAAAACTCGCCATCTCATACATGATTTCACAAATGATCCTTATGATTTGACGGAGCCTACCATCATCCCTTTGACGAAATGACGCTGCAAGAACGGGTAAATCAGGATAATCGGGATCGTCGCGATAATAATCGTCGCCATCTTGATCCCCTCCGGATCCATATGAGCCAGTCCGCTAAATTGCGAAGAGTTAGGATCGATGCTGATATCTTCAGATACAATGAGCTGGCGCAGCTTCACTTGAAGCGGCCATAGTGCTGGTTTGTTGATATAGTAAAGCGCGCTTTGATACGTATTCCAGTGGCCTACGGCATAGAAAATCCCAAGGGACGCCATAACCGGCTTGGATAGAGGAAGCACGATGTTCCAGATCATTCTGAGCTCCGAGCAGCCGTCGATCCGGCCGGAGTCAATCAATTCGCTAGGGATCTGCAGGAAGAACGACCTCATCACGAAAAAGTTAAATGCGCTGATCGCACCTGGAATCATAAGAGCCCAAAGCGAGTTCGTCAGATGCAAGTTTTTCATCAAAATAAAGTTAGGAATTAATGGTGCTGTAAATACCATCGTAATTAGAACCATAATCACGACCGCATTGCGTCCGGCATACTCGGGGCGCGACACCGGATAAGCCAGTGAAGCTGTTGCAATCAAGTTGATGAGCGTGCCCACTACCGTAATATACACGGTTACTCCGAAAGAACGCCAGATGGCCGCGTCGCTAAACACATATTGATAGTTGATCGCTGTAAATTGTACTGGCAGGAACAAAACCTTGCCGTTCACGATAGCTTGAGATGAACTGAACGATTGAGCCAGCACGTTTAAGAACGGCAGGAGCATCGCCAATGATAGGAGCGTTAGAAATACGACGTTAAATATGTTAAAAACTTGCCAACCGGCTGTCGGCTTGCGATTCATATAGCGTTCACCTCCGTCTTAATACAAGCTTTCACCCGTTGTTTTTTTGCTGAGCACATTACCTGTTACAATAAAGATGACACCTACTACTGCTTTGAAAAGACCGATGGCCGTTGTATAGCTGAACTGTTGGCCCAATAATCCCGCGGTATAAATGTAGGTATCCAAAATTTCACCATTTTCTTTATTCAGCGGATTCAAGAACACGTATACGCGCTCGAAGCCGAAATCTAAGAACTTACCAATGTGCAGCAGGAACAAAATCATAATGGTTGGCAGCAGCGATGGAAGCGTGATCGAAATGGTTTGTCTCCACCGATTGGCACCGTCCACTTCCGAAGCTTCATATAGATCCGGATTAATTCCCGCAAGAGCTGCCAAATAAATAATCGTGCCGTAACCCGAATCCCGCCAAATCCCTGACGAAATGAGAACCGTGCGGATCCAGGATTCTTCGCCCAAGAAGTAAATCGGTTCAAACCCGAGCCAAGCGATGAAATGGTTCACCGCGCCAGTCGAAGGGGAAAGAATGCCGATGGCGATCCCGCTCACAATAACCCATGACAGGAAGTGAGGCATGTAGACGACCGTCTGAAGAACGCGCTTGTACAGCACAACGCGCAGCTCGTTAAGCAAGAGAGCCAGGATGATTGGCGCAGGGAATGCAAGCACTAAATCGTAGATCCCGATTAAGACGGTATTTTTCAAAATTTTGATAAAATCATAATGGGCAAACATCCGTGTAAAATGTTCAAAACCCACCCATTTGCTGCCGGTGAAGCCGTCAAAAATGTTGTAATCCTGAAAGGCAATAACTGAACCTAGCAGTGGTACATACTTGAAAATAATAAAATATAAAATCCCTGGCACTGATATCAGATACAGCGCCCTATACTTCCAAAACGTTCGCAGAAAGGATTTGCCCTTTTTCGTCTGCGCACGCTTATTCATCTGTTCTACCGCTTGCGCGCCTACCGCCATCATCTAGCCCCCCTCACTATTTCTTCGTCGATGTTATACCCCTATGGTACCTTGCTAAAGCGCTTGCAACAATGGAATGTCTTTTCACCGACTTGTGTTTTTTTTAGGTTGTGGTTGTGGTTGTTGCCTGCTCTACACTGCACAAAATACAATATGGGGCGACTAGAGCAGCTCGTCAGGTGGAAGAAAATTCAACCTTGTTCCTTAAATAAACCGTTCGATGACACCAGTTTCCCCTAGCGTTTCAAGTTATCTTGCCTTTGTTGCACTTCGTGTAACGAAAAGGCTGATTGCTTACGCCTGGGGCATTCTACGTTGCACTTTGAGCGACGAAAGGCTGCTTACGCACACCTGAAGCACTCCATGTTGCACTTTGTGCAACGAAAAGGCAGATAACACACATCTCGAGCTTTCTACGTTGCACTTTGTACAACGATATCGCTAAAATTAGCTACCTTAAGGGCCATTTTGGGTGAAATGGTTGTACTTTGTGCAATGAGAGTAGGGCTTGTGCTGTTTATGCGGCTTCTACGTTGTAGAAAGTGCAGCGTAGATAAGAAACACAGGCGGCTTGAGGGTAACCCCCCGCTAATTCAAGTTCCATTGGATCACTTCCAATGGAAACACGCTTTATCGGCTTAAATCCTCTACTCCATTGGATGAAATCCAATCACCTACATTGCGCTTAATGCAACGATAAGGCTACTTGTTTGCGCCTAGGCTGCCCTACATTGCACTTTGTGCAACGAAAAGGCAGATAACGCACACCTGGAGCTTTCTACGTTGCACTTTGTACAACGATATCGTTAAAATTAGCTACTTTAAGGGCGACTTTGGGTGAAATGGTTGTACTTTGTGCAATGAGAGTAGGGCTTGTGCTGTTTATGCGGCTTCTATGCTGTAGAAAGTGCAACGTAGGTAAGTGGTAGGGGCAAGTTCGAGGGTAAAGCACCATCATCTCCCGCTACTTCAAGTTCCATTGGATCATTTCCAATGGAAACACGCTTTATCGCCTTAAATCCTCCGCTCCATTGGATGAAATCCAATCACTCACTTCAAAATGGCCTCATATCAGCGCCAAATCGAGCCCCCCGTTGGATTTAGTCCAACGAAACGGGTCTAAAAGCACCCAAAATCGCCTTTTCGTTGGATTTCATCCAACGAGGACCAACACACTATGAACGCCCAGCTCGCTGCCGCGGTCCATTCCCCAAATCTCCCCTCACCAACCACAGACCCAACAAAAAAAGCTAACAGCCAAAGTAGAATTTCCACTTTAACCGCCAGCTTTTCAACATTTAGTCCATTTCCAACGTTTTGACGAGGCCTCGCTTCACTTTTATAGGCTTCAAATCCTTGAAGCGGATGAATTTTTTCGTATCTTCACACCAAATGCGGAACTTGAGCGATTCCAAGCTCGTCATCAGCGTAATCGTCTGCACGTTGCGCAGCACAGCGTTTTTGTTATGAACCTTTTCCAAGTAATAGTTCGGAACTCGCGGACTCAGGTGATGAATATGGTGAAACCCGATATTCCCCGTGATCCAGTGCAGCACTCTAGGCAGCTTGTAAAAAGAACTGCCATGCATCGCCGCTTTGACATAATCCCACTCAGGTTCATTTTCAAAATAAGTCTCTTCATAGTTATGCTGCACATAAAACAGCCAAATCCCCATCATGCCCGAAACGAAAAACATTGGACCTTGAATAAGGAGCACCGACTGCCAGCCAATCGCCCAGCACAGCAACGCTAAACTTCCCACGATGCTAACATTCGTGATATACGTATTCATGCGTTCTTTCATTCCCGCACGCTTGCGGTTAAAACGATAATCTATAAGAAAAATGAAGATCGGTCCAATGATGAACATGATCAGCGGATTGCGGTATAGCCGGTAGGTAAGCCTTTTTTTCCATGAGGATTTCTGATATTCATCAACCGTCAACGTCCAAATATCGCCTACACCTCTGCGGTCCAAATTGCCGCTGGATGCATGATGAATGGAGTGCGTGTAACGCCACTGATGATATGGCACGAATGTCAGAATTCCTGTCAACGTACCGACGATTTCATTCGCCCATTTATTTTTGAAAAATGATTTGTGACAGCAATCGTGGAAGATGATAAAAATGCGCACCAAGAAGCCGGAGGCGATAATGTCGATCACAAGCGTAAGCCAGATCGAGACCGAAAGGCTTAAATATGCAAAATACCATAATGCAAAAAAGGGAATTAACGTATTCATAATTTGCCATAGGCTGTGTTTCATATGCGGTCTTTCGTAGGGCGCGATGTCTGAACGCCACCCATTTTTATCATCATGCTTCATTCCGTTTAGAACTCCTTCTCTCCACATCGTGTCGGATCTGATTTGTTGTCACCTGTTGTAGTACGTTGCAGATCAAATTAAGTTCCCTAATACGGAAAGAAATATTACATCGCACTCTCATCATAAGGTTGAAAACGCTTTTTGTAAAAGGCAATATAAGTCAATCGTATTTACATAGCTCGTCTGTTGTGTAGAATGTATACACATAGATGATGCCTAATGAGACATGCCTACGATATGCAAAAAGCTGCCGGAAAGGAACTTTCCAAATGACGATATTAATTATTGAAGACGATTCCAGCATCCAAATGCTGCTCAAATTAAGCCTTGAAGTTGAGGGTTTTCACCCGATCGTAGCCGGCACCGTCGCCTCCGGTCTCGACGTGCTCGCTGCGCAGCCGATTGATTTGATCTTGCTGGATCTGATGCTGCCGGATCAGTCGGGCTTTGAGCTTTTGAAAACGCTGCAACAATCGTATAAAGACATACCTGTTATCGTACTCACAGCGAAAAACGAAATGAACGACAAAATATTAGGCTTCCAGCTCGGCGCCGATGATTATTTGACCAAGCCCTTTGAAACACGGGAGCTAATCATGCGAATTCGGGCGGTTATGCGCCGAATGACCCCGGATGCCACAACACATGCGGTTGATATCCTCCAAGCCGGGGTCATAGAGATCGATCGCAATGAGCGGTCTTTGAAAGTGGCGGGCCAACTCGTCAAAACAACCAGCAAGGAGTTCGACTTCCTCTGGTTGCTGTGTAAAAATCCGAAGAAAGTGTTCACGCGGGAGCACATTTTGGACCAGGTATGGGGGTTCGAATACTACGGACAAACCCGCTCCGTCGATATGATGGTGAACCGGCTCCGCGAGAAAATGAAACCCCACGATCATGTGCTGGCCACGGTTCACGGAATGGGCTACAAGCTGGAGGTTTGAGCCATGAAGCTGCGCAATAAGCTGTTCATTCAGCATACCATTACGATTATCATGCTGCTGGCCGCGATGTATGTAGTCGTCAACTATACGCTAAGCAAAAGTATGATTGAGCGGGATACCCAGACGCTTAGCCAATATTACGACCTCCACCGCATCGAGGCATTAAAAATTGTAAACGATAAAAAAATTAGCATCGAGCAGCTCTTTTCCGGGACGTACGCCCCGCTTATCGCCTCACATCTTGCCGCCAACAGCAACTTCCAAGTCCAGCTGTTTGATCCGGAGGGCACCATAATCGGAGATAGCGGCAATAGAGAAGATTTGGTAAAGCGAAGCGATATCGACGCTGCCCTCGCAGGGCAAACCGCCACCGTCATTACGGAAGGCGAGAACAGCAAGATGCTTATCTATGCCTCTCCTTTCCTTTACGAAGGCAAAATTGTCGGCGGGTTCCGCTACCTGCTCGATTTAAATAAACATGAAGAAACCCTGTCCGCGATGAGGACCTGGTTTATTGGCGTCGCACTAGGCTGCCTGCTTGTCGCTTTGCTCGCGAGCTACTCGTTCTCTTTCTTCATCATGCAACCGCTGCACGCCTTGCAGCAGGCTTTGAAGCTAGTGACCGTAGGCGATTTCAGTCGAAAAATAACCGTACGCAGCCAGGACGAGGTGCGGGAGTTGGCCGATGACTTTAATCGAATGTCCGAGGCGCTGCAAGAGCATATCGAGCTGCTCCATTATGAGCAGAGCAAGCAGAAAAAATTTTACGACAATGTCACACACGAGTTAAAAACGCCGCTAACCTCCATCATCGGTTTCTCCGATCTGATTGATAAAATGGAGCGCATCGATGATATTCGAACATGTAATGTGTACATCCGCAAGGAAAGCACGCGACTGCTGCAAATGGTCGAAGAGCTGCTGCAATCGTCGCTCAAAGGCGATGAGGCTTGGCGGGTGCAGCTTGAGCGTACCGACTTGGCTGCGATCCTGACGGATAGCTTGCGCATTTTGGAGCCTACACTGCATAAATCTGCCATTACGACAGTTGTCCAAGTAGAACCGTGTGAGGTATACATGGATCCAAAACGTACACAGCAGGTTTTGTTCAACGTCATAGAAAATGCTATCAAGCATAGCGACTGCACGCAGCTAAACGTACGGTTGGAGCAGCAGGAATACCGCTGTCTCGTGCGTATTACCGATAACGGCAAAGGCATGGATGAAGAGGAAACACGCACACTGTTCCATCCTTCTGCTGAAAAAGCCGAGCGGCCTGTATCCGCTCACTCCCACGGGCTTGGGCTGCTGCTTTGCAAGCAATTGATGGAGCTGCAAGGTGGCGACATCACCGTTCACAGCCGTGAGGGAAGCGGAACGGAAGTCATTTTGAGCTTCCAAATGGAACCTGTACGCCCTCTAGGCTTGTTACAAAATTGATACAAATCAATGATTTTTCTGAGATAAAAGGAGAGTAATCTACATGCAAGAGGAGAAGAAAGGGCTTTCATGGTTGCGTCTCATCTTATTGCAAATCGTGATCGGTTGTACGCTGATCGGCATTTTTGCTTATGTATTCCGAATCGGCGTCGATGAAGTTCAAACGATTCCGAAGGACCCGAACAGCCGTGACATGTTCGACGGCGTTCCCATGAGCATGAATGTCACGTACCCGGGTATCGGCACCATCTCGATTGATGATCCCAAAGAGTTGATTGCGTGGAAAGCTTCATTCACACGTTTATTAAACGGCAGCGGGCAGCCCACTCGTGCAAACGCTTCACGGCTGCTGCTAACAGGCTCCATGGCCTATTTGGATCAAGAGGATGTGCCTTTTCAAATCGGGACCAGCGGCTTCCGTTTCGGCAGTGACTTGGTGAACTCGCTGGATACTAGCGCGGAGATCCGCAAACTGCAAAATATGCTGATCGACAAAACGCTCACCGCAGAAACCGTCGGCAGTGTGATTGCGAATCCGATCCATCAAGTATTTCGCTTGCAGGACGGCGTTCTTACCGCGTTATCCGAGAGGGATCGGACTGCGCTGACAGCACAGATGCGAACGGCGGTCCGGTTGATCGACTTCAGCCATTTTGACTTCATGGCAGAGCGCCCGAGCGCTCACTATGTTGTACAGCTGAAGGATGAAGCTGCGAGCGGAAAGCATTGGTTGCATATCGATCTCTATGATAACGCTTACTTCATTGTGTTCGATTTGCTGGACGAAACCAACCATAAAGCCTATTTCAAGTTAAGTGACGCCTCCTAACCTATCGAGGGGATGGTTGATGAAATGGCTAGAAAGAAAAGTAACAGCTCCGTTATGATTTTATCCCTTATTGTTGTCGTGCTTGTCGCAGGATTCTTCCTGTACAAGTCCGGTGTTTTTGGTGGGAAAGCGAAAGGTAAAATTACCGTTTATTCCATTTTCCAAGAAGAAGAAGCGCGTAAGATTCTGGATAAATTCAAGGCAGAGACCGGAATCGATTACGACGTTCTTCGCCTCCCGAGCGGTGAAGCCGTGACACGCGTTCAAAATGAAATGGGCAAACCCCAAGCGGACTTCCTCATGGGCGGCCCGGCAGATTCGCACGAAGTATTGAAAAAAGCAGGCGCACTGGAGAATTACATTTCTCCGAACGCCAAAGATATTCCAGACAATATGAAAGATAAAGAGGGATCCTGGACTGGTTTTTACCTGAATCCGATTGCTATTGGCATCAACGAGCAGCGTTGGAAAGAGAAATATGCTACCGCGCCTTATCCGCAGACGTTCCAAGAGCTGCTTGACCCTAAATTTAAAGGCGAAATCGGCATGTCCGACCCGGCAACCTCCGGTACCGCTTATACAGCCGTTGCTTCCCTTGCTCAAGTATGGGGCAAAGACAAAATGCTGGACTATGTAGCCAAGCTGCTGCCTAACCTGAAAGAAAGACCGAAATCAGGGATCGAGCCGATTCAAAAAGCGGCTAAAGGAGAGTACACCATCGGCATCACCTTTCTTGGCGACCAGCTAAAAATGAAAAATCAAGGCAGCCCGATTATTTCGATCGTTCCGGAAGCGGCAGGTTATGAAGTTGGCGGACTGGCGATTGTCAAAGGCGGCGCAAACACCGAAGGCGCCAAGAAACTCATGGATTTCATGTTAACGAATGAACCTGGACTTCTTTATACCGAATCGGCTTTTGCAAGCTCTGTGAAACCAACGGTACCGATTCCTAAAGGCGGTATCGACATCAAAACAACCAAATACAACACAAGCTACAGCTTATGGAAAGCTGCCGAGCAGCGCAAAGAGCTGCAGGACGCGCTCAAGAACCTCAAATAAGAAAGCGTTTCCAGGTTATTGGTGCCGCAGATACCCGCATCTTCTGCGGACCAATGCCCATCTAAACCAAGAATGTGGAAGGCGGTCGTGAGCCCCTTATGATTATAGAAAAAAAAGGCATGGGCACCTCGATCAGCAAGCTGGTGAAAGATCCCTCCTCGCTGATCCTCGTACTCATCAGTTTCGCCGTACTCTGTCTCTTCGTCATATATCCGCTTATTTACGTCATTGCCTTGCCGGGAGCAACGGATTGGACGACCTTCTTCAGCAAAAGCCGTTACGGCACCGCCCTGCTGAACACGGTCGTCAGTTCCTCCCTTTCCGCACTAACGGCAACGGTTTGCGGTTTTATTTATGCGTATTCGATTCATTACAGTAACATTGTGGGGAAAAAGTTTTTCCGGTTTATCGCCTTTCTCCCGATTCTCGCGCCTTCTGTCATGACCGGCCTCGCTTTCCTGCTTCTATTCGGCAGAGGCGGCATGGTGTCGCAAACACTCAAAGCTTGGTTCAACGTCGAGCTTGATTTATACGGCTTGCCGGGCCTCTGGATCGTACAAACGATCTCGTATTTCCCGCTTGCCTACATGACCATTACGGGCGTTCTACGCTCCATATCGCCTAATCTGGAAATCGCCGCCCAGAACCTGGGGGCCCGCGGTTTCAAGCTTTTCCGCACCATCACATTCAAATTAGCGCTGCCGGGCGTTATCAACGCGTTCCTGCTCGTGGCGATCAACTGCTTTGCTGATTTCGGAAATCCCAAGCTGATTGGGGGCAACTACTCCCTTCTGGCTGTTGAAATTTACGGAGAAATCATTAATAACGAGCCTGGCCTCGCATCCGTAATGGGCGTCATTCTCGTGATTCCCGCCCTGTTAGTTTTCGTCATTCAAAGCAAACTGCTGTCCAAGGGCTCCTATTCCACGATAACCGGAAAACCCGTTTCTGGACTAAACCGAGTCAAAACGTCCCGCAAGACGGACATCCTTTTGTTTATTTTTAACAGCATTATGGCGCTTTTCATCCTGTCGATGTTCGCTATCACGATCTTGTTCGCGTTCACGAAGAACTTCGGGAGAGACAACACTTTTACACTGAGTCATATCACGAAAATGGTGTTCAACCCGTCCAGCCCCGCTGTTCTTAACAGCTTGGTGCTGTCGCTCATCGCTTCTATTCTAGCCGTCGGCTTCGCCTTAGTTCTGGCTTATGTCGTGGTGCGCAAGCCTTTTCCAGGTAAAAAAATGCTCGATTTCACGGCCGTTCTGCCCATTGCTTTGCCAGGGACATTCGTTGGCTTGGCCTTAATCGTGGCCTTCAGCAACGGGCCCATCATGCTTCAAGGCTCCGCCATCTTAATCATCGTAGCCATGCTGCTTAAACAAATGCCAGTTGGGTATCGGGGACTCACCGCCTCCTTCAAGCAGGTCGACAAATCCATCGAGGAAGCAGCGACCAATCTCGGAGCGGACAGCCGCCGTACACTGACAACCATCGTGTTTCCGATGCTGCAAAAGACCATTGTCGCCAACTTCGTCTACGCTTTTATGAAAAATATGAACACCTTAAGCACCATTGTCTTTCTGATTACGCCCAAATGGGTCGTCGCCGCCGTATCGATCTTCAACTACGCTGAGACCGGGACCTACTACTGGGCAGCCGCTGTTGCCGTCGGATTGATGGGAACTACACTGGCTACGCTCGGTGTAATGAAGCTCATTTTCCGCTCGAAGGTTAAAATATTTGATTTCTAGATGAGGAGTGAGAAATGATGAGTATACAAGTTTTATTGGATTTAAAAAATGTCAGTAAAGTGTTCGGCAGCAACCACGTGCTCAAACAGATCGATTTGCAAATCGAACGGGGAAAGTTCATTACGTTTCTAGGACCTAGCGGATGCGGAAAAACAACACTGCTGCGCTCGATTGCAGGCTTTTATACGATAGATGAGGGTGAAATTAAAATAGACGGCCAGCTCGTCAACGATCTGCCGCCCTATAAACGCGGAACGCCGATGGTGTTCCAGGAGTACGCTTTGTTCCCGCACATGACCGTGTTCGATAATGTTGCATACGGGTTGGATATTCAGAAACGCCCTGAAGCGGAAGTACAAGAACGCGTAAAGACGGCGATGGCCAAAGTGAAGCTAACTGGACTGGAGGAGCGCTACCCGCACGAAATGTCCGGCGGTCAGCAGCAGCGCGTGGCTATGGCCCGTGCACTGGTCATGAACTCCCCGATCATCCTGCTGGATGAGCCGCTCAGTAATCTGGATGCGAAGCTGCGGGAAGAAGTCCGCGTGGAACTGCGCAGCATTCAACAAGAGCTTGGATTAACCGTCATCTACGTCACCCATGACCAACTCGAAGCTTTGTCGATGTCCGACTCCATCGTTGTTTTTAATAAAGGCGCGATTGACCAGTACGGTACGCCGCATGAGATCTACTACAAGCCTCGCACCCCGTATGTCGCCGATTTTATCGGTACAACCAATTTCGTTGATGCTATTGTGCGCGAAGTGACGGGTGGTACGGCCATAGTGGAATATGGCGCGAGCGGCCGCACAGCCAGCGTAACGACAGATGAGGCTATTGTGCCAGGCGAAAAAGTACTGCTTAGCATTCGTCCGGAATCCATGCGGATTAATGCGCGGGAGGCGGGTAGTTTTGCCGTTAGCGGTTTCGTGAAATCATCGATGTTCCTCGGTGAAAAAGAGCGGTATTTCATTATGGATGATAATATGAAAGAATGGATTGTTGATGCGTATGACATCGGATTAACCAGGTTTCAAGGGAATGTCACGATTCATGCCAGTGATGATAAAATTCATTTAATGAAGATAAAGGAATAGGACATAAATACAATTAGCAGCTTGGCTGAAAAGGGAAACTTTGGTTTCCTTTTTTGGCTGTTCAGGAGGGATTTTGCAGCATGTGGAAAAAAAGTTTGCTCGTGCTCCTAGCGGGGGTCGCGATTTTCCTTGGTTTTCGCTTCATCGGGGAAAAGAAAAGCAATCAGCCGCTCAAAGTATATGTGATCTTCCAGGAAGATGCCGGGCGGATTTTGCTCGAAACGTTTAAGGAAAAAACGGACCAGTCCTACGACATCATCCGGATGTCGAGCGGCGAAGCCAGCTACCATCTGCTGACACTGGGTAAAACCGGCATCGATGTAGTCCTCGGCGGTCCTGCCGATCTGCATGAGCAGCTCAAAAACAAAAGCAAATCCCTTCGCTACTCTCCAACAGCTGCAAGCAGCATTCCAGCTACATACAAAGATGCCGCCGGCTACTGGACCGGCATGTACATGGGGGCGCTCGCCATTGGCGTGAACCAGACCGTCTGGCAGCAGGACCCTCAGCTGAAGGGTCTGCCGCTGCCGCAGCGGTACGAAGATCTGCTGCGCCCCGAGCTCAAGGGCAAGATCGAGATTCCCGACCCCGAGACGTCGGGAACCGGCTATACGCTGCTCGCTTCTCTCGCCCAGCAGCGCGGCGACAGCGAAGCGATCGCTCTGATGCAGGCGCTGAAAAAGCAGAGCGCCTCCATGACGTTCGCCGGCAACACAAGCGCGCAGCATCTGGCAGAAGGCGAGATGGCGGCGGCCGTCTCGTTTTTGAGCGACCAGCTGCGCTTCAAAAACTCCGGCTACAACATCTCCTCCTTCATCCCGCCGCAGGCCGGCTGGGAGATTGGAGCCGTGTCGATCCTGAAGGGCGGCAACAACACCGCTGCGGCTAAGCAGCTGGTCGATTTCATGCTGTCCCGCGAGGTGCAGACGGATTACATGAACACCGCCTTCTCTTTTCCAGTGGCGCCGGATATTCCGGTGAACCCGCTCCTTGCGCCAGTGAAGCTGGAGAATCTGCTTGCTAGCTACCGCTTCGATCTAGCTGCTCAGCAGCATGAGAAGCTGCTGAGCGCTTGGCGAACGGCAGAGTAACGGGGGATGAGATGAGCGCCTGTTGGTGCGGAGGTTAGGCACTGTCTGGCCCCTCCTCTATGTTGCGCAAAGTGCATCATGTTGAGAGTTTCGCCGCCCAAGGCTCTCTCTATTGTTGTACTTTGTGCAACAAGATGGGCTCCAGCGGTCCCATGCTCTCCCTTTGTTGTACTTTGTGCAACAAGATGCGCTCTGGCAACTCCCTGCTCCCCCCTATGTTGTACTTTGTGCAACAAAATGGGCCCCAATTGGCCTCTGCCCTTCTCTATGTTGTACTAAGTACAACAATTTCAGCTAAAACAAGCTGTTTTGGGGCTTTTGCGGTCAAATCATTGTATTTTCTACAATGAAGAGCGCGTTTACATGGCATACACCTCATTTATATTGCAGAAAGTGCAACGAGGACTGACGCTGGCCTCCTCAATTGGGGGCTGATCCCGTTCTTGAGTGCCCCTCTTCTCCGTTCCATTGGACGATTTCCAATGAAACCTGCATTTATTGGGGCAAATCCCACTTTTCATTGGATGAATTCCAATGAGGTACCTTCAAACCCTGCTAAATTAGCCCAAAATCGAACACTAGGTTGGATTTCATCCAATGAAAGGTGCTTTTTGACCAGTTAAATCACCCTTTCGTTGGATTTCATCCAACGAGGCGAAACTCCAAAACTTTCCACTCTGCTTCACCACTCTCTAGTCACACCCTACTATTTCACTTAACACTTGCTGCTTTCTGCTTTACATTTACTGCTTACAGCTTATTGCTTACTCACCACTCCTTACTATTCGCTATTTACTACTTATCACATGCTCCTTAACACATTCCACTTTACCCCTTATTACTTACTACTCCCTACTTCCTATCTACTTTTCATTATTCACTTCTCGCTTCTCGCATCTCACTTCTCATTGCTCAGTGCTCACTACTCACTATCTACTACTTAACACTTGCTCCTTAACACATTCCACTTACCCCTTATTACTTATTACTTACTACTCCCTACTTCCTATCTACTTTTCATTATTCACTTCTCACTTCTCACTTCTCACTTCTCATTGCTCAGTGCACACTACTCACTACTCACTTCTCATTGCTCATTTCTCATTTCTCATTTCCCACCACTCACTACTCACTATCTACTACTTATTACACTTACTACTTACCTCCTACTATTTATCACTTATTACTTAACACACTCACCACTCACCAATCAGCCCCATTACCTACTCTACTCACCAATCCACACCTCCTCCTCACCTCACACCAAGTGTTAACCAATGCAAAAAAAAACCGCCAGCCCAAGCAAAGTTTCTGCTCCAAGCTGACAGCTTTATGACTTATCCCTCACCTTGAGGGACGCCTTTTACACATGAACAGGACTAGCTTCCTGCCTCTTCTTCGTGGATTCAAGTCTGCTTGAGCCTACAAACATTGCGGTAATGAAGCCGATGATACCTACGCAAATGCTGAGGATGAAGCCGTGATTAATTGCGGTTGCCAACGCACCTTGCAGGAACTGACGGATTTCAGGCGGAATCGTTCCGCCAGCGTGCATCAGCAGCTCTGGATTCGCCAGGGTGCTGATTCTGTCAGCGGGAATGCCTGCTTTGGCCGCACCATTTGCTATCAGGTGGCCCAAGTTATTGTTGACAATGGTGGACATAATCGACGCACCCATGATTCCGCCAATGCTGCGCCAGAAGCCAACGATGGAAGAGCTGACTCCCATGTATTTAGGGTCGACATTGGCGGCGATCGCACTTTGTGCAACGCTCATTAATGGTCCGACTGCACCAATTCCAAGCAGAATCATAAGAGCAATCATATACCCGCTAGAGGCGGTCGGGCCTACTTTAGTTAGCAGCAATGCAACAACAATCGTCATCGTCATACTAACGAGCAGCAGCGGACGAAAGGCGAATTTGGACTGCAAGAAGCCGAAAAGAACAGCACCGCAAATAAGAGAGGCCATCATTGGCGTAAGCACGCCATTAGAGTTGGTGTGACCTAGCACAGCAACGCTAAAAATAGGAAGATAGGTGATAGCCGAAAACATAAGCACACCTTGGCAGAAGACGATGATGCTGGTTCCTAGCACCATTTTGTTCTTAAAAATGGTGAGTGGAAGGACCGGCTCAGCAGCCCGCTTTTCAACCAGAATAAAGAATACGGCAAAAACCACCGACACAGCGAACAGGCCAATTTCCTGCCACGAGCTCCAAGCGTAATCTTTTCCGCCCCATTCCAGCGCCAGCATGAGAGAAACAGTTGTGATAATGAGAAATAAGGTGCCAAGATAATCAATTTTCGGTTTGCGTTCCGAACGCGTCTCTTTCAAGGCAATGATCAGAACGAGCATAGAAGCCAAGCCGATCGGCACGTTGATATAGAAATTCCATCTCCAACCTAGATGCTCGGCAATAAAGCTCCCCAACTGCGGACCCGCAACGGAAGAAAGACCGAAAATCGCCCCGAAAACACCTGACATTTTAGCAGCATCCTTCGGATCGTTAAAGATTGTATAGATAATCGTGAAACTAATGGGCAAGAGCGCGCCAGAACCGATCCCCTGAATGACTCTGAACAAAATGAGCTGATCCACGCTTTGCGCCATCCCGCATAAGGCTGAACCAACCAGAAACAGGCCGATCCCGATCAGGTAAAACATTTTTCTGCCGAATAAATCCGACATTTTTCCAAACACTAGCATGGTACTCGTCGCCGCCAGCATATACGCGGTAAATACCCAGCTGATTTTATCAAACACGTTGAAATCCTCACTTAGCTTACTGATGCAGGAAGCCACAATTGTATTATCCAAAGATGACATCAATAAGCCTAACGCCATGGCCAAAATAATGAGCTTTTTATTTGAACCTGAACCGTTCATGTTAATCCCTCTCTTCATGCTCTAAATTTCTAAGCCGAATCAGACCTTCCGTAATCATCTCGAGCTTAGCTTCATAATTTTTCATGCCAATTTGAATGCAGATGACTTGCGAAGGATGCATCTTATCCTTGTACAACACACACAAGTCCTTAAGTTGATCTAACTGTCCCATGATTTGGATCTGCGCTTTTTCCAACCATTCGATGACCTTGCTATTACCCACAAATTCGCCAAAAAACAGCCTCATCAGGAAATCCGATTTCACATTCTCCGCTTCAATTGGGCTGTTCAGGTATTCGTTGAACTGTTTCTTCCCTTTCTCTGTGATGGTGTAAACATTTTTGTTCGGCTTCCCATCCTGCAAAATGCTTTCCTTCGTCAGCAACTCATCTTTCTCCATTCGGTGAAGCATGGGATAAATCGTTCCGTAACTCGAGCTATAGAAATAGGAATATAACGTTTCGAATAGTTGTTTTATTTCATAACCAGTTAACGAACGATCCATTAATGTACCTAAAATGACGTCCTGACTGTTCAAGGTGAGATCTCCTCCACAAAAGCTCATATTTGATATTTCGATTGTTAATATATCATACTGATATATGACGTGTCTATATATGTATGACTCAAAAATAAAAAGCTGCCCAAAGTCATCTCTGACCTCAGACAGCTTATTCAAATTCCTACCAGAACAACTCTCCGTGCCCTAATAGCCGGGATAGACCTTCCACAAAGTAATAATCGCCGTAAATCAGCGGCACATCCACATTCTTGCCCTCTGGATAATGGCTCGTGCCATGAAGGATCAGTCCTTCCTCCGTCTCCGAGTCCCACGCGCCGTAGTTCGTGTAGAGAGAGTGTAGGATGCGCTCGCCCGCTTGGCGGTACAGGCTGCTCTCTTGCCCACCGCTAACCTGCTCCGCAATCAAAAGCAAGCCGCAAGCCGCACAAGCGCCTGCCGACGTATCGCGATAAGCCGTTATGCCCTCCGGCAAACGGAAATCCCAATGCGGCACATGATCCTCCGGCAAGTTGGCTATGAAAAAGTGCGCTGCGCGCTTGGCGGCATCCAGATACCGTACATCTCCCGTATGGAGATGACTCAGCGCCATGCCGTAAATCGCCCACGCTGTGCCGCGAGACCAGCCGGAGTCAGGGGCGAAGCCCTGCCCGCCTTTCACTTCGAGCTTCTCGCCCGTGTGCGGATCGAAGACCACGATATGGTTCACAGAACCATCCGGGCGAATGAAGTGCTCTAACGCCATATCGGCATGCCGCACGGCGATGTGCGAGTACCGCGGGTCTCCGGTCGTCCGGGAGGCCCAGTGCAGCAGCGGCAGGTTCATCATGCAATCGATGATGGCCCAGCCGGCATTGTCTTCGCCCTCGTGCCACGGGTTCCACGCGCGGATGTAGTTGCCCTGCACGTTGAAGCGTGCAGCGAGCAAATTCGCCGCGAGCAAGCCGCGGCGCTTGGAGTCCTCCGCGCCTAACAGCTTGTAGCGCGCAACGCTCGTCAGCGTCCACATGAAGCCGATATCATGATCTAAGCGGTAATAATCCGCGATCACTTGATCGAGTTGCCCCTCACAGGACTCAGCCAGCAGCTTCAGCTGCTCGTCTTGCGTGTCGCGGTACAACAGCCACAGCAGTCCCGGCCAGAAGCCGGCCGTCCACCAAGACGCAGGCTCCAGTTGGTATTCGCCCTTCACGCTGGCATGCGGGAAGCGGTCTCCGATTCTTTGGCTTGTCTTTGCTACTTTGTGAACCGTCTTGTCCCAAGCTTCCTGAACCCAATCTAGTGAAGTACTCGAAGTACTCATATTGATCACATCCTAAGTTAATTTTATTGAAAGGCAAATCTAAACGCTGCATAAATATTTAGGTTTGAATCGGTCAACACACCCGGCTTCAACTTGAAATCAAGCGCATAGCATATCTCAGGCTGGTCAAAATGATTCACATGATCCAGCACCACTACCTCCCAATCAAACAGGTCCATATCATAAGAAACAAAAACCCGAGCTTCTGCCGATGCCGCTACTAAAATCCGCCCATCCTCCGCTTGCTGCGGGCGATGCCATGCCACGAACCGCTCCACAACTGTTGTTGGGGCTTGTGCAAATTCGTAGCTATCCGTCACCTCTAGTGTTGGCGGCTCTGTTTTGTGCCAAGTGAATCGACGTACAAGTTCATTAAGCTTCTCTGTGTCATAGGCGCTGGATATTTCTAATGCGAAATCATCCTGCTCCTCACTGCTGCTATACTCCAACACCTCTGCCCGATGCTCCGCCCCAGCCTGTTGATACAAGCCGTCAATGATCGGTACAGAGTGGCTCTGCGAGCCGTTGCACAAAATTTCATAACGCTCCGGACCAAAATATTTCCGCGAATATTGCCCGCTCCCCAGATCCGGAAGCAACGTTTCGCCTTGCGCATAGAGGATGAAATGTCCGATGTCATTATGATTATGCGGTTCATTATTATGTCCGCCTTTGGCCGCGAAAACATAAGCGCCCTGCTCTTGAAGCTGTCTGGACACCAGCCACTGGGCATCCGGCAAATAGTAAGCCGCCGTTCGCCAAGCGCTTTCCTCGATGTCCTCTAAAGACCAGAGCAAATTCCTTAACGCAGGCGCCCATCTGCTGCAATGATCATCACGGAAACCTGCACGCAGCGACAGCTCGGGATGCTCAATTTCCGGATAAAGCTGCTTCAGGTAGCCGCTTAATCCCATAAAAATCCCCGCCTCCCCTTGCGAGTCGGAGAAATTCACAACCTTCCTCCCGTGGAGGAAGCTTTTTTGCTGGAACAAGGCTACCTGCCGCACCTTGTCCGCCTGGAACCAATTGACGGCGCCGGCAGTACGCCGCAAGATCAAATCAGCGGCATAGGTGAAGTAGCCGAAGCCGTACTGCCAATACATGTACCCTTCGGTACATGCTCCGTCTTCTTCGAAGCCGCTGAGGTACGAAGCGAGCGCGGGAAAAGCTCGCTCCAGCACAGCTGCGAGCTCGTCCTCGTCCTGCAGCGTGTAAATCGCTGCAGCAGCAATGGAGCCTCCGCAGACAGAGGCCCAGTTGTGAGTTGCAGTCTCCCAGTGGCTGGGAGACTGCGTCACAAAGGGCCGCAGAATGCGGCGCAGCACTTCTTCGCGAATGCGTACGCGAAGAAGTTGCGGCAGCGCGTCGCCTAGCAGCGCGCTGATTTCGCTGAGCGCGAAGGCGGTCTCTGCCGCGAAGAGGTCAATGGTGAACGACTCCACGGAGTGGTTCATAAGCCCTTCCGCCGCATATTGCGCCTCTTCGGCGGACCTCATTTCCGGCCCATGCAAAATATGCGCAGGCAAACACCATGTATACTCATCCAAAATGGACGAAATTGTATCAGAAAGCGCATCCAAATAGGGGCTGTCCGCCCCATCTAACCAAGCTAATAAACCAAATGTCGTCAATCGGTTGCGACGGCGGAAATACACAAGCTCATATTCCCTTCGAGATCCAGTTGTGGAGAATAAACGAAACAAGGAATACGTCAATGCCGGCATCGTTTCCTGCAGAAGCTTGTCCCCTTCTTCTCGAATCTCCTGGATCAACTGTTTGCTTTCCTTGCCATGCAGTAAGCGCGTCTTTACTTGCAAAGGCGTTTCATCCTGAAACAACAGCTGTGAAGGGGTATTCGACGCAGCTAGCAGGGCTGCTTTTACATTTTCCAAGTTCAAGTTGTCTACAGATACACTCATCGTAATTCGACCCACTTTCCCATGTCATGTGAAGGCGGCTAGCCTTCCGTCCGAGCAGACTTCCTGCAACTTACCATTTACATGCTACATATCTTTCATTATAAAGAATTAGAGACCATTCGTTAGCCTGTTATTTTGACTTTTTTGACTATTATCTTGACCTGTTTGGCACTATGGCGCAACATGAGAGAGAGATAGAAAGACTAGACTTTACCGGAGAGGTTGGACAGAAAAATGAGTCATCAAGCCGTACAAGGAAGCAATGCCCCCAAAGGGCGGTTTCCGATTTCCCTGCTTTCTTTAACCGCTGGCGCCTTTGCTATAGGCATGACGGAGTTTGTGATTATGGGCCTTTTGCCCAATGTTGCGGAAGACTTGCATGTCACCATCTCACAAGCCGGCCAGCTCATCACAAGCTATGCCATGGGTGTAGCGATCGGTGCTCCGATTCTCGCTTTGTTCACGAACAAACTGCCGCAAAAGCTGTTGTTATGCCTGTTAATGGGTGTGTTCATTTTAGGCAATGCCATCAGCGTCATCGCACCCAACTACGCCATCTTGATGGGCGCTCGTATTGTGACAGCGCTAGCGCACGGGACGTTCTTCGGCGTAGGCGGCGTTATCGCCGTGCATCTGGTTCGCCCGGATCGACGGGCGGCGGCCATCTCCATTATGATGGCTGGTCTTACGATCGCCAATATTATGGGCGTTCCATTTGGTACTTTCATCGGGCAGCAGCTCGGCTGGCGTGCCTCGTTCGGTGCGATTGTACTGATGGGCATTGTCTCGCTCATCGGCATTATATTCTTAATCCCGCGTGTGCAACAGGAGAAAAGCGCGGGTATTCTACAGCAATTCCGTGCTTTAACGCAGCCTAAGCTGCTGTTGATGCTGCTCATGGGTGCGCTGGGCAGCGGGAGCTTGTTCACCGTTTTCACGTATATCACACCGCTGCTGGAACAAGTAACTGGCTTCTCGGAGCATCGTGTTGCGTGGATTCTCGTTCTTTTCGGCTTTGGCGTCACCTTCGGCAATATCATTGGTGGCAAGCTTGCCGACTGGAAGCTCATGCCGGCATTGCTGGGTAATTACGCGGCTTTGGCCCTCATTCTTATTATTTTTAATATCACGGTTCATCTACCCGTTGCTGCTGTTATCACCATTTTCGTCTGGGGAGCGGCTGCTTTCGGCATTCTTCCGGGGTTGCAGCTGCGCATTATGACGATGGCGAAGGACGCGCCTATGCTTGCTTCCACTTCGAACCATTCGGCGAATAATCTCGGCAATGCCAGCGGCGCCTTTATCGGCGGGTGGGTCATCACTCATATGGGGCTGACCTATCTCCCTTGGGCAGGCGCTTTGCTGCCTGTGCTGGGACTGCTGATCGGCTTCGTCAGCTATGGGTTGGAGCGGAAAGAGAAGCGCGCGAGCGCAACCCCAGATGGGCAAAAACTAGCCGGGTAACTCGTAGGTTCGCAGGTCAAACCTGACCCTCAAATCGCGGACTCCAGTTCCCTCCAGCAGTCTGGAGAACAACAAAAGGCATACCCACCAGTAGTTACTACTGAGGGTATGCCTTTTCTGTTATGGCCGCTGCGATTCCGCGGTAACCGGCTCAATTAATTTCAATAACGCGATGACGTCCGCTTTATCGAACGTTCTATTGCCATCCATATCGTAGCGCAATGGCGTCACGGCGAGAACATTGGTGATATCCCAAAGCTTCTCCCCTTTTTGATAAAAGAGGGACACGATACGTTCGGTCGAAACTGTACCGTCCAAGCTCACTACTTTGACTTGGAATCGGTTCAGTCCTTCCACGAAAGTAACAGGTTCACTCTGGCCGTTCGCCACTGCGATGGCTGCGCCCAGCTCGCCGCTCTGCGGATCCATTCGCTTCAGCGAGGTGCTAGTGCCCTCTTCCGAAGAAGCTGCGTGAAAGGTGAATGCCGGGCTACCGCCATGAACAACAGCTGCGGTCCACGACGTGGACGTTGGAAGCATTTTGCCATAGTCATCACTCGTGAGCACCAGCTGCGCCAAAGCAGGCTGCACAACAACAGTCACCGCTTGGGACTCCGTGCCGTCCGTGATGCCGCTTCTTTCGTACAGCGCTGTGAATTGGTGTGTACCAGAGCTCACGCCTGTTAAGTTAATTTCGGCGTTCCCGTACACATCCGTCGTTACCCTCGCTCGTTCAGTGCCGTTTTCTCTCAATGAAATGTAGCCGGGTTGATTCAGGTCACCGATCAAGTTCCCTACAGAAACGGAGAATTGAATAGGTTCCCCAAACTGAAAAATGCCACTCGGATGATTCAAAATGAGTACGGTCCCCTGTGTATTGGGTTTGATGATTTGGGTGATCGGGGCTGAAATCCGCTCCTCGTGCACCAAATCAGGAACGTACGTAGCTTGTATGTTGTATGTTCCCGGCAGCAGCGCTGCTGATGTCATTGTAGCAGTCCCTGTAGCGTCAAGATCTATTGGTGTGCCTAGTAAATTGCCGCCGCTAAAAACAATATGGCCGCCAGGGATTTGCGGTTCTCCATTCGTATTCGTCACGTGAGCGGTAAATGTAATTGGACTTCCGTAATAAACAGCCTCCGTTACTGAAGCGGTAACCATGACGGTAACAGGGATCGGCTTGATCTGCAAGCTGCTGCTCGTTGACACCCCGTCAAGGTGCTCGTCATCCCCCAAGTAGCTGGCGAGTACGGTATGTGTGCCAACGGCAAGCTGCTCGGTCTCCCAAGTTGCTGTCCCGTCCGTCAACGTCATAGCCCCTGGCCAATTGCTGAAGCCACCTGTACCTGAAAGTATGACCGTCCCCGTAGGAACAGAACCTCCACTGCCTGCATTAGCTACCTGCACGGTTACGCTAACCTTGTGCCCGTAGACGCTATCCCCCGATTGCGGTGTCATAGATAGGTGAACCGTAACCGGCGCTTTGGATACCGGCTGGGTGATTGACTGTGAAACACTCGTGACATGATTGCTATCACCGCTATATTCCGCCGTAATAACGAGATCGCCAACCGGCAGATCATGAGTGGTAAGCACCGCGGTGCCGTTGCTGTCTAGTGAGATCGGCACTTGTAAACTTTCACCGTTATTTTTGAATGTAACTGTACCTGTAGGTTTAATATTAGGATTACTTGAATTAATGACCTGTGCTGTTAAAGTCGTCGTTTCACCAACTGAAATCCCACCTGATGACGACAGGGTTGTTGATGTGCTTGCTTTGTTAACGGTATGCCCAATTGCAGTTGCTAGACTAACCGCATGGGTGGCATCTCCGCCGTACTCCGCTTTAAACGAGTAGGATCCTGCTGAGACGAGATTTGGCAACGTCCAATCAGCCGTTCCTGCATTAAGTGTGGCGGTACCCAAAGTGGTTGCACCATCTTTGAATGTTACGGTACCAGCTGGCGTAACCGAGCTGCCATTCGTATTCGACACGGTTGCCGTTAACTTCAATGGAGTCCCGTAGGTGGAAGCCGCGTCCGTCGCTCCTGTAACCGTCAAAGTGGAAGACGTAGGAATCAGATTAATCGTCACTGGCGTGGAGCTTGAACTATTCGCAGTATGGGTAAGACTTCCTCCGTAATTCGCTGTAATCGAATGGGTTCCCACGTCCAAATTGGAGGCCGTCCAGGTTGCCGTTCCCGAATTCAACGTCGCTGTGCCAAGCACTGTCGAACCGTCCTTAAACGTCACGGTACCCGTTGGTGAAAAAATGCTTGCCTGGCCATTCGTCACGGTAGCCGTTAACGTTACCGAATTCCCGTAAGTTGTACTTCCCGGACTGGCGCCAACCATCACTACGGTCGGTATCCCTAGCACGGATTGCGACAAACTGCTTGACGTACTGTCGAGGTGCTGACCATCTCCGTCATAAGTAGCCGTAACCGAGTACCCGCTAACCGGCAACGACGACGTTGTGAAGCTGGCAACGCCACTTCCATTGACACTCACGGTGCCCAGGACATTGCTGCCTTCTTTAAAAGTAACCGTCCCTCCCGGCAAAACCGGACTGCCGTCTGTGTTGGTGACTGTCGCCGTGAAAGTGATCGGCTCGCCGACGTAAATGAATCCGGCATTCGAGCTTAGCGTCGTATTGGTTTGAATCTTAGACACCGTATGTACAAAGCTAGACGTCTTTGAACCATGTATACCGTCACTGCTTGAATAATTAGCTGTTATCGTATGTTCACCGACGGCTAGACCGGAAAAAGACATGGCCGTGTAAGCGTTGAAGTTTTCAAGCTCTCCCCAAGTTCGTGTCGTGAGTACATTATCTTGACCGACAAGTGTAACTGTTTTTTCCACTTTATTTACTGTGATTGCTGTCACGTAACGATTCCCCGATAACTCCCAGGACTTTACCAGATTGTTATTCGCATCAAAGGCATTCAAATACACATAGAAATTGTTATTGTTATCGCTATACGCCCAGTAATTCAGCCCACCCCATTGAATCACAGGACAGTCCGAACAAGTCAATTTTTTGCCAGACTGCACCGGAGCAAGCCCAGCATTCTTAGTAACAACCTCCGGCTCTGAAGCAACAAGCTCCAGCGGTCCCCCGATCAGTGTGCTCCCATCGTAGAACGTTACGTTCCCAGTTGGGGTAGAACCGTTCGCTGCACGATCCGCCACAACCGAAGTCAATGGCACCGACTCTCCATAAATGGACGAAGCCGGACCTGTTATCACTTGTTCCACTGTTGTAGATGCATAAGCTGCAGGCTGGTAAAAGTTAGCCAGCAACGCGACCATTAGAACTGCGCCAATCCAACGCAGCTTATTCCCATTTTTCCGTTTCACTATCATTCCTCCGCCCTGCGTAACTCTAGTAAGTATACTAAATTTATCGGGTTTCCGGTGCATAAAATGAATAGAAAAAAGCCATCTGCCCCCATCAACCAGCGGGTACAAATGGCTTTTCTCGTCCCATGCGTCAAACAGGACGCTCAATCTCAAATTGCTCTCCCAATTTCGCATAGGAGTTGCCGGCCAGCCGGCTAACAGGTCTCAATTTCTGAGCATCAATATGGCCCTTGTCGTATAATTCATTGGCGATGTGAAAATGAACCACGCGGCCGATCAGCAAATCCGCAGAAGGAGCGTCTTCCGTCCCCCCAAGCGGGATGGCTCGCTCAAGAACACACTCCATCCGAATGCTTGCTTCCACGATGCCCGGCACAGCTATCTTCACACTTGGAACAGGTGTCAGGCCAGCTAACACCACTTCGCTTTCATCAGACGGCAGTGCAGCGGCCGTTTGATTGATCTCATTGACATATGACTCGTCAGAGATATGAACAACGAACTCCCCTTTGGCGATGGCATTACGTGATGTATCTTTGCGTTCGCCCTGTCGCCGTTGCACCGACACAGCGATCATCGGCGGGTCCGCCGTTACAATCGTGAAGTAACTGAACGGTGCGGCATTAAGGACGTTCTCTGTCGAGACAGTCGTAACAAAAGCGATCGGTCTGGGAATAATGCTGCCAATCAGCAGCTTGTAATTCTCCCGTTCGGTCTGATTCGAAGGGTCGATGGCGATCACAGACATCACCCCTTTTCTTAATTATTTAAGTTAAATTCGCCTTAAACCAAGTTCCCGCTGCATCAACTTCCGAACGAGTCAATTGATGCCCGGCATTTTCCCAATGGACTTCGATTTCGGCCCCCGCCTCACCTAGCAGCTTTTGCAGCTCCTCGGTCTCTTCCGGCGAGCAGATCGGATCATTGCGGCCCGCCCCGATAAAGATAGGGGTGTCGGTCAAATCCGGAAGCTGAATGCCGCGTCGCGGCACCATCGGATGATGCAGGATCGCGCCACGGAGCGCATCCGGGTAGTGGAACAACAGACTGCCCGCAATATTGGCACCGTTGGAGTAGCCGATGGCCACCACATTTCGGCGGTCAAAGCCGTGCTCTACGGCAGCTTCATCCAAGAAGTCGTTCAGCTCTTTCGTACGGAAGATGAGATCCTCCTCATCGAAGATACCTTCCGCGAGTCGGCGGAAGAACCGCGGCATCCCATTCTCAAGCACATTGCCTCTGATGCTTAATACGGATGACGCCGGGGAGATAGCTTGAGCCAGCGGCAGAAGATCGCGCTCGGTGCCGCCGGTCCCGTGCAAGAGCACGAGCACCGGAGCCGTTACGTCTGTTCCTTGTTGGAAAATATGTCTCATTGTCCGTTCCCCTCCAATTCACGCACCGCGATCGGCGGCAGGTTGCGCTCGATTTGAGCACGGTTCGCTTCGAACCATTCCGGAAGCATGATTTTCTTACCAAGCGCCTCAGGAGCTTCGTCTCTTGCGAAACCTGGAGGATCTGTCGCGATTTCGAACAGAATGCCGCCTTCTTCACGGAAGTAGATCGCGTTAAAATATTGACGGTCTACAATCGGCGTAGGGTGGTACCCACTGTTCTGCACATGATTTCTCCAAAGTTCATGCTCAGCATCATCTTTTGCCCGCCATGCGATGTGGTGGACCGTACCCGCTCCGCCTGCTCCATATGGCATTGGATTCACAAGAATGTCGATGATATTTCCAATGTCGCCAAAGGATTTGAATCGAGCGTAAGCACCTTCTTGCCCAACTTTCTCAAGCCCCATAACCTGCTCAAGCAGCTGCGATGTTTTGTCCGGAGCCGTACTGTAAAGGATAGCGCCGCCAAAGCCTTTGATCGCTTTGTCCGCAGGAACGCCGCCAAATGACCACGTGCTAGGAGCTCCTTGCTCACGCTCAACGATTTCCAATTTCAAGCCGTCGTGATCTTCGAATTGCAGATAGGTCTCATGGAATCTTTCTGTTTTCTCAAAGGATACGCCGAATTGGTTCAGACGTGCTTCCCAGAAGGCAAGACTACCTGTAGGGACTGCATATGTTGTGATACCTACTTGGCCCCCACCGATACGCCCTTTGCGGGAACCGGCCCAAGGGAAGAATGTGATGATTGTTCCTGGACTACCGTGCTCATCACCGAAGTAGAGATGGTACACTTCAGGTGCGTCGAAGTTGATTGTTTTTTTGACCAGACGTAATCCCAGAATACCCGCGTAGAAATCTACAGTTCCTTGTGCGCTTTGAACGAAAGCTGTTATATGGTGAATACCTGCAGTTTGTTGTTTTGTCATTTGAAAACACTCCTCTTTATTAGTTTAATAGTTAGTTTTAGTTATGTCCTGCCCTGTCTAGAAAGAATCTTAGAATAATAATGCATCAATGGAGTAGGCGCCCGCACCAGTTAGTGCTACACCTATAACAACTACAAGCAGCAGTAAATTGTACTCGTAACCGCCTGTTGTGTTCCAGTAACCGTTTTTGCCATGCACTTTAGCAATGGCCATCACCATCGTCAATGCAATCAGCAAGGAAGCGAACACAGTGCCCAAGCCCGCTGCGAACAATAATCCGCCTGCAAACTCCATCAGACCAGCCAGAACCGCCATCGCGACGCCAGGCTTAATGCCAATGGACTCCATCCAACCGCCCGTTCCTTTCGGACCGTAGCCCCCGAACCAGCCAAATAATTTCTGAGAGCCATGGGCCATGAAACTGAGCCCCACTACTAAGCGAATCAGCAGCAATCCTAATGCGATACTCATCACGATCATCTCCATTTCAAATTTAAGAATCTTTAATTTAAGATATTAGGTAAAAGGTAAAGTAGTTATTCCTCCGTCTAGAGGTCAAACTACTTCTCTATTTGAAACCGTCTTGGGCGAACTTGCCGAGCTTTTTTAACAATTGACTAGCGACCCTTTTCTCTTCGGCAGTAAGACCAGCCACCGCGCTCTCAATCACTTCAATATGCTGAGGAAAAACTTCTTCAATAAATTGCTTGCCTTTCACCGTAATTTCCGCAAAAACAAGTCTTCGGTCTTCCGTGGATGTCCGGCGGACAACAAACTCCTTCTTCTCCAGCTTATCGACCACGTAGGTGATATTTCCACTGCTCATCAGCACTTTGGAGCCGATTTGTTGGATAGGCTGTGCCCCTTTGTGATAAAGAAGCTCCAGTACGCCGAATTCAGTCCGGTTTAATCCATGCTTGCGGATGTCGCGGTCGCCGTGTGCATTAACCCATTCACTTGCTCTGGAAAGTGCGATGTAGAGATCCAAGGAATCATTTCGCATTTCGCTCATTAGGTTCACCTCATTTCGTTGTTGTTTTCGTTTGTGTTTGATGTCTTGATTTAAAGATACTTTAATTTAAGATAAATGTCAACACCTGTTTTTAAAATTTGTTGTTTGATGGACGGCTCACCTTACTCTAACGGACTCCGATGCTGCTATTCTTCTAAATTAGCTTCTATATTGTAAATCTAACGGACTGAGGAGCCGTTATCTATCGATTTTAGCGTCTGTTACCGTTCAAAAAAGACAATTAACGACTTCTGTGTCCGTTACATTCTATTTTAGCCCTAAAACGAAAAAATAGGGGCGCCTCAGTCCGTTAGCTCCAAGCTACACCACTTTGGCGACCCTATCCTGCATACACCCCTCTTCCTAAGAAAGAGGGGGCTTATGCCTGAGTATGCCTTATGCCACCAAACCTAACCCACCACAGCCGACTCGCCCTTCTGCAGCTGGTACATCTTCGCGTACCGGCCATTCAGCGCCATTAACTCGTCGTGATTGCCGCGCTCCGCGATCTCCCCGCGGTGCAGCACAAGAATCTGATCCGCATCGCGGATCGTGGACAGCCTGTGCGCGATGACGAGTGTCGTGCGTCCTTCGCTGACAACCTTCAGCGCCTGCTGGATCAGCCCTTCGGTCTCGCTGTCGATGCTCGCTGTCGCTTCGTCCAATATGAGGATGGACGGATCGAAGGCGAGCGCTCGCGCGAAGGAGATAAGCTGCCGCTGCCCAGAGGACAACGTGCTGCCCCGCTCCACAACCTGCTCATCATAGCCATGAGGCAGCTGCTCGATGAAGGGTGCTGCGCCGACATCTTTCAGTGCGCTTTTTACACGATCGATCGAAATCTCCTCATTATAGAGGCTTACATTAAACTTAATATCCCCTGCAAATAAGAATGGATCCTGCAGCACGATGCCCATATGTTTCCGCAGCGCCTGCTTGGACATCGACCGGATGTCACGCCCATCTATAGTGATACTGCCTTCATTGGGTTCATAAAAACCAAGCAGCAGGTTCATAATCGAGCTTTTGCCTGAGCCTGTATGGCCTACGAGAGCGATCGTTTCCCCTTTGCGTGCCTCGAAGGAAATCTGCTTCAGCACATTTTCCCCTTCTTTGTAGGCAAAGGTCACTTGATCAAACTTCACGATTCCTTCCGGACGGCTCACCTTATCTGTTTTCTCAACGTCCTGACCTTCCATATCCATGATTGCGAACACTTTATCTGCGGATACAAAAGCCCTTTGCGCATTCGTCAGCTGATCGAAAATTCCGATAATCGGTTGGAAAATACGCCCCAGATAATCGATAAACGCATAAAACACCCCAAAGGAAATAGCCGCTTGCAGAGATTCCCGGCCAAAATACCAAATGACCATGGCCGTCACCAAGCTCCCAATAGTACCTACAATGTTGCGGGAGGACAAGGAAAAAACGCGAAACTGCTTTAATTGGTTCACATAACGGTCCTGATTCAATACTTCAAATTCGTCCAACGTCACCTTCTCGCGGCGAAAAGCCTGAATAATCGGCATGACGACGATCGATTCATTAATCATTGCGTTCATGTCACTAAGCCTTGCACGCATGATGGTGATGAACACTTTGGAATATTTCAAGTGAATCTTCATAATGAGAGCGAAAATTGGAGGCAGCACCAAACAATAGACAGCCAAGTGCCAATCCAAAATAAACAAGGCGACGAAAATCCCGATAAGCTGCATCGTACTGACGACAAACGTCGCCATGAAGCTCATGAATAAGTCGCGTATCGCCTCCGTATCGTTGGCAATTCTCGACACCACCTGACCGATTGGCGTGTTGTCGAAATAACGCAGTGCGATGCGCTGGATGTGCTGCATTAAGTCCATACGCATGTTTTTGATGATTTGAAGCGCCGTGGACTGGAATAAATAAGCCTGAGAATAGTTGCAAATACTTGCTACTAAAAGCAGCCCCATATAGAGACCAATCAGTTTCAGCACAGAGGACATCTGACTTGTATCTACGGAAAGATGCTGGTCGATGATTGTTTTTGTAATGTAGGGTCCTGCAAGTTCGGCGCTTACCGCACAGCATAAAATGAGCAGCGCACCGATAATCCTGAATTTATAGACAAGCGCGTACGAGACGAGCCTTCTTGCCGTTGATGGTTGATTCATCGTGTTCCCCTCCCTTCTGCCATTATTCATCTAAACTTGCTTCCATCTGCTGACGGTCCCACTGTTCCCGGTACCAACCGCCAAACTGCATCAGCTGTTCGTGTGTTCCTTCTTCAATAATCCGTCCCTCGTCCAGAACGAGAATCCAATTCGCATGGCTTACCGCGGATAAACGATGGGTCGAGATGAATGTCGTTTTACCTGCCCGCTCCTTGCGGATGTTTTGCAGGATACGGCTTTCCGTCCGAGCATCCACCGCGGATAACGAGTCATCCAGCAGAAGGATCTCGGAATCGATGAGCAGGGCTCTGGCAATGGCCAAGCGCTGCTTCTGCCCACCGGACAGCATGACGCCGTTCTCACCGACGATGGTAGCAAGACCTTCCGGCATTTGCTCAATATCCTGAGTAAAAGAGGCCATCTCCACCGCTCTAGCGATCTCATCCGCGGGAGCGTCATGTTTGCCGAGCGCGATGTTGTCGCGGATCGATTTGGATAGCAGCAAATGCTCCTGCGGAACATAGGCAACCCAACTTTTAACCCGATCAATCGCGATCTGCTCAATCGGTACATCGGAGATCAGCAGCTTCTCAGGAGGGATAGGGTACTGCCGCAGCAGCTGCTTGAGCAGCGTGCTTTTGCCGCTTCCCGTACGGCCTACAATGCCTAAGGTTTGCCCCCGCTCCAGCTCGAAAGACACATGCGCCAGGCTTGGGTGATTCGCAGTGGGATAAGTAAAGCTGAGATCCTTCATTTCGATCCGATTAGGCACACTAACCGCTACCGGATGATCCACGTCTACGATATCAGCCTTCTGTGTCAGAGCCGTATCCAGTCGGTCAGCGGAGGCGCTGCCGCGCTGCAAGACGTTGATAAACTCGCCGAAGGAAATCATCGGCCAAATCAGCATCCCCAGATAAATGTTGAACGAAACGAGCTGTCCCAGTGAAATCTCATGATGAAACACCAGATAGGAACCATATCCGATCCCAATGGAATAACTCAAGCCTACAATGAGGGAAGTCAACGGTTGAAAAAGCGCATTGAGCATCGACACACGCTTGTTCTTATTCATCACTTCGGATGTGACTTGATCAAAGGCTTTAAGATCATGATCTTCCTGTACATACGATCGAATTACGCGAATGCCTGATATCGATTCCAATGCATGATCGTTCATTTTGCCGAAGGAAGCTTGTGCCGCGAGGAAACGCACTCTCACCTTTTGACCCAATTTACTGATCACAAAAGCTAGAAAAGGCAGCGGAATCAGCGCCGCAATCATCAATTTAAAAGAGATGAGGGAAACCATCATGACAATAACAACCGATGCCCCTACTATCGTGGACACCAACGTCATTACTCCATACCCCGAAGTTTGACCGATCGCCAGTACGTCATTCGTTGCCAGCGCCATTAACTGGCCTGTGCTGTTGCGTTGAAAGAACGCCGGCGTCATTTTCGACAAATGCGCAAGCAAACGGCCGCGAAGCACCTTTTCAACCAAAGCCGAGTTGCCGAATAACGTTGTGATCCACACATACGCCATTATGTATAGCAGCACAGCAAGTCCTATCAGCAAAAGGACCGTATGGTTGAGCGCAGTAGCGGACAAATTCCCGCTGCGGATATGGTCAATTGTATTTCCTATCATTTTAGGCGGGATAGTCGTCAGTAAATTCACTCCGATCAATAGACCGATCGCCAGCGCATAATATTTCCATCTTTCTTTGAAAAACCATTGAAGCTTGATGATAAAAGACAAGAATTCCACCTCTTTCCATTGTACACACATAAATTGATTCTATAGTTTCGCTCGAGTGAAGTCCATGAGGAAGTTCGATTTAATCAAACTTTCCTGTTCCTGCAACATTTTGGAAATTTTTTATGTAAGATGGGCAAACTAAGGACAACTTTACATCTTGAAAGGGAGTCACTCCATGCATCCTGTTATGAAAAAAAGTTTTGCCATTCTGTCGTTATCTGCCATGATCACTGCGGGCATAGCTTACGGTGCGCCTAGCGATACATATGCTACAGCTTTGATGAATGGTAACCACACCGTCTCATTCTCTATGAAGGAAGAAGCCAAACAATTGCAAGCGACAGGCGTCATCACTTCCATTCGCATGGACGGCGATCATGCATTGATCCACATACAAGGTGTTGGCACAGACGGCCTTGTTCTTAACGTCGACAAAGATACGGTCTTTCAAATGGCTGACGGCACTAAACTTAGTCTTGCCGATTTGCACGTAGGCTTAACCGTTTTGGCTGAACATTCCATGGTGATGACGATGAGTCTGCCGCCGCAAACGCCAACGTCCAAAGTAACGGTTCTGGATGCAAAAATACAAAAGGATCTGCTGGGAACGGCGGGTAGAATTGAAGAAGTGCGCAGCGAAAATAAGGATGATCTGCGAATCCGCGTGAAAGGTGAGGGCTTAACAGAAACTTCGCCAAGCGAAATCGTGCTGAATTTGACGAAAGATACGGCCATCGTAGACAAGAACGGGAGCAAAGTTGCGACATCGAAGCTAGTGAAAGGCGCGAATGTCATTGCATTCTACGGACCTGCCTTGACGAAGAGCCTGCCGCCTATCGGTACTGCCTGGAAAATCGTTATTGAAGATAAAGAAGAATAATATTTTTGTAAAAAGCTGAAATCTTCCATCCTAATGGGAGGTTTCTTTGTTTAACGTGGCGGATCGCACTGTCCAAATGATTCGTTTTTTGATACAATAACTGAAAATTCATTCGAATAAGGGGACTAATATGGAATACATTAGCACACGCGGAAAAGTAGAACCCCTCGGTTTTATCGATGCCATCCTGATGGGATTGGCGAACGACGGTGGTTTGCTTGTTCCCAAAACGATCCCGCAACTATCCGCAGACACGCTCCAGAAGTGGCAAAACCTCTCCTACTCGGAGCTGGCTCTTGAAATTTTCTCCCTATTTATTGAAAACGAAATCCCGCGCGCAGAGCTTAAACAGCTCGTTGAGGACAGCTACGGCACGTTCCGTGATGAAGCTGTCACGCCTGTTAAACGCCTGAACGATGACACTTATGTGCTGGAATTGTTCCACGGTCCAACGTTTGCTTTCAAAGACATCGCGCTGCAATTCCTGGGCAATCTGTACGGGTATGTCTCCCGCAAGACGAACTCGATCATTCACATCCTCGGCGCAACTTCCGGTGATACCGGAGCTTCTGCGATTGAAGGTGTGCGCGGCAAAGAAGGCATCCGCATTTGTATTCTTCACCCGCACCAGAAGGTAAGCCGCGTGCAAGAGTTGCAAATGACGACGGTGGATAGCGAAAATGTGCTGAATCTGTCCGTTGAGGGTACTTTCGACGACTGCCAACGCATTATCAAAGAGCTGTTTGCCGACGTTGAATTCAAGCATCGCTACCACTTGCGCGCAATTAATTCCATCAACATTGCCCGCATTTTAGCGCAAACGGTCTACTACTTCTATGCGTACTTCCAAGTTACAGCTGGCGACACAGGAGCTAAAGTTAACTTTAGCGTGCCGACTGGCAACTTTGGCGATATTTTCGCTGGTTATCTCGCTCAGAAGATGGGCCTTCCTATTCATAAGCTCATTCTTGCGACGAATGAAAACAACATCCTTGAGCGTTTCGTGAAGGAAGGCGTGTACCAACCGGGAGCTTTCCGCGGCACGCACAGCCCTTCCATGGACATTCAAGTAGCCAGCAACTTCGAGCGCTACCTGTTCTACCTATACGGCGAGGATGCAGAAGCCGTGACCACCCTGATGGCGCAGTTCAAAGCGGAAGGCCGCATTGTAATTCCTGCCGACAAACTGCAAGCGGTGCAAGCGGATTTCGCTGCGTACGGTGTACAGAACGAAGAATGTTTGGATACAATTAGCTCCTATTACAAGGAGTATGGTTATCTGCTTGATCCACATACAGCGTGTGGTGTCGCTGCTGCCGACCGTATCGCAGCGGACAGCGAAGTGACGGTAGCCCTTTCCACCGCTCATCCGGCAAAATTCGATGAATCGATCCGTTTGCGCGGTATTGAGCAAACCTACCCGCAGCAAATTCAAGCTCTATTCGACAAACCGCAATTCCAAACGGTTGTTGGCGGTTCGAATGAGGAGATCAAAGATCAGCTCGTGAAGTTTTTCTAAATCAAAGGGACTGTCTCTGAAAGTCTGAAATGACCTTCGGAACAGTCCCTTTTTCACTTTCTACTTAAACTTTTGCGGAAATTGCTTAATAATGCCGTCCGTCAGCACATCGGCGATCATTGTAAGATGATCCGCGTTTTTATCGAACCACAGGATATCCGCATCCCAATCCTTGGCCAGCATGGCTTTTACATCTTCCGTCAACATTTGCAAATGAACATACATCAAATCCTGCACTGTCTTCATCGGCCAATTCGGATTAGCTTTACTTAAAAAGGTGGCGATATCATCAGCGTTGCGGTACCACTCTTTGTTAACTTTGTCGAACTCAGCCGTATTCCCGCTTTTCGCCGCATCCACCACCTTGCCGGCAAGCACGATGTGCTCCGTCAACAGATCACCCAGCTGATTCCCGGCAGCCTCCCCGTAGAATGGCTTAATCGCATTCCCAATATCCTTCTGATTTCTTAACAACCTGGCTAAAGTTTTATCTTTATTTTCTAGATTGGCAAGATCGCTCACCACGTAGTTGCGTGTCCAAATCGCATGATCCAGCCATAGTCTTCTTAGATCGCCTTTCAACTGTACCATCGATTGCGTGTACATCATCTGCTTAGCAGATACTGCACGGTCATCCATATGCGCTTCTGCCCGAAGTGGAGCCGTACTGAAAGCAATAGAGAGAGACAGCAGTGTTAACTTGATCAACTTGCCTTGCATAGGTAAATTCTCCTTTTCATATAAATTGGAAACAGCTCGTTATATTGTGTACGCTCGAGTCGTTTTCATTCATAAAAGAGGGAGGAAGCTCCAGCATGAAGTTACCATGTAGAAATTCGGTGGGGCAAAATCAGTCTGGAGACCGAGAAGTTCCTATACCTAAGCAAGAGGACGCGCTTCTTGCACCGTGATATGCTAGATGTAATGAATAATTCTATGGGAGTGAAAATAGTGAATATGAATCGCAGCGCTTTTCTTGGCCCAATCTTGATTCTTTTAGGCATCTTCTTGTTTCTAAAAGGGGAAATCACGTTCAGCACGGGCACCATTTTTGAATACTTCTGGCCAACCTTTTTCATCATTCCCGTCGGTGTGTTCTTTCATTGGCTGTACTTCTTCATCATGCATCGCAGAGGCGTAGGGGTGCTAGTCCCAGGCGGCATTCTGCTTACAGCAGGAGTCGTTTGCCAAATATCCATGCTGTTCGACATTTGGCATCTCATGTGGCCTGGCTTTATGCTTGCGGTCGCCGTCGGTTTGTTCGAGCTGTATTGGTTCGGAGGACGCAACAAATGGCTGCTTATTCCGATCAACATTTTGACCGTATTGTCCCTCTTGTTCTTTGCGATTTTCTCGATCGGATCGCTCTTCTCCGGCATTTTCCACAATCAGCCTATCTTCGCCGCTCTGCTCATTGTTGCCGGTTTGGCCTTAATGTTTATGCGCGGTCGGGAAACTAGCAAGTATTGAAAAAAAACCTTCCAAACCACGAAATTGTGGCCTGGAAGGTTCTTTTTTATTGAGCAACCAAGTTATCCTCTGTGGATTTCTTGATCTGTTTACTGCGTAATTGTCCACAAGCGGCATCAATATCAGTTCCGTGTTCTAGACGGACACTGCAGGAAATGCCTTGCTTTTTGAGCGTATCATAGAAAGCCCGCACGGACTCCCGCTCGCTCCGTTGGTACTGGCTATGCTCATCCACCGGATTGTACGGGATAAGATTCACATTGGCGAGTTGGCGGATGTGCTGAATCAGCTCAGCCAGCTGGATCGCATGCTCCTTGCCGTCATTCACGTCTTTCAGCAAAATGTACTCAATCGTGATTCTCCGGTTTGTTTTCTCCAAATAGTACTCAATCGAACTCATCAACTTTTCAATCGGAATCGCTTTGTTAATTTTCATAATCCGCGTCCGAAGCTCGTTCGTCGGGGCATGCAAGGAAATCGCGAGGTTCGTCTTCAAATCGGAATCCGCGAATTCTCTGATTTTATCAGCAAGACCACTTGTGGAAACGGTGATATGTCTAGCCGCAATATCAAGGCCCTTCTGATCCTTCACAACGCGGATGAAATCAACCATGTTCTTGAAGTTATCGAAAGGCTCGCCAATTCCCATCACCACAATGTGGCTAACGTGCTCGTTCGCGCCCTTGCCGTCCAAATGAAGCTGAACCTTCATAATTTGTTCCACGATTTCTGCGCTCGTCAGATCACGGCTCTTAGCCAACAGACCGCTGGCACAGAAGCTGCACCCGATATTGCAGCCAACTTGTGTTGTTACACATACGGACAGCCCGTATTTATGTCGCATCAGCACGGTTTCGATCAGGTTGCCATCCATCAATTTAAACAGGAATTTGATTGTCCCGTCCGCTGACTCTTGTTTCAGATGCTCCGTCAAGGTTTGGATGGCGAAATGATCCCCTAACACCTGAAGACAGTCCTGTTTAACATCCGTCATCTCCGAGAACGAGGTTACCCGCTTCCGATACAGCCAATCCCATACAAGTAAAGCCCGCGACTTTTTGAACCCTTTTTCAGCGAGCCAAGCCACTAATTGATCAAACGTTAATCCATAAATGGATCCTTTATTCATGTGTTATCCTCTTTTCAAGACTTTCACTTACAGTCCAAATTCTATGAAACAGCCGAAGCTTACCATCTACTTATTATTGTGCCAAAAATCGTCCATGAACACAAGAGGAGTGAGCTTCCAGTGTTTCATGAAAGATTTACAAATAAATCGAACATATGTTCTTTATTTTTCTCGCGTTTTGTGTTAATAATAAGAGGTAAGGTTTTTTTTAACAATGATCCTAATCAAATTTAACCCAAGGAGCTGAAGGTTGATGACATTACGCTTAGACCCTTATTTAGTTATGGAAGGAAACGCTAAGGAAGCCATCCAATTCTATGAGAAGGCATTAGGTGCCCAACAAGTTTTCGTACAAACATTTGGTGAAATGCCTGCAAATCCTGACTACCCGCTCCCTTCAGAAGCAAATGAACTTATCGGACATGCGATGCTGATGGTAGGCGATACGCGTCTGATGCTGTCCGACGCCTTCCCTGGACAACCTGTTCAGAAGGGTGCCAATGTTACCATTTGCATTTCGATCAAGGATGTTGAGAAATCCAAAGCGATCTACCATGCACTGGAAGATGGCGGACGCGTCATCATCCCACTGTCAGAATCCCACTTCAGCCCTGCATATGGCCAAGTCGTCGACAAGTTTGGCGTAGGCTTCCACATTTTCACTGACCAACCAACGAACAACTAAAGACCGAACGGAATGTCAAAAAGCCTTCGTTCCATTTCTACCGTTGGATTGAAGGCTTTTTTATGTAGAACCCCTAACATGTTTATCGAACGATCTTCTCGAGAATTTTCATAGAAGAGACTGCTATTTCTTCAGCAGCTGGTACTTGTACAGGTGCTGAAGATGGTGCTGGCTGATCATGAAACATTTTATTCGCATACATCTTCTTGATTTGGCCGTAAAAGCTTGTCGTTCGTATGTAGGAAATCATCCTGCATATCATTTGCATTTGCATCGTATCTTCAATCCCGGAGGCGATGTTGAAAAGTGTATTCAAACTGCCAATAGCTTGATCCCTAGTGATGATCCCACTTTCCAAATCCCTCACAACCCGCTCCATTTCACTTTTCACAAACATGACTGCTCTGCTCTTTATAGTCTTATCTATCAACCACTGCACCTCCTAGATGTATGTACTAAAATAGTACAACACCCCGCTTGGAATAGCTGTCGAAGTGAGGGGAGCAAGATTATAGTATTTTTCGGGAATGCCAAGGAATCTTGTCGTCTTTTGTTAGGAAAAATTTGTAAACGTGGGCCTTACCTGTATTTTTCTCATATATTGCATGGTTCACTAGCTCTTTGACAATTAGAGGACCTACTCTCCTGCTAGCTGAACATTTGTTTCACTAATTCCCGATTTCGTTCTTTGAAAACTTCATTATGCGAAGAAACCATAGCATACTTGTAGGCGCCTGGCTGTATGTATTGTTTCGCTTTATTTACAGCATTCGCTGCATCATGGAACGCGCCTGCGATCAGGTGGACTTTCCCCTCATGATTGAGAATATCTCCAGCTGCATAAATCCCCTCGATAGAAGATTCGCTCGCTGCGCTGCCTTTAATATAATAATCGTCTACGATCTCGATCGTCACTTCGCTATTTTGAAGTAAAGTCGTATCTCGCTCGTAGCCGTGATTAATGATGACTTCATCAATTTCCAAATACGAAATTTCACCCGTTTCGTGGTTCTCAAGCTGTACATGTTCTATCGTTTCGTGATTTGCGCCGGCAATTAATTTAGAAATGGACGAATTGAAAATGCATTGCACGGAGCTTTCCAAAAGCTGCTTCACTTGAGCTTCATGACCGGAGAGCGCATCCTTGCGATATGTTAAATAGACTTTTCCAGCCACAGGCTCCAGCTCATTAGCCCAGTCAACAGCTGAGTTACCGCCTCCAGAGATGACGACCGTTTTACCCTTAAAGCGCTCCAGAGATTTTACCGTATAGTTCAAATTAGATACCTCATACCGCTCCGCGCCCTCGATTTCCAGCTTTTTGGGATTGAGAATGCCCCCGCCTACGGCGACTATCACTGTTTTCGACAAATGCTTAACACCGGATGCAGTGAGCAGTTCAAAGATCCCGTCTTCATTGCGCCTGATCGACTCGACTTTCTCACTTAAGACAACCTCCGGGAAGAAGGTTAATCCTTGTTCGACAAGCTTCTCGATCAGCTTTGCGCCAGGCAGCGGCGTATGGCCGCCAACGTCCCAGATCATCTTTTCCGGGTAGACATGCACTTTGCCGCCAAGCTGTGGCTGATACTCAATAATCTTCGTTTTCATTTCTCTCAAGCCGCTATAGAAAGCAGAGTAAAGCCCTGCCGGGCCTCCTCCGATGATCGTGACATCAAACAATTCCTGATTATTCATAAATATTCACTCCTCTTTACTCGCATGCAATTGATTATCATTATCAATTAAATATAAAGCTATTTTTTTCTTTTGACAACAAAATAATCATTGACAACCTTAATCTGGTGCCTTAAAGTATGTTTAGTTGTCGTGATGATAATGATTATCACTATCGATGACATCATGGAGGTGTCTTATGGTTCGCCTGTATATAGATGAACTCAACATTGGTTATGGAGAACGTTCGATTGTCAAAAATCTTAGTGCTGCCATTCCCGACAAAAAAATTACGACCATTATCGGTGCTAACGGCTGCGGCAAATCCACTCTTTTAAAAGCAACAACACGAATTATTCCTCACCAATCCGGTCGTATCGTACTGGACGGAGCGCTCATCTCGAAAGAAAACACCAAAGTTCTCGCTAAAAAAATGGCGATACTGCCACAGACTCCTGATAGCGCCAGCGGATTGACCGTTGGCGAATTAGTGTCTTATGGCCGCTTCCCTTATCAAACCGGCTTTGGCCGATTGACAAAAAAGGACTATGACGCCATCGACTGGGCGCTCGAAGTGACAGGCACCCAAGATTTCAAATACAGGCCTGTTGATTCCTTATCCGGCGGTCAACGGCAGCGCGTTTGGATTGCGATGGCAATCGCCCAGGAAACCGATATTATTTTTCTGGATGAGCCTACGACCTACTTGGACTTGGCCCATCAACTAGAGGTGCTGGAGCTATTGCAGCGCTTGAATCGGGAACAAGACCGAACGATTGTGATGGTGCTGCACGATTTGAACCAAGCCGCCCGCTTCGCGGATTACATCATCGCTTTGAAAGATGGCGAAATTGTCAAAGCCGGCGATTGCGAAGAAGTGATGCAGCCTGAAGTTCTCAAGCAAGTTTTCCACATTGATGCGGAGATCGGAAGAGATCCTCGGACCCATAAACCCATGTGCATTACTTACAATTTACTAAAGGGAGACAACTCAAGTGAAAAAACTACTGATTCCATTCCTGCTCTTCATCCTAGTACTAGCTACTAGCGCTTGCGGAGCTGCAGCACCTAAAAAAGAAGATGGCTCTGCAACACCGGCTGCTTCAACTGCGGCTGGGTCCAAAACAATTACGTATCAGTCCGAAGATGGGCCCGTTGAAGTGCCTGCCAATCCACAGCGTGTTATTGTCCTTTCTGCTTTTGCAGGAAACGTAATGGCGTTAAATGTGAAGCTTGTCGGTGTGGAGTCATGGTCCAAAGCTAATCCTAACTTTGACAAAACCCTAAAAGATGTGCAGGAAGTTTCAGATGAAAATTTGGAAAAAATCATTGAACTAAAACCCGATCTCATTATCGGTTTATCCACGATCAAAAATATGGATAAGCTGAAGCAAATCGCTCCAACCGTTACATACACGTATGGCAAAGTTGACTATCTAACCCAACATATCGAGATCGGAAAACTTCTGAACAAAGAAAGCGAAGCGAGAGCTTGGGTTGACGACTTCAAGAAACGCGCACAAAAAGCAGGTACTGACATTAAAGCCAAAATCGGCACAGACAAAACCATTTCCGTCATCGAGAGCTTCGACAAACAGCTTTACGTATATGGCGATAACTGGGGGCGTGGGACGGAAATTCTTTATCAGGAAATGAAATTGCCTATGCCTGCCAAAGTGAAGGAAACAGCTCTGAAAGAAGGCTATTATGCTTTGTCGACGGAAGTTCTGCCGCAATTCATGGGCGACTACGTGATTTTCAGCAAAAACCCGGATGCCGACAACTCTTTCCAACAAACGGAGACATACAAAAATACAACGGCTGCAAAAAACGGCCACGTTTATGAAGCTAACGCCAAAGTTTTCTACTTTAACGATCCGTTAACGCTGGAATACCAACTAGATTTCTTCATCAAAAATTTGCTTAAATAACATCACGAAGGAGCCGTCTCGGATGAAACAATCCATTTCATTTGGTTATAAATTTGCCCTTGGGCTCCTTGTGTTTGTGGGAATGTTTGTTGTTGCTATGGTGTTTGGGGCAGCAGATGCTACCCTCTCGGATGTCTGGCTGGCACTAACTTCACACACCACAAGTGATGCGATTACGATCATCCGTGAAATTCGATTACCCCGCGAAATCGCGGGGATTTTCGTTGGCGCGGCTTTAGGCGTCTCAGGCGCCATTATGCAAGGGATTACTCGAAATCCGTTAGCAGACCCCGGTTTGCTAGGGCTAACGGCAGGTGCTAACGCAGCACTCGCCCTAACCATTGCTTTATTCCCGTCAACAAGCTACTTGGGCATCATGCTCGCTTGTTTCATTGGAGCGGCCATAGGAGCGCTTCTGGTTTTTGGCATTGGAGCGATGAAAAAAGGCGGATTCTCACCCATCCGCATCGTACTCGCCGGAGCTGCGATCTCCGCCTTTTTATACGCCGTTTCCGAGGGGCTCGGCCTGTATTTCAAAATCTCAAAAGATGTCACCATGTGGACAGCAGGGGGATTGATCGGGGCGTCATGGGACCAGTTGAAAGTGATCGTGCCTTTTATCGTTGTGGGGTCGCTGGTATCTCTCCTGCTCTCCAGGCAGCTTACTATTCTTAGCTTAAGCGAAGAGGTGGCTGTTGGATTAGGGCAGAAAACGGCGCAAATTAAGGCCATTCTCTTCATCATCATTATTCTGCTGGCAGGCGCATCCGTTGCCCTGGTCGGCAATATGGCCTTCATTGGGCTTATGATACCGCACGTCGTACGTGCCATCGTAGGCACCGATTACCGGTTCATTATTCCAATGTCCGCGGTCTCAGGCGGTACCTTCATGCTGCTCGCAGATACACTCGGGCGTACCATGAATGCGCCGTACGAAACGCCTGTAGTGGCCATTGTGGCGATGTTAGGCTTACCTTTCTTCCTGTTTATCGTACGCAAAGGGGGCAAAGCCTTCCCATGATTCATCCATCCATTCTCAGAAAACAACGCCTGCTCGTAGTTGGGGCTCTAGCACTTATCATTGTTACGATTGTGATCGGTATGGGTCTAGGCTACTCGTCGTTGTCCTATAACCGGCTGCTCCCTACCCTGTTTGGTCAGGGGACCTTCAAAGAACATTTTGTCTTATTTTCAATTCGATTACCCCGGATTCTGATTACCTTATTGGCCGGCATGGCGCTTGCTCTATCTGGCGCGATCCTGCAGGGTGTTACACGCAATGATTTAGCTGACCCCGGCATTATTGGAATAAACTCCGGTGCGGGTGTCGCCGTTGCCGTCTTTTTTCTGTTTTTCCCGGTAAAAGCAGGCTCCTTCGTATATTTTCTACCGCTATTCGCTTTTATTGGAGCTCTGCTAACCGCTGCCTGCATTTACTTGCTTTCTTATAGTCGAAAAGAAGGTCTTCAACCCGTCCGATTAGTGTTAATGGGCATTGGCTTCTCCATGGCCTTATCCGGCATCATGATTGTCATCATCTCATCCGCAGAACGTGCGAAGGTGGACTTTATCGCCAAATGGCTGGCAGGCAACATCTGGGGAACCGACTGGCCGTTCATCTGGGCGCTTCTGCCGTGGCTTATCGTGCTCATCCCATTCACCTTGTATAAAGCCAACCGGTTAAATCTCCTTGGTCTTAATGAGCCTGTCGCAATCGGCGTTGGTGTGTCGGTGGAAAAAGAGCGTATCGTCCTACTTCTTACCGCTGTCGCACTTGCGGCTTCAGCCGTTTCCGTCACGGGAGGCATTACCTTCATCGGGCTTATGGCTCCGCATATCGCGAAAGCTTTGGTCGGGCCAAGGAATCAGCTGTTCATTCCCGTAGCTGTTCTAATCGGCGGATGGCTGCTGCTGCTGGCTGATACCGTCGGTCGCAATTTGCTCGACCCCGATGGGATTGCCGCCGGTATTATGGTCGCGTTGATCGGCGCACCTTATTTCATCTACTTATTGCTGAAAAAAGCATAAAGAAAAACAGCATGCCAAAAAAGCTATCCTCACGATTATGGGGAATAGCTTTTTTTTGATCATGAATTTTGCTCAGTTCGCAATTTGACTCCAGACTGGATACTCATCCAAGTAACCATACTGGTGCAGTTCCGTAAGTGCCTTGCGGATGCTGCTCTCGTCCTCGCCTGACTCACTGGAGAGATCCAATAAGTCGGTTAAATCAATCTTAGGATGTTCTTTGCAAAAAGCAAGCAAACCTTTGGCCGCCCAGGATAACCGATCGTCCTGAAAATCACCGACCAATCGGCGAAACATTTTCTGGGAAATAATTTTCATCTCGACGAGATTCTGCATCGCCTTCGTTGCCTGCTTCAGATTCATCCGGCCCAGTTTTGCAATATCAACCAAATCGGGGACGTTTGCTTCTGAGGAGAAGCATTTCAATACGATTACAGTCATTTGCGAATAAACATCCATGCCAGGATAACGAAATATATCATCAGTCAATGTAAAATGCCTAGCTGCTTCTTTCCCCTGATTGTTATCCATTAGGTGTCCTCCTTATCCTGAATCATGGAGTTCCCCCTACTCAGGCTCCCTTCCATGATCCGAAGTAGGCACTAGCTTCCCTGAATTTTGCCGGGACTGCCGGAATATTTGTGCCAAGCTGAATTTCTTCTGTTCCCCTTCCGCACCTGTTGCTTGAGTAGGCTCTAAAGGCTCGTCCAATTCTACCTTGGGATCGATCTCCTCTATTCCTGCGGGAGGGCTGACTTTGTCTATATCGTGGAACATTTCTTTCCCGGGAAATATTTCGATTTCAGTTGTTGCAGATGCAGACAGGCGCTCTTCGCGAACATATTTCGTTAAAATATCTATAATACCTTGGCTAAAATAGCCATCCATCTTCAACTGGTTTAAATAATCGATGACCTCAGTGGGCGTATCTGATGGAATATACAAAGTTACATCCTTGCCAGAGCGAACGTAGACGGTGGATCGGCGTTTTTTCAATCCTGACCGCTCCCGTTCTCGGAGACTCCTTTGGCATCTGTGCCTGCCGCGACTTCGTCCGCATGTTGCAGGGCGTGGTCCAGCATGAGGAACGTGCCTCGCACATTCCGGAATTGGCTGTGCTCGGCTGTATCAAACCGAATAGGCAGGCCCAGCTCGGCGTTTATTTTCTCAATCCAAGGCTGCAAAACAACAGCTCCGCCGCCGATAAACCAGAACTCATTCGCATAACGAACGTGCTTCCAGGAGCTGCGGGCGAACTTCAGCACCTTCTCCGCTAATATGCGCATGTGCTTGTTGATCAGGCTCGTCATATCAAACACGACCTTGCCTTCGGCATAGATCTCATACTCTTTGTTGACGAGCATAAGCGTCAATTCGGCTGTGCTTGCAAGCAGCTCCTCACCTTGCGCATTCACCTCATTACGAATGCTCTCCAGTGCATCGTTGAGATAGATTTTGGCGCCGGTGGAGTGCCTTTGATCCAGATCCAGGCCTGGTCGGAAGAAAGCGATATCCATATCTACGCCGCCGACATCGGCAATGCCAAAGCCCTTGTGCGACAGATGGGATTTCGAAGTTGCTTCCAGATCATAAACGCCGGATACATCGTCTATACTGATGTCGGTTGGAAGCGAAAATTCCATTTCAACTGTGATCCCTTTGAAAACAGGGGTCGTTACGAACGTGACGGAGTGGACACCTCCGGTGATTTTACGGGCAAATTCATCGCGGAATTTCGTAATTTCGCGAATCGGCAGGCCAGTGCCCAGGTTTACGGCAGCTTTGATCCGCTTTTTACCCCGTTTGATTGCGTCCTCATGTTGTTTGGCAATGGCATAAGCGGCAGCCGTCAGGAGCGTCACCATGGTCTCCGGTCTCTGGGCTTTCTTTTGCACAGCTTTATCTCCGACAATCTCATGAAGAATACCTTCATCGCCAATGGCGAGATTCCCCACATAAACGTGTCGGTACTGATCGCTTTCAATGGCAGGCGATGTAATTTGAACGTCGAGGAAATCCAGGGGATCACCTTGTTCCATCAAAAGAAATCGTTCACCAAACGGTTGTGCAAGTACATTAGGGAAAATGAAGCTACAGTCCAAATGGTCATAGATGACCTTGACATGACTGCTGCCGTTATCAATGGACAGTGTGATGGTAGTGGTTAAGACTTCGTTCTTTGTCAAGTCAATTCCCCTCTCCTACCTTGATTTGAATCTATATACCTATTCGCAATAGGAACGTAGAATGAGTGGGTATTTGGAATATTTCGTTAATTTTACGCTTTCACTGGAATAAAGTTTAAAGTCTAAAGTTTAAACTTTAAACGGTAAAGTTCATGCCTTAAACTTTAAGATTTAAACCTCAAATCTTAAACTTTAAAGTTTAACCTTCAAACGTTAAATCGTCTTTTTAGAGCAGGTGGAAGATTCATCTGTTCTCTATATTTAGCCACTGTTCGGCGTGAAATGACGAGCCCCTTGCTGATTAAAAGCTCAGATAGTTGTTGATCCGAGAAAGGCTGGTCTCGGTTTTCTCCTGCAATCGCTTCACGAAGCTTTTCCTTCATGTAAAAAGAAGAAACCGTTGTTCCATCGATCTTCTTCATCGAAGAGGAGAAGAAATATTTCAGCTCAAATATCCCCCACGGGGTTTGAACGTACTTCCGGCTGACCGTACGGCTCACGGTGGATTCATGTACTTTCAGCGCTTCAGCCACCTGCTTCATCGTCATCGGCCCGATATGAGCGGTGCCCTTCGCGCAAAAATCGGCCTGGAGCTCGAACATAAGGCTTGCTGTTTGCAGCAGCGTAGCTTTTCTTCGCTCAATGCTGTCCATAAGCCCCCTTGCGGCCTGCCATTGCTGCTTCAAGTAGCGGAATACATCTTGCGATGCCTTCTGCTCCATCAGACGAAGATAAGAATCGCTGAGCGTAATGCCCGGAATTGCAGCATTTTCAAGAAAAACAGTGTAAGTCCCCTCTACCAGCTTCAACGTAAGATCTGGTATTACATACTGCGGCTGCTCTCTGCTGTACATGGCTCCAGGCTTCGGATTGAGCGCTTTTATCTGTTTAATCGCCGCTTGGATGCGGGATGGCTCTGTATCGTATTTCACCGCTAACTGATGAAGCCTGCCAGCGGCAATATCGGGCAAATCCTGTTGGATTAAATCTGCCACCAAGGGGTCTATTCCCTTCAACTGCTGCAATTGGAGGAGAAGGCATTCCGCTAAGGTTGAAGCCCCTACACCGTATGGTTCTAAGCTCTGGATGATTTGAACAGCTTGACGCACATGCTCCAACGAGGAGCCTTGAATAGCGGAAATTTCATCTCTCGTATAGGGAAGGTAGCCCTTTGCATCCAAATTTCCGATGATCCATTTGCATGGCCCCTTTAGTCTACTGTCCAAATTCATACAGGCTATCTGTTCTAGTAAAACCGACTCTAACGTAGGCGCAGCGCTAGGATCGACATTAAGCCGCCAATCTGGATTAGAACCGCTGATATTACGGATTGCCGGATTTCTATGCTTAAGTTCAATAAAAGGATTCTCATTCGCTTGCTGCTTTACCAACTCATGCAGATCCAAGGAGGACATATGGAGGATTTCCATAGACTGCCGCATATGTGGGGTAAGCTGCATTCTGTGATCCTGCAGTGCACCTAATGAAATTTCCATCCGCAAACGCCTCCTTTTAAAGAATGAAATCGCTTACCAATAGTATATTCGTACTTTTAATGTAAAATCCAGCATGAAAAAGCGCAAAAGACCCAGCGATAAACCATCGCCAGGTCCAACGTACACTTTTTACAAACCTAACTCGTGCCGCTCCTCCTCCGTAAACATCCGCGAACGCGTCAAAAACCGCCGGCCCTCCGGGCCTTCGAGCGAAAACATGCCGCCCCTGCCGGGAACCACATCGATGATCAGCATCGTGTTTTTCCAATAATCGTACTGGGATTTACTCATATAAAAAGGGGCGCCGCCGATATCTCCCAACCAAACGTCGCTGTCACCGATCAGGAACTCCCCCTGCGCATAACACATGGGAGAGCTTCCGTCGCAGCAGCCGCCGGATTGATGAAACATAACCGGGCCATGCTTGGCTTTTACGATTTCAATTAGCTCCAGAGCAGCCTCAGTAGCAACGACCTTGCTTGCCTCTTTCATCGCGGCGGCTCTCTTAGAAGAAGCCCAATGCTTCAGGACTGTAGCTGACGAGCAAGTTTTTGGTTTGCTGGTAGTGGGACAGCATCATTTTGTGATTCTCGCGGCCGATGCCTGAAGTCTTATATCCGCCAAAAGCTGCATGGGCAGGGTAGGCATGGTAGCAATTCGTCCATACGCGTCCTGCTTCAATGCTCCGGCCCATCCGGTAGGCAGTATTCATATCACGCGTCCATACGCCTGCTCCAAGACCATAGAGCGTGTCGTTCGCTATAGCCAAGGCTTCTTCCTGGTTCTTGAACGTCGTAACCGCAAGGACAGGGCCGAAAATTTCCTCTTGGAAAATTCTCATCTTGTTATTCCCTTTAAGAACAGTCGGCTGGATATAGTAGCCTTCCGAGAGCTCCCCTTCCACTTTCCCTCTGTCACCGCCAATCAAACATTCCGCACCTTCTTGCGAGCCGATGTTGATATAGCTCATGATTTTCTCAACTTGCTCCGTCGAGGCCTGTGCCCCAATCATAGTATTTGTATCAAGTGGGTTGCCCTGTGTAATCGAAGCGACCCGCTTCAGAGCTCTCTCCATAAATTGATCGTAAATCGACTCCTGAATCAATGCGCGTGACGGGCTCGTACACACTTCCCCTTGATTGAGAGCGAACATAGCAAAACCTTCAAGCGCTTTATTGTAAAAAGCGTCATCCCGCGCAAGCACATCTTCAAAGAAGATGTTCGGAGACTTACCGCCCAGCTCCAAGGTAACCGGTATCAAATTCTGCGAAGCATATTGCATAATCAAACGGCCTGTTGTCGTTTCTCCCGTAAAGGCAATCTTCGAGATACGGCTACTTGAGGCTAGCGGTTTGCCCGCTTCAAGGCCGAAGCCGTTAACGACATTAACGACGCCTGGCGGCAGCAAATCTTGAATAAGTTCGAGCAGCACCAGAATGGAAGCCGGCGTTTGCTCAGCTGGCTTGAGAACAACGGCATTGCCTGCCGCAAGCGCTGGAGCGAGCTTCCACGTCGCCATCAGCAGCGGGAAGTTCCACGGAATGATCTGCCCGACGACGCCAAGCGGCTCATGAAAGTGGTAAGCCACCATATTGTCGTCCAATTGGCTGAGCGTACCTTCTTGAGCGCGGATGCTCCCTGCGAAATAGCGGAAATGATCAATCGCCAGCGGCAGATCGGCCGCAAGCGTTTCACGAACAGGCTTGCCGTTATCCCAAGTCTCGGCAACCGCGAGCATTTCCAAATTAGCTTCCATACGATCAGCAATTTTATTTAAAATAACAGCGCGCTCGGCAACTGACGTGCGCCCCCATGCCTCTTTGGCAGCATGCGCAGCATCCAAAGCCAGCTCGATATCCTCAGAAGTTGAGCGTGGAATCTCACAGAACACACGATTATTTACAGGAGACGGATTGTCGAAGTATTGCCCTTTAACAGGTGCAACCCACTGTCCACCGATAAAGTTTTCATACCGTTTTTTGAATGTTACTTTGGATCCGTTTTGTCCAGGTTGTGCATAAATCATTCTCGCTCAGCCTCCTTAAAATGGTATACATAAATAGATAAGCAAGAATCGTGCCAACGGACAAATTCCCGTTACAATGGGGTTTATGAATGGTGTACGAAGTTCGATGTTCCGTTTTGATACAAAGGATGTGTTCCATTTTGGGACATTCTTGCCAGCAGCCCTCCATTAATAAAAGCAACTATGGTATGATCGGGTAAGATACGATTGCAATGGAGGGATCTTTTTGCTATCCGTGGAAAATAACTTTTTATCCAACGCAGCGGCAGCTTCTTGGAAGCGCTGTCACGAATTTGGTTTAGTGCCCACCGACCCCATTGACGATGACATTTTAACAGGAATTCACATGCAGTCTCTCCTCAAGCAAAATGAGCAAACCATCCAATACACCGAGCAAATCTTCGAACACATGCATACCGACATCAAAGAATCCGGCCAGATGGCACTGCTGATCGACCCGGAAGGAACCATTATTCACACGGCAGGAGATATCGACTTCTCTCGGCGTGCATTGGCGGTTCAGCTGCAAGTAGGCGCCAATTGGGCCGAACATCGCAAAGGGACGAATGCCATCGGCGTTGCCCTTACAGAGCGGAAGCCCGTACGTGTGCATGCCGAAGAGCATTATTTCAAATCGAACCATTTCCTGACCTGCGCTTCTGCTCCTGTCTTCAACGCGATCGGCGAGCTGATCGGAATCGTCAATATTAGCGGCAAGCAAGAGAATTTCCATGCCTATACCTTTACCCTCGCCTGTTTGGCTGCTCAATCCCTGCAAAACAAAATTTTGCTCGAGGAGTCGAAGAAGGAACACCTCATCACGCTAAGAGAGTTGGACTACTCCTCCATGCATCATCCTTTGCCCCTGCTTTCGCTCAGTCGAGATAACCGTATCCTCCGCGCCAATCATGCCGCTATGCGGGTCATGGGCGGCGACGTCATCGGTAAGCCCATGCCGAAACTGGAGGGTTTTGCCGTTCAAACCTTACATAATGAACATCAAAAGCTGTGGCAGTCTGTCTCCATTCGAAGGGTGACGAGTAATGATCAGCATTTATACACGTTTCATGATCTTGTCGGCACGTGTCCGACATTCCTGCAGAGGAAAGAGTTAGCCCAGAAGGCTTCAACCGCGGACTTCCCTGTTCTGCTCTTGGGCGAAAGCGGCGTCGGCAAGGAATTGTTCGCCCAATCCATCCATACGGCAAGTGCCCGGTCGGGAGCGCCGTTCATTGCACTTAACTGCAGCGCCATCCCAGACAGCCTGGTCGAGAGCGAATTGTTCGGCTATGCCCGCGGCGCTTTCACAGGTGCAAGCAAGGAGGGCAATATCGGGAAATTCGAGGCCGCGCATAAAGGCACGATTTTCCTTGATGAAATCGGCGATATGCCCCTTCGGGCGCAAGCTGCGCTTTTGCGTGTGCTCCAAGACGGGCGGATTACTCCGGTTGGGAGTGCGAAGAGCAAAGCCGTTGATGTGCGCGTAATTGCCGCAACGAATAAGGATTTGGCCGCAGAAGTGAAGGCGGGCGGATTCCGGGCCGATCTTTATTATCGGCTGAAGGGCATCCCGGTTACGCTGCCGGCTCTACGGGAAAGAAGCGATATCCTGGCATTGGCGCATCATCTGCTCCAGAAGCATGCATCGCCATGCTGTGCCTTCACGGAAGCCGCCAAACGCAAGCTGCTGGCCTACAACTGGCCAGGCAATATCAGAGAGCTGAGCGGCATTCTGATGCAAGCGATCTTCCTGGCTGGCGATCAGCCGATTGATGCTGATCATCTAATGTTGGAGGCTGCGCAAGTGGATGAGACGATGAGCGAATCCCCTAGCGAAGATCACCCTCTAACGCTCAAAGAGGCGGAAATTAAAGCGATCAAGATGGCGCTGGCCGCCTCTGAGTGGAATCTCAGCAAAGCTGCCGCCAAATTGCAGATTGGAAGGACGACTTTGTACCGTAAAATCGAGGAATATGGGATCACTTAAGCGCCAATAGTCACAGAAGAGTAACTATCGTACTAAAAAGTACGTACTTTTCATCTCCTCATGAAACGTTCATAATAGCAATTGCCAACAGGTGACATCCTACTGATGGTGAGGATTTATGATGCGATGACGGCCGGTTGGCCAACATATAAACAGTTACATGAGGAGGAATTACGCATGACGATCAACCATTTACAATCCACAACAACCCTGTTGAACGGCGTTCAAATGCCATGGTTCGGGTTAGGTGTTTTCAAAGTAGAAGAAGGTTCAGAGGTAGTAAGCTCCGTCAAAGCAGCCATTCGTAATGGCTACCGCAGTATTGATACAGCCGCCATCTATGGGAATGAGGCCGGTGTTGGACAAGCTATTTCCGAGGCACTTGCGGAAACAGGACTCGCTAGAGAGGATCTGTTCGTAACCTCCAAGGTGTGGAACGCAGATCTTGGTTATGAATCGACAATTGCCGCCTACGAAGCCAGCTTATCCAAGCTGGGTCTGGAATATCTTGACCTGTACCTCATTCACTGGCCGGTCAAAGGGAAATATAAAGAAGCTTGGCGTGCTTTGGAAACTCTGTACAAAGAAGGCCGCGTGAAAGCAATCGGTGTCAGCAACTTCCAAATTCATCATCTCGAAGATGTGATGAAAGACGCGGAAATCGTGCCAATGGTGAACCAAGTTGAACTTCACCCGCTTCTGTCACAGCAAGAGCTGCTCACCTTCTCCAAAGCGAATAACATTCAGCTAGAAGCTTGGTCTCCGCTCATGCAGGGTCAGCTATTCGATCACCCGGTTCTCAATGACATCGCCGCTAGCCACAGCAAATCGGTTGCTCAAGTCATTCTCCGCTGGGATTTGCAGCGCGGCATTGTGACAATTCCGAAGTCGATCAAAGAGCAGCGCATCATCGATAACGCCAACGTTTTTGACTTCGCGTTAACAGATGCAGAGATGGCTCGTATCGATGCCTTGAACGAAAATCGACGTGTCGGACCCGATCCGGACAACTTTGATTTTTAATCCGCTTTTAAGCAGCAAAAAGCACCGATCCTTCCAATGTGGAGGAACGGTGCTTTTTTTCGTTTAACGTGCATTAGGAACGAAATAACCTTAATCGGCATTATGCAGAGCGTCCAGCGCTGCCTCTTTGTCTTTGAGGAAGAAAACCGAGTTTCCTTGATTGCTCTCATAGATAAAATCCTTCAGACTTTTACTGTTATACACGTCAAAATCGCCAACAATCGCAAATTTAACCTTGTAGTTCGTAAATTTCTGCAAAATCTCACCGGCAAGGCGGGTCTTCAGCTCGAAAAAGTCCTCCGATATGTTGGATTTGTCCATCAAAATTTTGTGGGCCTCTTCCAGATATTGAACAGAAGCCATCAAATCCAAAGCTTCCTGTACATTGCTAATGAGGATGTCATCGCTCTGCACAATAGCGACTTTGGAGTTATTCCTGATATCAACCGTGATTTTCATTCGTATTCTCCTTCAAATCTATTCCCGAATTGCCTGTACAGCTGCTTCTAAAGCGCGAATCACCTTATCGCACCATTGATCGAATTCCTGATCTTCTCTTTGCAACTCGGGTTTAGCTAAAATATGAGCAACTGTCGCTTTAATCCCCTGATCAAAACGAGTCGTCGCAACGAACTCCGGAACAAGCCGTTTCAGTTTCGCATTGTCGAAAACAACGGAATTCGCCTTATCTCCGAGTAATCCGCCTCTGTAATTCTCCGTGCTGCACGCATCCAGGAATTCGGACGAAACATGAACCGCCTGCAGTTTGACTCCTAGCGCATCAGCAATGGCTTCATAGATTTGATTCCAAGTCAGTGTCTCATCCGAAGTGATATGTACGGACTCCCCAATAGCATGTATATTGCCCATTAGTCCAATAAAACCTTTAGCAAAGTCACTATTATGCGTCATTGTCCACAGCGAAGTACCGTCTCCATGAATGATCACGGGCTTGTTCTCCAGCATACGTTTGGCAACCTGCCAGCTGCCTTTACTGCCATGCACGCCAAGCGGTATGGAGCGTTCATCATAAGTGTGGCTCGGTCTTACGATTGTAATAGGGAAACCATGGTCGCGATACATCTTGAGCAAGTAATCCTCACAAGCAATCTTGTTCCTCGAGTACTCCCAATACGGGTTCGATAAAGGCGTCCCTTCCGTAATTCTATAGTCAGACAGCGGTGTTTGGTAAGCAGACGCTGAACTTATGAACATAAATTGTTTGGTTTTACCTTGAAATAAGCGATAATCTCTTTCCAGCTGAGTCGGCTCGAACGCGATGAAATCCGCAACAACATCGAACTCCAAGTGTTCAATTAGACTAGCCACATGCTCTTCATCCCGAATATCCGCAGTGAGCAAGTTAGCCCCCGCTGGTAACGATTCATTTCTTGTGCCTCTATTCAGCAGATAAAGCTCGCATCCACTGTCCAGCAGCTGTTTGGTAATTGCTGAACTAATTGTTCCTGTTCCTCCAATAAATAGCGCTTTCATGTTCCACCTCCGGCGTTCTTAGACAATCATCTATTTATTTCGCCATAAGGACTCAGAAACCTCCTATGCTGACCGCTCTCAAATGAAACCTAGTACAAAGGGCACCCCATGGGTGTCTTTTGTACTGCTGTCATTTATTAGCATATAGATCCATTTTTAGTTCCAAATATGCATTTTTATATTTTTTTGTAATTTTCATAATGTTTAGTCAATACCCGTCCGATATTCAAGATAAGTTTGGAGGTGATAATGACGAGTACTTACCAACGGGGGACTATAGGCACGAATTCTCGAGCCATATAGAACACTGTCATAAAAAAATTTAAGGAGGAACTAGTATGAGATCAACATGGCAAAAAAGAAGAAAACACATCGTGCGGCTTCTGGCCGCGGCGCTGCTTCTGGCGTCCAGCGTAGGGGCTTATCCAAGCGCCACGCATGCAGCCGACGATTATTCCCACACAGAGTCGTTCGAGGGCGCTGCGCTGCCTTCCACCTGGAGCGTGGAGAATGGCGGCTCGGTTGAAGTATCAACAGAGCATTACAAGCACGGGGGCAGCTCCTTGCACTGGTCATGGTCGAATGGCTCCAAACTGCGCGACACACAGCCGGCAGATCTAACCGCAGCGAACGTCAAGCATGGCGGCATGAAGTTATGGATTTATAATGAAAATCCAGTCCATGATCAAGTGACTTTCAACTTCGGCAAAACGACAGAAATCAACAATGGCATCCATCATTTTTCATTCAAAGTGAATCTGAATTTCAAAGGATGGCGGGCCGTCTGGGTCAAATTTAGAGAAGAGGGTAAAAATCCTGCCTATACGCAAAACATGAACGAACCGCTCGAGGCAATGCAAATCGTACCTCCTGCCTCCGTACCATCAGGGAGCCTTTATTTCGATAACTTGGAATTTTGGCCTTTCATGGTAACGGCAAGATCCGCAGATGATCAAATGCCCAAGACTGGCCTGAATGTTGGCCAAAGCTCATGGGATAATGTCTACTACTACAGTCAACAACAACCTACGCTCCCGCTGCCAGCGACTATCACTCCGCAGGAAATTAATGCCTTTGATACGATCTCAAGCCGATATGAGAAGTGGATTTATGGAGATGCCCTGCAGTACGCACAGTTAACCGGGCCGCTCAAAATGAGATATGATGCCCTCCAAAGCTTCATTCGAGCGGGGCTTGCTGCTTACAACGCGCTGCATATCGTCAGACACCCTGATGGTACAATGACCGGAGAAGCGCTTTATGCAAACGCAGACCCGCATTCGCTTAAATTCGGCGATGATGTCAGCCAAACCGTGCTGCTGCCGCTCGTTTTCGATTACAAAATCAACGGCAATCTGTTAAGCAAGCAAAAAGTGATCGATGTACTCGATTATATGAACGACCAAGGATGGGCGAACGGAAGTGCCATCGGCACTCAGGATCATGAAGCAAACAGGCACAGCGGGTACTTTCATGCCGTCTATCTTATGCGCAATGAGCTAGAGGCGGCAGGTATTTTCGAACGGGAGCTCAACACCATATTCTGGTACACGAATTTCGGTAAAACATTCGATAATTCCGTTTACGAAGAGACAACGGCAGATGAAATCCGAACAAAATTCATGTATGACTTACTTTACGTGCTTGGTATGGATAATACCCCTAAAAAAGCTCAGTACATGAAAGGCCTCGTCGGCCTGTACGAACAAGCGCTGCAAATCGCACCTGGTTTCGCCGATACGATTAAGCCTGACGGCACCCTTTTCCATCATCGCGGCGTCTATATGAATGCCTATGGGGATCATGCGATGCAGACGGCTTCATTGATTGCCTACCTCCTGAGCGGTACTCCTTATGCCCTGTCCGATGGTGCAAAGAGTAACATCAAAAAAGCCTTGCTTACGCTAGAGCTGACCTCCAATACCTACACCATGCCCGTTGGGGCAACCGGACGTTTCCCCAATACGACCAGCCCGCTGACAAGTTTGCTGGCATATTCCTATCTCGCCATGGCCAATACCCCCATCGATACGGAACTTGCTTCCACCTTCACAAGACTTTGGAATCCGCAATCCAAGTTGCTGCAGGGCCTGTTCAAACAAGCCGACTCGTACGGTGTTGAGTATATGGATACGCTTGGCGGCTTGCAGCTTGCAGACAAATTGTCGAAGGCGGGGGTTCCGCCGAAAGCCAATCCACAAGGATACCGGGTCATGCCCTATGGTGCAATGGCTGTTAATCGAGTAAATGACTTGCTGATCGGAATAAAAGGCTGGAGCAAATATGCTTGGAACTTCGAATCTGCCAGCAATCAAAATGTGTATGGCGCATATCAGAATTACGGCAATATGCAGATCGTGAAGAACGGACTGACTTCCGGAATCGTCGAAAGCGGAATTCATCTTGACGCTGGATGGGATTGGAGCCGCTGGCCTGGCACAACAGTCAAGCACTTGTCTCTGGCTGAGTTAGCACAAAAAGCTGATCAGATGAGGCTTTTCACAGATAGCACCTTCGTAGGCGGTGTGTCCTCTCAAAATAAATATGGCGTTTTCGCTATGAAACTGCATGATACCGTCTTTGACTCCAGTTTCCGAGCCAACAAATCTGTCTTCTTTTTTGGCGATAAAATGATTAGCTTAGGCTCCGATATTCAAAACACAGATTCCCTCCACAATACGGAAACTACCCTATTTCAATCGTATATGCCAAACAGTGCGATGCCATTCTGGTATAATTCCACCACCTCGGTTACTCATGCCACTTATACGAGTACAATTACAAGTCCAACCCCGGCTTGGATCGTAGACCCTTATGGGAACGGATATGTGCTGCCGAATGCGGCTGGAACTGTCATTATGCGTGGTACGCAAAACTCTAGAAACAGCGCTGGCACGAAAGATACGTCCGGCAGCTACACCACGGCCTATATCAATCACGGTTCTGCTCCAGCATCGGCAGGTTACGAATATGCCATTAAAGTAGGGGCAGGAGCACAGGGGACGGCCGCGTTCGCGAACAACACGCAATACACGGTTTTGCAAAAAAATAGCGACGCCCATATTGTCAAAAACACAGAGCCTGGGAAGGAAGTTACCGGCTATGCCATCTTTAACAGCCATGTGCCGGTCAATCAAGGCCTGATTCAAAGCAGCAGCATCCCCATCATGGCGATGGTCCAGTCATTAAGTTCCGACAATATTGTGCTAAGCGTTGCGGATCCTGATCTGCGTCTTACCGGTTTGTTAACGCCGAGTGCGATGTCAAAGGCCACGGTTATATTAAAAGGGGCGTGGCACCTGAAAAATGCAAGCAGCGAGGCGCGGGTAGTTAGCGCAAGTCCTGGGACAACGACTGTAGAGCTTGATGCAGTAAACGGGAAATCAATAGATATCGAATTGATTAAATAAACGGCAAGAGTCTGCGCAAAGCCGTTAAGAACGTATTGGCTTTGCGCAGACTTTTCAAATTCCTACCCTATGGTTGTCTTAGTTTTTGGGAACCTTGGGAACCTTCCTTCCTTTCGATCCAAACTCCCTAATGTGCACTTTTGCCTCTACCTCTACGTTTGAACGGCTGAACGCTTCGTCCCAGTCATCCTTTACTTTCTTCCATTCCTTGTAGTTCTTGATCCTGAATTGTTCACCAAAGCCAGCAACATCCACTTTATAGGTGTCTTTAATTTTGGCAATAGCCTGTTCTGCAATCCGTTTGACCTCATCTGCTATCAGCGCATCCGCTTTTTTAATAAAATCCTCTTTAAATGCATCGTTTACCGTCCAGTCTTCTCCAAGTCGGCCTTCGGATTCAATGGAAACTAGAAAGGAAATCTGTTCCCCTTCCACCTTCGGTTTAATTTTGGTGTTTATTTCATTAACTTCATAGACCAACTCTTTCTTTGTTTTCTTATCAACTACCGTTAAGATCCCTCCTCTACCTCCATTTCCGGTTCCCAACACCCAATTGATTCCCGACACTTCCTCTTTATCTAACCAACCGACTAACCGCGTCTTTTTTCCTGAAACAATAGCTGCTCCATGCATCTCGGATTCGTTCGTAAGATCAATTTCCTGAACGAGGAAACTTTGGCCACTAGACAGATTGACGGACATCTCCCCCAAGGTCACCTGACGAGGGATTTCTAGCGTTTTGTAATGATTTCGCGATTTATAAAAAATATTAAAAGCCGGAATCTCTTTGTTTTCCGTCTTTTTTTCGAGCGCTGTTCTCGCAAGTCCTTTGGAAAAATACACACGAACGGTTCGTCTCATCTCATGATCTCTTTGAAAAAAGTTAATTAAGTCCATCAACTGAGAGGCAGACGTAATCTTATCGCTTAAAATGATGACCTTCAAATGCGTATAATACGGGGACCGATCTGTTCGAGATGACGTTCTTCGAATGATTTCAAATATATTGGAGCCCTCATCCGTAAGGTTAAAATAGCCTTTCACGATCCCCTCCTTCGTTCCGATGGTCGTATTGACGAATTGTTGCGTCATTTTTATCCGATGGTCGGCTGAATCTTCCCCTTGATCGAGTCCGATTCCGGCGACCATGCCGATCTGTTCGATTTCCCGTTTATCCCAACACCCTGGGAGTACAAGCAGCAACAGCATGGAGAGAAGTAAGACATTCCGTTTTGCACAAGTTTTCACGGGGTTTGTCTCCTTTTTCTAAGTGAAGCAATGAGCAGCAATAAGATCGGCATGACGCCTGCCGTGACTAACGATATATTGCCAATAAGTTCTCCGAGTTTTATACTGCCGTTCAAATCGCTTGGATAAATGCCAATGATATAAATAACAACCAACAAACCGATGTGTACGTAGTTGATATTGATGCGAAACAGTTTGCTTATTCCAAGACTTGCGATGTAATGGGAAATGATATACGTAGTAAAAATTTCAACTAGCCAGACACCGATAAAAATGACCTCAAAATTTTCTAAAAAGAACCCTGCCATTTCCACGTTTTTAATGAGTTCCAAAGTCGGCCAGGTTAACGTGCTGGATTCTGAGACGCCTAATACATCAATAACAATAACTGAATTTATCGTGTACAGGACAATGATCAGAGCAACGCCGATGATGGCGGAACGCACCATTTTTTGGGGCTTATCCACGAAAGCGGAGAACACCATAATACATTCAAAGCCTGAATAAGAAAGTGCTGTCGAAAGAAGGCCGTTAAAAACAGGGCGCATCCCTTCGCTCAGAACCGGGCGTAATTTATCGACGTCAAAGTCTTGGACGCTGAGCAGCATAACAAACAAAATGCTTATATAGGTAACCGGCAATAAAAATTCCATAAGTCGAGCAATAGGATTTATTTGTCCCAGAAGCAAATAACCGGCAACAAACAGAAAAGTGATCATTGTCACTTCAATCGGCGTTTGATCTAATAGAAATTGCCTGATCACCTCGGCTTGCATGCGTACCTCGAAGGCAGCCATCAAAATGTAGTAAACGCAGAACACCAGGCTGAAAGCAATCCCTATTGCTTTGCCGACAATCTGCTGATTGTATTCAAAAAATGTCTTTCCGGGAAACCGTTGGCTTACCTTCGCACAGATAACGGCTAGCGCCACAGAGATGAAACCCGCTATGATGATGCTGATCCATACATCCGGGGTACCGATCTTCTCCGAAGTAGCCCTTGGCAGCGTGAGGATGGACAGTCCGAGAATCATGGACGTGTTTAAAACAGTTAATTGCGATATCGATATCTGATCGCTTCGCACAATCTTCATGTGTCCATCCCCCTTCCTTCGTTGCGTTAATTCGCACGCTTCTTGTCCTTGGGATCAATCAAATTCGGACGCTCTTTGATCCACTTCAAGGGATATTTAATGATCGAATCCTTCCAGTTTGAAGGGTGATAATGCACGAACACGCCGGCATAGTTGGTTCCAAAACTTTTTAACTTCATGATATGAGACAGCAGAAGCAGCGTAACCATGATAATGCCGTATAAGCCCAACATTGAGGCTGCAAACATCATGAAGAATCTTAGCATCCGCATGGCGATTCCTGCCGAATAAATGGGGATTGTATAGGAAGATATGGCCGTGACAGCTACAACAATGACCATGATCGGGCTCACAATACCCGCCTGTACCGCGGATTGCCCAATGACAAGACCGCCGACCATACCGATGGCCTGTCCAATTGGCCTGGGCAAACGAATAGCGGCTTCGCGTAGGATTTCAATGGTTATTTCCATCATCATAGCTTCTACAAAGGTAGGGAAAGGAACACCCTCTCTGCTGGAGGTGATAGATATAGCCAGCTTGGTGGGAATTAGACCTTGATGAAAGGAAATAAAGGCAATATACAAGGATGGCAGATATAGAGAAACGAAGGCTAGGATATACCTCATCATGCGGATTAAGCTTGAATACATCCAGCGTTCGTTATTGTCTTCCGGCGAGTAAAGCATCATGGGAAATGTCACCGGCACAATAAGCACAAAGGGTGTACCGTCCAAGAGGATCGCCACTTTGCCCTCCATCAAGGCATTGACCACTCGATCCGGCCGTTCTGTGTTCATAACTTGAGGGAATGGAGAAAAGGTATTATCTTCAATAAACTGTTCAATAAACCCCGAATCCCCGGCATCGTCGATATCGATGGTCTCAATTCGGCGGCAAACTTCCTCCACAATCTGATCGTTTGCAATATCCTTAATGAAAGCTATAACCAGCTCTCTCTCGGTACGCTTGCCAACGTGATATTGGAGCATCGTGAAGGTGGGATCCTTGATCCGCTGCCGGATGAGCGAAATATTCGTTGAGATGTTCTCAACAAATCCTTCACGCGAGCCCCGCACCACGGATTCCGACTTCGGTTCTTCAATGCTTCTTCCTTCTAGATGCGCCGTGCTGAGAATGATATAGCTGCTAATTTGGTCAACTATGAGTACGGTATTTCCTGATAAAATATTGCGAATACATACCGCCACAGAGTCGTCTTCAACCAATTCAGTAAGTACAATCGTGGTGTCTATCACTCTTTCTTTGAATCGATCCGAATCCGCATCTTCGTCGGCCGCTTTCATCTGCATGAGCGGTTGCAGCACGCTTTTATTAATGACCTCCGCATTTCCAAGTGTAGCAATATAGATAATGGCTGCTTTCCGCCCCGTACTTCCAAGTGCAATTTCGCGTAAAACGACATCATGATTGTGCCCGATTACATCCATAATCGATTTAACACTAGCTGAAAGGGACTCACTCACCATCATTTTCGGTCCCCACCTTCCAACGTAATTTGTCAGATCTTCATGGTATTATTTGTTTGGCAAGAATTACTTATACGCAAAAACCCGACCAGCTCATCTGAGCTAATCGGGCTTCTAACTTAGCATCTTTATGATCCACTTGCTCGCATCGGCGCGAAGAAAGCTTCCTCTACATCTTGAGCAGGCAACGGCTTGCTGTAATAATAACCCTGAATCTTTTTGCAGTCATTATCCATAAGAATATCCAACTGTTCCTTCGTTTCAATGCCTTCCGCAATAACGTCCATATTCAAATGCTGCGCCATCGAAATAATCGTGGCCACAATCGCTTTATCATTGTTGTTCTCCGTAATATCGCGGATAAACGAACGGTCAATTTTGAGCTTGTGGATCGGCAGAAGCTTCAGATAACTCAAGGAACTATATCCCGTTCCGAAGTCGTCCAGGCTGATTCGAATGCCCGATTCCGTCAATTCATTGAGAATACTTCTGGAAACCGTCGCATCCATCATCATGCTTTCCGTAATTTCCAGCTCCAAATATTGCGGCTCAAGTCCCGTATCCTCAAGGATTTCCTTAATGTACATCGCCAAATTGGTCTGGTGGAACTGCTGGGAGGATAAATTGACGGAAACAGGAATCAGCGGCCCGCCGCCGCGATGCCATTCTTTCATTTGCCGGCAGGCTTCTCTCAGCACCCATGTGCCCATTTCATAAATAATGCCTGTTTCTTCGGCTATAGGAATGAACACGCCTGGAGAAATCGTGCCCTTCGTCGGGTGATTCCAACGAACGAGCGCTTCGACGCCAATCATCTGGCCGTCCCCGGCTCGAATTTGCGGCTGGTAATTCAAGAACAGCTGTTTGCGCGCAATCGCCTGACGCAATTCAACTTCCAGCTCAATTTTCTCCTGCAGCTGCGCGTTTAGTTCGCCCGTATAGAACTGATATCCGTTCTTGCCGTTTTTCTTCACTTCGTACATTGCAGTGTCCGCATTTTTGAGCAGCTGCACAGCATCTGCACCGTCGTTCGGATATACGGCAATACCAATACTAGCTGTGACGTAGAAGTCATTTTCTTTAAGTCGATACGGCACACCAATCGCTCTGATGATTTGTTCAGCAAAATCGGCAACTTCTTCCCTCTCGTAACGGCTGTCACAGAGCAATGTGAACTCGTCACCGCCCATACGCGCCAAGGTCACATTCATGCCCTCCATGCACCGACGGATACGTTCACACATCTCCTGCAAAAATTGGTCCCCATATGTATGTCCAAGCGAATCATTAATTAATTTAAAGCGATCCAGGTCCATTACCATAACGGCGAACTGCTTAGCTTCGCTATCAATCATTTGGCCCAGCACTTCATTGAACATTCGCCTGTTGGGCATTCCCGTCAGCTCATCATGAAAGGCGAGGTGTTGGATTTTCTCTTTGGACTGCTTTTCTTCTGTAATGTCTTTGGCAATGATGTAGCTGCCGACTACTTCCCCATCGAGGATAACCGGTGCGTTAATCACACTGAGTTCAACACGATGCCCTTGCTCGTGGATAATCGCAGTCTGGTACGTCTGCATCTCGCCGCCGCGCGACTTTACAAACATCTCCCTCGTACGCTCCTGATCTTCCTGTACAATGAAGGGTAGAATATTGTCGATCGTTTGATTGCGGAACCATTCACCGGTTAACCCTGTTAGCTGCGTGACCGCCGAATTGAACCCAATAATGCGATACTGCATATTAATTGAAATGATGCCATCCTGATTATTTTCAAATAAGGACCTATACCATTTCTCATGTTCCTCAATTTCGTTATCTTTGCGTGACAATCGATTTGATATGAATATGCCAAAAAGCGACAAACCTAACGTGAACAATGTACCGCCTGCAATCGTATAAGCCAAAAGCTTCTGATCCAGAAACATACCCTTTGTTTCGTCTAGCGCATCTAGCATTTGAAATTGTGCTGCATACATACCCGTATAGTGCATGCCTACCACGGCAGCTCCCATAATTAAGCCGCTGCCTAGCTTCTTCCACATTCTACTTGGCTCTGTGCCCTTGCGGAAATAGAATGCTAACCATAAAGCCGCGATAGACGCCACAATAGCAATGATAATCGATAGTACGAAATAAAAAGGCTTATAGGAAATATGAATTTCCATTGCCGCCATCCCGATGTAATGCATGGCCGAGATGCCCGTTGCTAGCAGCAGCCCTCCTGCAAGTAATAATCGCCAAGATAATTGACTGCGGCCAACCACATACAAAGCCAGGAAGGAAGCCGCGATAACAACAACGACGGAAAGTATGACTTTGACTAAGTTATAGGCAACTGAAATGTTCAGCGAAAATGCAAGCATCCCGACAAAATGCATAGACCATACGCCGAGCCCCATTGCGATCGCTCCGAAAAGGAGCCATAACCAGCGAAACATCCCTTTGGACGTGCTGATTCTTCCTACTAAATCGAGGACAGTATAGGATGCCACGACAGCAACCACATAGGAAAATGCAACTAAAACCATATCGTATGTACCATGCAAATGATGCACTGCTAGACCTCATTTCAACTATAAAATATTGGCAATCATTTATAATATATATATTACCTGATTTGTCGAAAGATATATAGCTTCCTAACATGTAAAAAAGAGCTAACTGATTAACAGTTAACCCTTTCGACACAGATGGTTGTTAATACTGCGCTGCTTCCGTTGGATTCATCGTCAACGTAATATCCAAGTTCCCGTTCCTGCATCTAATGGCATCCAGGAAGTCTTTTTGATTGGTGAGATGGTCGATTGTGACCATATACACCAACTCGTACAAGCTGCCGAGCTCCGTCGTTTTCACTTTTCTCAGCTCATAAGCAATGCCGAATTTGTTGAAAATCTCATCAAATGCTTCCTCGTACCCCAGATTCTCCGGGATCGTAACCTTCAACAATCTTTGGGAGGATTTCTTAGCTCCAAATTTAATAGTTTTCAAGAAGAACATCAGTAAGCAGAGCGCAACGGTGAATAGCACTGCGTAACCGAAGGATCCAACCCCACAAGCTAATCCCGCCGCCATCGTAAATAAGACAAACGCAATATCCTTCGGATCGCCGGGAGCGCTTCTGAACCGAATGATGGAGAATGCGCCGGCAAGACTAAAAGCTCTGGCAATATTGCTGCCGATTAGCAGAATAATGACGGCTATGATCGCCGGAAGCACAATCATCGTCAACGTGAAGCTTTGATTGTACATCGGCTGTGTTTTCATATAAGTGAAGCTGATAATTGCGCCTAGTGCGAAAGAAATTAGAATCGTTAGCAGCGCATGGACGAACGTTAAATTATCCGAACTGACCTGCATCGAAGTCAAAATAGTATCTATCATCTCTCCACGACCTCCCCTGCGAATCTTCTGTTTCGCATTTTTTTGTATTCATTGCCGTATTTCGAGAAACTCGTCCGGAACATCTCATGTTTCGACAGCATTTTCGACAGCCAGACAGGTATCGTTTTCTCGGCCTTCACTTCCATTAACCATTGCCCGCCGCTGATCAGCGATTCCCCATAATCGCCATCCTCCAGCTTGAGATCATACCGCCTGGACCGAATATTCGTATCAAACGTAATTCGCAGGTCCCGATTATTTTTGCAAAACATGGCGATCCGGTCATAAGCCAGATACACCTTAGGCTGCAACTCGTAACGCTGGAGGAAATAGTCGATTTCATGAATAACCTGCTGATTCATATATGGTTTGAGCTCCGGCACTTCCCCTGTGCGGACAAACTCATAAGCCTCGTTCAGCTTGAGCGCAGTCCGTCGCTTGTTCACTAAGCCGAATACTTTCTTTTTAAGCTCCAGGTACACTTTGCCGTCTTTTTCAGGAATGCCGTAAGCTCTTATTCGCAGCTTCTCCCTGTATTTCGGCTTCGCCAAGCTGTTCCGGATTAAAGAATCATGTTCCGTATCGTAATACATGTTGCTTATCGAGTAGAATTTATCATTCTTGTTGTATTCATCAAGCTCCATATAAGCCAGCAGTTCGTTATACAACGTGGAAAATGATTTGGTATCCATGAGATATTTATTTTCATATCGGTTAAAAACTTCTATGGCCATTAGGCTGCGCCCCTTTCGCATTTGCGTGTGTTTGCTGCTTCATGTCTGTATCTTAGCGGTCGAACCTTTAGTGAAACTTAAATGAGTATTGCTTTGTAAATTATTTGTTAAGCTCTAGGCAAATGCTAAGATTAAGTTTGATTAAAGGTTCGCTCCCTATAATGAAGGCATGCAATTGAGCTTCATCACACTGGCACAAAAGGGGAAACGAAAATGAGACTATTAATTGTCGAAGATGAAATTCATTTGGCCGAGGCCTTGACCCAGATTCTTAAAAAACACAATTATTCCGTTGATACGGTTCATGACGGTCAATCGGGGTTGGATAACGCATTGAGCGGCATTTATGATCTGCTATTGCTCGACATTATGCTGCCTGAGATAGACGGCATTACCTTGTTGAAGACGATTCGCAGCAAAGGAATTGCGACTCCCGTGATTTTGCTGACTGCGAAAGGTGAAATTTCGGATAAAATCACAGGTCTGGATCACGGTGCGGATGACTATGTGGCTAAGCCGTTCTCGACAGAGGAACTGCTCGCGAGAATCCGCGCTGCGTTGCGGCGCAAGGGAGAGGTTGTCGCGGAGGATACTTTGAAATTCGGAGATATCGAATTGAATACAGGGACGCTCAAGCTGACGTGCAGTGGGAAGGAGCTTAAACTCATTTTAAAAGAAAGTGAGTTATTGGAGCTTCTGATGTCGAGGAAACAAGCGGTTATCTCCAAGGAGCAGATCATTGAAAAGCTCTGGGGTTTCGATTCTGAGGTGGAACATAACAATGTGGAAGTGTACATTTCTTTTTTGCGGAAAAAACTCACGTTCTTGCAGTCATCTGTCCGCATCACGACAATCAGAGGCGTAGGCTACGTATTGGAGGCGAGCTCCTAAATGTTCCGTAAGCTGCGCAATCGATTTCTTATCGTCAATCTGGTCATCATCACGTTCATCATGCTTCTGGCCTTTGCCTCCATCTATACAATTACTTATCAGAATGTACGCAAAGGCATCGATATGGAGCTGCATCGTGTCACTGATTTCTATCATAATCCTGATGGGAACAAAGGCGTGCCGCGGCCAGGCGGGAGTCCTCTCCCCCAGCAAAGCTATGATACCGCCGGTCCCCCGCCGGAGCGTTCCGTCTCTTTCTTGCTGCAAGCGGATGACCAGTGGAATCTTGTAGCCGCGAACTCCCGGTTCGACATGGATACGGATTTCTATACCCTTGCTTTACAAAAAGCCGCCTCCAGCAAGTCGGATAACGGCCAGTTTCATTTGGAAGGCAATACGTGGGCTTATCTGGTGCAAAAAAATGGCACAGGAAACTCCGTCGTCTATTTGGATATCACCGCTCAAATGAACATTCTTACGAATCTCATTTATACCTTCTCCGTTGTCGGATTCATTATGCTGATCGTCATCTTCTTTACGAGCCGGTTTTTCGCGAATCGGTCTATATCGCCAGTGAAAGAAGCTTTCAATAAGCAAAAGCAGTTTATCGCTGACGCCTCTCACGAGTTGAAAACACCCTTAGCCGTCATCAATACGAATGCCGATGTTCTTTTGGCCAATAGCGATGACACGATTCACAATCAAGTGAAATGGCTGCACCATATCAAGTCCGAAACGGAGAGAATGAAGACGTTAACCAACGATCTCCTGTACTTGACCGAGATGGAGGATTCCAGAGCAGGCTTGCTGTTTGCGAACTTCAATATCAGTGAAGCCGTTGAGGGCGTCATCCTCACGATGGAGGCTGTTGTGTATGAGAAGGATATCTCGCTTACCTATGAGATTGAACCCGATCTCAGCCTACGCGGCAGCTGTGAGCAAATCAAGCAGGTGGTCATGATCCTTTTGGATAACGCGATCAAATACACCAAACCGAAAGGTTCGATTGCGCTTACCTTGCAGAAGCGGCATAGCGATATTCTGCTCACGGTAACCAACACAGGCGAGGGTATCCCCTCCGACCATCTGGGGAGGATTTTCGACCGCTTCTATCGCGCTAATCAATCCCGTTCGCGCAAAAGCGGCGGCTACGGCCTCGGACTAGCCATCGCCAAATCCATTGTCGAACAGCATAAAGGGAAGATTTATGCGAAAAGCGTGCTGAATGAGACCACTTCGTTTTACGTTCAGCTTTCATAAGGCACCGATTATTTATCCCTTTTTAAGTTGCTATTAAGGATCGTAGGATACAATTTTTCCAAACGACTATCCTACCACAAAGGAAAATAAATAAAATGATGCATGTGGAAGCCTTATTTTCCTCTTTCCCTTTCATTTATACCGAACGGCTCGTCTTACGGCAAATGGATGTCGCGGATGCGGAGGATATCTATGCTTTTTACACCGATCCTCAAGTCACCAAGCATTTGGATTGGCATGGTCCCTCTTCGATCGAGGACACCCGTATGCTAATCGATTCGTGGAATCAAGCTTTTGCAGACAGAAGGTTAATTTCTTGGGGAATTTCCTTCTATCCTAGCGAATCTCGGCATATTATCGGAACCATTACACTTATGCCTACAAGAGGCATATTTGATGCCGATCACCGTTATCCTCTAACTGTCGGCTATGATCTACAGACCGATTATTGGGGCAAAGGCATAATGTCCGAAGCCATGCAGGCGGTTATCCATTTCAGCAAAACACATATAAGTCCTCATAGAATTCAAGCCGAAGTCTACCCTGAAAATGTGGCCTCACTGAAGCTATTAAAAAAACTCGGGTTTCAAGAAGAGGGGCTGCTGAAGCAGTATTTAATGCACGAGGTCACGAAGACCTTTCTTGACGTGGTTTTACTTGCGTTGTTGTTGAATTAGTAGAAAAAAGAAAGGCCGTTCGAAACCTTGTGGTTTCTGACGGCCTCATTTTTATTGGTTCGTGCTTGTTGCTTTGATACGACGAATCACTACACGTTCCTGCTCCTGATTCATCTCTTCTATTCTTCTGTTTAGGAAAAAAGCATCGATCCAGCTCCAAAGCAAAGATCCAGCTAATATGGTTATGCTAAACCATAAAAGAAAGTAACTAAATGCTTCTAACTCTGTGTAGACCGCCAATAGAATGATTGCAAGACCAGGAACGACCGTAGCCGTAAACATCAAGCTTGCATACAGATAATTCTCTGTATAATAACGGTGAGCTCCAAAATAATGCAGCACAGACCATAGCGCCCATACAACTTCCTTAGATTTGCGCTTCTTCAACAGTTCTGCTTCTAAAATAGCTAGTTCTTCCAGTGTTAGCGTACGCAATAAATTTAAATTATCCATAATATGATGTTCGTTATGCCTGCGCCACAGCAGCTTCTGAGTTTGCTCGCGCTTGGTGGATCAGACGGATTTCGGAAATAATCTCATTCTCAACTTTTTCATTCGTATCTCTAATCATCCCTGATAACAGGAACAAATCAACGAGTGACCAAATACCCAAACCGCCTAGTGTGAGTAACATAGCTACTCCTGTTCCAATTCGACCTAAATAGAAACGGTGACCCCCAAATGAGCAAGTAAAAAACCAAAGTAGCCATGCAATACCACCTGATTTCTGTTTCTTACTCATCTCGGAAGCAAGCAATTGAAGCTGTTCCGATGTTAAACTCTGTTTTTGCAATAATGACGACATAGTTCGACCCCTTCTCGTATAATGTTTAAATTATACCGTGAGGAAGTATCATTTTATATCAATTTTCCCTAAAATTTGGTCAAGTTTTCACAAAGATTCGTATAGAAAAAGAAGAAAACACCCTTACAGATGTCTTCTTCTTTGTTAACTTTGCCCCGAAGTTTACTGAGCCGCTCGCTCCGGAGTTAGCACACTGGCAGTTGGCTCAGCCTGTGCCGGCCGAGTATCCGGTACCGGTACAGGCGCTGCCGTCGGCCTTTTCACATCTCGGGATTCAGGCACTGCCGTTACCTCACTCGCTTGTCGTGATGAAGCAGGCACTTGTCTTGGACTCTCCGCTGCCTGAGCCGCGGCACTTCGTCTTGCTTCCGTGACGGATGCTACCGGTGAAGGCTTCGACTCGTCCGCTCTTGAAGCTGCTGCGTTTGATCTCGCCTCTTCCGCGGTAACTGTTGGCGGTGCAGTTGGTGTCACGGAGTCAATGGATTTTGTATCAGCTGTTGTTTCCGTCTTTTTATCCGTATCCGTTGTCTGCGTACTTGTATTTGTTGTATCTGTTGAATTTGCAGTATTTGTTGTGTCTGTCGTCTTTTGATCAATAGCCGGAGAGCTCGGTGGAGCTGAAGCTTGCTTATCCGTATTCGTCGCATTCGTCAATGAACATCCGCTAATGATCAAAACAGCTGCTAAGCCAACGAATGACCAACGGTACGAATTAAATTGAAACTGTTTAATCATGATAATTCTCCTTTTTAACTGTGACTTGCTGCCCGATAAATTAACATTGCCAGGTACACTTACAGGACGTATATAGCTCTCTAATAATTGAATGAGCGTATATCCGTAACTGTCTCTTCCCGCTGGTTCAAGATAAGAAAGTGCTAACGCGTCGCTTGCAATCTCCTGATCTTCACGCATGCGTTGATTCACGTACCAAAGTACAGGATTGAACCAGTGAATAATCAATAAAAATTGCATGATCCAATTGATTCCAATATCATTCCGTTTGCAGTGGGCCAGCTCATGCATAAAGATATGCCGCAGTTGTTCCTGACTCAAGCTGTTAATCACCCTCTGCGGTATAACTAACCGTGGTTTCCAGAATCCAAAAAGCGTAGGCATCGACAACCGGTCCGATACGACTAGAGTGACGGGTTTATGTACCGACATTAACTTTTGACATTGAGAGAACAACTGCAGGATGCCGGTGTCTGTCATCGGAGTCGTTTCTTTTGTTATTTTCTGCGCAAATCTACGGTTAATCACTAACGTGTATATGCCAAATACGGCAATACCAAGCAGCCATACATACATCGAATACCTGTACAAAATAGTACCTACGGAGTCTACAGCAGCCAATCTCTCTTGTGTTCCCATCTGAACCACGGAGTCGATTTCGTGAATGCCGCCAGAGTAAGATAGCCAATTGTAGATGCTTAAATCGCTTTCCAGGTCCCAAGGTAGGAGCAGTCGCACCATGACCAACAACCACATGAGATAGTGCCATCTAGGTTTTATCCGTTTATGCAGAATACGTTGGGTTAGCATGATCAACACGGCCGTAATGGCGGCCATTACCGATACCGACAAAATCCACTCAAAAATACCTTTGAGAAGTTCATTGGTTTGGTTCACTTTCACCCTTTCCTTCCTGAAGCCGCGCCGCCTGTTCTGGCATCGCTGTTTATTTGGATTTATTTTCGAGAAGTTGTTTTAGTTCTTTAATATCTTCCTCCGACAGCTGCTCCTCCTTCAAAAAGTTAACCAGCATCGGCTTAAAGGCACCGCCATACATTCTTTTCAGAAAAGATTGCGTCTCTGACTTCACACATTCACCCTCAGAAACTAAAGGGAAATAGGCATACACTCTGTTTTCTTGCGTAAAAGACAACGCCTGCTTCTGCGTTAATCGGTTTAACAGGGTTCGAATCGTTTTCGGCTTCCAATCCGTCTGATCCTGCATAGCTTCAATCACTTCATTCGCCGTGCGTGGGGACTGATTCCAGAGCACCTTCATTACTTCCCATTCAGCATCCGTAATATGTGGGACAGTTTTCACATTAGCTACCTCCTTTCCACTTGGATTACAAATGTAATACACACTCAGTATTACATTTGTAATCCATGCTTGTCAAGTTCAACGACTAGGTCATGATATAGCAAAAAACCACCCTGCAGAAGGATGGTTTTCCTCTTTAATCGTTCAATCCCTTGCCTTCGAGAATTTTCGGCACATTTTTCTCCACCCGCGATTCTCGCGTTTTTGTTTGTTTCGGCTCAGAAAAGTGAAGTAGATAATTTCGTTGCCGTCCAGGTGTTAAGGCTTCAAAAGCCGTTTTCAAGGCAGGATTCTCATCCAGCTTCATTTGAAACTCTTCGGCAACGGTGAATTCTGTATGTTTTTTAAAACTTACTTCCAAACCGGCATTTTCAACTTCAATCGCCTCGTTAATGTATGCTTTCAAAATCGGCTCCATGGCAAGGATTTCCCGAACATGCGTAAACCGAATCTGGCGCCCCGCCTGAACATTCTCCGTTTGTTGAATTAGGATACCTTGAGCATCCTTCAGCAAAACTCCTTTGTGAAACAGAAGCGCGCAATAGTCTTTAAACCCGTGTATGAGGACGACGTTTTTATCCTGAATCGTGTAGCAGGGATGCATCCATTTATATTCCTCAGTTAGCTGGCAGTCAAGAACGATTCGCCTCAACTCTATGTATTCTTCCTTCCAGGTCTTGGCCTTACTGATAAATTCGTCAACCTTAGGATTGGTTTTTGCCATGAAAGATCACCTCATCAAGCTTCAGTTATATGCATATTCTCCTTTGATGACGAAAAACGAACCCCGAATCGTCCCAGCTAATTTAGACTTCTGCCTAGCGAACTTGAACTTCGGTTCTAGCTCCTTAGGTATCTCCATCCCCTCGGAAAGCTTAAAGCCAACCGCCCGCTTCTTAGGGTCATCCACCGTATACATGACATTGATCGACAGGCCATCCTCGTAAAAAACATAGGTAAACTGAATATTCTCCACTTGAAAATGTGAGGTTTCCAAAGGTTTGGCGGCAAACTCAATGTCACGTTCTTTTAAAACTTTGTTCACATAATCAAGGTTTTCCTGACTTTCACTGGCGGGTATAACCTCGAATTCATGCTTGTATTTGTTCATAAAATAACGGGCTTCATTCGCGCGCAAACCTGCAAGCGCTTCTGCTACAGGTGAAGACTCTAAACCTACTGTAGATACATTTTTAAAATCAACGATATACGACATTTCCATCCCTCGTTTTCTATCAATATTTGATATTACTAGGATTCCATTTTTGTCCAATAATTAAACAGCCCCGCTATTCCTATTATAGCAAAAAGTAGACCACCCTGAGGAAGGATGGCCTACTTTTCGTGTTTTGATTTACTTGGCATAGACCATTCTCCTAGTGATCATCAGCGTAGACAGCAGCGTAATAAGCGCAATGGATCCGACTATAAGAGAAAGCATCCATATTGCGAAGCTAAAGCCATAAATAGTGGAAGCCAAACCACCGCCAAATGCGCTGGCTCCTTGGAACAGATAAGAGACGACAAAAACAGAGGATAAAAACTGCGCTTTGTTTTCAGGTGACGCGTACATGTTCGCAAGGCCAATCCCTCCGGTTACAGAGAATCCATAACCAAGTCCTCCGGTGATCGACGATGTTACGAATAGGATGAAAGAATGCATTTCCGACGCCATGACAAGAAGAACCAATGTCGAGCTTATCAGAAGCGTTCCGATACGAATTGAAGGCAGCGGACTCATTCGCCCTGCAATCGTAGCACCCACCGCTATTAGCAAACTCAAAATCGATAAGACCATACCGATCACAAGAATATCTTTTGTCCCAACGACATCACGCGCAATTTGGGCCCCAAGAGATAAAAATATTCCTCCATAGGCAAAACCGATTCCTACGGCCAAAGCTGCCAGGAGATAAATGCCCCATAGTCCTTTCGGTATCTTAATCCCCGCTGGCTTCCAGTTCGATTTACGGCCAGATCGAGATGTTTGATTCTTCGGAAGGAATAAGCACAGGAGGATACTGACCAATATGAGTAAGGATAAAACCCAATAACTTAAATGTAGCGGGAATGGCTCATACTTAATCAGTATTGCCCCAAGAATTAATGCAATGAATACACCAGTTGCCTGAGTAATCGTGTTAATCGATCCGGGAAATTTCGTGTTCGATGTCGGATTAAACTCTACAAGCGCTGCGGCCCCCGCCCCCGATGTCAGTCCAACCCCAATGCCCTGTAGGGCTCGGGCCACAAACAGCCAGTGCAAGTTAGGAGCTAATGCAAAAACGGTTGCGCCAAAAAGGAGGAACATAAGTCCGATCATTAACGTCATTCGACGTCCGATGTAATCTGAAATATTACCTACTATCACAAGCACGAAGATGATTGCAATAGGATACATAGCAAAGATACCAGTCGTTGTTGCTTTCGAGAGATGCCAATCCGTTGCATATAATGGAAACACAATGGAAGGTGCTGCACTCGACCATAAACAGAGCACGAGCACCCAGGCGACTATCCAAAATGCTGCTTTGGCTGACTTTCCTTTCATTTGTCATCCTCCAAGAAATAATAAGGTTGTGGCGAAAAAGCGATATCGTGTAGTCTTCCCTTTTTCCAATCACTTATTATAAGAAGGTGACGCCGTTATTTAAGTCGTAATACTTGCTCTAATTTGCTCCGTATACCTCAAACTCATAGATTCGTGCCGCGACGTTTGTCGTTTGGGTAGGTGTCGTAACGTTTAATTTGATATATCTTGCTGATACGGAAGTGATATTATCTAATGTTATGCCTTTCGTATTATTCGTTACGTTGACCACTGTGCTCCAGTTCGTACCGTCGGTGCTGACCTGGATCGTATACGCCTTCGTGTTATAGGAGGCGGTCTCTCCGCCTTCCGATGCATGCTTGATAACAAATTGGTTGACTTGCATCACGGTACCTAGATCGACCTGCAGCCAGCGGTTGCTGGATAATGAACACCATTTGCTGTCATTGATGACATTGCCGTCCACAGCTTTGGCCGCGGTCTGCGAGGGGTTGCACGTGCTGTCAGCTGTGGCGGGTTTATTTAATGCTAAATTCGGAGGTCCGTATACCTCAAAATCATAGATTCTTGCGGCAACGTTTGTCGTTTGGGTAGGCGTCGTGACGTTTAGCTTGATATATCTTGCTGATACGGAAGTGATATTATCTACAGTTACACTTTTCGTATTATTCGTTACGTTGACCACTGTGCTCCAGTTCGTACCGTCCGTGCTGACCTGGATATTGTAAGCCTTCGTGTTATAGGAGGTAGTCTCTCCGCCTTCTGACGCGTGCTTGATGACAAATTGGTTGACTTGCTTCACGCTGCCGAGATCGATCTGCAGCCATCGGTTGCTGGATAATGAACACCATTTGCTATCATTGGTGACACTGCCATCCACGGCTTTGGCCGCGGTCTGCGAGACGTTGCACGTGCTGTCAACCGTTGCGGGTTTATTTAATGCCAGATTGGAAGGTCCATATACCTCAAAGTCATAAATTCGTGCCGCTACGTTTGTCGTTTGGGTAGGCGTCGTAACGTTTAGCTTGATATATCTTGCTGATACGGAAGTGATATTATCTATTGTTATGCCTTTCGTATTATTCGTTACGTTAACCACTGTGCTCCAGTTCGTACCGTCCATGCTAACCTGGATATTGTAAGCCTTCGTGTTATAGGAGGTAGTCTCTCCGCCTTCTGACGCGTGCTTGATGACAAATTGGTTGACTTGCTTCACGGTGCCGAGATCGATCTGCAGCCATCGGTTGCTGGATAATGAACACCATTTGCTATCATTAGTGACGCTGCCGTCCACAGCTTTAGCCGCAGTCTGCGAGGTGTTGCACGTGCTGTCAACCGTCGCGGGTTTATTTAATGCCAAATTCGGTGAAATTACCGTAATCGTGTACGTAACCTTACTCGTTCCATTTTGCGAAGTTACAATGATCTTCGTGCCCGTCTCTAGCGTCGTCGCTTTCGTTGTTCCGTCTGCTTGGTAGATCTCAAAAGTTGCATTCGCTGCCGGCGTGATCGCTGCCTTCAACTCAGCTAACTTGATGCCACTCTCTATCGTTATCGTCTCATTCGCAGTTCCCCCAGCGCTTACCGTACCGATCGCAGAGGTTATTGTAGCAGAGCTGCACTGCGCGTTTGTGCCCAGAGCCGCCCACTTTGCATACAGCGTTAGATCTCTAGTGATTCGATCTGTCGACTTGTAAGCTTGCGTCAAGGCGCTGTCGTAAAACCAACCTTCGAAGCTGTAGCACTCTTTCACAGGGGTATGCTGAAACAACACTGTACCTCCGCCCGGAGATACAAATTCAGGACTAATCGTTGAGCCACCGTTCGAGTTATAACTCACGACCAGTTGGGAGGGGACATACCCTGGATCGCCTCCGGCAAATACAGGAGCTCCGACTGTCATTAATGAAATGATGATCACTACCACCATCAAGTAACCTCTTATCATCGTAGTAATCCTTTTCTTTCCCTTCCTGCGTCCTGACCCTTCCATCATTCATGCCCCTTTCTCCTACCCTAATGAATACATCAGCAGCATACTGACTGCTGCACCATTCATAATGTTATTCACATAAATACAGAAGAATGCTTGGTTATCAGGGATCTAGAACAGTATGTTTTGAAGGAAGTTTGTGAAGAACAGATGCCGCGCGAAAAGGGCTTCTCCTGTATTAGGAAGAGCCCTTTGTCACATTTTATTACACCCTAAAGCAATTTAATAAGCTCTTCTAGCTCATCAACCAAAACTTTTGCAAGTTCAAAATTCGTATCTTTTAATGCCAATTCTATTTTCATTTCAAGTGATTTTTTATTTTGTTCATGTTCTAGATAGTCTTTATCAAAATGACTAGCATAAATCATCTGTCTAAATTTCCGCATACTCATTTTTCTAATGGTCTTATCGTCAATGATTAAAACATAATCCATACCATTTACAACCGAATAGAAATCATGAGAAATCATGAGAATTGCACCTTTGTAGTCTTCAATGGCTTTCTCTAGTGCTATTTGTGTGTACGTGTCTAAATGGCTTGTCGGTTCATCTAGGAGCAATACGTTTGCTTTACTGGCAGAAACCTTAGCCAACTGAAGCATATTTTTTTCTCCACCAGATAAAGATTGTATCTTTTGATTAACGATTTCCCCTTCAAAGCCATAGTTTGAAAGATATGATCTAATCTCATCATAAGTTTTAAACCCAGCATCGATGAATTCTTCTAGAATTGTATTAGAATCTTTTAGCATTTCACCTTGAAACTGAGATAAATAAGCCACTTTAACATGAGGATTAATTTCAATGGAATCATGCTTATTTTTAAAGATATCTCGGAGTAAAGTCGTTTTCCCGGTACCGTTTGGACCAATAATGGCTACTTTATCCGTGGATTTTATCTCAAAGTTAACATTGTCTAAAAGTAACTCATCAAAAGAAACACTGTAATTATTGACTTTGACAACAACGCTGTCTTCAATTTCATTGTTAATACCAAAACTGATGTTCGGTTGCTTAATTTCAACAAATGGTGCCTTAATTCTACGTGCTTCCAATCTCTCTTGAAACCTAACTCTAGCTTTTAATGCTCTACCTCTAGATGCTTCTGAATTAATAGTTGCAATAACTCTAAGATTATCAATAATGTTATCGTATCTCTCAATTTCTTCTTTCTCAGCGACTGCGATCTCTTGCAACTCAACTTTTGTCTGAAGTAATGAGAAGGTATACTCCATATATCGCCCATCAAACTCTTGGATCTCCATGTTTTCGAGGTGTATGATTTTATTGAAACAATGATTTAATAGATATCGGTTGTGCGTAACAACTAGCAGTATTCCTTTGTGAGAATTAATAAGATTTTTAAGCGCATTTAAGTTTTCGAAGTCTAAAAAAACATCAGGTTCGTCCATAATCATCAAGTCTGGACTACTAAGCATTTCCTTCATCACTTGAATAAGTTTGAATTCCCCACCACTTAGGTCGGATACCCTAAGATCCTTTAGTTTCATGAGGTTTGCTAGATTTAGTTTCTTATTAATGTTACTTTCAAAATCAGCCCCACCAATGGAATCAAATGCATCTAGCGCTAATTGATACTTTTCTAATAACGAATCCATATCATCCGGTGATGTTTCCATTTCCGCACAAATCGATGTTATTTCATCTTGTATCTTAATAAATTCTTCCCCTATATATTCAAAAACGGTTGTTTCTTTCGTTTCATCCAGTTGTGAGAATTGGCTCACACGCCCGATTTTACAAGTCGGGTCTATTTCTAACTTGCCCTCGAACAAATATCTTTCTGGATCCATAAGTATATCTATCAATGTACTTTTCCCACTGCCACTTGTTCCAATAAAAGCGCAATGTTGTGCCTCTTCAAGCGTAAATGAAATGTTTGTATATAGTTCTTTTTGCGGAAATGAGAAGGATAAGTGATCAACTTTTATCATAGTGTTACCTTTCTATACAAACGTAGATTATGAGTTTACCGTTGTAAGAGTAACACTGTTTACAATCAACTACAATCCCATTTGGGGAATAGCAGCATTTACCTTACAAAACCAAAATCAAAAGGCGTCCAATTGGACGCCCTTCGTATCTCTATTTGAGCATTTGGTAAACTTGCTCGACATCCTTATCCCCGCGGCCTGACAGATTGACGATAATAATTTGATCTTCGCTCATCGTCGGCGCCATCTGCTTCGCGTAGGCAACCGCATGCGCGCTCTCTAAGGCAGGAATGATTCCCTCCGTGCGCGACAGTTCCTGGAAGGCTTCCAACACTTCCTCATTCGTGACCGTTGCATATTCTGCCCGGCCCGACACCTTCAGGTGGCTATGCTCCGGTCCAATGCCCGGATAATCCAGTCCTGCGGCGATGGAATAGGTCTTCTTCGGCTGCCCTTCCTCGTCCAGCAGCACTAAACACTTGAAGCCGTGTATGATGCTCGGAACACCTTGGGTCAAAGACGGAGCTTGATCGGGCTCGACCCCGATTAAACGAACGCTCGGCTCGTCGATGTAGTGAGCGAACGCACCGATGGCATTACTGCCACCGCCTGTGCAGGCCACAACCGCATCCGGCAAACGGCCTTCTTTCTCCACAATCTGCCGCTTCGATTCTTCACTAATGATGGCCTGGAAGTGCTTGACCATCGTCGGAAACGGATGCGGACCAACGGCGGAGCCTAGCAGATAAAATGTATTTTTATAATTGCGAACCAGATCGTCCAGCGCCTCATCTACCGCATCTTTCAATCTTCCTTGTCCTTTATGTACAGGTACAACCGTCGCACCCAGCAGCTCCATTCGGAACACATTAAGCGCCTGCCGACGTGTATCCTCAGCTCCCATATAGATGATGCATTCCATATTAAACATAGCGCAAGCCGTTGCCGTAGCCACACCATGCTGTCCGGCACCCGTCTCAGCGATAATCCGCTTTGCCCCCATCCTTTTAGCAAGCAGGATCTGCCCAATAGCGTTGTTGATTTTATGCGCTCCTGTATGATTCAAATCCTCGCGCTTTAAATATATTTTCGGCCCTCCCCAAGCTTTGGTCAGCCGCTCCGCATACGTCAATGGATTCTCACGTCCAACATATTCGCTTAGATAATAACGAAGCTCTTCCTTAAACTCCGGATCGTCTCTAAACTTGTAAAATTGCTCACTCAAATAACTCAACACTTCCTGTAATTCCGGCGGGACAAAGCTACCGCCAAACTCCCCAAAGTATCCCTCTTGCTGCAATTGTTGGTCCATAAGTAAGCGCCTCCATTTTATGAGATAAGAATGGTACTCTCTGCTATTATCTTACCATAATTTTCAGGTGTCGTATTTAAAAGAAAGTAGGCAAACTATGTCCTATAAGCTCAGCCAACCTATTTACATAAACTTCTTGATTAAATAAATTGACATATACGTGGGGAAATTATATTATGGATTATGTTAATCGACGATTAGTTGAGTCGACAATAAGTGTCTAGGAGGAAATATACATGAGTAAATTACTTATTATCAATGCACACCCGGATTTTGATTCCACAACCTCTGCAAGTCTCGATGTGTTTAATTATTTTCTGAAAGTATATAAAGAGAAGCATTCCAATGACGAGGTTATCGAACAAATTAATCTATACAACGACGAAGTACCTGCGCTTGATCAAAATGTATTAAGTGCATGGTCGAAACTAGCGGAAGAGAAAGAGTTGACTAGTAAAGAAAAAGAAGTAACCGATCGTATGAACACCCTTTTAAAACAATTCAAAAGTGCTAATAAATACGTCATTGTATTTCCAATGCATAACTTCAGTATCCCCTCGAAACTAAAAGATTATATAGATAATGTTATGATTGCGCGGGAAACATTTAAATATATCAGTCCCCCAATGAGCAACGGAAGAGCATCCATCGGACTTCTCAATGATGGAAGAAGCGTCGTTACCATTCAAGCCAGTGGGTCCATTTACACCAATAATGACTTCTATACCGAGCTGGAGTTCACGAATAAATTTTTGAAGTCTATGTTTGAGTTAATGGGAATTGAAGATTTTGAAGCGGTTCGAATTCAAGGAACAGCTTTCTTGGATAGAGATGAAGTATTGCAAAAAGGGTATCGAGATGCTGAGGAGCAGGCTTTGAGGTTGGCGGGTAAGTAAGGACCCAGGCTCTCGTATCCCTCATAGAGCGCCGCTTAGATGTTGTTAGTGGACCACATGCAAAACCTGAAGAAATTACGTCGAACATGATGTTAGAAGTGTATGATACCAATGTTTTTGGAATTAAAGGAGCTGCCGCGGCAGCTCCTTCTTTGATGTTTACGGATTTTTATTTCATGATCTCAACGACAGGCTGGCGAATCGGTGGCGAGGCACTCCGAAAAGTCGGTCTTTTTATTGATTTACCTTGTTGAGATAACCGGCACGTTATCATAATCCCCAAATCGCGTCTCGTCAAGAGATAATATGCGAATGAGCGACATAGCGCGGGATCCCCCCTTATGCTTTCTAAATAGGAATGAAATTCTGCGTTTGCAAGGCGATATCGCTTTTTCCAATTCATCCGATGTCACGTAAAATATTCTTCAGATCATTGAGGAATAAGGAAAGGAGATCTACATGAACAGCATGTATAAAATCAAATTTTTGCTCTTTTACGGGGAAGTGCCCGATACAACTTGTTACGGGTATATGGAGCTGAATCAGGATGGCACTATGATCGCGCTCTACAATAGTAGCGGCGAGGAAATCGACATGTTTGGCGGACATGAATTTGTCAGAATACGGGCGATTGGCAAATTCGATAATGAAGACCGTGATAATTTTTACTCCTTGTTAGAAAGTGATGGGGTAGGATAACCTGCACGACAGACAGTCGAAGATTTGGAGTCAAGACACTACGAGTATTGCGATGATTATTCTCTGGAGGTAGGAGATGAACAAACAGGTTCAAGAGGCAAGCGGAATGAAGAGAGGGGCGATGTTAGCCTCCCTGCTTATCGGTGCATTTATTACGTTCCTTAACGAAAATTTACTTACCAATACATTTCCTGGATTAATGCGTGAATTCAACGTTACGACTTCGACATACAATGGCTATCGACCGGTTATATGCTGATGATCGGCATACTGGTGCCGGTGACCGCATTGTTACAGCAATGGTTCACGACTCGCCGGATGTTTATGTCCGCGATGGCCTTATTTTTAGCAGGTACCTGCTTGTGTGCCGTATCCCTACCAGGCTGCATATTAAACGCAACGATGATGCCTGTGACGGGAAAATTTTTCGATAAACTCGGACCGAGGTTCGTCATCATGCCCGGACTGGTCATGATCACCATATCGCTATGGTTGTTTGCTGGTATTGACAGCGATACAACCCGAGGTTCCGTTCTGTTCAATCATGTCCTCTTATTCTTAGGCATATCGTTTGTCATCATGCCAGCTCAGACGGCAGGAATGAATCAACTTCCACTTCACCTGCTTCCCCATGGCACAGCCATATACAATACGCTCCAACAGATTGCTGGGGGAATTTGCATCGCTTTGTTCGTCAGTATCATGTCGTCTGGAGCCAATCGTTATATTCGCTATTCGCTCGATCCCGCGGCGTTTCAAGATAAAGCACAAAGTATCGTTGCTGGTTTGCAGACGGTTTTTTGGATTGAATTTTTTCTTGTAGTACCTGCAATAGTGTTATCTTGGTTTATAAAAGAGTTGCCTGAACTTCATGAATTAGTTGATTGATTCATAAGTTTACAACCGTATAAGAAGCTGAGGCCGTTCCATAAGGGACGGCTTTCTTACGTCTTGCCCTACTTATGGTACGGTTCGGCGTAACCGGCTAACGGCAAAGAAAGGGCTAGCATATGCAAAACTGGCAAAAAAAAATCATCAATTACCAATGCTGTCAATGGACGAATGCAACAGTAGAAGGAAGTCATAACCGGATTAAAGCATTCAAACATCGTTCTTGTACTATGGACTTATGACCTCTCTGGTCAAAAACAGAGCTATTCTATTTTTCTAAATTAAAATTGTATGCTTACTCTACTCAATCGACAGAGTTCTCTTTATCGGTGCGTTTTCTAGTCCTATCAAAATACTAGAATCCTGGGAGTTTTCATAGGAATAGTTCAAAAGATACATATTATAAATTTTATTTGTATATTATTCCAGTATAGTATATATTATTAAATAAATTGGTAATAATACCCACATTAACAATATGTTGTAGTTATTAGGCCGTTCTTTGGATTATTAATGTTTTGATTAGCTGGCCAGCTTTCAAATAAATCAAGATTAGCAAGAAAGTAAAGTACTTATTACTAGTTTTAAGTTTCTATTCATTATCAATCCAATTAAATTATTCTAGGAGGAATTCGGTATGTTCAATTTGAAAAAATCTTTACCTATTTTAGCCATTGTAGCGACAGTTAGTTTAGCATCAACTGCATATGCTGCAACGCAAAATACGAATCTTTCCTATTTAAATGCGTCAGCAAATGGATATTTAAATGCAACATTCAAGACATTCTCCAATGATGAGGCAACAGCCAAGACTGAATGGATCGGCGCAACATCAGAGCCATATCTTGTTGTTGCTGTAGATTTGCAATCTGCAGATAATATCGCATCTTCATATACTTCCCTTGGTACGGATTACGGGAACTCTGCCAATGTATATCGTTCAAAAGGTGGTGTTTGGGCTTTTAAAAGTGTTCACAAGATTCTTGATCGTTACGCTTTGGCTACAGAGCGTCACATGAAGGAACTTACAGATCACTAAAATGTACGGTGACGTGACATAACAATCAGCACCACAGTAATGACTAACGTAACCGATAGTACATTATTGTGGTGCTTTATTCCGTATTAGTTGTCTTTATAACTAGTAATACTAATAGGAGGAACCGTGAACGTATTTAATCGACTGTATCATCAGGTTAGAGCTTATCCATTTACTTTTTTCATACTTATCCTAAGCAGTACTTTGTCAATTGGCATCATAACAACAACGTTACACAATATCAACAAGACGGTAGAGATAGAAAACTACTTAAACCAGTTTCAAATCAATAATAAGATTTCATTCTCGTTGGAATTTCAAGACAAATTCGAGATTAAGGCAATCACTGACACATTTCGTCACATGAGTTCATCGAGTAATCTCTGGATTCAGAACATGACAGTGGAAACGGAAAAAGGGTTGATATCCCCCATGATTGAATATTGGAACTCGAATACATTTAATAAACTGCCCCTAGTAGAGGGCAATGCCATCCAGAAGAAATCATTGGAGCTGGGAAATAAGGTTTGTATGGTTGGCCAAGCATATATACCCTATCTAACTAACAGGGATGGTAAACGTTATATAAAACTAGACAATGAAAACTTTGAGGTAACAGGCATTATAGGAACCGAAAAGGGCAAATCGCCGTACCTTGAACATAGAATTGTAATACCTGTCACAAGCTTGACGCAACGAATGGAAACAAAGCTGCTGGCGCAAAAGAATGTTTCTGTTGTACTTTATGGAGACCCAGCACAGCTGCTTAAGGATTACGACATCATAAAAGGATATTCTTCTGAAGTATTTAAAATAAGTCAACCTGATTTTTCCTCATTAAAGGGAGTGACATCCAATTTCTCCTATTTAGGACATCTGGGAGATCAATTTACTTTTATTGTGATTGTCTATGTGCTGGCTCTTATTAATTCTATCAACATCACGATTTATTGGGTCAAGGAAAGAAGAGGAGAAATAGCAGTAAAAAAAGCTTTTGGTATTCAGAACATGACGATCGCTTTTTCATTTTATAGTGAGTTACTAGTGGTCTATATGCTGTCTGCCTTCTTGATTATTCTTGTGCAGCTAGGCATAAGCGGGTTCATCGGAGAATGGATTGGATATCCCTATCGTATTACAATGGCAGACCTTATTAATCATTCTGTACTTGTTTTTGTCACAACATTATTGGTCGTGATCCTTCCGATTGCTGCATCCAGAAATATTCAACCTGTTGAGTTAATGAGAAAGGTCTGATGGTAGTGCGAAATGTAATAATGGCATTGAAATCTTTGTGGGATAGAAAATGGGCTACTCTATTTATTTCGGTCCAGTTAATTGTATCGTTTTATTTGATATGCAATGGATTGATCCAGATTGCCATGCCCGAACTAGCAGGCACTACGATACAGAAGTATTCTACCTTAAATTTGAATCGAACCTTCACAGTAACCGTACCGGGGGCAACAAGTGAACAATGGTTTTCGGAGCGTTACAGTAAACTCAAAAAAGAGATTGATCAATTGGATAACGTGAACAGTCACGGTTCTTTTTCTACTGCTCAATTTTTTTTGCTAGATTTGAAAAATAGCGAAATATATGAAGCGAAAAATCGAGAGTTGTATAAAAACACATGGCTGAGAGGCGAAGAAAAGCTTTCCTATATGGTTTATTTAGATGAGTCCATGTTCCATAGTACGAAAATTGAATTGGATTCGGGAAACACCTTTTCAACAACGGATTTTACACTTGCATCCACGGAAACAATCCCAGTATGGGTTGGCTATCATTACAAAGATGTTCTTAGGATTGGGGATACGTTCTCCATAGCTTGGTTCGGTGAAAAATTGCAATATCGTGTTGTCGGCGTAATGGCCAAAGGGAGTAAGTGGCTCGATAAAAATGATTACATATCAGAGGGAACCAAGGACTTGGATGCTGCGATTGTTACTCCGTTTCTTGAGTACCAAAAGACGTCTTCCCCATTTATTATTACATCATTGCAAAGCAGCACATTTTTTCAATTGAAAGAATCCGGAGACATTTCCGTTATTAAAGATAGAATTAAAGAAGCAGCTGCCAAACTGGATCTGGCTACTCCTGTTGTAAGCACTGTTCAGGAAGAATTAGAAGCCTATAAGTCTAGTAATATTGAACTTATCAAATTAAATATGTACACAGGATTATTTTTTCTATTGACAACGTCCATTGGAATTATAACTTCTAATCTCTCCTCCATTCGTGCCAGGTTTTATGAATTCGGGGTAAGGAAAGTTTATGGTGAATCTATCATTAGTATAGGTAGTTCCATCCTATCTGAGGTGTCCATCCTAATTATGCTTAGTACTGTTCTGGGGGTGTTATGGAATTATTACACTAACAGGATATGGAGTATTGCTTACAATTACTACTAGTAGGCATAGTGATTTTTATTTTGTTGGGTGTATATGTATCTCAGAGTTTAGAAGGCAGTGTTGTGGAAAGTCAGGGAGGACGAACATTTATCAAGGCTGACTATAGCGAAAAATTCAAAGTAATAGAGGAAAAAATCTCGGTAGATCGGGCTTTTTTCTTTAATTTAACAACCAAATTTCTGATCGAACTACAATCCGGAAATTTGGAGATTGAAATTTGGAATCCCAGAGGGGAACGTGTATTTCATGATATTGCAACTAGCGAAAAAACTTACATGAATGAATATACGAGTGAGCCTCTGGAGGGAATCTGGAAAGTGAGGGTTATCATGAATCCTCAAACGGAAGGTAAGTATCAATACTTATTTCGCAGTACCACTGCTTCCTTGCTTAATGGGAATAAGGATGATTGGAATAAGTAAAGGTACTCACATAACATACCGAAAAATCAACTGGGACGAAAATCCTACTGTTTCTCACCATTAGCAAGATCACAATTTCGAAGGATAAGAAGATCGATAAAATAGAAATGATCTTCGACGCAATAACGGAACAACATTTTTTAAAAGTAGCCCCTTCTGCCGCACTAGCGGTGGAAGGGGCTTCCCTTTTGAAGGGAACGTCCATAGGCTCAGACGGGTGGGTTGATTACTGATGCTTAATGAGAAATATCGTCTTTTCTGGTGGAGCTGAAGCACGGTTTCTGTTCCCTACGTTCAGACCTAGTGTACATGGAATAAAGTAATGTGTTCCATAAAAATTGCTCTTCATGTCATTCCGATTTATGAATCATCTCATAAGCAAACCCCTGAATCTAACGCAAGTACAGAATGCTTAAATAATATCTCAAATCGGATAATCAATTCTCTAACTCCAAACCCCAACCCCCCCCTCTGGGGCGACTTCCGCGCCCAGCTAGCGGTTAATGCAAAAAAATCTCCTCACTTATGATAAGGTTCCCCCCGATTTATCCGCATAGCGCGATAAATCTGCTCCACCAGCACCAGCCGCATCAACTGGTGCGGCAGCGTCATGCGGCCAAAGCTCAGCCGCATATCCGCACGGCGCAGCAGCTCGCTAGAGAGCCCCAGCGAGCCGCCGATCACGAAGGCCACCTGGCTCCGCCCATAGGTGGCCAACTTATCGAGCGAGGCCGCCAGCTGCTCGCTCGACCACATCTCGCCGTCGATGGCCAGCGCCACGACGTACACATCCGGACGCAGCGCAGTCAACAGACGCGCGCCCTCACGATCGCGCACCTGCTGCTCCTCAGCGGCGCTCATGTTCTCCGGTGCCTTCTCATCCGGCACCTCAATCATCTGCACCTTGGCATAAGGCCCAAGGCGCTTGACGTACTCCGCAATCCCATCCACAAGATAGCGCTCCTTCAACTTCCCAACCGTTAAAATCTGTATCTGCATAAACGAATACTCCCTCTTTTAATCTATTCAAAAACAAAAAGGAAGGCCTAAGCCTTCCTCATACAACTAGAAATCGCGCCAACTCCTGGCAATGCTCACAATGGGAAGGAGGCTCCCAGTTCGCGAAGTGGGTTTTCAACAAATCCACAACGTCCGGCGCTTCCTCGTATTCATCGACAAACTCATCAATCGCGATTTCCACATGATCCTTACAAACTACGTGCATGCAACTACCTCTCATCCGCATTGTTTCTATATCTTATTTATCCGTTGCTTCCACTAACGTTACGACCGCATTCATCTTCTTGCCGCCGCGATAGAAAGTGACGTTCACTTTATCACCAATATGTTTCTCATTGTATAAATATTTACGCAGCGTGATCGTACTATCAATCTTCCGGTCGTCCAACAGCACGATAACATCCTGCGGTTTCAGACCTGCCTCTTTGGAAGGGCCAGATACTTCGAAGACGATAACTCCAGTTTTCACATCTGCAGGCAGCTTTAATACATCCGTCCCTTTAAAAGCTTGCAATTCCTGCGTCGAGACACCCATCAGCGGTCTTTTGACCTTGTGATCGGTGATTAGATTATCGATGATCGGCTTAGCACTATTAATAGGAATCGCGAAACCTAATCCCTCAACGCCGGTGTCCGCAATTTTCATCGAGTTAATCCCAATCACTTTACCGTCGATATTGACCAGCGGTCCGCCGCTGTTTCCTTGGTTGATTGCCGCATCCGTCTGGATGACATCCATCTCCCAGTCATAATCCGTACCCTCGCGGGACAAAGCAACCGGTATCGTTCGCTTCGGCGACGAGATGATGCCCTGTGTGACCGTGGGCGAGAAGCCAAGTCCTAGCGGATTACCGACAGCAATCGCCATTTCCCCTGCGCGAAGCGTCTCGGAATCGCCAAATTCCGCAAGGACCTTAATATCTTTGCCATCGGCTTCCAAAACGGCTAAATCCGTGATCCGGTCACGGCCGACCAGCGTAGCCTTTCGATGTTCACCTTGAAAATTGACGATTTCAAACTGGTTCCCATTTTCGACAACATGGCTATTGGTTACGATGCGCACCTTATCCCCATTCCGAGAAAAAATGACACCCGATCCAATCCCGATCCCACTCTCTTGGCCCTTATCATCCTTCTTGGAGGAGATCACGCTGACTACAGCCGGCTTAATCTTCTCCGTTGCCGCCACGACAGAGTCGTTGATGTTCATCGGACGCGTTTCTGCATTCGCAACTGCAGCCGGTATCGCTATCGCATCGGTTTGCGAATCCTTATGACCCAAACCGCTAACTAAGCCAACTAGCAAAAGCATCGATAAAGCCCCGCCTACACCTGCGATAAGGGCCACATTTCGTCTGCGTTCCGTAAAGCCTGTAAATCCTCCCGACCGTTTAGGACGCCACACAGGCTCTCGCTGCTTGGTTCTTTTGGTCGAATAAAAATCATCATCAAACAAACTCACAGGGTGTCCCTCCTTGCTGACAGGGGGCGGGTCATGCCGCTCTTGCCTCAGAATCTTATTTGCAAAAAATAGGAATGTTTCGTTCCGTTCTTGCCTACAATAATAGTAAACCAAATCTCTCAAGGAATTACTAGAGTTAACCGTAACTTTAAATTAGAAAACCAAAGGAGAATGCACATTATGAATCGAATTCCATCCCATATGGACGAAATCAATATGATCGGGAAGCTCGCAGATCTCAAGGACAGCCTCTACCACCAATCCCTCGTACTTTCATCTCTCATTCAAACACTGATTGATAAAGGCCTGATCACGCCGCAGGAAATACAGCTCAAATCCAAAGAAATCGACGCCGCGCTTACTCCGAATCCAATACATCCCATTTCGTAGAACGGTCAAAATACGTATCCATTAATCGTAACTGCTTAGACTCCGGGGCTCGCTCTTGTACTATGTTATTCACCGTTAGCCTGGCCAAATCCATTAAATTATGGTCACGGCTTAAATGGGCCATATAGACGGACTTCGTCTTATTCGTCATCACGTCACAAAGCGCTTCTCCCGCGGCTTCGTTGGATAAATGCCCCTTATCCCCGAGAATGCGGCGCTTAATGCTCCAAGGATAGTGCCCTACGCGCAGCATGTCTACGTCATGATTCGTCTCTAGCACCAGAGCATCTGAATTTACAATCTTCTCTTTCACTTTCTCGCTCATATAACCGAGATCCGTGACGACACTTACTTTTTGCTCCCCATCATAAAAGCAATAACCCACCGGTTCCGCCGCATCATGCGAAATCCCGAACGATTCCACACGCAGCGTACCGAATTCTTCGATGCTGCCGGTTTCCATAACCCGCTTATTCTCTTCCGCAATCACACCGATTTGGCGGTCCAATTCCACCCATGTCTTCTCATTCGCATAAATGGGCAAATCATACTTACGCGCCAGCGCGCCTAGACCCTTGATATGATCCGAATGCTCATGCGTGATCACAATGGCGTCAATGGTATTCGCGGCAAGCTCGCGTTCCTTCATCAACGCCTCCATCTTCTTCGCGCTGAAGCCCACATCGATAAGCACCTTGGTCTCCCCATTGTCGACGACCGTCGCATTCCCCGTCGAACCGCTCGACAGCACTGTAAACCTCATACCCATCCTACCCTGCTCCTCTATGCATTCATGTACACATGTTTTAGTTATTTATGTAAAACGCTACGCTACCACTCTACTCTACTTCTTATCCGGCTTGTTCTTATCATCGTTGTTATTTGTATTTCCCGGTTTGCTGCCTTCCGGTGTTCCAAATGGAATGGGATCCGACCCTTTTTGCGGAGACTCCACCGCGCCGTTGAATGCTTGCAGATAATAAATATCGTGATTATCGATTGTAATCCGCCAATGCGGGAACATCGGCTGTGTCTGGGAATTGTAAGGTTGTCCATGATACCCCAGTCTGACCTCTGTGATAACCGAACCTTCGCTTAAATAGTTGTCTACAAGGCTGCGCACCGCTAACTGAGCGGGAATCAGCTTTTGCTCCGTTTGTTCTACTCCTGATTCTACTTCAACGTAGGCTTGACGGTAACTGGTAATTTCTCCATTTTCCTCATTCAGCTCTACCGTCACATCAAAAAGCGGAAGCTTGCCATACAGCTGATTAAATACATAAGTACCATTCGTTCTTACCGCCGAATCCAGCTGATACAGGTTAAAATTCGGAATTTCCGACTGAGCCTGAACTTCTTTGCTTGCCCCTTTGCCGAGCAGCGCGCTCATGCTTAACGGCGTTTTCAGCATTTTCTTGTCCCCAGGCTTTATACTATCGTCATATTTCACCGTAATCACCTTCAGCTTCGTAACATCCGTCGGCAATTCATCGGCTAATCGAATATTTTTACTGTGGAGTGCGCGATTCAGCTCCTCGATCGTCCCTGACGTGTCTAGCGAGATTTCCGTCTGGTTGGAGCGATTGGTGGACCACAGCTGGAAGCCAAGAATCATATTGAGCAGCAAAAAGGAGCAAATCAGGATCGTTTTGGCCCTGCTCCAATTCATGGTCTCACCAACCTTTCCATAAAAATAGTGTTAATCAACCTTATTCGATGAAATCATACGTGCCATCTCGCAGCTCCAACGCCCATGCAGGAACCAACGTGAGGGTCTTTTCCGAAACAACCGGATGATACGCCGGAAAAATAGAGACGATACTGGACCGCCGCTGATAATACTGCAACCGTTCTTCTAACGCGTCACCGGATAATATTTCCCCATCTTTCCGCTGAGCTGTCTTCAGATCCGGAATAATCATGGACCGTTCGAATCCAGAGATGATTCCCTTCTGTACCTGCATTTTCAGAGAACCATAGCCCTCAGGTTGTGAGGTCACAATCGGCAAGGATTCATAATACTGACGGAACGTGAAGGCCTGATTGTCAAAAAGCTGCTTCTGTGGCGTCCGAGCCACCATATATTTACCGTCCCAACCAATATGTTGGTTGATGAATTTAATACCCGCAAGCAAGTTCTCAAGCACTTCACTTTTGCTCTCCACAGGAGCGACAGGGTCCGAGTAGGTCACCCACCGCAGGTCGCGATTAAGCTGAAAACCGCGTTTGCTGTCCGTGTAGATTTCCGAACCATCGCGCTCCTTGAGATAGCGGGTGATGCCCGGATCTACGAACAGGCTTTGCTTCAATTGATCCGCTGTAAGCAGGGTGTAATTGAAGGTATAACTCGGCAGCCTGAGCGGCTTGACCGGAAGATAGTAATCTCCGCTGTTCGTCGTCTTATACAGATTCGTAACATCACCGAAGGCCGCAAAATTCTCCACGTCTTTACTTGTAAAATCGGCCCCGATCACCTCATAGCCTACGCCTGGTGAATCCGTAAAGAAGAAAGCGCGAACATCTTCGTTATTGCCTTTCGAGTAAATCCATATCCGCGTCACTTTATCGTTATCCGCCGGCAGCTCGCCTTCAATCCGCAGCACCTGCTGTAAAATGGTGAACGGGATGCCGTCCCGGAACCGGATCTCGACACCTTGCTGTTTATTGCGAACATCTTCCCAGTTCACATTCACCAAATACATTGATGTCTTGCGGAAGCCCTTAAAGCTACGCTGCTTAATGTTATCAAGCAATCTTGTATAGTAATAATTCGTGGGATACAGCACGGAATGTTGTTGATTGCCCAAATGAACAATAATTTGATCAGGAAAAAGCATATCCTGCAGCTCTGCCTGCTTCCCAAGTGTCTCTGTCTGCACATAGTTGCTTTGTTGAATGGGCTCAATCTTAGGCGGGCTGTACGACGCCAGCAAAAAACTTTGATACAGCGAGGTACCAATCAGGATGACAAGCGCGATAGATTTTAAACTCTCAATCATAGCTCATCCTCCTCCTCTTGCTGAATCGGCAGCGTAAATACAACACGGGTCCCTTGTCCCAACTCGGATTCTAAACTAATCGTACCGCCATGCGCTTTGACTATTTCCCGGGCAATGGACAACCCAAGTCCTGTACCGCCCATATTCCGTGAGCGCGCTTTGTCAACACGATAGAAGCGGTCAAAGATACGGGTCAAATCCTTTTTCGGAATCCCAATCCCATTATCCTGAACGGAAATCTCCAGCATATCCTTCTCGATCTTCCGAGCCTCCAGCCGGATTGCGCCTTCATCGCCCGTATACTTAATGGCATTGGACACCAGGTTATCGAGAACCTGATCTATTTTGTCACGGTCAAGCAGCAGGCCGGTTACGCCTTTCTCGACCCGAATCACAATCTCAATCTTGCGCTGCTGCAGCTGAAAAGAGAACCGATCAGCCACTTCCTCCAGCATTTCGCTCACAAGTGTTGTGGACTTGCTCATCATCGATTGCTTGGAATCCAGCCTCGATAAGTGTAAAAGATCCGTCACCAAGCGGATCATCCGCTCTGTCTCACTGCGTGTCACGCTGATAAAGCGAGAGGCCAGCTGTGGTTCCTCGATGGCGCCGTCATCCAGCGCTTCCAGATAGCTCTTGATCGTCGTCAGCGGCGTGCGCAGCTCATGCGACACGTTCGCGACGAACTCGCGTCTGGCTTGCTCCAGCTTCTCCTGATCCGTCACATCCTGCAGCACCGCAATAATCCCGCTCTGGCCTTCTCCCCGGCGATGAATCGGTGTGAACGTAATCCTTACGGACAGCTGCTCATCATCATCCGGCAGTTCAATATTGAGAAGCGTCGTGCGCACCTCGCCCTGAAGCAGCCCCTGAATCGTCTCGTCCGGAATCCCGAGCACCTTGGAGATATCGAGCCCGATTGTCGTGTCTTCTTCCGCCTGCAGAATTTGCTTCGCCCTGCGGTTCAGAACGATGACATGGCCTTTATCATCCGTTGCAATGACCCCGTCGTTCATATTCGTCAAGATGGAGGCCAGCTTCTCCTTCTCCTCTTCATTGAGGGACAGGGCTTCCCTGAGCCGATTCATCATGAAATTAAACGTATGACCCAGCTGGCCGATCTCGTCGGTACCTTGAATAATGACCTGTTGATCAAAATTCCCCTCCGCAACCGCTGTCGCCTGTTTCGTAATCTCTTTGATCGGATTCGTAATCGTACTGGTGAGGATAACACCAAGAATAGCCGTTAATCCTAACGCAATCAGTGTACCCGAGATCAGGATACGGTTAATCGACCGGATCGTCTTATAGACATCCTCCATGGACGCAATCAGATAGACAGCGCCCAAAACTCGCGCACCGCTGCCCACAGGCTTAGCGATAATGACCTTCCGATAACCATCTTCATCAGTAAAGATCCGCTGGTTGTCCTTGATCCCTTGCAGCGCTCGAATGACTTCTGGCTGCGTATTTTTTTGCTTTAAATGATTGGGGACCGACGTGCTAATGACGTTCCCGTTGGCATCTATAATTTGAATTTCAGCATTATTAATCGAAAATAAATTGCTAACGAACTCGTTCAAATCCGCGTACGTTTTCTTGCCTTCGGCAGCGTTCTTGCTGTCCTGATCTCCTGTGAGGTAAGACCCCACGAAACCCGCCAGCAGCGTAACCTGGCTATTGCGCGAGACCAAGAAGTCGTTCTTGAAATACGTCTCCACCGTTTTGTAGAAATACACCCCGATCAGCTGCATCGCAATCAAAATAAGCAGGACATACACAATAATCAGCTTCGCTTGGATCGATTGAAAGAAGCGGATGCCCTTCATGCTCAGAAGCCTCCGGCTTTAGGGCTGCGCATTAAATAGCCAAGCCCCCTGCGCGTCATGATGTACTCCGGACGGCTTGGGTCCGTCTCCAGCTTCTCGCGCAGCCGGCGTATCGTCACATCGACGGTGCGCACGTCGCCGAAATACTCAAACCCCCACACCGCTTGCAGCAGGTGCTCGCGCGTCATCACTTTGCCCGAGTTTTTGGCCAAATATTGAATCAACTCGAATTCGCGATGCGTCAAATCGAGCGGAACCCCATCTTTATACACCATGTACATGTCGTTATCGATGAATAAAGCGTGAATTCGCATCCCGTTACGCTGCGTATCCGACTCCGTCGGAGCTGACTGCACTTTCGTCTGGCGGCGTAAATGCGCCTTGACTCGGGCCAGCAGCTCTCTTGTGCCGAATGGCTTGGTGACATAGTCGTCCGCGCCCATCTCCAGACCAAGAACTTTATCCAACTCGGTATCTTTGGCTGTTAACATAATAATCGGTGTGTTCAGCTTCGAGCGCACCTCTCGGCACACATCCATCCCATCCTTCACGGGAAGCATGAGATCCAGCAATATAAGATCGGGCTGCTCGGAGAACGCAAGCTCTACAGCGCTTCCGCCATCATAGGCGCAGACCACCTGATAGCCCTCTTTTTCCAAATTAAATTTCAAAATATCTGCAATCGGTTGTTCGTCATCCACCACGAGAATTTTCCCAAACAAACCTACCACCGCCTACTCCAGGATAAACTGCGAAGTCGTCCTATTCCTTGCATACTACCCTTTATTTTATCATATATTCAACTAAAAAGAGACAAGGCCCCCGAGTTGTCCGGTTTGACCTTGCCTCTATGTAAATTAACGATTTAAATACTTCAATGGATTCTCCAAGCTGCCGCTTTTGTGCACTTCAAAATGCAAGTGAACGCCTGTGGAATCGCCTGTGCTTCCCATAATACCGATGGCATCGCCTTTCTCAACGATAGAACCCTCGGTAGCAATAATTTTGCTCATGTGGCCATACAGCGTCTCGTAACCATTCAAATGATTAATAATCACATAATTGCCGTAATCTGATTTATATCCTGTTTCGGTTACTTTCCCATTGTCGGCTGCCATGATGTTTTTATTACCCGTAATATCGATTCCCTTGTGAAGCTTGCCCCAACGCACGCCGAACGTACTGGAGATACTCGGGGAAATAACAGGCCATGCGAATTTTCCTGTGCCTTCGCCTTTCACGACCTTGGTCCCTTTTTTCACCTTCGCCGTGACAGGTTGATCAATAATTTCTTCGTCCACGAGCTGCTCGTTGGTCATTAACCCATCGACCTTCGTCACTTGGATCGTCACCTTCTTCAACCCGTTTTTGCCGGGTGAAATCGGTTGAACGACGCCTACGCGCTGCGAATCATCTTTTACATATTCCGTATCGTATTGAATCTCTTGATTCTTCACAATCTTTTCTGTCGTTTTGACGGACAGCTTAGGCTTAAGCACCGTAACTTCCAGCTGATTGCCAATCTTCAGCTTGTCATCCTGAAGGCCAGGATTTTTATCATAGATGAATTGCTTCGTAACGCCTAATTTCTTCGCGATGCAGGAGACGCAGTCTCCCTCAACTACCGTATATTTCGCAGGCGTCACATCGCCAGTCGTCAACTTCTTCACAACATCTTCCGGTTTAGCCAAATCTTCCGGCTCAATCGGCACTTCGACTGTATCGACTTTTTGAACAAATTCCACTTTCTCCAGCTCTGACGGCGCAGTGGAAATATCCTCGCCCTGGCTTGCTGATAGGGCAGAGACCTTAGCTGTTTCCTTGGCTTTTGGTGTAAAAGGCGCACTGACTTGTTCCAAGATCTGATCAGCTGTCTGCTGATCCTTCACAATTGCGATGGTATTTCCATCTACCTTCAATTCGACCCCGACCGGTTGGGGCACTAATGCCTTATTAAGCGTGGCGATTACAGCTGAATCTTCCGTAACCGGATTGTAAGCCTTTTCAGGCGTGTAGGTGACACCGTTTGTCTTAAGAACGACATGAACATCTGGGAAATTCTTTTGCACTTCTTCTGGTCTTTGTTGCTTATATTCATCAATCAATTTATTATCACTCACGACACCGACTTCTTTGCCGTTGAGCATAACGTGATATACATTTACCATATTCGCTTGCACATACTGATGACCTGCAAACGTAATAGCCCCTGTTAGCGCTACCGCACCAACTCCCAGAACTAGAGACCATTTATGTCGTTTGATTACCGTTAGCGTCGTAGTTGTCGATACTTCTTCCAGCTGCTTGTCTGATATTGATTCATTTCCGGTCAAGCTTTCTCGCTTCGGCGTGAATCTCTTGATGAGATCCTGAACAAAGCGCATACCCCTGAAACCTGTCATGATCTTCTCCCTTTGAACGGTTTTGCATCCATGAAGTAATTATTCAAATACATCCTAATGATTAATTACTCCAAAATACATAAATAAACCTTAATTAGACATAATATCCGTGAAGATATCTACCTTTTGTTAAATTTAACACACTTTCTCTGCTTATTTCAACAAAATACTCGATCTCCATGTGATAGATTCGTGTCCACCGCCAAAAGAAGCCGTTAAAGTTTCATTTTTTTGTACATAAATCCAATAGATTTACACCCAATTACGAGAAATGACGAATTTGAGTGAAAATTTGAAAGGGGAGCTTATGCATGGAAATTAATTTGGAAGCTACGTTCACAGATCGGTCTACAATGGAGAAAACAGCTGAAGTCCTTAGATCTCAAGGTGTGCTGGATATCAAGTTTAATTATGGCGGTGAGCCACATACGGACGACTATGCCGGCGGTTTAATGCAATCGGTTGATAGCTTTTCGGCAGCTGAACCCTCTTACGCGCTCATCGTTTGTGTAGAGAAATCGCGCTACCGTCAAGCGGAGGACACGATTATGAAATTCGGCGGACAGCTCCATTAGGGCTAATCCAAGATCTCGAATAAGGAAAGCTAGTATTTATTCAGGATAGCTGTTAACTGTTGAAGTTCCGTCTCGTTCAAATATTTTTTGAGCGTGTCATTGACCTGCTTAAGCTCATCCGTTGTAATTCCGTCCTCAAGCAAAGCGGACAGATGCTGCACCTCATTTTGCGGCAGCTTAGCAACAACAAGAGAAAATATTTTCATCTTATCATCACTGGATAACGCTTCTTTCTTCTTAGCGAAATCCTCGGTCGACATGACAAGTTCCTTCTTCTGCTCGTTTGCATCACTTACTCGCCCCATGACGGCTACGGCATCATCATCCTTCACTCCTTGGGAAGCTGCTTCACCAGATGTTCCTGCGTCCGAATGTAAGGGATCACTCGAATTGGAACCAGGTACGCTTCCAGACGGGCTGGGACTAGGACTAGGCGTAGCTGCCGGCGGTGTTTCCACCGGGGTAGCTTGCTTCCCCCCGTCTCTACGCATAACTATATTCAAGTCTTCCGCTAATCTTGCCGTAAAATCACTAAATTGAATCTTTTTACCCAAAGCCGGTATCTGATATTGTCGAAATATATCCTCTACATACATGTTAACGACATACCATGTCGTAAACATTGTGATTGTTGTAATAAGTACACTACTTATGACGATTTTGCCCAGCCACGTTAATACTTTCATTCTCTCTATCACTCCTGCCGCTTAAATCTGTTCCCTCCTTCCCAGTATTGACGAAATCGTGCCCATTAAATCCCATTAGGCAAAAAAGAAATCCTCTAAGCTGCTGATGCGCCTAGAGGATTTTGTATTTATCTCGATTGAATTATGCGTAGATTGGACGAACCAAATTCGTTTGCTCACGGTTACGGCCTACGGAGAAAATCGCGATTGGAATGCCTGTCAGCTGAGAAACACGCTCAACGTAATGTCTTGCATTCTCAGGCAGGTCACTCAGTGTACGCGCACCAGATACATCTTCTGTCCAGCCCGGAAGCTCTTCGTAGACAGCTTCACACTCTGAGATGGCTTTCAAGCTAGCCGGGTAGTGCTCGATAAGCTCACCGCGGTACATGTAGCCTGTGCAAATTTTAACCGTTTCAAGCCCTGTCAGAACGTCGATGGAGTTCAAAGACAGGCCTGTGATGCCGCTAACGCGTCTTGCGTGACGGACAACAACGCTGTCGAACCAGCCAACACGGCGCGGACGGCCTGTTACTGTGCCGTATTCGAAGCCTTTTTCACGGATCCAAGCGCCAATTTCGTTGTCGAGTTCCGTCGGGAACGGACCGTCGCCGACACGAGTTGTGTACGCTTTTGCTACGCCGATGATGTTGTGGATCTTCGTTGGACCTACACCGGATCCGATACATACGCCACCAGCCGTTGGGTTGGAGGAAGTTACGTATGGGTATGTGCCTTGGTCAATATCCAACATAACGCCTTGTGCGCCTTCGAACAGAACTCTGCGTCCTTGATCGATGTACTCATTCAGAACGACAGAAGTGTCCGTTACATAAGGACGAATGATTTCTGCGTACTCAAGATACTGCTTAAGAATCGGCTCTACATCTAGTCCTGTGGAACCGTATACTTGCTCGATCAATACGTTTTTCTCTGCAATAATGCGTCTTAGTTTCAATTCAAACTCTTCCGCATCCATTAGATCCGCAATACGAATCCCGTTGCGTGCTGCTTTATCCATATAACAAGGTCCGATCCCTTTGCGGGTCGTGCCAATTTTGCTATCGCCTTTACGATCTTCTTCCAGACCGTCAAGCACCAGATGGTACGGCATGATCACATGCGCGCGGTCACTGATGTTTAAATTTTTTGTCGAAAAACCATTATCATGAATGTAATTAATTTCTTCAATGAGTGCTGCGGGATTAATAACCATACCGTTCCCGATAACACATGCTTTGTCTTGGTAAAAAATACCGGAAGGAATCATCGTCAGCTTATACTTCTTCCCGCTGATAATAATCGTATGGCCTGCGTTGTTACCACCTTGGTAACGAGCTACAACCTCAGCAGATTCCGCTAAGAAATCCGTGATTTTCCCTTTTCCTTCATCTCCCCATTGCGTTCCGACAACAACAACCGTTGACATATGCACTTACCTCCGTACGGTGACGAGTCACCCATAATGAGCCGTTATGGCTTTCGTATCACTGAAAAACATGGACTTCATTAAAGCACTAAAGTGTTCAGCGTCCACTACTCACCGAAGGAACCAGGTCTCCTCGGCAGTAATCTGCAGGAAGGGCACCTACCTTTCGGCATGAAAAACGACCTTAACTCGAAGCTGCCCTGCTTAGATCTGATCATGCAGGCAGACGAACAAGGTTTTTTTCACCGTCTTTAGTGTAGCAGTCCCCCTACGCAAAGTCAATGAAAAACGAACAATAATAAGTGCTCCTGTATAATCGTTCGGATATTGGTCATACTATGAAGTTGCGTTCGACTTGCCCCATAAAGATAAACGACTTCGTCGTTTCCATGTGAAACCATACGTTGGGAACTACAGGCCGTTATTTCTCCTGAATTCGACCCATCCAGAAGTTTAGTGGAACTACGATCCTCTATCTCTGCAACTTTAGCTCACATGTAGGCATTTATGGACAGATAAGACCTTCCAGTTCCCCTCCCTGTTAAGCCCCCTAATTGAATTGGAGAGTACCTAGGGAAATGAGGTACTATTAAATAA